>NZ_JBVHKD010000013.1:0-181503 GCF_055559695.1 Micromonospora sp. NPDC023869
TGGGCGTATTACCGTCTGGTGCCGTCTGCCATCGCTGCGGTCGCTGACCTGTTGACCCCGCCCCGCAAACGCGCAACGAAGAAGACCCGCTGACCGACGCCACCCCAGACGTCCCCTGAGGCCGATAAGGAATTGCCGGCCCCTGACGGGGGCGCCGCTTTGAATCGGCACGGTGGTGACGTCGCGCGCCGGTCGACGACGTGACGGCGCCTGAGACGGCACCGACGCGTTCGCAGATGCCAGGGTCACCGTGTCGATCAAGGGGTGCGGCCACCAGCGGTCTGCCGCGTGCGTTCCCGTCGATCGAGCCGCCTCGTCTCCAGCGGCCCGGCGAATCGGCAGCCACGGACCTGACGTCGCTTCCATTCCAGGGATCTGCCGTCCGCGCATCGGGATGCAGCCTGCAGGACTGACCATTCGGCGCGGCTGGGGCCGAGAATCGAATGCCCTCCGAAGCTCTCGTCGACAACCGCGATTGGACGTCGGCAAAAATAGACCAGGGCGGGTGGCAGGTTGGTCCACACCGTCCGGCTGACGACGACTTCCTCGAACCGCGATCGGAGAGACGCCAGCAATCGCTGGGCCGATGGGGCCCACCGGGCGTGAACGTAGGCGAATGTGGTGAAGACGCCGGCCGGCTGCAGAACGGTTACCACCTCAGACAGTACGTTCCGTTGCAGTTCTTCGTCGAAAGCCGCCCATGGCAGGCCACTGACCACGACGTCGACCCGGTCGACGCCGCGTTGCACGAGCACCTCGCGGAGGGACGCGGCGTCCGCGACCGCGATTTCGACAGCGGGATGAAGCATGGCCAGTCGCTCGGCGAAGCGAGGGTTGATCTCGATCGCGAGGTGTCGGCCCGATCCGGCCAGGCGCTGCTGGATGGGCGCGGTGAAGGCGCCGGTTCCAGGGCCGAGCTCTAGGACGACGGGACAGCCCGTCGCCGGCACCGAGGCTGTGGCCAGCTCGGCCAGTGCCGGACCGCTCGGCCGGATCGCTCCGACCGTCAGAGGGCTGCGCAGGAACTCGAGAAGAAATGACACAGGTATTGCCCTCTATCGCTCGGTAGCTGAACCGGCTGGAGTCATCGCCATTCACTGGGTCATGGATTGCCGCCGGTCAGGGTCTCGGGTCGTTCGTTGCGATCGAGGCTGGAGCATCGTGGACGGGACAACAATGGTCTGTCGATCCCAGGATCGACAGACCTACGAGCCGCGGGAGAAGCGTGAGATCGCCGGGGCCCTGCGGTCGGGCCAGGTCGACGCGTCCTTACACCCGGTTCCGCGCTCAGGCCGTGCGCGCCGACCGGAACACCACTCGACGCACTATTTGCACTCGCTGGGTGGCTTCTCCACACTGACCCTAGATTGTGGTGTTGCGCTACGCGCAAAGACTAGACCGCGATGCGCAACCGTCCCTTGACAGCGTTGCATATGTCCCTACGATCGTTGCAAACATGTTAACGGTCGGGGTGGTCGGCGTGGTCCGACCGCCAACTCGATGGAGGAGGGCACATGTCCACAGCACGTCCTCGTCGTACAACTCCGCCAGGTAGTCGGCTTGGCCGGCCGCTTCTGGCCGGCCTGACGGTCGCCGGAACGCTGGCGGCCGTGGCAGTCATGGCTCCTGCGGCGGCAGCGGCGCCGTCCACACCCCTGGGGCCCGAGGTGATCAAGACCGAGCAGGCTCCGGGCGGATACGCGGTGAAGTTCCGCTACCAGGCGCCCCAGGACGTCACCGCCGTCCATGTCTACGGTGACTGGACCTACACCAAGCCCGACAGCGTCGTCTGCAACGACTGCGGCGACGGCCGTCTGCCATGGGATTGGCAGCCGGGCGACATCGCGGGTACCCCGTGGCGCACGATCGCCATGGAGCAGGGCTCCGACGGCGTGTGGGAGACCACGGTCCCGCTGCCGGCGGGCACGTTCCGCTATGCCTTCACCCACAACTGCGTCAGCCCGACCGCGGGCGGCTGCACCCTGCACCACGACCCGGCCAACCCCTGGGAGATCTTCCCGCAGTATCCGGGCGCCCCCGGCGCGGTGCGCAGCACCATCTGGGTGCCGAGCAGCGCTAAGTTCCCGACCTACGACACCGATTACCAGAAGCCGACGGCACCCCACAAGACCGGCACGCTCGAGTCTCGCCGCTACGCCTCACCCGGCTCGACCAACCCGCTCGGCGTCCACGACATGGTCGTCTACACACCGCACGGCTACGACCCGAACCGGGCAACCCCGTACCCGACCCTGTACCTCAGCCACGGCGGCGGCGATCACTCGACCGCCTGGACGATGCAGGGGGTCGCCCACTACATCCTGGAGAACGCGATCCGGGATGGCGTGGCACAGCAGATGGTGATCGTCTCCACCGACTTCAACGGCCTGCCCGGCGGCAACCAGGGTTACGCCAACCACCTCCGCGACATCGTCTTTCCGTACGTGGAGCAGAACTACAACGTCTCGACCCGTTCCGTGGATCGCGCGTTCGGCGGCCTCTCGATGGGCGGGAACCGGGCCACCACGATCCTGTACGACAACACCGAGCTGTTCGGCTACCACGCCATCTGGAGCTGGCCGGCGGCGGCCGCGAACGCGGCCCAGGTCGAGCGCATGAAGACCGTTCCCGGTGGCATCCACATCGGCACCGGCCTGCAGGACCGTCTGGGCAACACCGCGCAGTTGTCGATCGCGCGGGTCGCCGCCCTCAAGGCGGAAGGCGTCGACATCACCGAGTACAACGTCGACGGTGTGCACACCTGGCACGTCTGGCGTCCGCTGGTGAACTACTACCTGCGCACCATGGCCTTCCGCACCACCACGACCGGGCTCGAGGTCGAGACCGTACCAGCCGGCAAGTCCGGCAACGTGCGGGTGACCGCGACCGCGACGGTGGGCACGGTGACCACCAACGCCGCCTCGCCGACGGGCAAGGTCGACTTCTATGCCGGCGACACCTATCTCGGTTCCGCTCCGGTCCGGCACGGCGTCGCCCAGTTCCGCAAGGCGGTCAACGGCGCGTTGCTCGACGCTCCGGTGGTCGCGCAGTATCGCGGCGACAAGCTGTTCAACGAGTCGCGGAGTACCGCATCGGACGCCGGCTGATCCGATCCGTTCCGCGCCCCGAACGGTCTCCCACCGCCGTTGCATATGGAGCAACGAGCGAAATGCGATGCGCAATCCGGTCTTGACAGCGTTGCATATGTCACTACGATCGTTGCAACTGCGTTAACGACTGACGTAGTTCTGGATCAAGCCGACACACAGTCCGTGAAGGAGAGGTAGATGTTCGTGGCACGTCCCCTTCTCACACACCCGCCGCATCGGCGGCTGACAAGATCCCTGGTGGCAGGTCTCGCGGTCGCGGGAACGCTCGTGGCCGGCGCGGTCGCGGCACCCGCGGCGGCGAAGCCATCGGCGCCCCTGGGCCCCACAGTGGTCAGCACCAACCAGGCGCCGAGCGGGCAGGCGGTGACGTTCCGATACCGGGCTCCGGCCGGCGTCGACACCGTCCACGTCTACGGCGACTGGTTCTTCTCCCGCCCGGAGAGCGTCGTCTGCAACGACTGCGGCGACGGCCGCGCTCCCGCACAGTGGCAGCCCGGCGACATCGCGGCCACCCCCTGGCACATTCTGCCCATGGAGCTGAGGGCAGACGGCGTCTGGGAGGCCACCGTCCCGCTGCCCGCCGGCACATACCGCTACGCCTTCACGCACGACTGCACCAGCAGCACCGCCAGTGGCTGCGCCCTGCACCATGACCCGGCCAACCCGTGGCAGATCATGCCGCAGTACCCGGGTGCGCCCGGTGCGGTTCGCAGCACCGTCTTCGTCCCGAGCAACAAGAAGTTCCCCACCTACGACACGGACTACCAGCGGCCGGTCAAGGCCAACAAGGCGGGCACGCTGGAATCGCGGCGGTACGTCTCGCCGCTGTCCACCAACCCGGCCGGCGTCCACGACATCGTGGTCTACCTGCCGCACGGCTATCGGGCCGACCGGGCCGTGCCCTACCCCACCCTCTACCTGAGCCACGGCTCGGGCGACAACTCGACCGCCTGGACCATGCAGGGGGTGGCGCACCACATCCTGGAGAACGCCATCACCGACAAGGCGGCCCAGCAGATGGTGATCGTCTCCACCGACTTCAACGGCCTGCCCGGCGGTAACCAGGGCTACGCCAACGAACTACGGAACAACGTCATCCCGTTCGTCGAGCAGAACTACCACGTCTCGACCCGGGTGGAGGACCGGGCGTTCGGCGGGTTCTCCGCCGGCGGCAGCCGAGCCTTCACGATCCTGTACGACAACACCGAGTTGTTCGGATACCACGCCGCCTGGAGCTGGGGCGGCCCGGCGGCGAACCAGGCGCAGATCGACCGGATGAAGGCCATTCCCGGCGGCATCCACATCGGCACCGGTCTGCAGGACCGGCTGGGCAACATCGCCCAGAACTCGGTGGCGCGGGCCGCCGCACTGCGCGCGGCCGGCGTCGAGCTCACCGAGCACAACGTGGAGGGCGTGCACACCTGGCACGCCTGGCGTCCGCTCCTGAACTACTACCTGCGCAACGTGGCGTTCCGCACCACCGACACCGGTCTCGACGTGGCGACCGAGCCGGCCGGTCGTTCGGGGAACGTCAAGGTCACCGCCACCGCGACCGTGGACGCGGTGACCGCCAACGCCACCACCCCCGGCGGCAAGGTCGACTTCTACGTGGGCGAGACCTACCTCGGGTCCGCACCGGTCAAGAACGGTGTGGCCCGCTTCCACAAGGCGGTCAAGGGCACTCTGCTGGACGGGCCGGTGGTCGCGCAGTACCAGGGCGACAAGCTGTTCAACGAGTCCCGTAGCACTCCGGTGACCATCGGCTAGTCCGGGTCACGGACCCGTGGTGGCACCTCCTGGCAGAGGTGCCACCACGCGGATCCGTACCCGGTGCGTCCCTGGTCCGAGAGCCGAGGTGGCGGGTCAGTGCGCTGCGACCGCCTGTGGTGTGTAACCCATCTCCCGGGAGATCAGCGTCGCGGTCTCCAGGAGGAGCGGAAGGCTGTCCTTCAGTGTCTCCAGGCTCGCGATGACCTCGATCGCGGTCATCGAGATGGCGGCGATGACGCGCCCGCGGGAGTCCCGGATGGGTGCCGCGATGCACATGACGTACGCGTCGTGCTCGCCGTTGTCCGCAGCCCAGCCCTGCTCGCCGACGTGGACCAGCTCGGCTTCGAGCGCGTCTCGGTCGGCGAACGTCGTCTCGGTGTACCGCTCGAAGACGACGTGCGAGAGCAGCCGGTCGCGTTCGTCGCGGGGCAGGAAGGCGAGGATCACCTTGCCCACCGCGCTCGCGTAGATCGAGACCGCCCGGCCGACCCGGGAGGGCAGCTTGACCGCGTCGAACGCCGGGCTGTCCACCTTGTCGATGTAGACGATCTCGTCCCCGGTCAGCTGGGCAAGATGCACCGTGTGTCCGGTCTGCCGTTGTAGCTGACGTAGATGGGCCGCAGCGAACTGGCGCAGGTCCATCGAGCCGAGTGCCAGCTCGGACAACTCGATGAGCCCACTGCCGAAGACGTACGTTCCCGCGCCGGTCTTCCGCACGAACCGGGCGGATTCGAGCGTCTGGAGGATCCGGAGCGCGGTCGACTTGTGGACGCCGAGCACCTCCGAAGCCTCGGTCAGGGTCAGCGGATGCTCCGCCGACCTGCGGATCAGGTTGATCGCGCGCTGGATCGATTGACCCATCGTTACACCCCCTCGGTTGCGACATGTGCAATGTATCGGATGTGATGCGCAACCGCTACTTGACACCGTTGCATATGTCCCTACGATCGTTGCAAGTCACCATCGAGTGCCCCGTCCCGCTAACTCCGTAACTGGGGAGTAACGATGAGAACCCACCCCTTCCGTCGCCGCACCCTCGCGGCGACCAGCATCATTGGCATCACAGCGGCCCTGCTGACCGGCTGCGGCTCTGACAGCGGCTCCGAGGACGGCGTCACGACCGTCACGTTCGCCGCCTCGACCTTCGGCGACCCCGGGCGTGGGCCCCAGTTGCTGGAATGGCTCGACGAGTTCAACACCAGCCAGAGTTCGATCCGGGTCGCCGCCGCGGCGGTGCCCTACCCGACCTTCGGACAGACCGTGCTGACCCAGATGGGCAGCGGCCGAGGACCCGACCTGATCCGCTTCGACATGCCCGAGTTCGAGGCCGCCTCGGACGCCGGCCTCATCGCGCCGCTCGACGACGTGATCGACACCAGCGAGTACAAGCTGCTGGAGCAGCCGGACAAGTTCATGGTCCACGACGGCGTACGCCACGGCGTCATCTTCGAGGCGTCCAACTACGCCATGTTCTACAACGCCGACCTGATCCCGAACCCGCCGACCACCTACCAGCAGTTCTTCGACACGGCTCGGACCCTGACCAAGGGCGACGTCTTCGGCCTGGCGTTCCGGCAGACCGAGGCCGAAGAGGCCGGCGTGTGGCAGGACATCTTCAACTACGTCTACGGCTTCGGCGGCGCGTGGTCCGACGGCACGAACCTGACGATCAACTCACCGAAGAACCTGGAGGGCCTCCAGGCGTACAAGGACCTCTACGACGCCAACGTGATCCCGCGCGGCACCGACGCGGCGACCTTCCGCCGCATGTTCGCCGAGGGCAAGGTCGGCATGGAGCTCAACAACGGCGGCTACGTGACGGCGACCCGCGGCCAGAACGAGAACCTCAACTTCAGCGTGGCGCCCATCCCGTTCCCGGTCCGCAGCCAGGGTTCGATCCTCGCGCCCATCGTGATCAACAAGGCGAGCCCCGCGCAGGAGGCGGCAGCCACCTTCATCCGCTGGGCACTGGAGCCGGCCAACCAGGTCAAGCTGCAGGAGATCCTGGGTGCCAGCAGCGTCGCGACGGTGACCGAACGCAGTGCCGAGTCCCTCGCCGAGACACCGTTCCTGCCGGTCTTCGACGAGCTCACCCCGTCGAGCCTGCCGCAGATCGTGCTCGGGTTCGAGGCAAAGACGCCGGACATCCGCAAGGTCGTGGTGCAGAACGTGATCGCCGCACTCCAGGGTTCGGTGGATCTCAAGACCGCGTTGGACCGCGCCCAGCAGCAGGCAACCGAACTGGTCGGTTGACCAGCGACGCCGCCGGCGCGAGACCGTTCGCGCCGGCGGCGTCCTAGCGGACAAGGAACGAATCCGATGACTGTGCTGGAGCAGCAGACCAAGGTGCCTCGCTCCGAGGCCCGGCGTCGACGCGGCCCCCGTCGACCTAGCCCACAGGGAAGCAAATGGACGCCGTACCTCTTCCTGGCGCCCGCAGCCCTGTTCATTTTCGTCTTCCAAGCCGTCCCGCTCGCGCAGGAGATCTTCCTCAGCTTCACGCGTACGACGTTGCTGAACCCCACCGAGAGCACCTGGGTGGGACTGCAGAACTTCGTCCGCATCTTCGGTGACGAGGACTTCCACCGCACCCTCCTCACCACCTTCGTCTACGTGGTCGTCTGTGTCGTCGGCGCGGTCGGTGCCGGTCTCGCCATCGCCCTGCTGCTCAACAGGGGGTTCCGGGGCCGGGGGATCGCACGCGCCCTGGTGACCGTGCCCTGGGCGGCGCCGGGCATCGCGGTCGCGCTCATCGCGACGTGGATGCTCAACCCGCAGTACGGCATCGTCAACCGCTTCCTGGACGCGATCGGTCTCGGCGTGCCCGGCGGCGCCATCCTCGACAGTCCGAGGTACGCCCTGCCCGCGATCCTGGCGACGACCATCTGGCAACTGTTCCCGTTCACCTCGGTGGTGCTGCTCTCCGCGTTGCAGTCCGTCCCGCACGACCTGACCGAGGCCGCGACGATGGACGGTGCGGGCCGATGGTGGACCTTCCGTGCGGTCACCTGGCAGGTCATCAAACCCACCGTCGGGCTGCTCGCCCTCCTGATGACCATCTGGTCGCTGCGACGCTTCGAACTCATCTGGCTGATGACCAAGGGCGGGCCGGTCGGCGCGACCGAGACCCTCGTCATCGACCTCTACTCCCAGGCGTTCGATTCCAAGGAACTCGGATCCGCCGCGGCGATCGGCATGGTCGGCGTCGTCATCTCGCTCATCGTCATCATGGGCAGCCGGTTCGTCGCCCGCGCCGTCGAGAAGGAGGACTCCCGATGAGGCGGCTCCGTATCGGTCTCACCCTGCGCATCATCACCGTCCTGGTGGTGCTGGGGCTTGCGGTCTTCCCGCTCTACTGGATGTTCGTCACGGCGCTGACGAGCAACGCCGACCTCTTCGGCGAGAAGCCCCGACTCATCCCGGACTTCTCCCAGTTCGCGGTCTTCGTCGACGCGCTCGCCGACGGCAAGGCGACGGGCTGGCTGCTCAACAGCCTGGTGATCGCCGCCGGCACGACAGTCCTCTCGATCGCCCTCGGCATCCCGCTCGGCTACGCGTTGTCCCGGTTCAAGTTCCGCGGCAAGGCCGTGATGACCATCGTGCTGCTGTTCACCCAGATGCTGCCCGAGGCGCTCATGGTGGTGCCGCTGTTCGCCCTGTTCCGGCGCTTCGACCTGCTTGACTCCCTCACCGGGCTCATCCTGGCCAACTCGGCCTTCGTCCTGCCGATCGTCGCGCTGATCCTCAAGGGGGCGATCGACGGCATTCCGCATGAGTTGGACGAGGCCGGCCGGGTCGACGGAGCCCGTCCCTTCACCGTGCTGACCCGCATCAGCATCCCGTTGATCGCACCGTCGATCGCGGCCAGCGCGGTCATCGCGTTCTTCCACGCCTGGAACGAGTACGTCTTCGCGGTGACGTTCATCTTCAACCCGGAGATCCAGCCGGCCTCGGTCGGCATCGCGAATTTCATCGGTGAGCTGGGGACACCGATCCAGACGGTGATGGCGGTCGCCTTCATGTTCACCCTGCCCGCCGTCGCCTTCTACCTGTTCGCGCAGAAGTACGTGGTGGCCGGCATGACCGCCGGCGCCGTGAAGGGTTGATACCGCATGAAGATCGTTTCAGTCGACACGCTCCTCGTCGACTTCTACCGCACCAACCTCGTGATCGTCCGGGTGACCACGGACGAGGGGATCGTCGGGCTCGGCGAAGCCACCCTGGAAGGTAAGGAACGCGCCGTCCAGGGGGCGATCGCCGAACTGGCCGAGGCCGTGGTGGGTCTCGACCCGACGCACATCTCGCGCATCCTCTACGAGACCGCCCGGGACTGGTACTGGCGCGGCGGACCGGTCATCATGACCGCGTTGAGCTCGCTGGAGATGGCGCTCTGGGACATCTCGGCACGGGAACTCGGTGTCCCCGTCTCCCGGATGCTCGGCGGCGCCACCCGCGACCGGGTGCGCGCGTACGCAAACGGATGGTTCTCCCGGGCCTCCACCCCGGCGGACTACGCCGACGCCGCGCGGCGCACCGTCGCCAGCGGGTTTCGCGGCCTCAAGTGGGATCCATTCGAGAACTACGACCTCACCATCACCAGCCGACAGCTCGACCGGGTACTGGCCCAGATCGACGCGGTCCGGTCCGCTGTCGGGCGCGACGTCGAACTGTTCATCGAGGGCCACGGCCGGTTCGACGTGCGCCACGCCATCAAGATCGCGCGCGAGATCGCGCAGTTCGATCCGGTCTGGTTCGAGGAGCCGTGCCCGCCGGACAACCTCGACGCCCTCGTAGACATCCGCCGCGCCTCGCCGGTGCCCATCGCCGCGGGGGAACGCTGGTTCGGCCGGCAGGGCTTCGCCCCGGCACTCGCCCGCCAGGCGGTGGACTTCGTCCAACCCGACGTCACCCATGCCGGCGGAATCTCCGAACTGGTCTTCATCTCCACCCTCGCCGCGACCCACTACGTCGGTTTCGCCCCGCACAACCCGAGCGGACCGTTGAGCACGGCCGCGACACTGCAACTCGGCGCGACCCTGCCCAACTTCAGGTACCTGGAGATCATGGCGACCGACGTGCCGTGGCGTCCGGAGATCACCAACGAACGCCTGGTGCTGACCGAGGAGGGCGATGTCCTGATCCCGGACGCCGCCGGACTCGGCATCGAACTCGACCTGGAGGCCATCGCGGAACACCCGTTCACACCGCACCCCGTGCGGATGTTCCGGGACGCCGTCTACGTCATCCGCCCGACGGACGAATGCTCCTTCTTCAACCTGGGAGCCGGTGCATGAGCCTGCACAGCGAGTCGAACTGGTTCGGCACCGCCGCCGAGGCGCTGCCGGACGACGCCGAAGAGAGCATCCTGATCGGACGGATCTGGGACCCCGCCGCCGGCGGGCCGTCACCGGTGGTGGTGCGAAACGGCGATGTCTTCGACGTCAGCGCCCACTTCGCGACCGTCTGCGACATCTGCGAACTGCCGGACCCCGCCGCCGTGGTGGCCACGCTCGACGGCGAACGGGTCGGCAGCTTCTTCGAGGTGCTCGCCAACACGGGGGCGGACGTGCGTGACCAGACCCGGCCATGGCTACTCACCCCGGTGGACCTCCAGGTGCTCAAGGCCGCCGGCGTGACCTTCGCGGTGTCGATGCTGGAACGGGTCATCGAGGAACGCGCCCGCGGCGACCTGGCTCTCGCCGCCGACATCCGTCAGCGGATGCTCGCCGACGTCGGCACCGAGCTGCACGAGCTGTCGCCCGGCTCGGAGGAGGCGGCCCGGCTCAAGAACCAGCTCGTCGCCGAGGGGGTCTGGAGCCAGTACCTGGAGGTCGGCATCGGGCCGGACGCGGAGATCTTCACCAAGGGGCAGATACTGTCCGCCATGGGCACCGCGGTGCCCGTCGGTGTACTCGCCGCGTCGACCTGGAACAACCCCGAGCCCGAGGTGGCGCTCATCGTCGCCTCGACCGGTCGGATCGTGGGCGCTACGCTGGGTAACGACGTCAACCTTCGCGACGTCGAGGGCCGTTCAGCGCTGCTGTTGCCACTTGCGAAGGACAACAACGCCTCGTGCGCGCTGGGTCCGCTCATCCGGCTCTTCGACGACCGCTTCGGGCTGGACCGGGTACGCGGGCTCGAGATCGGACTGGAGATCCGGGGCGTGGACGGCTTCCACCTCGACGCGGTATCCGAGATGGCGCAGATGTCCCGTGAACCGGAGGCACTGGTACGCCAGCTGATCGGTCCACACCATCGCTATCCCGACGGCGCGGTCCTCATGCTCGGCACCATGTTCGCGCCCATCCAGGACCGGGACCATCCCGGTGAGGGGTTCACCCACAAGGTCGACGACGTCGTGCGGATCAGTTCGCCGGCCCTCGGCACTCTGGTCAACCGCGTTCGGCACGCGGAGGAGTGCGAACCCTGGGACTTCGGGGTACGCGACCTGATGCGCAATCTCGTGAAGAGGGGACTGTTGTGAACGTCGTCAGCACCACCGACCCGAGGACCGGGCAGCGCCGGGACACCGACCTGCGCGAGACCAGCGACGCTGACCTGGCGGCGTTGGTCTCCGTCGCCGCCTCCGCCGAGGGATGGCTCGCGAGTCTCGGCCGGCTCGGCCGGGCCGGACTGCTCGAGGCGATCGCCGACTCGCTGGAGTCGCATCGCGCCGACCTGGTCGCGACCGCCGACGGCGAGACCGGTCTCGGTGCGGCCCGGCTCGACGGCGAGCTCACCCGATCGGCCGTCCAGTTCCGGATGTTCGCCGACGTGCTGCGCGACGGCGGGTACCTGGAAGCTGCCGTCGACCGTGCCGCCGAGACGGCGCTGGGCCCGGCACCGGACGTCCGGCGGATGCTCGTCCCGGTCGGCCCGGTCGCCGTCTTCGGTGCCAGCAACTTCCCGTTCGCCTTCTCCGTCGCCGGTGGTGACACGGCCTCCGCACTGGCCGCCGGCTGCCCGGTCGTCGCGAAGGCGCACCCGTCCCACCCGCTGACCTCCCATGCGTCGGCGATCGTGATCCAGTCGGCGGTGCGCAGCATGGGCGGCCCCGACGGCGTGCTGGCGCTGATCCACGGCCAGGCGGCCGGACGGTCCCTGGTGCGAGAGCCCGCGATCCGGGCAGCCGCCCTGACCGGCTCGGTCGGCGCGGCCCGCGCGATCCAGGCGGCGATCGACGAGCGCACCGACCCGATCCCGCTCTATGGCGAACTGAGCAGCGTCAACCCGATCATCGTGCTGCCCGCGGCGGCCGCCGAGCGGGGAGCGCAGATCGCCGAGGGGCTGTTCGCCTCCTTCACCGGCTCCGGCGGTCAGTTCTGCACCAAGCCCGGCCTCGCGTTCGTCCCGTCCGACGAGGCGGGCGACCGGCTCGTCGGGACGCTGCGGGAGAAGGTCGGCGCCGCCGCCGGAGCGGTCCTGCTCAACGAGGGCATCCGGGACGCCTTCCTGGCCGGGTCCGCGACGCTCGAACAGGCCGGTGCCCGCCTGCTCGCCCGACCCGAGGTCGACGCCACGGCCGGCTTCACCGTGTCACCGGTGCTGCTGGAGGTCGAGCACACCGAACTGTCCGCGACCCTCGCCGACGAATGCTTCGGCCCGGCCTTGGTCGTGGTCCGCTACCCGAATGCCGCCGACCTGGACGCGACGCTCGCGGTCGTGCCGCCGTCGCTCACGGGGTCGATCCACGTCGGCACCGACGAGGACCGGGCCACCGTACGCGGGCTGGCCGATCTGCTCGCCGCACGGGTGGGGCGGCTCGTCTTCGACGGCTACCCGACCGGGGTCCGCGTCTCCTGGGCGCAGCACCACGGTGGCCCCTGGCCGTCGACCAACTCCCTGCACACCTCGGTGGGCGCCACCGCGATCCGCCGATTCCTGCGCCCGTTGGCCTGGCAGAACGCGCCGGAGTGGCTGCTGCCCGAGGAGCTACGCGACGGTTACACCGAGATCCCCCGGCGGCTCGACGGCCGCCTCGACGCGGGCCGCCGCTGACGGGACGAGGGCGTGGTCGTCGCGGAACCGGTCGGTCCGCGACGACCAGCGTCGGAGCAGGAGAACGTCGGGCAGTAAGGGATCACCAGGCGCAGGGCGCGTAGTCCTTGAGGAAGCAGCCGTACAGGTCTTCGCCCTGTTCGCCACGGACGATCGGATCGTAGACCCGGGCTGCGCCGTCGACCAGGTCCAGCGGGGCGTGGAAGCCGTCCTCCGCCAGCCGCATCTTCGTCGGGTGAGGCCGCTCGTCGGTGATCCAGCCGGTGTCGACGCTGGTCATGAGGATGCCGTCGGCCAGCATTTCCTGGGCGCTGGTCCGGGTCAGCATGTTCAGCGCGGCCTTGGCCATGTTGGTGTGCGGGTGCCCTGGCCCCTTGTAACCACGGCCGAACTGGCCCTCCATCGCCGACACGTTCACCACGTACTTGCGGCGGGCGGTCGCCGCGGCCATCGCCGGTCGCAGTCGGCTGACCAGCACGAACGGCGCGGTCACGTTGCACAGTTGCACTTCGAGCAGCTCGACCGGATTCACCTCGTGCACCCGCTGCACCCAACTGTTGACCGGGTCAAGGTCCGGCACCAGACCGCCGGCGTCGATGGCGTTGGCTGTCGCGATGCGTTCCGGCGAGGCGGAGCCGCTGGTGAGCGCCAGTGCGGTGAGCGCGTGCGGGGTGATGGTGGGCGAGGTCGGTGGGGCGATCAGACTGCCCGCCGGGTCACCCCGGCCGGCCGGTTTGGCGAACGTGATCATCTCGGGGAGTGGGCCGTCCGGCAGGGCCGCCGCCTCCGCCGCGACGAGGTGCGCGTACGCGGCGGGCGTGCGGCGGACGGTCTGCGCCGCGTTGTTGATCAGGATGTCGAGTGGGCCCTGGTCGCTGACCGAATCGGCGAGGGCGATCACCTGGGCGGGGTCGCGCAGATCGATCCCGACGATCCGCAGGCGGTGGAGCCACTCCCCGCTGTCGGGCATCGCGGCGAATCGGCGGACCGCGTCGTGGGGAAACCGTGTGGTCACCGTGGTGTGCGCGCCGTCGCGCAGCAGCCGCAGCGCGATGTACATGCCGATCTTCGCCCGACCGCCGGTGAGCAGCGCGCGTCGACCGGTCAGGTCGGTACGGGCGTCCCGGCGCTCCCGGTTCAGCGCGGCGCAGGGCGGGCAGAGCTGGTGGTAGAAGGCATCCACATCGCGGTAGCGCTGCTTGCAGGTGTAGCAGCCGCGCGGTTTGTGCAGCACGCCGGCCGTGGCACCCGCAGTCGGGGAGACGAGCGGGTTGCCCTGGGTCTCATCGTCGATCCGGCCCGGGGCGCCGGTGGCGGTGGCCGCCGTCACCGCGCGGTCGGCCGCCGCGATGGCATCCCGCCGTTCCTCGCGCCGCCGCTGCTTGATCGTCTTGTAGAGCCTCGCGGTGGCCCGCTGCACCCGCACCACGTCGGGGTGATCGGGAGGCAGGTCCTCCAACGCCTCGAAGACGCTGAGACAGGTCTCCAGCCGGGACGGGTCAATGCGGTACTGACCGTTTTCGGTGTCTTTGTCTGCCGTCATGCCGTCGCTGCTCGTCCCGTTCCCTGCGCCGGATCCATCCGGCCCACCCCAAGTCCGACCCGGAACTGTACGCACCGCGCGGCCTCCGACGCATCCCCGCGCCTGTCCACCAGCGCGGAGACCGTCGAAATCACACCTCGACGAGGTGTCCTCGCCGTCGAGGAGCCGTTCACCCCGCACGGCCCGCGCTGCCGGTGACCTGGCGGCGATGGACTCCGTGTCACTCAGTGCGCGCGGCGGTAGTGCATGGCCACCACGCCGCTGTGGAGCGGCTGCGCCGAGACCAACTCGAGCCGGCGGGGGCCGGGCAGCCCGCCTTCGTACAGCGTCGGGCCGTGACCGGCGATCCTGGGATGGATGAGCAACCGGTACTCGTCGATCAGGTCCAGCCGGTCGAGTTCGGTCGCGAGCTTGCCGCTTCCGAGCAGGACCCCGGCCGGGGTCGTGTCCTTGAGCCTCTGCACGCGTTCACGCAGATCGCCGTCGATGTGGTGGCTGTTGGCCCACGGGAAGTGGTGGCGCGTCGACGACACCACGTACTTGGGTTTGGCCTCCAGCTTGACCGCCCACTCACGCAGGGCCGGCGGCGCCTGTTCGTCGCCGCGGGCGACGGCCGGCCAGGCGCTCTCCATCAACTCGTAGGTGACGCGGCCCCACAGCATGGCCCCGGCCTCGTCCATGAGACGAGTGAAGAAGGCGTGCGTCTCGTCGTCGGCGATCCCCTCCCGATGGTCGACGCAGCCGTCCAGGGTGAGGTTGAGGCTGAAGGTGAGCAGTCCCATGGCCGGCGAGTCTAACGCCGGACCTGGCCCGACTCGGGGAACTCCGGTCCGGCGACGCACATGAGGCGAGTCGCGAGCAGGACCGACCGATTGACCGGCCGATCCGGCGCGGGCCGCAGCATCCGACACTCGTGACGTGGGCCTACCTGAGCGAGGGTCCGCCGGTACGACCGACCACACGGAAGGACCCCATGACCGCGACAGCGATCGAGAAGCCCGACTTCGCCGGGCTGCGCGCGATGTACATCAACTGCACCCTCAACCGTTCCCCCGGCCGTAGCCACACCCAAGGAGTGGTCGACCGCAGCGTGGCGATCATGGAAGCGAACGGGGTCAGCGTGGACCAGATCCGCGCCGTCGACCGCGACATCGCCACCGGCGTACGACCCGACATGACCGAGCACGGGTGGGACACCGACGAGCGGCCCGCGTTGCTGACCCGGGTGCTGGCGGCCGACATCCTGGTCATCGCCGGTCCGATCTGGCTCGGTGAGGTCGGCCCCGGGCCGTCCTACCTCGACGAGGGATCCGGCGGGCCGGAGAACGACTTCACCGACCGCAACACCGCGTTCATGACTACAACCTGCTGCACCTCGCGTCGATGATCCGTCGCGCCGGCGGGTGCCCCGGCCTGCGGCAACCAGCGCACCGCCTGGGACGCAGGAGTTCGTCCGGACGCCGCGAACCCCGAGTACCGCTGATCGCACTTCGTGGGCAAGGTCAGTCCGGTGCACTTCTTCTGGGGCGGGATGGATCTCGCCTGCACCCGCTTCTCCGGCCGCTCGGCCCCGCCGCACCCGGGGGAGTGCCCAGCTGCGGGGACTGGGTCATGGTCGAGGGCTACTCCCGCGAGCTGTCCAGCTGCGGGTTCTGGCCGGGCGGCGGTGCGGAAGGCGCCTTCTACTCGTACGCCTATCCCGCGCCCGACGGGTTCGCCGAGCGGCCGGTCGGCCCCGACGGCGCGTACTTCAGCACCGAGTTCCAGCAGTTCCTGCTGCCGCGCTGGAGGACGACCCGCTGCGCTGGCACCGCACCGGCGTCGATCCGTGACCACGACGAGCGCGTCGCCCATGACAGCGCGGACGCGCCCGAGTCGTCAGTGGCGCGGTGTCACGATCGCTGGTGACGTGGTGGCACTGTTCGTGGCCGGGGAGCACCGAATACTGGATCCCGGGACACGCAGGTGCCCGCCGGACACGTCGGAAGCGACCGTTGGTCGGATCGCCGCGTCGGTCGGTCCGTGTCGGAGATGAGATCTGATGGAGGGCACATGGTCGTGAATGTGAAGGATGTCCCGGAAGCCAACCGGTACGAGGCTCGGGTCGAGGGGGAGTCCACGGTTGCGGGTATCGCGCAGTACATCCGCACCACGGAACTCATCGCGTTCGTGCACACCGAGGTCTCGCGGGAGTACGAGGGCAGGGGAGTGGGGGCGGCCCTGGCCCGCGCCGGCCTCGACGAGGCCCGCGCCGCAGGTCTGCTGGTGCTGCCCACCTGCCCGTTCTTCGCCGGGTGGATCGCCCGGCACCCCGAGTACCAGGACCTGGTGTACCAGTCCCGCAGCAGAGTCAGCGACTGAACAGCCGGGCACGACAGCGACGGACACCGGCAGAGGCAGCCGGTGATGCCGGCGGCATCAGCACGAGGTGCCGGGTAGCGTGGCGACGGCCCGATCTCGCCGCCAAGCCGGCAACCTGCTCCCGCAGGGCGTGTGGGCTGCTGTGACGGCTGGTCCGGCAGGAGGGGGAACGGCGGTGTTCGTACGGGGCGCCTACGTGCCGTCCGGCGTGTTCGCGTCGGCGGATCGCGGCCGGTGGCCGTACACCATGGCGGCCGTGGGCGCGCTTGCGGATCCGGGCGTCGAGTTCACCACGCCGGTGACGCTGCTGACCGGTGACAACGGCACCGGCAAGTCGACTCTGGTCGAGGCGGTCGCGGTCGCCGCCGGGTTCAATCCGGAGGGCGGCAGTACCTCCTTCCGGTTCGCCACCCGCGCCACCGAGTCCCCGCTCGGTGAGCATCTGGTGCTGCGACGCGTCGCCGGGCGTAAACCCCGCACCGGGTTCTTCCTGCGCGCCGAGTCGTACTACAACGTCGCCACCGAGATCGAACGGCTCGACGCCGACCCGCACTCTCCACCTCTGCTGGGTTCCTACGGCGGCGTCTCCCCACACCACCGCTCGCACGGCGAGTCGTTCCTGGACCTGGTCAACCACCGGTTCGGCGCGCAGGGCCTGTACCTGCTCGACGAGCCGGAGGCGGCCCTGTCCGTACACGGCTGCCTGGCGCTGCTGCTGCGGATCGCCGACCTGGTCGCCGACGGCTGTCAGTTCCTCGTCGCCACCCACTCACCGATCCTGCTCGCCTGCCCCGACGCGACGATCCTGCACATCGACGCCGACGGCACCATCGCACCGGTCGACTACGACCAGGCCGAGCCCGTCACCCTGACACGGGCGTTCCTCGCCGATCCGGGACGGTTCCTGCACCACCTGCTCACCGAACGCTGACCGGGTACGCAGCGGGGCCGATCAGCCGCGCCGGCGCTCGCTGGAGCGGCGGACCACCAGCTCGGGCTGGAAGACCACGTGCCGGTGGCGGTGCGCCGATCCCGCCTCGGCCTCCTCCAGCAACAGCAGCGCCGCCGTGCGCCCCAACTGCTCCCGGGGTTGGCGGATCGAGGACAGCGGCACCGCCGCCGCGCCCGCGAACTCGATGTCGTCGTACCCGACGATCGCCACGTCGTCGGGCACCCGCACGCCCTGCTCGGTCAGGTGCTGCAGGACACCGAGGGCGATCAGGTCGTTGGCGCAGATCACGGCGGTGGGGCGGTGCGCGGCGGGCAGGGTCAGCAGTTCCTCGGCCGCGCGCCGGCCGGAAGCCACTGTCAGGCTGGTCGTGGTCGCCACCCGCAGCTCGGCGGCGGTGTGGTCGGCCAGCGCCGCCGCGGCGCCCGCGTGCCGGTCGGCGACCTGGGGGATGGAGAAGGGCCCTCCGGCGTACGCGATGTGCCGGTGTCCCTGCTCCAGCAGGTGCGTCATGGCCAGGTGGCCGCCGAGGACGTCGTCGACGGCCACCGAGCATCGGCTGGCCTGTCCCGAGCCGCGGTCGACCAGCACCACGGGGGTGCCGCGTCGGTGCAGGCGTTCGAGGTCGGGTTGGGGTCCGTGCGCGACGGGGGTGATGAGGACGCCGCGTACCCGCTGCTCCTCCAGCAGTTCGAGGTGCCGACGTTCCCGGGCGCTGTCCTCGCCGCTGTTGCAGACGATGAGCATCGCGCCGGCCTCCTCGATGACCTGCTCGGCACCGCGTACCACGTCGGTGAAGAACGGGTTGCTCACGTCGAGCACGACGATCGCCACCGTGCGACTCTGGCCGGCGCGGAGCTGTCGCGCGGAGTCGTTGCGGACGTAGCCGAGTTCGGCGATGGCGTCGAGGACCCGTTGTCGGGTGGCCGGCGCGACGGTGTTCGGTCGGTTGAGCACGTTGCTGACGGTGCCGAGGGACACACCGGCGTGCCGCGCGACCTCCTTGATGCTTGCCGTTGCCATGGTCCCCTCGACGGTGTCGACGTGCGGTGGTGGTCGGTCGGTGCCGGGGTGATCTGCGGGGTGCCGATCGGGCAGCGAGTCTATCGCTTTTATAACGTTTCATTCATTCAACCCGGCGCGGCCTGCCGTCAGCAAGAGCCCATGTCCGCTGGTGGCGTGCCGCGACAGCGAGCTTCCGCATAACGAGACGGTAGCCAGGTCGAAACCCTTGACCTGTGCTGCGGGCCACACCTACAGTCGAAACGCTAGTGAAACGTTTCATCCCTTCTGGTTCGGTACCCCGCCCCACCCACGAAGGAGGCCACGTGCATCCCGTTCTCGCGCTGGAGGGCGTGGACAAGTCGTTCGGCGCCGTCGCCACCATGCGCAGACGCACCGAGGAGTTGTTCGCCCGGCTCGGCGTCCGGATCGATCCCGACCGGCCGGCCCGTGGCCTGTCCATCGCCGACCAGCAACTCGTCGAGATCGCGTTCACCGCCGGCAAGCTCGGCGAGTTCACCCTCGGCGCGAACGGCGAGGTCCTGCTGGGCGACCCGTTCGAGTTCACCGCGTCCAACATCGACCAGTTCAACTTCTAGAGTCGCGGGTAGGTGTGGCGTGCGCCGGGTCTGTTTCACCCTCCAGGTCAGGCCGGAGCGGATGGCGGAGTACCGGCGCCGCCACGCCGCCGTCTGGCCCGACATGCTGGTCGCGCTCAAGCAGGCGGGCTGGCACGACTACTCACTCTTCCTCCGCGACGACGGACTGCTGGTCGGCTACCTCCTCACCGAGGACCTCGACGCCGCCCAGGCGGCCATGGAGGCGACCGAGGTCAACGCCCGGTGGCAGGCCGAGATGGCGCCGTTCTTCGCCGACCTGCCCGGTGGACGACCCGACCAGGGGTTCCGCGTCCTGGCCGAGATCTTCCATCTCGAAGAGCAACTTGGGGAGCAACAATGACCGAGATCGACCCGGGTACGCGTCGGCGGGTCCTGGACGCCCTGCGCGAGCAGCGCATCGAGACACCATCCTGGGCGTACGGCAACTCGGGTACCCGGTTCAAGGTGTTCACGCAGCAGGGCGTGCCCCGCGACCCGTACGAGAAGGTGGCGGACGCGGCGACCGTGCACCGCTTCACCGGCGTCGCGCCGACGGTGGCCCTGCACATCCCGTGGGATCGGGTCGACGACTACGCCGCGTTGGCCGCCTACGCCAGGGAGCGGGGGGTCGAGCTGGGCACGATCAACGCGAACGTGTTCCAGGACGACGACTACCGCCTGGGGTCGGTCACCAATCCCGACCCGGCGGTACGCCGCAAGGCGATCGGGCACCTGCTGAACTGCGTCGACGTCATGGACGCCACCGGCTCGCGGGACCTCAAGCTGTGGTTCTCCGACGGCACCAACTACCCCGGCCAGGACAACGCCCGGCACCGTCAGGACCGGCTCGCGGCGGCGTTGCGGCAGACGTACGACCGGCTCACCGGTGACCAGCGGCTGCTGCTGGAGTACAAGCTCTTCGAGCCGGCGTTCTATCTGACCGACGTGCCGGACTGGGGCACCGCGTACGCGCACTGCCTCGAGTTGGGCGAGCGGGCACAGGTGGTGATCGACACCGGTCACCACGCTCCGGGCACCAACATCGAGTTCATCGTGGCGTTCCTGCTGCGCGTCGGGAAGCTGGGCGCCTTCGACTTCAACTCGCGCTTCTACGCCGACGACGACCTGATGGCGGGGGCGGCCGACCCGTTCCAACTGTTCCGCATCATGCACGAGATCGTCCTGGCCGACGCGTTGCGCCCGTCCTACGGCATCGCGTTCATGTTGGACCAGTGCCACAACATCGAGCCGAAGGTGCAGGCGGTCATCCGGTCGGTGCTCAACGTCCAGGAGGCGACCGCCAAGGCGCTGCTGGTGGACGTGGCGGCGCTGGCCGCCGCCCAGCACAGCGGTGACGTGCTGGAGGCCAACGCCGTGCTGATGGACGCCTACCACACCGACGTACGGCCGCTGCTGCGCGAGGAGCGCGAGGAGCGGGGCCTGGACCCGGATCCGGTCGCCGCCTACAAACGCTCCGGACACCTCGCGCGGGTCACCGCCGAGCGGGTCGGCGGAGACCAGGCGGGCTGGGGTGCCTGACGCACTCTCCCCGCCGACCGGACCCACGCGACACGCGCGCGCAGCGCGCACCCCGAGAACTCGGAAGGACACCATGACGGATCCCGCGGTGCGTGACCTGCTGGCCCGCAGCAACCGGCTCGGTGCCGACCCGGCGAACACCAACTACGCCGGCGGCAACACCTCCGCCAAGGGCGTGCAGACCGATCCGGTGACCGGCCAACCCACCGACCTGCTCTGGGTCAAGGGCTCCGGCGGCGACCTCGGCACCCTCACCGAGGGCGGTCTGGCCGTGCTCCGACTGGACCGGCTCCGCCGGCTGGTCGACGTCTACCCCGGCGTGCAGCGCGAGGACGAGATGGTCGCCGCCTTCGACTACTGCCTGTACGGGCGCGGCGGCGCGGCACCGTCCATCGACACCGCCATGCACGGTCTGGTCGACGCGCCGCACGTCGACCACCTGCACCCCGACTCGGGCATCGCCATCGCCACCGCCGCCGACGGGCCCGCGCTGACCCGCACGATCTTCGGCGACCGGGTGCTCTGGGTGCCGTGGCGTCGCCCCGGCTTCCAACTGGGCCTCGACATCGCCGCCGTGCAACGGGACAACCCGCAGGCCATCGGCGTCGTCCTGGGCGGGCACGGCATCACCGCCTGGGGCACCACGAGCGACGAGTGCGAGGCCAACTCCCGCGAGATCATCGCCAGCGCGGCCCGCTACCTCGCCGAACACGGCCGACCCGAGCCGTTCGGCAGCCTGGTGCACGCGCCACTGCCCGCACCGGACCGACGGGCCCGCGCCGCCGCCCTCCTGCCGGTCCTGCGCGGTCTCGCCTCCACCGACCGGGCACAGGTGGCCCACTACACCGACGACGAGGTGGTGCTCGACTTCGTCGGCCGCGAACGGATGGCGGAGCTGGCCGCGCTCGGCACCTCCTGCCCGGACCACTTCCTGCGGACCAAGGTCCGCCCGATGGTGCTCGACCTGCCGCCGGACGCCGGGCTGGCGGAGACCGTCGCGCGGCTCACGGACCTGCACGCCGCCTACCGCGACGACTACCGCGCCTACTACCAGCGCCACGCCGAGCCGGACAGCCCGGCCATCCGGGGCGCCGACCCCGCCATCGTGCTGGTGCCCGGTGTCGGCATGTTCAGCTTCGGCCCCGACAAGCAGACCGCGCGGGTGGCCGGGGAGTTCTATGTCAACGCCGTCAACGTGATGCGCGGCGCCGAGGCGGTGTCGACCTACGCGCCGATCGACGAGGCGGAGAAGTTCCACATCGAGTACTGGGCCCTGGAGGAGGCCAAACTCCAGCGCAGGCCGAAGCCCAAGCCCCTGGCCACCCGGATCGCGCTGGTCACCGGTGCCGGCTCCGGCATCGGCCGGGCGATCGCCCACCGGCTCGCCGCCGAGGGCGCCTGCGTCGTCGTCACCGACCGGGACGCCCACGCCGCCGAGACCGTCGCGGCCGAGATCGGCGGCCCGGACACCGCCGTCGCCGTGTCGCTCGACGTCACCGACGAGGACCAGATCACCGCCGCCGTCCAGGCCGCGGTGCTCGCCTTTGGCGGCGTCGACCTGGTGGTCAACAACGCCGGCCTGTCGCTGTCGAAGTCACTGCTGGAGACCACCGCCCACGACTGGGACCTGCAACACGACGTAATGGCCAAGGGATCGTTCCTGGTCGCCCGGGAGACCGCCCGGGTACTCGTCGCCCAGGGCCTGGGCGGCGACATCGTCTACATCGCCAGCAAGAACGCCGTGTTCGCCGGCCCCAACAACGTCGCGTACGGCGCGGCAAAGGCGGACCAGGCCCATCAGGTACGGCTGCTCGCCGCCGAACTGGGCGCGCACGGCATCCGGGTCAACGGCGTCAACCCCGACGGGGTGGTCCGCGGTTCCGGGATCTTCGCCGGCGGCTGGGGCGCCGACCGGGCCGCCGTGTACGGCGTACCGGAGGAGAAGCTCGGCGAGTTCTACGCACAACGCACCCTGCTCAAGCGGGAGGTGCTGCCGGAGCACATCGCCAACGCGGTCTTCGCACTCGCCGCCGGCGACCTGTCGCACACCACCGGCCTGCACGTTCCGGTCGACGCCGGCGTCCCCGCGGCCTTCCTGCGGTGACCACGCCGCCGCCCGCCGCCCCGGCCCGGGCACCCGGGCCGACCTCTGCGGCCGAAGCCGACGCGACGGCCCGACCCGGCCCGGCATCACACCCTCGTGGCACCCGGCGGGCCGACGTCGCCGCCGTCGACCTCGGTGCCTCCAGCGGCCGGGTGGTCCTCGGGCAGGTCGGCCCGGAGACTCTGCGGGTGACCGTGGCGCACCGGTTCGCCAACGAGCCGGTGCGCGTCGGCGGGACGCTGCACTGGGACATCCTGGGCATCTTCCGCGAGGTGCTGGCCGGACTCCGCGCGGCCGGCACCGTGGCCGGTATCGGCATCGACTCCTGGGCGGTCGACTACGGTCTGCTCGACGCCTCCGGCGCGCTGCTGGGCAACCCGGTGCACTACCGGGACACCCGCACCGACGGTGTCCTGGACCAGGTGACGCGACGGCTCGGCGCCGACCGTCTCTACGCCACCACCGGCCTTGCGCAACTACCGTTCAACACCCTCTACCAACTCACGGCCGCCGCTGCCACCCCGCAACTCGCCGCCGCCCACCGCCTACTCATGATCCCGGATCTGATCACCTACTGGCTCACCGGGCAGATCGGCGCCGAGGCCACCAACGCCTCCACCACCCAGTTGTACGACCTGCGTACCCGCGCCTGGGCGGACGGCCTGATGGCCGACGCCGGCATCCCCCGGCACCTCTTCCCGCCCCTGCGGGAACCCGGCACCCTGGTCGGACCGACCCTGCCCGAACTGGACCTGCCCGGTACGCCGGACGTGGTGGCGGTCGGTTCCCACGACACCGCCTCGGCCGTGGTGGCGGTACCCGCCGACAGTGGACACTTTGCCTACATCTCCTGCGGCACCTGGTCGCTGGTCGGCGTCGAACTGGACCGACCCGTGCTCACCGAGGCCAGCCGTCGGGCCAACTTCACCAACGAGGGTGGCGTCGACGGCACCATCCGCTACCTGCGCAACGTGATGGGGCTGTGGCCGTTGCAGGAATGCCTCCGCAGTTGGGGTGACCCCGACCTGCCCGACCTGCTCACCGCCGCCGCCCGCGAACCTGGATTTCGCAGCGTCGTCGACATCGACGATCCGTCGTTCCTGCCGCCCGACGACATGCCCGCCCGCATAGTCGACGCCTGCCGCCGGGCCGGGCAGCCGGTGCCGCAGTCACCGGCGGCCGTCGTCCGCTGCATCGTCGACAGCCTGGCGCTGGGCCACCGCCGCGCGGTCCACCAGGTGCAGGAACTCACCGGCCGACACGTCGAGGCGGTGCACATCGTCGGCGGTGGCGCCCGCAACGCCCTGCTCTGTCAGCTCACCGCGAACGCCTGCGAACTGCCGGTGCTGGCCGGACCGGTGGAGGCCACCGCGATCGGCAACGTGCTGGTGCAGGCCCGCGCCGTCGGTACGGTCGGTGGTGACCTGGCGGCACTGCGGCGATTGGTGCGGCAGACTCAACCGATCGTGCGCTACCAGCCCGAGGGTGGCACTGTGGCGGCACGGACGATCGCGGGGCGGGCGGAGGTGTGACGTGCGGATCGCGGTGTTCGTGACCTGCCTGGCCGACACGATGTTCCCCGAGGCGGCGAAGGCGACGGTGCGGCTGCTGGAGCGCCTGGGACACGAGGTGGTCTTTCCCGAGGGGCAGACGTGTTGCGGGCAGATGCACGTCAACACCGGCTACCAGCGGCAGGCGTTGCCGTTGGTGCGCCGGTACGCGCGGGTGTTCGATCCGTACGACGTGATCGTGGCGCCGTCGGGGTCGTGTGTCGGATCGGTGCGGCACCAGCACGCGGTGGTGGCCCGGCGGGCCGGTGACGAGCGGTTGGCCTCCCGGGCCGAGTCGGTGGCCGGGCGCACGTTCGAGCTGTCGGAGCTGTTGGTGGACGTGCTCGGAGTGACCGATGTCGGTGCCTTCTATCCGCATCGGGTGACCTACCACCCGACGTGTCACTCGTTGCGGGTGCTGCGGGTGGGGGACCGGCCGCTGCGGCTGTTACGCGAGGTGCGGGGTCTGGACCTGGTCGAGTTGCCGGCGGCGGAGCAGTGCTGCGGGTTCGGCGGGACGTTCGCGGTGAAGAACGCGGACACCTCGACGGCGATGCTGGCGGACAAGATGCGGCACGTGCTGTCCACCGGCGCGGACGTCTGCACGGCGGGGGATGCGTCGTGCCTGATGCACATCGGTGGTGGGCTGTCCCGGCTGCGGACCGGGGTGCGCACGGTGCACCTGGCGGAGATCCTGGCGTCGACCGAGCAGGACGGCGCCGTCGACGAGCGGAGTGATGCGGTGGTGCGGTCGTGACCCGGACCTTCCTCGGTATGCCGGCCACCGCTCCGGCGGGCGTCGGGAACCTGCGCGGCGACGAGACCTTCCCGGCCGCCGCGCGGCGGGCCCTGGCCGATCCGCAGCTGCGTCGCAACCTCGGGCACGCCACGGCCACGATCCGCGCGAAGTCCGGTGCGGTGATCGCCGAGGTGCCGGACTGGGAGCACCTGCGGTCGGCCGGTTCGGCGATCAAGGCCGACGTGCTGGCCCGCCTGCCGGAGCTGTTGGAGCAGTTGGAGTCGCGGGTCACGGCCGCGGGGGGAGTGGTGCACTGGGCCGCCGACGCGGCCGAGGCGAACCGGATCGTCACCGAGCTGGTGGCGGCCACCGGCAGCGACCGGGTGATCAAGGTCAAGTCGATGGCGACCCAGGAGATCGGCCTCAACGAGGCCCTGGTCTCGGCCGGGATCACCCCGGTGGAGACCGACCTGGCCGAGCTGATCGTGCAGCTCGGCGACGACCGACCCAGCCACATCCTGGTACCAGCCATCCACCGCAACCGGGCCGAGATCCGGGAGATCTTCCTGCGGGCGATGCCGGGGGTGGACCCGGCCCTGACCGACGAACCGGCGGTCCTGGCGGCGGCGGCGCGCCGCTATCTGCGGCAGACGTTCCTCTCCACACCGGTGGCGGTGTCCGGGGCGAATTTCGCCGTCGCGGAGACCGGCACCCTCGCCGTGGTCGAGTCCGAGGGCAACGGGCGGATGTGTCTGACCCTGCCGGACACGCTGATCACCGTGATGGGTGTGGAGAAGGTGGTGCCGACCTGGCGCGACCTGGAGGTGTTCCTGCAACTGCTGCCCCGGGCCTCGACCGGGGAGCGGATGAACCCCTACACCTCGATGTGGACGGGCGTGACCCCGGGTGACGGTCCGCAGGCGTTCCACCTGGTGCTGCTCGACAACGGACGCAGCGCCGTGCTCGCCGACGAGGTGGGCCGGCAGGCACTGCACTGCATCCGCTGCTCGGCCTGCCTGAACGTCTGCCCCGTCTACGAGCGCACCGGTGGGCACGCCTACGGCTCGGTGTACCCGGGCCCGATCGGGGCGGTGCTCTCCCCGCAACTGACCGGGATCGCCGACAACGCCTCCCTGCCGTACGCCTCGTCGCTCTGCGGCGCCTGCTACGACGCCTGCCCCGTGAAGATCAACATTCCGGACCTGCTGGTGCACCTCCGCGACCAGGCACCCCACCCGCGCGCCGAGGCGACGGCGATGGCCGCCGCCGCGTACGCCATGGACCATCCCGCCCTGTACGCGGCCGCGCAACGTGCCGCCCGGTCGAGTCGACTGCTCGGCCGGCGCGGTCGGGGCCTACCACCGCCGCTGGACGGCTGGACCGCCAGTCGCGACCTGCCCGAACCGCCCGCGGAGACCTTCCGCGAATGGTGGTCGAAGCGGTGAGCGGCCGGGAGACGGTCCTCGGTCGGCTGCGCGCCGCTCTCGGCGAGCGCGGAGCCGACGTCGAGGTGCCGCGCGACTACCGGCGGGCGGGCACGGTCGACCTGGACCTGCTGGTGGAGCGGCTGACCGACTACCGGGCCCGGGTGCACCGGGTGCCGGAGGCGCAGGTCGCCGACGTGATCGCCGACATCCTGCCGCTGTCCGCGACGCTCGTCGTCCCACCGGGACTGCCGCCGGCCTGGCTGCCCGCGACGGTGACCGTACTGCCCGACGACGGGCTGGACAACGACCGGATCGCCGCTGCGGACGGTGTCGTCACCGCCGCCGCCGTCGCGGTCGCCGAGACCGGCACCGTCGTCCTCGACGGCGCACCCGACCAGGGCCGTCGTGTCCTCAGCCTCCTACCGGACCTACACATCTGCGTGGTCCGCGCCGCCCAGGTGGTCGCCGGGGTCCCCGAGGCGCTCGCCCGCCTCACCCCGCACCGCCCCCTCACCTGGATCAGCGGACCGTCGGCCACCAGCGACATCGAACTCAACCGGGTCGAGGGCGTACACGGCCCCCGTACCCTGCACGTCCTCCTGCTGCCCTGACCGCACCAGCGCCGCATTAGCCGCTCACTCGCCGGCGCGGAGCACCTCGCTCAGCCGGTCGCGTCGCCGCAGCGCCGCCTCGACAGGTACGACTGCGGCGGCCGCCACCACCAGCGCCACACCTACCAGGCCGAGCAGCCACCACGGCAGGACCGTCGTCGGGTCGGCGGCTTGACCGGTGAGCATCCGCAGTTCGAGCGGGCCGAGCGTCAGGTGCGCGAGCAGGGCCCCGAGCAGCGGGCCGCACACCGCGGCGGCCACGACCGGCGGCAGCACCTCTCCGGCGGCGACCCAGCGGGCGTCGCGTGGTCGCAGGCCGAGGGTCCGCAGCCGACTCAGGGTCTGCCACCGTTCCGAGGCACCCGCGGCGGCGGCGAGTGTGAGGCCGAGCAGCCCCAGCGCCAGCACCACAACCGCAGCCGTCCACGCCAGCCGTAGTGTCCCTGCGGTCAGCGGCGCCTCTCGCTGCGCCCGCTGCACGTCCGTGCGCAGGACGACGTCGGCGGCGACGCCGCTGTTCGACACGGCCTGCGCCGCACCGGGGCCGGTCACCCAGACGGTGTTGGGAACGGCGGACAGTCCCGCCTCGGCGAGCGCTGCGGCGTCGACGATGACGACGTCGCCGGCATCGCCGACGGGGGGAGCGGTACCGACCGCGGTGAGATGGATCGTCGGAGCATCGTCGCGTGACAACTGCAGCCGGGTTCCGGTGGGCAGGTCGCCGGTGCCCGATCGGACCAGCGCGGGGACACCCGTGGTGCCGGCCCCGGATGTCGTGAGCCGGGCCAGCGCGGGCGCGTCGGGCAGCGGGGTGGAGGCCAGCAGACGCTGGAACGCGGCGGCGTCCACGATGACCAGCCGTGGAGTGAGTGGAGTCGATTCGGTGAAGACGCGTGCCGAGTCGGTCACCTGCGCGACGACGACCTGCTCGACCCCGGGTGCGGCCGCGATGCGTTCGGCGAGTGCGGGCGTCGCGGCCGCGGCGTCGGTGCCGACATCGAGACGGGCGTCGGCACCGACGGTGCTCCACGCGCCGTCGGTCAGCCCCCGGGAGATGGTGGTGCCGACGACAAGCGCGAACGACGCCAGCGCCACGGCGCTGACCAGCACCAGCAGCGGCAGCGCCCGACCAGCGGTGGTGGCCGCCCGGGCGGCGGCGAACACGGCCAGCGGGCGGCGTGACCGCAGGGCCTGTCGTAGCCCCAACCGCGCTCCGACGGGCACCAGCCGCAGCACGACGAGTGCGCCGGCGAGCGCGCCCAGCGCGACGGCGCTGATCGGGAGGACCAGGTCGCCGGTCAGCTCACCGGCCTTGCCGTCGGCGGCGACGGGCAGGAGCCCGCGCTGGTGCAGTGTCACGACGGCGGCGAGTGCGGCGATCACCAGGGCGGCCTCCACGGCGGCGCGGCGAAGCCGGCCAGTGGCCAGGATCCAACGCCGCGCGGCCGGGTTGGCGGGTTGGTGCCGGTCGCGACTGGCGCGGGCAGCGGCGAGGATGCCGAACACCGGCCCGGCGACGACACCGGCCAGGACCACAGGGATGGCCCAGGTCCAGGACACACCCGGTACGGCCGCGCGGGCGAGTGCGAGCCCGATGGCGGCGGCCGACACGGACACCACGGTGGACTCCATGATCAGTTCCGCACCGAGGTCGGGGAGCGCCGCACCGCGCTGCCGGGCAGCGGCCAGCGCCGGGGTACGGCGGCGGACCAGCAGGTCGGCGGCGAGCAGCAGGACCAGTACCGTGGCGGTCAGGACGCCGGCGAGCAGGACGGCGGCCTGGACGGAAGCGGCGCTGATCTGGGTGCGGGTGTCGCGCAGGACGCTGTCGAGCGACGATTCCCACTTCAGAGAGTCGTCGCGTACGGCTGACGAGCCGGAGGCCGCCTTGAGCTTGACCACCTGGCTGGCGAGCGTCGCGGTGGCACCCCAGGTCAGCGCGTCGGGTTCGGGGGCGAAGTGGACGGTGCGCCGCAGCTGGTCCTGGTCGAAGGCGAGCCGGGCGTCCGGCAGCGACTCGCGCGACAGCAGTCCGGCGAACCGGGTGGTGCCCACGCCGTCGGCACCGGGCAGGGGACGCAGCAGCGCCGGGGCGAGTCGCCAGGCGGGGTCGGCGCTGTCGGCGGGACGGTAGATCCCGCTGATCCGGATGTCCTTGTCGTTGCCCTGGCCGTCCTGGGCCGGGATCCGATCGCCGGGGCCGAGGCGGAGCGCGGCGGCGTCGGCCTCGGAGAGGCCGACCTGCACCGGCCAGGGCGGTCCGTCGTAGGGGATCTCGATGGACCGTTCGGGGACCGTGGGGCCGGGCGCGCTGCCGGCGATCCAGGTCACGTCCGGGCCGCCGCCGTCATCGGCCAGGTAGGTGAGCTGGAAGGTACGCGGCAGGTTGCCGCCGGTGATGCCCAGGACCGGGGCGTTGACCACGGCGATGGGCGGCAGCAGCGCGGCGTCCAGGTCGGGTCCGAGCGCGGAGGCCGCCCGGTCGCGGAAGTCGTCGACGTCCTCAGCGAGGCGGGATATCCGGAACCGGCCGCCGGTCGGCCCGTCGTCGCGTTCCCAGTCGGCGTGGACGAGAACGTGCGCGTCGGTGCCGGCGCGGCGGACCGTGTCCTGGACGGCGTCGTCGGCGGCGGCACGTACCAGCGCCGGTACTGCCCCGGCGAGCAGCGCGACGGCCGCGATGACGGCGGCGGTGAGCAGCAGCGCCCCGGCGTCGGTACGGCCCCGGCCACGGACGCTGGGCCAGTGCGGCGCCGGCCGCCTGCGGGTCAGCCACCGGGTCACGGTGCCACCCGCAGGTGCGCGGCGTCGGCCCGCCGGACCTGGACGCTGACCACCGCGGCGACCGCCAGCAGGCAGCCGGCCAGCAGGACGGCGAGCAGCGCGGCCTCGGCCGGCCACGGCCAGTACGGCTGGACGGCCGGGATCGGCGCGTCGCCGGTGTCGGAGCGGACCAGCAGAGGAGCGACGAGGCCGGTGCCGAGCGCGCCGACGGCCGTGCCCACCGCGAGCAGGGGCAGCAGGATGACGGTGTGCTGACCCAGGAGCACCATTCGGATGCCGCGCCGGGTCATCCCCAGACCCCGCAGCCGCGCCACCTCCACGGCGCGGACCTGCAAATCGCAGGTCACGTGCAGCACGACACCGGCGAGCAGCAGCAGCGCCGAGGCACCGACGAGAAGCCGCAGCGCGGCGGGCAGCGCGGCCTGCAGCGGGCCGCCGGTGAGACGGGTCGTCTCCACCTCGCGGGTCGTGACGGTGCCCAGGTGCAGGGCGGCGGCCCGCTCGGCGACATCGGGACCGGCGGGGTGACCGACCCACCAGGCGTCGACCGGGAACGTCAGGTCACCGGTGACGGCACGGGCGCGCGACAGCATGTCCAGGTCGGCCAGGACGGCGACGGCGCCGGGGGCGGACGGCACGGTCGGCACGACCTCGGTGACGACGATCGGGACCGGCGTGGTGCCGACCGTGACGCTGAGCCGGCTGCCGATGCCACCGACCGCGTCGGCGAAGCGGGCGGAGACAGCGACGGGCACCGGACCGGGGTCGGGGAAGGCGGTGGCAACCAGAGTGCGGGCGGCGTCCGCGCCGCCGAGGTCGACGGTCGCCGCCAGCCGCAGCGCGGTCTGCGTCGGCGTGGCGGCGAGCACGACGCTCGGGTCGCGCAGCTTGGTCGGGATCGGCGGCGCGGACGTGGCGGTCCACTCCGATCCCTGCGCCGATCCGGTGGACGGCACGGTGAGGGTGACGGCGAGGGCGATGCGGTTACCGACTGCGGCGTCGGGGTCGGCCGTGACCGGCAGGGACACCGCGACGAGGTGCAGTCCGTCGGTGGCCGCGCACCCGGGCAGCCGGTGTGCCCGGCCGTCGAGCGGCACCGGGGGACCGGTGCAGGGCAGGCGTAGACCGGCGGCGTCCTGCAGCAGCAGGTGCGGTGTCACGGTGAGGGGAGTGTCGCCAGTCGCGGTGCCGCTCATCGACAGTCGGGCACCGGCGGCGACAGTGAGGCCGGTGGCGCGGGTCGGCGGGGCGAGCCCCGCGCCGACGTCGGTCCAGGTGCGGTCGTGGTCGAGCCGTCCGCGCAGCAGTGTGTCGGCGCGGGTGGTGTCGACGGCGACCAGGCGCGGCGCGTCGCCGGCGGTGCCGAGCCACTGACCGACGGCGGTACCCCGGTCCAGGACGGGGCTCACCGCCCCCGAGGTGGCCGCGACGACGGCCGCGCCGTCTCCGGGCGACGGCGTGGCACTGAGGGACAGTGCCAGGTCGGTGCCGACGGAGAGCGCGGCCTGGTCGCGCTGCGACTGGTGCCACGTGGTGTCGAAGGCGAGGCCGAAGGTCGCCGCCGCGCAGGCCAGCCCGACGAGGAGCCCGGCGGCGACCGCCTGGGGCCGGCGGGCGGCCTCGGCCACCGCCAGCACCACGGCCAGCCCACGGGCGCGGTACGCCAGCCGGTCGGCACCGCGCAGGGCGGGCAGGACCATCCGCAGCGCCAGGGCGGCGCCGGTGGCGAGCAGCAGCGCCGGTGCGAGCATCCGGACCACGTCGGCGCGGGGGCTGGCGGTGGTGGGCTGCGCGTACAGCTGCCACCACGCGGTCGCGGCGAGGGCCGCGAGCATCAGATCGGCACCGGATCGGGCCAGCAGTTCGCGGCGGGTGCGTCGGTCGCCGGGTGCCGGGCCGGGCCGGATCGCCAGGACGGTCAGGACCGCGGCGAGCGCCAGCGCACCGCCGGCGACAGCGAGAATCTGGGCACCGGTGACGGCGGGCCGGGCGGTCAGGCCGGCGGCGTCCAGGGCAGGCAGGTGGGTCAGGCCGGCGTGCAGGGCCGACGACGCCGGTACCGCGAGCACGGCGGCGACGACGGCGACGAACCCGGCGTCGAGTGTCGCGGTGGCCGCGAGTTGACGGCGGCTCGTGCCGAGGGCGGTCCGCACGGCGGTCTCGTCGGCGCGGATGCCGGCGGTCAGCCGGCCGGCGAGGACGAGTGCCGTCGCGGTCAGGACACCGCCGAGGACGGCGATGGCGAGCACGAGAGCGGCGGTGGCGTGCCGTTGCGCGTCGGCGGAGCGCAGGGTCAGCGGCAGGTCGGAGGCGACCCGGGCGAGCCGGACGCGCTCGCCGAGGGTGCCGGCCAGCCGACCGTCGGCACTGCGGACGGCCCCGGCCACGACCTCCAGGTCACGGCGGGTGGCGTGGGACAGGTCCGGATGGGCGGTGACCTCCATCCGGTCGACGGTGGCACCGGTGGTGAGCAGGTCGCCGAGGTCGACGAGGAAGGGGCCGTAGGCGTTGACCGGCTGCCGGAACCGGCCGTCCTGGTAGCCGGTCGCGGCGCCTGCCGCAGCCAGCGGATCGCGGTCCCAGCCACGCCCCGGCACCGGGCGCACCACACCGACGACGGTCACGTCGACGGCCGGGACGGGGTCGTGGGCCAGCTCGGCGCCGAGACGCACCCGGCGACCGGGGGTGAGGCCGAGCAACTGCGCGGTGGACTCCAGCACCACCGCGTCCCCACGCTCGCGCGGCCAGCCCCCGGTGACCAGCTCGGCGCGGGTCGACAGGTCGTCGAGCCCCGACAGGTACGTCTGGGCCGGCACGGTGGTGCCCGGGGCGAGCCCGGGCGGCAGCGCCCGCAGCACCGTCGACGCCCGCGCGGTGGTGGTCACCGGGAACGGGGCGAGCGCGGCGGTCACCACGGTGCGGGTGTCGGCGGCGACGGACCACGCGTCCGGGCCCTCGACGGTGCCGGTGTAGACGGTCACGTCGACGTCGGCGGGGGCGGCGCGGGCCATGGCGACCTCCAACGCCCGCTCCGTGGTGCGGGTGCTCAGCAGGGTGCAGGTGCCCAGCAGGGTCGCGCCGACCGTGACGACCCCGATCAGGGCCGCCAGCAACGGCCACTGCGCGCGGGCGCGCCGGCCGACCAGCCTCAGCATCGGCGCGTCACCCGGCGTCCGGCCCGGGCTCGTCCGGCTGCCCGGCCGCCTCGTCGTGGAGCTGCCCGTCGTGGATCCGGACCACCCGATCGGCCAACGCCATCATCACGGGATCGTGGGTGGACACCAGGGCGGTGACGCCTTCGGACTCGACCACCCCGCGCAGCAGGGCCATCACCGACAGGCCCGTCTCCGCGTCCAGTTGCCCGGTGGGCTCGTCGGCGATCAGGAGCCGGGGCGAGGCGGCCAGCGCGCGGGCGATCGCCACCCGCTGCTGCTGGCCGCCGGAGAGCTCGGCCGGCCGCTGCCGGGCGTGATCGCCCAGCCCGACCAGCTCCAGCAGCACCGCGACCCGTCGCTCGCGCTCGGCCGGGGCCACGCGGGCCAGCCGCAGCGGGGCGGCGACGTTCTCCGCGGCCGACAACACTGGGATCAACCCGAAGCTCTGGAAGATGTACGACACCTTCTCGCGCCGCAGCCGGGACAGACCGTCCTCGTCGAGCGCGGTGACGTCGGTGCCGTCGACGTGCACGGTGCCGGCGTCCGGGCGGTCCAGTCCGCCGATGGTGTTGAGCAGGGTCGTCTTGCCCGACCCGGACCGGCCGACCAGCGCCACCATGGACCCGGCGGCCACGTCGAACGACACGCCGCGTAGGGCGTGCACGACGCTCGGCCCGGTGCGGAAGCGCCGGTGCACGTCGCGTACGCGCAGCAGCGCCTCACCGCTCATTCGTCGTCTCCCGAGGGGCGGATCGTGATGTGCTCGGGTTCCAGGGCCAGCCTGACCCGTCGGGTCAGCGCCAGCGCCTGACGGAAGTCACGGGGCACCTGCACCCGCCCGGCGCGATCCATCACGGCGTACTCCTCGGCGATCATGTGCGTGTCGCCCACCGCGTCGGTGGTGGCGCGGCGCAGCACCTCGCTGCTGGTGCGCCCGTCCCGGATCGCGACGGTCCGTTCGACCTGGCCGCTGACCTGCGGGTCGTGGGTCACCACGACCACGGTGACGCCGTAGCGCCGGTTGACGTCCCGCAGCACGCCGAAGACCTCCGCGGACGTGGCGGCGTCCAGTTCGCCGGTCGGCTCGTCGGCGAGCAGCACCCGCGGCTGGTTGGCCAGCGCCACCGCGATCGCGACCCGCATCTGCTGCCCGCCGGAGAGTTGCCCGGGTCGCCGGTCGGCGCAGTCGGCGACACCGAGGCCGTCCAGCAACTCGGCCGCGCGGTCCCGGCGCTCCGCCTTCGCGGTACGCGCCGCCGTCATCGGCAGGTCCACCATCTCCCGTGCGGTGAGGTACGGGATCAGGTTGCTCGCCGTCTGCTGCCGCACGAACCCGACGGTGCGCCGCCGGTAGTGCACCCGGTCCGCGCGGGACATGCGGAGCAGGTTCCACCGGTCGACCCGGACCCGCCCGGCGGTCGGGGCGTCGATGCCGGCCAGGATGGACAGCAGCGTCGACTTGCCCGACCCGGAGGCGCCGACGACGGCGACCATCTCCCCGCTGTCCACGGCCAGGTCCAGTCCCTGAAGTGCCTGCACCTCGATGGAACCGGTCTGATAGATCCGCACCAGGTTCTCGCAGACGATGAGCGCGTCCCGACCGAACTCGGGCGCCCGCGCGGCTGGCTGCGGCAGGGACAGCGGCGTACTCGACATTCCTTCCTCCGTCCCGGTCGTGCCGACGTCGAGCCGGCCCCGGGACCACTCTCCGGCCCACCGTTGGGCACGTGGTGTCGCCCCGTCGGTACGCATGGTTGCCGATGTGTCGAGAGCCCCGATTGCCCGCGTTGACGCAGATTGAAGCAGTCTCGCAACCGGCGGCGGCGTTGACCATGCCCCGGGGCGTCTTTCCTGCGATCCCGGACGAGAAGGCGCTCCACCAGCCGCTACCCGAGCAGGTCCGCCTCGCGGTATGCCAGGGCGCGCTTGTCCGGCTTGCCGCTCGGCCCCACCGGCACCCGCGCGATCGTCTGGATCGTCTGCGGGGTGGAGGGTGCCCCGAGGGTCTGCGCCACCAGGTCACGCAGCTGTGCCGCGTCGGGTGTGTGGCCGGCGGCCGGCACCACGAAGGCGTGCACCGCCTCCCCGGTGAGGTCGTCGGGACGGCCGACGACGTAGGCCTCGGCGACCGTGGGGTCGGCGGCGAGGACCCGCTCGATGGGGCCGGCGTACACGAGGGTGGCGTGCACGATGATGACGTCCCGGATGCGGCCGAGCAGGTGCAGGTAGCCGTCGCTGTCCAGGCGGGCCAGGTCACGGGTGCGGACCCAGCCGTCGACGAAGACGTCGGCGGTTTCGACCGGGTCGTTCCAGTAGGCGGCGGCCTGCGCCGGTGTGCGCACGAAGAGTTCCCCTTCGGTGGCGGGGTGGCCGTCGGCGTCGCGGATGGACAGGTCGGTCACCGGAGGTGGTCGGCCGACCGAGGCGAGCGCGGTGGGGGAGGCCAGCATCTCGGCCGGTGTCACCATGGTGATCATGCCGGTCTCGGTCTGGCCGTAGCCGTGGAAGATCACCGGGCCGAGGACGTCGAGTGCTTCGGCGAGCCGGCCCGGCGCGAGGGGGGAACCGGAGACCAGCAGCGCCTGCAGGCTGCTCAGGTCGGTCGGGTCGGCGCGGTGGTCCTGGACGAGCTGGTGCAGTTTGCCGACGGTGATCACACTCGCGGTCGCCCGGTTGCGGCTGATCATCCCTGGAAAGCCGGGGGACCGGTCGGCGATCAGGGTGCCACCGGCGGTCAGGGCGAGGATGGCGTACTCCAGCATCACCTGGCTGCTCAGCGAGCCGAAGACGAGGTAGCGCTGGAGGCGGGGGGCGAGGTCGGCGACCGCCGGGGGCCAGCGGTCCGGGTACGGGACCCAGGCCGCACTCATCGCCGCGTACGTCTGGGCGCAGCCCTTCGGGGTGCCGGTGCTGCCGCTGGTCCAGGTGATCCGGGCGATGTCGCGCAGGCGTCCGGCCGCGACCAGCCGGGTCCCGGGGTCGGGTGTGGCCGCCAGGTCGCCGACGTGCGCGTCGGTGACGAGCAGCGGGTTGTCGTGGAGTTGGTGGGCGAGTTGCGCCGCAGGCAGGTCGGGGCGGATGCCGGAGACCCGGGCGCCGACGGCGAAGGCCGCGATGATCGTCGCGAAGGCTTCGGCGGTGACCCCGAGTCGCAGGGCCACTCCGACGCCGGGGCCGGCTCCGGCGGCGCGTAGTCCGGCGGCGATCCGGTGGACCAGTCCGGACATCTGCGCGGCGGTGACCGTCCGGTCGCCGTCGCAAAAGACCGGCCGGTCGCCGCCGGTGGCGAGCAGGTCCAAAACGGGCTGTGGCCAGATCTCAGTCGGCATCGGACAGGACGCCCTTGAGGAAGAGCACGAGTGGCTGGTGGTGGACGGCGGGAAGGTCCCAGTGGTTCTCGAGGTTCTCGGCGAGGTGGTGCACCGCGACGAGCCGGCCACCGCGGTGGACCCGGATGACCGGGTGCAGGTAGCTGGCGTCGTGGGCGTGTTCGGCGTCGTTCTCGGCGATCCGGGGGACCGTGACGTCGAAGGGGTCGACCTGGTCGTGGTCCGGCCCGTACTCCAGGGTGGCCACGATGGCGAACGGTGCGGGCCCCAGGCCGCCGTCGTGCAGGTAGTCGACCGGTACCTCCTCGTGGTAGCGCGCGGTGTCGCCGGAGACGGTGACGACGTCGCCGAGGACGGCGAACTGCTGCCACAGCGCCGAGGTGCGGTTGAGGCGGGTGATGACGGCGTCGGCGATCGCCTCGGGGGTGCTGTCCAGCGAGGTGGACGGCCAGGGCGTGTCGTGGTGACGGGCGGTGAGGATCCGGTGCAGCGCGCGGACGCCGTACCGGAAGCCGTGGATGAAACCGCTGGTGGAGCGTTTGAAATCGCGTTGTTGGGTGAGGGTGCCGGCGAAGTGCAGGCCCGGGACGTTCACCGACTCGTAGGCGGAGGTCTGCTCGGGGAACCGGTCGTTGTGCACGAGTCGCGGTCGGGCGGAGGGGTCGAAGATGCTCGCGTCGAACCGGAACCCGGTGCAGAGGATGATCCGGTCGTAGTCGAGGTGCCGGGTCGACTCGACGGTGCGGGCGTAGCGGAAGTCGATGCGGTAGCCGCCGTCGTCGCGTCGGGTGATCCGTTCGACGGTGCCGTCGAGGACCGCGTTCTGCGACTTGAGTTGGTAGGTGTCGAGGAAGTTGTTGTTCACCGCGCGCAGGTGCCCGACGTAGTGGGACTGCCACGCCAGTTTGATCGAGTGGGGGCCGGCGACGTGGATGACCGCGGCGGTCTCGACGAGCGCGTCGGCGGTCTCGAAGGCCGAGTTGCCCTTGCCGATGATGAGCACGCGCTGGTTGGTGAAGTCGTCCGGGTCGACGCTGACGGTGTCGTACCGCTCGGCGAGCGCGACGCCCTCGATCGGCGGAACGTAGAGCTGGGAGACGCCGGTGGCGACCACGACCCGGTGGGCGGTCAGGGTGTCCCCGTCGGTGCAGACGGTGAAAACGTCGCCGTCCCGCGCGACGCGGGTGACCCGGGTGTCGTATCTGACCTGTAGGCCGTGGGCGAAGTCGGCGAGGTACCGCAGCAGGTCGTCCGCGTCGGGGAAGTAGCGCCGGCTGTAGTTCTTGAACAGCAGCGCCGGATCGTCGGTGAGCAGCGAGTTCCAGTCCGCCCGCAGGTTGAACTCCGGATCCTCGGAACCGGTCCAGATCTTGTTGATCGAGATGAGTTGCCGGTGCCGGGGATAGGTGGTGAAGAAGGTGCCCGGTGTGGGACCGGCTTCCAGCACCAGATAGTCACGACCGTCGCGCTCCAACAGGGCGGCGAGCTGGAGTCCAGCCGGTCCGGCTCCGATGATCAGGTAATCGAGCGGCATGCGGCGCACCGTAACGAGCTGATCTCAGAGCGTTCTGAGATTCTGTCTCTAGGGTCCGGTCGCATGACGAGAGAGGTAGATCTCGCCGCCCCGCTGCGGATCGCCGACCTGAGCGCCGCGCGCGACCCGGTCACGGTCGTGGTCGGTCCGCAGGTCCGGCGCCGGGTCACGACCGCCCGCGCGTTCCTGTCCGACGTGCTCGGCGACGACCGCGCGGTGTACGGCGCCACCACCGGCTTCGGTGCGCTGGTGGGGTACGCGGGCCGGGCCGAGCTGCGCGACCAGGCCGACAACACGCTGGCGCATCTCGGCGCGGGGCAGGGCCCGGACCTGGCACCCGAGGTCGTCCGCGCGACCCTGCTGATCCGGGCCCGGTCGCTGGCCAGAGGCGCCTCGGGGGTGTCCCCGCACGTCATCGACGCCCTCACCGCGATGCTCGCGACCACGTTCGTCCCTGCCGTGCCCCGGCTGGGGTCGGTCGGCGCCAGCGGCGATCTGATCCCGCTCGGCGCGGCCGCCCAGGCCCTGCGTGGTCGCGGGTACGCCTATCTCGACGGGGTGCGACTGCCCGCCGCCGAGGCGCTGGAGAAGGCAGGTCTGACACCACTGCCCCTGGACGGCCGCGACGCCCTGGCCCTGGTCAACGGCACGTCGCTGACCACCGCGGCGGCGGCGCTCGCCCTGGACTCGGTGCGCGCCTCGCACCGGGCGGTCCAGGTGCTCACCTGCCTGCTCGCCGACCTGCTCGGCAGCGACCCGCAGTTCCTCGACGCCCGACTCCTGCGGGCCTACGGCCATCCGGGCGCGATCGACGTGGGCGCGTACATGCGCCGGGTCAGCGTCGGGCTCGTGCCGTCCGGCACACGCCCACTGCAGGAGCCCTACAGCATCCGCTGTGCACCGCAACTGCTCGGCGCGGCGGCCGACGCGCTGCGCTACGTCGACTCCGTCGTCACCGCCGACCTCGACGGCGTCAGCGACAACCCGTTGTTCTTTCCCGACGAGGACCTCGTCGTGCACGGCGGCAACTTCTTCGGCCAGCCGGCCGCGTTCGCCGCCGACCTGCTGTCGATGGTCGTGGCGCAGGTCGGCAACCTCGCCGAACGTCAACTCGACCTGCTCGTCGACCCGCACCGCAACGGCGGCCTGCCACCGATGCTGGCCGCCGGACCAGGACAGCAGCACGGACTACAGGGCGTGCAACTGGCCTCGACCGCGATGGTCGCCGAGATCCGCCGTGACGCCGTACCGGCGAGCATGCAGAGCCTGCCGACCAACCTGCACAACCAGGACGTCATCCCGCTGGGCACCCAGGCCGCGCTGCGGGCGCTGGACCAGGCCCGGCTGCTGCACCTGATCGTCGGGTCGCTCGCGGTGGGGCTGCGCCAGGCCGTGTACGTCGGTGCGCGTGCACCCACCGCGCCCGGCTGCGCCGAGGTGCTGGCCGCGCTGGTCGCGGCCGTACCGCCGATCGACCCGGACCGGCCGTTGGACGGTGACGTACGGCGCGCCGCCGAGGTCATCGCGACTGTCGACGTTTCTCCGAACTCTCTCACCTGAGGTGGCTGCTGTGACGCTTGACTATCTGATCATCGGGGCCGGGCCGGCCGGCCTGCAGCTCGCCGCTGTGCTGGAGGCCGACGGTAAGCACGACTATCTGGTGCTGGAGGGCGCGGACATCCCGGGGGCGTTCTTCGCCCGCTATCCCCGCCACCGGCAACTGATCTCCATCAACAAGCCGCACACCGGCTCGGACGACCCCGAGGCGAACCTGCGGCTGGACTGGAACTCGCTGCTCAGCGACGATCCCGCACTGCGGTTCACCGGTTACACCGAGCGGTACTTCCCGGACGCCGACGTGATGCTGCGCTACCTGGCCGACTTCGCCGCGAAGACGGGCGCGAAGGTCCGCTACGACTCCCGGGTGACCTCGGTCGGCAAGGTCGACGGGATCTTCGAGGTCCAGGCCGGGCAGACCTATCGGGCGCGACGCCTCATCGTCGCCACCGGTGTCTCCCGGGCGTACACCCCGCCGATTCCGGGCCTGGAACTCGCCGAACAGTACGCGGACATGTCCGTGGACCCGCGCGACTACCTCGACCAGAAGGTCCTGATCATCGGCAAGGGAAATTCCGCGTTCGAGACCGCGGACAATCTGATGGAGACCACCACCCTGATCCATCTCGCCGGGCCGAGTTCGGTCCGGATGGCCTGGCGGACCCATTACGTGGGGCATCTGCGCGCAGTCAACAACAACTTCCTGGACACCTACCAACTCAAGTCGGCGAACGCGATCCTGGACGGCGACGTCCGACGCATCGAGCGCGACGGCACCGGCTTCCGGGTCACGTTCGCGTTCTCCCGCGCCGACGAGGTGACCAAGGAACTCTGGTACGACCGGGTGCTCGCCTGCGCCGGATTCGCCTTCGACCCGTCGATCTTCGACGACACCTGCCGCCCGGAACTGACGATCAAGGACCGCTTCCCGGCCCAGACCTCCGCCTGGGAGTCGGTGAACGTCCCCGACCTCTACTTCGCCGGCACCCTCACCCAGCAACGCGACTTCAAACGCTCCACCAGCGGGTTCATCCACGGCTTCCGGTACGCCGTCCGCGCCCTGCACAAGATCCTCGAACGGCGGTACGACGACACGCCCTGGCCGTCGGCCACGCTCGACGCCACCGCGCAGTCGATCACCGACGCCGTCATCGCCCGCGTCAACCGCACCTCGGCCCTGTGGCAGCAGTTCGGCTTCCTCGCCGACGTGGTCACCGTGGCCGGACCGCACGCGCGCTACCACGACGAGGTACCGGTCGACTACTTCACCGAGACCGGCCTGCGCACCGCCGACCACGACTACCGGCACGCCTTCGTCGTGACCCTGGAGTACGGCCCCGAGCACGACCAGGTCGATCCGTTCGACATCACGGTCAGCCGGGTGGCCCAGAACGTCGTCGGCCAGGCCCACGCCGCCGCCTACCTGCACCCCGTCGTCCGCTACCACCGGGACGGGCAGGTCGTGGCCACCCACCACCTGGCGGAGAACCTGGAGAACCAGTGGGACCGACCCGACGTCCACGTCGCGCCGCTGACCGCGTTCCTCGACCGCTGCCTGAGCAGTGCACAGGGCTGACATGCTCACCCTGGACGGGACGCAGCTCAACCTGGGCGACGTGGCCGACGGCGCGCGGCGTCGCCTGGACCCGGTGCACTGGGACTTCTTCGCCGGCGGGGCCGGCGACGAACGGACGCTGCGCGCCAACGAGGACGCCTTCACCCGACGCTGGATCCTGCCCCGGATCCTGCGCGGGACCCGCGACCGCGACCTGCGGATCTCGCTTCTCGGTAGTCGACTCTCGATGCCGGTGCTGATCGCGCCGACCGCCTTCCACCGGCTGGCCCACCCCGAGGGAGAGGTGGCCACCGCGCGCGCCGCCGCCGATGCCGGCACGATCATGGTGGTCAGCATGGCCGCCACCCGGCCGGTCGAGGAGATCGCCGCCACTGGCGGACCGCTGTGGTTCCAGCTCTATCCACAGTCGGATCTCGGCTTCACCGCAGCCCTGGTCCGGCGGGCCGAGGCCGCCGGCTGCCGCGCCCTGGTCGTCACGGTCGACTCGCCCGTGTTCGGCCGGCGCGAACGCGACCTGCGGCACCGCTTCGTCGACCTGCCGACCGGCCTGGTCTGCGAGAACATGCGCGACCCGAGCGGCCGGGTCCGCGACATCGAGATGAACGCCGCACTGGACTGGGAGCGCATCGGCTGGCTGCGGGAGCTGACGACGCTGCCGATCCTGCTCAAGGGCGTCCTGCACCCGGCCGACGCCCGGCTGGCCGTCGCACACGGCGTCGACGGTGTGCTGGTCTCCAATCACGGCGGCCGACAACTCGACGCAGCGGTCGCCACCCTCGACGCGTTGCCCGGGATCGTGGCCGCCGTCGAAGGCCGACTACCGGTGCTGCTCGACGGCGGTATCCGCCGAGGAACCGACATCCTGGTGGCGCTCGCACTCGGCGCGACCGCGGTGCTGATCGGACGCCCGGCCCTCTGGGGACTCGCGGTGGGTGGCAGCGCCGGCGTACGGCACGTCCTTGACCTGCTGCACGCCGACCTCGACCGGGCGTTGGCGCTGGCCGGCGCCGCGCGACCCGGCGACGTCACCGCCGACCTCGTCACCACGGCGGCCCCCGGATGAGCACCCCGACTGTCCTGACCGTCCTGGCGGTGGGCGGCGCGGCCTGGACAGTCCCATACTGGCTGCCACCGGCCGTCGTCCGGCTCCGGGAATGGGTCTTCGCCAGAGTCAACGGCAGCGAGGGCATTCCGATCCCGGGTCCCACCGTCGGCATGGAGCATTTCGAGCGGGTGTACGCGGACCCGGCCGCCGACGGCCGCAGCCGGGGCGCCGGACTGTCCGACCTGTTCTGGTACTGGCTGGCACCTGGGCCGCACATGCACCAGGAACACCTGGAGCCGGGCGAGCGCTACCGGACGGTCGCCGCCACCACCAGACGGGTCCTCGCCATCCGCCGAGACCGCGCCGACGTCCTCGCCACCGCCGCCACCCGCCGGGCGCTCGACGAACTGCCCACCGACCGGACCAGCCACGTCCGGCTGCGCGACCTGATGATGCCGGTGTGGGCCGAGGTCTACCACGAGCTGGTCTTCGACGAGGTGGCCACACCCGCCGCCCGGGCGCTGATCGTCGCCAACGCCGACGACGTGGTCACCGCGCTCAAGTGCCTCGGGCCGCGCCACATGCACCGACGCGACCGGTTGACCCGATACCTGCGCGACCGGATCGAGGCAGGCACGTGTCCGGTGACGCTGCCGCTTCCGTTCTCCGCCCAGGACACCGCCTGGTACCTGCAGGGCGCCTTCTTCAACACGGCGATCGTGCAGATGTCCGAGGCGATGGCGCACGTGCTGCTGGCGCTGGCCACCCATCCCGAACTCCAACACGATGCCGACGACGACGCGCTGGACCGGGTCATCGACGAGACACTGCGGGTGTACCCGCTCTTCGGCGTCGCCCACCGGATCACCTCGGCGCCGATCACCCTGCCCACGGGGCTGTCCCTGCCCACCGGGTCGGTGCTGCTGTTCAACTATCCGGCCTTCCACCGAGGGGGAGCCGCCGCGGACGGCCGGTTCGCCCCGGACCGGTGGCACACGCTCGCCCGCGGCGACGCACACTTCATCCCGTTCGGCGTCCCCGCCAACCGGGCCTGCCCGGCCCGCGGCACCGCGCCGACCATGCTGCGCGCGGCGACCCGCGAGGTCCTGCGCCGGTACGCCCTGACCTCCTCGGCCTCCCACACCCGGTCGCTGCCCAGCCGAGGCCCGGCCTACCTGACCCCGCCCGGACACCCCGGCCCGGGGCGGCTGCGGCTGGCCGCCATGCGGCTGCGGGACCGGTGGGCCGACGTGGTCCGCAGTGTCCGACAACTGGTCTTCGGCACCTTCATGGTCGTCGACGCCCGCCGGAAACGGTTGTGCACCACCTACTTCGAGAAGGCGGTCCGATGACCCCCACAGAGCTGGCACCACGGTTCTTCATCGCCGTCACGGTGATCCTGATCTTCTGCAAAGGAGTCGCCTGGCTCCTCGGCAAAGCCGGCCAGCCCGCCGTGGTCAGCGAGATGCTCGCCGGCGTACTCCTCGGTCCGTCGCTGCTCGGACTCCTCCTGCCCGACGTGCAGAACGCCCTGTTCCCGGCTCCCCTGCTGCCGGTCCTCTACATCGTCGGTCAGGTCGGCCTGGTGCTGTTCATGTTCCAGGCCGGCTACGCCTTCAGCGCCCACCGCGTCACCGGCCTCGCCGGCACCGCCGGGGTGATCTCCCTGGCCGGGGTCGCCGCGCCGCTCCTGCTGGGGGTGCTGCTGGTCCTGGTGACCGCCGACGCCGTCCCGATCAGAGCCGACGGCACCTCACTCGGGGTCTCCGCCGCGTTCGTCGGCGTCGCCCTGGCCATCACCGCGTTCCCGATGCTGGCCCGCATCATCACCGAGCACGGCCACGCCGGCACCCGGCACGGCACACTCTCCCTGGCCAGCGGCGCGATAGACGACATGGCCGCCTGGATCATGCTCGCCGCCGTCCTGGCCGTCGCCTCCGGCCGCGCCGGTCCCGCGATCGTCACCGCCGGAGGCACGCTCCTGTTCGGACTGCTGCTCTGGCTCGGCGGACGTCCGCTCACCACCGCGCTGATGACCCATCGTGGCCTCAACGACCGGGCCCGACTGCTCGGGACCGTCGCCCTGCTGTTCCTGGTCGCCTGGTACACCGACGAGATCGGGCTGTACGCGGTCTTCGGCGCGTTCGCCGTCGGCGTGGTGATGCCCCGCACCGACAACACCGACACGGTGGTGAACACCCTCACCCCCGTCGCGGCGACGCTCTTCCTCCCGCTGTTCTTCACCTACTCGGGACTGCGCACGGAATTCGGACTCCTCGGCTCACCGCCGGTGCTGCTCTTCGCGCTGGCCTGTGTGACCGCGGCGATCGTCGGCAAGTTCGGCGCGTGCTGGGCCGCGGCCAGACTTCGCGGAGAGCCGTCGGGGGTCGCGTTACGCGTCGGCGCGCTGATGAACGCCCGCGGCCTGATGCAGCTCATCGCGCTCAACGTCGGGTTGGAGGCGGGCATCGTGAACCCGGCCCTGTTCACCGTGCTGGTCCTGGTCGCGCTGGTCACCACCCTGATGACCACGCCGATGCTGAGCTGGATCGCACGCCGGGAAGCCCGACGCTCCGACACCACACACCCGTCCGCGATGGCGGTTTCACATAGTTGAAGAGACAACTATCGGTTATTGCATCGGCACTGATCTATGGGATCGTGGACATATGCGGGGGGAAAGATCGAACCGGCTACTTCTGGTCGAGGACGACGACGACCTGACCGAGTTACTCACCGAGACGCTGGGCCACGAAGGCTACCTCGTCGACCGGGCCTCCGACGGCCACCGCGGACTCCATCTCGGGCTCACCCGACCCTACGACGTGATGGTCATCGACCGTAAGCTGCCCGCACTCGACGGCCTCGACCTCGTCACCCGGCTCCGCGCCCGTGCGATCCCCGCCCGGACCCTGATGCTCACCGCGCTCGGCACCGTCGGCGACCGGATCGCCGGACTCGACGCAGGCGCCGACGACTACCTGATCAAGCCCTTCGACCTCGACGAACTCAGCGCCCGCGTCCGGGCACTGTGCCGACGCGCGACCGAACCGACCCACGTACTCCGCATCGGCGCCGGACTCCTCGACCTCGCACCCCGCGACGCGGTCCTGCCCGACGGCACCCGGGTAGCCCTGTCCACCCGCGAATTCGAGCTACTGCGGGTCCTGGCAGCCCAACCGACCACCGTCCACCCACGCACCACACTGCGCCGCAAGGTCTTCGAAGAAGCCGCCGCGGCATCGATCGTGGACACCTACGTCTACTACCTCCGACGCAAACTCGGCCGCGCGGTCATACGCACCGTGCACGGCCTCGGCTACCGCCTCGGCACGCTCTGATGGACGCAACCGACCACGCGATCCTCCGACGGACCCGACTCCGCATCGGCCTGCTCGTCGGCCTGACCATCGGTGCCCTCCTGCTCCTGGCCGGCGGCATCTCCTACGCACTGCTGGTCCACAGCCAGGAAGCACAGATCCAGCGCGAGCTGGCGTGGGGCACCGCACACGGCACGATCGCCGGCCCACCCGCCTGCAGCTGGATCTTCCACTACGACGGCATGACCGTGCAGACGGGCCTCAACCCACCACCACCGGGCTTCCCGTTGACCGACGCACTGGACACCGTGGCGACCACCCGGACCACCGAGACCACCACGCTCACGCGCAACGGCACCACCTACCACATCCGCACCGAAGCCCGCGGCGACCGCGTGATCCAGGCGGTGTTCGACGCCCGCTTCCAACTCTCCGACCGCCGGCACCTCCTGCTCGCCCTCAGCCTCGCCGCAGCGGTCGGACTACTCGCCGCCATGCTGACCGGGGTCATCGTCGGACGCCGAGCCGTCGCACCACTCGCCGAGGCACTGACCCGGCAACGCCGCTTCGTCGCCGACGCCAGCCACGAACTGCGCACCCCGATCGCCCAGGTACACACCCGAGCCCAACTGATCGCCCGACGAGCCCGCACCGACGGCGCCACCACGAACCTCGACGACCTGGAACGGCTGATCGGCACCACCCGCCGACTCGGCGAAGTCGTCGACGACCTGCTGCTCTCGGCCCGCCTTGCCGCCGCCCCCGCCGACCGGCCACCAGACCCGCCGGTCGACCTCACCGTACTGATCACCACGACGGTCGCCGCCGAGACCGAACGCGCCGCCGAACGACAGGTCACCCTCACCCTGGACACCCCCACCGACCCACTGCCGGTGCCCGGTGTCGAGTCGGCCCTGCGCCGCGTCGTCGGCGAACTTCTGGCGAACGCGTTGACCCACACCCCCGCAGGAGGCCGGATCACCGTGACGCTGCGGACCGTCGACAACTGCGCCGAACTCGTCATCGCCGACACCGGAAAGGGGTTCGACCAGGCGGACGCCAGACGTATCTTCGACCGGTTCCACCGCGGCCCAGGCTCCGGAGACCGCCGATTCGGCCTCGGACTGGCCCTGCTCCAGGAAGTCGTCACGAGCCACCACGGCACCATCGAGGCCGAGGGTCATCCGGCCCGAGGCGCCCGCTTCACGGTGCGCCTGCCGATGCGATCGCCGATCTCCACGGGCAGAGCCTCGCGGATCAGGAACCTTCGGACCCGGCAGCTACGAGCCGGTACGTGAACACCGGATCGCGGAGCTGTCGCTGCGGTGTCCGGGTGCAGGCAAAATAGTGCCGCCGTCCTACCCGGCCGTCCCACAGGAACTGACGAACCAGGCACCTGATCCGATGTCGATGGGCTCGTCGACCCAGGGTTGCGTGATGGCCGCGATGTCCGACGTCATCGGCCACACGTTCATGATCCCACCATCGCGCGTCATGTCGACGTGCGCCCGAAGCGGCTCCACGACATCCGGCGGCAGGACCCACGACCGCTCCAGGAGGTCGTCCGCGCCGAACTTCTCCACCAGGTTGACCATCAACACGGTCACAACCTAACGGCGGCAGCCGGTCATTTCATGATCGGCAGGACGCGGCACCGTACGGCAGCTCGATCTTGGCCCTTTTGGGTCGAGACGCCGCGGCGCAAGCCGTGGTCGTGTCGTCCTCACGATTCCTGGTCGCGAGCGAGGCGAGGCATCCAGGCTGCCCGGGGTGGACCGCCCGGTCAGGGCCTGCCCGCCTGGTAGCTTCCTACGGCAGAGCCGGCCCCACCGATGGAGATTGATGATCGCCGAGTACGTCCGCGATGCGGCAGCCACCGCTGTCGTCTTCGGATTCTTCGCCTCCAGTTGGTTCGGGTGGGCACAGGAAGCACCTCCGCCGCGCTGGCGCAAGCCGCTCGTCGCCGCCTCGATCGCGTCGGTGCTCGTGCTGGTGGTCGGAGCGCTCGTGACCTGGCGGCACTGGTCGGATGGCACGGCGTTCACTGCGGAGACCAGCCGCACCTTCGGCATCGTGGTCGGCATCGAATTCGGACTCGCCGCACTCGGAGCCGGCATCCTTGCCACCGTACGCCGCCGCGACATCATCCCGGCCTGGATCGCGTTCGTCGTCGGCGTACACCTGTTCCCGGTTGCCGCCCTGATCGGCTACCCGCTGATCCACGTGGTGGCGGCGCTGATCACGCTGGTCTCGCTCGCCGCCGTCCCGGTGGCCCGCCACCGAGCCCTGCCGGTCAGCGCGGTCACCGGGGTCGGCACCGGCAGCGTGCTCCTCACGGCCGCAGCCTCCTCCCTGATCATCGCCCTGCTCGGCTACTGAGCCGTGTCCCGCTCGTAGGGCGCTCGACGACGAGTCGGATACCGAGGACCTCGACGTCAATGCGCACGCTGCGGGAGGGGCAGCGTGCGGACGACTGGGACGATGGTCCGATGATGCACTCGTTCCATCTGGCACTGCTTCCGCCGGCCTTGACCCTGCGCACCCTGCGTCGCGGACCTCGGGCGGCTGGGCTGCGGCACGCCGAATGCCTCGCGCTCATGCGGCTCGGCTCCCCGGCGTTGTCGGTGGAACGGATGCAGCTGCGACGCCTTGCGATGTTCGCCGAATGGGACGACGAGTCGGCGTTGGAGCGGTTCCTCGCGGACGACGAGCTAGGCCGGCGGCTCGACGGCGGGTGGCATGTGCGTTTGCAGTACCTGCGGCGTTACGGCGGGTTGGCCGCGCTCGCCGGCCTGCCGGTGCAGGCGGGCCGGTGGGACCCGGAGGAGCCGATTGTGGCCGTCACCCTCGCCCGGCTCAAGTTTCTCGAACTACCCCGGTTCCTGAAGTGGGGGAGGCCGGTCGAACGCCTGGTCGCCGCCCACCCCGGCACCACGTTCGCCACCGCAGCGGTACGCCCGCCACACACGTTCTCCACCTTCACGATCTGGCGCAGCGTCCGCGAGATGACCGACATGGTTCACGGCCGCAGCGCCGTCCCACAGGCACATACCCATGCCGTCGCCATGGCTGAACAGCATCGCCGGGACTTCCACCACGAGTCCGCTTTCATGCGGTTCCGCCCTCTGTCCGAACACGGAACCTGGGAGGGGCGCCACCTTCTCCCCTGAGCGACTCGAGAGCCACGTGTCATCGGATACCCGCATAGCGTCATCCGCGCGTCACGTCGTGTCAGATGGCGCCTGTCGCTTGCCGACCGGAACGCCCTCGCGGGGCGCGAACGCTCAGCTCTGCTGAGGAGGATGCGTCGATCTGGAGGTCGCTACGCTGCTGCGGGTGAGCTACGACCTGTACTTCTGGCCGTCCGGAGCAGCAGAAGACCCTGACCGGCTGGCTGACCGGCTCGCGGACGAGACGGCCAGCGGTCTTGTATCTGATGAGCGTGTCCTAGCTTTTCGCGCCGAGTTGCTACGCCGTTGGCCGGACCTCGCGGACATGATCTTTCCGTGGCACCACGATCTGGATTGGCGGCAGCCGTGGGGCCGCATCGACCTCGCCGATCGGTTCGTCGGGGTGAACCTGCCCTATGGCTGGGAAGGCACCACCGTGCTTCCGTCTCTCGCCAGTCTGTACGGGCTTGACTCGTACGACCCGCAATCGGGACACCTACTGACGCCCAGGTCGCTGCCGCAGGACAGATGAGCCTGGGTGAGACGGCGATGCCAATCTCGTGTCCCGTGGGCGTGCCCGAGAACCGTTGATCATCGCTGCCCGTCGGGGGGCTATCATCCCTGGTAATGGCGGAGTTCGTGCACGTTACCGGGGCGCGGTCGGCGCGCGGCATCCAGCGTTCGGGAATCGCGGCGCGTAGCCACGGGTGGGCTGGCGGGCGTGGCGTGTACTGCATGCCGGTGCTGTCGTCGTTCACGCTTACCTATCAGTGGGTCCGTGAGCTGCGGCGCTGGCATGCGGGCGTGTTGGTCGCGGTGCAGTTTCGGCTGTCTGACGATCAGCCGGTGACTGTCGGGCGTTACGGTGCCCCGCCGCGTGAGGCCACCGCTTCGCAGGCTGTTGCGGCGGTGCGTGAGCTCGATGATCCGCGTGGTTACGAGGTGTTCGTGCCTCGCGCGATCGGCGTCGGTGAGGTACGTCGGGTCCGTGACGTGCCGCAGGGGGTGGGGTGGCGGTACGTGCCGGCAGCCCATGGTCGGCGGCCCTGCCCGTGCCCGGCCTGTCTGCCGCGTGGGGCGTACAAGGTGGCCACGGTGCGCCGGCGGTTCTCTGACGCCGAGCCTGTCCGGCCGAAGAGCGAGTTGATGACGCGGCTGCGCGCGGCGAGCACCGCTGACGAGATCATCGAGGTGCTCGGTGAGCTTGGTCGAGGTCGACGCGGCGGTGCCGAGGAACTGGCGTACCTTGCCGATCATCCCGACCCGGACGTCCGCGACACCCTCGCAGGGGTCCTGCGGTCCTACCGCGGCCGCGAAGCGCGGCGGCTCCGCGAGCAGTTGCAGCTCAGCGCTTCATCAGCGGCACACCCCGACCACCGCTGATCGAAACCGCCGACCCGGACGGCTGCACGCGGGCCTGCGAGGCGAACACGTCTGTCGTAGAACGCCTACGCAGGACAGACGATCAGCAGCGCTCGGCCGTATGCGCATCCTGCGGAAGGGGTCGGCCACGCCGGAGACAGCCTGTTTGCTGCGCCAACCGTCAGCACAGCGACTTGAATAGCGGTGTGCAGGTCAACAAGGACGGGCGGCAGTGGCGGATCGGCGGCGCCGCCGACGTGGAGTGGATCGTCGGTCAGACCACTGCCGGCATGTCGATCACCACCGCCATCCCGCCGGTCTTCGACGCGTACGCCACGACCCACCAGGCCGGCGGCGTCACCGTCGCCGCCTATGAACACGCCCTGGTCGAGGACCTCATCACACAGACCCCCGACCAGCCCTGGTGGCTGGCCTACCTCGACACCGGGCTCCACGACATCGTCTTTCCCCGTGCCCCCAGGGTGTCGCTCTACTGGAACTGGTCCTACGTGCTGGTCGAGGCCGGACCCGAGCAGGCACTCACCTGGCGCACCGGTCATATGCGCCACGGTGACGGATCGCTACCCGACCTGTTCTTCCCCGCCGATCGATCATGGCTGGTCTCCGCACTCTGGGACGACACCTGGACCTGCGTCGGCGGCCCGGAACCGCTGATCAACACCCTCCAACGCGACCCCCTGGCCAACGCCCGTCGGGTCCGACCCGACGAAGACGCTCTACCACCGGGACTCACCCGCGAGTGACACCCAACGCCTGACCCGGTCGCGTTACCGAACTGCGCGTACGGCGCGGCCGCCCGCGACAGTGCCCTACCGCCGGGCTGCGGCGGCCCGCTGGCGTGCCGATTCGTACAGCACGACAGTCGCGGCGGTCGCCGCGTTCAGGGAGCTGGCGGACCCGACCATGGGGATCCGGACGAGTTGGTCGCATGCCTCGCGCCAGCCGGAGCTGAGGCCGGCGGTCTCGTTGCCGATCAATGCCAGGGTGGGTTGTGTGAAGTCGTACTCGGCGGCGTCCAGATTGCCGCGCTCATCGGTTCCGATGATGCTCATGCCGATTCCCTCGGCCCGGACGTCAGCGACCCAGGACAGGACGGCCTGGTGGGAGGGCACCCGGACCACGGGCAAGGCGAACAGCGAGCCGGTGCTCGCCCGGACCGCCTTCGGGTCGTACACGTCTGCGGCGTGGCCGGTGACGATGACGCCGCCGGCGCCGAAGGCATCCGCCGACCGCACCAGGGTCCCGATGTTGCCGGGGCTGGTGGGCCGATCGAACACGACGGTGAGCATGGTCGGACCGACCGGGATACGGCGCAGATCGTCCTCCGGCAACGCGACCACGGCCAGCAGCTCGGGAACCGTGTCCGCCTTGCCTCCCAGGTCGTGCATGAGGTCATGGGAGACGGCGAACTTCTCGGCCCGGACCGCGTCCAGGGTCTCGCGCGCCCAGCCGGACAGCTGAGCGCTGGTGTCATAGAGCAGCTCCCGGATCTGCCAGCCGTGTTCGACGGCCATGGTGATCGGACGCACGCCCTGCACGAGGAACTCGCCACGTCGCTGCCGCTTGGTCCGGTTGCCGAGGAGAGCTTCCCACTGCTGGAACCGCGCGTTGCGGCCACTCACTCGCAGCACCATTGCCTACCCCGCCTCCGTGCTCGCCCATGCCCTGCCTGCCACACGTCACCGGCCGCTGGCGCCCCGAGGAGACCTTCGGCCAGGCGCTCAGGACCGGACGGAACGAGTCGCCACGGCGTCGCGGTCGGTGCCGTCCCCGTCCGGACCGAGGGCATCCTGTCCGAGACCCCGACGAATCGCGATCTCCACGGGTGAGTATGCGCCATCGGCCCGCTCCAGCTCGTACGGTGCGGCTGGCATCAGCGGCGGTTGGGCCATGAAGCGGGGTCGCGTTCCGTGGTGTGGTTGCGCCGCGTGCACCAGGAACGGGTGGCACAGGAAGACGTCGCCCGGAGATCCGGTGGCGAGGGCGAGCGGCCGGTGCTCGGACGCCGCCACCAGGTCGGGCGCGAGGGCCAGCCCGCTCGCGCCGTCCTCCCCGTACTTCTCCAGCACTTTCGGTACGTCCAGGTGGGAGCCGACCCGGATCCGGGTCGGGGCGTCCTGCTCACCGACCTCACTGAAGAGGAACAGCATCAGCAGTGCCCGGCCGTGGGAGCGCACATTGGTGAAGTACCAGCTCTCGCCCTCCGGGAGATAGCTGCCTTCGATGTGCCAGCCCGCGTCGTCCGGCTCCTCTTCGTGCGGGAAGCGCAGCGGGAACGTGCCCAGCGAGTAGCGCGGCTCCCAACGGCCCGCGCCGACGAGCAGGTCGTACGCGTGATGGAGGAACGGCGAGTTGGGAGCGGCGGCGAACGGCCCCTGCGCCATGCCGGGCACCCAGTGCACAGGCTGCGTCCACGTCACTGGATCGTCCGGGTCGCAGCCCGTCTCCCGCCACAGCAGCCGCGCGCAGTCCGCTGCCACGCGCGGCGCGACGGCGCCCTCCAGCTTGACGAAGCCGTCGCGAAGAAAGCGGGATACCAGGGTCGTGTCATCCATACCCCCATCGTGCGGCGGTGCCGGTCCCGGTCACCCGACACATTCCGCACCACTTGTGTCGGGTGCTGCCCGGGGTGCCGCGAGAAGGGTTGTCGGACAGAGGCTCGATGATCCCGGCACTGCGTCCGACCGTCGAAGGGAGCGAACACGTGGAGACCCGCATCGTCGACCATCCCGAGTTCCGACTCGTGGGGCACACGGCCCGTGTCCGGCTGGTCCATCACGGCATCAACCCGCACATCGAGCGGCACATCACCGCACTGCCGATGGAGGAGCACCTGCGCTTGAAGGCTCTCGGCAACACCGAGCCACGCGGCCTGCTCGCGGTCAGCGACGACCTTGACCCCGACTACGCCGAGGGCAGCGAGCTGACCTTCCTCCACGGGGTCGCCGTGTCGACGGGTACGCCGGCCCCCGGCGACCTCGACATCATCGACGTTCCGGCCGGCAGATGGCTGGTCATCCGGACCACGGGACCGCATCCGCAGACCCTGCAGGAGGCATGGGCCACGGCCGCAACAGCGTGGTTCCCGTTCAACCCGTGGCGCATGCGGCCAGGTCCCGAGATCGTCGCGGTGCAGGGGCCCACGAGTGACGTCGACACCGTGACCTCTGATCTCTGGCTGCCCGTCGAACCGTCGTAACGACCTGGCGAGCATCCAGACAGCGCCAGGGGTCCGGCCCGGCGTCTCAAGCACCCACGCCCGACGATCACCAGATCCACCGCCCATCTCGGCGGAGCCGAGTGGTGGAATGGACCGGACTGGGCGGTGGTCAAGTTGGAGCGGCCACTGGACCTGCCCGTCGTGCGGCTGGCCGCCGAGCCCCGTCAGTTGCAGACGCTGACCGTGACCGGCTGGGGCACGAAGAAGTCGGGCGGCCCTCAGGAACGCTTCCTCAACAAGGTGAAGTTGCCGTTCCTGCCGGACGAGCAGTGCTTCGACGACCCCTGGTGGCAGGAACACCCCGAGTACCGAGGTCGACGATCTGTGCGAAGTCGGTGAACCAGAAGAGCCACTGCCCCGGTGACTCCGGTGGGCCGGCCCTGCACCGGCTCCCCAACGGCACCTGGGAACAGGTCGGCATCGTGAGCGCCGGCTCGGACTGCGACTGGGACATCGGTGAGGAACCGGTCCCCGTCTACACCGACGTCGCCTATTTCAGCCAGAGCATCCAACGCGCCGCCGACCACCTGCTCTCAAGCTCCAGCTGATCACCACCGGCAGCGTCAGCCCGACCGGTCACGGCACCGACGCTCGCGGCGGCGCCGTGACCGGTTCGATCCTGAGGCCGAGTACGGGTTGCTCACGGCCAATCGTGGCCGTGTAGATGGCGCTCGTCGTGGTGGCGTGCGATCAGTCGGTGTTCATCGGTGGGCTGGATCCTGATGACCGCGGTTGTCGTCGTGCCGGTCTCCGCCGTATCGCTCGACGAGCGTGTCACCGATCGAGGCCAGATGGCCTCGCACACCCGGAGGGCCAATCACCTCGATCCATTCGACCAGCCCGGCTAGCTCGCCGGCGAGTGTGTGTTCGTCGTTGCCGCGGATCACGACCTCGATGCGTCCGTCGGTCCTGGGACCTCCGACCTGGAGTCGACCGCCGAACCCCATCCGCAGCACGCCTATCCCTTGAGGCGTGCACACTGCCTGGACTTCGAGGGGCGTACGTCTGCGGTCGATCTCGTCGGCGATCGCGCGCCAGCTCTCGGCGAGGTCGAAGTCCTCGGGCCGGTGCACGGGGTCGCTGGTCAGGTCGGCGGACGACACGCGGTCGATTCGGAAGGTACGCCGACCGGCCTCGGTGTCGGCGACGAGGTACCAGGATGGGCCTTTGACGACGACGCCCAGCGGGTGGACGGTGCGCTCGGTTTCGGTGCCTTCGCGGTCCACGTAACCGAGCCGCACCTGGACGCCGCGGATCACCGCATCCTGGAGGGTGCCGAGGAAGCGAGGCGGTCGAGGCTCGACCCGGCTCGACCCCCATCGCTGCGGGTCCGTGACGAGCGACGACGCTGCCGCCTCGGCCTGCACCCGGAAGGGTTCCGGCAGTGCCCGGAGAAGCTTGCGCAGCGCCGCTTTCACGGCTGGCGTCGCGGACGAGGCCGGGCCGGCGACCAGGAAGAGGGCGCGGCTCTCACCTGCGGTCAACCCGGTCAGGTCGGTGCGGGCACCGCCGACGAGGCGCCAGCCGCCGCCTCGGCCCTGCACGGAGTACACCGGGACCCCGGCCATACCCAGGGCGTCGAGGTCGCGGCGGGCGGTGCGCTCGGAGATCTCCAACTCCCGGGCGACCTCCGCTGCTGTCACCTGCTCGCGCTGTTGCAGCAGCAGCAGGATGGCCATCAACCGGTCGGCTCGCACTCCGGCAACACTTTCACGAAAACCGGTCAGGAGGTGACCGGTATCGGTCGGCATGATGCCGGCATGACGATCGACTTTCCCAAGCCCTCCCGCGTTTCGGTCAACGGTGTGGAACTCGAAGTCTTCGAAGCCGGCCGGCAGCACGCGGGGAACCCGATCGTGCTCTGTCACGGCTGGCCGGAGCACGCCTTCTCCTGGCGCCATCAGATGCCCGCCCTCGCGGCAGCGGGCTACCACGTCATCGTCCCGAACCAGCGGGGCTACGGCAACTCGTCCCGACCCACCGAGGTCACCGACTACGACATCGCACACCTGTCCGGTGACCTCGTCGCACTGCTCGATCACTACGGATACGACGACGCCACCTTCGTCGGCCACGACTGGGGTGCCGCCGTCGTCTGGGGCCTGACCCTGTTGCATCCGAAGCGTGTCAACAGGGTGATCAACCTGAGCCTGCCGTACCTCGAGCGCGGGGACAAGCCCTGGATCGAGTTCATGGAGGAGGTGCTCGGTAGCGACTTCTACTTCGTCCACTTCAACCGGCAGCCGGGCGTCGCGGACGCCGTGTTCGAGGAGAACACGTTCCAGTTCCTGCGGAACATGTACCGCAAGGACCTGCCTCTCGCGGCGCCGCAGCCGGGCAACGTATGGATCAATCTCGCCAGAATGGAAACCCCACCCGGTGAGCCCATCCTGAGCGACGGCGAACTGGCCGTCTTCGTCTCGGCCTTCGAATCGACGGGATTCACCGGCAGCCTGAACTGGTATCGGAACCTGGACCGCAACTGGCATCTGCTGGCGGACGCGGACCCGATCATCCAACAGCCTGCCCTCATGATCTACGGCGACCGCGACATGATCGCGAGGTCGGCAAGACTGACGGAATTCGTGCCGAACGTGGACGTGGTCAGTCTGGATTGCGGCCACTGGATCCAGCAGGAGAAGCCGGAAGAAACAAACGAGGCGATCCTTACGTGGCTGAACCAGCGATATCCATCGGCGCAGTGACTCTGGATCAGTCGGGTCCGCCGCACCTGGGCCGGGATACCGTCATCTGCCACCTCCCGCGCGCCGTGCAGGGTTGCGGGTTGTTCACGACAGCGGTGGGGACCCCGAGCGGGCGGTCCGGTTCGGCGATGCCTGTCAACGTCAACCAACCGATGATCTTTGTCGACATCGACGGCGTGCTCATTCCACTGCGGTCTCGACCGGCTGATCCCGCTCATGATGGGGGTGGCTTGGTCGGCGACGGGCCCGCGGCCTTCTCCGACATCGCCGTGGTGCGACTGCGTCGGGTTCGGCTCACGATCGCGACCCGCGACGCCCAGAAGCCGGTCTCGGTCCCGGTCCGTAGGGTGCCGAACCTGTGGATGCTGTTGCTGATCCTCGAACGCAACGGCCTGCCGCTCGACATTCATCTGTACCGGACAGCCTGAGCACCTCGGGCGGAACCAGACTACCGACAGGAGACGTTCCGGAGGCTCGTTCGGGGGCCGTAGCTGGGCGAGAAGCTCGCCGCCGACCGAAAGACTTAGTCGGCAACGCGCCCGAGTGAGCCGGACGCAGGAAGGACGATCCACGTGGCCAGCCGTTCCCTCGGCTACGGATTAACCGAAGACCGTGCGGGTTGACGACCCGCATCGAGCTGGCCGAAGATCGCGAAAACATCAGTTGGGGGTAACGGCCTTGGGCTTCTGGGACGTAGGCCCCTTCGACAACGACGACGCCGCAGACTTCGCCGGCGACCTCGACGCCGCGGCGGAGGACGTACGCATCGAGATGGTCGGCAGGGCGCTCGACCGTGTGGTCACGGCAAACGACGACGTCGACATGGGCATCCCGAAGGCCGTAGCCGCAGCCGCCCTCATCGCTGCGCGATGCCCGGGAGGCGAAGCTACCTGCCCCGTCTACGGCCCGTCCACGCTGATGCCGCAGTTCCCGAACTCGCTGAGAGGGCTGGCCGTCGACGCCCTCGATAACGTCCTCGCAGCGTCTTCCTGGCGTGCCGTCGAATGGAACGATGCCGCGGAAGGAAAGCAATGGCGCCGGAACATCATCGCGCTACGGAATGTCCTCGACCCGCCGCAGCGAGAGACGCTCTTTGCGACATGAACGACGAGACCCGCGCTTTGCCCACCGAACGGCGGTGCGCTGAGTAACCGACCGCAGCACCGAAGCCGTCCCGGTCGTGCCGATGACAGTGCTTCGTCACCTACCGAGCCGTCGCCTTCTTGAGTTCGCTCAGCCACCGGATGCCGAGCCGGTGGCCGTCGGGGAACTGGTCGTCGCGGTCCCAGCGCCACGCGGTGATCATCGCCAGCATGAGGGTTCGGCAATCTCGGAGCAGGTGGTGGTCGACGCCTGGGTAGAGGTCTCCGACTTCGTCGGGTGCGTGGGCCAGGTCGAACTCGACCGGCCCCCGGCAGCACGTCTCGAAGTCGATGAAGAGCAGGCCGGTCGGGGTCGCGAGTAGGTTGCCCGGGTGAGGTTCGCCGTGCAGGAGTTGTTCGGGTCGGCCGCTATCGCTGACTGTGCGGTGCAGGCGGTCCAACGTGCTGGCGAGAAAGGCCCGGTCCGCGTCGGCCAGCTTCGGCGTCCGGTCGTGGTCCGCCACGAGCGTTTGGGCCTCGGAAACCCGGTCCGTGTAGTGCGGGGTGGGCAGGTCGACCCGCCGCATACCGGCGTGTAGACGTTCGAGTGCTCTGGCGTAGTCCGCAGGTGGGATCGCTTGAGTAGTCACCGATTCGTAGTAGGTCCACAGAGTGACCACGTGATCGTCCCGGACGAAGACCTCGGGTGCTTTCAGTGCGGCCACCGGGCTCCCGACCTCGAACAGTCGCTGTGCGGTGTCCACTTCGAGCTGGGCGCTATGGTGCGCCGCCGGTGCCACCTGTGCCAGGACGTCGCAGGGTTGCAGGCGAAGGGTGAGTTTGTTCGAGTTGTGCAGGACGGTGGCGTCGTGGGCGGTCAGGCCGAGGGACGAGGCGATCGACATGGCTGCCTGTGTCGCCCGCTGGACCGCATACGCCTGCATCGAAGCACCGTAACTGAGCGTTTTCCGCGCAGCAGCCGCAATTCTGTCTCCGTGCATCAGGAACTATGGCGACAGCGACAGCGCAAGCTGATGCGTCGAGGGGGCGTCACGGTCCGCTGCAGGTGGTTGGCTCACAGCCGCGTCTCACCGGTGATTTTCTCGCTGGTTGTGGGATGTCGAGGGTTTAGAGGCTCCGTCGGTAGCCGCACTCCTCGTGTACCCAACGATCAAGGTAGGTCGCCCTGTCGACGGGCGAATCGACGACGGCTAGCCATTCGACTGCCGCATGCTTCATGTGTCGGACTGCAGCGGCGTCCTGCTCCGGTGATCCCCTGCCAGGGGCGTCCATCTCATCTGTCAGCGCTCCCCAGATGAGGTTGAGCGCGGTCGGTATGTCGGGCAGATACTCGCCTGCAGGGGTGTGGATCATCGCCCTCGCGGACAGCCCCTGGAACTCGAGGCCCGCGTCGTAGGTGGGCCAGCCCTCTTCGGCATCGAGCACAAGACGTGCCTGATCGGCCGTTGCAGCCAGGAAGCCTTCGGGCCCGTGTTCCGGATGCCAACGACCTGCCACGACGAGGACGCTACGCCGCCTCATCACGAGCATCGAGCCGGGTTCCCATGCTCACCGTGCGCGATCTGTAGCGGCCGCAGGCGTACCAGCCTGGCCGAGACCCCGAGCGGCGCGGATCAGGGCCGGGCACGCGGGCGTGCGCCCGGAGAAGATCAGATCGCTACGGCACCGCGCGGATACGACGCCGGCAAACTCGCCGAGCAGGCACCCCGCCGCGCCGACTGAACTGCGGCACGTCTGGCCGTCATGACGATCCTGCTGCGCGCCAAGTACACCCGACACCCGCAGATGGCACAGGCGCTGCTCGCGAGCGGCGACGCCCGACTTCGACTCCGCCTACTGGTCCGCCGGTGGCGAACGAGCGACGAACTGGATCGGCCGGCTGCTGGAGGTGATCCGCTCCGAACTCGCAGCCGCCGAGGCCGGGATCCCCCTTCCGGCGATTCACGACACCGGCTCCTCGGTTCCGCCAGGAAACACAAGGACATGGATCTAGCGGTGTTCCCGGCCTGGTCTGCCGGGCGTTGTGCCTGAAAGGAGTACCCGTGATGACCGCAGGACCAAATGTCGGCCTCCGCCGCGATGACGAACGGAGGGTCGGTACGCGCTTCTGGCCGACGACGGCTGGCGCCGCTTCGCCGCATGCGAGGCGGCTCAGCCGAAGGTGATCCGCATCAGGCTGCTGGCGGCCCAGTCGTCTGGATGGGGCGGCCTGATGGTGCCAGGGTCGTGAGGCTATGCATGATCGTGATGGCGCGCCTGATCTCGTGCGGGAGGTGTGCCAGCGGGTCGCGCGCCCGGTGCTCATCATGCGGGTCTGCGGGGTTCATGCGGCTTCCTTCTGCAGCGCGGGGCCGAGGAGCAGTCCCCCGTCGATCACATACTCGGCGCCGGTGATGAACGTCGCGTGCGGCGAGGTGAGGAACAACAGCAGCGCAGTGATGTCGGCGGGCTGCCCGAGTCGCGGGACGGCGAAGGGCTCGGGGGAGTAGAAGTCGGCGATCGGGGCATCGGCGCCGGCTGCCGGCTCGGTGATGAACGGGGTGGCGACTACGCCGGGGTGGATTGCGTTGACGCGGATGTTGTCGCGGCCCAACTCGAGGGCAGCGGTCTGGGTGAGCCCGCGAATTGCCCACTTGCTGGCGACATAGGGCGCGTAGAAGGCGGTACCGCCGAGGCCCGTGGTGGAGGCGATGTTGATGATCGCTCCTCCTCCCGCGCGCCGTAGCGCCGGGGCGGCTGCCTTGATGCCGAGGAACGTGCCGGTGAGGTTGATGTCGAGGATGCGAGCCCAGGTAGCCCGGTCGGTGGACTCGATGAGGGCCGGCGGGTTCTGCACCCCGGCGTTGTTGACCAGGATCGTGAGCGCGCCGAAGGCCTTCTCGGTCTCCGCGACGGCGGCGGTCCACGACTCCTCCTGGGAGACGTCGAGGTGGACGAAACGCGCCCGGTCTCCCAACTCGGCGGCGAGGTCAGCTCCGCGCTCGGCATTGATGGCGCCGATGACGACGTTGGCGCCTTCGGCGTGCAGGGCGCGGACATGGCTGGCCCCCTGCCCACCGGTGCCGCCGGTCACGAGAACGGTCTGATCGGCGAAGCGGGACATCAGGTCCTCCGAGTACGTATGCGAGACGACAACCCGAGACCGGGTGGTGAGTCGATCGACTCACCTTGCCGAAGCTACGCTCCCGCGAGTGGTGAGTCAACCCACTCACCTCGCTATGATGGCGGCATGACCCCAGCGCCGTCGGCCTATCACCAGCGTGTGGCGGAGGAGAAGCGCGCGCTCATCGTGCAGGCCGCTACCGAGCTCTTTCTCGAGTCGGGCTACGACCGGGCATCCCTGGCGCGTGTCGCCGACAGCGCTGGCGTGTCGAAAGCAACGCTGTTCAAGCAGTTTCCGACGAAGGCAGCGCTGTTCGATGCCATCGTCATCGACTCGTGGGCGAAGAACGACGTCGCCGACGTGCCGCCCGCCGGGGACCTGACGACCGGCCTGACGGTTCTCGGACGGCACTACGCGATGCTGTTGAGCCGGCCGGAGATGACCGACCTGTTCCGCATCGTCATCGCCGAACTGCCACGCTTTCCCGAACTGGCCAAGGCGCACTTCTCGCAGGGCAAACTGCCGTACTTCGAGAACGTCCGGATCTACCTCCTGGCCGAGCGCGACGCGGGAGCCGCAGACATCGCCGACCCGGAGATGGCGACAACGCAGTTCCTCGGGATGATCTCCAACTACCTGTTCTGGCCGCGCCTTCTGCTGCCGGACTGGACGGTGACCCCTGCCCGCACGATGGCGGTCGTGGACGAAGCCGTCCGCACCATGGTCGCCCGGTATGGCACCGACGTTCCCCACCGGGACCGCGAGGTCGTTACCGCGTCTGCTGCGGAAGACACGCAGGGCCGCCGAGGAGTCCTGGCAGCAGACTCCACGGACAAGCCCCAGCCCGAGCCTTACCAGCCGGAAGACTGATCCTCAGGCAGGACAAATTTACGGTGTACGCGTGGAGACCGTCCTCGACGTCATCGCTCGACAAGCGACTGATGCCTCAGGCCTTCTCCGGGTCGCATACCTAGCGGTGTGGATTTCAAGGCCTCTTCTGGAGTGCTCGGACTGGTGCGCGGGAGGAAGGCCTGTCTGGAGGCTCAACCTGCCGGTAGCGTTGAGATCAACGTAGTGGCCGTGTTCGGTGAACCGAATGCCTGGTCGGCGGAGTGGCGTGGCGAGTCGGGTACTGCTCAGGGAAGAGGACACTGGTGACCGTCCCTCGAGGGCAGGCCAGAGGTGGCCGGCCCGGCGCTCCTTCCGGCCCGGTTCCTCGTGGCGTCATGGCGCGGGTGGCCATGGCGGGTGACCCGCAGACCCCGGACGGGTTTGTCGAGGCGTTCGTCGGCGATCCGAACCCTCAGGTCAGACGGGCTGTCGCCGCCAGGGCCCGTCTCCGGACGTCTCTGGCGCGTCGGCTGGCGGCAGATGAGAACGCCAAAGTCCGGATGGCAGTGGCAGAGAACCCCGACTGCCATCCGGACGTGCTTGTCGTGCTGGTCGCTGACGCAGACTTCCACGTTCGCTTCTCGGCATTGGAGAACCCTCGCGCGGACAGCAGCGTGCACGAGGCGATCTGCCGATCTGCGCACGAGGACGTCCGCTACCGCCTCGCCGGGAGCGAGTCACTGGACGAGACCGTCGTGGACATGCTCCGGCGGGATCCGGCCCCGGCCGTGCGCGGATCACTGGCGTCGGCTACCACCGCCGCCCACGTCCTGGCGGACCTGGTCGACGACCCGGACCCGAGAGTACGCGCGCAGGCCGCGCTGAATTCCAACACCAGCCGCGAACAGCGCCGACGCCTAGCCCGGGACCGGTCCGCAGACGTCCGGATGGCACTCGTACAGGCCGTCGAACTCGAAGACGAGGACCTGGCGAGGCTGGCCACCGACCGCTCTGTCCACGTGCGCTGGTGGCTCTCCGTCAGGTCGCCCGTTCCGTTACGGATCCTTCGCGTATTGGCTGACGACCCGGACCCTGACGTTCGCGCCCACGCCCGTCACAAGCTCGGCCTTGCCGAATAGTGACCGGTCGACTGGACGAGGGCTGCTTCACCGTGCTTCCTCGGGTACGGATCATCGACCTCGAACGCGTCGACCCAGAAGGCTTCTTGTGGGGCCGCAGCAGCGCATCGACCTCGGCGCCGGTGTGCCTAGATCGCTCACCTTCGGCGAGGCACGCATGCCATCGATGAGCAGCCGTAGGTAGCGGGGTGCAGGTCTCATGAACCTACGTCCGCCACCAGGTAGGCGACTGTCGACGTGCCGGATCCGGTACTGACGCAAAATGGGCAAAACGGGGCCGGTGGGGCAGTGCGAGGAGTAGGCTGAGCTGGCTGAAAACTACCTCAGCATATCGATAGCTACCCGAGATGACCGTACCGGCGGTGTTGCGCAAGGGAGCTACGACGGCGATAACCATCGACCGTACTAGTGGTAGCGTTACCGCGCTCGCGGGTCCACCGGTACGGGCAAATCGTTGTCATTCCTGCCTTCTGGAGGCCGGCATGGGGTCGAGCGACGCCGACCAGCACCGCCCGATCGTGCCTGGTGCGCGCCTGATCGCCGACGGAGATCCGGTCTCGGATCTGGTGAACATCAATGGCCTCAGCCTTGCGGACCTCCGTGATCTGCCGGATACGGCCATCAACCGCAGCCTTCGCCGCGTCCTGCACGAGATCGACCGACCGCAGGACGCGGTCGCCGGGTTTCAGTCGGCTGTCTGACCGTCGCCATGGCCGCCGGCGCTCGGGAAGATAGCGGACGAATGCAATCGGGCCAACCGGTCGTTCCGTTCTCCGAGTTCGTTCTCAAGATGAACGGCCGCTGCAATCTCGACTGCGATTACTGCTATCTATATCACTCGATAGATCCGTGGTCGACGGGCAGCACCGCCATGCCGGAGAAGGTGGTCGCGCAAACCTGCCAGCGGATCGCGGAGCACGCGGCCACTCACCAGCTGCCCCGGGTGCGCGTCGTGTTCCACGGTGGCGAGCCGTTGCTGTCGGGTGTGGAACCGCTCATCCGGACCGCCGACCGGCTCCGCGCCGCGCTCAAGCCGGGACCGGAAGTCACCTTCACCGTTCAGACGAACGGTGTGCTTCTGACCGAGCGGCGGATCGAAGCGCTGCGTTCGGCAGGCATCCGGATAGGCGTGAGCCTGGACGGCGGTCGAGCCGCCACCGACCGGCACCGCCGGTACGCCGACGGACGGTCCAGCCACGACAAGGTCCTGCGAGGGCTTGCCGCACTGCGCCGTTATCCGGACGTCTACGCCGGGTTGTTGTGCGTCATTGATTTGGACAACCCGCCGGTCGAGACGTACACCGCGCTGCTCGAACAGACACCGAAAGTCATCGACTTCCTCCTCCCGCACGGCAACTGGACCGCCCCGCCGCCCGGCCGCCCGGCCGACAACAGCGCGCCCTACGGGGAGTGGCTGATCGCTGTCTTCGACCGCTGGTATCAGGCGCCGCAGCAGGAGACCGAGGTGCGGCTCTTCGGGGAGATAATCACCGGGCTGCTCGGTGGGGCGAGCCGGTCCGAATCAATCGGGTTGAGTCCGCTCGGTGTGATCGTGGTCGACACCGACGGTGCGTTGGAGCAGGTCGACACCCTCCGCACCACCTACCCGGGCGCAGTATCCACGCCCTTCAATGTATTTGAGCACTCGTTCGACGCGGCACTGGCGCGCGGGGCGGCGCGCGACCGGCAAGCCGGGATCGAGTCGCTTGCCGAAGCCTGCCGCGCCTGCCCGGTACGCCGCGTCTGCGGTGGTGGCTACTATCCGCACCGGTATCGGGCGGACAACGGCTTCCGCAATCCGTCGGTCTACTGCTCAGACCTGTTTGAGTTGATCCGACACATCTCCCGCCGAGTTCACGCGGACGTCGAGCGACTGACCGCGACCCGCAACGCGGCATCGGTCGTAGGGCGGCAATCGTGATCCGTACCCACACGCTGAACGCACACCAGTTCGACGATCTGGCCGCCGGCCACGGCGGTGCCGCCACGATCCGCGCGCTGCGGTCGGCGCAGGTGAGCCGCCGGCTACTGCTCCTACGCGGCGTCCTGGACGCCACACCGGACCGGCTGACGGAGCCGTACCGCCTGCTGGCCGCCGCCCAGCGGGCCGACCCGGCTGTGGTGACCGAGGCCGTCGCCGCACCCCACTTCGGTGCCTGGGTCGTGACGGCCTCGCGAACGGCTCGCGGTGCCATCGGCGATGGTGCCGACCCTCTCGATCACCTCGCGGCGATCGCGGCCGCGGCGGCCGCCCGCGCCGGACTGGACTTCACCATCGAGGTGGCCGCCGTCGACGGCGGGGTGTACCTGCCCGGACTGGGCTGGGCGCGCACCGGCCCCGGTCGGGTCGTCGTCGCCGGCCGGTCCGGCGACATCCGGGTAGGATCCGTGGCCGTGCCGGCTAATCCGGCCATCGACGGTCCCGACTGGCAGGGGCTGCGCCGGTTGCGGGCAGAGCGGGACGGCCTCATCCTCGACGTCCGGCTCGACGACCTCGACCCCTACCGGGACACCCACCGGCTCAACGCGACCGGCCGACTCAGCGCCGTCGAGGCGAACCGGTGGCAGCAGATACTCGACCCGTCCTGGCATCTCCTCGTCGAGCACCACCGCCGCTACGCCGAGGCGATCGCCGCCGGTCTGCTGAGCATCGTGCCGCTCACCCCGCCCGCCTCGGGCAACGGCGTGAACGGCACCTCCATGCACGCCTTCGGGTCGGTGTCGCTCACGCTGCCGCGGGACGACCTCGGCTTCGCCTCGTCCCTGCTGCACGAGTTCCAGCACGCCAAGCTCGGTGCGCTGCTCGACCTGTTCCCGCTCTACACCGACGACGCCGTTCGCCGACACTACGCGCCGTGGCGGGACGACCCCCGTCCCCTCGGTGGACTGTTACAAGGCGTGTACGCGTTCCTCGGTGTCACCGACTTCTGGCGAGTTCAGCGCGCTGAGCTGTCCGGGGCCCGGGCCCGATTCGCCCACTTCGAGTTCGCCCGCTGGCGCGAGCGGGTGTGGCGTACGTTCCAGTCGATCGAGCGGTCCGGCCGGTTCGACGCCTACGGGCGCCGCTTCCTCGACGGGATGCGGGCGACGCAGCAGTCGTGGCTGGCCGATCCGGTGCCGGCGGAGCTCGATCGGCTGGCGGCGGAGGCCGCCGAAGACCACTGGGCCGGCTGGCGGCTGCGTAACCTGCGGCCGGACCCCGAACAGCTCGGACGCCTCGCCGACGCATGGCTGGGCGGAGAACCGGCCGCACCGGGAACCCTGGACCAGTTGACCGTGCGCGTGGCCGCGGCAGACGTCCGGGCACTGGCCCGCAACGTCCGCCTCGACCTGGCGTTACAGCGGATGGCCGCACCTGCTCGCCCGGCCGGCACCTGCGCCCAGCCCGGGGAACGTGACCGGACCGACTTGCCGGGCACACCCGGGGATCACGCGTACGCACGGGGCGATTTCGCGGCGGCCGTCGTGGCATACCGCGATCAGATCGCCGCCGACCCCGACGACCGGGGCGGCTGGCTCGGCCTGACGCTGGCGTGTCGACGGTGCGACGCACCCGCCGATGAACCATGGCATACCCGTCCGGAGATTCCCTTCGCGCTGCACTGCGCTGTCCGGGCCGCCGGCGGACCGGCCCCCGACCCGATACGCCTTGGTCAGTGGCTGGCCGGTCCGGCCATGGCGGATCAGGCAACCGAACCGCGCTGACGGATCAGGTCGGCGGCGGATCGACCACACAGTACAACCGCCGGCCCTGCACCAGGTCGTCGATGTCCGGGTGGCCCTCCCGCAGCGTGCGTCGCAGCCCGCGTAGCGCCTCCTCACGCAGCTGCCGCGCGGCCTCCACCTGACCCGTGGCCTGCAGGTCCAAGGCCAGGTTCGCGGCGATGGCGAGTGCCTCGGGATGCTCGGGCCCCTGCACCCGTCGGGCTCGATCCCAGGTCTCCGACAGCAGCGCGACGGACGCGTCGTACTCGCGCGCCAACGCCAGGTTGTTGGACATGTTGACCGTCGTGCAGATGGTGTACGGATGCTCCGGGCCCAGCGCCGTCGCCGTCATCATGCCGTGCAGAGCGGCCTCGTCGAGATCCCGTGCCCGCTGATAGTCGCCGGCCATCCGCAGCACGATGGCCAGGTCGGTCATCGCGACATACGTGAACGAGTGCTGCTCGCCGACGAGCCGACGATATCCGGCCAACGTCTCCTCGCCGATCAGCCGCGCCTCGGCCAGCCGGTTGGTCTGCGCGAGCATGGTGAACAGGGTGAGCATGGCGCTCATCGTCTCGTTGTGGTCCGAGCCGTAGCGTTCCCGGCGACGTTCCGCGACGTCCCTGGCCAGGTCGAGAGCCTCGTGCGACCGCCCGGCCTCGCGCAGCGTCGCCGCGTGGACCCGGGAGGCCAGCAGCACGTTGGAGTGGTCCGAGCCCAGCCGCTCCCGCAGCACCGGAAGCCAGCGCTGCTGTAGGTCGATCGCCTCGTAGTAGCGGGCCAGACCGTACAAGTCGCGGGACAACCCACCGAGCACACCGTGGACGGTAGCCGGATGGTCGTCGCCGAGGACCCGCCGGCGCCGGTTCCACGTCTCCAGGTCCAGTTGGTACGCGGCACGGAAGTCGCCCAGCAGGCGCAGGTCGATGGCAAGGTTGTTGGCCACCCGCAGGGTGTTCGGATCGTCCTCGCCGAACACACGGCGATGCCGGACCAGCAGATCCTCGTCGAGCGTGCGGGACCGGTGCCAGTCACCGGACAGCCGTAGGTCCGCTCCGAGGCTGTTGGCCAGTGCCAGCGTGTGCTCGTGATCCTCGCCGAGCGAGCGTCGTGCGACATCCAGCATCTTCTCGTTGAGCTCTCGAGTCGCGGCCAGCTCACCTGTGGAGCGCATGGCATTCGCGAGGAACCGAGCCGTCACGATGGTCAGCCGGTGCTCGGCGCCGAGCTTTCGGGTCCAGGTCTGGTACGCGGTGTGCCCCAGCTCCCGGCTGCTGACGTAGTCCCCGGTCACGTACAGGTACCGAATCTGGTCGAGCACCACGTCCCGGATCTCCGTGGCATCGCTCTCCACCGCCTGGGAGGTGGCGACGTGCGGACCGATCTCGGCGTGCCGGTCCCAGGTCTTCGGGTCGTCGGTCGGGTCGCCAGGGTTGTAGGCAGCGAGGATCTCCTGGACACTACGGCGGTACCCGGCCTGCTGCCCGGGCGCCAGCCGGTTACGCAGCACCGCCTGAACGAGCCGGTGCACCTGGATGCTGTTGCGGGTGGGATTGACCCGGGCCAGACCGAGCCGGCCGATGTCCCGCACCGCCCGGCGTAACGCGATGTCGTCACGGACCGTCTCGTTGAGAGCCTCTGGCAGGTTGTTGGCGTACCTGCCCATCGGCAGCAGGCGAATCGAGATCGGTTCGGCGCCGAAGAAGGCACACAGCTCCAGCAACTGCAGGGCCGGCTCGTTCTGCTCGGCCAACTGGTCCAGCGCGAGCCCGAAGACTGCCGAGACGGGGACGCCGTAGACGCCCGGCGTGCCCTCGCGCAACGCCTCCACGGTCCGCTTCTCCAACAGTTCGGCGTACTCGGCCACCGGAGTCGCGGTTCCGTTGATCCAACTCACCGCCTGTTCGAGCGCCAACGGCAGGTCACCGAGCAACTGCGCCAACCGGTCGGCGTCCGGCTCAGTGAGACCGTCCAGCCGGGACCTGAGCAGCTTCTTGCTCTCGGCTCGGCTGAACACGTCGACCTCAAGGGTCTGCGCGATGCCCGCCCAACTGTAGTTACGGGAGGTGATGAGCAGGTGCCCGCCCGGGATGGACAGGAACGGCGACAGGTCCTCGGGCCGGTTCGCATTGTCGAAAATCAACAGCCAGCGGCGGTACGGCCGCCCGGTGCGCAGTGCGTCGTACACGCGGGTCAATGCCCGTCCGACATCGACGTCGTCGGGCGCGACCAGATCGAGCCGTACCGCGAGCGCGTTGAGCGACTGCCGGATCAGTGTCGGCTGCTCGGCCGGCACCCACCAGACCAGGTCGTACGCGTGGTCGTACCGGTAGGCGTACTCGACGGCGAGCTGGGTCTTGCCCACCCCGCCGAGCCCGTGCAGGGTGTGCGGCAACAAGGCGGCACGGACCTGGCTCGTCAACTGGCCACGTAGTTGCTGCAGAAGCTCCTCCCGGCCGGTGAAGTCGGGATTGCGCGGCGGGATGTCGCCGCCCCAGACGGCCGGCCGGTGGTCGGTGTCCGGGACGGCAGGGCCACGGTCGTGGGTGGGGGTCATCTGATCTCCCTTCCGTCTCCGGTCCGGCCGGCGCGACGGTGGATCGTCGTTCGTGAACCCGGCCGGCCCCGCGCCGGGTGTGGTGGCCGCCGGCAGCAAACCGTCGGCGAGGGCGGCGTAGCGGCCACCGAGCGCCGTGAGCACCTCCCGGGCGACCTCCGCGAAGGGCTGGCCCAGCTCGTCGGTGGGTATCCCGCGCTGTTGCCCGGCCAGCAGCGCGGGAAAGTCGAACGAGGTGCCCATGTGCTGGTTGACGAAGTGCGACACCTCGTCCAGCACCGTCAACGCCTCGCCCGCCCGCAGCCCGGTGAGCAGGATCTGCCGGACGTCGGTACGGAAGTCGTAGAGCACCCGGTCGGCCGGGACCGGAGGATCGAGCGGCGTCTTGCGGTACAGCAGGTCGCTGAGGAAGACCTCCGCCAGATCCCGGGGAAGCGAGTCGGGCAACATCAGCCGTTGCACGAGCCGCATCACCGGCAGGGTGAGCGGCGCTGCGGCGAGGAATTCGGCGAGGTGGCGGGCGTTGGTCGAGGCACCCGCGCGGAAGGTGTGCACCAGGTCGATCGCCGCCGTCTGGTCCGGGTCGCTCGGTGGCGGATCGTCGTTCAGCAGGCCGGCGTCGTCGAGCAGATCGTCCGGCTGCCGGGTGAGTAGGGCGACAGCAGGGAGCCGGGCGACCCTTCCGGTGATCATGGCCACCCCGGACTCCAACCACGGCGCGGTGAGTTCGAGCACCGGGATCGCGACCGCCTCCGCCGGAACCGGTGTCCCCTCGTCCCTCAACGTCGGGCGCATCCGGGCCATCGGCGCTGCCGGCCCCGGCGGATGCAGCGTGACCAGGTGTGTCGGCGTCCGGCAGCGGTGCCAGAGCCGCTGCGGCAGCGGTTGCAGGACTGCGACGGGACCGGAGCGTCCCCAGCTCTCCAACCAGCGGAGGATCTCCGGGCCAGCCCACATCGGCGCAATACAGTCGCTGAAGATCAGGATCAGTCGGCGTCCGGTCGCGTCGATCAGCTCGCCCGGGCTCCGCCGGGTCCCGGTGGTCCCGGTGCTCAGTACCGGCGTCGTCTCCGTCACGTCCGGGTGTACCCGCCAGACCCGTACTGCGCCGAACGCGGTGATCCGCCGGGCCAGGGCCACCAGCTCCTGTACGGTCGACTCCCAGATCACCATCGACGGGCTGGTGTCCACGACGAGGTCCAGGTTGAGCCACCGGTCCCGGCCGCTGCGGAAGACGACCTGTGGGATACGGGTCTCGGCCATCAGATCCGCCGTGCGGTCTTCGTCGAACTCCACCTGCCGAGGCGAGTCGACGGCCCGGCGTAGTCCGCCGAGTGCCCGACCGAGGGCGAGCGCGTGGGGCAGCGCGGATACGGCGGGACTTCCGGCCCACAACGCCTCGCCCTGCCGGCCGTCGGTCGTGGCGAGGTACAGGTGCGCTCTGCCTGCTGCGCCGGCTCCGGTCCTCGCGGTGGCACCGCCGCCGGCCGGTGCGTCCTCGGCCGGCCGTGCCAGATTGCCACTGGTCGGACCGGCGGGCGGCTCCGGCATCGCGACCGGCGCCGACGATCCGGTGTCCTCCGCTGAGAAGTCCGTCGGCACCGGCATGTAACCGGCCAACCACAGGGCCTCGGCCAGCTCCTCCGCGGTCAGCGCGGACGCCGCCTCACCGAGCCCCGCGATCAACCGGTCGATCATTGCGGACCGGTCGCGCTGAGGTCGCGGATCAGGTTCGCCCGTAGCCGGGCCCGGGTCGACTCGGGCGGCCGGATGCCCGAGGTGACCAGGTAGATGGCGTTGAGTAACTGGTCGGTGGTCACCGCCTCACCACGGTCGCGTTGCTCCAGGAACTGGCTGATCAGATCGGTGCTGTGTGCCGCGGCCTCAGCACCCAGCAGGGACTCCACGATCTTCCCGAGAGTCCGTTTGTCCGGTGGCCGGATGTCGAGCCGAAGACACCGGCGCAGGAACGCGTGCGGGAACTCCCGCTCCGCGTTGCTGGTGATGACGACGACCGGGAAGGCGTGGCAGCACACCAGGCCGTCCCGCACCGGAACCCGGTCGGTGCTGTCCGCAGTCATCACCTCCACCTCTCGTTGCTCCGCCGGCAGCCGGACCAGCTCCGGGATCTCGAACCGACCCTCCTCGAACACGTTGAGCAGATCGTTCGGCAGGTCGATGTCGCTCTTGTCCAGCTCGTCGATCAGCAGCACCCGGGGCCGGGCCTGCGGAAGCAACGCCGTACCGAGCGGACCGAGCGTGATGTACCGGCCGACATCGAGGACCTCGTGGTCGCGCTCTGCGGACTGACGCAGGTTGCTCTCCTGAAGCCGACCGATCGCGTCGTACCGGTAGAGACCGTCGTCCAACCTGGACCGACTCGTGATCGGCCAATGCAGCACCGGCCCCAGCATGAGTTCCGCCGCAATGCTGTAGGCGAGGGTGGACTTGCCGGTGCCGGGCTTGCCGGTCACGAGCAGCGGACGCCGCAGGTAGAGCGCGGCGTTGACCATCTCGATCGCATCATCGGTGATCTGATAGCCGGCCGCCCGCTTGGCCGCCGGATCCTCGGCCGGGAAGCGTGGCTCGACCAGGTCACCGCCGTGGAACCGCCGCCAACGCGGCGGCGGCGGCAGCCGACCGATGTCGTCGTGGCTGTGGCCACTGCCCCGGTAGATCCGCCAGTCGCCGTCGGCGCCGGCCGTGGCGTTCGTGTCCGTGGTCACCGCTCTCCGCCTTCCTCTCCCGCTACCGTGGCTGAGCCGGATGGCTCAGCCGGGTCCGCTCGTCCGGGGGCAACCGGTCCTGCTCGTCCCAGAGCAGGGTGATGTGGTGGCCCACATGCCCCGTGGACGCTTCCGTGCCGCCCGCGTCCTGCCGCAGCCGCCACACGGCCGCGGGCAGGGCACGGATACCGCCGCTCACCAGCACACCCGGGATGTCGGCGTCGAACCGCGCCGCGTGTTCCTCTGCTCGGCACCAGGCGATCACCGGTAATCCGGCGGTGAGCCAGGCACCGATGTTGTGCAGCACGTGACGAGCGGACGCGCCGAGCACGATGAGGCAAACCGGCTGTTCGAGGTTGCGCATCAACTCGGCGAACCGGACGGGCGCGACACCGCTGGCGTGTTCGAACCGGACGGCACCCGCCGTCGCGCCTTCGCCGTCGCGGCGCAGCGAATCGCAGCGCTGCTGCCAGCGGTGCCGACTGATCCGGTTGCGCATCCGCGCCAGGTCGCGGACCACCACCGGATAGTGCACCCCGATCGGGTCGGAGTGGCCTGGCGCCGTCACCACCCACTGGTCGACGTCATGCCCCAGCAACGCCCTGGGCAGGATGAACTCGACCGAGAGCGCGCCTACGTCCACGTCCTCGTCGCGGGCCAACTCGGCGAGCTGCTCGTCCAGCTTGACCCGGATCTCGGCCAGCAGATGCGGCGTGTCCGAGGTGTACCGCAGGTGCCAGGTGCCGTCCTCGGTGACCAACCAGACGTGCAGTAGGTACCGGGAGTTGGTCCGACCGTCCTCGGCCAGCCGCATGACGAAGTGGTGCTGTCCCGGTTCGCCGACCGTCGGTGGTCGCCCGAGGGGCGGTTCGGGCGGCACGCCGGTGCGGTCGCCGACGTTACTGACGAGCTCGGCGATATCCTCGCGGGCCGGACCGTGGAGCAGACCGACCAGTCGGCTGAGGAAGGCGTAGAGCGGATGGACCGGGTCGGCACCCCTGATCGAGTCCTCCAGCAGCCGCACCACCGCACCCGGGTCGCTGGCGTCCGAGCGCACCCGGGGACCCCATCGGGTCAGCAGGTCCCGGAGCAACGGCAGCACGGTTGCCGGGTCGAGCTCGGCCAGCAGCGCCTCCACCCGGGCCCGCTCGTCCGGTTCGAGCACCTCAGCGGGACGGCGTATCGACTCCAGGGCACGGAGCCGGTCGAGGTGTTCCGACGGCCCCTCCACCAGGGCGACCGCCTCGACCAGTTTCGTCAGTCCGTCCGTCCGGCCGGCGCACCACGAGACGAGGGCGGCGACATCCTCGGCGGCATCGTCGGACCGGGGTGGATCCGGTTGCGCGTCGAGAAGCAGCGAGAGCGCACTGGCGTATCGGTCGCGGGTCTCCCGCTGCCGGCTGCCGGGGAACTGGAGGATCGCATCGACCAGCCGCCCGTGATAGGCGAGGGGTGCCACTAGCGTTCCCGACGTGCAGAGGGAGTCCGACCGGGGGTGGCTCTGATCACTGACACAGGTCCACTCCTCCAACGGACGCGGCCGGGTGGGTCAGGCAACGCCGGACACCGATGGCGTCCGAGGCGTTCCAGCGGCCTTTCGTACGACTCCTGTAGTGATGTGCGTCTCTTAATGGTAGGTGTCGGGCGGCGATCCCCAGTACCGCCGCCGGGACGACTGTCCAAAGGGCGACAGCTTTTACCGCGCCAGTCGTGGTGGAACACCGAGCGCGGTGACCGGAGGTGGAAGTTCCGTGCGCTGAAGAGCCTCGACAGCCAGCACCGCCGACCGGATCACCTCGATCATCACGGTCTCCCGCATCATTGACTCTGGGCTGGCGACCGTCTCCGTGCCCATGAGCAACGCCAGGGCGTCCATGCGGAGTCGCCGGGCCCAAGCGGTCAGCGATTCCCGCTCCGTGTGCATCCGCCGATGGCCGGCGTCGAGCCGCTCGCGAGGCGTGGCCGTACGCGGTGGCGACTGCGCAGTGGGCGGCTCCTCCCGGACGGTGGGAACCGTCCGGGCGAGTGCGGCGAGCCGGTCGCGCTCCCGAGCGAGGGTGTCGAGCCGCCGATCGAGCTCGCTCGCCGCGTCGAGCACAGCCTGCTCGATGTCCAGCCCGACGGCCGCGAAGTCGTCCACGATTCCCGGATCGAGGCGCAGGGCGAGGCTGAGGGGTGCCCTTTCCTGGTGCAGAAGCCCCCGGTAGGCAAGAAGTTGGGGACAGAACGGAACTCGGTGTAGGCCCGTGACCAGGAGGTCGTCGGCCCGGGGACTGCCAGCCGCCGCGAAGGTGACCGCGCCGAGCAGCGCGGCTGCGGCGCACAGCCCAGCAGAGTCGACCGTCGACGGAGAGCCCGTGCCCTGGTCGCGGCCGCCCAGCCCGGCGGCGAGCCGGTCGGCGGCCCGTTCAAACGCCTCACCCGCGTCGCCCCACTGTTCCTCGGCGGCGTGACAGACCGCTCGTCCCCACCAGGCCGATCCACCCCCGGAATGCCGTACCGCCTCCGCGAAACGCACCTGCGCGACGTCCCATTCCCCGTTGCGCAACAACCCCCAGCCATATCGCTCGGCCGGCGTACGCGCCTGGACGCTGAGCAGCCGGTCCACCGCCGGCGTGACCGCGAACCGCCAGTCCAGCAGCGCGGCGTCCCAGGGGGAGCGGCAGTCCGCCCGGGTCGGCACGCCCGAACCGGTCGGCTCCTGCGCAGGCGGGACGGTGGGTGGGCGATGCGCCACGATCAGGCTTCCGCGTACCCAGTTCCACTGGCCGGGAGTCTGCGGCACACCGGCGGCGACCACCCGGCGGTAGACGTACTGGTAAAGGTCGTCGAAGGAGACCCGCCCATCGCCGTCCAGGTCGGCGCCGCCACTGCGCAGGCCTTCGATCAGGGCCGCCGCGAACACCGAGTGCGCCACCTCGGCCGTCAACGCCACCGGCTCCGCGGAGCTGTCCAATGCGTACTCCTCGGCCTGGCTGGCGGTGATGATGCCCAGGCCCTGGCCGTCATCGTCACCGAACAAGCCGGCGATGTTGACGGTGTGGTCGTCCACGCCACGATGGATCATCGTCCGTGAGACGGCACCGCTGAAGCAGCAGTCGAGAATCAGGATCTTCCGGCGGGACGGTGAGCGGTTGATCAGCCGGCTGAGGAGATCTGCGGGCAGTGCGCTCACCATCAGGTCGTCGAGATCGGTGTCTTGTGCCGCCAGGTGCAGTTGCCCGTCGTCCTTGTAGCCGTGACAGGCGAAATGCAGCAGGAGGGTGTCGGACCGGTTGGCGGTCCGCAGAAACCGGGACACCGCACGCCGGACCTCCGCGTCAGACCGATTGATCAGCGGTGGCTCGACCTCGTACGCGCCGATCCGCGGATCGGCGAGGACAGCAGCCAACTCGTCCACGTCATGCACGGGTGAGCGCAACCGCCTCAGCCGGGGGTCCGCGTACTCGGCGCACGCTACGAGCAGGGCTCGCCGCGCAGTCACGACGACGGGCGGCGGTCGATCCAATCGGTCACCAGCGCCTGCACGTCCTGCTCCGACAATCCTGTCAGCTCGATGCGGGAGCCATCCGCCCGGACCGCCTTGACGGTGCGCCCGGCCCCACGTCCGGCCCAGTCGCGCAGGATGCGTACCACCGCGAGCAGGTCCGGCAGGACCGGCAGCACCGCCACGCAGACTGCACCGACGGCGGCGAGATCGACGCCCCGCGTACCGTCGGGGGCTGGGGCCGTGGGCGCTGGCAGCACGGTCCCCAGGCTCCACAACTCCTGGTTGAGGTTGCTCAACTCCCGTTCGAGATCCGACGGATCCTCCTGGGGACCAGCGCCCAGAAAGGCCGTCACCACCACGTCGTCGACAGCGTCCGCCACGTCGCCTCCTGCCGTACCGGTCCACCCGTACCTGACTGGGTTTCCAGCATGACCATCGATGTCAATTCGGCGGGTGGGTCCTGTTCCGGTCAGGTGGCGGTGGGGAAGTGGAAGTCCGGGCGGGCCGTCGGGGTGGTGCCCGGCCACCTGCTGGTGACGACCTTGCCGCGGGTGTAGAACGCCACGCCCTCCTGGCCGTGGATGTGCGTGTCGCCGAAGAGTGACGCCTTCCAGCCGCCGAAGGAGTGGTAGGCCATCGGCACCGGCAGCGGGACGTTCACCCCGACCATGCCGACCGAAACGGTACGCACGAAGCGGCGGGCCGCCGCTCCGGCGGAGGTGAACAGGGCGGTGCCGTTGCCGTACGGGTTGGCGTTGATGATCCTGATCGCCTCGTCCAGGCTCTCGGCCCGCACCACCACCAGCACCGGTCCGAAGATCTCCTGCTGGTACGCGGCCATGTCGGGAGTGACCCGGTCCAGCAGGCAGGGGCCGACGAAGTATCCGTCGTCGTGGCCGTCCACCCGCAGGTCCCGGCCGTCGACGACCACTGTGGCGCCGGCCTTCTGCGCACCGTCCACGGAGGTGATGACGCGGTCGCGTGCCTCGTCGGTGACCACCGGACCCATCTGGGACGACTCCTGGTCGCCGGGGCCCACCACGATGGCCGTGGCCTCCCGCCTGAGCAGGTCGACCAGTTCGTCACCGGCGGCGCCGACCGCGACCACGGCGGAGATCGCCATGCAGCGCTGTCCGGCCGACCCGTACGCCGCGGAGGTGATCTGCCGTGCCGCCTCGGCCAGGTCGGCGTCGGGCAGCACCACGGCGTGGTTCTTCGCTCCGCCCAACGCCTGCACCCGTTTGCCGGAGGCGGCGGCGCGCTGGTGCACGTGCCGGGCGACCGGGGTGGAGCCGACGAACGACACCGCCGCGACGTCCGGGTGGTCGAGCAGCGCGTCGACCGCCTCCCTACCGCCGTGCACCACGTTGAGGACACCGTCGGGCAGGCCCGCGTCGGCGTAGAGCTGCGCGACGAGGTTCGACGCGGACGGGTCGCGTTCGCTGGGCTTGAGCACGAAGGTGTTGCCGCAGGCGATGGCGATGGGGTGCATCCACATCGGCACCATCACCGGGAAGTTGAACGGGGTGATGCCGGCGCAGACCCCGAGCGGCGCGCGCAGCGAGTACGAGTCGACACCGGTGGAGACCTGGTCGGAGTAGGCGCCCTTGAGTAGCTGCGGGATGCCGCAAGCGAACTCGACGACCTCTCGGCCCCGGATCACCTCACCGCGCGCGTCCTCGACGGTCTTGCCGTGTTCCGCGGTGACCAGCTTCGCCAACTCGTCCTCGTGCCGTTCGACCAGGTCACGGAAGCGGAAGAGGACCTTGGCGCGCTGGGACAGGGACACGTCGCCCCACGACTCGAAAGCCCGGGCCGCCGCCGCGACGGCCTGGTCGATCTCGGGCTGGGCACCGATCGCGACCTGTGCCTGGGGCCGGCCGGTCGCGGGCTGGTACACGGTCGCGTACCCGCTGCCGGCGACGGAAGCCCCGCCGATCCAATGTTCGATGCTGCGCACCCTCGTCTCCTTCGTCGATCCACGATTGCGTCGATGTGCGGTGGGTCCGGGCCCGATACCGGCCTAGAGCCACCTGGTGCCGATTCCCCGCAGGTCAGGGGTGCTGAAGGAGTACACGAGCTCCATGCCGTCGGCGCTGCCGGTCTCGATCGCGTGGGCGACGCCGGCGGGGATGTACATCGCGGTGCCCGGTCCCGCCTCGAACTCCTCGTCGGCCAGGGTGAACCGGGCCGTACCGGCCAGCACGTAGTAGAACTCGGCCGAGTCGGCGTGCAGGTGCAGCGGGTGGCTCATCCCGGGTTCCATGCGGTAGACGCCGGTCAGGAACTCGCACTCCGGATCGCCGGTGGTGTCCCGGTCGACGAGACGGTGCACCAGTCCCTCGTCGTCCGGGTTGTGGTTGAGGGCGGAGATCAGCTCGTACTCCAGCTCGTCGCGGCGCACGACGAACGGCGGGCGTGGCGTCCCCGGTGTGCTGCGGCGGTGACCGTCGCGGGGTAACCGGGTCACCGTTCGGCGTCCACGCTGGTGGCGCCGAGGGGGATCTGTGGGCTGGTCAGGGGCCCGTGGTGCTTGGAGAGGCAGATGGCCTCCCAGCCGGTGACCACGCCGTGGATGACGCCGGGCTCCCAGCACAGGTACTCACCGGCGTGGTACACGTGCTCCGGGTCGGTGGCGCACCAGCCGCCGAGGAAGAAGATCTCCTCGGTGCTGTGGTGGAACTCCAGGGCGGTCTTGGCGAACCTCCGGGGCAGGACGAACAGGATGGTGTCCTTGCCGCTCTCCTCGACCTTGCGCAGCCGGATGCACTGGGTGGGGACCTCGAGGTCGCCGTGGCTGCTGGTGTCGGTGACCCCCGCGAACGCCTCCCGTACCGGCTGCCAGTTGGCCTGGTCGAAGATGTCGACGGTCTCGCCCAGCGGTGTCGACGGTGCCGGTGGGGCGTCCGTGCGGACCTCGAAGGGGGAGTCGGTCCAGAAGATCAACGTGGCGCCGTGCTCCGACGAGATCGGGCCGAGCTCGGTGCCGGAGGGCAGGAAGAGGTAGTGCCCGGGGCGGCACTGGCGCCCGGCGATGGTCAGGTCGCCGTCGCGGACCAGCAGTTCGAGGTCGGCGCCGTTCCAGTGCTCCGGCATGTGCCAGCCGGGTGGGACGTCGACGACCAGCGTTTGCGCTCCGGTCTCCGGGTCGGCGTTGATCTGGCGGGTGAGAAGTCCGAAGGGCAGGCCCGCTGCCCGCCACACGCGGTGCGGCACCTGATCGATGATGACCCGTCGCTTACCGGCATGAGTCACGGTGACCTCCTTCACGTTGACGCGGATTGTATGTAATCCGCAGGAGGTCGTCTAGGTCCGCGAGTGGCACTCGCGCTGACTTCGCAGCTAGTAGCTCTGGGCTCGGTGCGGCGCTAGGGTGTCGCAAAGTCCATGTATGCAAAGCCTGGCAGCGGTGCGCGTGCTCCGGTGCGTGCGGGTGTCTGCCCTGCTGACCGCCGGGTGCCCGCTCCTGGCCCGTCGGGGTGACCCCGATCTGGCGGAACGAAGCCTTGACAGCCGGCAACCTGTATACAAACATCGCATCCTGTGATCCGCTTCACCAAGTCAAGCACGCCTGATATAGCAACCTTGCACACAATGTGGAGGTGTCGGCATGGGAACGACTTCCGTTCGGATGCGGGCCGTGGCGGCGCTCGCCGTGACGAGCCTGGCTGTCGCGGGCTGTAGTGGAAACGACGGCGACGACGCCGACGCCGGCACCAGCCAGGCGTTGACCGTCGCCGCGCCCGGAGTGGTCTCCAGCCTCGACTCCGAGCGCTACCAGGGCTTCATCTCGATCGACCTGCTACCCAACATCTCCGGGACCCTCGTGCGCTTCACCAAGCCCGAGGCCGGCGCGACGACCCTGCAGACTCCGGACCAGATCGAGCCCGAGCTCGCCGAGTCCTGGGAACTCAGCGACGACCGCAAGCAGATGACCTTCACCCTCCGCGAGGCCAAGAGCCAGTTCGGCAACGCCCTCACCGCCGAGGACGTGAAGTGGTCCGTGGACCGCATGGTCAACAGCGAAGGCGTACCGATCGCCAAGATCCTCATGGGCATCGGCGGATGGGACATCGAGAACCCGGTCACCGTCACCGACGACCGGACCGTCACGATCAACGTCGCCCAGCCGAACGCGGTCAGCGTCTCGATCCTGAGCACCTTCTTCATGACGATCTACGACTCGGTCGAGGCCAAGAAGCACGCCACCGGCGACGACCCGTACGCCTACAAGTGGCTGGGCGAGAACACCGCCACCTTCGGCCCGTACGAGGTGCGTTCGTTCGACCCGGGCAAGGAAGTCCGGCTCACCGCCAACAAGAACTACTTCCGGGGTACGCCCACGGTGACCGACGTGGTGGTGCGTGCCGTCGCCGACACCTCCAACCGGCTTCAACTGGCCCAGAGCGGCCAGGTCGACGTCGCCAGCGCGCTCACCTTCGACCAGCTCTCCTCGCTGGAGAACAGCGACGGCGTCCGGCTCGAACGGGTGCTCTATCCCAACATCGACGTGTTGGTGCCCAACCTGAAGGCCGAGCCCTTCGACGACAAGCGGGTCCGCGAGGCCATCTCCTACGCCGTCGACCGCGCCGCGATCGTCGAATCCGCCTACCAGGGCTACTCCACCGCGTCGAGCGACTTCATCCACGACGACTTCGGTGCCCCGGCGGCGGCGCAGTCCCTCACCCACAACATCGACCGGGCCAAGCAACTGCTGGCCGAGGCAGGCCTGCCCAACGGCTTCCCGATGGAACTCGCCTACAACGCGGCCAACGTCGGCGCGCACAGCGAACAGGTGGCCGTCCTGCTGCGGTCGCAACTGGCCAAGGTCGGCATCGAGGTCAAATTGAACAATGTCGCCTCCGGTGCGGACTTCGACGCCGCCAAGCGCGAGGGCAAGCTGCAGAGCTGGCTGGCCACCAGCACCCCGCTGGTGCCCGACCCCGCCTACTACCTGCAGGTCTTCTACTCCACCGGTGGACTCACCAACCTGCAGAACTACAGCTCCTCGACCGTCGACGGGCTGTCCCGGCAGATCCTCGAAACCCAGCCGGGGCCCGAACGGGAGGCGTTGGTCAAGCAGGTCAACGACTTCATGGTGGGGGACATGCCGGCCATCCCGCTGGTCGACTCCCAGAAGTTCTACGCCTTCCGCGACGGCGTGACCGGCTTCGTCAGCTACTCCCAGGGCCACGTCAACTACTACGACATCTCCGTCTCCTGACCCGGCCGGCGTCCCCGGTGCACACGCCGGGGACGCCGACCGGCGGGGCCCACGGTCGGACCCGCCGGCGACGACGTTCCGAGACAGCTGACGTACCCGAGAAAGCAGGTCGTTGATGTACCGACTTGGAGTCGACGTCGGTGGCACGTTCACGGACGTCCTTCTGATCGAGGAGGCGACCGGCCGGACCCGCCGCACGAAGGTGCCCTCCACGCCGCAGGACCAGTCCGTCGGCGTCGTCGAGGGCGTGACCCGGGTCCTCGCCGACGCCACCGCCCGCGCGCCCGACATCCGCCAGTTCCTGCACGGCACGACCGTGGCCACCAACGCCGTCCTCGAACGCCGGGGCGCCCGGGTCGGTCTGATCGTGACCGTCGGCTACCGGCAGGTCCTGCACATCGCCAGGTCGTTCGTGCCCGGCGGACTCGGTGGCTGGATCGTCTGGGACCGACCCGCCGAACTGGTCGCACTCGAAGACGTCCGAGAGGTCCGGGGCCGGCTGGACGCCCGGGGCACCGAGATCGACCCCCTGGACGAGACGGCCGTGCGGGCCGCCGTCCGCGACCTGGTCGACCGGGGCGTGGACGCGCTGGCCATCGGCTTCGTCAACTCCTACGCGAACCCTGCCCACGAGCAGCGGGCCGCCGAGATCGCCGCCTCCGAGGCACCCGGCGTACCGGTCTCCACCTCCGCCGGTGTCCTACCGGAACTGGGCGAGTACGAACGCACTCTCACCACCGTCGCCAACGCCTACGTCCGCCCCGGTGTCGGCGCCTACCTGCGCAACCTGAGCAGCAAACTGATCGCCGAGGGCCTGGTCGGCGACCGTCGGGTGCTGCGCTCCGACGGCGGACTGATGACCTTCGAACGGGCCGAGGACATCCCGGTCAGCCTGCTGATGAGCGGACCGGCCGGCGGCGTCGCCGCAGCCGTGGCCCTGGGACCGGCCGCCGGCTTCCGTGACCTGCTCACCCTGGACATGGGCGGCACCTCCACCGACGTCGCCCTGATCGAGGACGGCACCCCGGTCATCCGCCGCGAGACGACCGTGGCCGACCTCGCCGTCCGCTCGCCCTCGATCGACGTGCAGACCGTCGGCGCCGGCGGCGGCTCCATCGCCCACGTCCCCGACCTGACCGGCGCACTCCGGGTCGGCCCGGCCAGCGCCGGCGCCCTACCCGGCCCGGCCACCTACGGTCGTGGCGGCGTCCTGCCCACGGTCACCGACGCCAACGTCGTGCTGGGCTACCTGCCGCACGCGCTGCTCGGCGGCGCGATGCCCCTCGACGTGGAGAAGGCCCGCACCGCGGTCGGCACCGTGGCGACCAAACTCGGCGTGACGGTCGAAGCCGCCGCCGCCGCGATCATCGACATCGTCAACGAGAACATGCTCGGCGCCCTCCGACTGGTCTCGGTGCAACGCGGCTACGACCCGAGACGCTTCGCCCTCTTCGGGTTCGGCGGCGCGGGCCCCCTGCACGCCAACGCCCTGGCCAAACTCCTCGGCTCGTGGCCGGTGGTGATCCCGCAGTCCCCAGGGGTGCTCTGCGCCTACGGAGACGCCTCCACCGGTGTTCGCGCCGAGGCGAACAAGTCACTGGTCCGCCCGCTCGACGACCTCGACGAGGCGCTGCTGCGCCGCGAGTTCAGCGACCTGGCCACCCAGATCGACACCGAGTTCGACCGGGCCGAGGTACCTGTCGACGCCCGCACGGTCCGCTTCGAGGCGGACGTGCGCTACCACGGGCAGGGCTTCGAGGTCCCCGTCAGCGTCCCGGCAGCCGGCCAGGGGCCGCTGATCCCCACGCTGCGCGACGGCTTCGACGAGGCCCACCGACGCCTGTTCGGCTTCGCCCTCGACGAGCAGCACGAGATCGTCAACATCCGCGCGGTGGGGGTCTCCGACGCCGAACGGATCCGACCCGTCGAGATCGAGTCGGGCGACCACGACGCCTCCCGCGCGGTCATCGGCGGCCAGCGCGTGTACGTCGACGGCGGCTGGCAGGAGGCCGCGCTCTACGACCGCACCGCCCTGCGCGCCGGCGACGAACTGCGCGGTCCCGCGATCGTGGTCGAGATGGATTCCACCAGCCTGATCCTGCCGGGCTGCGTCGCGCGCGTCGACAGGCTGGGCAACCTGCTCATCCTGCCCGCCGAGGAGAAGGGGCCCCGATGAGTGCCGTCATCGTCGAGACGACCCGGTCGCCGCGTCCGGTCGACGTCGAGACCGCCGTGCTCGACATCGTCGAGAACGCCCTGCGCAACGCCCGGTTCGAGATGGACGCGGTCGTCCTGCGCACCGCGATGTCCCCGGGCATCCGGGAACAGAACGACGCCTTCCCGCTGATCGCCGACCGCAAGGGTCGGATGGTCGCCGGACAGTTCGGCTCCTTCATCGACGGCTTCCTCTCCGGCTACGACGGAACGGTGGAGGAGGGCGACGTCTTCTTCACCTCCGACCCGTACGCCTGCGACGGCGCGATCAGCCACGCCAACGACTGGCTGGTGCTGCTGCCGATCTACGCCGACGGCACGCTGGTCGGCTGGGCGGCGATGTTCGGCCACATGAGCGACGTCGGCGGCAAGGTCCCGGGAAGTCTCCCGACCGACGCGGTGTCGATCTACGAAGAGGGCGTCATCGTCCCGCCGGTGAAACTGGTCCGCGGCGGCACGCTCGACCAGCAGCTTCTGGACACCGTCCTCAACCAGGTGCGCCTGCCCAACTGGAACCGGGCCGACCTCAACGCGGTCCTGGCGTCCTGCCGGACCGCCGAGACCCGGGTCCGGGAACTGTGCGAGCGCTTCGGCCTGGACACCTACCTGGCGACGCTGGACCTGCTGCTGGAACGCAACCGGCAGGCCATGGCGAAGCTGTTCCGGCAGGTGGTGCCCGAGCAGCCGGTCACCTTCGAGGACTACATCGACGACGACGGGCGCGGCGCCGGGCCGTTCCGGATCCGGTGCACGCTCTGGCGCGACGGCGACCGGGTGGTGCTGGACTTCACCGGCACCAGCGACCAGGCCGAGGGCTCGATCAACTTCCTGTTGAACGAGAACGTGCTGCGGATGTTCTTCGGCGTGTACACCATCATGGCCGTCGACCCGTTGATCATGTTCAACGACGGGTTCTATCCGCTGGTCGACGTCCGCATCCCCGAGGGCAGCCTGCTCAAGCCCCGACGCCCGGCGGCACTGTCCTGCCGTACGCACGCCCTGGGCCGGCTCTTCGACGTCCTGGCCGGACTGCTCGGCCAGTGCCAGCCGGACTTCCTCTGCGCGGCCGGCTTCTCGTCCAGCCCACACCTGATGTACTCCGGCCTGGACCGCTCCGGCACCTGGTTCCAGCTCTACCAGATCGGCTTCGGCGGGGTGCCCGCCCGACCGATCGGCGACGGCTTCGACGGCCACTCGATGTGGCCCTCGTTCACCAACGTGCCGAACGAGTACCTGGAGGCGTACTACCCGCTGCGCATCGAGTCCTACGAGTCGATCCCGGACTCCGGCGGCGCCGGCAAGCACCGGGGCGGCAACGGCATCCGGGTCGGCTACCGGTTCCTCGAACCGGGCGAGGTCTCCATCCACGACGACCGGTGGTTCACCAAACCCTGGGGCGTGCTGGGCGGTGAGCCGGGACAGCGCGGCACGAAGATCCTGGAACGGGCCGACGGATCGCAGCAGACCGTGCCGGCCAAGTGCGACCACGTTGGCGTGCACCCCGGCGACCTGCTGCACTTCGTCACCTGGGGTGGTGGTGGGTGGGGCGACCCACTGGAGCGCGACCCGGAGCAGGTGCGCCACGATGTCGAACGGGGACTGGTCACCGTCGAGGGCGCCCGCCGCTACGGGGTGGTCCTGGTCGGCGACCGCGTCGACGACGACCAGACCCGCCGACTCCGCGCCGAGATCGCCGCGAACCGGTCGGAGCTGCCCCGATTCCACCGCGGCGGCACGGTCGATGAACTGCGGGCCCGGTGCCGGGCCGAGACCGGCCTGGAACCGCCCCGCGACCCGGCACCCACCCGCGTCCCGGCGCAGGCCACCGGTGGCACCGGACCCGGCAGCACATCGTCGGCGGCGCTTGGCGGTCAACGGGCGACCGACGCACGTCCGCAGACGACCCCCCGCACCCCGCTGGAGGTGCTCGTGCACCGCATCGCCCGGCAGGTGACCGGGCGATGAGCCGGACCAGCAAGGCCCACAACACCGGCGGACACCCGTCCGCCGACGAACTACCGGAGGAGAACTGTCATGGCTGACCTGCAGATGTCCGCGCTCGGAATGATCGAGACCCGTGGCTTGGTCGCGGCGATCGAAGCCGCCGACGCGATGGTCAAGGCCGCCACCGTCGTGCTGGTGGGCACCGAGTACGTCGGCGGTGGCCTGGTCACCGTGGTCGTACGCGGCGACGTCGGCGCGGTCAAGGCCGCCACGGACGCCGGAGCGGCCAGCGCCTCCCGGCTCGGTGAGGTGGTCTCCGTGCACGTCATCCCGCGCCCGCACGGCGAGGTCGAGGCGATCCTGCCGACCGGGGCCACCCGGGGCGGAACCAAGGCCTGAACAGGGCGCCGCGTGCTCGTCGAAGGAGTTGATACATGAGTCGGGTATGGACTGCGGTCGATATCGAAGACGTCGCCCGGTCGACCGGGCCGCGCGAAATCCTTCTGGGCGCGCGTGACCTGATCTCGCCGCACGCGGAGGACCTGGCCCGCAACCTGGGCATCGACGTCCGCAGAGCAGGACAGGACGCGCCACCGCCGACGCCCGCGCCACCGGCACCCACCGGCGGCACGGGCGCCGGATGCGGCGACGCCGACGACTGCTCGTGCGGCTGTACCGACGCCGAGGAACAGGCGGAACGGACTCTCCGTACCGTCGCCGCCGCCGTGCTGTCGGCGAACCCGGACGCGGACGCCTCGACGGTCGCCAACGAGACGCTCAAGGCGTTGGGGGCGTTCGGCGGACCCGGTGTGGGCCGTCCCGACCAGGCGCAGCCACTGCCTGGGCAGCCGCTGCCCAAGAAGGCGAAGGGCGCCCGCCCGCAGTTCTTCGCCGAGCCGGGCATGGAGGCCCTCGTCTCGACCGTGGTCACCCTCTCCTCCGAGGTGTGGGTGCTGCGGGAACGGTTGACGACGCTGGAACAGCTTCTCGCCGACCGGCGGGTGGTCGAGCGCGGCGCCGTGGACGCGTACACGGTCTCCGGCGACGACGCACAGGCCCGCGACACCGAGGCGGCGGCGTTCGTCGCCCGGGTGCTGCGGGTCTTCTACGAGTGGCGCGAGGAGATCGTGCGGGAGGAGACCCCGGAGTCCTACCGGGAGGTCATCCGGCAGGCCTTCGCACAGGTGGGGGAGGGGAAATGACGCAGCAGGAGCACGGTGTCCTGCCCCGCGAGAACCACGACGAACTCGCGCGCGAGAACTTCGTCCGGGCACTGAAGTCGCACATCTCCACCGAGGTGACCCCCGGGGTACGAGAGCTGTACGCACACCGCGTCGCACCCCGCTACCAGCAGGAGATGGGCGTCGCGCCCCGGGACCGGGAAGCGGTCCGTCGGGCCATGGAACCGGAGCCGTACTACCAGCTCTGGAGTTCCGTACGCCGGGCGAGCCAGGACCTGCTCTGGAACGTGGTGGCCGACAGCATCGCCCGGCAGTGGGACGACCTGGCCGCCCGCGCGCAGCGGGCCGAACGGGGGCTCGGCTCCCTCGAACTGGATCCCGCCTTCGAACTGCCCTGGTACTTCTGGGGCATCGACATCCACGCCATGCCCGGCGGCTACCGCGGCGAGTACACGGCGGACGACCTCACCGCCGGGGCCCTCTACGACCGGGGCGTCTACGTGTACGCCATGGGCCAGATGGGTGCCCTCAACGACGACTACGGCCAGTCCGTGGTCAACAACTACCTCAAGCAGTCCCACCGGGACTTCCGCCCGAAGCGGATCCTGGAGATCGGCTGCGGGGTGGGCAACTCGACGCTGCCCTACGTCGACGCCTACCCGAACGCCGAAGTGCATGGCATCGACGTCGGCGCGGCCCTGCTGCGCTACGGCCACGCCCGCGCCGAGTCACTCGGCCGCAAGGTGCACTTCTCCCAGCAGAACGCCGAGGCGACGTCGTTCCCGGACGGGCACTTCGACCTGATCGTCTCGCACATCGTGCTGCACGAGGTGCCGCCGGACGCGGTACGCGCCATCCTGCGCGAGTGCCACCGGCTGCTCGCCCCCGGCGGCATGATGATCCACGCGGACTTCCCCGGCTACGCCGGCCTCGACCCGCTGGTGCAGTTCCTCATCGACTGGGACACCTGGAACAACAACGAGCCGTTCTGGGGCCCGATGCGGGACATGGATCTCCTCCAGGCCGCCCGGGACGCCGGATTCACCGGCGACTGCTCGGAGCTGTCCTGCAAACGGGAGTGCGTCGAGGAGGTCAGCACGCCGACCGGTCGCGTCCTGCAGAGCGGCGAACGTCGGCGCAGCGGCACCCTCTCGCTGCTCGTGGGTCGGCGCTGACGTGGCCGGCAGCGAGGTGGAGCTGCGCACGTACGCGTTCGTCGACCGACTCCAGCCGCAGATGGCCGCCCTGCTCGGCAGCGTGATGTCCGGTGACCCGGTCGTCGAGGGGATGTCCCAGCTCTTTCTGGAGATATCCCCCGGCAGTGACGTCTACGCCCTGGTCGACGCGGCCGTCAAGGGTGCCGGGGTCCGGCCCGGCTCCCAGGTGGTCGAGCGCCAGTACGGCATGACGGAGCTGCACTCGATGTCGCAGGACGCCGTCCGCCAGGCCGGCCGCACCATCCTCGACCTGCTCGGGATGACCGAGGCCGACGCGCAGCCCGCGGAGCTGGTCTCGGCGAAGGTGGTCTCCAACATCGACGCCTACCAGGCGCAACTGGTCAACCGGTCGAAGAAGGGCTCCCTGCTGGTGGCCGGCGAGTCGATGCTGGTGGTGGAGTGCCAGCCGGCCGCCTACATCTCCGCCGTCGGCAACGAGGTGGAGAAGTCCGCGGACGTCAAGATCGTGGACGTGCGGGGCGTCGGCCAGTTCGGGCGGTTGTGGGTCTCCGGACTGCACGCCGAGATCGAGTCGGCCCGGCAGGCCGTCCGGTTGGCCTTCGAGAAGACGCCCTGGTCCCGGCGCTAGAGGAACGAGGTGATCCGGCATGCGTATCGCCCGGGTGATCGGGTCGGTGGTCAGCACCGTCAAGGCCGAGACGCTGACCGGCGCCAAGCTGCTCGTCGTCACGCCCCTGGGTGAGGGGCACGCCGTGGAGCCGTACGTCGCCGTCGACACCGTCGGCGCGGGCCGGGGCGAGGTCGTCCTGGTCGCCTGCGGCAGTGCCGCGCGGCTGGCGGAACGGCAATCCAGCCAGGCGCCCGTGGACTCCACCATCGTCGCGATCGTCGACCGGTTGGAGACCGAGGCGTGGGTCAACTATGTGAAGGACTGACGTGGACCTGTGGAATGCGGGTGCGCTCGGCATGGTCGAGACGCGCGGACTGGCTGCCTCGATCGTCGCCGTCGACGTGATGGCCAAGGCAGCCGAGGTGACGGTGATCGGCGTCAGCCGCATCGGCGACGGCCTCGTCACGGTCTCCTTCATCGGCGACATGGCCTCGACGACGGCGGCGGTGGACAGTGCCCGGCGAGCCGTCGCGGCGACCGGCGGCACGATCGCCGCGACCGTCGTCGGCCGTCCCGCCGTGCCGGCGCACCTCGTCCGGGACACCCCACCGACCGGCGGCCACCCCCGCGAGGCCGAACGCCCCGACGGCGCCGGACCGGAACCCGACGTCACCGGTGGCGAGGACCGGCCGGACCCGGTCGGGGAGACCACCGGTGAGGCCGGCCGCCCTGCGACGCCCGCACCCGGCGGCAGCCCGAAGCGACGGTCGGCGCGGTCGACCGCCCCGAAGCGGCGGCCTCCGCCGCCCGCAGCACCGACCGAGCGAGGGGAGTGACATGCGCGGATACGTGGGCCCGCCGGGGGCCCAGATCCACTACCGGAGCAGCGGCACCCGGGGACCGGCGCTCGTGCTGTTGCACGAGTCGCCGCAGGCCTCCAACGTCTTCGCGCCCGCCATGCCCGCGCTCGGCCGATCACTGCGCGCGTACGCCTTCGACACCCCCGGGTACGGGCAGTCCGACCCGCCGCCCGAGCCCCTGGAGATCCCCGGCTACGCGCGCCTGCTGCTCGACGCCGTCGACGCGCTGGGCATCGACGAGTTCGCCGTCGCCGGACAGCACACCGGCGCCTCCCTGGCGCTGGCGGTCACCGACCTCGCCACGCCCGGCCGGGTCACCCACGCGATCCTGTCCGGCCTCGTGCTCGACCGGGCCGAACGGGAACGGCTGGGTGCCACCTGGGCGCCGGACAAGCCGATCGACCCGTCCGGCCAGCATCTTCGCGATCTCTGGGCGCGGTACCTGGACATCTGGGAGCAGCCACCGGAGTTGGTCAACCTCGCGGTGGCCAACATCGCCTCGGTGTTCGAGCGGTACAACTGGGCCTACCGCGCCGCCTTCCGCTACGACCCCACCGAGCCGCTGCGCACCGCACCCTGCCCGGTGCTGCTGCTCACCGCGGCCCGCGACATGCTGGCCCACTGCGACGACATCGCCCGGCAGATCCGCCCGGACGCGACGTCGATTCAGTTGACCGACACCACCGGGCAACTGCCGTGGCGGGTGCCGGAGGAGTTCGCCACCGCCGTGGTCTCCTTCGTCACCGGAACCGGACGGGCACCGTGACCAGCCACGCCGACGTCCTGGTGATCGGTGCCGGCACCGCAGGTCTGCCCTGCGCGATCGAGGCGGCCCGCGCCGGGCTCCGCGTCGACCTGGTCGACGTCGGCACCGACATCGGCGGCACCCTGCGGGTCTCCGCCGGGCACATGAGCGCCGCCGGCACCCGCCGGCAACGCGCGGCCGGCATCGACGACGACCCGGACCGGCACTTCGCCGACGTGCGGCGCATCGGGCACGGCCAGGGTGACCTCGCCCTGATCCGGCTGGCCGTCGACGAGGCCCCCGGGGTGGTCGACTGGCTCGACGAGAACGGCTTCCCGTTCGCACCCGGCATGCCGGTGGTCTACCACGGACACTCGCCATACTCCCGACCCCGCACCTACTGGGGCGTCGATCGGGGCCGCTCGATCCGCGAGACGCTACGACCACTGCTCGCCGCGCAGGTGGACGCCGGTCGGGTCACCCTGCGGCTGCGCTCACGCGCCCTGCACCTGAGCACCGAGGGTGGTGCCGTCACCGGCGCCGTCGTGCGTACCCCCGACGGTGACCGCGAGCTGCGCGCCGGTGTCACGGTGCTGGCCTCGGGCGGGTACGGGGCCAACCCGCAGATCTTCTCCGCGGTGACCCCGGGCGCACCCCGCCTGGTGACCAACGCCGAGCCCACGTCCACCGGCGACGCGGTCGAGATGGCCACGCCGTTGGGCGCCGCCGTCCGCTTCGCCGACCTGCACACCCCCCGCCTCGGCCTGCTCGAACGTCGCTCGACGCCGGGCCGGGTGGACTTCTGGTCCGAGGTGGCGCATCTGGCGCCCGCCGAACGCGCACCCCGGGAGATCTGGGTCAACGTCGACGGCGACCGGTTCGTGGCCGAGGATCTCGGCGACGTCACCCGTCACGAGCGGGCCGTGCAGAGCCAGCCGGACGCCGCGTTCTGGATCGTGTGCGACGACGCGGCCGTCGACGCCGGGTCACCCCTGGTGCCCGCGTGGGGGCCGGACGGGCTCCGCGCCCAGGCACGGCAGGGAGACGTCGCCTGGGTCGCCGACGACCTCACCGACCTGGCCCGGCGGGCGGGAATCGATCCGGACGGCCTGCGGCGCACCGTGCGGGCGTACCACCTGGCGGTCGACCGGGGCGTCGATCCGCTCGGCCGACGGGCGCTGGGCCACCGCGTGGCCCGGCCGCCCTTCTACGCGGTGCGGTCGGCCGCCGCGCTGCTCTGCAGCTTCGGCGGCCTGGACGTCGATCCCGCCTTCCGGGTACGCCGCGACGACGGCGCGGTCATCGCCGGCCTGTACGCCGTCGGTGAGGCCATCGGCATGGGCGCCACCAGTGGCGCCGCGTTCTGCGGGGGAATGGCGGTGACCCCGGCGCTGGCGTTCGGGCGGCTGCTCGGCCGTCGGCTCGGCGGGTGATCGGTATGGCACACCACTAACCACTGTATGCACGGAGGTCCACCACGGGATCCAGCTCTGGCTCCGGCTGACAAAAGCCGCTGTTGACAGCGGACGACGCAGAACTGTTGTATACAAACACCCACTCGGGTGGGCTGCTATGAGAGGTGTCCATGTCTAGCGAAACGCACCACGAAGGACCGCTTCACGGCGTGCGCGTGATCGAATTCGGGTCCCTGCTCGCGGGCCCCTTCTGCAGCCAACTGCTGGCCGACTTCGGCGCCGACGTCATCAAGTGCGAGCCGCCACGCCAGGGCGACCCGATGCGCGAATGGGGCCAGGAGAAGCCGCACGGCAAGTCGCTGTGGTGGCCGATCGTCGCCCGCAACAAGAAGTCGATCACCGTCGACCTGCGCACACCCGAAGGTCAGACCGTCGCCCGGCAGCTGATCGCGCAGAGCGACGTGGTCGTCGAGAACTTCCGACCCGGGACGATGGAACGCTGGGGCCTCGGCTACGAGGACCTCTCCGCCGACAACCCCGGCCTGGTCATGGTGCGCGTCTCCGGCTTCGGCCAGACCGGACCGTACTCCAGTCGACCCGGCTACGGCTCGGTCGGTGAGGCGATGGGCGGCCTTCGCTACGTCGTCGGCGACCCGCAGACCCCACCCAGCCGGGTGGGCGTCAGCCTCGGCGACTCCCTGGCCGGCACCTTCGCCGCCCTGGGCGCGGTGATGGCCCTGCGCGTACGCGACCAGAGCGGCCGTGGCCAGGTCGTCGACTCGGCGATCTACGAGGCGGTCCTGGCGATGATGGAGTCGCTGCTGCCCGAGTACACGCTGGGCGGCCACGTCCGCGAACGTACCGGCGCCATCCTGCCGAACATCGCACCCTCCAACGTCTATCCCACCCGCGACGGCGGCCTGCTGCTCATCGCCGCCAACCAGGACACCGTCTTCCGGCGCCTCGCCTCGGCCATGGGGATGACCGAGCTGAGCACCGACGCCCGCTTCGCCACCCACGCCGCCCGAGGCCGCCACCAGGTCGAACTCGACGCCATCATCGCCGAGTGGTCGGGCCGGCACGACACCGAGGACCTGATGGCCGTCATGATCAAACACGACGTCCCGGTCGGCCGCGTCTACCGCGCCCCGGAGATGCTCCACGACGAGCACTTCGCCGCCCGCGAGGCCATCGTCCGCGTCGACCACCCCGAGTTCGGCGAGTTTCCCATGCAGAACGTCGTGCCGAGACTGTCGCGCACCCCCGGCCGGGTCAAGTGGACCGGCCCCCGCCTCGGCGAACACACCGACCAGGTGCTGACCGACATCGTCGGCCTGGCCAAGTCCGAGATCAACGAACTGCGTGCCAGCGGCGTCATCTAGAGGCGGACACGGTGAATGACCTCCACGCGGACTACCGCAACGCCGGCTTCGGCGGCGACCTGGGACACGGCACCCGCCGTGCGCTCCTGCTCGTCGACCTGGTGCGCGCCTACCTCGACCCGGCCTCACCGCTCTACGCCGGTGACGAGAACCCACCCGCCCTGCGGGCCTGCGCCGACCTGCTCGACGCCGCCCGACGCCACGGCACCCCGGTGATCCACACCCGGGTCGAACTCGCCCCCGGCGGGATCGACGGCGGCCTGTTCACCCGCAAGGTGCCCGCCCTGCGGGTCTTCGAACGCGGCAGCCACCTCGCCGCCGCACCACCGATCCTGGCACCCGCCGCCGATGAAGCGGTCGTCACCAAGCAGTACGCCAGCGCCTTCTTCGGCACCAGCCTCGCCAGCACCCTGCGCGTCCTGGGCGTGGACGCCCTGCTCATCGCGGGCGCCTCGACCAGCGGCTGCGTCCGGGCGAGCGCGGTGGACGCCCTGCAACACGGCTTCGTCCCACTCGTCGTCGCCGACGCCTGCCTGGACCGGGACCCACGCCCGCACCAGGCCGCCCTGTTCGACCTCGACGCCAAGTACGCGCAGGTCCTGACCCTGGACGAGGCGACCACCCTGCTCGAACCGGGAGGTGCGTGATGCGGGTCCTCAGATACGCCCGCCGACGGATCCTCTTCCTCCCGGTCGGCCTGCTCTCCGTCATCGTGCTGGCCTTCCTGCTGGTCAACGCGCTGCCCGGCAACCCGGCCGGAGTCATCGCCGGACCGGCCGCCTCCCCGACGGAACTGGCCGAGATCGAACGCCGCCTTGGCCTGGACCAGCCCCTGTGGGAACGCTTCGTCACCTACCTCGGCAACCTGGTCCGCGGCGACCTCGGCTCGTCCTACTACACCGACCGGCCCATCCTCGACGAGATCCTGCGGTTCGCCCCGGCGACCCTGGAACTGGTCTTCCTCTCCCTCACCCTCGCCGCGCTCCTCGGCATCGGCCTCGGCACCCTGGGCGCCTACCGCAAGGGCACGGTGGCCGACCGCACCTCCCGCTTCGTCGTCACCACCTTCCAGTCCATCCCGGACTTCTTCCTCGCGCTGCTGCTCATCTACCTGCTCTTCTATCTCGCCGGGTGGGCGCCGGCACCGGTCGGCCGACTCGGTCTGATGGACGAACCACCGCCGACCGTGACCGGGGCGCTGCTGCTGGACTCCCTGATCTCCGGGGACATGGGCACCTTCCGATCGGCGGTGGCGCACTCGGTGCTGCCCGTCCTGACGCTGGGCATCTACTACTCCGCGTACTTCGCCCGCAGCACGTACGCCTCCCTGGTGCCGGCGCTGGAGTCCAAGCAGGTCGAGTTCGCCCGCGCCAGCGGGCTGCGCGAGCGCACCGTCCTCGCGTACGCCTTCCGCCAGGCCCGGACCCCGATCCTGACCTACGGCGGCATCCTGCTCGCCGCGCTGCTCGGCGGCGCGGCCATCATCGAGACCATCTTCTCCTGGGGTGGCTTCGGCGAGTGGGCGATCGACTCGATCCTCCAGCTCGACATCCCGGCCGTGCAGGGCTTCATCCTGGCCGCCGGACTCGGGACCCTGTTGGCCTTCACCGCGCTGGACATCCTGGTCGCGGCGCTCGACCCGAGGGTGCGCTATGACTGAGACCCTGGCCGCCGACCCCACCACGGTCACCGCCCCGACGACCAGGAAACGGCCCCGGGGCCGCCGACGGTGGCGACTGTGGGTGCCCGGCACCATCCTGACGAGCATGCTCGCCGCGGCCTACCTCGCACCGCTGCCGCACGACCCGGCGGAACCGTCCACCAACACCCTCACCGTCCCCGACGGCGAGCACTGGATGGGCACCGACAAGTTCGGCCTCGACGTGTTCAGCCGCCTGGTGGCCTCCGCCGGGGTGGACATCCCACTGGCCCTCGCCGGCATGCTGATCTCGCTGGTGATCGGCGTGCTGCTCGGGCTCGCCGCCCTGCACCGCGGACCGTGGGGCGAACGGGTCGTCCGGGCCCTCGACGTCTTCCAGGCGTTCCCGCTGCTGATCCTGGCCATCGCCCTGGTGGCGCTGATGGGCAACAACATCGAGAACGTCGTGGTCGCCATCGCCATCATCAACGTCCCCCGCTTCGTCCGACTGGTCCGCAGCGAGGGACTGACCATCCGGGAGAGCCGCTACATCGAGGCCGCCCACGCCATCGGCGCGACCGGGCCACGCGTGATGTTCCGGCACGTCCTGCCGAACATGACCGGCATCATCCTGGCCCAGGCGTCACTGGCGGTCGCGCACTCGATCGTCGTGATCGCCTCGCTCTCCTTTCTCGGCATCGGCATCAACGCCGCCGACGCGAGTTGGGGCGCGATGATCCAGACAGGAGCGCAGAACATGACGACCGGCCAGTGGTGGGTCTCGGTCTTCCCCGGCCTCGCCATCTTCCTCACCGTGCTCTGCTTCAACGCCATCAGCGACGAACTGCAGGACACCTTCGGCCGGGCGAGGCAACGATGAGCCTGCTCAACGCCCGACGTCGACCCGACAGCCGTCCCACCCCGCCGCCCTCCGGCGGATCCGCCGGACGGCTGCTGGAGGTCAGCGGCCTGACCACCCGGTTCGACACGCCCGACGGCCTGGTCCACGCGGTCAACGGAGTCGACTTCCACGTCGACCGGGCCGAGATCGTCGGCGTCGTCGGCGAGAGCGGATGCGGCAAGTCGGTGACCATCCGGTCCATCCTCGGCCTGGTCCGACCGCCCGGCCGGGTGGTCGAGGGCACCGCCCGCTTCGACGGCGTCGACCTGCTCGGCCTGCGCCGCAGCGAACTGCGCCGACTACGCGGCAAGGAGATCGGCTTCATCGCCCAGAACCCGTTCAGCGCCCTGAACCCGGTGATGCGCATCCACCGGCAGTTCGCCACCATCATGGCCGCGCACGGGGTCAAGGCCGACGGCGAGGTCCGGGACCGGGCCCGCACCGCGCTCACCGACGTCGGCATCGCCGGACCGGACCGGGTCCTCGACGGCTACGCCCACCAGTTGAGCGGCGGCATGGCCCAACGGGTGGTGATCGCCATGGCCATGCTGCTCAACCCGACCTTCGTGATCGCCGACGAACCGACCACCGGCCTGGACCTGACCGTGCAACGGCAGATCCTGGACCTCATCCGCCGCCTGGTCCGCGAACACGACCGCTCGATGCTGCTGGTCACCCATGACCTCGGCGTCGTCGCGCAGTACTGCGACCGGGTCGTCGTCATGTACGCCGGCAAGGTCATCGAACACGGCACCGTCCGGGAGGTCCTCAAGGACCCCCGCCACCCGTACACGCAGGCGCTCATCCGGGCCATTCCCCGGCCCGGTCAGCCGCTGGTGCACCTCACCGGTCGACTGCCCGACCTGATCGACTACCCGTCCGGATGCCCCTTCCGGGACCGCTGCCCGCACGCCTTCGAACCGTGCGCCCAGGTGGTCCCGGCCGCGGTGACCCAGACCTCCGGCCGGACGTACTGGTGTCACCTGCCCCAGGAGAAGGAGGCAGCGCAGTGAGTCTGCTGGAGCTGACCAACGTCAGCAAGGAGTTCCACGTCGGCGGCGACACCCGGGTCTACGCGCTGGACGACGTGTCGCTGTCGGTGGACGCCGGAGAGACCGTGGCGGTCATCGGCGAGAGCGGTTCCGGCAAGTCGACGCTGGGCCGGTTGGCCCTGCGTCTGATCGAACCGACTCGGGGCTCGGTGCGCTTCGACGGCACCGACATGCTCGCGCTGCCCGCCGCCGAGATGCGCAAGCTGCGCGCGAAGCTGCAGATCATCTTCCAGGAGCCGTTCGAGTCGCTGAACCCCCGGATGCGGGTGGCCGACATCATCGGTGAACCGCTGGCCATCCACCGGCCGGCGATGTCCACCGCACAGCGCCGTGCCCGGGTCGCGCAGATGATCGAACAGGTCGGACTCGCCCCCGACATGGCACGGCGCTATCCCGGTGAACTCAGCGGCGGGCAGCAGCAGCGGGTCGGCATCGCCCGGGCCGTGGTGACCGAGCCGTCCCTGGTCGTGCTGGACGAACCCACGTCCTCACTCGACCTGTCGGTCCGCGCCCAGATCCTGCGCCTGCTCGCCGACCTGCAGGCCGAACTCGGCATGGGCTACCTGTTCATCTCGCACGACATCCACACGGTCAGGTACGTCAGTGACCGCATCGCCGTCATGTACCGGGGGCGGGTCGTCGAGACCGGCCCGTCCGAGCTGGTGTTCGCCGATCCACAGCACCCGTACACCCGCGCCCTGCTGGCGGCGGCCCTGCCCGTCGATCCCGACCAGGAGCTGGCCCCGGCCCGGCTGGTCGGTGATCCGCTGAGCCCGACCCAGCTCGTACCGGGATGTGTCCTGCACGGACGCTGCCCGGTCGGCGAGGACAGATGTGTACAGACCGAGGTGCGACTGACGCCGATCGGCGCCGACCGGGAGGTGGCCTGCATCAAGCCCGGAGCGCCCGGAAGCTGACCCGCACGGCGGTGGGGGAGTAGCGACCGCTCACAGCTCGGGGCGGTCCACCATGCCGTCGAGCAGCACCGTCCGGGCGGCCAGCACGTGGGCGCGCATCGTGCTCGACGCCCACTCGGCGTCCCTGGCCCGCAGCGCCGCCACCAGGTCCCGGTGGTGCGCCATGCTGCGGGCCAGGGCATCCGGCGTGTAGAGGCGGAACGCCCGTACGACCAGCGGCACCTCCACCACCGCGGACAGCAGCGAGGTGAGCCGAGGGCTGGCGGCGGCCTTCAGCACCGCGTTGTGCAACTCGGCGTTCAGGGTGGCGATCCGGTCCAGATCCTGTGGACCCATCCGCCGGGCCAGCTCCTCCATCTGATCGCAGAGCCCGTCCAGCCGGTCCAGGACCTCGGGTTCGATGCGCTTGGCGGCCAGGGCCGCGCCGTAGCTCTCCAGCCGGGCGCGGATCTCGTAGATGTCCTGCAGATCGCCGAGCGACCATTCCGCGACCCGTGCGCCACGGTTGGGCTGGAAGACGACGAGGCCCTCCGCGGTGAGCCTGCGCAGCGCCTCCCGGATCGGCGTCCGGCTGACGCCGAACTGCCGGGACAACTCCATCTCGCCCAGGCGGGCACGCGGGCCGATCGAGCCGTTCAGGATCGCGCTCCGCAGCGCCTCGTACGCGTCCTCCGCGGCATTCGTCACCCGTGCCTCCGTCGTGTGAGCCGCATGTCGTCGGCACCCTTGCCGCCGCTCTGACAGTCTGAGATTGTATACATATGGTGGTTCAGGTGGTGGAGGTGTCTCCACGGGACGGTCTGCAGAACGAGCCCGAGATCCTGTCGACAGCGAGCAAGATCGAGTTGATCCGGCGCTGTGTCGAGGCCGGAGCCCGACGGGTCGAAGCGGTCTCCTTTGTCCGCGCCGACCGGGTGCCGCAGATGGCCGACGCCGAAGCGGTGATGGCCGCAGTGCCACGACGCAGCGACGTATCGTACATCGGCCTGGTGCTCAACCGGCGCGGGCTGGACCGGGCGCTGGCGGCCGGAGTCGACGAGGTGAACTGCGTCGTCGTCGCCACCGAGACCTTCAGCCAGCGCAACCAGGGCGCCTCCGTCGGAGCCATGATCGGTGCCTGGACCGACATCGCCAAGGCCGCCCACGCCGCCGGAGTGCGCGCCAGCGTGACCGTGGCCGCCGCCTTCGGCTGCCCCTTCGAAGGCGACGTCTCTCCGACGACCGTGGGTGACCTGGCGCGACGGCTGGCCGAGGGCGAGCCCGACGAGATCGCCCTCGCGGACACCATCGGGGTGGGCGTACCCACCCAGGTGCGCGCCCTGGTCTCCGCCGTGACGGCCGCGGCACCGGGTGTGCCGCTGCGCGCCCACTTCCACGACACCCGCAACACCGCCGTCGCCAACGCGTTGGCGGCGGTCGAAGCGGGCGTCACCGTGCTCGACGCCAGCGTCGGGGGGATCGGCGGATGCCCCTTCGCTCCGGCGGCCACCGGCAACGTGGCCACCGAGGACCTCACCTACGCGTTGCACCGCTCCGGCCACCCCACCGGCCTCGACCCGTCGAAGGTCATCGAGACGGCGGCGTGGATCGGCGAGCAGCTCGGCAAGGACCGGCTACCCGGCGCCCTCGGTCGGGCCGGCTGGTTCCCGGCCGACCGGCGCTAGGCGGGCCGGTGCGATCGGCGTCTTCCGTCGGTCGACGAACAGGCGTGGGCGGTCGTGGATGACATCCACAGAGGTCAGGTCACCGATCGCGTCGATCGGATCGAACGTCACGAGGCCGCTGCAGCCTCTCGGTCCGGCGTCCAGGCGAGGATGTCCAGCAGGCGTACGTCCGTCAGGCGTTCTGCTGCCTCGGCGACCAGCGGATCGTCGTGGTCGCGGGCGGCGCCCCGTAGCGCTGCGAGGCCATCGGTGGCTCGTAGCAGATCAGTGCGGTATGCCGCCCAGTACGCCCGCTGCGGTGGTGCCTGCCGGCCTGCTTGCTGCAACTCGCGGGCTGCCGCCTCGGCAGCCCGCCGGTACCGCCGTAGCAGCGCGCTGTCGAGGATGATGAACAGGCCAGGCCGCACCAGATGCAGCGCCTTGCGCACCTTCGCGTGCCCGAGCCCTGGCGGCCGATCCTGAAAGAAGTGCTGGTACAACCGGAGCGCACCGTCGTAGTAGCCGTTGTCGGCCATCGGGTCGGCGTCGCGGAGGTGAGCGTCGAGCGGAACCTCGCCCCAGGGTGCGGTCTCGCTCAACCGGAGCAGGTGGTGCTCCTGCTCTCGACTGATCCTGCTGCCCATGTACGGCGCGCGGGTTACCTTGATGAGCGCTGGCGTCAACACCGGGTACGCGCCGGCCAGCCAGTCGTAGGCGCGAACCGTGCGGGCATGCTGCTTGCAGTAGTCGACGAAGACGCCAAGCGGGTCGGACACCGGTCGACCGGCGACTTCGATCGGGACCACTGTGGCACCTGCTTCCTGATCGCTTGGCGGAATCCCTGCGGGTGTCAGCTTGCTTGCCTCCGACGAACACTGACAACCTCCGGGCGGCCACCGAGAAGAGCGCTCGGGTGACGACAGCCACCCGAGCGGTTCGTCACGTGTCGGGTGTTGGTCCTGAGTTGGCTCCGGCAGTCACCGAGGACAGAATGCCGCCGGAACTCCACGTTCGACGGTGACATCCGTTCGTGAGTGCTACGCCGTCGATGTCCCCAGCGCAGACGTACGTCAGGACGATTCGTCCGGCGGGGGAGTCCAGGAGGGCATGCTGCGGATGACGGCGTCGAGCAGTACACGGAGTCGCTGGTAGTCCTCGTCGCCGAGCGAATCGCGGATGTGGTTGTCCAGGTGCAGCATGATCCGGTCGGCTCTGGCCGTCTCGCGGCGCCCGCTGTCGGTGAGGTGCAACTCCTGGATGTTGGCGTGGCGCGGGTGGGGGCGACGTTCGATCAGGCCGCGTTCGACGAGTTTCACGACCAGCGGGGTGATCGCCTGCGGTGTCACCCCGACCAGGCGGGCGAGTTCGGCACCGGTCAGACCGGGGGCCACTCCCAGGTTGGCCAGGACGGCGTAGAGCGAGCCTGACACGCCGACCTTGCGCAGCGGCGGCTCTTTGGCGGCGAGCACGGCGAGGTCGGCCCGGCGCAGTGTCGACGCGACGCGGCCGAGCATCTCCTCGCGATCGAAGGTCACTGCCGTTTCGTCGGTCACGGTCACGGAGCTTACCGCATCTTGATCTGAATTCAGCACTTGCGTCATATCAAGGTCTTGATACTGTCGTCATGCGGGTCGATGTCGTCGATTCCGCCGACGATCCATCCACTCAAGCGACTGAGCACGGAAGGGGATCAAGGCCATGCACGGGACACAGGGGCGGCACCCGCCACACCGCAGAGCCGGCCGGAGACTGACGGCCACGAGCCTGGCCCTCGGCCTGCTCGCCGCCGCAGGCGCCTGCGGCACCGACGGCGAACCGGCCGAGACCACCGGATCGGGCCTGACCCGACTCGTCATCGACTTCAGCCCGACCGCCAACAACGCCCAGCTCTCGCTCGGCGTCGACCAGGGGATCTTCGAACGACACGGCTTCGAGATCGACCAGGTACCAGGCTCCGGAGCCAGCGCCAACAGCGTCGCGCTGCTCCTGAACGGACAGATCCACCTGGCCGTCAGCGAGATCACCGCCGTGCCGGCCGCCGTCGCCGCCGGCTTTCCGGTGGAGATCGTCACCTCGCTGGTCACCGACTACGAGTCGCCGGAGGGTGACGCCTTCTCCCTGATCGTGCCGGAACACAGCGACATCCGGTCGTTCGCGGACCTGACCGGCCGGACCGTCGCCGTCAACGGTCTGGAGAGCTTCTTCGACCTGACCCTCCTCGAAGCGGTACGCCAGGCAGGCGGCGACCCCGACGCGGTCCGGATCCTCGCCGTGCCGTTCGAGGACCAGGTCGCCGCGCTGCGGCAGGGCCGCGTCGACGCGATCAGCACCCTGGAACCGTTCGCCGGTCAACTGCTGACCGGTGGTGGGTTCCGTTCCCTCGGCAACCCCGCCACCAGCGCGCTCGGCCCGCGCAGCGTACCGAGCATCCTGATGGGCTCCCAGCGGTTCGTGGACCGCAATCCGGACGTCATGCGACGCTTCCTCCAGGCGTGGAACGAGGCGACCGCGTACGCCAACGACAACCCGGACGCGGTCCGGGCGACGATCGTACGGACCACCGGCGCGCCCACCGAGGCAGTGGCGCGACTACCGCTGCCCTGGTACGTCAGCGGGATCGACCGACGCTCGGCGGAACTTGTCGCCCGGCTGATGGTCGACTACGACCGGATCGACACGGCACCGGCGCTGGACGAGTTCACCTGGTCGGAATCACCGGACGCGCACGACCTCGACACGCCCCCGCGCGGGCTCCGGATCTCGGAGTAGCCGATGAGACCCACCCCGCTGCTACCCGTACTCACCACGGCGGCGCTGCTCGGCACCTGGCAGGCGGCGGCCGGCATCGGCGTACTCCCGGCCGAGGTCCCGCCGGCCTCCGCGATCGCCACCTGGCTCTGGGCCAACATCGGCACCGCCGTCCTCTGGACGGCCGTGTCACAGACCCTGGCGCACTGGGCCGCCGCGCTGGTCATCGGCGTCACGCTCGGCGCGCTCGTCGGGGCCGCCATGGCGAGCGTCCCGGTGGTCAACGAGCTTCTGCTCGGCGTGGTCGAGTTCCTCCGCCCGATCCCGGTCGTGGTCTATCTGCCCGTCATGTTGCTGCTGCTCGGCGCCAGGCCGGTGGTGGTGGTCGTGCTCGCGGCGGTGGCGGCCCTGTGGCCGATGCTGCTCCAGACGCTCTACGGCGTGCGGGACGTCGACCCGGTCACCACCGACACGGCACGGGTGTTCGGACTGACCACACCGCAGCGACTGCTCTGGGTGACGACCCCGAGCATGCTGCCGTACCTCTTCACCGGCCTGCGGATCGCCTCGACGATCACGCTGCTGGTGGCGATCGCGATGGAACTCATCGGCGCCGTACCCGGCCTCGGCAACACCCTGGCCACCTACGCGGGCAACGGCCGCTACGACGCGACGTACGGCGTCATCGTCATCGCCGGCCTGCTCGGCGTCGGCCTCAACGCCGTCTTCGAGCGGCTGGAACGGCGGGCACTGCGCTGGCACTCCGCCTACCGGACGCAGCAGGCATGAGGAGGCCGAACGTGAAGAGAACCGGCCTCCGGCTGCTCGTACCCGTGCTGCTCGTCCTGCTCTGGTGGACGACCTCGACGGCAAGCACCTCACCCTTCTACCCGCCGCTGCCCGACGTCCTGGCCGCCTTCGCCGAGTCATGGCTGTTCACACGACTTGGCTCGGACCTGGTTCCCAGCGTCACCCGGCTCCTCGCCGGCCTGCTGATCGCGACCGTCGTCGGTATCGCCGTCGGCACCGCACTCGGCCGCCACCGACTGCTCCGGAACGCCCTGAACCCGGCGGTGCAGTTCGGCCGATCGCTACCCGGCACCGCACTGATCCCGATCAGCGTCGTCCTCTTCGGCATCGGTGACGCCTCGAAGATCCTGGTCATCGCGTTCGTCTGCCTGTTCCCGGTGCTGTTGAACACGGCCGACGCGGTCCGCGGCACAGACCCGCACCTGCAGGACGTGGCCCGCTCGTACCGGCTCACCCCCGTGCAGCGACTGGCCTTCGTCCTGCTGCCGGCGGCGGCACCACAGATCTTCGCCGGCATCCGCACGGCGCTGGGGATCGCCTTCATCATGATGGTGGTCACCGAGCTGTACGCCGCGACCAACGGTGTCGGTTTCGTCACCCTCAGCGCCCGCAACTCCTTCGACGTACCGCAGATGTGGGCCGGCACCGTGCTGCTCGGCCTGCTCGGGGTGGCACTGAGCGCCCTCTTCCTCGTCCTGCAACGACGCGTCCTGCGCTGGCACATCGGCATGACGGAAAGGAACTGACATGCTCTCGGTCACGAACCTGGGCAAGACGTACGGCTCCGGTGCACATGCCGTCGAGGCGATCCGCGACCTGACCCTGACGGTCGACAAGGGAGAGTTCGTCTGCATCGTCGGGCCGTCCGGCGCCGGCAAGACGACCATGCTGAAGTGCCTCTGCGGCCTCCTGAAGCCGTCGTCGGGCACGGTCACCCTCGACGGCGTGCCGGTCACCGGTCCACCGAAGGAGATCGCCTCCGTCTTCCAGGACTACAGCCGGTCGCTGATGCCCTGGTTCACCGTGCGACGCAACGTCGGTCTGCCGCTGCGCAACCGGTACCGGTCGACGGCCGACCGCGCCGAACGGGTCGCCACGGCGCTGGACGCGGTGGGCCTGAGCGGGTTCGGCGACCGCTACCCGTGGCAGCTCTCCGGTGGCATGCAGCAGCGCGTGGCGATCGCCCGGGGCCTCGCGTACGCACCGGAGATCCTGCTGTTGGACGAGCCGTTCGCCTCGGTGGACGCCCAGACCCGCGCGGACCTCGAAGACCTGATCCTGCGGGTACGCGACGACACCGGCGTCACCATGCTGCTCGTCACGCACGACATCGACGAGGCGGTCTACCTGTCGGATCGGGTGGTGGTGATGTCCGCACGCCCGAGCGTCGTACTCGACACGGTGCAGGTCGACCTTCCCCGCCCACGGGACCAGGTGTCCACCAAGCGCCTGCCCCGATTCGCGGAGCTGCGCGCACACGTACTGACGCTGATCCGGCGTACCGCCCTCGACGGCTCGACGCCGCCGCCGGACCGACACTCGACGATCGGGGAACGACGATGACCACGCAGACCACGCAGACCACGCAGAGCACCGCGACCCGGGACGGCGACCCGGACACCACCGGCGACGAGGTGATCACCTTCGACCAGAGCACCGGCGACGAACTGGCCCGCTACCGGGCGGCCGGTCCCGAGCAGGTCGGCGCGGCCGTCCAGGTCGCACGGACCGCCGCCGGACCGTGGTGGGACCTCGGCTTCGACGGACGGGCGGTACGACTACGTGCCTGGCGCCGGGAGATCGCCCGGGGCGGGGAGGACCTGGCGGCGCTGATCCACGCGGAGAACGGCAAGTCCCTGGAAGACGGCCGGGCAGAGGTGCTCTCCGTCCTCGGGCACCTGACCTTCGCACTCGACAACGTCGAACGGGTCCTCGGCCGCCGCGAGATCCCCGCGCCGGCCGCGATGCCCCACCAGCGGGCGTGGGTGGAACACCTCCCGTACGGCGTGGTCGGCGTGATCGGGCCGTGGAACTTCCCGCTCGGCACCCCGGGAGCGATCGTCATCCACGCCCTGGCCGCCGGCAACGCCGTCATCCTCAAGCCCAGCCCGGTCACCACCGGAGTAGGCGTCTGGCTGGCCCGATCCTGGCGGCGGGCCGTACCCGACCTGCCCGGCGCCTTCCAAGCCGTGGTCGGCTTCGCCGCCACCGGCCGACACCTCACCACCGGCGTGGACAAGGTCGCGTTCACCGGCAGCGTCCGCTCGGGCCGGGCCGTGGCCGCGGACTGCGCCACGCGCCTGACCCCGGCACTGCTGGAACTCGGCGGCAACGACGCCGTCGTGGTGGCACAGGACGCCGACCTGGACTCCGCCGCCGCCCACATCACCTGGGGTGCGCTGCAGAACGCCGGCCTCGGCTGCATCAGCCTCGAGGTGGCCTACGTCGTGGACGCCGTGCACGACACCCTGGTGGAGAAGATCGCCGCCCACGCCGGGCGGGTGCACGCCGGCAGCGGTGACGACGACCTGATCGGCCCGGTCCCCCTACCGGCGCAGATCCCGGTCATCCGCCACCACGTCGCCGACGCCCTCCGACGGGGCGCCACCGCCGTGGTCGGCCCCCCGGCCGACGGAGGCACCGACGACCGGTACGTCCAACCCACGATCCTCGTCGACGTCCCGCCGGACGCCCTGGCCGCCACCGAGGAGACCTTCGGGCCGGTGCTGGCGATCGTCCGGGTCCGCGACACCGAGGAGGCGATCACCCGGATCAACGCCAGCCCGTACGGCCTGGGCAGCGCCGTGTTCAGCCGCGACCGGGGCGAGGACATCGCCCGTCGCCTGCGCGTCGGCATGACCAGCGTCAACGACGCGCTCGCCTTCTCCCAGAACGCCGGACTGCCGTTCGGCGGGCGCGGACACAGCGGCCACGGCCGCAAGCACGGCGACGAAGGACTCCTCGAATTCGTCTACCCACACGCCATCACCGTCCACACCGGCCCCACCCCGACACCCACCACCACCTTCGCGCGTCCACCCGGCGCCATGGCCAGAGCCCTCGCCGCCGCGCGTGACCGGCTCGACGCGGACGACCAGACGGAGAGGACTGACACCATGAGCGACCAGATGTCACACCTGCTGGACCGGATCGCGGCCGGATTCAGCCACCCACCCCGCTCACCGGTGCTGCACTCACCGCGCGAGGTCGGGCTCGACTTCGAGGACGTCACCTTCCCGTCCCACGACGGGGTGCCGCTGGAAGGCTGGTTCCTGCCCGCGCCCGGCTCGACCAAGCTGGTCATCGCGAACCACCCGATGGGCTTCACCCGCGCCGGCCTGCCCACCCACCTGGAACCCTGGCACTCGGCCTGGGCAGCCAGCGGCAACGGTTTCGAGGTCGACTTCAACCCCGACTACCGCATCCTGCACGATGCCGGCTACCACGTCCTCGCCTACGACCTGCGTAACCACGGCCTCAGCGGCGCCGCCAACGGCGGCATCAGCTCAAGCGGCCTCTTCGAGGCCCGCGACGTCGTCGGCGCACTCACCTACGCCCGCCACCGCCCGGACACCCGCGACGCGACCATCGGCCTGTTCAGTCGATGCCTCGGCGCCAGCTCCACCTTCGCCGCCATGACCCAGTTCCCCCAGGCGTTCGAGGGCGTACGCTGCCTCGTCGCGCCCCAGCCGGTGACCGCCCGCGTCATCATGGAACGCCGACTGGCGCTGCTCGACGCGGCGGAACGCCTCAACGACCTGGAACAGCTCATCATCCGGCACACCGGCATCGACTTCGCCCGTCGCAGCCCCCAGGAGTGGGCCCGCCACGTGCGCGTCCCCACCTTCCTCTACCAGGTACGCGACGACATCCTCACCGACCCCGACGACGTCCAGACCATGTACGACAACATCCCCGTCACCGACAAGAAGCTGCACTGGATCGACGGGACGACCGCACGCTGGGACGGCTACCTGGAGTTCCAGCGCCGCCCCGAACCCATGCTCGACTGGTTCGCGACGTACCTGTAGAGCGTGTTCAGCCGTCCATGCCGCTGACTGCCGCCTGCACCCACATGATCGAGGCTGCGGCGATGGCCAGGAAGGTGAGCGCCGACAGTCCCGACGCGGCAGCGAGGCTCAGGTGCTGAGTAGGCGACGGCATCGGCGAGGGCTACCCACGCTCGGCTCGATTCGGCGAAGCTGAGGTCCACCGATTCCTTCGACCGACATCGAGGTGGGAGATGCCGTACCTGAACCCGGTCGCGATGCAGCGCATCGAGGCCGTTGTCGTCGCGGCCCTCGCGGTCGTGGTGACCGTCGCCGTGGGGTACCCGTGGTGGTCGCTGCTCGCGCTCTTCCTCGTCTTCGACCTGTCCATGCTCGGCTACCTGCGCGGGCCGCGTCTCGGTGCCACCTGCTACAACCTGGCCCACTCCTACGCCGTACCGGCGGCGCTGGGGGCGGTGGCCGTGGTGGCGGCCGGGTCCGGCGATCGGATCGACTGGCTCGGCATCCTGGCCGTGGCGTGGATGTTCCACATCGCCGTCGACCGTGCCCTCGGTTACGGGCTCAAGAACACCGAGGGATTCGAACACACCCACCTCGGTCCGGTCGGCAGGGCCCGGCGGGCCGGTTGAACCGTCGGCTCCGCAGCGGCGCTGCACGGCCCCCAGGCCCTGCTGGGCGACACCGCGCCCCCCGGCGAACTCGCCACCCGCATGCACTCGGCATGGACCCGCTTCGCGACCACCGGCGACCCCGGCTGGCCGCGTTACCCCGAAGTCCACTCATTCGGACCTGCAGGCTGACATCGGCGTTGCCGGGTGTGCTGCCGAGCTCGAAGCGGGACACCGTCGGAGGACTCGCCGCCCGGTGGCGGGCACAAACCAGCGACCCGGCCGCCGTCACTCAGGGCGACACCGGTGGACGCAGGCCGTCGAAAGTCACCGACAGTACGAGCCTCTCTATCGCGGGATCCTGGCTCGCGTACCCGATCGCGTGGGCGGCACCGGCTATCAGGGCGATGAGCGTTCGCACGTCGATGTCGACGCGGACTCTTGCAGCCTGCTGGGCACGACCGAGCAGCTCACCGATCGACTGCTGGAGGTCGCGGATGGCCTCGGCCACGGTGCCCTCGTAGGCGTGCAGGTTCACGCCTGCGTCGGCCAGGGCGTCCGCGAACGTGTGTTTGATGGTCGACTGGCGTACCGCCTCGGTCAGGAACGCGAAGAACGCCGCACCGGGGTCGGCCGCCCCGGCCAGCGACCGGGCCTGCTCGGCGAGGGCATCCAAGCGGCCGACGAACACCGCCTCGACCAGAGCCTCCTTGGTCGGGAAGTGCCGGAAGAGCGTACCGATCGCGACCTCGGCCCGCTGGGCGATCTCCTCGGTCGACGCGGTCGGACCCTTCACGGCGAAGACCGCGTCGGCGGCGTCGAGGATGCGGGTCCGATTGCGCTGCGCGTCGGCGCGTAACGGCCGGCTGCCCTGCACGTCTCTGCCGCTGGCCGCAGGGGCACCTGGGCTCACTGCGGTCGCTCCTTTCCACCGACTGGCCTCCTGTGTCGACCACAGGATACTGCCGCGCCGGACGGCTCCGTTGACAAGGTGAGTGATCACTCATAATATCCGAACCGGAGTCGAGACTCACTTTATTTGCCTCGTCGCCGCACGTTCCCCGGCCCGTCCGACCACCCGACTGGAGCAGCACACATGAAGACCGTTCTGATGACCGGAGGCACGGCCGGTCTCGGCGCGTACGCCCTGGGGCAGTTGACGAAGTCCCCCGGCACCAGGCTGTTGCTCGGCGCGCGGGGCGCCGGGCCGGCGGGCGTCGAGACGTACCCGCTGGACCTGGCCCGGCTCGACAGCGTCCGTTCCTTCGCGGCCGCGGTGCGGGACCGGCTCGGGTCGGCGGAGGTCGACGCGCTCGTGCTCAACGCGGGTGTCAGCCTGACCTCCGGCGACCAGCGCACGGCGGACGGCTTCGAAACAACCTTCGCCGTCAACCACCTCGCGCACTACCTCCTGCTACGGCTACTGCTGCCCCAGCTCGCACCGGGTGCCGTTGTCACGTTGACCACCAGCGGCACGCACGACCCGGCTATCAGGACCATGCTGAGCAGCACCCCACCCCGCCACGCCGACGCGCGGCTGCTGGCCAACCCCGAACGGGATCCGCAACGCGACGAGGAGGCGAGGGCGGCGGGGGCACGGGCCTACGCCTCGTCCAAGCTCTGCAACATCCTCACCGTCCGGGGGCTCGCCGCCCAGCCGGAGGCGTCACGGCTGCGGATCGTCGCGTTCGACCCGGGTCCGACGCCGGGTACGAGCCTCCTGCGCAACACTCCGCTCCCGGTCCGCCTCATCTGGCGAATGTTCGGCACCCCGTTGCGGGCACTGATGCCCCGATTCAACAGCGTCCCGGCCGCCGGGGGCGCGCTGGCCGACATCGCCTCGGGGCGTACGGTGCCGCCCGCCGGCGCCTACTACGCACGGCTCGTGCGAGGGCAGCTCACCTGGCCGTCCCCCTCCGAGCTGGCCCGCCGCGACGACGTGCGGGATCGCCTGTGGCGGGACAGCGCCGAACTGGTCGGGCTACCGGTCACCTAGGACGTGTCCGGCGCACGCCGCGCCACCCGACGTCCGGCCCGTCAGCACGAGGATGGTCGAGAGCCATGATCGGAGTAACGCCGGATTCGGGGTCGGTCGGCGTGGCGAGCGCCGTCGGTGGGTACACCCGTGCCCGTACGCGGCCGGACGATATGTCAGGCCACGTACGGGTTTCAGTGGGAGTCGGTCCACATCGGTGAGACCCGCCCTCCCTCGGATCGAGCGGAAAGAAGGACCATGGCCGACAGCCGTGACATGTACGTCGTGCACAGCCTCTTCAGGCGCGAGTTCCCGGCCGCTGCGGCCCTGGTCCGGACAGTACCCGCGGATGACGCTCCGGCTGCCGCCCGCGTCGCCGACCACGTGCTGCTGCTCACCGGCGCGTTGCACACGCATCACAGCGGTGAGGACGAGCATGTCTGGCCGAAGTTGCGGCAACGTGGCCCGGACGAGATCGCGCCGCTGGTCGAGACCATGGAGACTCAGCACGAGAGCCTGCACGCGGCGCTGGCCGACGTGGAGGACCGGGCGACCGTGTGGCGCCGCACCGCCAGCGTGGCCGATCGGGAAGCGCTCGCCGCAGCCGTCGAGGCGTTGATCGCGCCGATGTCGGCACACCTGGACGCCGAGGAGGCCCACGTGCTGCCGTTGATCGACAAATACCTGACCGACGAGGAGTGGGCCGAGGCGGGTAAGCACGGGATGGCCTCGGCGCAGAAGAGCCAACTGCCGATGATCTTCGGGATGCTGCTGCACGACGCCCGGCCCGAACACACCGAGAGTCTCAAGGCGGTGGTCCCGGCGCCGGTCTGGTTCGTGCTCTCCCGCCTGGGACCCGTGGCCTACGGCAGGTACGTCCGGCGACTGGGCCTGGACCGGGTGAGCGCAGCCTGATCGCGCGGGGCGGCCGCCCCCTGGCCTGCGGTGTGAGAGGCGGCGACGCCGGTCGTGGCGGATAATTGCCCGATGACAAATCCTGACCTCGATCCGGACGTCTATCCGCCCCTCGACCCTCGTGAGCCCGTGCCGGACGACGTCGGCGAGCTTCTTCCCGACACGCCCGGCGAGCTGCCCGAGGCGCCGGTCGAGCCGTCGCCCGACGACGGTGATCCGGGAGGCGTACCCGAGCCGGCATGACAACGGTCGCGGGCGGAGCCGATCAACACTCCCGGCGGCTACACCGTCGTCGGCGAGTCCACCGCCTGACCGGCAGGTGTCGCCCGGTCCGTCATCGCGGACCGGGCGACACTGTCATGCGTGCTGGTTCCTCGACGGTTCGGCGAGGGGGCGACGACGCGGGGCTCAGTCCTGCCAGACGTTCAGGGCCCAGGCGAGGACGTACCAGACGCAGACGTACTCCCGGCCGGAGGCGACCCCGGCGATGTGACAGGTGATCGGATCGGGGAAGACACCCTGGAGCAGCCAGGCACCCGCCGCGGCCTGCGTGACCGGCGCGGCGCTCACCGCCGTGTTGACGGCGGAAACGGGGGCGGCCTGGGCGGCCCCGGCCGTCGTACCCAGGCCGGTGGCCACCAGGGTGACCGCCAGGGCCGTCGTCGCCAGTCGCTGCCGCAATGATCTTTTGCGCATCGGGTTCTCCTCCCACGCGCCCGGGGCCGGATGTCCGGCCGAGGGCGTCCTTCGATGATCGATGCGTTCATGCTGCGCCGAGAACGGGCTCTGGTCGTCGGCCCACGATCTGACCTGCCGCGTACACCAGGCGGGTGATGCCGGCCTCCCGCGTCCCCCGGCAGGTGGACCCGCGCCGGTCCGAAGCCTGCGATCGAGGCGTTTCGCAAGGGCTCGCCGCCCGCCGGCGGCGGGCATCCAGGCCGGTGCCCGAGCCTGAAGCGCGAAGGTGCGGCGGCAGTGTGTGGGCACGACGGCGAAGGGAGGCCGACACTCATGCGGTCGGCGAAGCGTCGGGCAGGGCGGCCACGGGGGGAGCCGCCCTGCCCGACGACCCAACACGGTAGACCGCGCCATCCACACCGGACAAGCCGGAAGGCGCCACGGACGGGATGGGCTGATTTCGATGGCTCGTCCCGGATTCTTCATGGCGATGCTCACACCCCGTATACGAGGGATCCGCTGATCGTCACTGACGTGCGAGCATCGACACCGGTACGTGCGTGCGGGCGTCGGGTGGTTGGGGGAACATGCCCACAGGTCAGGTACAGCATGACCAGTTCGGGAACCTGCTCAGGGCCCTCCGTCTGGAGCGGGGGATGACCCAGGAAGGGCTCGCCGAGGCGGCCCGGTCCAGTGTCCGCGGTATCCGGGAGATGGAGCGCGGCCGGGTACGCAGTCCGCAGCGCCGCACGGTGGAGCTGCTCGCCGATGCCCTGCGACTGGGCGGGGTGGACCGGGACCGCTTCGTCGCCTCGGCCCGGGCCGCTCGGCAACCATCAGACCCGGCCACCGGGCCACCCGACCGCCCGACGCCGCAGCACGGCACGATGGTGCCGTCCGGGCAACCGGCAGTGGTCGTACCCGGAGAACTGCCCGCCTCCGTTCCGGACCTGGCCGGCCGGGCGGAGATCCTGGAACGCCTCTCGACGGTGGCCCACGACGTGGCCGCCGGGCGGCCGGACACCGCCTCGGTGGTGGTGCTGTACGGGCCTCCCGGGATCGGCAAGACCAGCCTCGCCGTCGCAGCCGGACATCGACTCAGCCCGGCCTTCGCCGGTGGGCAACTCTTCGTCGACCTGCAGGGCGTCTCGCCGGACGGACCGGTCGACCCGGCCGAAGCCCTGGCCGGACTGCTGCGCTCGCTCGGCGTGCCGGACACTCGGGTGCCGGTGTCACCGGCCGAACGGGGCGGCCTGTTCCGCACCCTCACCCGGGACCGGCCACTGCTGGTGGTCCTGGACAACGCCGCGAACGAGGCCCAGGTGCGCCCCCTGTTACCGGCCGGACCGGGGTGTCTCGCGCTGGTCACCTGCCGACGTCCGTTGACCGGTCTCGCCGGTGCGCTCCGCCAGCCGCTCGACCTGCTCGACCCGGCAGCCGGTCGACAACTGCTCGCGGCGATCGTCGGGGCCGACCGGGTCGCCGCCGAACCGACCGCCGCCGACCAGCTCGTCCACCTCTGCGGTCGGTTGCCGCTGGCCCTGCGGATCGCCGGCAACCGCCTGGCCAGCCGGCCCCAGTGGTCAGTCGGCTGGTTGGTGGACCTGCTCCGCGACCAGCGTCGGCGGCTGACCGTGCTGACCGCCGGCGACCTGGGCGTGCGCTCCGCATTCGAGGTGTCCTACCGACAGATGGACCCGAGGACCGCGCAGGTGTTCCGGCGGGCCTCGCTGATCCCCGGCGCCGACTTCGCACCCGGGCTCGTCGCCGCCGTGGCCGGCTTCGACGAGGAGGCTGCGGCGGCGGCCCTGGAGGAGTTGGTCGAGGCCGGTGTCCTCGTCGCGACGGGGGACCGGTACCAGTTCCACGACCTGGTCCGGCTCTATGCCCAGGAACGCCTCGACGCCGAGGAGGACCAGTCCTGCCGGACGGGGGCGCACGAGCGGATGACCCGCTGGCTGCTGCGGCGCACCCGACAGGCCGGTGCCATGTTCGAGCCGGCCGGCTGTCGGGCCGACTCTCCGTTCGTCAACGATCGGGCGGCGGCGTCCTGGTTGGACCGCGAGTCCGGCAACTGGCTGGCGGCCCTGCGGGACGCGTCCCGGTGCGGTCGGCACACCGAGGTGGTCGCGGTGGCCCGAGCACTGCACTGGTACTCCGACGCCCACAGCCACCGTCACCCCTGGGACGAGATCTTCTCGCTGGGGGTGGCCGCCGCCCGAGCCGTCGGCAGCCCCCGCGACGAGGCGGTTCTCCTGAACTTCCTGGGCTGGGCCCGGTACTTCTGCCGGGACCGCAACACCGACGGGCTGACCGCCCTGGGACGGGCGCTGGAGCTCGCCCGGCGGATCGGGGACCGCCGGGAGGAGGGGTGGGCGCTGACCTACACCGCCGTGATCTTCATCCGGACCGGTCGGGCCGGGTGGGCTGTCGACCACTGCCGCCGGGCCGTGGGCCTGTTCCGCGAGGTCGGGTACGCCCTCGGCGAGCACAGCGCGGCGAGCGTGCAGGGTGGGGCGCTGGCCGCGCTCGGCCGGTTCGCCGAGGCGGCCGAGTTGCACCGCGAGGTCTTGGCGTTCTACGGCCGGGGCAACGGGCTCAGCCGTACCGGCGCGGCGGTGGCCGGCGCCGGGGCGATGATGAGTCTCGGGGCGGACCTGGCGGGGTTGGGCCGCTGGCGAGAAGCCGCGAACGCGTACGCCGACGCGCGGCGGGTGTTCCACGCCTTCGGCGCGACGTTCAGCGAGGCCAACGCCATCCGCCAGTACGGGCTGGCCCTTCAGGCGTTGGGTGAGGCCGACGCGGCGAGTGAGGCGTTGCAGGCGGCGCTGGCGCTGTACGCCGCGCTGTGCTGCCCGTGGTGGGAGGCACAGACCCTGTACGCGCTCGCGGCGGTGGCCGACGTGGATCCGGCCCGGGCTGTCGAGGCCGACCTGCTGCGCCAGCGGGCCCTGGACCGGTGCGGCGAACTGGACGCCCCCGAGGTACGGACCCTTCGCGCCACCCTGCGGCGGGAACTGGCACGGGCCTGACCGGACACACACCGGGCCCCGCCGACGATACGGCGGGGCCCGGTACCGGTGAACAGGGTCAGTTGCAGGTGGTGCCGTTCAGGGTGAAGGGCGCCGGGGTGGCGGGCGTGCCGTTCGCGGTGAAGCCGATGTTGACGGCGCCACCGGTCGGGATGGCCGCGTTGTGGTTCTCGTTGGTGACGGTCACCGCCGCGCCGGTCTGCTGGAAGACGCCGTTCCAATGGCCCTGGACGAGCTGCCCGCCGGGGAAGGACCAGCCCAGCGACCAGCCGTTGACGGCCGGGCCGTCGTTGTAGACGGTGACGCTGGCGGTGTAGCCGGTGGACCACGAATCGGTGACGACGAAGGAGACCCGGCAGGTGCTGACGATCGCCGTCGCCGGCACGATGTTGCCGTAGTCGTCGCGGGCAGTGGCGAAGTCCTGGAACCCGAAGCCCGGGCCGGCCGACCGGGTGGTGGTGCCGGCAGCGAGCACGGTGCCGTTGGCGTTCACGGCATAGACCGGACCACCGCTGTCACCGCCCCGGGCGGCCTCGTCGCCGTCGAGCTGGGTGGCCTCGACGAGATCCTCGATGTCGTCGTAGTGGAAATCGACCCGCAGGTTGCAGACCGGACCGCCGAGCTCACCCGCCGAGGTGTACCCGGACTGGCACAGCAGCTGGCCGGGGTACACCTCGGTCCACCCCACCACCTGGGCGCGTACCTCGTCGTGCTGGCCGCCGACATAGAGGTGGTCGCCCGGTGAGGACGTCGAGATGATCATCGTGTCGTGGTCGTCGTTGCTGTCGACCGCGTAGCCGACCAGCGTGCCGGTGTTGGTGCTCGTGTTCCATCCGACGTGCCACGGCGAACCGATGGCGCCGCAGTGCTCGGCGGTGAGGACGTACCCGGCGTTGGTGTCCGCGTTGCGCACGCCGAAACCGGCGGTGCACCCGGGGGTGGTGAAACCGATGCCCGAGCCGCCGTCGAACGGCGCCGCGTCGTTGGCCCGTGACCGCTCGACCATGCGGTCACGCTCCACGAAGCTGGTCCGCACACCGGTGGCCGGCAACGTCGGCCGCGTGACGCCGGGAGCGTCCTCCACCGCGACCTCGATGCCGGCGCCGTCCGTACGCACTCGCACCGCGTGGACCGCGTCCGCCGGATCGGCCTCCACCGCCCGGGTGATCCTGGCCGCCGCCGTTCGCAGCTCGGCGCGGGAATAGGCGGCGCGGGTCACCTCGACCGGCGCGATCCGGCGGGCGGACGTCACGGCGGCGACGATGTCGGTGGGCACCGCACCCTTCCACCACAGGGCGACGTGGTCGTCGACCAGCCCGATACCGGCGTAGCCGCGTGCCGGTGCGCGGTCCACCGCGGTGCGGATGACGTTGGCCGCGTCGACCAGCGGCGCCTGGGCGACCATCCGGTCCAGGGTCGGGGCCGGGATCAGGTCGAGGATGGACGCGGCGGCCTCCGGCTCGCCGGTCTGCGAGTACGCGGAGGCGGGACCGTTGATCGCCGTCGCACCGACCAGTGCCCCGACGACCACCGTACAGGTGATCGCTTTCCGAATGCGTGTCATGACAGTGAGTCAAGCGGCGTTCGATGGTCCGAGACAGGCAGGACGCCCGGCAGGAGTCAGCCTGCCGGGCATGTGCCGGTCTCGGTGGCCGCGAAGCCGAGCACCTGTCGCCGGGTACCGCCGGCCGACTTCATCACCGCGAAGTCGGTGCGCCGCCCGTATCCCGCCATGGCAATGCTGTCCGTCAGTCTGGCGTCGGTCTTGTACTCCTGCGGCGCGAACTGCTCGGCGTTCTGCAACCGGGCTCACCGACGTCCGGATGCCGCCGGGCAACGCCAACGCCGCGGTCGGACAGGTCGCGGCTGGGGACGAGCTGTCCGCCAGTACAGCATCGCTCGATCCGGGATCGAGTGGTTATCGCGGCGCTTGGATACCACTCGATCCCGGATCGAGCATGATCTTGCCGCCGACCGCGCGCGGTCTCGGCTGTGGGGATCGCCTGGTATCTGGACGCCGAACCCTCCGGCATCACACGCCGGCAGCCTCGCGGGCCGTCACCGACGGCGACTGTCGGTCGTCCTTGCACCGTGTGGCCGCCCCCGCCCGTTCGAACTTCTCGCGATCGGTCTACTGGTCCGGCAACTGCGGATCGAACAGCCAGTTCCCGGTATCGGTCTGAGAGCAGCGCTGGCATGGTCGGTTTCTAGACCGTGACGACGATCTTCTTCCCACCGTGCAGCCCTTTCTCGAGGTGGCGGTGTGCCTCGACGACACCGTCGAGGGTGAACATCCTGTCGATGGCGGGTCGCAGTGCGCCGAGGCGTACACCGGCGTTCAAGAAGGCCGCCATGCGCTTCACCACGACGGCGTCGAGGGTGTGCTCGAAGCTGCGGTAGCTAAAGATGGTGAGCGGTGTGCCGGCCGGAAAGGGAGTGGGCCGAGGGTCCAGAAAACCTGCGGCGATCAGCGTCCCGCCCGGACGGGCCGCCTTCACGAGATCCTGCTGGCCAGGACCCATGACGACGTCGAGGACGATGTCGGCACCGGCTGCGCCGGTGTGGTGGCGTACGGCGTCGGCGACGTCGTCACGGTCGGTGGCGATGACTGCGGCGGCACCGGCGGCGAGCAGGTCGTCCCGCTTCGCGGTGTGCCGCGTGACGGCGATGGGCACGGCGCCGATCTGATTGGCGATCTGCATCGCCGCCCGGCCGACGCCGCCGGACGCGGCAGTGATGAGGACGTGGTCGCCGGGCCGCATGCTCGCCTTCTCGACGAGCGCCCCATAGGCAGTGGAGAACGCGACCCAGATCGCCGCCGCCTCCGCAACGGCGAGCCCGGCCGGCCGGGCGACGACCCGGCTCGCGGGGACCGTGGTGTATTCGGCGTAGCTGCCCCGGACGCTCGCGTCCGCAACGGCCGTGAGGATGACCGGGTCGCCGATCTCCAGCCCGGTGACCCCGGAGCCCAACGCGTCGACGACGCCGGTTCCCTCCACACCGAGGCGAGCGTGCGGCAGGGTGACGACTGCGGGAAGGGCGCCGGACCGCATCATCTGGTCCAACGGGTTGACGGCAAACGCTTCGATCCTGATCCGGACTTCGCCGGCCGCAGGCGGGCCGACCGGCTCCTCGACGACGTGCATGACATCCGGCCCGCCGACCTCGTCGAACACAACGATTCGTGGCATGGTGACTCCTCCGCATCCGGTGCTGGCCTTCGTGCTCACGGAAGACGCTACGGAGGCGTGAGTTACCTCCTGGTACCTTCGATTTCCATGCAGAACGCGGCTGGACCGTCCTTCCTCGCCGACTGCCCCACCCGCCTGGCGGTCGAGATCATCTCCGACAAATGGGCCGTGCTCGTGATCTTCGGGCTCAGCCTTCAGCCCCGCCGACACGGTGAGCTCGTGGACCTCATCGGCGGCATCTCGCGGAAGGTCCTCACCCAGACGCTGCGCCGGCTTCAGCAGTACGGTCTGGTCGAACGTCAAGCCGAAGCGCCACGGCGGGTCGAGTACGACCTCACCGACCTCGGCCGAACTCTCGTCGAACCCGTCGAGGTCCTGACCGCCTGGGCACGGGACTACGGCGGGGCCATCGCCGACTTCCAAGAGACGGCGCAAGCCACCGCTCCTGCTCGGTCCGCCGAGCGTGGTCTGGCTCCGCGACGTGCAGATGGCCGCCGCGTTCTCAGTCGCCGGTCCGAGCCTCGCTGACGCGGACGTTCGATCCTGTCGATCGATAGGGGTTTCGGAGACGCTCGACAAGGATGGGGGAGTGAGCGAGGGGCAGCGTCTTGCGGGTGGGAACGGGTGAAGCGGTTCCATGCCGCCGTCGCGAGCTTCGTTCCTCCGCCGGACGCGGTGTGGCGTGAGGGAGGGACCTGGCGGCCAGGTCTGATCGTCGGCCACAACGACGCCGCGCCCTACAACGCGACCTGGAGCGGCGGACGTCTCGTCGGCTTCTTCGACTGGGACCTCGCCGCACCTGTCACGCCGGAGTGGGACCTGGCGTTCACCGCCTTCTCCTGGGTGCCGCTGCACGCCCGGCACGTGGTGCGGGCGGAAGGATTCACCGCCTTCGCGGACCGGCCACGACGGGTACGGCTGTTCCTGGACGCCTACGGATGGGACGGCTCGGTCGGCCAGTTCATCGAATTCGTCCGCGACCGCGTCAGCGCCTCCGCCCGGGGCGTCCGACACACCGCGGCAGCCGGCGACCCGGCCTACCAGCAGATGATCGAACACGGCATCGACGTGGCGTTGGAGACAGCGGTGAAAGAGCTGGCCGACTTCCCGGACGCGTAGCCACGCTACTGCGGGGAAGCGTTGTTGGGCAGGGACAGCCGGTCGCGGTAACGCCGGGAACCCTTGACAGTCGTGCCGTCGGCAAGGTGGATCTCCACGTCGCCGCTGCGTGTCGGGCGCACCTCGATGATCTGTTCCCGGTTCACCAGCCGTGAACGGTGGACGCGGACCACGTCGACCTTGGCGCTGTGCAGTTGCTGTTCGAGATCGTTGAGCGTCGTCCGCGGCAGGTAGGACTTCCCGGCGGCCATGACGTCGACATAGTTGCCGCTGGCCTGTGCCCAGGAGAAGTCCCGTGCACGGAGGTGGATCGTGTGGCCCTGGGATTTCAGGGTGAGTCGGCCGCTCTCGCGTGCGTCGGCCCGTGCCGCCGCCGCCTCCTGCCGACCGAGTTCGATCTGACGGGAGAGCGTCAGGAGCCCGGTGATGACGATGAAGAGAAACAGGTCCTTGCGGTACTCGTAGAGCAGATCGGTCAGCGGGTCGACGAAGAATGTGTACGCCTTACCGGTCGCCAGGGGAATCAGGACCGTGCGTAGACCAACCATGATTCCGACATGGGCCAATGAGAACGGCACGCTCGCCGCGAGCAGCCCCGCGCCATGCCGCAGCATCATTCCCGACACCAAGGGGACGCGGCGTTCCAGGGCGGAGACGGCGGGAACGAGCAGCAAGGCCCCGACCACGCTGGTCATTTCGAGCAACCACGGTTCAGCCCACTGGATATCACCAGTGGAACGCCGAGCATCGGTGACGAGTGTCATCGCGTTGACCGCCGCCACCAACGGGAACGTCACGACACAGATCAGTGCGACGCGTACCCAGGTCCGACGCTCCAGCTCGTGGTCCTGCCCACGGGAGGTGCTCACCGAGGGGCCCGCCACTGCGCGGCGTCGGGGAGATCGTCGCGCTGCACCACTCGTCCCTGACCGGCGGTGCGAGTCCGCCACTGGTCCCGGCCGTCCGCCGCCCGTCCCCGCCGGGTTTCGACCCCTCCGTCGGTGTGCCTAGCGTGCGAGGTACGACCCGAGGTGATGCGGCCCCCGTTGGAAAGTTGCGATGCGATGACCTCCACCAGATCTCCCCGTCGTCATGACCTGGACTGGTTGCGCGTCCTGGCCTTCGCCACCCTCATCCTCTACCACGTGGGAATGTTCTATGTCACGTGGGATTGGCACGTGAAGAGCGACCACATGTCGCCGCAGCTCGAACCGCTGATGTCCCTGGTCAATCCATGGCGGCTGGCGTTGCTGTTCTTCATCTCCGGGGTGGCGCTGCGATTCCTGCTCGACTCCCGAGGGCCGCGCGCGGTGGCCTCGGACCGGATCGACCGGCTGCTGCTTCCCCTGGGATTCGGCATGCTCGTGGTGGTCATGCCGCAGGCCTACGTCGAACTGCGCGCCAAGGGTGAGATCGAGCCGGGACTGCTCGGGTTCTTTCCCCGATACCTTTCGCCTTTCGAGTCCTTCTCCGTAATCACACCGACCTGGAACCATCTCTGGTTCCTCGCCTACGTGCTGGTCTACAGCCTGCTGCTGGCGGCCTGCCACACGCGGATGAGTCGGGTGCGCGCCCGGATGGGCCCGGCGGCGGCAATGATGCTCAGACGCACTCCGTGGCTGGTACTGGTGGTGCCGGCGCTGCCCGCCATGATCTACGCGATCGTCCTCGATCCCGCCTTCCCGCCGACGCACATGATGATCAACGACTGGGCCACCCACGCGCACAGCCTCACCATGGTGCTGCTCGGGTGGTTCGCGGCCAAGAGCGCGACGTTCTGGTCGGCGATCCGGGCCTGTCTGGTGCCGGCGCTGCTGATCGCAGTCGGTCTGGGCGCAGCGCTGTCGCTGTCCGCCGGTGGCGACACCGGCGGGCCTGGGGCACTGTTCGCGGTGACGCAGGAGGCCTACGCCTGGGCGGTCATCGCCTCGGTGCTGGGCCTGGCGCAGCGATTCCTGGCACGGCCGTCACGGGCGCTGACGTACGCCACCGAGGCGGTGTTGCCGTGGTACATCCTGCATCAGGGCATCACCGTCGTCCTGGGGTACGCGTTCCTCGACAGCACCGTGTCCCTGTGGATCGAGGCCTCGGTGATCCTTCTCGGCACCCTGCTCGGTTGCGCAGTGCTGCACGAACTGCTGATCCGACGGGTCTCCTGGATCCGCCCGCTGTTCGGACTCAAGCGCAGGGACAATCCGGCCCGTGCCGCGACCCGGTAGCTCGTCGCGGCCGCGTGAGCGGAGGCCGCCACCCGAGCATGTCCCGGCGTTTGCCGGCGACGTCCAGGAAGACCACGACGCGGCCGTAGGGCTCGGTGCGCGGTTCGCGCCGGCCGACGAGCACCTCAGCCCCGGATCATCACGTGACGGGGGCCGGCATCGTGCTCAGGTGTTTGGTGAGGCGGAGCAGAACTCGGCCGGGTTCCGCGTCGAGGAAGGCAGCGGTGTCGGCGAGGGCGCCGATCAGGGGCAGCCCACGGCCGCCGACGGTCAACGGATCCGGCAACTCGGCGGCCAGCCTCCCGGCGTGGGGAGTGTCGCCGCGATTGCCGACCTCGATCAGGCACTCGTGACCGTCGATGAGAATCGTCACGTCGACGGTGCTGCCGCTGTCGGCGTGCAGCACCGCGTTGGCGCAGGCCTCGGACATCATCACCGCGAGGTGATCTCGAGGTTCCTCGCCGGCGTCGGTGAGGCTGAGCAGGGTGGTCAGCACGTGGCGGGCGCGGGTCACCGAGGAGGGTTGCCGTGGCAGCGACAGCCTCATGGTCACGTGCATTCCCGCAGCTCCCTCTCGGCCGTCGGCTGGCCGCGTCGGTGTGCCGTTGCCCGCACCGACTGTTGATCCACCGTACCCGGGGCCGGTCTGCCGAAACGGCCGAGGTGCCGCCTCGACCTGTGGCCGTCTCCGGTGGTTTCGCCGCCGGGCACATAGGCTGGGGTGCGGATCGCGTGCGAGGAGGTCGTGGTGAGTCTGCAGGTGTCGGCCCGGTCGGGTCAGGGGTGCACGGTGGTGGAGGTGCAGGGTGACCTCGACATGGCGACCTCCCCGCAGCTGCGGGACACCCTGCAGAAGCTCATCGATTCCGGTGACCGGCAGGTGGTGGTGGACATGACCGAGGTGGGGTTCATGGACTCCAGCGCACTGGGCGCACTGGTGGTGACGTTCAAGTCGTTGCGCGAGGTCGGTGGACGGCTCAGCCTGGCGGCGGTGCAGCCCGGAGTGCGCCGCGTGCTCAGCATCACCTCGGTGGATCGGGTGATCGACATCTACGACGACGTACCGACCGCCGAAGCGACGTACCCGCCTTCGGCGGTGTGACGGGCCGACAACGGTCAGTCGGACAACGCCGCGCTGGCACGCTTCGAGTCAGCGCCGGCGCTGGCGATCCGGCCGCGCTGGTGTCCGCCGTACCAGTCGAGGACCAGCAGCGTCGCGTCGTCGGCCAGGGTGGGTCCGGCTACCTGGAGCACGGCGTCGGCCAACGCCCGGACGGCCTCGCGTGGGTGCAGGTCACCGAGCGTCGGCAACACCGCTGGGAGGTCCAGGCCGGCGGCGTTGCGCTCCAGCATGCCGTCGGTGACCAGGACCAGGCGATCGCCGGGCTGCAGCGTGATCTCCTCATGGTGGTACTCGGCGTCGGCGAACATGCCCAACGGAAGGTTTCCCGGCAGCCGCACCGGCTGCGTGGTCCCGTCGCGTACCAGTAGTGGCGGGACGTGTCCCGCGTTGAGCAGCGCGCAGACTCCGGTGCGGAGGTCGAGGCGCCCCAGGACCGCGGTGACGTAGCTGCCGCGCACCACGGCGTGTTCGGCCACCGCGGCGTTCGCGACGTCGGCCTGCTCGACCAGACCGGCGGGGCGGCGGCGGGTGTTGCGCAGGCTGCCCACCCCCAGGGTGGCGGTCAGGGCGCTGGCCACCCCGTGGCCCATCGCGTCGGTGACGCTGAAGTGCAGGACATCGCGGCCCAGGCTGTAGTCGAAGGTGTCGCCGCCGATGCTGGCAGCCGGTTCCAGCCAGCCGGACAGCGTGAACGCACTGGCCTCGCAGGTGAACGAACTCGGCAGCAGACGACGTTGGATCTCCGCGGACAGCGTGAACGGGGTCGTACGCTGTCCCCACTCGAACAGATCGGTGTGTCGCCGGTTCGCGATGACCACGAACGCCAACGCGTGCGCCGTACGGGTGATCTCTCCCAGCGCCTGCGCACCAGGCTCGCTGGGCAACGTCATCTCCAGCAGACCAATGGCCTCGCCACGGTCGGTCACCGGTGCCAACACCGTCCAGTCGTCGGCCTGCCTGGTCACCTGCACCGTCTGTGTCCGCAACGCCTGCTCTGCGGGACCCCCGTCGAACGGCTGCACGGTGGCGACCTCGTCGCCGTGGCGGCGGTCGCCACCCGCGTCGCCGAACGGCATGTGAGCGAGTCGCACCAACGCCCGACCGCTCAGATCGGTGATCAAGAACGAGACCGTCGACGCACCGAGCGCCGCACCGACCTCACGGGTGACCGCCTCGACGGCCTCTACCGGTGAGGCATCCTCCGCCGCGTCCAACAGACCGGCCAGTACACGTCCCTGACTGCTCTCCACCCCCGAATCTTACGGAACCACCCCGCCGACCAGCACCGCGCGGCGAGGGCGGCGGCGCCGGGTGACGGCTCACAGGGTGATGACCACCTTGCCGCGTGCGTGCTCGTCGGCGAGGTACTGGAATGCCTCGGCGGTCCGTCCGAGTGGATACGTACGGTCGACGACCGGCGCGAGACTGCCCGCGTCGACGAGGTGCGTCAGCGCCAGCAGGTCGGCCCTCCGGCCGATCGACGAGAGGGGTCGTACCGGACGCCGCCGCAGGAAGGGCGCGGTCAGCATCGTGGTGAGGTTGCGTTCGAACCCGCCCAGCAGTGGGCCGCCGTTCTCCACCCCGACCAGGACGAGCGTTCCGGTCGGGGTGAGGAGTCGGCGGAGCCGGTTCACCGGGTGGTCACCGATCAGGTCGACGATGACGTCGAAGCGCTGTCGACTCTGGGTGACGTCCTCGCGGGTGTAGTCGATGACGTGGTCGGCGCCGAGCGACCGGATCAGATCGACCTTGGTGGTGCTGCCCACGCCGGTCACCTCGGCTCCGTACGCCCTGGCGATCTGGACGGCGAAGGTGCCGACTCCGCCGGCGGCGCCGATGACGAGGACCCGCTGTCCGGGCCGGGGGCGGGTCCGGCCGTCGAGGGCCTGCAGGGCGGTCATGCCGGAGACCGGTACGGCGGCGGCCTGCGCGAACGTGAGCGTTGCCGGCTTCGGGACGAGGTTCTTCGCCGGGATCGAGGCGAACTCGGCGTACAGGCCGGTGCCCCAGCCGAGCACCTCGTCACCCGGTGCGAACTCGGTGACGGCGCTGCCGACGGCATGCACCTCACCGGCGCCCTCGGTGCCCGCGACCCGGTGTCTCGGCGCGCGGGGTCCGACGACGCGGACCGCGTACGGCCGTCCGGCGAGCAGGATCCGGTCGCCCCGGTGGATGCCGGCGGCCCGGACCCGTACCAGGACGTGGTCCTTGCCGGGTTCGGGCCGCGCGACGTCGCGCAGGGCCAGAGTGTCCGGGGTGCCGTAACGCTCCTGGGTGATGGCCTTCATGGTGGCCGCCGCGCTCATTCCACGGTCCGCAGGATCTGCTCGATGGAGGCGGTGCGGGTCCGCAGCTCGGAGACGTCGGCGGCCACCCGTTGCTGGGCGTCCAACGTGTTCTCGGCCAGTTTCTCGTACCGGCCCACGAGCTGCCGCAGCTCCTCGTCGCGCTGGGCGTCGATCCGGTTCTTGCGGAATTCGAGGACGGTGGCGGCGGTGCCGCCGAGGATCAGGAAGGCGAACAGCAGCAGACCGAGTACGAGGACCGTCGCGGGCCAGGTCTGTGTCATCGGGAGCGCTCCTTCGGTGCCGGACCCGTCGTGGGTTCGAAGCTGGTGAGGGTCTGTGCGGCGGCGACGAGCGCCGACGCGGTCAGGTGCAGGTCGAACTCGGTGACCTCGTAGTACTTCATGGCCTTGCCGTCGTCGGACAGCTCCAGGCTGCCGGTGATCAGGCCGGTGGCTTCCAGCCGTTGCAGGTGCATGTGCACCAGGGTTCGGCTCACGCCGATCTCGCGGGCCAGGTGGCTCACGTAGTCGCGGCCACCGGCGAGTTTCGCCGTCAGCATCGCTGCCGCGGCATCGACCTGCGCCGGCCTGGCCGCTGTCCTGATGCGTCTGGCGCGACGTCAGGCCGGCCTTGATCGGCCGAGGTACCCGACACCCAGACCGACACACGACGACGATCAAGGAATCCGCTCGTCCTGACTTGACACCCACCGTGAGGAGCTCGCGGGCGAGGCCGACGGCAGCCGGCCGGAAGCGAGCGAGCAAACACCGAGGGCAGGTCGTCAGCGCAGGTCGAGCCGCATGAGCACGCGCGGGAAGCCGGCGAGTACCGAGGTGGTGTCGGCTGCCTTGACGAAGGCGGCGTGTTCGAAGACGGCGCGTGTGCCGACGTAGGCCATGGTGAGGTCGACCTTCTGACCGCGATTGTCGACGGGATAGCCCTCGACCGCCGGCGCGCCGCGTTCGCGGGCGAAATCGACGGCGCCGGCAAGCAGGTGGTGCACGATGCCCCGCTTACGGTGGCCCGGCCGGACCCGGAAGCACCACACGCTCCACACATCGAGATCGTCGACGTGGGGGATCCGTCTGGTGCCGGCGAAGCTGGTGTCGGCGCGCGGGTGTACCGCCGCCCACCCGACGGGCTCGTCGCCGTCGTAGGCGAGCACGCCGGGAGGGGGATCCATCCCGACGAGTTCACGAACGCGCTCGCCGCGCATCGGCCCACGCAGTTGCTGGTTCGCTTTCGCGCCGATGCGGTAGCTCAGGCACCAGCACACGTTCGCGTCCGGCCGCTTCGGGCCGACGAGGGCCGCGACATCCTCGAACACGGTCGCGGGACGTACCTCGATCTCCATGACACCCACCCTGCCACCGCCCACCGACACCGCCGACCCTGCCGCTCAGTCGGAGCCGGTGCTGTCCTTGCCCAGCTCCGCCGACAGCCTCTTCAGGTAGGCGTCGACCTGCGTCATGTCGTACCCACGGAGGGCGATGGGGAGGTCCCCGCGCGCCGCCTCGACCTCCGCGCGAACGGCGCTGCGCCGAGTCGGCAGATCGGTGGCGAGTGCCTCCTCGCCTCGCCCGATCAGATCATCCACCTGACGCTTCTCGTAGCCGCGCAACGCGATGTCGAAGCACGGCGAAGCAAGACCTTCCTCGTCCTGCCGTGCATCGGTGAAGCGGTCACCGCCGAAGCGGGCCAGGGCGGCTGCCGTCTCGTCCGGTGACTGCCGCACGTCGGCCAGATCCAGCACGATCAGGCCCCGAAGGCCGGCTGCGGAACCGCGACGGCCCGACGCCGTCCCGATGGTGCTGCCGGCGGCCGGCACCAGCATCAACGAGGGGAGTGGCGACGTACTGGCCCCCGCTCCCGGTGTCGGCTGGAAGAGGACGACCGCCTCGATCTCGCTCCACGGCACCAGCCGATCGAGACCGGCGACCCGCAGGTCCAGCCCGTCGGCGGTGATCCGGAACCGGAACGGCCTGAACGCGGCGGCGACGGCCGTGCCGCCCACGAGCAGCGCGGCACCGGCGAGGATCCACGTGCCGACGCCGGGCGACGCCGTCCCCAGCAACAGGAACACGCCGAGGGCGAGAAGCAGTACGCCGAGCGCCGACGAACCCGCTTCCTCGTCAACTCCATTGCGAGACCTCGATTCACGAGATGGCCGTGGAGAGCATCGCACGACCGCACCTCGCCAGTCACCAAGATCCCGTGCGGAAGTCCGTCCTGTGCCGCCACCCTCCCGTCCCGTACGGGAGTCCGCTGGTCGTGCGGCCGCGCAACGCGCACCGCTCGTGCGGGTGGTCGGTCCGCTTGCGTTGTACTGTCGACCAACTGGTCCGTAGTTGAGTCGATGACGGGTGGGTGTGCCGGTGACTGAGGGGCGGCAGACGCGGAACGCCGAGCGCACTCGGCGGGCGGTGCTCGACGCGGCCACTCCGATGCTCCTGGAGAGAGGCGACGCCATCACCCTGGCGCAGGTCGCCTCGGCCGCCGGCGTGTCGAAGAGCGGCCTGATCCACCACTTCGGCAGCCGGGAGCAGTTGGTGATCGCCGTGGTGGAGGACATGTACGAACGCTTCGGGGAGGCGGTCCTCGGCCACCTCGACCTGTCGGAGAACTACCCCGGCAAGATGCTCCGTGCCTACGTCCGCGCACTCTGCGCCGGGAGCGCCGACGCGGTGGCGGCGCGCGACGTCACGTCGGCGCCGATCTGGAACGGCCTGTACGCGATTCCCGGGGTTGCCGCCGTGGTGCGCGAGCGCGGTGTGTGGTGGAGCGAGCAGTTCGCCGCCGACGGGCTGAGTGCCGAGCGGATCCAGCTCGTGCGTCGAGCCGCTGAGGGTGTCGCGCTCGCGGTCCTGCACGGGGAAGAGGATGAAGCGAGCATCGCGACTGCGCGCCGGCTCCTGCTCGACCTCGCCACCGACGGCACCTTCCCCGCACCCATCTGACCTTCTGTCTACTCCTTCGGGTCCGCTGCGCCAGCCGGCGCAGCGGACCTCTTTGTGTGCCGGGAGGGCTGGCGGACAGGTGACGGGTCGACCCTGACCGCACGATCACCCGGCTCAACAAACCATCCGCGTTGTCTAACCGACCATCTGGACGGTAACTTGAGTGGAGGTCACCGCCCCGCCGACTGCTGACGAGGAATCCTGATGATTGACGCCCCTCCCAAGGCCACCACCAGGACCTGGCTCGGCCTCGCCGTTCTCGTCCTGCCCCTGCTGCTGATCACGATCGACGGCACTGTCCTGATCCTGGGGCTGCCCGCGATCTCCGCCGACCTGAGCCCCACCGGCATCGAGCAGCTCTGGATGATTGACATCTACTCACTCGTCCTCGCCGGTCTGCTCGTGGCGATGAGTACCGTGGGTGATCGTTTCGGCCGACGACGCAACCTGCTCATCGGCGCGGTCGTCTTCGCGATCGCCTCCGTTGCCGGCGCGCTGGCCACAGCGCCGTGGATGCTGATCGGCGCCCGCGCTCTCCTGGGCGTGGGCGGTGCGATCATGATGCCCTCGACGCTGTCGTTGGTACGCAACATGTTCCTCGACCGGCAGCAGCGCCGTTACGCGATGGCCGTGTGGGGCGCGATGGCGTCAGTCGGCGCGGCGGTCGGGCCGATCCTCGGTGGCTGGGTCATCGAGGCATTCAGTTGGCAGGCAGCGTTCCTGATGAACATGCCCGTGATGCTGCTCCTCGTGATCGTCGGTCCACTCCTGCTGCCCGAGAGCCGCAACCCCGCGCTGCACAGGATCGACCTGCCCAGCGTCGGACTGTCCCTGGTGGGCATGATCGGCGTGGTCTACGCCGTCAAGACCCTGGCCGGCGGCAAGGACACCGGTCTGGCGGTGGCGGCCCTCGTCGTCGGCCTGATCGCGGTCGTCCAGTTCGTGCGCAGGCAGCTCACCCTGCCGACGCCGCTCATGGAGGTCCGGCTGTTCGGGGTGCGGCACTTCCGGGGCGCTGTCATCGGAGATCTGCTGTCGATCTTCGCGATGGTCGGCGCGCTGGTCGCGCTCGTCCAGCACCTTCAACTCGTGCTCGGCCTCAATCCACTTCAGGCTTCCGTCTGGCTCATGCCACAGGCGGTCCTCGCCGGCACCGCCGGATTCGTCGCGGCGGCTCTGGTCAAGCGCATCCTTCCCGCGTACGTCATCGCGGCCGGACTCCTGATCGCCGCCACCGGCTTCGGGCTGACCACCTTCCTGGCGCCGACATCGAGCCCGGCCCTGGTCGCCACCGCCCTCGCACTGGTCTCGCTCGGCGCGGGTGTCGGCCTGACCCTCAGCAACGACATCATCATGAGTTCCATCAAGCCCGAACGAGCCGGACAGGCCGCCGCGACCTCGGAGACCGCGTACGAGGTCGGCACGACGCTGGGCACGGCCGTGCTGGGTGGGATGCTCGTCGCCTGGTATACCAGGGCGTTCACCGCCGGCACCGAGGGCCTGCATCTGCCGGCGTCCCTGGCCGAGCGGGCGTCCTCGACGATGGCCGAGGCGCTGCTGGTCGCCGGCGAGGTCGACGGCCGCACCGGAGCCGCCATCCTCGATGTCGCGTCGACCGCGTTCACCGACGCGATCACCGTCACCGGCGCGATCGGCGCGGCCATCATGGTTCTCGCCGCGATCTGGGCCCTCGTCACACTACGAGGTGCCGCCGCGAACGCGGATCTCGCCGCGGAGCACGAGCACTGACCCGCACCGTCCGCCAGCGCATCGATGCATGTCGACACCTGGCGGGTTGGCTGCCACACTGGACCCACCTTTCACCATGGTCCGCCGGCGCGCCCAACACCACCTCACCTGGTCCTCGAGCCGTCCGGTAGTTCAGCCGGACGTGCCCGCTCCCGGCGCGGGCATCGCATCCTCCACGTGAAGGAGCGCCATGAAACCGTCCCTCCGGGCCGTCCTGGCGGCGGTCGTCCTCGCCGCCCCGCTGGCCCTGACCGCCCCCGCGCAGGCAGCCACCACCCTCACCATGCGCGGTGCCGACGTCTCGTCGCTGCAACGCAGCCTCGACCTCGGCGCGCGCTACTACAACGCCTCCGGCACCCAGGCCGACCCCTACGACATCCTCGCCGCCAAGGGCGTCAACTACCTGCGGCTACGCGTCTGGAACAACCCGGCCAGCGGCTACAACAACAAGGCGAAGGTGCTCCAGCAGGCCAGGACGATCAAGGCGAAGGGCTTCAAGCTCCTGATCGACTTCCACTACTCGGACACCTGGGCCGACCCCGGCAAGCAGTATCCGCCCGCGGCCTGGGCCAACCATTCGCTCAGCCAGTTGCAGACCGACGTCTACACCTACACCCACGACGTGTGCAGCGCCCTGAGGGCGCAGGGCACCACCCCGGACGCGGTGCAGATCGGCAACGAGATCAACGTGGGCATGCTGTGGCCGACCGGTCGGGTCGTCAACAACGACTTCGCCCCGCTGGCGAGCCTGCTCAAGCAGGGTTACCACGCCACCAAGGCGTGCAACAGTGGCACCCAGGTGTGGATCCACACCGCCAACGCCGACAGCCTCGCCAACGCCCGCTGGTTCTACGACGGCATCCGGGCACAGGGCGTCACCTGGGACGTCACCGCCCTGTCCTACTACTGCATGTGGCACGGTTCCCTGGCGAACCTGTACAACGTGATCGTCGACGTGAAGTCCCGCTACGGCAAGCCGGTGGTGCTCGCCGAGACCGCGTACCAGTTCACCACGGCCGACGCCGACCACCAGGGGAACGCGATCCCCGGCACCGTGCTGTGCGACAACATCCCGGCCACCTGGGCCGGGCAGGCACAACAGTTCACCTGGGTCCAGAACACCGTGCGCAACGCCGGCGGCGTGGGCGTCTTCTACTGGGAGCCGACCTGGTACGCGATCCGGGGCAACGGCTGGGACCCGGCGGACATCAACGGCACCGGCAACGGTTGGGACAACATGGCCGTCTTCGACTGGACCGGACGCGTCAACCCGCACGTGGTCTGGACCCCGTGACCCGCCCCCCGGTGGTCCGGCGGATGAGCCCGCCGGGCCACCGGTGGACGACGGCCGGGCCGTGGGCGCGGTGGCACCCGGACAGTGCGGGGCACCGGTCTGACTGGGGCACGACCGGCCACCCGCCCATTCCTACGGCGCCGTCAGAAGGTGCGGGGGAGTGGACACCCTCGGACGCCGGTCACTCTCGCCGTCGCCCCTGTCGGACACCCACCACCAGCAGTCCGACCACCCCGAGCAGGACCACCACCACGGCGGCGAGGCCCGGACCCCGGTCGACGGTGAACGTGCCGGTCCGCCCGCCTGTGGTTCCCGCCTGCGCGGCGGCACCGACGGTGGCGGCGGGGTCGATGACACCCCAGCCGTACCGGGGATCCCGCGTCCGTTCCTGACCCAGTTCGGCGCCGTCGACGACGCGGGCGACCACGGCGGCGGCGTTCAGATCCGGGTGGGCGGAACGGACCAGCGCGACCAGGCCGGCCACGAACGGCACGGCGAAGTCGGTGCCGCTGGCCTCGACCTCTCCGGTGCCGCCCAGCCCGACACTGGCCACCGCGACGCCGGGCGCGAGCACGTCCACGGCCCGTTTCGGGTACGGGTACGCCGGTTCGTCGTCCGTGCCGACCGCCCCGACGCGCAGCAGCCCGTCGTACGGGCCGTCGCCGAGCGCGGAGCCGGCCGGCGGGGCGGCGACCACGAGCACCACGTCGGCGTCGGCCGAGAAGCCGAGCAGGGCGGCGCGGTGCGCCTCGGTCAGAGTCACCTCGGCCGGCACCATCACCACGTCGGCACCGGCGTCGACGGCCAGCCCGACGGCGCGTACCACGTCCTCACCTGTCGCCCTCCCGTCGCGCAGCGGGATCCGGACCGGGAGGATCACGGCCCCGGGCGCCATCCCGGCGAAGTGACTTCCCGGGCGTGCCTGTGCCGCGACGATGCCGGCCAGGGCGGTGCCCCGCCCGAGGCAGTCGGTGTCGCCGCGGCCGTCGACGACCTCCACGTCCGCGCCGGGGCGGACCCGCCCGGCGAGCGCCGGCACGGTGGCGTCGACTCCGGAGTCGACCACGGCCACGGTCACCCCGTTGCCGGTGCTCCGCTGCCAGGCGACGCTCGGCGCGAGCCGCAACTGCGCCCACGGCACCGCCATGTCGCTGGTGGTGGCCGCTGAACCGCACCCGTCGCCGGACGAACGGCCGTCGGCTCTCGACGGCGGTGGCGTGGGCGGGGCCGGGACGCGAGTCGGCAGGAGTCCGTGCAGGACCCCGTCGCCGTACGCATCCCAGGGCAGGACGAGCAGCCAGCCGACCCGGAGCTCCGTGGGGTCGGTGAGCGTGCCACCGTCCGGCTGGGGGCGTCCCTGGTTGAGCGCGACGATCGACAGGTAGCGGTCGCCGCTGCCCAGCAGCCGGGTCGAGATGTCCCACAGAGACTCCGCCGCGCCGCCGTCGGTGCCCTGCACGACGTAGTACTTCACGTGGGAACCGGCCGGATTCGGTACCGGTTCGGCCCGGGCCGGCACCGGGGCGCCGAGGCACAGCAGAGCGGCGACCAGCGGTGCGATGAACCGTCGTGGCGCTCCCAACGATCACACCTCCAGGTCACCAGCCGCCCCCGTCACGACTGCCCCGCCGTCTTGCAAGATACCCGGGTCCGTCGTAGCCGTTGACCGATCATCGTGCTCCCGCCACCGTGTGAACCTGACGGCGGTGGCGTGCGTAGTGGGTGCGGCAAAACCGGTGTAGCGGGTCGGTGGTCCGGAGTGGATCGCGGTCGGAAAGGGGCGGTCGACGATGGGGCTTCGCGTCAGTCGACGCCGGACCGGTGGCATGGCTGCCGTGGTACTGGTGTCCGCCCTCCTGGCGCTCGCGACTGCCGGACCGGCCCGTGCCGCTGCACCTGCGGACACACCGACGCCAGCTACCGCGGGTTCCACCACGACCCGGTACTACGTCGTCGGCGCGACCGATCAGGGCGCACCGGAGTTCCTGTACCAGATCGCGGCCCGCACCCTCGGCGACGGCAACCGGTTCCGGGAGATCTTCGAGCTCAACCGGGACCGGTTGCAGCCGGACGGCGAGCGGCTCACCGACCCGCTGGTGCTGCGCGAGGGCTGGCTGCTGGAGTTGCCGGCCGACGCCGACGGCCCTGGAGTGACGGTGGGACCGTTGCCGGAGGTGACGGCACCGGCCGCATCCGCCAGTGAGGCACCGGTCGCGGGACCGCCGCCGACCGACCCGGACCCGGACGGTGTCGGCGGCTTCCTGTTCCGGCTGGCGGCCTTCGGTGTCATGGTGGTGCTGCTCGCGATCGTGCTGTGGATGCTGCGACGCGGGCGGTCGGGACCGAGCCAGGCCGTCACCGCGTCGGTCGGGGAACCGCCCGCACCGCGCATCCGACCGGAGCGCAGCCCGGCATCCGGAGCGCAGGTCGCCCGGGCATCCGGACCGCCGATGCCCGCCGTCGTCGTTCCGGCTGACACCGGACCGCTGGACGCCGCCCCGGCATCCGACGACCCGCAGAGGATCGCCGTCCCGCTGCCGCCACCGGTGTCCGCCCCCGTCGGTCTGACCGCCGAAGCCGAACCGGGCCCTGCGAACGACCAGGCCACCGATGTCGGCCCGGCCGTCAGTGCCAGCCCGTTCACCGGTGCCAGCCCGGTGGCCGATGCCGGGCCGGACTCCACGAGCGCCCCGGATCTCACTGACCGGCCGGACACCGGCGGCGCGCCGGACGGCCCGACCGTCACCTCCCGCAGCCCGGCCAGCACGTCGGACGGTCCAATCGTCGCGTCGAGCTCGCGGGACGGGATCGACCAGCGGTTCACCTCCGGCCGGCCGGACCCCGCCGTGCACCCTCGGCCCGAGAGCGTGACCAGCGGATACACCAAACTGCGGACCGAATTCGACGACGCTTCCACCGCACTGCGGGTCCAGCTCGTCGGTGCGGCCGGACCGTCCGAGCCGCCCGCGTACGCCTGGTTGGCCGACGACGAACAGCTCACCGGCGCCAGAGTGCCGGTCCTGCTGGGCCACCGCGACGGGTGGGCCCTCTGGGTCGACCTGGCCCGGACCCCCGACGTCCTGACCGTGACCGGTGACCCGGTCGCCTGCCGACGACGGGCCGCGTCACTCGCCGGGCAACTGCTGGCGGCGGGCGTGGACGTGATGGTCGTCGGCGACGCTCTCGGTGCCGAGCCGCCGCCCGGCGTCCGCTGGTGGGACGAGTTCCCCCTGGACGTGCCCGAGCCTGGCAGCGGCCCGACCGTCGTGTTCAGTGGCGGGTTACGCGGTGCCCGGCTGCGGGCCGCGCGACGGATGGCCGCGGACAGCGGCGGCCGGGTGGTGCCGGTGCTCACCGGGGAGGTCCTCCGCGCCCGATGGTCGATCGTGGTCGACGTGACGACCCCGACCGGAGCGGTCACCCCGACTCAGGCGGACGGTGGCACGGCCGACAGCATCTCCGGCAACGACACGGCGGCCGATGACCCGGGGACGACCATCCAACCCTGAGCCGTCGGTCGGAACCTGCGGGTGACCGTCACCCGGGGATAGGCCCGGCTCGGCAGCACCAGAGCGATCCCGGCAGCCCGCAGGCGCGGGGCCCGGGAGCGCACCAGCGGCAGGCCGTCCAGCCGATCCGCGGTGGCCGCGACGTCGATCGCCCGCCGCGCGGGCACCCGCAGCTCGATCAGCCAGTGGCCGTCCCGGACACCGGGCTGCTCGCGGTGCAGGGGCAGCCAGCCGCCGGGCAGCGCCCGTGCCGTGATGGGCACCAGCGCGTAGCCGCGGCCGATGCGGGCCCGGGGCCAGCGGTCCGCGTCGTTGGGCAGGCCGGCCACCCCGTGCCGGGCCCCGGAACACCGCAACCGGACCGGTGCCGGCTCGTCGAACTCCTGCTCCAACGTGGACACCGAGGCCCGGTCCAGGGAGTAGGCGGCGAGCAACCGGACCCGGTCGAGCCGACCGGCCGGCAACAGGTACGCGTCGGCCTGCGCCAGTAGGTGCTGCAGGTCGGCCGGGACGTGCAGGTCGAGGGAGGTGACCCGGACGGCCCCGCCGGGTGCCACCCGGGCCCGGAACAGGTACCCGTCACGGCGGCCGGCGGCGGCCTGCGCCAGATCGGGACGACCGATCAGGAACAGCTCCGCAGCCGGTACGCCACCGGCCAGCACCTCGGCGGGCGGAACCGGTGCCGTCACGTACAACTCGACCGGGGCGGTGTTCACCGGCAGGCCGTCGGTCAACCAGCTCACGCCGTACCCGGCGGGACGTTGCGGGTCGGCGGCCAGCACCGGGCGACGACCCGCTGGTTCGTCGGTCGGCACGTCGGTCGGCACCACACTGCTCCGAGGGGCGGCGGCCAGGCCGGCCATGATGACCTCGGTGGTGGGCAGCAGCCGACCGTCGGCGGTGCTCAGGTAGCGCGGCGGACCGCCGCACTCGCTGTCCGGCTGATGGTCCTGCCACCGGCCCGGCATGCCGCCAGCGTCGAGCGCACGCAGGTCACCGGAGTCGGCGAGGATCTCGGCGGTGCCGCCGGTCGGCGGTGTCCACACCGTCGCCCCACTGGCCTCGGCGAGCGCGGTGAGCGCGGCGGACAGCCGCACCCGTTCGGCGGGATCAGCCGGCCAGGTGAGCCACAGTCGCAGGTCACCGCCGTACAGCGGCAGGGTGGACAGGGCCGCGGCCAGCGCCGGGCCGGTCAGGATCTCCTGGGTGCCCCGGTAGTCGCCGACCAGGAACCCGGCGGACCGGATCGTGACGGCCACGGTGACCAGATCGGGGTCACCCGGGGCGAGCCGGGCCACCGCCGCCCGCCGGGCGGTGAAATCGGCGCGGGTCGCCAGCACCAGCCCGCCGGGCAGGGCCAGCGCGACGGTTCCGGTCCGGGCCTGCACCGTCCCGTCGACCAGATCGAACCAGCCGGGCAGCGACGACTCCAGGCCGGGCGGCTGGATCACCGTCCAGTCGACCGGGTTTCCGCTGGCCCGCTCCACGGCGATGGCGTCCCGGGGCGCCTCCGGCTCGGCGGGCAGCCACCGGTGCCGGACGTCGGCGCCTGCCGGAGTGATCAGCACGTCCTGACCGAGCATGGCGGCGACCTCGCGGAACAGGCTCGCCCGGCGCTCTCCGTCTGCTGTCAGCATCCGCACGTCGTCACCGGCGGCCCCCGACCGGCGTACCAGGTCGGCGACGTCCTTCGCGGTCAGCGCCGGGCCGTCCGTCCCCAGGGCTGTCAACGCGCCGTCCGGTCGCGGCTCCAGCCAGACGTCGAACAGGCCCTCGACCCGGCGGTGCCGGGCCGCGTCGAGGCGGCGGAGCTGAGGGGGACCGCCGGACGCCGCGCGCGCGATGGGCCGCATATCGTCCATCTATAGCACCGCCGTACGACCCTTGTGGATCGTCGACGACACACGTGATGAACCGGTCCGGCGTGGCGTGCGTAGTGCAGGCGTCGACATGAGGTGGACCCACCCGAGTGGAGGAGGCTGTCGGTGACGGCACAGCGGCGTCGGTGGATCCGATGGTGGTGCGGGCTGCTCGTGCTGGCCGTCGTCGCGTCGCTGGTGACACCGGATCGGGCGCTTGCCGCCCCGGTCGAGACCTATGCCAAGTACTACGTCGTGACCTCGTCCTACCAGGGCGAACCGGAGCGACTGTCGATGATCACACAGCGGTTCCTGGGCACCACGGCACGGACCACCGACGTCCTGCACCTCAACGCCGGCCGAGTGCAACCCGATGGCGGCAGGCTCACCGACCCGGACCAGCTGCGGCCGGGCTGGATCATCGTGCTGCCGTGGGACGCCTACGGCGAGGGAGTCCGCTACGGCATGCTCTCCTCGGTCGGCGCCCCCACCACACCGACGCCGGGCACCCGGCCGTCGAGCACCCCGCGCCCCGCACGGTCCCCGGCGCCCGACACCGGCCGCTGCGCGGTCGCGGCCGGTCCGCAGACCGGCTCGGACTGGGCCTGGCAGGAACTGGCAGCCGAGCAGGCGTGGATGCTCACCGAGGGCAGCGGTGTCATGGTGGCGGTGATCGACTCCGGAGTGGACAGCAGCCGTCCTGCACTCGGTGGACGGATCACCACCGGGGTCGACATCGTCGCCGGCAACGAGCGTGGCGACGTCGACTGTCTCGGATCGGGCACCGCGATGGCCGGCATCATCGCCGCCCGGGGCGACGGCACAGATTCCGGCGGCGGCGTCGCCCCGGCCTCGGCCGTGCTGCCGGTGCGGGTGGTGACGACGGCCCCCCAGTCACGGGCCGCCGACGTGGCCACCGGCATCGAGGTCGCCGTCTCGGCCGGCAGCACCGTGATCGCGCTCGGGGGCTACGTCGACCCGGCCGCCCCAGAGGTGGCCGAGGCGATCCGCACCGCGCTGGCGCACGACGTGGTGGTCGTGGCCGGCGCGACGACCACCACCGGTGCCGCCGCCGGCCCCGACGACGCGGACGGGTTGCTGCGGGTGGCCGGCGTCGGGGTCGACGGCCAGCTCGCCGCCGATTACCGCAGCGGCGGGGTCGACCTGGTCGCCCCCGGTATCGACATCGCCACCCTGGTCGCCGGCAAGGACGGGACGCGGGCCAGCAGCGGAACCCAGTACGCGGTCGCGTTCGTGGCAGGGGCCGCGGCGCTGGTCCGGGCGGCCCTGCCCAATCTCGACGCGGCGGCGGTGGCCCACCGGCTGCGGGTCACCGCGAACCCGGCCGCCGCGCGCGTACCGGACCCGCTGACCGGCTTCGGCATGGTCGACGCCGGCGCGGCCGTGACCGCCACGCTGTCCGAGGAGGAACGGCACGACGAGCTCGCCACCCTCGGCACCGACGCGACCCCTGCTCCGGCAGCGGTCGCCGCGCTGGTGGTGCTCCTGTTGGCCGTGGCAGCCGGAGGTCTCGCCTGGTGGTCACGGCGGGCCCGGACCCGGCCCGTCGACACGCTCCCGGACGCCGTGCCCAGCCACGACGACCACCACCGGCCCGACGATCCGCCGGCCCGACCGCCGGGGTCGCCGGCCGACCGGACCGGCTGAGAGGAGACGGCGGTGCCCGTCGGACGAACGGTCTCCCGAGCGGCGCTCGGCACGTGTGTCGTGGTCACGGCGCTGGCCGTACCGGCGGCTCCCGCCCAGGCCCGACAGAACGAACCGCCGGCCCTGCCGACGGTGACCGACGGGTGCGTCGGCGGGTCACCGGTCACCGCCACGGGGATGCCGTGGGCGGTGGCCCGACTGGGGCCGTCGGCGGCCTGGCCGTTGAGCCGTGGCGCCGGGGTGACCGTGGCCGTGGTCGACAGCGGGGTCAGCGCCACCGCCCCGGCCCTGCGGGGAGCGGTCACGGCCGGCCGGGACGTGACCGACGGCGGCCGGGCCGACCGGGACTGTCTCGGCCGGGGCACCACACTGGCGGGCATCGTCGCCGCCCGCCCGGTCAACGGCACCGCGGTGGTCGGGATTGCCCCGGCGGCGACGCTGCTGCCGATCCGGATCACCGGCCCTGACGGGCGGGTGCCGCCGACCGGGCTCGCCGACGGGATCCGGGCCGCGACCACCCTCGGCGCCGACGTGATCCTGGTCGGCGCCGGTCGCCCCGGCACCGACGACCGGCTCGCCTCCGCGGTCGCCGAGGCCGTCGCCCGTGACATCGTGGTGGTCGCCGCCGTCAGCGACCGGAGCACGCCGTCGTCGGCCACCGCGCCACCGGCCTGGTATCCGGCCGCGTTCCCGCAGGTGCTGGCCGTCGGCGGGATCGACCCGGACGGCGTACCGACCGAGGACAGCCCGCCGTCCGCCGGCGTCGACCTGGTGGCGCCCGCCACCGGCGCGGTCAGCGTCGCACCCGCCGGCACCGGCCACTACCGGGTCGGTGGTCCCGCCGTCGCCGCCGCGTACGTCGCCGGGACCGCCGCGCTGGTGCGGTCGTACCACCCGGAGCTGACGCAGGCAGAGGTACGCGAGCGGCTGCGGCTCACCGCCGAACCGCCCCCGACACCGGGCGACCCCCGGCTGGGCGCCGGCACCGTCGACCCGTACGCGGCGGTCGCCGTCATCGACCCGACGCTGGCCGGCACCCCGGCCCGCGGACCGGTACCACCGGTCGTCCTGGCGCCGGTTCCGGCGCAGAATCCGGCGGTCCGCCGCGCCGCCGTCGCGGCAACGGCGCTGCTCCTGTCGACCGCCGTGGCACTGGCCTCGATCGCGGTCCTGCGGCGCGGGCGACGACGCCGGTGGAACCCGCGCTGACCACCGATCATCCGGCGACACCGGCCACCGCACCGGCCGGCGGCGACAGCTCCGGCGGCGGCGTCCACCCGGTCTGGATCAGTCGATGCCCCCGGCGGGTGCAGAGCAGCGCCCGCCCCGGCGGCAGGATGCGCGGCTTGGTGTTGCCGAGCAGCGGCCCCTCCGACGGCGGGCAGGACAGCGCCAGGTCCGGGCTGTTCGTCTCCTGCAGACGGCGGATCAGCGGATCCATCGACATCCGCATCACCCCCGCCGCACCCCGGGTCAGGACCAGATGGAAACCGATGTCGGTGCCCTGCGGCAGGAACGGGATCAGCGGTGCCAGCGGGCTGTCGTGACCGGCGAGCAGGTCGTAGTCGTCGACGAAGACGAACAGCCGGGGCCCGGTCCACCAGTCGCGGCGACGCAGTTGCTCCGGGGTGACGTCGTTGCCCGGCATCCGGCTGCGTAACCCCTCGACGGCGCTGGCCACGGTCTCCTTCGTCGCCCCCGGCGACACCGAGTATCCGAGCCGGTAGGGACCGGGAACGGAATCGAAGAGCCGACGACGGTAGTCCACCACCATGATCCGGGCCTCCTTCGGCGTGAACCGTCGGGTCACCCCGTCGACCAGCAGGCGCAGCAGACTGGTCTTGCCGCTCTCCGTGTCGCCCAGGACGGTCAGGTGCGGCACCTCCTCGAAGTTGTGCCAGACCGGCTGCATCCGCTCCTCGTCGATGCCGAGAGCGACCCGCAGGTCGCCGTCCGGCGGCGGCAACTCGCCGGCCGGCAGCAGCGCGGGCAGCGTACGCACCGGCGGGGCGGGCGGCCCGGCCCAGAAGTCCCGCACCGACGCGGACAGATCCCGAGCACCCTCGGCCACGCTCTCCGCCTCACCGCAACCGTCGATTCGCGGCAGCCCGCCGAGGAAGTGCATCTTCTGCGCGGTCAACCCCCGACCGGGCAGGTGCGGCACCGTGGCCGCCATCCGCAGGTCGATGGCGGAGTCGACGGCGTCACCGAGACGCAGCTCCAGCCGGGTGCCGAGCTGGTCCCGCATGCCGTGGTGGACCTCGGACCAGCGGGCGGCGGTGAGCAGCACGTGCACCCCGAAGTTCAGCCCCCGCGCGACGATCTGCCGGATCGCGGAGTCGGCGGACTCGAACTCCTGCCGCAACGTGAACCAGCCGTCGACCACCAGGAACACGTCACCGTACGGGTCGTCGGTGATGGTGCCCTCGGCCCGAGCCCGCCGGTAGGTGGCCATCGAGTCGACGCCGAGACTGCCGAAGCGTCGCTCCCGCTCGGTGACCAGCGCACTGATCTCGGCGACGATCCGGCTCACCCGGTCGATCTCCAGTCGGCCGGCGACGCTGCCGACGTGCGGCAGGTCGGCGATCGTCGACAACGTTCCCCCACCGAAGTCCAGACAGTAGAACTGCACCTGTGCCGGACTGTGGGTCAACGCCAGCCCGCAGATCACCGTCCGCAGCAGCGTGCTCTTGCCGCTCTGCGGACCACCGGCGATGCCCACGTGCCCGCCGATGCCGGCCAGGTCCACCACCATCAGTTCCCGGACCTGCTCGAACGGCTTGTCCACGAACCCCACCGGCACCGCCAGACGCCCGACGCCGGGCCAGTCCGCAGCCCGCAGCCCGGCCTGTGGATCCGGGGCCAGCGCCGGCAGCAACTGGTCCAGCGTCGGGGCGGCGGACAGCGGCGGCAGCCACACCTGGTGTGCCGGCGGCCCCTGATCGGTGAGCTGCGACACCACGACCGACAACACACTCGGCGACGCCACGTCCGCCTCGTCCGGTGTGACCTCCGCCGCCGAGGGCGTCTCCACCGGAGTGCGGTACGGCACGTGCTCCAACAGGTACGGCACCAACTGCCGCTGCACCACGTCCTGCCGGGACCGCACGGCCCGGGGTCGGTGCGCACCGGAGACGTACGCGGCCTTGAACCGGATCAGCGTCGACACGTCGGTTCGCAGGTAGCCGTTGCCGGGCTGACTGGGCAACTCGTGCGCGTCCGGCACACCGATCACCGCCCGCGACTCCATCGACGAGAACGTCCGCAGCCCGATCCGGTACGACAGATGCGACTCCAACTGGGCGATCCGACCGTCGTCGAGGCGCTGACTGGCCAGCAGCAGATGCACCGCGAGCGACCGCCCCAGCCGACCGATCATGACGAACAGGTCGATGAAGTCGCGGTGCGCGGCGAGCAGTTCGCTGAACTCGTCGACCACGACGAACAGCGTGGGCAGCGGATCGAGCGGAGCTCCCTGCGCCCGGGCGCGTTCGTAGTCCAACGCCGAGCTGTAGCCACCGGCCTGCCGCAGCAGCTCCTGCCGGCGGACCAGCTCCCCGTGCAGGGCGTCACGCATCCGGCTGACCAGCGCCGCCTCGTCGGCCAGGTTGGTGATCACCGCCGAGGTGTGCGGCAACCGGTCCAGCCCCAGGAACGTGGCACCGCCCTTGAAGTCCACCAGGATCAGGTTCAACGTCTCACTGGAGTGCGTCACCGCGAGCGCCAGCACGAGGGTACGCAGCAGCTCGCTCTTGCCCGAGCCGGTGGCCCCGATCAACATGCCGTGTGGGCCCATCCCGCCGAGCGCGGACTCCTTGAGGTCCAACTCCACCGGCGCGCCGTCGGAGTCGACCCCGATCGGCACCCGGAGCCGGTCCGTCGCCGACCGGGGCGCCCAGACGGCGTCGAGGTCGAGCCGACTCAGGTCGGCGACCCCGAGCAGCGCCCCCAGGTCGAAGTCGGAGTCGAGCGCCTCGGCGACCGGCTCGGTGGCGATGCCGAGCCGGTACGGCGACAAAATCCTCGCCACCGCCCGGGCCCGGGCGACACTGAGCCGGTCGGCGCGGGCCAACGGCGACCGCTTCTCCCGACCGACCGCGTCGTGCCGCACCATCTCCAACCGGTCCTCGACCAGATCGAGCCAGAGCAGATGGCGGGGAGTGCTGGCCGGCGCGACGCCGATGTCGACCAGCACGGCGTTGCGGTAACCGCCGGAGGTCATCCGGGCCCCGGTCGGGATCCGCCCACCGTCGCAGACGACCAGCACGTACGGCTCGTCGCGACTCGGCGTGGCACCCTGCTCGTAGCGCGGGCGCGCGAGGAAACCCTCACCGAGCAGCCGCTCCACCCCCTCGATGCTCTCCGCCACCAGCCGCGTGGCCCCGGCCGCGTCCTGCTCGACCGGATGCTGGACGTGCGGCAGCCACTTCGCCCACTCCCAGGCAGCGGCGCCCTCCCCACCCAGACAGAGCGCGACCACCACCTCCTCCGGTGCGTGCAGGGTCACCAGCTGGGTGACCATGGCGCGCAGCACCGCTCGGACACCGTCGGCGTCACCGGTGAACCGGATCAGGGCGAAGCCGCGCAGGAACACGGCGACCGGCTGCTCCTCAAGCGTGCTGTACGCCTTGATGAAGCGGCGCAGCGACTTCGCCGACAACGGCTCCAGGTCCTCGATCGGCTTGGTCTGCAACGGCACGATCGGGGTGGCCAACCGGGCTCGACCGGTGCCCAACCGCACCTCCAGGAAGTCCGGATGGCTGGCCCGCCGCTCCCACCGCCGCGACGTCATCGCCACCGACCACAGCGCACCGGGGTCGGGATGCCGCCACGCGCCGGCGTCCCGCTGCTGCGCCACGGTCCGCCGCACCCGCCGGCGGTTCTGGGCCAGGTAGCGCAGGTAGTCCCTGCGGTCGCCGCCGAGCCGCCGCTTACGCTCACCGCCGGCCCCCACCATCTGACCGACCAGCATCCCGCCCATCGCGACCATCATCAGGCCGATCATCACCCAGGTCATCGCGCCACGACCACCGCCGACGAACATCAGCATCATGACGCCGGACATCAGCATCATCGGCATGATCGTCATGACGTGCCGCAGCCCGCCGGACTGCGTCTCGGGCAGTTCCGGCGGCTCCTGGAGGCTGATCTCGCCGGCCGGCATCTCCGGGCCGTTGCGTCGCGCCGGTCGCCGGAACACCACTGTGGTCACGGTCCGCCTCCTGTCCCGCTGCGGGCCGGCCCCTGCCGACCGCCCGCGTGCGTCCTACTACGCGCCGGGCCGGTCGGCGGGTCAGAAAAATATTCCGCACCTTCGTTGAACCGCCTCGGAGACGGCCCGTAGAGAGGGCATGAGCATCGCCGTTGGTGAGCAGATGTGCCGACTGGTCGTCTGCGGACCGGACCGGCAGATCGAGCTGGCCGTACCCGCCCAGGTGCTGGTCGCCGACCTGCTGCCGGCGCTGCTGCACCACCTCGGCGAGGACCTGGCGGACACCGGCCTGCTGCACGGCGGCTGGGTGCTGCAACGCCTCGGCGCACCACCGTTCGACGAGGACGGCACCGTCGCCTCACTCGGCCTGCGCGACGGCGACACGGTGCACCTGCGCCCGCGCGCCGAACAGATCCCGCCGGTCGACTTCGACGACCTGATCGACGGTGTGGCCACTGGAGCCCGCGCCCGGTCCGGCCTGTGGCGACCGCAGATGGTGCGCTGGGCGGCGCTCGGCGTACTCGCCGTGCTGCTCGGCACCGGCGCCGCCGTGCTGGCGGCGCCCGGCCCACCCGTACCCCGCCTCTTCTGCGCGGCCGCGCTCGCGCTGGGCTGCCTGGCCGCCGCGTTCGCCCTCACCCGAGCCGTCGGCGACCCGGCCGCCGGAACGGTGTTCCTGGTCGCCGCCGTCGCACACGCCGGCCTCGCCGGTCTGCTGGTGCCGGAGATCGGCCGCCCGGACACCGCGCTGATAGTGGACGGACCACGGCTCGTCGTCGCCGCGACCGCCGTGTTCACCACCGCGGCCCTCGGCCGGATCCTGCTCGGCCGGGCCGGTCCACTCTTCGCCGCCGTCCTCACCGCAGCCCTGTTCACCGCTGCCGGCGCCGCACTCGCCGCGTTCGTCCCGATGAGCACCGTCCGGGCCGCCGCCGTCGTCGCGGTCGCCGCCACCATCGCCGGTACGGCCGTTCCCCTGCTCGCGTTCCGCCTGGCCGGACTGCACCTCGAACCACTGCCCGTCCAGCCCGAGCACCTACAGGAAGGCATTGACCCGGAGCCGAGCGAACCACTGCTCGCCCGCACCGCCACCGCCGACCGCTACATGACGGCGCTCCACGCCGGCCTGGCCACGGTCACGCTCGGCGCCCTGACGCTGGTCGGTGCCGCCGACGGTTGGGCGGCCACGACGCTGGTCGTCCTCGTCGCCGCCGTACGGCTGCTCGCCGCCCGCCCGATGACCAGCGCATGGCACCGGCTCGCACTCTGCGGACCGGCCGTGGTGGGACTGGCCACAGTGCTGCTGCACCTGAGCACCACCGGCACCGGCTGGCCGCGCCTGCTGGTGCCGGCGCTCCTGGTGCCGATCGGCGCGGCACTGCTGGTCACCACCGCCCGAACCCTGCCCGGCCGGCGGCTCATGCCGTACTGGGGACGCGTCGGCGACCTGACCCACACCCTGGCGATGGTCGCGGTCTTCCCGGTCCTGCTCGCCGTCCTGGACGTCTACGCCTTCGCCCGGGCGTTGGGCGGCTGAGGGCCGTGCAGTCACGTCGGGACCAGGTGCAGGCCCAGTCGTACGTCCTGGGCCGGCTCACCGGTGCCCTGGTGGCGGGGGAGCCGGAGACACCGGAGAACCCGCACCGCCGAATGCTGGTCGGCAGCCTCGCCGGGCTGCTGGTCGCCGCCCTGGTCGTCGCCGGCTTCGCGGTCTACGGATTCCTGCGTCCCGGCGGTGCCGACAGTTGGCGACAACCCCGACAACTCGTCGTCGAGAAGGAGACCGGCAGCCGGTACGTCCTCGTCGACGGCGCGCTGCGCCCGGTGCTCAACTACACCTCCGCCCGGCTGATCCTCGGCGCCTCCCCGAAGGTCGTCTCGGTCTCCGGCCGCTCACTGGCCGACGTGCCACGCGGACGCCCGCTCGGCATCGTCGGCGCCCCCGACGCCCTGCCCGCACCCGGAGCGCTCGACGGCACCACCTGGCACGTGTGTGCGCGGGCGATCCGGGACGGCGCGGGCACCCAGGCCACCACGACCACCCTGGCGGTCGACCGGTCGACGACCGGCACCCCGCTTCCCGCGGACCATGCGATGGTCGCCCGCGTCGCGGCCGGCCCGACGTTCCTGGTCTGGCAGGGACGACGCTTCGCGTTGACCCGCGACTGGCTGAGCCGGGCCTTCGGCTACGACGGCGTACCCGTCCTGGTCGAGCCGGGTTGGCTGGAGCAACTGCCGGTCGGCCCGGACCTCGCACCGGTGCCCGTACCCGACCGGGGCCGACCGGGACCGGAGGTGGACGGTCGTCCCACCCGCATCGGCCAGCTCTTCGTGGTCCGCGTCGCCGGCCTGCCCGAACGTCACTACCTGCTGCAACGCGACGGACTCAGCCAACTCGGCCCGCTGGCCCACGGACTGGTGGAAAGCGACCCGGACACGGCCCGGGCGTACGGGCCGACGCCGGTGGCACCCACCGCGTTGAGCCCCGCGGAACTGGCCCGGCTGCCGGTCTCCACACAGCCGACCGTCGCCGCCGACCTGCCGTCCACCCCGCCGACCCGCGCCGACCCCGGACCGGGCCGCGTCTGGTGCGTGCAGCACACCGACGGCGGCGGCATCGGAGTGACGTCACGACCGCCGCTGACCTCGCCGGGCGCGCGCACCGTCGACGGCACCGGCATCACCCGCACCGCCCAGACGGCCGGTGCCGTGTCGATCGCTGCCGGGGTCGGCGGCCTGATCCGGCTCGGTCGACCCGGACAGCTTCCCGGCACCGGCTACTTCCTCGTCACCGATGCCGGGATCAAGTACCCGCTCGCCGATCCGTCCGTCGCCGAGACCCTCGGCTACCCCCCGGACGGCGCGGCGACGGTGACCAGGGCCCTGCTGGACCTGCTACCGACCGGACCACTGCTCGACCCCGAACTGGCCCGCAGATGACCGGCGCCGCGCCCGCGACGCCGCACGGACCGGACATCCGACACGAAGGAGAGCGAGATGCCCGCACAGACCGAAGTAGACGAACAGACCATCCGCCAGCTGCTGTCGGCGTTCGAGGTGGCGATGGCCAACTGCAACGCCGCCGACGCCAGCGTCGACGCGGTGAACTCGTCGATGCAGTGGCACGGCGAGGCCCGCACCCTCTACGGACAGGAGTTGGCGAACTGGCGCGGCGGCCTTAACCAGGTCCGCAACGGCCTGGAGATGCTCCGCACCGCGATGGGCCAGTACCTCCAGGCCACCAGCAACGCCGAGCAGGAGACCTCCACGCACTCCCGCTGGTACCAGGGCGACTGACCGCCTCCTCCGCACCCGAACGAAAGGAAATCCCGATGGCTACCTACGGCCTGAACCCCGACGGTCTGCTCGGCAGCGGCGAGGAGCTGCGCGGCGTCACCCGGTCGATCGACAACGCACTCGACGAGCTGAACGCCGTCGTCAACCGGTTCATCACCATGAACCTCGGCGGTGCCGCCGAGTCGTACCGGGCGGCGCAGACCGTCTGGGAGGGCGGCATGACGACGATGAACAACTCACTCGGTTCCGGTGCCGCCGCCATCGACCGGATCCGCGAGACGTACCAGGTTGCGGACGCCCAGGGCGCGGCCCTGTTCCAGGGCAACCTCTGAACGGGGTACGACGATGCCGATCCACGTCGACGACGGCATGCTCAACGACTTCGTCGCCGTCAACATGACCCTGGCCACCGAGGCACCCGCCGCCGCGAAGGGCCCGATCGACACCCTGGTCATCCGCCCCGGACACCAGAACTTCGCGATCGGACAGACCGTCGGCAACCTGATCCGCACCAACGGCGCCAACATCCAGGCGCGGCTGAACGAGATCGGCACCCTGTCCGCCACCCGTGGCCAGCAGCTGCGTTCGTTCATGGCGCTCACCGACGGCGCCGAGACGCTCAACGAGATGTCGGTCGCCGAGTTCGGCGCCCGCCTCCCGGCCTTCTGACCCGCGCCCCGGACCCGGGCACACCTGCGACAACGGAGGGAACAACATGACCCAGCCTGGTGGCGGTCCCACCGCCGGCCGGTCCATGGAGTGGATGCCGGCGTTGCGGGACGTGCTCGGGTCCGAGGAACAGGCGGACCCCGGAGTCGCGGCCCGCAACACCTGGCTACAGCTCGACACCTCGTTCTGGCAGGTGACCGAGAACGGCAACCAGAGCCCGTGGAACCACTGGATGCCCGGCGACCAGGAGGGCTGGAACCGGATCACCCTCTATCGCAAACGCCGGCACGGCGGCCGGGACTCCCGGATGTACTTCCAGCTCATCCGTGGCTGGGTCACCTTCTTCGAGGGCGGCGACAACTCCCCGGCCAACCACTCGCAGAAGACGGTGACCGCCAGCGGACCGATCGTCTCCGGCATCCGCGCCAACGAGTTCCTGGACGCACAGACCTTCTTCGACGCCGCCCACCTCTACTGGCAGGTGACGGACTGGCTGATGAACGGCGGCCAACCCACCGTCCGGGCGGTGGTCGACCGGATCGACCAGGACCGGGCCGGCTTCGACGGGTCGGCCGCCGACGCGTTCGTCTTCGCCATGGACGACATGGCCCGGACCATGCTCTATCTCAAGGAGAACATCACCGAACAGGGTGACTGGGTCCAACTGCTCAACGACAACGGCAACGCGGTCAACGCCTTCAAGACCGCGATGGAGAACGCCTGGAACGCATTCGTCGCATACCGGTACCACGACCCGAACACGCTCGTTTGGGAGGTCCTGCGCTCCATGGAGCGACAGGTCGACGAGTACGACGCCCGCACCAGCAGCGGGACGTGGACGGCCGGGCCCGAGCAGCCGTGGATCTTCTCCTTCCCGGACCAGGGTCTCGGCACGTACGACCTGATGAGCAACGACGGCTGGACCCAACTGAACGACGGCATGAAGTCCACCTGGGTCAGCAACCTGGAGGCGTTGAACCTCGCCTCGCTCAACGCCACGCAGGCCCTCGTCACCAGCTTCGACCAGACGATCCAGGCGATGCGACGCGGGGTCTTCCCGCTGTACCGGGGCGTCTACTACTCGCCGCAGGACGACAACCCGTTCGGCAACGGGCCGGGCGGGGGCGGCTCCGGCGGCGCCAACTTCGGCGGTGGCGGGAACGACGGCGGCTCCGGCGGCGCGGATTTCGGCGGCGGTGGTGGCGGCTCCGGCGGCGCGGATTTCGGCGGCGGTGGTGGCGGCTCCGGCGGCGCGGAGTTCGGTGGTGGGGGCTCCGGCGGCGCGGACATCGGCGGTGGGCCGGGCGGTGCGGGCTTCGGCGGCGGTCCGGACGGTGCACAGACCGGATCCGGCTCCGGTGGATCCTTCGACCCGTCCGGCCTGGGGGCGGGGGGATCCGGTGGCGGCGCGGGCGGGGAGCTCGGTGGCGGTGGCGCGGGCGGCGGGTTCACCGGCGGGCCGTCCGCCGGTGGCTTCGACCCGTCCGGTCTGGGCGGCGGTACCGGTGGCATCGGCGACGGGACGGGCGGCGGGGTCGGCCCGGTCGGCAGCGGCGGCTCGGTCGGTCCCGGCACCTTCCTGCCCGGCCTGGGTGGCGGTGTGGTGGGCGGAACGCCCGGTGGCGGAGGGTCCGGCGGCGGCTCCCGATCCGGGTCCGGCGGCAGCGGCGGTCTGGGCGGCCTCACCCCACCATCCACGCCGAACCCGTCGGGCGGTGACTCGGGCGTCGTCGGCGGTCCGGGCCGTGACGGCTCGGCCTCCGGCGGTGTGCCGACCGGCGGCAGCGGCGGCCTGGGTGGCCTGACCCCGCCGTCCACGCCGCACCCCTCGGTCGTCGACCCGGACGCGGTCGGCGGTGTGGGCTCCGGTGGCTTCGACTCCGGCAGCTCGTCGGGCGGCCTCAACGGCGGCGCGGTCATCGGCCCGATCGGCGAACCGCCGCCTGGCTACGTGGCCGGTTCGGCCCTGCCCGGCTTCGCCGGTGTGGCGGGCACCGGCACCGGCGCGGTCACCAGCGGCGGCTTCACCGCCGGCGCACCGTTCGGATCGGCCGGTGCGGCCGGTGCCGCCGGCGTCGGCATACCCGGCATGGGCGGCATGGGTGGCTTCCCGATGATGCCGCCGATGGGTGGCATGGGACAGGGCGGCGGCCGCGACAACGACAAAGACCGCGAACGCACCACCTGGCTCGCCGAGGAGGAAGAGGTGTGGGGCACCGATCCCGACTGCGCACCGGCCGTGATCGGAAGAGACGACATCGGCGAGGCGGACTCCGGTGAGGGTACGCGCACCGGCCGACCGGCCGTACCGTCGCGCGGCCCGGGATCGCCGTACGGCCCGACGCACCGGGACACCACCCGGCGCCGGAACTAGCGGAAGGGGAACGAGATGCCAGGTCCCATGCAGGACCAGATCGAGCAGGCGTACGCCGAGCTGGCGGCCAGCCAGGCGGCGATCGCCGACGTGCAGGCCCGACTCGACGGTGGCGAGACGAGCGTGACGTCGAAGAACCGGGTCATCACGGTCACCGTGAACAGCCGTGGCGACCTCGTCGACGTCCGGTTCCTGAGCCGGTCGTACCGCAGCATGCCCTCGGCCGAACTGGCGACCCTGCTCGTCGACACCATCGGGGAGGCCCGACAGCAGGCCCAGGCCGTCGTCGCGGCGGCCTTCGCCTCGGTCCTGCCGCCCGGGATGCCGGTCCTCGACATGATCAACGGGGAGGCCGACTTCGAGTCGATGATGCGCGACGCGCTCCGGCTGGTGAACGACCCGTGGCCGGGCGCCGAGCCGGCCGCGTCTCGACCGGCCGGGGGAGCAGCGCACACGAGCGGCGACGGCACCGGGAGCCGGACGTGAGCGCCCCGCTCTCGGCGGACACGGACCGGCTGCGACAGGAGGCGTTCGCCGCCTACTTCGCGCACATGCAGGCGGTCGTCGAGACGTTCGAGGGTGAGGTGGGCGCGAACACCCCGGTCGTGCTCAGCGTGCGCGGCGAGGTCGACGAGGCGGTCGCCGCCGATCTGGACCGCGAGTTGCCGCTGGCGAGGTACGTGCTGACCGGCCTGCGGGAGCTGGCGGTCGGCGATGGCAGCCGCGTGGAAGATCTGGCCGCGCTGTTGGCCAGGTACGAGGCGGAGAACGGCGACACGGCGACCGGCTGGTCCGGCAACGGTCCGGTGCGTACCTGACGGTGTCGGACCGGGGGAGGTGAGCGGAGATGGGGATCGAGGCGTCGGACGACCTCGCCGGCTTCCTCAAGTGGATCTCGGGTGAGGACTTCCCCGGGACCGACGAGGACCGCCTGTTCGGGCTCTCACGGGCCTACAGCGGCGCGGCCGACGGGGTCGACTCCGCCCTGCCGCTACTTGTCGACGCCGTCCGCTCCATCCGACGCGGCGTCTCCGGCCGGGCCGACGAGGCGTTCGTCGAGTCGATGCAGGGGTACGTCCGCAATCCCGGCTACCTCGCGGCCGCCTCCGATCAGTTGCGCGACCTCGGCGCCAAGAGCCGGGCCTCGGGCACCCAGGTCCAGTACGTCAAGATGATGATCATCGGCGCGTTGATCCAGCTGATGATCGACTTCATCGTCGCCCTCGCCTTCTCGTTCTTCAATCCGGGTGCGGCACTGAACTGGCTGGCCGCCCGGGTCGCCGTGTTCCGCTTCCTGGTCCGTACGCTGCTCGGCCGGCTGATCCAGATGGTCGCCGTCAACCAGGTGCTCGGCATCGGCCTACAGGTGTTGATGGACGCCATCGTCCAGCGGCTGCAACTGTCGACGGGCACCCGCGACCGCTGGGACAGCAAGCTGACCCGCGACGCTGCGGCGGTCGGCGCGCTCGGTGGCGCGGTCTCCACCTTCCTCGGTCCGGCGATCAACCTGCTGGCCCGGCGACTCGGCGGCCCCGGCGCGCGGGCGCTGACCGACACCGGCGCCGACTCCGTACCCCCGCCCGGTTCGACGTTCCGCCAGGCGCTCACCACTCCCGAGCCCAAGCCGACCGGGCGTCAGGCCACCGCAGACGCCGCCGGTGAGATGGCTTCCGAGGCGGTCGTCGAGTACCTGACCGAGGGCCTCTACGGGGTGATGACCGGCCAGGGATGGAACGTCGGCGGTGCGGCGGCGGTCTCCGGCGCGGTGTCCGGAGCGGCCAGCGCCGCCGGCACGAACATCGGCGACGCGATCCGGTCGGACCCCGACGGCAGTACCCGAGACGCCGAGCCCGACGACCCGGCCCCCCCGCGCACGACGCCGACACCGGATCCCACCTCGAAGTCCTCGTCCCCACCGCCTGATGGCACCCCGCCGCCCCTCGACGACCCCTCGTCGGCCGACACCCCGCCACCGCCCGGCCCGGATGGGGTCGGCACCCCCGCCGCACCCGACGACACCGGTCCGCCCGCCGTGGTCGGTACGCCCCGAGGACCCTCCGGCGGCAGATCCACCACGTCCGCCGGGCCGGACCCGGCCACCGCACCCGGCACAAGCCGGGAGCGGGATGCCGACCGGTCAGGATCACCACCGTCGGACGGCACCGGGGTCGGCCCCGGGCGCCAGGGTGACCCGACGGGGCCGCACCCGGCGGGCGGACCGGTAGGGGCGGGCGGACCGGTAGCGCCGGGTGCCGTGACCGGCAACGGTGTCGCGAGCGCCCCGACCACCGGCGCCACCCCGTCGGAGGGTGCCCGGCCATCGGTCGTCCCGGCGGCAGCCGTCGCCACGGCCGGTGGGCCGGCTTCCGCTCCACCGGTACCGCCTGCCGCGCCTGCGCCCCCGGCGACCCCTACGCCCTCGGTCGGCGGCCAGGCGCCCGCGACCCCTGCACCCACAGTGGGCGGGCAGGCGGCCGCGAATCCCGCGCCGGCCGCCGCCCCCACCGGTGCCGCACCCGCATCGGGACCCAGCACCGGCACGTCCCCGGCGAGCTCGTCCCCGAACGGCGGCGGATCGACCGCCCACCACACGACGAACGGCGGGCCGTCGCCCACACGCCCCGCCCCCACGCCGTCACCGGTGTCGTCGTCCCTGACCACCTCCACCACTGCGCCGACACCGGTGCCGTCCTCCTCGGCCACCACCGCCTCCGCGTCCTCGCCTACCGCCCCGCTCGCCGGCCGGTCGGGAGCCGCGCCCACAGCGGCCACCACCGGGGCGAGCACCATCACCGTCACGCCGAACCTCAGCCCGGCCAGCCCGCCCGCCCTCGGGCCGACGGACACCCCGCCGACGGACACCACACCGCAAATGGACGGTGGACCGAGTGGGGACCTCCGAGCGCGGAACGTCGAGTCAGGGATCGAGGCCATCCCGCGAGCCGATCCCCAGCCGGACGCCACGGTCGTCCAGCGGGACTACCCGTGGCTTTCCGGGATCAACCCGTACCGGCAGCGGCGGGGCGAGTTCGGCACGAACTGCGTACTCACGGCGATCGTCACCGACATGGCGTTCACCGAGAGACTGCGGCCCGATGAACGCCTACAGTCGTCACCGTCCACGCTGGCTCCACTGGAGCACCTGACCCGATACCGCGACCGCGCGCCGGTGGCCGTGGCGGACTTCGCCGCCGTCACCCGGGTCATGCGGTCCGCACCGCAGGGGTCACGGGGCATCGTCGTCGTGCACCGGGCGGGCCGGGACTTCGCCCACGCGTTCAACGTGGTCCACGACCACAACGGGGTGGTCTTCCTCGACGGCCAGAACGGCACGCTCGCCGACCTCACGATCCAGCCCGACACGGTGCTGTTCGTCCCGACCACGGACGGCGTACCGGTCGACGGCCCGGTCCGGGGCCTGGACGTGCCGATCGGCGGCCGCTCGTCGGACACCACCGGCGGTCGGGCGGGCACGTCCGCCGACACCGGGACGGACTCCGACGGCGACGCCGAGACGGTCGTCCCGCCGCCGACGCCCGAGGGCATCGAGGGAAACGAGGACAGCGAGGACGCAGCGCTGCACCGGGACGACGATCAGGAGGGGAGGCATTCCGCCCCGGATCCGCTCGACGACGGCCTGGTGGCGGTCCGTTATCTGTCCGCCGGCTCACTGGGCGCCGCCGAGGTGGTCCGGGTGGCCGGCCTCGCCGAGGTGGAGCAGGCCGCGCGGGATCTCGTCGGGCAGCGGGGCAGCCGGAAGGTACGCGGCCTCGACGAGTTCCTCCGCCGGCTGCACAACGACGCCGACGGCAGCGGCGACCTGCACGGGTTCGTCGGTCGCGGGGAACACGTCCCGGTCACCGTGGACGGCCGCCAGGTGGAACTGCGTGTCTCGGTGACGCTGGACGACCTTCGCCGGACCCCCGACCAGGATCCGGACAGCGTCCTGACCCGGGTCGACCGGGCCGGAGCGGTCACCACGACGAGCGGCATCGCCAAGTCGAAGAGCGGTGGCGTGGACGCGTCGGTGACGGTGAGCCCGGCCGGGGCTGTCGAGCCCGGCTTTGTCGGCGGCGGGCTCAACCTGCACGCGACGCTCCGGCGACTGACGCAGGCGTTGTCCACGGTCCGGTCCCTGGTCACCCATCGGCAGGCCCGGCCGAGCAACGGCGCCGACCGGATCGCGGCGAGGGCGACGTACCGGCTGGAACTGTGGGAACGCGCCGGCGACGGGACCAACCAGCAGGTCGGCCAAGCCCGGTTGATACCTACCGAAGCACTCCTGAAGATTCCCCGGCACGCCCTGGTCGCCGACCAGAATCAGTCGCGGGAGGGAGGACTGGGGCCGTCGGCGACGACTCCGAGGGTGCACCAGGTCGAAGCCGCCGTCGTACCCGAGTTGTGGCGACTGGCCGAGCGCACGCTGCCGATCGGGCTGTTCGCGGTCGGCTCGGCGAGCCGGGCCGAGCTGACCCGCCTGCTCAGCGCCCGCAACGTCGAGGCCGCACTGGAGGAGTTCGCCGGTGGGTTGCGGATCCCGGCGCTGTGGAACGAGGTGACCGGTGAGGCCGCCGGACCGTTCACCATCACCGCCAGCAGCACTGAGCACATCGTCCGGTCCACCGCCTCGGACGTGGTGTTGCGCGACAGCGCGCAACTGGTGGTCGCCAACGAGCACAGCGCGGCGGCCTCGGCGAGTTTCGGGGCGGCGCTACAGGCCGGGTGGAATGGGCCGCGCGACGAGACGGGCGTACCGCTGACCGGGTCGGTCGGCGTCGGGGTCTCCGGCCGGCGGGAACAGGCGGCGTTGGGCGGCGGCAGCGGCGGACGCAAGCGGGCGGTGATCTACACCGGCGAGACCGAGTTACGTGACTACCCGGTGACCTGGACGATCCGGGGCGCCGGAATCGACGAGAGCTCCACCGAACCCGACCACCTCTTCGTCCGGGTGGCGACCGACCTCCCGCCGGACCTACCGTCCGGACAGGGCACCCACCTGCCGGCCGACGCGCAGGTGTTGACCGGGCCGCTCGGCGACGGGGCGGTACGGGACGTGACCGGTCTCGCCGGAGTTCTCGACGACATCGAGACCGTCCTCAGGGCGTACCCGGGTTTCGTCGTCGACGGCCCGGCACCGGTGGACACGATCCGGACCCTGCAGGACCTGATGGCGCACCGCCGTAACGAGGAGTCGCTACGGACCGCGCTGAGTCAGCCAGCGGTACGGGCCATGGTGGACAGCCTGTTCGACACCGGCATCGTCGTGGAGCTGAAGCGGTACGGCTGGTATCGCAACGAGTACGTGCGGGTGGAGCTCACCGCGACCCGGACCGCGGGACGTCGTACCGGGCAGTCCCAGACGATCTCGATGCGGGAGACCGACATCGGCGGCGACCGGGCGCAGGCCCACACCTCGGTCAGCCGGGACTACCAGGCCGGCATCCGCTTCGGATTCTTCGACCGGTGGCGCAAACCGTCGTCCCGGGCGCTGGCCGCCGCCGGCCTCGGCTACCAGTACACCCACACCAGCGGACGCAAACTGGTGACCGGACAGCAGGTCGCCCAGGTGGAGATGTCGGTCAGCCCGACGCCGAAGGACGGCCGGACCACCGTTCGCGAGTACGAACTGGACCTCGACTTCCAGGTGACGGTGTCGTCGTACACCCGGCCCCGGGCGCTCTACCGCACCCTCTCCGCCGGCTTGCTGTCGCACCGGAGCGACCAGCAGTGGGTCAGCCTGCCGGAAAGGCAGCAACTGGCAGCCGAGCACCTGGAGTTCTCCGGCATCGCGCAACCGATCAGGCTGCGGTCCGGCACGATGCGAGTCTGGGTGTCCGAGCTGTGGGCCGACCGGATGGGCATCGAGGAGCCGGCCCCTCGACCGCCCGGCGCCACGGACGACACGGCAGCCCCGGTCGTCCACCCGGTCACCGAGACCGCACCGCCGCCACTGCCCTTCGCCGGCCTTCCACTGCGCTTCCACACCGAGGCCGTCGGTCCGCTCGCTCGGATCCGTCAGGAGGCGGTAGAACTGGTCGAAAGCCTGCCGCACGGTGAGGTGCTGACCGCTCCGGGTACCGCGTCCCGCAGCCAGATCGACGCGTTCTTCACCCCCGAGTTCGCCAACGGGCGGACCCGCACCCTGATCAGTCCCGGAGAGACCTCGGGCACGCTGTTCGCCGGTGGGGTGTTCCGCGACGACCTCGGCTCGCTGCAGGTCGCGTTCGTGCCGACCGCGTTCCGTCCGGTCGATCCCGGATCCTGGGAACTCGAATCGTCGATGGCGGGCAGCTACCCGATCACCTCGGCGCAGGTCACCGGCGGAATGCACACCCTGCGTCTGTTCGGGATCTTCGGGCACCGGGAGGACGGCGACTACGCCGGGAACGCCAGCCTGCAACCCGGTCTGCAGTGGCACACCGACCTGCGCACCACCTCTGCGACCGACACCGGCGGTGCCGAACGCAACGTCGTCCAGAGCGGCCCGTTCGTGTTCTACCGGGTCGACGGCGACTGGCACCTGACCGCAGGGACCCGGTGGGCCGGTGCGTCCGACTTCCTCACCGGTGCGATCGGCGTCCGGCACCAGCGGGTGTCGGTCGAGAGCGGCATGCTCATCGCCGTCGCCCTGCGCGACATCCACACCACCAACGCCTGGATCGCGCAGCACAACGCCGACCCGGCCCACGCCGACCGGCAGATCCCGCCACTGCCACTGCCTCCGGATGCACCCACCCCGCCGGACACCATCCACCTGACCCCGGCGACCGGCGCACCGACCTGGCACCTGCCCGAGCACCTGGCCCTGGACTCCGGGGACCTGGGCCGGGCCTGGGTCGACAACCTGGGCGGTCCGGACCTGTACGCGCAGGTCCGCGACCGGCTCCGGGAGCAGGGGGTGGACCTGCTGCCGGACGAGCCGTTGCAGGATCCGCTCGGCAACGTCGGACGGGCCCGAGCGATCTTCGGCCGCTTCGGTCTGGCCGCGTTCCTCGACAGCCTGCTCTCCAACGACCTGCTGGTACGGCTCTACGACCGGCGACGGATGCGCCGGTTCGCCTTCATCGCCCGCACGACCACCGGAGTCGACATCCGGATCCGGGCCCGACTCACCCCACCCCGCCTGACGGAGATCATCTCCGATCCGACCGAGATCGAGTACTACACCAAGGCCAGTCGGACCGCCGCCACCGACAGGTCGAGAGGCATCACCGTCGACGTCAGCGGAAGCTACGCGCCCGGCCGGGACACCAGCGGCAGCGACCCGGAGAACCCACCGACGCACCACGGGGGGACATTCGGTGCCGGACCCGGCGCCCGGGTCGGCCACCAGAGCGAGGCGGATCGGAACACCACCACGGCGACGGTCGACGAACGGGTCGTCACCGGCACCGGACCACTGATCGAGTTCGAGAGCATCCTCGAACTGACCGTCACGACCCCCAGCGGAACGAGCGGTGAACCGATCCGGGTACCGATCCGACTACGGATCCCCGAGTCCGCCACCCGGGTCCGTGAACCTGCGCCCGACCTCCGGGCGGCGGACTCGGGTGCGCCTCACCCGGACCGGCGTCCCACCGGCGGACCGCGCGCGCTGACCCCCGCGCAGACCGAGCCGAACGCCATCCGACGGTGGCAACGCGGTGGCACCCGATTGCCGACCGAGGCGATGGTCACCTCCTTCCCGGCCGCGCGAGCCTCCGAGGACGCGGCCCGGATGGCGGTCGCCGCCCACGCCCGCACCTCGACCGTCCAGCGCGCGATCGGCGCCGACCCGCTGCGCAACCCGCGCTCCATCGTCCCGGCGGCCGTCCACGACCAGGCCACACCGGAGTGGTCGAAGGCGCAGTACCCGCGCATCGCGAACGAGGGCGTCACCACCGGTCTGACCGGCCCCGGCATCGTCCCGCGCTACCGAGCGGTCCACGAACGGTACGCCCGCCTGGGCCCGCCGTCGCTGGCCCGGATCGTCACCGACGACCGGATGGAGCGGCCCAAACAGGTCTCGGTCGCGACCACCACCCAGGCGCAGTCCCGCAACCTCGCCGGCTTCCAGGCCGACGTGCGGACCGGGACCGCCGGCATCAGTCCGGTGACTCGACACGACGCTCCGATGCCGGGCCAGCTCGGGGTCGGCGCGGCCGGCGCCGCCCGGATCGGCGCGACCGCCAACACCGGCTCGAACGTGAAGTACAAGGGCCGCACGATGGTCTTCACCTTCACCGTGCAGGAGCGGCACGTCGTCCGCGACCCGGCGGATCCGCCCGCAGACGGGGTCGGCACCGAGGTGACGCTGCCCGGCACGATCGAGGTGCAGGTGCCGGAGGAGGTGGCCCGCGCCAACGGCTGGCTCGACGACACCGACCCGGCCCGCCGTCACGCCATCGACTCGACGGTGGCCGCCTGGGAGAACGCCCTGACCAGCCGCGCCGCCTGGCTGCAGAAGGCCGCAGACTGGCGGGCCGCCGACACCGAGCTGCGCAACCTTCCCGACGACGCCACGACGGAGCAGCGGGAGCGGGCCGAGGAACAGGCCGGCACGGCCCGAGTCGAGAGCCGGGCGGCACAGGAGCAGTACCTGCAGGCCCGATCGGAGGCCGAGGGAGTCGCCGACCGGCTGGCCGCCGGTCGCCGTCGACAGCCGGACGACGTGACGGCCGACGGGATCCCGGCGTTGCCCGACGACCAGGCCGCCCGACGACGGTTCGAGGAGGAGCGGGGACGGTCCCTCGGCAACCTGAACCTGACCACCGCGCAGGACCTGACCACCGCCCTGGATCGTCACACCACCGACTTCCAGGCGGTACTGCGCCGCCCGCGTACCGCCACCGTCGACCAGCTGCGTCACCTGGCGACCGCCCGGGCCAACCGCGACCATCTCGTCCAGCTCGCCGACCAGCTGCGTCGCGGCGAGCTGACCCCGGAGACGAACGCCGAGGTCGACGACGGACGAGGGGAACCGGCCGGACAACCGGGCGTCGACCAAAGGCTGGTGCACCTCGCCGCTGCCGCCCGCGCCCTGCTCGACCAGGTCACCGCGAACCCACCTGCCGAGCCCGACCTGACCTCGGTGCTGCGGGCACAGCGCCGGGCACTGCGGCATCGCAGCGGATCACCCGGCGCCCGGCGGGGCACCTGGCTCCAGCACAGGTCAGCAGGGCTCCAACGCACGGCAGCCCGGCTCCAGCGCACGGTCGCCGGACGCCAACTGCAGCAGGAGTTCCGCCGGCTGGTCGGACCCGGTGGTCGCGCCGGCGGCGACCACCTGCTAGCCCGGGCTGCCGCGCTCGTCGCCCTGGCCGAGGAGATCGAGGCGCGCTGGCAGACCGGCACGACCGCAGCCGCCGGCCGGTACGCGGCCGAGTTCACCGACCGGCCCCTGCCGCCCCCACCGCCGCCCGGCCTGCCGCCGGTGGACCGGGCCACCGTCGACCGGCGAATCGCGGCACTGGACGCCGCCGCAGCGACCCAGCTCCGACGCCGCGCCGACGCCATCACCGCCGGACACGACGCCGGTACGCCACGGTCGGCCGCCGTACTACTCGACCACGGCTACCGGGTCATCGGTGCGCTGCTCGACGGCACCGATCCGCACACCGTCGCCCGCCGACTGGCCCAGACCCAGGACCCACCCACCGACCCGCCGACGACACCGGTCGACCGGACGGCCGAGGACGCCCGCCTCGTCGACGACCTCCGCCCCGAGCTGCGCGCCGCCGGCCAGGAAGCCTTCCCCGAGCCCACCCCGACCGGCTCCCGGACCCACCGGATCTCGATGGTCGACAACGACGACCTGCCGATGTACGCGGCGGCGCTGCACCTGGCACCGGAGAACCGAGTGGAGATCTACTACGACCCGGTCTCCCACCTGGCCGAGTACACCCGGGCCGCCGAGTCGGCGGGACTCGACGACCCGGTCGACCACGCCCGCCTCCTCGGCGAGCCGGACCTACCCGGCCCCGACGCGCCCCGGTCCGAGGTGGTCGGACACCTCGCCCGCCGGGGACTGGCCCGCGCCCAGCAGATCCGGGACGGCCTGATCAACCTCGGCGTCGCCGCGGACCGGATCAGACTCGTCTACATCGACGACGTCCACCAGATCGCTGGCCGGGCGGCCGGCGATCCGTACGAGCTGGTCGCCGACCACTACCGCACCGACGAACCGGCCGCCCGCGACCGGCTACGCACCGACCTCCCGGGCAGGCTGTCCCAGGATCGCCGGGACCACCTCGACGACCGGATCCGCACGCTCGGGCTCGACGACGGGCAGCCGGTGATGCTGCTGTGGGTACGCCGCTCGTACCCCGAACCGGACCTGCCGGACGCCTTCCTGGAGCAGATCGCGGACGGATACCGGCACCGCCAGCCGGGCGGGCGGGTGCTGCTGATCGGCGACGACCCCGGTCCCGCGCTGCGGACCCGCCGACCCGACCTGTTCGCCGACACCGACCTGACCGGCGTCGGCCCGGCTCCCGCCGACCCGGCCGCACAGGCGTACCTGCTGGACCGGCTCCGACAGGACGGCCACCGACCCCTGCTCTCCGTCGGGATGCCGGGTAGCGGCGTCGACCTGTCGGCGTTGCTCGGCGTCGACACCGTCCACCTCGAACCACGGGCGATGCGAGGCGACAGCACCGGTCGGGCCGCCCTCTCCGGCGCCCGGTACGGCGACTCGCCGGACGGCCCGGCCCCGCCGCGGGCCGGTGCGGTGTCGACGTATCGCCGGCAGCAGTTCGAGGCCCCGACGGAGTGGCTCCGCCACCACGCCCGACTGACCCGGATCGCTAACCGGCTGCCCGCAGACGCCACCGTCGGGCGACGACGGACGCACCTGCGGGAGCTACGGGCCGCGCTCGACGACTGGCGGCAGACGGTGGCGGACCAACAGGACCGGCTCACCGCCTCGGCGGACGACGCGCCGGACTGGATGGGCCGCAGCCAGGCGTACAACGACTCCCTGCTGGCCGCCCATCTCCGACTCGACCCGGACACCGCACCCGCGCATCTGCCCGACCTGCTGGTCAGCACGATCCTGGACCACCAGATCGCGGCCGTCCACGCCCTGATCGCCGAGCTGGACCCGACCCGGCAACTGCGACTGACGCCGGGAGAACTGGACCGCCTCTTCGCGCAGGCCGAGGCGATGCGGCAGGTCGGGGACGACGGCCCGGCTGACCGACTCAGCAGCGACGAGGCCGCGCAGGCCGACCGGAGGGACCGGGCCGACGAGTACGCGCACGGGGTGCCGCTCGGGCGACAGGCGTGGCACGAACGCGGTGTCCTCGTCGTCGAGACCGACGGGCTGGGCAGCGTCGACCGGGACGGTGGGACCCCCCGCCCACCCGGACCGCCGCCCCCCGGGGATGGACCGACCGACGGGGACGGCAAGACCGACGGGGACGGCAAGACCGACGGTCGACCAAAGGGTAGGGACCCCGATCAGGATCGCGACCCGGCCGCTGCGAAGGACGCCTCCCACACCGACGGGTCGCTGCACCTCCGGCCCCGACAGCAGGGCACCGGCGGTCACCAGCGACACCCGGCCGCTCCGGTGGACCGAACCGACGGCAGCCGGTCCGAGGTCGGGCGGACCATCGCCGACGTGCAGCGGCTCCTTACCGTCGCACAGAGGCAACAGATGGTCGACGGCCTGCGCGACCGGCTCGACCGCATGCTGTCCCGCGTGCCGCACGACAGTCCGGACCACGCCGAGCTGCGCCGGTTGCGCGAACGCACCCGGGCCTGGCGCCCGGCCGGCGCCCAGATCACCGTGCCCGGTGCCGGGCGACTGCGGCTACGTGACGTCCCCGACGACCGTGACTGTCTGTTCTGGGCGGTGATCGAAGCCGGGCGGCGGCAGCGTGTGCCGCTGCCCGGCGACCCGACCGGCCCGGCGGATCTGCGAGCCCACGCCGCCGACCTGATTGCGCAGCACCCAGCGAGGTTCGAGCCGCATCTCGGTCGTACCGCCGGCCGTATCCTCGCCGACCAGCTCGAGCGCCAGCAGGTCGACACACGCCTCACCCCTGGCTGGACGTACGTGCCGCCCACCGCCGAGACCCGGGCCGCGTGGCGCGACGAGGCGGAGCTCGCCGAGCTGCGCCGCCGCGCCAGAGCACACCACGTGAGCGGCGTCGACGACCTCACTCGGGAGGATCTGCGCGCGGTGTTGACCGCGAAGGACCCCGCGACCGTCCGGACCATCGCCGACCACGTGCAGAGCACGGTCGCCATGCGGGAGCGGCGGCAGCCGATGGTGCAGTGGCGCGACGAGGTCGCCGCTCGGGTCGACCGCGGCGATCGCAACGTCCTGGGGATGCTCGCCGTCCATTTCACCGACCGCGACGAGGCCGGCAACGCCGAGGTGGTCAGACTGGTCCTCGACACCGTCGAACGACACGGCCGGGCACCCAGCGGTGTGGAACTGCTGGAGGCCGCGATGCGGCAGCGCGACCTGTGGAACTCGGCGATCGGCGACGATGTGCCGACCGCCCTGGCACTGGCTCTCGACCTCGACATCGTCGTCGTCCCCATCGACGGAGGCCCCGGCCGCGTGCCGTTCGTGACCGGGGCACCCCAGCCGTTGCAGCCGTTGGCGCCCCGCCGTCTCTACGTCGCCCGCACCTTCAACCACTTCCAGTCCCTCGAACCGGCCGACGGCACCACGTGGGCCGGTGGGGTGCACCCGCCACCGTCCGGCACCACCACATCGGGCAGCGCACTCCAGTGGCACCACTCCGATCTCGATCCGACCGCACTGCACCAGGCAGTCGACGCCGTCGTCATGCGGTACGACCTGTCACCACCGGTCGATCCGACGTTCCTCGACGGACTGCGCACACGGATCCAGGAGGCCCTGCTTCACGGCACCGACCCGGTGGCCGCCGCCGACCGGTACGCCGCCGACCACGGCCACCTCCCCACGACCTTCGAGGCGGGACCATGACCGGAGACCACACGCTCGCGCTGCACCACCTCCTGCTCCGCCTCGACGGCCGCCTCCCCGACGACCTGGTCAGCGAGGCGCGCACCTGGCTCGCCGACGGCCTGGCGCTCGACGTCGCCCAGGCGATCGTGTTCACTATGCTGACCGGTGACGTCCCGCTGACGGCGACGGACGCCGCCGTACTCTCGGAAACGCTGTCGGCGGGCGGCACCGACACCGCCGCCCTCGCCGAGGTCCGACGCGCCGACGGACCGCCACCGCCGATGTACGGGCTGGCGCCCGCCGACCCGAAGGCACTGGCCGCACAGCGGATGCCGGCCATCCTCGACCTCACCAGCGGGCACGCCGGCCCTGGCGCACCGGACCCGGTGGACACCGCGATCGTCGCCACGATGCCGGCGGTGATCGGCGTCGAGGCGCTGTGGCGGTCATGGCGCTACCCGACCGACGGCACCCCACCCCGGCGCGCCTACCTCGTGCACCGACCCGACGGCCCGCTGCCGACGGCCGCCGCCGGGTTGCAGGCAGTGCTGCGCGAAGCGGGGGAGAGCGCACCACTGGTGCAGGTCTTCGACGACGAGACGACCCTGCCCGCGCAGCACCGGATCGCCCTGGACTGTGCGGCGCTGCTGTGGACCGCCCGGCCACACCCCCCGATCAGGGTCGCCGAGTCACCCGACTTCACCCCCGACCAGCCCCGCCTCGACGGGCCGGACCGCGAGCAGGCGCTGACCCGTCTCGCGTCCGGCGTGCCGCTGCTGACCACCGCGACCCTCCTCGACGACGCCCTGGACCGCTCCCGGACCGGGGCCGTACCCACGGACCTGCGCACCGACGGCGAGTGGATCTGGAGCGACACGATCACCTACTACCTCGACCGGCACCGGCTCGCACCCGGTCCCGCCTTCCTGGCCCATCTGCTCGCCAGCGGCACCGACCCGCCCGAGGTCGGGCCCGCCGCGCTACACCGCGCCCGGGCCGCACTGCGCTCGACGCCCACCGACCGGCGGGAAACCCCACGCCGACCATGAACCGCCCCGACCCTCCGGTCGTAGTGGGGGCACTCGGGTCGGTACGCCCGCGACCGGGCGGAAGGGAGAACCACGGATGGCCTCGACGACGGTGGCGGTGGGAGGGGTGCTGACCGAGTCGGTCGGCGACGCGCTGCTGCTGCGCACCGCAGCCGAGGACCCCGATCCCGTGGTACGCCTCGTCGGCTCGCTGCCCGCCGAGGCCGACCAGATCACGGTGGTCAGTACGCCACAGGTCACCGCCCTGCCGCAGTTCTTCGTGGTGCTGTCCCGGGTGCTCGGGGCGGAGTTGGGCGGCAGCGCCGACGGGATCCGGCTGCTGCCGCTCGGCGAGTACGCCGACCGTTCCGTCGTCGACCGGGCCGCACGTGGGCTGGCGGAGCGGATCGGCCAGGCGGTGACGATCCCACGGGACCCGCTGCCCGGGAACCAGACCGGGTGGACCGGCCCGTACGAGTGGCGGGTCTACCCACCCGGCCGCCCGGCCGGAACAGGCCAGGACTGGCCCGCCCCGGCACCGCCCACCCGTGCCGTGCCGCCGGGCGTACGCACCGCCACCGGTTGGTCGTTGCTGGACACCGGCTCACCCGTCGCCGGGTCACCCGCCACCGGGAGCGCAGCGGCGGGATTCGTGGTGCAGATCGAGGTCGGCGCGACCGGGTTCCGGATCGCCGGTCGACCGGTGCCAGCGGCGACCCTGGCCACCCTGCTCATGACCGTTCGGGACGACGACCCCCGTCCGGTCGTGCTGGTCGTCACCGGCACGACACCGACCGGGCCGGCCGCCGCCGGACTGATCTTCGGCGGGCTGGCCACCGCCCTCGGAGAACCGATCCTGGTCTGCACCGGCACGGTCACCGCGGCCGACGACGGAACACTGACGACCACGACGACGTTCCACCGCTGGCCGCCCCGCAACGGTCCCACCACACCACGTCCACAGGAGATCGGCGCGACGCTCTCCGCCGACCCGGATCCGGACGGTCCTGCGGCGAGCGACGAACCGATGCCGGTGGCCCTCGACCCTGCCACGATCATCGAACTGGGCGGCGGCGACCGGTGGCGGGTGCCGACGGCGGTCGACCCCGCCCGACTCGCCACCGACATCCCGGTCACGGTCCCCGCGAGCCCGAGCCCGAGGCCGAGCCCGACCGGCCCGGCACCTGTCCCCGGTCCGCCGCCGGTCCCACCGGTGGTGACGTCCGGCGGACCGACCGCTGGCGCGCCGCCCGTGGTGCCAGGGGAGTCCGGGTCGCCCACGCCGCGGCCCGGGCCCACCGGCCCGGACCACACACACCCCGAGGCGCCGCCCGGACCGGCCCCGTCCCGCGCCGTCGCGCGCCGGCTCGACGACAGGTGGGGCCCGAACGACCGGACCCGACTCCGACAGGTGCTCGACGGCCGCTACGACGGGTACGCCCGGATGGTGACCCGGGTGCTGGCCGAGGAGCCGGGACTCCGGGCCGCCGGCGCCGCCGCCGACGTGGTCGCCGCCCTGGTGGCACTCTGCGCGTATGGCGGATCCGAGCGCGACCGGATCAACGACGCCCTGCGCGGCGGCCCGGACGGCGTCCCGGAGCTGTTGCTGCTCGCCCGTGGGGCCCGGCACGGACTGCGCCGGCTGCCCACCGTCCTGGGACCGGTACACGCGCACGGGGAGGTCCCGAGCCCGATACTCGACGGCTACCAGCCCGGCGACGAACTGGTGGAGCCCGCCTTCGTCGACGTGGACCTGGTCCGGCGGCCGACCTCGGCGGCGACCGTGGAGTTCGCGATCTGGTCGGCCACCGCCCGCCGCGTCGACCGGTTCGGATCGGGTGCCCTCTTCCCGCCCGGCAGCCGCTTCGTCGTCCTCGCGGTCGACCCGGCCGACACCCCCGGCCGGCCGCCCCGGGTACTGCTCGGCGACCTGGCCGGCGCCGGGCCGCAACCAGCCCGCACGGTCGGCCGGATGCGCGACCGACTACGTCAGGCGCAGGAACAGCACGTCCCGGCACCGTCCGACGCCACCGACCCCCACGGGACCAGCCGGCTGCTGCGGTTCGCCCCCGGCCTGCACGACGACGGCCGGCGTCTCGTCCCCGAGCCTTCCGAGGCCACCGGCCCGGCATCCGACCCCGAACGTGGAGGTACCCGACCGTGAGCCAGGGTGTGCTGTCGGTCTCCCAGACCGATCCGGACTGCCTGCCGACCATCTCCGACGCACTCGCCCTGGCCCGTCCGGGTGTCACCGTCGTCGTGCAGCCCGGCATCTATCAGGAACGGTTACGGCTCACCGGCGACGTGACCCTGGTCGCCGAGGACGGCCGGGGGTCGGTCACCGTACACGGCGTGGGCGGCCCGGCGGTCTTCCAGTCCGGTGGCACCGTGGCCCTGCGCGGGCTGGTCCTCACCGGCGGCGACGAGGCGTTCCCGGCGGTCCAGGTCGCCACCGGCACCCTGCGCATGACCCAGTGCGAGGTGCACGCCGACGCGGTGGTCGGGGTGCACGCCGCCGCCGGTCGCCTCGAACTGAGCGACTGCCTGGTCAGCAACCCGGGCGGCGCCGGCTTCCTGATCGACGGCGGTGCGGCCGGTACGGTCACCGACACCACCGTGCGCAACGTGGCGGCGGCGGCCGTCGTGATCGCAGGCGGTGCCGACCCGGTCTTCCGCCGCTGCACGGTCACCGACGTGCGGGGCGCCGGGGTGCTGTCCACCCGCGCCGGTCGGGGCCTGGTCGACGGCTGCGACATCAGCGCGGTCGACGGCCCGGCCGTCGCGGTCGAGCACGACGGGACGGTACGCGTCGAACGCAGCGTCGTGCACGACAGCCCCGGCTCCGGGCTGATCACCACCGGCGGTCGACCGGTACTCCACGACTGCGAGTTCCGCGACCTCGGCGGCCACGGCATCGTCGTCTCCGGGGACGCCGATCCGACCGCCCGTCGGTGCACCGTCACCGGCACCACCGGCCACGGCGTGATCGTGCTGGGCACCACCACCGGCACACTTGTCGACTGCCAGATCAGCGCGACCGGGGCCGCCGCGTTCGCCGCCACCGGGCAGGCCACACCCCGGGTCGAGGGTGGCCGGATCGACGGCGGCACCGGGATCGCGGTGCTGCTCGACGGTGCGGTCGGCGGCACGTTCACCGCAGTGACCGTCGACGGTGGCCGGACCGGATTCCTGGTGCGCGCCGGTGCGGACCCGGTGCTGACCGACGCCACCGTCCGCGACTGCACCGACTACGGCATCGAGTCCGTCGACGGCGGCCGTGGCACCGTTCAGGGCGGCACGGTCACCGGCGGCACGGCCGCGGTCCGGGTGGCCGCCGACAGCGCGCTGACCCTGACCGACTGCCGGATCCGTGGCGGCGGCGTCGGGCTGCTCGTCGCCGACGACGGATCGGTCACCGCCACCTCCTGCGACGTCGCGCAGACCGGCGGATCGGGTGCCGACGTCGGTGCCGGCGCACGGCTGCGTCTCGTGCAGACCCGGGTGCACGGCTGCGTCGGCCACGGCATACGGTTCGCCAGCCGGTCCGGGGGACGACTCGACCGGTGCGAGGTCTTCGACAACACCGGCGACGGCGTGGTGGTGGAGACCCTGAAGCCGGTGCCGATGGACGGCACGACCGTCCGTGGCAACGCCGGCCAGCAGGTACGCCGGACCGTACCCGCGACGGGATCCGTACCGGCGGACGGTGGCCGGTCGGACGACGCCCCGGCACCGGCGGCCCGCCCGGCACCGGTGCCGACCGGCAGCCCGGCACCGCCCGTCGCAGCGGAGGGACCGGACCGGCCGGGCGACGACCCGGCCACCCCGCTGCTGGCGGAACTCGACGCCCTGGTCGGACTCGCCGGGGTCAAACGCGAGGTGGCGACGATGGTCGGACTGCACCGGGTGGCGCGACGGCGCAGCGCCGCCGGCCTGCCGATGCCGCCGATGTCCCGGCACATGGTCTTCGCCGGCGCCCCCGGAACCGGCAAGACCACCGTGGCCCGCCTCTACGGCCAGATCCTGGCCGCACTCCAGGTACTGCCCGGCGGACAACTGGTCGAGGTGTCCCGCGCCGACCTGGTCGCCGAGCACGTCGGCGGCACGGCGGTGAAGACCACGCAACGGTTCACCGAAGCGATCGGCGGCGTGCTGTTCCTCGACGAGGCGTACACGCTGGCGCCGGTCGACGGCGGCGGCGGTCACGACTTCGGACGGGAGGCGATCGACACCCTGGTCAAGCTCATGGAGGACCACCGCGACGAGGTGGTGGTGATCGTCGCCGGATACTCCCCGCAGATGCGGGCCTTCCTCGACTCGAACCCGGGGCTGGCGTCCCGCTTCTCCCGCACGGTCGAGTTCGACAGCTACACCGACGACGAGCTGGTCACCATCGTCGAGCGGCTGTGCAGCACCCACCACTACTCGCTGGAGTACGACACCCGCCTGGCGCTGGCCGGATGGTTCCGGGCGATGCCGCGCGGCGAGTCGTTCGGCAACGCCCGGGTCGCCCGCAAGGTGTTCGAGGACATGATCGGCCGGCAGGCCTACCGGCTCTCCGAGGCCGGTGCCGCCTCCGGAGTGGAACTGGCGCAACTGCTGCCCCAGGACCTCGGTGTCGCGCCCGAAGCCGAAGGCAGCCCGGGTACGCCCCGACTCTCCGAACTGGACATGCTGCTCGGCGAACTCGGCAACATGATCGGACTTGCCGGGGTGAAGCGTGAGGTGGCCGAGCTGATCGACCTGCTGGCCAACATCCGCCAGCGGGTCCGGGCCGGACTGCCCGCCCCGTCGGTCTCGCGGCACCTGGTCTTCTCCGGCCCGCCCGGCACCGGCAAGACCACCGTCGCCCGCCTCTACGGCCGGCTGCTCCACGCGCTCGGTGTGCTGACGGCCGGGCAACTGGTCGAGGTCGCCCGCGCCGACCTGGTCGGTGAGTACGTCGGCCACACCGCGCACCGGACCAAAGAGGCGTTCGAACGGGCTCGCGGTGGCGTCCTGTTCATCGACGAGGCGTACACCCTCGCGCCGCCGGACGCCCGTAACGACTTCGGACGGGAGGCGATCGACACCCTGGTCAAGCTCATGGAGGACCACCGTGACGAGGTGGTGGTGATCGCCGCCGGCTACGAGACGGAGATGGCCGCCTTCCTGGCCGCCAACGCCGGCCTGCAGTCCCGGTTCACCCGCCGGATCCACTTCGACGACTACTCGCCGGACGAACTCGTCGCGATCTTCGAGGGACTGGCCCGGGCCAGCGGGTACGAGTGCCCGGGAGACACGTTGACGGCCCTGCGCGGCCACTTCGAGCAGGTGGAGACCGGCCGTACGTTCGGCAACGGCCGGTACGCCCGGCAACTGCTCGACGAGGTGGTCACCCGGCAGGCGCGCCGGCTCCGCTCGGTCACCGCCCCCAGCGTCGACGACCTGCGGACGCTGCGGGTCGACGACGTCCGGGCCCGAACGACTGTCCACATGTGACATCGGCGACCATGCGCGATTCGGTACCGGATCGTGAAGTGACGCCCGTATGCTTTCGCCCGCACCGTCGGTACACGAAGCCGGGCAGGGCCGAGAAGTGGGCCCTGCCCCGGCACCGACGGTGGCCGGACAGGAAAGGCGGGTCGGTGGCGACGGTGTCGAGCGGGGCCGGTGCAGACGCCTGCGCCACACCGGACGAGACACCGACACCCGGTGCCGAATCCCGGATGAGCCTGATCTACGAGACCCACTCCGAACCGCTGTTCCGCTTCCTGCTCAGGCTCTCGCTCGGGGCCCGACACATCGCCGAGGACCTGTTGCAGGAGACGATGGTCCGGGCCTGGCGCAACATCGACCACCTGTCGTCGGACCCGGAGACCCAGCGCCGCTGGCTGTTCACCGTGGCCCGGCGGATCGCGATCGACGCGGCGCGGGCCCGACAGGCCCGCCCGACCGAGGTCGGTGCCGTCGACGTCTCCCGGATGCCGACCACGACCGATCACGTCGAGGAGATCGTCGCCGTGCACACCGTTCACGACGCCCTGCCGAGGCTTAAGCCGGAGCAGCGTACGGTGTTGATCGACCTGTACTTCCACGGACGGTCCACCGCCGAGATCGCCGCCCGGCTCGACATCCCCGAGGGTACGGTCAAGTCCCGCGCCCACTACGGGCTGCGGGCACTGCGCGCCATCGTCGGGCCGACGGACGGGGTATGACATGTGCCATCCGCCGCTGCACAGCATGGACCCGGACCCGCGTGATGACTGACCTCGACAGCGACCACGACGCAGCGCGGCAGACCTGCGCCCTCTACCTGGCCGGCGCGCTGGACCCGGCGGCCGAGGCCGCTTTCGAGGTGCACCTCGCCGGCTGCGGGGAGTGCCTCGACGAGTGCGACCGGGTAGGGCCCCTCGCACTGGCCCTGGCACAGCTCGACGACGAGCCGTCCGACCTCGACCCGCACGCCGAGCCCGGCTCCGTGGCCGCGCCCGCGCACACCACCCACGCGGCCGGATCCGCCGTGGCACCGACAGCCGGGTCCGGCGAGGTCGAGGACCAGCCCGGCACCCGACCGACCTCCGCCGGCACGCCGAGGCGGACGGCTCCGACCGGACCTCAGGGCGTCCGACCGGGAGACCCCCGGCGTCGGTTCTCCCGCCGGCTTCGGCTTGCTGCCGGCGCACTGGCCGCGACCGTCGTCCTCGTCGGCGGCCTGGCCGTCGGTCTGCCCCGGCTCACCGGTGAGCCGACGGTGGTCACGCCGGTCGGCGTCGCGACCGCCGAAGGCGTGGGCGGCGGCTCGGCACGCCTGTCGGTCTCCATCGCCGAGACCGAGGGCCGGTCGACGATCGTCGCCAGCGTCGTCGGCCTGGAGAGCGGCATCCGCTACCGACTCTTCGGGGTCACCCGCGACGGACAGACCCACGAGGTGGTCGAGTGGGACGGCCGGCCCGGCGCGCAGGAGGTCAACGGTGAACTCGACGCCACCCTCGCCGAGCTGACCTTCTTCACCGTCGCCCGCACGGACGGCGGCCCGGTCGTCTCGGCCCGCCTGGACCCCGTCACCCCCACGCCGACCGGCTGAGCCTCAGCCCCGACGCCACTTCTGATTGGCCGTACCCGAGCAGGTCCACAACTGCAGGCGGGTGCCCCAGTCCCGGATGTCGACGCACTTGTCGGTGTGCGGGTTGACGATGTCGCCCGCACTGGTCAGCCGGAACTGTTGGGCCCAGCCACCGTTGCAGTCGGCGAGCTGAATGGCCGTACCGTCGGTCGTTCCCGCCCACGCCAGGTCCATGCACTTGCCGAGCGCCATCATCGTGCCCTTGCTGAACGACCACTTCTGGCCGACGTTCCCGGCGACACAGCGCGCCATCTGCAACTGGGCACCATCCACCGACCTTGCCCCGGGCACCTCGATGCACCGGTCCTCCCAGCCGATCATCGGTCGTCCGGGGTAGCTGGGTGGTGCGGTCGTCGCCGGAGGTGGCGTCGTGCGCGCCGGCGTCGCCCGGCCCGGGGTCGGCAGAGCCGGAGTCGGTGGGGCCGGCGGTGCCGGTGGGGGAGCGTCGGCGAGCGGCGGTGCCGACGGGCTACCCGACCTCGGGCCGGTGGTCGGCGCGGCCGGGGGCGCACCGAGCCGTGGGTCCCGGGCATAGTGCTCGGCGTACGCCAGCACCATGCCGGTGAAATCGCGCAGCCCGGCCGCGTCCGGTACCCCACCGGCCTGCTGCACCACGGTCGTGCCCCACTGGTAGGCGGCCAGGGCGATCGGATACGGGTCGGTCCCGAGCCCGGCCAGTTCACCGGAGAGGCTGCACATCGCCCGCCCCAGGGTCGGAATCGCCACGGTCGGATCCCACGGCGAGGCCGACGGTGCGGCGTACCGGGCCCAGATGGCCGGCAGGAACTGCGCGATGCCCTGTCCGCCGTTGGGGCCGAGCAGGTTGGGATTGAAGCCGGACGACGCCATCAGCTGCGCCGCCACCCGGGCCGGGGTCACCGTCGCGCACACCTTCCCGGCGGCGAGCACCAGGTCGAGGTAGGCGCCGGGGACCGGCCGGGGCGTGGTGCCCGGCGTCGGGGCGGCCTCGACCGGACGCGGCGGCGGAGTCGGCTCGACGGTCACCGCCAGGTCCGACCGCCCGGCGTAGCCCTCGGCGTAGGCGGCGACCGTCGCGACATAGTCCTCGGCGGACGTCGGTACCCCGCCGGCCGCGCGGACCGCGTCGGCGCCGGAGTGGTACGCGGCCAGCGCCAACCGCCACGGGTCACCGCTGACACCGGCGTGCCGCACCTGGCCGACCAGGTCACACATGTGCCGGGCGAGCGCCAGGATGTTCGCGGCGGCGTCCAGCCGGGGCGCCTGCGGCCACGGCGCCCACCGCTGCCACGTCGCCTCGGTGAGGGCGGCCACGCCGGCCCCTCCGGCGGCGGAGCGCTGGTTGACCTCGAAACCCGACGCGGCCATCACCTGGCCGGCGAGACGCGCCGGGGTGAGCGCGGGACACGACAGTGCCGCCGCGACGATCGCCGTCGCCTGGTCGGCTGGTACGTCCTTGCCGACCAGGACGGCCGGTTCGGCGGTCGCGGTGCCGATGCTGGACGCCACGGCGGAGACCCCGAGCATGGCGAGCACTCCGGTGATCGCGACCGCCCGACGCAGCCGCACGTCGAGCCGGCGGTAGCGGGCAACGAGACGCCTGGACAGGGAAACGGCGAGGTCGCCGATCCGACGGATGGCGTCGGCGCCAGACGTCACCTGCACAGCGACCCTCCTCGTCATGGAATCCGCTGCCTACTACGCCCGCGAGTGGGCCGAAGTTCACGACCGATCGCCCTGAATCGAAGCCTACTGTCCACCATGGCCGCCAGGCGGCCCTGCCCGCAGCACACTGGTGGACAGCCCGCTGGGCAAGGTCCGAATCGTTTCGGTTTGGGATAGGACAAGAAGGGCAACTATCTGTCTCGGCTCAGCTCGGGGTGCACAGTGGAGGCGATCGCGATGGCCGTTGACACGTCGGTGAAGACGAAGAGGCCGGGATGGCCGGAGATCCTCGTCGGGCTGGCCGTGATGGCGCTGGTCGGCTACGGCCTCCCCATCACCCTCGACCGGACCGGAGCCGCCGACGGGCTCAGCCCGGTCACGTCCGGCCTCATTCTGGCCGCCCTCTCGGGTGTCGCCGGTCTCATCGCATTCGCCGCCGCCGCGCGCATCCGCTCCACGAACTGGAACGACCTCGGTGTCCGTCCGACGACCGGCCGCTGGCTCCTGATCGGGGTAGCGGGTGGCCTGGTCGCCCTGGTCGTCTCCCGGATCATCGCCGCCGCGGTCTACTACCTCACCAGTCCGTCCGAGAATGTCCAGCAGCCGTATCTCGACGCGGCCGGCGACGGGATCCTCACGCTGATCCTGTCGTTGCTGTTTCTGGCGGTTCTGACGCCCATCGGCGAGGAGTTCCTGTTCCGCGGGATCGTCACCACGGCACTGCTGCGCTACGGCGCGGTTGTCGGCGTCGTCGGCAGCTCATTGATCTTCGCGCTGATGCACGGCCTGAACCTCGTCTTCGTGACCGCACTGGTCGTCGGCCTGGTCGCCGCCGAGGTGTTCCGCCGCAGCGGCTCCATCTGGCCCGCCGTCGCGGTACACGTCACCAACAACCTGCTCGGGCAGGTGCTGGCCCTGCTCCTGGCAGGCGCGGCCTGACCGAACCCTGCCACGCGTCGACACACCGGGACGCTCGAAGCTGCGGCACCGGTTCTGTGCCGCAGCAGACATCGGCGAGGGGCCAAGGTACGTGTCGGGCGCTCGGCGTCTACTGCGATCAGGATGACTTCCTAGGATGTCTTGGGCGGTGTGGTCACGATCGGATCCGTTCCCACCGTGCGGTGACCGTGTCCGGCCGTCGGGCGACACATGAAGCAGGCCCTTGTCGGTCGACGTCGAGGCCGACCGACGCAGACAGGCGGCCGGGTGCGGGCCGATTGAGGGGGCTGGCAGGGGTGGTCGGGCTCCCGTGCGGCTCATATCGTCGGCCTTCGACGCCGTGTTCGGGAGCCGCAGGGAGACATGATGGACAATCTGTGGGTACGCCGCTTCCGCCCGGCAGCCCCGGATGCGCCTCGGCTCGTCGCGCTGCCGCACGCGGGTGGATCCGCCCCCTTCTATCTGCCCCTCGCCACCGCGCTGTCGCCTGACGTGGAGGTGTTGAGCATCCAGTACCCGGGTCGGCAGGAGCGGCGGCGGGAGCCGGTGCCGGGCAGCATCTCCGAACTCGCCGACGCGATCCTGCCGGCCCTTCCACCGGCAGACGACCGCCCGGTGGCGATCTTCGGACACAGCATGGGCGCGCTCGTCGCGTACGAGTTGGGCCTGCGGATGGAGGCGCAAACGGGCGGCGGACCTGTGCATCTGTTCGTCTCCGGTCGACGGGCGCCATCGCTGCGCCGTGCCGGGGAGCAGGTGCACCTGCTGGACGACGCCGGCCTGATCGGGGAGATGCGTCGGATGCGCGGTACGGACGAGCGGGCGCTGGACGACCCGGAGATGCTGGCGGTGATCCTGCCTGCGGTACGGGGCGACTACCGGGCTGTGGAGACCTACCAGTGCGCGTCGGGCGGGCGACTACGCAGTCCGCTCACCGTCCTCACCGGGGACGCCGACCCGGTGACCAGCACCGCCGACGCGGCCGCCTGGGCCCGGCACACGACCGGGCCCTGCGAGCTGCGGACCTTCCCCGGCGGCCATTTCTTTCTCGTCGATCACGCCGCTGCGGTCGTCGCGCTCATCCGGAACACCCTCGCCGCTCACGCCACGAGTTCGGTCAGGGCACGGGCTGCCAGGCGGTAGCCGAGCGCGCCCAGCCCGACGACGACGCCGCTGGCCAGCGGGGCGATGACGGATTCGTGCCGGAAGGACTCACGCGCCCAGACGTTCGACAGGTGCACCTCCACCCAGGGGCGGGGGTAGCTCGCCAGCGCGTCCCGCAGCGACCAGCCGGCGATCATCAACGCGCCGGGATTCACGATCGCGCCCACCGTGTGGTACGCGCCCTGGATGGTGCCGATGAGGTCGCCCTCGGAATCGTGCTGCCGGGAGACGACCTTCCATCCTCTGTCGACGACCTCGGCCTGCACGGCCTCCTCGATGTCGGCGAGCGTGTCCGTGCCGTATATCTCCGGCTCGCGTCGGCCGAGGATACCGAGATTCGGCCCATTCAGCAGCAGCAATTCCATGGCTGTCCCCTCGACCGCTCGGTTGACTGAGGCTTTTATAGCAGCTGGTAGCGGTGAATTGCTGCCGACCGGAATGCTTCGGGTTCGGTAGGGGGGCGATTAGGGGAGGCTCCCGCCGTCGGCGCTGACGTACGGTCGCGGTATTCCGGCGGCGTCATTGAATCGGCGCCGCCCTCCGTATGAACGACTCCGGAATAGGACGGTCCATCATGAGTGGTTCACCTTCCGGCGGTCCGGAATTCCCGGCCTGGCCGCAATTCGGCGACGAGGAACGGGCGGGGCTGATCCGGGCGCTCGAACAGGGACAGTGGTGGCGCATCACCGGGAGCGAGGTCAGGACGTTCGAGGAGGAGTTTGCCGCGTACCACGGGGCGCCGCGGGCGCTGGCCGTCACCAACGGTACGCACGCGCTGGAACTCGCCCTGGAGGTGCTCGGTGTCGGTCCGGGGACCGAGGTCATCGTCCCGGCGTTCACCTTCATCTCATCGTCGCAGGCCGCCCAACGTCTCGGTGCGACGGTGATTCCGGTCGACGTCGACCCGGAGACCTACTGCATCGACGTGGCAGCCGCGGCGGAGGCGATCTCCTCCCGTACTAAGGTGATCATGCCCGTGCACATGGGCGGTCAGGTCGCGGACATGGACGCCCTGAACAAGCTCGCGGCCGACGCGTCAGTGGCGATCCTCCAGGACGCGGCGCACGCCCACGGCGCGCGCTGGAACGGCCGGCGAATGGGCGAACTCGACTCCATCGCCGCATTCAGCTTCCAGAACGGCAAGCTGATGACCGCAGGTGAGGGCGGTGCCGTGCTCTTCCCCGACGACGAGTCGTACCAGGACGGCTTCCTCCGGCACAGCTGTGGCCGACCCCCGACCGACCGCCTCTACTTCCACCAGACCTCCGGGTCGAACTTCCGGATGAACGAGTTCACCGCCAGCGTGCTGCGGGCTCAGCTCGCACGCCTCGGCGAGCAGATCGACACCCGGGAACGTCGCTGGCCGGTGCTGGCCCGGCTGCTGGCCGAGATCCCCGGCGTGGTGCCGCAGGGCCGGGACGACCGGTGCGATCGAAACCCGCACTACATGGCGATGTTCCGCATCCCGGGCTGCACGGAGGAGCGGCGCAACCGCCTGGTGGACGAGCTGATCGCACGCGGGTTGCCCGCCTTCGCCGCGTTCCGCGCGATCTACCGGTCCAACGGCTTCTGGGAGGCCGGCGCGCCCCACCTGACCGAGACGCAGTTGGCCGAGCGTTGCCCGGTCACCGAGGAGCTGACCCGGGACGCCATCTGGCTGCATCACCGCACGTTGCTCGCCGACGAGGTGCAGATGGAGCGGATCGCGGAGATCGTCCGCGACGTGCTGGTCGGAGCGTGATGGACGACCGGCCCGGCCCGGTGCGGGCGGCGGTGGTCGGACTCGGCTGGGCGGGCAGCGCGATCTGGCTGCCCCGCCTGCGTCGCCACCCCGCCTTCGACCTGGTCGCGGCCGTCGACCCCGCGCCTCGGCCGGATGCGGCAGCCGCCGCCGCGAGCGCCGGCGTCCCGGTGCTCGCCACCGTCGAGGAGCTGGACCGCGAACGGGTGGACTTCGCCGTCGTGGCCGTCCCCAACCATCTGCACAGCGAGGTCGCCACCCGCCTGCTGCGGCGCGACGTCTCGGTCTTCGTGGAGAAGCCGGTCTGCCTCAGCGCGGCCGAGGCGGACCGGCTGACCGAGGCCGAGTCGAATGGTCAGGGCGTCCTGGTGGCGGGCAGCGCCGCCCGCTGCCGGGCGGACGTGCGACGCCTCTACGAACTGGCCGGGACCGTCGGCCCGATACGCCACATCGACTTGGCCTGGGTGCGGGCGCGCGGCGTGCCGGACGGCGGCGGTTGGTTCACCCAGCGTCGCCTCGCCGGGGGCGGGGCCCTGATGGACCTCGGGTGGCACCTGCTCGACATCGTCGGCCCGATACTCGGGGAGGTCGAGTTCGAGCAGGCCGTGGCGACCACCAGCGACGACTTCGTCCACGCCTCCGACGCCGCGGCGGCGTGGCGGCACCACGAGGACGCACCGCCGTCCGCAGACGCGGCACCGATCGACGTGGAGGACACGGTGCGCAGCTTCCTCGTGACGCCGGCCGGCACGGCGGTGTCGCTGCGGGCGAGCTGGGCCTCGCACGAACCCTGCGACGTCACATCCATCCGAGTCGAAGGCAGCGCCGGTACCGTCCACCTGCGCTGCACGTTCGGCTTCAGTCCCAACCGCTTACCGAGCCCCGTCCTGACGCTCCTGCGCGACGGCGAAGTCGTCGTCGCCGAGGTACCTCCGGAGCCGGTCGGCGCGGAGTACGACCGGCAGCTCGACGAGCTGCCCGCGCTGCTCGCCGAGCCCGCCACCCGCGGCCGCTCCGTCACCGAGGCACACCGGACCATCGCCCTGATCAGCCGGCTCTACGAGTCCGCCCGGACGCGACGCACCGCCACACCGGCGCGCCGCGGCTGAGGCCTCCCCGGGGACACGACCCCCGGGCCTGGTCAATCGAAGGAGACAACGTCATGCACGTGCCAACCGTCATCATGCCCACGGCCACACCGCGAGAACATCCGCTCCGCGCGGTGGTCTTCGACCTCGACGGCGTACTGGTTGACAGCTTCGCGGTCATGCGAGAGGCCTTCTCCGTCGCCTACGCCGAGGTGGTCGGGCCCGGCCCGGCCCCGTTCGAGGAGTACGAGCAGCACCTGGGGCGCTACTTCCCGGACATCATGCGGATCATGGGTCTCCCGTTGGCCATGGAGGGTCCGTTCGTCCGGGAGAGCTACCGGCTCGCCGGGCGGGTCACCATGTTCGACGGCATACCGGACATGCTGGCCGATCTGCGTCGCCGAGGGCTGCGGATGTCCGTGGCCACCGGTAAGAGCGGCCCCCGGGCCCGTTCGCTGCTGGACAACCTGGGCGTGCTGGACCTCTTCGATCATGTCATCGGATCCGATGAGGTGGCCCGGCCCAAGCCGGCCCCCGACATCGTGCGACGTGCCCTGGACCTGATGGGCGTGCGCGCCGAGGAAGCCGTGATGGTGGGGGACGCGGTCACCGATCTGGCCAGCGCCCGGGCGGCCGGGGTGACCTCGATCGCCGCGTTGTGGGGTGAGTGCGACGCCCAACGCCTGCTCGCTGCCGGCCCCGATCTGGCTGCCGGCTCACCGGACGAGCTGATCACAATCCTGACGGCCACGGTGGCCGTCTGAGAGCGAAAGGGCCGGCGGTCTGCGGATCCTCCACAGACCGCCGGCCCTTTCGCGCGCCTTCGGGTCAGACGAGCTCGGCGAGGACGGCGAGGACCACGGCCTCCGGCACGTCGGTCACCAACTCGGCGCCGGACGGGCCGTCCAGGACGAACGTGAGCCCGTCGGTGGCCTTCTTGTCCCGCCGCATCAGGGTGACCAGACCGGTCGCGTCGACCCCGTCGGGAAGGCGGGTAGGCAGACCGTACGCACGGACCACGTCGAGGTGCTCGGCAGCACGATCCTCGCCGATACGGCCCAGCGCCGCGGCCAGCCGGCCGGCGAAGACCGTACCGATCGCCACCGCCTCGCCGTGGCGCAGCGCGTACCCGGTGGCGCGCTCCAGCGCGTGGCCCAACGTGTGGCCGTAGTTGAGCACGTGGCGCAGACCCGCGTCGCGCTCGTCGGCGGCCACGACAGACGCCTTCAGCGTCACGCTCGCCACGATCTGGTCCACCAGTGGGAGATCGCGCAGGTCCCCACCGCCGATGAAGTGGCACCGCGCGATCTCACCGTACCCGTTGATCCGCTCCCGCTCCGGCAGCGTGCCGAGGAAGTCGGTGTCGCAGAGCACGGCCCGCGGCTGCCAGTAGACGCCGACCAGGTTCTTGCCGGCCGGTAGGTTGACCCCGGTCTTGCCACCGACGCTCGCGTCCACCTGGGCCAGCAGCGTCGTGGGCAGGTGGATCACCGGCACACCACGGTGGTAGAGCGCGGCGGCCAGGCCGACGGTGTCCGTCGTGGTCCCACCGCCGCAGGAGACCACCGCGTCCCGGCGGGTCAGGCCGAACTCGGCGAAGGCCTGACACAACCGCTCCACCGTGGCCAGGGTCTTGTGCCGCTCTCCGTCCTGCGCGGGCAGCCGCAACGTGGGCAGGCCGGTGGGCGGATCCCACTCGGGGGGACGGGCGGACACGATCGCCACCCGACCGGCGCCGAGCCCGGCCAACAGCGCGGGAAGCAACTCGCGTACGCGGGCCCCGACGATCACCTGGTAGGCCCGCTCGCCGAGCGGAACGTCGATCACGGCGTGGGGCGGAGCGGTGATCATGAGGTGCCGCCTCGGCCCGCATCGAGCAGCCGTTGCCGGCTGTGGTGCACGGTCGCGAGCGCGCCCGAGCCGTTCCGCAGCACGGCGCGCAGCAACCGGGCGGCCATCGCCTCCAGGTCCGGTGTGACGCCGAGCCGGTTGTGTGTCAGGTGTGCGTGGTCGAACAACAGGTAACCCAGGGGAGTCTGCGGATCGGCGTGCGCCGCGCCGGCGACGTGCCGCAGCGTGTCGAGATAGCCGGCCCAGGCCGGGCCACGCTCGCCGGAGAGCGCCGGATCCAGGATGGCCGTGCCGAGCAGCTCCGCCTGGTAGTCGGATTCCACCGCCAGTTCCACCCGACGGCGCGGTCCCAGTTCGCTCGACCACTCCTGCCAGCAGGTGAAGAGGAAGCCAGGCCGGTCAGCGGCCGGCAGCAACTCCACCAGTTCACGTAGGTGCAGCACCACGACGGGCAGGGCGGCCGGAACCGGTGTCTCGGCGATCAGTTCGCTGGAGGCCATGGCCAGCCGTTCGGCCAGTTCCCGACCAGGTCCGTCCGGGTAGCGGGCGATCGGTGGCAGATAGCGCTCGGGCACCTCCGCAGTGGCGGGGTCGACGGCGAGGGCCGCGTAAGCCGCCGCCCCCGACCCCGCGGCCGGGTCGCAGTCCGTCCAGACCCCGAGGTAGGGCCGGGATCCGTTGTCGAGCCGCTGGAACAGCCAGCGTGCCCGTGGGTCGGCCGCGCGCAGCGCGTCGGCGAAGGCGAGGAGTCGGTCCGAGACGTCCGGCACGGCCAGGTCGGCCGTACCGGGCGTCGCGCGGCGCAGGCAGTACAAGGACCAGTCGCGGGTCACCGCAGATCCTTTCCGGAGCGGTCGAGAATGAAAGCGAAGAACGGAGAAAAGGGGCGGCTCGGCAGGCCCCGAAGCGTTCCCGGTGCATCGTATTGGCGTTCGGTCGAAGCATTCCATCGCGCTGTTGAGGTGCCTCGATTTCAGGGACCAGATAGGGGGTACGGCAGGGGTTGGGGCGGCCGCTGGTGGCACAACAATGACGGGGAGCCTCGTGCCGCGTGCCTGTCGGTGTACGGCGATTTCGGCGCAGCACGGTGGTTCCCCGTCGAGCCAAGGATGGTGGCATGCTCCGCACCGAACTGATCCGGCCCCTGCACGATCTGCTGCGGACGCAGGCTGAGACCTTTGGCGACAAGATCGCGTTCCGGGACGACCGCCGGTCGGTGTCCTACGCCGAACTCCACGCACGCACCGGCCGCATCGCCGGTCACCTCGCCCAGATGCGGCTACAGCGCGGCGACCGCGCCGCCATGCTGCTCGGCAACTGCGTGGAACTGGTGGAGAGCTATTTCGCGATCACCCGCACCAGCGCGATCGGCGTACCGATCAACCCCCGGGTGACGGAGACCGAGCTGGCCTATCTCATCGAGGACAGCGGGGCACGGGTGATCATCACCGATCCGGCGCACGTGGGCATGCTGGCGGCGCTCCGAGCGGCCCGCCCGGATCTGCGTGTGGTGGTCACGGCTCCGGAAGGCGCGATTCCCGGTGCCGTCTCGTTCGACACTTTGGCCACCACCACCCCGGCCCTGCCGCCCCGCGACGACCTCGGGCTCGACGACATCGCCTGGATGCTCTACACCTCCGGCACCACGGGCCGGCCCAAGGGCGTGCTCTCCACCCAGCGGAACTGCCTCTGGTCCGTGGCGGCCTGCTATGTGCCGATCCCTGGGCTGACCGCCGAGGACCGGGTGCTCTGGCCGCTGCCGCTGTTCCACAGTCTCTCGCACATCGCCTGCGTGCTCGGCGTCACCGCGGTCGGCGCCACCGCGCGCATCCTCGACGGGTACTCCGCCGAAGAGGTGCTGAGGGTGCTCGGTGAGGAGGACTCGACCTTCCTGGCCGGAGTGCCGACCGTCTACCACCATCTTGTGCAGGCCGGCCGTCGCACCGGATTCCGCGCCCCGAGTCTGCGGATGTGTCTGGTCGGAGGCGCCGTCACCACGGCCGCGCTGCGTCAGTCGTTCGAAGAGACCTTCGGAGCGCCGTTGATCGACGCCTACGGCAGCACCGAGACGTGCGGGTCGATCACCATCAACTGGCCGACCGGCGCTCGGGTTGAGGGCTCCTGCGGCCTGCCCGTGCCGGGACTGGGCGTCCGGGTCGTGGACCCGACCACCGGCGTGGACGTGCCGGCTGGTGACGAAGGCGAGGTCTGGGTCCGGGGCCCCAGCGTCATGGTCGGCTACCACAACCAGCCCGAGGCGACCGCCGAGGCGCTGCGCGACGGCTGGTACCGCACCGGAGACCTGGCCCGGCGCGACGACGCCGGGTACTTCACCATCACCGGCCGGATCAAGGAACTCATCATCCGGGGCGGCGAGAACATCCATCCCGGCGAGGTCGAGGAGGTACTGCGCCGGATGCCGGGCGTCGCCGACGTGGCGGTCGCCGGCAAGCCCCACGAGGTGCTGGGCGAAGTGCCGGTCGCGTTCCTGGTTCCCGGGCCCGAGGGCTTCGACCCTGCGGAACTCATCGCGCAGTGCCGGGACCGGTTGTCCTACTTCAAGGTGCCCGAGGAGCTGTACGAGATCGACCGCATTCCGCGTACCGCCTCCGGCAAGATCACCCGGCATGCCCTGCTGCACCGGCCCGCCCGGCTGCGCGCCGCCAGCAGCGCACACTTCGAGTCGCTGTTCCGGCTGGACTGGATACCGCAGCCGTCCGTACCGCCGGTGGCGGCCCGGATCGACGGGTGGGCGGTCGCCGGAGCGGACCCGCTCGGGCTCGCCGCGGTATTGACCGCAGGTGGTGTGACGGTCGAGACGTTCCGTGACCTCGACGCCTTGCGACGGGCCGTCGCCGACGGGGCTGCTGCCCCGGAGGCGCTGCTGCTCTCCACCGGCCGTGGCTTGCGGTCCGCCGGCTCGCTCGCCGACGAGGCGGGGGCCGCCGCCACCACCATCACCGAGACGCTGGACGCGGCGCTTGCCGACGAACACCTGACCGGCACCCTCCTCGTCGTCGCGACCCGCGGCGCCGTGCTGACCGCCACCGGCGACCACCGACTCACCGACCTGTCCCAGGCGGCGGTCTGGGGCGCCGTCCGCACGGCGCAGGCCCGCCACCCCGACCGGATCACCATCGTGGACCTCGATCTGGGGGACGTGTCCGCAGCCGCCCTGCCCACCTCGATCGGCACCGGCGAATCCCAGCTCGCCATCCGGGACGGGATCACGCTGCTGCCAAGGCTCTGCCGCGTCACCCCACCGCTGGACACCGCCGCCGTCCAGTTCGTCGACCCGGCCGCGACCGTACTGATCACCGGCGCGGAGTCGCCCGTCGCCGCGGAGGTGGCCCGCCATCTGGTGACCGCGCATGGTGCCCGGCGTCTGTTGCTGACCAGCCGACACGGCACGGCCCCCCGGGCCGCCGGACTGGCCGCCGAGCTGACCGGCCTGGGCGCAGAGGTGGAACTGCGCGCCTGCGAGGTACGTGACCAGGCGGCCGTCCGGAGACTCGTCGGTCGGCAGCGGCACCCCGTCCGCGCGATCTTCCACACCGAACCGGACACCGCCGGCACCGTCACCCTCGACGCGGTCGCCCGGGACCTGGACCTGGTCGCCTTCGTTCTGCTCACCTCCACGACCGGCGTCCTCGGCGGGCCGGAGGCCGGGCCTGCGGCCTTCGCCTGCGCGCTCGCCGAACAGCGCGCCGCGCACGGACTACCCGGCCTCGCGCTCAGCCTCGGTCCGTGGGACGCCGACGGTGGTCCTGACACGCTCAGCACGATCGAGGCGCTGGCCATGCTCGACGCGGCCGGCACGACCGGGGCGGTCACACCGGTCGCGATGCGACTCGGGCCGGCGACGCTGGGTACCGTCCCCGTCCCCGCGCCACTGCGGGCCCTGATCGACCTGCCGGCGGCGGCCATGACGCCCGACGACGCATTGGTCGCCTCGTTACGTGACCGGTTGGCCCAGATGGGAGAGGCACAGCAGCGCGAGTACGTGCGGGCCATCGTCGCCGAGGAGGTCGTCGGACTCACCGGTGTGGCGGACGCCTCCGGTCGACGGTCCTTCAAGGATCTCGGGTTCACCTCCCTGGACGCGGTACGGCTGCGGAGCCGGCTGACCGCGCGCACCGGCCTCCGACTGCCGACCGTGCTCGCCTTCGACCACCCGAACGTCGATGCGGTCACGACCTACCTGCTGGGGCTGATCCTCGGTGTGCCGGAGCGGTTGGTGGAGGTGTCGTCGGGTGGTGGGGTGGTGGATGAGCCGATTGCGATTGTGGGGATGGCGTGTCGTTTTCCGGGTGGGGTGGTGTCGCCGGAGGGGTTGTGGGAGGTGGTGGTTGGTGGGGGTGAGGTGGTTTCTGATTTTCCGGTGGATCGGGGTTGGGATGTCGAGGGTTTGTTTGATCCTGATCCGGGTGCGGTGGGGCGGTCTTATGTGCGTCGTGGTGGGTTCTTGGAGGATGTTGCGGGTTTTGATGCGGGGTTCTTTGGGATTTCGCCGCGTGAGGCGTTGGCGATGGATCCGCAGCAGCGGTTGTTGTTGGAGGTGTGTTGGGAGGTGTTCGAGCGGGCGGGTATCGACCCCACCTCCGTACGCGGTCGTAACATCGCCGTTTTCACCGGCCTCATGTACCACGATTACGCCAGCGGCGTCGGCCGCGTTCCCGCCGGCGTGGACGGATTCCTGGGCGTCGGCAACGCCGGCAGCGTAGCCAGTGGTCGCATCGCGTACGTGCTCGGTCTGGAGGGGCCGGCGGTGACGGTGGACACCGCGTGTTCGTCGTCGTTGGTCGCGTTGCACCTGGCGGTGCAGTCCCTTCGTCGGGGCGAGTGCGAGATGGCCCTCGCCGGCGGCGTCGCCGTGATGGCGACCCCGGCATCCTTCATCGAATTCTCCCGCCAGGGCGCGCTGTCTCCCGACAGCCGGATCAAGGCGTTCGCGGACGAGGCGGACGGCACCGCCTGGTCCGAGGGGGTGGGGGTGTTGTTGGTGGAGCGGTTGTCGGATGCGCGGCGTCGGGGGCATCGGGTTTTGGGTGTGGTGCGGGGGTCGGCGGTTA
>NZ_JBVHKD010000014.1:0-145337 GCF_055559695.1 Micromonospora sp. NPDC023869
CCTTCAAACGCGAGACCCTGCAAGGCCGCCGCGCCTACACCGACGAACGCGAAGCACGACTGACCTCGTTTCGCTGGCTGCACCGCTACAACACCATCCGACGCCACTCACGGCTCGGACAGCAAGCACCGATCACTTACGAGAAGAGCACCCGGCCAGCGCCAGCTACGCTGGCCCCGGCCGCATAAACCCCGTGTCCAGGGTCAGGGGTCAAGCCCCAATGCCTGAGCCGAGTCGTCGTGGCCGTCACGCATCGCCACCACAACGCTGCGTGCCCGCTGGCCGAACTGATCCAGCTCTGGTGCCGTCAGTTGCCGCAAGCAGCGGTGTGATCTCTCAACTGGTCACTGCGGCCGTCATCACCGCACGGTAATGAGCCAGTTCCGCCTCCAACGCCGTGCCGGCCTCTGCGGAGGTTGCCACAGAATGACCGACATCGGGAAGAAGTAGCAGTCGGTGGGGCACATCGCGCGCGGCCAGCTGGTCGGCGAGTACGCGAACGTCCTCGACCACGGCCACGTCATCGGCGGTGCCGTGAATGAACAGCACAGGTCGTTGGACGTTGGAGGCCCGAACCCGGCCGGCCCCGCCTCGCAGCCGCATGGCATGGGCACGTTGGAACCGTGGCACCGTCTCGGCCCACCGATCTGGATCCACGATCGCCGACACGGCAGTGGCAGCGGCGAACGGGCCATTCTGCGCAACCGCATGCAGTGCGGTGTAGCCTCCAGCGCTGGCACCACGGATGAAAATCCGGCCTGGCAATGCCCGCCCTGCCGCCAGCAGGTGAGCAGCCACTGCCGCACAGTCATCGACATCGTCCAGACCCCACCGGCCATACAGCGATTCCCGAAAAGCACGGCCGTAGCCGGTGCTGCCGAGGTAGTCGACGTCCACGACAGCGAACCCCCGGCTGGTGAAGAACTGCGCCTGCCAATCCAACCGCAGGAGACAGGAGGCGGTCGGTCCAGGATGAGCCCGAATGATCACGGGTGCTCGCCAGTCCGCTGTCGAGCCCGTCGGTGGATACACCAGGGCCGATACCTCGCGCCCACCTGCGGCCTGGACCCGCAGCTCCGTGGGCGTCGACACCTGTGCTCCGGAGAGTTCGGCGTGCTCTGACTTGGCGAGCACTTCCACCCGAGGCTCGTCATCAGCCAGGTTCACTAGCGCGACCTGCGAGGCCGTCGTCGGCGATGCGCCAATCAGTGCCACGGTCGTTCCTTGCGCCGCCAGGTAGGGCTTGATTGATGTGTAAGTGCGTGTTTGAGATGTGGTTGTTCAGGTCCGGTTGAAGGTGCGGCGGGCTTGTCGTTGTGCCGGTTGACCGCGGGTGATACGGCGGGTCATGCCGGCGATGGCGGCCCAGCGGATGAGGGCTGCGGAGACGGCCGGGTGGCGTTCGTAGTCGCGGGCCAGGCGGCGGCAGGCGGTGAGCCAGGCCAGGGTCCGCTCGACCACCCACCGACGCGGGTGGACGGCGAAGCCGCGCTGGTCGGCGGGTTTGCGGACGATCTCCAGCGTGGTGCGCAGGGTGTCGCGGGTCCAGTCGACCAGCCGTCCGGTGAAGCCCTGGTCGGCATAGACATGCCGGATCGGGGTGATCATGTAGGCGCTGAGCAGGGCGGTCTTCGCGCCGTCGCGGTCCTGCCAACTCGCCGCGAGGACAGTGACGGCGACCAGCAGTCCCAGGGTGTCGGTGACGATGAACCGCTTACGGCCGTTGATCTTCTTTCCGGCGTCGTAGCCTCGACTGTCCCGACCGACGGTGTCGGCGCCCTTCACACTCTGGGAGTCGATGATCCCCGCCGACGGCTGCGACTGACGGCCCTGCTGCACCCGCGCCTTGACCCGCAGCGTAGCCAGGAGTTCCTCGGTCACGCCGGCCTCTTCCCACCGGGTGAAGTACCAGTACACCGTCTGCCACGGCGGTAGATCAGCCGGCAGGTACCGCCACGGACACCCCGACCGCACCACGTACAGAATCGCGTTCACGATCTCCCGCCGTGGGTGCTTCTCCCGCCGACCGTCCGTGTTCGGCTCCGGCAACAACGGCTCAACCAGCGCCCACTGGGCGTCAGTCAGGTCGGAGGGGTAGCCACGACGCGCAGACACCGCGCCGCCCTGCACGCCCCACCGCTGGATGTCATGCCGCCACGCCGTCCACAACAGACCTTCTCAAACACGCACTTAGTGCGTGTTTGAGATGGGGTTGATCAGGTTCGGTTGAAGGTGCGGCGGGCTTGTCGGTGTGCGGGTTGGCCGCGAGTGATGCGGCGGGCTATGCCGGCGATGGCGGCCCAGCGGATGAGTGCTGCGGAGACGGCCGGGTGGCGTTCGTAGTCGCGGGCCAGTCGGCGGTAGGCGGTGAGCCAGGCCAGGGTGCGTTCGACGACCCAGCGGCGGGGGTGGACGGTGAAGCCGCGTTGGTCGGCGGGTTTGCGGACGATCTCCAGCGTGGTGCGGAGGGTGTCGCGGGTCCAGTCGACCAGGCGTCCGGTGAAGCCCTGGTCGGCGTAGACGTGCCGGATCGGGGTGATCATGTATGCGTGGAGCAGGGCGGTTTTGGCGCCGTCGCGGTCCTGCCAGCTCGCGGCGAGGACGGTGACGGCGACCAGCAGGCCCAGGGTGTCGGTGACGATAAACCGCTTACGGCCGTTGACCTTCTTCCCGGCGTCGTAGCCCCGACTGTCCCGGCCGACGGTGTCAGCGCCCTTCACGCTCTGCGAATCGATGATCCCCGCCGACGGGTCCGGGTTACGGCCCTGCTGCACCCGCGCCTTGATCCGCAGCACAGTAAGGAGGTTCTCCGTCACGCCGGCTTCTTCCCACCGGGTGAAGTACCAGTACACCGTCTGCCACGGCGGAAGATCCGCCGGCAGGTACCGCCACGGGCACCCGGACCGCACCACGTACAAGATCGCGTTCACGATCTCCCGTCGCGGGTGCTTCTCCCTGCGGCCGTCCGTGTTCGGCTCCGGCAACAACGGCTCGACCAACGACCACTGAGCATCAGTCAGGTCGGAAGGGTAGCCACGGCGAGCAGACACCGCGCCACCCTGCCCGCCCCACCAGCAGAAGTCACACCACCACGCCGTCCCCAACAGACCTTCTCAAACACGCTCTTAGGAAACCGATGCTCTATCCCCTGAGCTACGAGGGCGCGAGGGGCCCAGTCTAACGGCCTGCGGGTTGACCCGGGGTGGCAGGGAGTGGCCCGGGTTGACCTGGGTTGTCCTGGCTGGCCGGGGCGGCGGATGACCACGCGTCGATCACACGGACGGCGTCTGCGGCCGTGATCGTTGGCCTGCTTTGACCTGGTGTGGCACCGGTTGTGGCCCACGGTGGCACCTGCTGGAGAGCACACGACGCACACATCATTCAAGATCATGGCTGGCTGTCCGGGTCGGGGTCGGAGGGGCCGCTGGCGGACGAGGTGGTGACCGTGGCGGCGGCTGCCGGCGTGGGACGTGGGTGGTTCAGGTGATGACGCGGACGCCGGGCCAGCGTTCGGTGAGGCGGTGGCGGGCAAGTCGTTGCCGGGAGATCTCCGGGCTGACCCTGGCCGGGTTGCGCCGCCACACGCCGTCGAGGAGGTCGTCGAGGCCGTGTGGTGCGCAGACGGCGATGTGGTCGTGCGCGTCGAGGCGGATGGCCACGGCGGTGGCGTATTCGGGCCAGGTGGCGACTGCTTCGGTGATGCTGCGCAACGGTGGTACCGGGCCGCTGCCGAACTTCGTCGGATACCAGGTGTGGACGGCGGCTTGGTTCTTCGCTTCCCATGGTGGTTCCGGCCAGGCCGCTACCAGGCGTCTGGTGGCGCGGTTGTCGTTGTCGCGGCTGAGGTCTGTCGGGTCGAGGAAGGCGACGTCGACATCGCGTACCGATGACGGGTCGAAGCCGTTGCCGTACCGTTCGGCCCAGACGAGGTCGCGGATGGTGCCGGCGCCGATCCGGGCGTCCGGCAGGGCGGAGTCCCGCACGACGCCCAGCGCCCGGATCAGCCAGGGGCTGCGCTGAACCAAGTTCCGCAGCTCGTCTCTCCGCATCGCTTCCCCTGGTTGCGCTGTCAGGTTCTGGACAGTCGAACAAACCGTCCACAAGGGGCGCGCCTGGCCGGATTGCAAGGACGCGCGGGACCCGTAACGGTATCCGGACGCATTGAACCGCCCCGGGTTCTGCGGAGTCCTACAAGATCCGGGGCAGTTCACACTCCTGTTCTCGGCGCTGGCGAATCGCCAGCGCCGAGAACCCGGCTTAGTGTGGCCTGCTAGCAGGCACCCACAGACGGCTGACTACTCACCACTCCGCTGCTGAGGTAGCCGACCTTGTCGTAGTAGTGGGCTTTGAACCACCGGTTCGAGCCGAAGCCGTTCGGTCCGCCGTCGATCCAGCAGCTGATCTCGACCCACTGGTTGTAGATGGTGAGGATCTTCTCCGCGCCCAGGTTGGGGTTCTTGCGAAGGTTGCCCTCGGTGACCCAGCCCCGGGGGTAGGCGAGAGGCTTGACCGCCGTGTCCGGGCGCACCGCCGAGGCTGCTGCGGCCAGCGGCTGCGGGGCTTCTTGTCGCGACGCAGCAGCCTGCGCCGGGCTGGTTAGGCCGACCAGGGTGAGCGCCGCAGTGAGGCCGACGGCCATTGCCGTGAGGCGGGTACGCCACCGGCGTGCCACTGACGGTGCGCCGGTGGTCCGGCCGTTGGGTTCGGTGTCTCTCACTGAGGAGGTGTTCGTGTGGGCAATCGCGGGCATTCGTCCTCCGTCCGAGTACGACTGTGATTCGGACGCCTCGTTGGCGTCACGTCGACCGTCGCGGCTGTGAAGGGCCAGCGGAAGGGTCTGACGGGTTCTCCGGACAACCCCGGACGAGTCCTGGACAGGCCCGTACGCCTCGCTTCCAGCGAAGCGACCGCCGTATTTCCGCACCCCCAACGACGTCAGCCAGTCAACAAGACGACACGTAGCGCTACGCCGGGCATTGGATACTCGAGGGCGGTCGACGGTAGGAAACATCGTCTGCGGCAGGGGTGTGGGAATGGGAAGGACAATGCCCGACGACACGACCTGGGGTGTCGACGCAGAACGTGTCGGTAACGTCCGGACCCGCCTAGAGTTCGGGCGCGAACTCACCCGGGTTCGGGAACGAGCTGGCTTGACCGTCCGGGACGTCGCGCGGGTGGTGGATATCCCCGTCAGCACCGTCGGTGGCTACTTCTCAGGGACTCATCTTCCGCCGGTCAAGCCGCCGGACATGCTCGTTCGGATCCTGCGGGCGTGCGGGGTCGACGACCCAGAGACGCTCGAACATTGGACGCGGGCACTTACTCGGGCACGTCGCGCGCCGGGGCCACGACGGACGGGGGAGGTTCCGCCTTACCGTGGTTTGGCCCGCTTCGAGCCGGAGCACGCGGAGTGGTTCCACGGCCGTGAAAAGCTCGTGGCGGACCTGGTCGAACGCGCCGTTGCCAATGCGGAGGGCGGGCTATTTACTGTCGTGGGGCCCTCCGGCGCAGGCAAGTCGTCGCTCCTGCGGGCGGGTCTTGTGGCCTCGCTGTCCGAATTCGGCTGGCGTTCCCTGATCCTGACGCCTGGGACTCGGCCGATGGTTTCCCTGGCCGAGCAGTTGGCGGCGCTGACCGGCGACGACGCGCAGGAGATCGCGGCCAGGCTGTCCGCAGAGCCGCATCGTGCTCCCGAACTGGCACAGCCCTCCGATGTGGATGAGACCGGACCGGGGCTGACCGGTGGGCGAATCGCCATCGTTGTCGACCAGTTCGAGGAGATGTTCACCGCCGGGGCGGAAGAGGCCGAGCGCCAAGCCTTCGTGGCGGCGCTGGCTGCGGTGGCCGGCTCGTTGGCGGCCAGCGACGGCGCGGCTGTCCGGCCAGGTTCCTCCGCTCTCGTGGTCATCGGTATGCGGGCCGACTTCTACGCCTCTGCCTTGCGCTACCCGCAACTCGCGGAGGCACTGCAGGACGCGCAGGTAGTCGTGGCGCCGATGGGGGAGGCAGAGCTTCGCAGGGCCATCGTGGAGCCCGCACGCCAGGCAAAGCTCACGGTTGATGACGGGCTGGTCGAGCTGCTCCTGCGGGATCTGCGGCCGTCCGGCGACGATCCGCAGGACGTAGCACACGACGCTGGCGCCCTTCCGCTACTGTCCCACGCCCTCCTGTCGACATGGGAGCGCGGCGGCGCCGTGCGCCTCACCACCGCCGACTACCGTGACACTGGCGGCATTCGCGGTGCTGTCGCGCGGACAGCCGAGGAGGCGTACGCCTCGCTGACGCCTCTGCAGCAGCAACTCGCGCGTCGGTTGTTCCTGCGCCTGGTCCACGTGGCGGACGACGCCGCCGACACTCGTCGGTACGTACCGCACCTCCAGATGCGCCAGGTCGGCGACGGCATGCAGGACGTTCTGGACGTGTTCGTGGGCCAGCGGCTCATCACCGCCCAGGCCGACCGAGTCACACTCACCCACGAGGCCCTGCTGACGGCGTGGCCCCGGCTGCGGTCGTGGATCGACGCGGATCGGGCCGGCCTGCGCATTCACCGCCAGTTGAACGCCGCTGCGGAGACGTGGCGCGGTCTGGGTCGCGACCAGAACGCTCTGTACCGTGGAGGACGGCTCACCATCGCCACGGAGTGGGCGGCCGAACCGGACCACCAGGCCGAACTCGACCCAATCGAGCGGGAATTCCTCGATGCCAGCATCGCCCACGCGTTCGCCGAGCAACAGGCGGCGCGGCGGCGCAGCCGCAGGATGCAACAGCTCCTCGCCGCGTTGACCGTACTCCTCGTCGCCTCGGCCGGCTCGACCGCGTTCGCGTTGCAACAGCGCGCGGCCGCCGACGAGCAGCGGCAACTGGCGGTTGCACGGCAGATCGCCACCGTCGCCAATCAAGTACGCGCCAAGGACGCGGCGCTTGCGATGCAGCTGTCACTGGTCGCCTACCGGATCGCGGCGATACCCGAGTCCAGGTCCAGCCTGCTCAGCTCCTACGCTTCGCCGACGGTCACCCGCGTCATAGGGCCGCCTGGCGTCATGCAAACGGTGGCGTTCCTGTCGAACGGCGGGCTGATGGCGGCGGCGGGCAGCGATGGTGCCGTACGCCTTTGGGCGCTCCCGCATTCGGGCCGGCCGGTACCGGTCGGTGAACCGTTATCGGGGCACACCGACACCGTCTACTCGCTCGCATTCAGCCCTGACGGGCGGATGCTGGCCAGCGCCGGTGGCGACCGCACGATCAGATTGTGGGACATCTCCGACCAGCGGACACCGTCGGCGGCTGGCACTCTGACCGGCCCCGCCAACACCGTCTACTCAGTAGCGTTCAGCCCGGACGGCCGGACGCTCGCCGCAGGCAGCGCCGACAATACCGTTCAGCTGTTCGATGTCACTCACCCGGAGACGTCACGCCCACTTGGCCCAGCGCTGAGGGGCTTCACCGATTTCGTACAGTCGGTCGCATTCAGCCCGGACGGCCGATTCCTCGCTGCTGGCAGTGCCGACACCACGATTCGGATCTGGGACGTCGGCCGGCCGCTCGCGCCGCTCGCCGTTGGAACGCCCCTGAACGGTCCCGCCAAGACGGTCTACTCGGTGGCCTTCCGTCCGGACGGGCGGGCGCTGGCGGCGGGTAGTGCCGATGGCAACGTTCACCTGTGGGACCTCGCCCGGCCGGACCGCCCCGTGTCACTGGGCAGGCTGACCGGCCCAGGCACGTGGGTGAACTCGGTCGCGTTCAGCCCCGATGGCCAGCGGATCGCTGCCGCCAGTTCCGACAGCAGCCTGTGGATATGGGACGCGGCCACCCGCAAGGTCATGCACGTACAGCGGCACCCTGCACCGCTGACAACCGTGGTCTTTCCCTTCGCCGACCCGGCCCGGGTAGCCACCGCGGCCGCCGACGGCACAGCCCGAATATGGCGTGTGCCGGGGCCTGTCGTCACGGCTCCCAGGGCGAACGTTTTCGCGGCATCGTTCGCCGCCGGTCACGTCCTTGCCGTCACGGACACAGACAACGGCGGAACCCTGTGGAACGTCAGTGATCCAAGGCAGCCGCGGCAGGTCGGTGCCGCATTATCGAGGCTGAACTTATCCGGCAACACGTCCGGCGCGGCGGCGTTCAGCCCGGACGCCCGCACGCTGATCAGTGGGGACCGCGACGGCACAGCACAACTGTGGGATCTCACCGATCCCGCGCGCCCCGTCGCGCTGCCGAAGCGGCTCACCGGTCACACCGCCACCATCCAGTCCATCGTCTTCAGTAACAACGGGCAGCTGGTCGCCGTGGGTAGCAGCGACACGACAGTCTCGTTATGGGACGTTGCTGATCCCCATCGGCCTCGCCGACTGCATCCGAACCTGGCCGGGCCCGGAAACTACGTGCTAGCCGTCGCGATCAGCCGCGACAACCGACTGCTGGCCGCCGGAGGCGCGGATAACACCGTACGGTTGTGGGACATCACCGACCCCGCCTCCCCCCGAGCCCTCGGCCCAGTTCTCAGCGGCCCGGACAGCTACGTCTACGGCATCGCGTTCAGCCCGGACCACCGGTTCCTGGCAGTCGGAAGCGCCGACAACAGGGTTCGGCTCTTCGACCTTACGGATCCAGCTGCGCCAGCCCCGGTGGGACAGGCCCTCACCGGCCCCGACAACTATGTCTACTCGGTCGCGTTCAGCTCCGATGGGCGACGACTCGCCGCAGGCGCCGGTGACGGCACGGCTTGGTTGTGGGATACCACCGATCCGCGTCGTCCCGACCTCTTCGCGACCCTCACCGCTCACGACAAGCCCGTCTACGTGGTGGCGTTCGGTAGCGAGAACCCAGTCCTTGTGACTGGCGGCGCGGACCGGACGGCACGGTTGTGGAACCTCGACCCCGAGCAGGTGGCGGCGTTTGTCTGTTCCACAACCGGCGACGATATCAGCCGGGCGGAATGGGAAAAGTACTTGCCGAACCTCCCGTACGCCCCGCCCTGTGGTCGCTGACCGGCCGGTCGTCATCGCGTAGTAGCTAATCGTTGGACCTGTGCGCCGGTTACCGAGTCATGTACGACGGCCGCCCACCGCCACTGGTATTGACCAGGTCACGACCATCAACGCGGATAAACAGAGCCCGGCCCGCCCAAAGCTGTTCGTCTGCGGCTCTACCAGGTGTGATTCCGTCTCAGAATCGGTACCAGGGAAGGCAGCAGACCCTCCCGCCGTGCGGGGGATCGGCAAGGCCAGCGCGGACTGCTCCCTGACCAAACTCCGCTGCTACCCACGCCGTGGCACCCCGATCGTGCACGCCATACTCGTCCTCCAAACCGCCGAGGACGCCCGCTACCCACGACGAAGTGGCTCAGTGGCTCCGATCAGGTCGGCAACGTGCCGCCGAACGGAAACGCCATGACCAGCACAGGGCCGAGGTGACCTGGCTAGCCTGGTCGGAGCATCGTGGTGTCTACGGTGCCGGCCGGCTGACCGCCGAGTTGCACGAACGCGGGCACCGGTGGAACCGAAGGCGGTGAAGACAGCAATCCCACCGGCAATGCGTTGACCAGAGCTCTCTGCTCGGTGACCTCTTCCGCGATCCCGAAGAGGTCACCACCACAGCTAGACTTGCGCGAGGTCCAGAGTTGCGCTGAGCGTCATCGGCGGTGGGCCAATGGGTCGTGTCGCCCCTCGGACACAAACCGAATCCCAACGGTGCGCGGCAAGGTCAACACTTGCCCGCACCGTTTGTGTTTGCGGGTTTTAGATCAGGTGTAGGCCGAGGTTGCGGTAGACCTCCAGTTTGTGTTCGGGGTCGACGTCTCGTGGTGCGGTGACCAGGTCGCCAAGTTCGTCGATGATGGCGAGGAAATCGTTCTCGGTGAGGTGGCTGGCCTTGTCTGAGAGGTCTTGGCCGTGGTCGCTGTCTGCTGGTGTTGCTCGGCCGTGCGGGGCGGTGGTGCTGGCTGCGGCGGCGGCGAGGAACGCGTGGGCGGTGATGACGAGGTTGGTACAGCGGTGCCAGGCTCGCCAGCGGCGGTGTTGATGTTGGTCCAGGCCGAGGCCGGTCTTGGTGGCCTGGAAGGATTCTTCGATGCTCCAGCGTCGGCCGGCGACGGCGATCAGGTGGTGCAGCGGCACGAGCTGCGGTGACCAGCAGCGGTAGAACGCCAGCTCACCGGTGGTGCGATTGCGGCGGATCAGCAGCCAGTGGTGGCCCTGGTGTTCGCCGGCGGCCAGGGGCAGGGTGACGAATGGCCAGTCGTAGTAGCGGTGACCTTTCGCTCCTTGGTCGGCGGAGATCCGCTGCCATGCCCGGGTCGGCAGGTCGGCGGAGATCTGGTCCCCTCGCTGGATGCCCAGGCCGGTAGGGACCCGGTGCGAGCAAGCGACCGCGAGAACGTAACCCAGTCCGTGCTCGCGTAACGCCGCGGCCAGGTGCGGGGCACCGCCGTAGGCCTCGTCGCCGGCGACCCACCGGCATTGCAGCCCGCCGGCCAGGGCGGTGTCGATCAGCCGTCGTGCCAGCTGCGGTTTCGTGGCGAACCCGACGGTGTCGGGCACCCCGGCCTCCACCCGTCGCGCAGGACCGCCGATCCAGGACTTCGGCAGGTAGAGAGTGACGTCGACCAGGTGTGCCCGCTCGGTGCGGCATAGGGCAGGTGCACCGCGAGCTGGCAGTTCTCGATCTTCCCGGCGGTACCGGAATCTGCCGTTGCACTCCCAGGTGTGCACGCCCTTCTTCAGATCACCGGTCTCATCGATCAACAGCACTCCGTCGGGTGCCCGAGCTTGACCGCGACGAAATCCCGCACGTCGGCGCGGACCTGCGTGTCGTCCTACCTGGCCGGACCGATCAGGTCCTGCATTCCTCCTGGACCGTCATCCCCGGCGTGCTCCGCGATCATCCAGCAATTCTTCGCCGGCAACGGCGCCAGTAGGCCAGCCATGAAGTCCCGCACCCGCCGGCGCGGCTCAGGCCGGCCGAAACGCGACCCGACCACGTCCATCAGTTCGTCGAACAGCCCACACCATCGCCCGACGTCTACTCTGTAAGCGGCAGCCACCGCCGTATCTCGGGTCCACACAACCACGAGACTCAGCGGTGGCTGCTCCATGCCCACGGACAAAACCACACTGCTACGGCAGGTCAGAACGGATCTCCTGCTGGAGTACTAATCCACCACTCAGACTGGACGCCCAGTCTCGCAGTTGCAGCGACTGTGCCAACGGGCTGCGACTCGACGTACATTCGACGCGAGGTGACGGAAGGGCGGCGCGACCATCCGTCGGCGCAGCGTGTCTCGGGTGAGGCGATCGGCGAAGCAGGTAGACGGGTATCCGACAGGCACTGTTGCCCGTCTACCCCAAGGGCACTTCACAGTAGATGATGGCGTTAAGTGTCAAGTCGAACACTCCGAGTGTCCCCCCATCGAGGCGTGTGCCGGTTATTGCGACCAAGGAGGGCAAGCCCATGCTGCGGATAGTTGCTTTTATCGTGTTGGTGGTAACGGCGGTGGCTACCCTGGGTACTCCAGCTCATGCAGCTGCCAATCCCTACACGCCCGAGAGAGCATGCAATAACGACTTTGGTGGCAACTGGAGCCGCACCACCGATGGACACCGCGTATTGCGAGAAGTTGACTCTGGAAGTAAGTGGGGCGATGTTTATCTGATGTACAGTGGCGGGTACAACTGCGTAGTCAGCATTAAATCCGCCTATGTCGGAATCCGGACAATGACCGGGGCTGGGCTCTTGGTTCAAGGGGAGGCTTATTGGCGCTGGGACCAGGGATTGTACATGTACTATGCTGCGGTTCGGGGGCCAGCAAATCGCACTTGCGTCCAGTACAAGGGATCGATCTACAATACTAGCGATTATAATGGCTACGAGGCCATCGGGGGTCGTTCCACTTGGGGTAACTGCGGCTGATGCCTGCACCCTTCGAAACCCGTTTACAGTTTTTACCGTACGGCATCTACCATGGCGTTTCCGCAAACTCCTACCGGGCATGGCGCAACGACCGCGCCCGGACAAAGCTGGCACGGCGCCCTCGCCACCGTCTTGAGTCCGACGTGGTGGACGCCTGGCTCAACGACCCGGTCGTGAACGCGTTGCACGAAGACCTCGGACGATAGTTCCGTGCGCTGCCACCAGAGCAGCAGCTCGCCAAACTCCTTCCGGAGTTGGAGAACGCACAGGGCCTGTACGCCCACCTCGCTGGCACCGTCGCCGAGGCGCCCGCCGATGATCCCCGCCGGTTCCTGCTTATCGCGTTGGGCGACCAGGTGGAGAGCATCCGCGCCAGGATCAACGAACTCGGCAGCAGCGCCTAGTGTCCTGAGTCTTTGATTCGTTTGCAGTGCGTGGCGAGGTTGGTCAGGATCTCGTCGGCGGTCTTAATCCAGACGTAGGGTAGGGCTGCTCGTTCGACAGGGTGAGCCAGGCGCAAATGTGTTTCTCCAGCGCGACCACGCTGCGGTGCACGCCTCGGCGGATAAGCTTGTTGTCGCCTCACTGCCGTTACGCTCGGCACGAGGTCTCCGGTGTGAAGTTCTAGCTTGGCCGCTGAACCAACTACCGGAGACCTCTCCCATTAGCGACCACCGCCACACCCCACATCAACGCCCTACGAAACACGGCCTAGTCGCCGAGCCTGAGCCCGGCGACCTGGCTCGCCGCCGGTGGCTCCAAGCCGAGGCCGTTCCTCGGACAGCCGGATGTCGAGCGGGCGGGAACGTCATCCAGCCGCTCCGCATGGACGGGACCGGCCGGCCCCATTGGGGCGAAGGATGATCAAGCATGTTAAATGCGGCGAAGTGTCACCTATCAATGCAGCAAGCCCAAACCCACGATGAAGAGCGCTCATTGCTCGTCTGGCCTGCGGCTTCGCAGTGCGTCCGGGAAGCCATCGACCTGCTCGGCGCTCATGCCCAGGACCTGCCGGGCTATGTGGCGCATCGCCCGCTGCGTACGTGATTCTCGACGGCACTCTGGATCCCGACCGACCGAGTCGCGGACCAAAAGCCGTACATAAAGGCAGCCTCGCCCGCGTCACGTTCGTCGCCGGATGTGAGACGGAGCCAAAACGGACCCAACTCTCGCCCGTTACCTCCGTTCACTGATAAATCGGTTAGCGGACGGAAGAAGCAGGAAGAATGCAATCAGGAAAGGGAGGGTGACGATGAGGGCAATCGACACTACGGTTTTCACCGTCCACCACACGGGGATATCTGGATTGGATGCCGGGTAGGAGGAAAGGGTTATCGCCCCGGCGCAGCAGGAGATAATCCCAAGAGTGGGCAGCGCGATCGCGCCGAAAACTTGAGCGCCGCGCGATCCTCTCATTATCAGATATGCAAATACGGAGCACGCCGTCGACGCCGCTAGAGATATCATGCAGATGGCGAAGAGTTGGAGAGCGAAGCCATCCTCGAGAAGCCAGCGATCGGTGTCGGTGGTCGCTGGCGCGGCCTCCATGATGGCGACGGATATGTTGCGATTGGTTGCGGCCAGAATGCCGTTGATGCCGAATAGGAGTGCAAGAGTTAGACAGAGAGTGGACGCTGCGAGCACGGTGCCCGGAGGTCTCATGGTTGCAGCGTGTGTTGCGGGAACTGTCGCCCTGTCAGGACTTTTGACGAGATTCCGTGGATCTCGATTGGGGCCGGTTTCGCGAAATGCGCGCAGGGTGATCAGTAGGCTAAGGAGCGCGATCATCGTTCCCGCAATTCCTGCAACCCAGGAGCCGACTTCCAGTGCTGCCAAAACAGCTCCTATCTATGCATATGTCTGACTTGCGGCTCCCGGTCCTGGGGATCAAGTCGGCGGCCGAACGCACATTACTTTCTCTGACTGGCGGACGCCTACAGCTGAAGCTGTCAGATAGGAGACCGCATTGACCTTTGTCTTGATATCCCAGGGCCCCCGGCCTTCTTCCTCCGGTACGGTCAGTCGGCCAACCGGTGGACGTTCGTTGCGCCGTCGTCGGACTCCACCGCGCCGGCGTCGTACGCGATGGCCACGTCGAACACCTCGCTGGCCACAACACTAGTGTCCTGAGTCCTTAGTACTCCAGCCGCACCTGGTGGAGTTGGAGTCTTTGCTGGTAGTGGGCTGTTCTGGCGCGGTACTGGTGTCGTCGTCGCCATCGTGACCATCGATGGGTGTGGTCGAAGGGTCGGGTGGTGGTGATCAGGTGTGCCAGGAGACGGCGGACCTCACCGAGGGTGAGCGGAATGAGGTCGTCATCGGATTCGGTGCCCCCTATTTTGGCGTGGGCGGCGGTGACGGCGAGGTAGGCGTGGGCGCACAGAACGAGAGTTATGTGCCGGTACCAGGCGTCGTACCGACGCACCTGGTAATGGTCCAGACCGACCTCGGTCTTGGCGGTCTGGAAACACTCCTCGACCGCCCACCGGGTCCCCGCGATGCGGATCAGGTTAGTAGGCCAGGTCGGTGGAGCCGGTGATGCTGCGGCGGATCAACAGCCAATGCCCGTATCCGTTGACGGTGCCGGGCAGAGAGGCCACGGCAGTCGTAGAGCCGTGGTCCTTTCGCACCGTCGCCGCAGCTATGGCGCTTCCACGCCAGAGGCGCGGCGGCGGCGAGAACGTCCGGACGGGAGTTGCCGGCCGTGGTGGGGATCCGCTGGTTGCGGGGCGCGGTAAGGACATAGCCAACGCGCTGCTGCTGCAACCATGTCCGGAACTTCGAGTCCTGCCCGTAGGCCTCGTCCGCGGTCACCCAGCGCGCCGGGAGCCCCGCCGCGACGGCGCGCCCGACCATCCGCAGCCCAAGCGCAGGCTTTGTGGCGAACCCGACGCCCGCCTCGATGCCAGCTTCGGCGCGGCGGGCCGGATCGTCGCACCAGCGGCGGGGCAGATACAACTCCCGGTCGATCAGCGTGCGCCCCGCCGCGTGGCATAGGCGAGGAACACCCCGAGCTGGCAGTTCTCCGTCCGCCCGGCCGTCCCCCACGCGGACCGGTTGAGTAACCGCTGCATCCGATTCGGCGTGGTGTCGCCGGCGGCCTCGGTGAGGGTCCAGCCGTTGTTGCTCGCCAACGGCGACAGCAACCCGACCAAGTAGGCCAGGTGCCCACTGCGGGCCAGCCGGTCTCGATGGCCCGTAGGTGGGCGGCGCCGACGACCCAGTGGGCATAGCTCGCACCATGCGCGAGCACCGCGAAGACGCCTTCGGGTGAGGTGCGGATGGTGCGATGGACCTCGATCGTCACCGTCTCCTCGCTGCCGGGCCTGCGGTTTGACACACGCATGCCCGGCGGGTTCGGAGGCGGACGACCGTTGTTGGCTCGGCGGGCCGGATCACCGCGCACGCGAGACCGCGCCATCTCGGGTACTCGGCTCTGGTCAGGGCGCTGGGGGATGTGCGTGAGGGGTGGAGTGGGTCACCACGATCACCACCCCCACCGGCGCGTCCAGGGGCTCTCTCAGGCATGTGCGTCAGGTTCGGCTGCGGCTCTGCAGTCGGTCGAGTGCCACGGCGGCGATGAGGACCGTGCCGGTCACCACGCCCTGCCAGAAGGAGGAGACTCCCATGAGACCGAGTCCGTTCTGCAGGACCGCGATCAGCAACACCCCGACCACCGTGCCGCTGATGCCGCCGATGCCGCCGAAGAAGCTCGTTCCGCCGAGCAGGACCGCAGCGCCGGCGGTCAGGGCGATGGTGGAACCCGCGGTGGGTGAGGCCGCGGAGAGGCGGCTCGCCATGACCAGGCCGGCCAGCGCCGCGGTCAGCGACGCGATGGTGTAGACGGAGATCAGCACCGCCGTGACGTTGATGCCGGCGAGTCTGGCGGCCTCGCGGTTACCGCCGACGGCGTAGACGGCCCGGCCGAACGGGGTGAAGCGCAGCACCGCGCCGGCCAGCAGCACCGCGGCCAGGGCGATCCAGATCGGCGCCGGTACGCCGAGGACACTTCCGTTGCCGATGGCGTAGAAGATGCCGGGGGAGTCGATCGAGTAGGTGCTGCCGTTGGTGGAGACCTGGACGAGCCCGCTGATCAACGTCATCGTGCCGAGGGTCACCACGAAGAAGTTGAGGCGGAAGCCCCCGATGAGCAGGCCGTTGAGCCCGGCGCCGAGCAGAGCCCCGGTCGCGAGCCCGGCGACGAGCGCCACCGGTGCCGGTGCCCCGGCATCCAGCACGAAGTAGACCGTGACCCCGGTCGCGGCCATCACCGACCCGACCGACAGGTCGAAGCCCGCGCTGAGGATGACGAAGGTGAGCCCGACCGCCACCAGCATCAAGGGGCTGTTGGTCGCCAGGACGTTGAGGATGTTCGCCTTCGTCAGGAAGAACGGTTGGGTGCTGATCAGATAGACGAGCAGGATCAGCAGGCCGCCGAGGGCGCCCCCGTACCCCTTGACGCTCTGGTAGATGTGGCCCACGACGGCCCGGCCGGCCCGGTCGCGCCGGCCGGCGCCACCACCGGCGGGGCCACGGTCGGCCGGTTGCGCCGCGATCGCAGTGTCACTGCTCATGTCCACCGGCCGCATAGTGGGCCACCTCCACCTCTTCGAGTCCGTCGCACTCGCGCTCGGCCACGACGCGCCCGTCGAAGAGCACCAGCACCCGGTCGCAGACACCGATCAGTTCGGAGTTCTCCGAACTGCTGAGGACCACCGCCACCCCGGCGGCGGCCAATTCGTCGATCAGGCCGTAGATTTCCGACTTGGCGCCCACGTCGATGCCCCGCGTGGGCTCGTCCAGCAGCAGGAGCCGGGGGCCCAGCGCGATCCACTTGGCGAACACCACCTTCTGCTGGTTGCCGCCGGAGAGTTCGCCGGCCAGCCGGTCGGGGTCCGGTGGCCGGATCCGCATCCGCTCGATCAGCTTCGTGACCGTGGCGGCCTCGCCGCGGCCGGAGATCGGCCGCAGCGAGAGCCGTCCCCGGGCGAGGGTGATGTTCTGCGCCACGCTGCGGCTCAACACCAGGCCCTCGCCCTTGCGGTCGCCGGTGACGAAGGCGACGCCGGAGCGGATGGCCGCTCTGGGCGAGCCGGCGCGCAGCTGCCGGCCGTTGACCTGGATCCGGCCCTCGGTGGGCCGGTCGGCGCCGAACACCGCGCGCAACACCTCCGTCCGCCCGGAGCCCACCAGCCCGGCCAGCCCGAGCACCTCGCCGGCCCGGACGGTGAAGGACACGGTCTCGGCCCGGCCACCCGCCGCGAGTCCGGAGACCTCCAGGACCGGTTCTCCGGGGCTGCGTCGACGGGAACGGTGGAAGTAGTCGTCCAGGGAACGCCCGACGATCAGGCGGGTGATCCGGTCCTCGGTCGCCTCCGCCACGGGCAGCGTGCCGACCACCTGTCCGTCGCGCAGCGCGGTGATCCGGTCCGCGACCTGACTCAGGTCGGGGAGCCGCTGCGAGATGAAGATCAGCCCCAGGCCCTGGTCCCGGAGGCGTCGTACGATGTCGAACAGGGCCTGGGCCCGGTCCTCGGTCAGCGAGCTGGTCGGTTCGTCCAGCACGATCACCCTGGCCTGGGTGGCCAGCGCGCGGGCGATGGCCACCACCTGACGGTCGTTGGGGGCCAGCGCCGACACCGGTGTCTCGGGATCGAGGGTCGACTGGAGCTGATCGAGGGCCTGTGCGGCCTGGTCCCGCATCCGTCGCCGGCTGACGACCGTGCCGGCGCGGGGCCACCGCCCGAGGACGATGTTCTCGCCGACGCTGAGGCCGTCGACCAGCGGAACCTCCTGCGCGACGGCCACGACGCCGTGCCGGGCGGCGTCCTGCGGGGTACGCAAGGTGACCGTCTCGCCGTCGACGCGGATCTCCCCGGCGGAGGGTTGCAGCTCACCGTAGGCGATCTTCATCAGGGTCGACTTGCCCGAGCCGTTCTCCCCGACCAGCCCGTGCACCTCACCCGGGCGTACCTCGAAATCCACCCCGGCGAGCGCGGCCACCGGGCCGAACCTCTTGTGGATCCCGGTCAGTTGCAGCAGCGAAGCACTCATTCCCGTACCTCTGCTCCGGGCCGGAGCGCGGTGCCGGCCAGCCCGACCGGATGCCGACCGGCCCACGGGCGGGCGTCCTCCAGCTGTGCGGCGAGTTGGAGCAGCAGGTCCTCGCGGCCGTAGTCGGCGACGAGTTGCACGCCGAGTGGCAGACCGTCGCGTTCGAACAGCGGCACCGCCACGGCGGGCTGGCCGGTGCTGTTGAACTGGGGAACGAACCGGAGGAACTCGATGGACCGTCGGACCCCGGCCGGTCCGTCGAACCAGCCCAGCGGCGGGGGCGGCCAGGGCGAAACCGGGGTGACCAGCACGTCGTGTTCCCGCCACCAGGCCAGCATCCGCTCGCGGTAGCGGTCCATCCAGGCCATCACCCGCCGGTGGCCGGTGGCGTCGAGGGCCCGTCCCCGCTCGATCCAGAACCGTGAGATGAGGCCGTATTCGCTCTCGTCGACCGGGCGACCGACCATCGTCGGGATCAGCTCGGCGAGGAGGCTGACCGCAGGGCTCAACGCGTCCACGAACCGTTCGTGGTAGTCCGGGTCGAACATCGCCTCGGGATGGGAGGTCCGCACGGTGTGCCCGAGCTGGCCGAGCAACTCGCCGCACTCCCGTACGGCGTCGCGGTTGGCGGGCTCGACGAACTCCTGCGGCAGCCGGTCGGCGTCGAGGAGCCCGATGGTGAGCCCGGTGGTGGGACGGGTGATCGCCTCGGTGTAAAGGCTCGACGGCCCCGGCGCGACCGCCGGATCGCCCGGCTCGTAGCCCTGAAGCAGGTCGAGCAGCGCGGCCGTGTCGCGTACCGATCGGGTGAGCACCCCGAACGTGGCGTGACCGACCAGCGCGTCCGGGGTGTCCGGGCCGGAACTGACCCGGCCCCGGCTGGGCTTGAGCCCGACCAGCCCGCAGTAGGCCGCCGGGTTGCGGATCGACCCGCCGCCGTCGCTGCCCTGGGCGAGGGGGACCATGCCCGCCGCCACCGCCGCGGCGGCCCCACCGGAGGAGCCCCCGGCGACCCGGCCGAGAGCCCACGGGTTGCGGGTCGCGCCGTGCGCGGCACTCTCCGTGCTGCCCGCCAGGCCGAACTCGGGGACGGCGGTCCGGCCGAGCACGACGAAACCGGCGGCCCGCAGCCGGCGGGTGGCGTGGGCGTCCCGGGCGGCCCGGTGGTCGGCGTCGCGTAGGACCACCGAACCCTGCTGGTCCGGCTCGCCGGCCATCGCGCAGCCGAGGTCCTTGAGCAGCATGGGCACTCCGGGGAAGGGCAGGTCCGAGCGCCCGGCCAGGGCGTCGGCCTCGGCGACCGCGGCGGCGAAGCGGCGGTGGATCACGGCGTTGACCGTCGGATCCATCCGTTCGATCCGCGCGACCGCCGCCCGCACCAGGTCACCGGGCGTGAGCCGGCCCGCGTGGACCAGGGCCGCCTGGCTGTGGGCGTCCAGCCAGGTCAACTCCTCGGTAGTAGTCATCGCTCTCCCTGCTCGGTGCCGGCCGGTCAGCGCAGATGTTCCGGGCATCCCCCGTTGGCGCAGGTCAACTCGCCACTCTCGATCTGCCTGATCGCCTCGTCCCAGTCCAGACGCTCGCCGATGGTCTCCTGGGTGTAGAGCTCCGGCTGCAGGTAGGTGACCGGCTTGACCGTCTCGCCCGCGAGGAGGCGCCGCATGATCTCGACCCCGACGAGGCCCTGACGCCAGGGAACGAGGTCGACGATCGCGTCGATCTGCCCCTGCTGCACCGCACGGGCACCCTCCGGGTCGCCGTTCTGCCCGACGATCACGACGCCGTTGATGCCGGCCCGGTTGAGCGCCACCGCGGCGCCGATCGCGCTCGCCGTGTTGTAGGCCATCACCGCGTCGATCTCGCCCCGGAACCGGGCGATCGCCTCGGTGGCCGCCCGCTCCCCGCCCGCCTGGTCGTCGGTGGCGTTGTCGACGGTGCCGAGCCACTCGATGCCCGGCCGGTCCTCGGTCACGTACTTCTCGTAGTTCTCGACCATGAACTTGATCGAGGGAACGGGAGCGCCGATGCCGATGCCGAGCACGCGGCCCTTGCCGTTGAGCCGCTCGGCCACATGGTCGGCGAGCAGCCGGGCGCCGCCGACGTCGGAGTTCTGGTTGAAGGCGGCGTCGTAGGGTGCGACCGGTTCGGTCGGCTCGCTCTCGGAGATGATCGCGGAGGCGCCCAGCACCTTGATCCCGGCGGTGCGGGCACGTTCGAGGGCGGGGTCGACCGCGTTCGGGGCGAGCGGGAAGACGATCACGCCGTCCATCTGCTGGGCGACGAACTGGTCGATGTCGGAGACCTGCTTGTTGGCGTCGAGGGCGGCGTCGAGCACGGTGACGTCGATGCCGGCGTGCTTGCCCGCCGCGATCGTGGCCTGTCCCCAGGCGCGGTCGAGCGGTTGCGACGACACCGGGTCCGACAGGCCCACCCGGTAGGAGCCGTTCGCGGCGGCGGAGTCATCGCTTCCGCAGGCCGCCACGGAAGGTAGGAGAAGAACTGCCACCGTCGCCGTCACGGCAGAGGTTTTCCACTTCATCTGGCACTCCCAAAGGGTCGAGACACCGCGGGACGGATCGGTGAGAAGGGGTTCGGCAACTACGGGGAACTCCGGCGGCCTGCACCACTGAGGACATCACGCTCCGTGCCGGCCAAACGCTTGCCGTACTATGTACCGTTCGATGTCACCCGGTCAAGGGGTGGATACGTGATCGTGACTTCCAAGGTCTCCTACCAGCTTCATCGAGAGATCGGGTCGTCCTCTGGTTGGCCTTTCGCCGGGCGTGCACCCTTTTCGGAAGATGAAGGCGCTCACGCGAAGTAACTGCGAGCGGCAATCCCTGGCCGTGCCGAACAACCTACCGTACGTTGTACGAGCCGCCACCGGTTCGGTGGCGGCCTTCGGCGAGACACGGAGGTGGTGGGATGAGTCTGGGATTCGGCACAGCGGCGCGGATCGGACATCTCTATCCGTCCGGTGGCCTCTGCGACTACGAGTTGCAGCTGATGGCCCCGGACGGGGTGCAACTGGTGACCACGCGGATGCCGTTCCGTCGTTCGAGCCTGGCCGACGATCACGCGCTCCTGGCCGACCTGGAGGCGCACAGTCGGCTGCTGGCCGACGCCGAGGTCGACCTCATCGCGATGAACTGCACCGCGGCCACGCTGCTCGCCGGCCCGGAGTCGGTGAACGCCCGCATCCACGCCAGCACCGGTCTGCCGTCGACCACGACCATCGAGGCGGTGCTGGACGCGCTCGAGCGCGCCGGGATCGGCCGGATAGCGTTGCTCACCCCGTACGTCGAGGAGGTGACCTCGGCCGAGGTCGAGCTGCTCACCGCCCGCGGTCTCGAGGTCGTCTCCGTCGCGAGCCTGCCCTGTGCGACCCCGGTGGAGCAGGCCACGCACGATCCACAGGTCTGGCGGGACCTCGCCGCCGGTCTGGCCGGCAGCACCGCGGACGGACTGTTGATCAGCTGTGCCGGAATCCGGCTGGCGCCGGTGCTGGCCGCGATCGAGGAGGACTTCGGCCGGCCCGTGGTCGCCAGCAACCAGGCCCTGCTCTGGCGTTGCCTACGGATCTGCGGCGTGTCCGAGCGGCCACGGGGATACGGCGCGCTGTTGGCGGGGGAGTTCGATTGAGCGCCCGCCGCCGTTATGTCGACACCGCTCTCGGGCAGTTGCACCTGGTCGAGTGCGGCGCGGGCCCGCCGGTCCTCTTCCTGCACCAGACCCCGCGATCCTGGCACGAGTACGCCGGGGTGCTGCCCCTGGTCGGGCGGCGCACCCGCGCGATGGCGATGGACACCATCGGGTTCGGCCAGTCGGCGCGGGTGGCTGACCCGTGGTCGATCGGGCTCTTCGCCGACGGGGTCGAGGCCCTCCTCGACGCACTCGACCTGCCGTCCGTGACCCTCGTCGGCAACCACACCGGCGCGGTGGTGGCGGTCGAGGTCGCCGCGCGGGCCGCCGAGCGGGTCTCCGGGCTGGTGCTCTGCGGCATGCCCTACGTCGACGAGGCCCGTCGCCGCCGGGTCCGGGCCCAGCCGCCGATCGACCACGTCGAGCCGCGTGCCGACGGCACCCACCTGACCGAACTGTGGTCCCGCCGCCGGGGCTTCTACTCACCCGGCGAGGAGCACTTCCTGACCCGGTTCGTGGCCGACGCGTTGGAGGTCGCCGACCGGGTCGAGGAGGGGCACGTGCGGGTGAACGAGTACCGGATGGAGGATCGGCTGCCGCTGGTCCGCGCGCGGACGCTCGTGCTCTGCGGTGCGGACGACCACTACTCGCTGCCGGACGTGCCGATCCTGTCCCGGCTGCTCGACTGCCGCAGCGTGGTGCTGGCCGATGGCGGGGTCGCCCTGCCCGAGCAGCGTCCCGAGGCTTTCGCCCGAGAGGTGCTCGCGTTCCTCGGTCGTGCCGAGCGGTGAACCCTTGACCCCTCGTACTATGTACGGTACAAAGCTTTGGCGCGGCCGACTCAGGCCGGCGCCCCCGACCGGCAGGAGCATGACGTGACCGAGCAGCAGCTCACGGAGGCCGCTGAGCGCCTGCACGAGGCGGGGCGTACCGGCCGACCGTGCGCGCCCGTGCGGGATCTGTTCGCCCCGGGTGACGTCGACGGCGCCTACGCGGTGCAGCGGCTCAACGCCGCGCGAACCGAGGCCGCCGGCGCGCGACGGGTCGGCCGGAAGATCGGCCTGACCTCGGTCGCGGTGCAGCGTCAGCTCGGCGTCGACCAGCCCGACTTCGGCACGTTGTTCGACAGCATGGCGGTGGGCCAGGACGAGCCGATCGCGGCGACACGGCTGCTCCAGCCGAAGATCGAGGCCGAGGTGGCGTTCGTCCTCGCGGTGGACCTGCCGGACCGCCCGGTCACCGCGCTGGACGTGCTGCGGGCCACGGAATTCGTGCTCCCGGCCCTGGAAGTGGTGGACAGCCGGGTGGCGGCCTGGGACATCACCATCGTCGACACCGTCGCCGACAACGCCTCCAGCGGCCTGTTCGTGCTCGGTACCAGGCCGGTGTCGCCGAGCGCGATCGACCTGCCGGCGGCGCCGATGCGGCTCGACCGCGACGGCGTGGAGGTCTCCACCGGCGTCGGCGCGGCCTGTCTGGGCGATCCGGTCAACGCGGTGGTCTGGCTCGCCAACACCGCCCAACGCCTGGGCGATCCGCTGTGCGGCGGCGAGCTGGTGCTCAGCGGGGCGCTCGGCCCGATGGTCCCGGTGACGCCCGGGGCGCGGTACGTGGCCACGATCGGCGGCCTCGGCGCGGTGCGCGCGACGTTCGGCGAGGAGGGCCAGTGAGCAGCACGACGAAGGTGGCCGTGATCGGCTCCGGAAACATCGGCACCGACCTGATGATCAAGGTGCTCCGGCTCTCCGAGACGCTGGAGATGGGCGCCATGGTCGGCATCGACCCCGCCTCCGACGGGTTGGCCCGTGCCGGGCGGCTCGGCGTGCCGACCACCGCGCAGGGCGTCGAGGGGCTCGTCGCGATGCCGGGCTTCGCCGACATCGAGATCGTCTTCGACGCGACCTCGGCGGGCGCGCACGCCCACCACGACGCGGTGCTTGGCCGCCACGGCAAGCAGGTCGTCGACCTGACGCCCGCGGCGATCGGGCCCTACGTGGTGCCGACGGTCAACCTCGACGAGCATCTGCAGTCGCCGAACGTGAACATGGTGACCTGCGGTGGACAGGCGACCATCCCCATCGTCGCCGCGATCTCCGCGGTGACACCGGTCCGGTACGCCGAGATCGTGGCCTCGATCGCCTCCCGGTCGGCGGGGCCGGGCACCCGGGCCAACATCGACGAGTTCACCGAGACGACCGCCCGGGGCCTGGAGGTGGTCGGTGGGGCCACCCGGGGCAAGGCGATCATCGTCCTGAACCCGGCCGAGCCGCCGCTGATCATGCGCGACACCGTGCTGTGTCTGGTCGACGACTGCGACCAGGCCGAGGTGGCCGCCTCGGTCGCCGAGATGGTCGCCCGAGTCCAGGAGTACGTGCCGGGATACCGGCTCAAACAGCAGGTCCAGTTCCGGCGGGTGGCGCCGGGGGAGCCGGTCGACGCGCTCACCGACGCCCCCGGCGGGCACGACTGCTGGGTGGTGCAGGTCTTCCTCGAGGTCGAGGGTGCCGCCCACTATCTGCCCGCGTACGCCGGGAACCTGGACATCATGACGTCCGCCGCGCTGCGCGTCGCGGAGCGGATGGCGCGACGGGAGGCGCAGGCATGAGCGGGCCCCGGGTCTACGTCCAAGACGTGACGCTACGCGACGGCATGCACGCCGTTCGGCACCGGTACTCGATCGCCCAGGTGACCTCGATCGCCGCCGCCCTCGACGCGGCCGGCGTCGCCGCCATCGAGGTCACCCACGGCGACGGGCTGGCGGGCAGCAGCCTCACCTACGGGCTCGGCGCCCACACCGACTGGGAGTGGATCAGCCAGGCCGCCACGGTGGTGCGCGACGCGAAGCTCACCGCGTTGCTGCTGCCGGGCATCGGCACGCTGCACGATCTGCGCCGCGCCCACGACCTCGGCGTGACCTCCGTGCGAGTCGCCACCCACTGCACCGAGGCCGACATCTCCGCACAGCACATCACGCACGCCCGTGAGCTGGGGATGGACGTCTCCGGCTTCCTGATGATGTCGCATCTGGCCGAGCCGGTGGAACTGGCCCGACAGGCCACGCTGATGGAGTCGTACGGAGCACACTGCGTCTACGTGACCGACTCCGGCGGCCGGCTGACCATGGACGGCGTCCGCGACCGGGTGCGGGCCTACCGCGACGCGCTGCGCCCCGAGACGGAGATCGGCATCCACGCGCACCACAACCTCGGGCTGGGGGTGGCGAACTCGGTCGTCGCGGTGGAGAACGGCGCGTCGCGGGTGGACGCCTCGTTGGCCGGCCAGGGCGCCGGCGCCGGCAACTGCCCGCTGGAGGCGTTCATCGCCGTCGCCGATCTGCTCGGCTGGCAGCACGACTGCCAGCTCTTCGCGCTGATGGACGCGGCGGACGACCTGGTCCGGCCGACGCAGGAGCGACCGGTGCGGGTGGACCGCGAGACCCTGACGCTCGGCTACGCCGGGGTGTACTCCAGCTTCCTGCGGCACGCGGAGGCGGCGGCCGAGCGCTACGGGCTGGACACCCGGTCCATCCTCGTCGAGGTCGGCCGACGAGGGCTGGTCGGCGGGCAGGAAGACATGATCGTGGACGTCGCGCTGGACCTGGCAGCGGCGTCGACCGCCGCCCCCGGCACGGGCGATGCGGAGGGAGAGCAGCCATGACGGCGCCGGAACCGGAGTGGGAGCTGCTGGTCCGGGCCATGCGGTGGGAGTCCGACTGCGTGATCTCGGTGGTCCTCGAAGACCCCGACGGCGGCGAGCTGCCGGCCTGGGCGCCGGGCGCCCACATCGACCTGCTGCTGCCCGCCGCGACGCGGCAGTACTCCCTCTGTGGCGACCCCGCCGACCGGCGCCGCTACCGGGTGGCCGTGCTGAACGAGCCGGCCAGTCGGGGCGGCTCGCGGTATGTCCACGAGTCACTGCGCCCCGGCGACCTGGTCCGAGTACGTGGCCCCCGCAACCGGTTCGCGCTGGAACCGGCGCAGCGGTACCTCTTCATCGCGGGCGGCATCGGCGTGACCCCGCTGCTGCCGATGGTGGCGCAGGCGCAGGCCGACGGCGCCGACTGGCGGCTCGTCTACGGTGGCCGGTCGCGGCGCACCCTGGCCTTCCTCGACGAGCTGGACCACCACGGCGACCGCGTCCATGTGGTACCCGAGGACGAGGCGGGCCTGTTGAACCTCGCCGAGCTGCTCGGCGATCTCCGGCCGGGCACCGTCGTCTACTGCTGCGGCCCAGAGAGGTTGCTCGACGCCGTCGAGGAGCGTTGCGCCGGCTGGCCCGGCGGGACGCTGCACCTGGAGCGGTTCCGGGCCCGGGAGGTCGTCGTCGAGGGGGAGGACCGCCCCTTCGAGCTGGTCTGCGCGGCCTCCGGCGTCACCGTGACGGTGGGGGCCGACGAGAGCGCGGTGGATGCGCTGGACGCGGTGCAGGTCTCCATTCCCAGCGCGTGCCGGGAGGGTATCTGCGGCACCTGCGAGGTGAAGGTCCTCGACGGCGTCCCGGACCACCGCGACTCACTGCTCACCGACGACGAGCGGGCGGCGGGCCGCACCATCATGCTCTGCGTCTCCCGGGCTTCCGGTGAACGTCTGGTCGTGGACGCGTGACCTGGGGATATCTTGACTCCCGTGCACTAGACCGTACTATGTACCGGACATGCGTAGTCCGGCGAAACGCCAGCCGAGAGGACGGGTCATGACTGTTCAGCCCAAGGACGAGAGCGCGCCGTCCCGCCCCACCACCGGCCGCGCGAACCGACCCCAGCCCGGCCAGGACTGGTCGCAGTGGCCCACCTACGACGCGGCCACGCTGGGCTTCCGCAACTACTGGTACCCCGTGGTGTGGGAGCGCGAGATCGGCGACAAGCCGCACGCGGTGACGCTGCTGGGCGAGAAGATCGTGCTGGTCCGCAAGGGCGACGTCGTGCACGCCCTGCACGACCGGTGCCCGCACCGCGGCGTGCCGCTCTCCCTCGGCCGGCGCCAGTTCCCCGGCACGGTCAGCTGCCCCTACCACGGCTGGACCTTCGACGTCACCAACGGCAAGCTCGCCGCCGTCCTCACCGACGGCCCGGAGTCGCCGATCTGCGGCCGGGTGTCGGTCAAGACCTACCCGACGGCACAGCGCCTCGGACTGGTCTGGGTCTTCGTCGGCGACGACGAGCCGCACCCGGTCGAGCAGGACATCCCGGCGGAGCTGCTCGACAACGACCACGTGCTGGGCGGCAAGTACGACATCCGCGAGGGCAACTGGCGCTTCGCCGCTGAGAACGGCTTCGACGAGGGGCACGCGAAGTACCTGCACAACACCGCGCTCTGGCGGCTGTTCAAGGTGATGCCGGCCTGGAACAAGACCCGGGTGGAGGAGCACGGCCCCTGGCTGATCCGGGTGCAGGACGAGGTGCACTGGGACGCGCACTTCCCGGGCCTGGGCACCTTCACCAACAAGCGCTGGTGGAAGCGGATGCCACTGCCCGACGCCCCAGGCAAGGGCAAGAACGTCAACCCCGTCATCGCCGGCCTGAACCTGCCCGGCTTCGTCTCGATCCGGCTGCCCGGGCTGCTGCGGGTCGCGTACCCGGACTTCATCCACTACGAGTGGTACGTGCCGGTGGACGCCGACCGGGTCCGCTACGTGCAGATCATGGTGCGGTTCGAGGACGGGCCCAAGGGCCTGCTCTTCAAGGCGAAGTACCTGGCCGCGATCCGATGGCTGTTCCACGGCCAGTTCACCGCGCAGGACGCGTGGATGGTCGACGTCATGGACGCCCCGCCGGAGAAGCTCTACCGGCCCGACCTGTCCATCACCGGCTGGCGGCGGATGATCGAGAAGGCGGCGCCCACACCGCAGCCACACAAGGCACCGCCGAATGGCTGCTGAGGCACTGCGGGTCGACGCCGCCGGAGTGGCGTTGCACTACCGCGAACTGGGCACCGGCCGACCCACCGTGGTGCTGCACGGCGGCGGTCCCGGATGCTCGGCGTGGAACGACTTCGGCCCGGTCGCGGATCGGCTCGCCGCCGGGCGCCGACTGATCCTGCTCGACCTGCCGCAGTTCGGGGCCTCGGACGTGCCCGTGGTGACCGATCCGGTCTTCAGTTGGCACGCCCGGCATCTGCTCGCGGCCCTCGACGCGCTCGAACTGCCCAGCGTGGATCTGGTCTGCCAGTCCTTCGGCGGCTCGGTCGCGCTGCGGCTGGCCGCCCTGGCACCCGAGCGGGTGAGGCGGATCGTGCTCACCGGCAGCGTGCCCATCCCGAACCCGACCGGCACCGGTGTCTCCGGACCGGCGATCCGGGACACCTACTTCGGCGGCGACGGACCGTCGTTGGCGAAGATGGCAGACCTCATCGGCAGGTACGAGTGGTTCGACCACGCGGGGGTGCCGGCGCAGACCGTGCGCGACCGGTACGCGGCGAGCATCCGGCCGGAGTGCCGGGCCATCGCCACCGACGCCAGCCGACGCGGCGCCCCCGAGGACCTCACCCGGCACCTCCCACAGGTGACGGCGCCGGTGCTGCTGCTCTGGGGCTCGCACGACCCCTTCGCCGACCCGGCATACGCGCTGCGCCTCGCGTCGGCGCTGCCCCGCGCCGACGTGCACGTGCTCGGTCGCAGCCGACACCACCCGCAGCAGGAGCGGCCGGCGGCCTACACGGCCGTGGCCCGCGCCTTCCTGGACGCCGACTGACCTGCCTCGCCGACTGACCCGCGTCGCCGGCCGGCGAGCCCGCGGACATCCCGCAGTACACCCAGTGGAGGAGGACCCATGCGCAAAGTGTTGCTGTCCGTTGCGGTGCTGGCCGTCGCGGCCCTGACCATCCCGCCGGTGCGGCGGTGGCTGGACACCGTGCTGATCCGCACCACGGGCACGACCGTCCGGACGAACCGGAGGGTGTGAGGTGTCCGCGACCGCGAGGAGCACCGACGTGAGCACGACCCCCCAGGAGCGGGAGTGGATCACCGCCGCCCGGGACCAGATCGACCGGACCGAGCTGCGCGATCTGATCGCCGGGATGACGAGCATCCCGAGCCCCACCGGGCAGGAGGCACCGCTGGCGCGGTGGCTCGCCCAGGAGTTGACCACCCGCGGTCTTCAGGGCCGATACCAGCCGATCGACGAGGAGCAGGGCAACGCCGTCGGCCGGCTGCGCGGCGACGGGACCGGCGCCGACCTGCTGCTGTACGCCCCGATCGACACCCTCACCGTCGGCACCGAGCAGGAGGACCTTCCCTGGATCGGCGACGAGCTGCGGCGCGACATGCGGGCCGAGGCGTCGATCGAGGGCGACTACGTGCTCGGCCTTGGCGCGAGCAACCCCAAGGGACACGGCGCGTGCCTGATCGCTGCGGTCGACGCCGTCCGCAGGGCCGGGGTGCCGCTGCGCGGTGACGCGATCGTCGGTCTCGGCGCGGGCGGCATGCCCACCAACCGTCGCCCCGGGGCGACGCGCTACAACGCCGGTCAGGGCAACGGCTGCTCGTTCCTGCTGGAGCAGGGCATCTGGGCGGACTACGCCCTGATCGCCAAGCCCGGCTGGGCCGTGCACTGGGAGGAGGTCGGGCTCTGCTGGTTCGAGGTGACGGTGCGCGGCACGTACGGCTATGTCGGTAGCCGGCACCGGGTGCCGTACCGCAACGCCATCGTCGACGCCGGCATCGTGGCCCAGGGCCTGGAGCGCTTCTTCGTGGCGTACGCCGAGTCGCACACCCGGGGTCTGGTCGCGCCGCAGGGCCACATCGGCTCCATCGAGGGCGGCTGGCCACGCACCGCCGCCATCTCGCCCGCCCAGTGTCGACTCCGGGTCGACCTGCGGCTCGGCCCGGACCAGGACCCGATGTCCGTCAAGCGGGAGTTCGAGGCGGCGCTGGCCGGGATCGTCGCGGCCAACCCGGGACTCGACGCCAGCTCGGAGATGACCCTGTCGATCCCGGCCACGGCGACCCCCGAGGAGAACTGGATCGTCCGGGCGGCAAAGGCTGCCTGGGCGGAGAGCGAGGGCCGGCCGCACGAGCCGATCCTGGCCAGCAGCGGCGCGACCGACGCGAACATCCTGCGCGCCCGGGGGCTACCGACCGCGCGGATCGGCATGAACCGGGCCGGCGCGGGCGCCCCGCTGCCGGTCGACTTCCCGATGGGCATGAACGTCGTGGACGTACGGGAGATGGAGCGACTCACCCGCACCCTGATCCACGCGATCGTGACCACCTGCACCCGTGACCGCGCAGAGTTGGAGAAGCTGCCATGAGCTCGATCGTCCTCGGTGTCGGCGCCTCGCACAGCACCCTGATGAACACCCACTGGGACGAGGTTGCGGACGAACCCGGCGCGATCGACTTCCGGGCGGGCCTCGCGGCAGCCCGCGACGAACTCGCACAAGCCCGCCCGGACACCGTGGTCATCATCGGCTCGAACCACTTCCGGGGCATGTTCCTGGACCTGATGCCCGCGATCACGGTCGGAGTGGGGGAGGTGCTCGGCGCCGGGGAGGCGAAGACCCCCGAGGGGCCGCTGCCCGCCGACCCCGAGCTCGCCCGGCACCTGGTCGACACCCTGAGCGAGAACTTCGATCCCGCCTTCTCGCTACGCATGCAGGTCGACCACGGGATCACCCACAGCTACCAGCACCTGGTGCCGTCGTTGGACGTGCCCATCGTGCCGGTGGTGGTGAACATGTTCGCCCCGCCGCTGCCCTCGTTGCGCCGCTGCCATGCGCTCGGCGCGGCGATCGGTCGGGCGATCCGCGAAGACGGGCGGGACAAACGGGTGGCGGTCATCGCCTCGGGTGGCCTGTCCCACCGGCTGCCCTGGCCCAAGTGGTACGAGACGCTCTCCGACGACGACCGCTTCCTGGTCGAGGCATGGCTGGAGGGCCGCAACTCCTGGCAGGAGTACGAGGTCCGCCGGCGTCAGATCATCCGGGCCGCCGAGGCGGACATCAACCCCGAATTCGACAGGCGGTTCCTGGCGGCGTTGGTCGCCGGCGACCTCAGCGAGTTCGTCGGGCTCACCGCCGAGCAGGTCGACGAGGAGGCCGGCAACGGCGCCCAGGAGATCCGGTCGTGGGTGGCCATGGCCGCCGCGGTCGGCCCGGCCCAGAGCACCACCCACGCGTACGCGCCGATCGCGCAGTGGCTGACCGGCATGGCCGTCGCCTCGCTGCGTCCCGCCTGCTGACCGTAGACAGACTCCCGAATCGAGGTATCCATGAGCATCTGGACCGACCTGACCGAGCTGGAGTTCCAGCTCCGCTTCGTCGACGCGAACGGGGTCCGCACCCGGACGCTACAGGCGGGTTCGGGCGACCCCGTGATCTTCCTGCACGGCACCAGCGGACACCTGGAGGCGTTCGTCCGCAACCTGCCGGCGCACGCCGCGCGCTTCGCCTGCCACGCGATCGACATGCTGGGCCACGGCTACACCGACACCGTCGCGGAGCCCTACCGCATCGAGCGGTACGTCCGGCACGTGCTGGACTACGCGGATGCCGAGGGTCTGGACCGCTTCCACATCGTCGGCGAGTCGCTGGGTGGCTGGGTCGGCGGACGGCTCGCGGCCGACCACCCCGACCGGGTTCGTCACCTGACGCTGGTCGCCCCCGGCGGCACCGTCGCCAACCCGGCCGTGATGGAGCGGATCAAGACCAGCACCCGCGCCGCGGTCACCAGCGACGACATCGACCTGACCAGGAAGCGCCTGCACCTGCTGATGTACGAGCCCGCCAAGGACGTCAGCGAGGAACTGGTGGAGATCCGCCACGCGATCTACCACCGTCCCGAGTTCGTCGCGGCGATCGACAACCTGCTGGCGTTGCAGGAGATCGAGAACCGCCAGCCGGACCTGCTCACCGAGGAGCAGATGGGCCAGATCCAGGCGCCCACCCTGATCGTCTGGGGCGCGGAGAACCCGTTCGGTGAGATCCCCGAGGCCAACCGCATGCACAAGAGCATCCCGGGCTCCATGTTGGAGATCTTCCCGAAGTGCGGCCACTGGCCGCAGCACGAGCACAGCGAACGCTTCGACGAGCTGAACATCGCGCACCTGTCGAGAGCGGCGTGAGCGTCCGGATCGGCATCCGGCTGCCGGCCTGCCGCCCGGTCGACCAACTCGCCCAGGCGGCACAGCGCGCCGAGGAACTCGGCTTCGACGAGGTCTGGGTGCCGGACTCCCAGCTGCTCTGGCGAGACGTCTTCGCCACCCTGACCGCGATGGCGCTGCGGACCGAGCGGCTGCGCCTCGGCACGGCGGTGACCAACGTGGAGACCCGGCATCCGTCGGTGGTCGCCTCAGGGGCACGGACCGTGGCCGAGGCGGCGCCGGGCCGTTTCGTGCTCGGCGTCGGAGTGGGCAACAGCGCGGTGGAGCCGGTCGGGCTGCGCTCCACCACCCAGGCCAACCTCCGGGAGCGGCTGGGGCAGGTCCGCGACCTGCTCGGCGGCGCGGAGGTCGACTTCGGCCCGGTGCGCTCGCGGCTGCGCGACCCGAACGCCGAGCTGCCGGTCTTCGTCGCGGCGAGCGGGCCGAAGAACCTGCGGCTGGCCGGTGAGATCGCCGACGGGGTGATCCTGCTCTCCGGGGTCTCCCCGGCGACCCTCACCGCAGGTCTCGGCCGGGTCCGGGAGGGCGCACAGGCCAGCGGCAGGTCCCTGGCGGACCTGGAGATCGTGGTGTCGGCGTACTGCCACGTCACCGACGACATCGAGGCCGATGCCCGGATGCTCAAGCCGATCTGCGCGGGGATCGCGCAGAAGGGCGGCGCCGCCGCGCTGGCCCTGGCCGGGATCGACGTGCAGGTGCCGCCGGTCGTGCCGGGGCTCTACCCGGACACCGTGCACGCCGAGGACTGGGCCGAGGCGGTCCGGGTCTGCGGTCAATGGATCACCGACGAGATGGCGGTGCGCTTCGCCCAGGCGTTCTGCCTCTTCGGCACCACCGCACAGATCGCCGCCCGGATCGACGAGGTCGCGGCGGCGGGAGCGACGAACGTCTTCCTCCAGCACGTCGGCTCCTACGACCTGCCGTACGAGCTGATGGAGTCCTTCGCACCGAGCCTGGCTGCCAGGATGCGGGCGGCATGAGCGGCTCGCTCGTCCCCGCGCTCGTCGCCCGCGCCGACGCGGTGGTCGACGCCGTCGACCCGAGCGTGCGCACGCGCGTCGGCCTGCACCTGCTGGACGCGCTGGGCTGTCTGGTCGCGGGCGTGACGCACCCCAGCGCCGCTCCGCTGCGCCGCTTCGCCGACGCCGTCGACGAGGCGGGGCCGGTGCCCGTGCTGGGCGACGCCTCGCCCCGTTCGCTGCGGACGGCGGTCCTGCTGGAATCGACCTACCTGCACCTGGACGAGTTCGACGCGATCCACGCCGCCGGTGCCGTGGTGCCACCGGCGGTCGTCGTACCGGCGGCGCTGGCCGTCGCCGCCCGGGTCAGCAGCTCCGGCCGGGACCTGGCCGACGCGCTGCTCGGCGGCTACGAGGTGGTCGTCGAGGCGGGGCTGCGGCTCGGCGGCCCGGGGCTGTACGCGTACCGCTGGTGGCCCACCGCCGCGCTCGGCGCGCTCGGGGCGGCCTGGGCCACCGCCCGGTTGCTGGGTCTGGACGAGGCGGGCCGGCGGCAGGCGGTGGCGCTGGCCGCGCACGCCAGCGGTGGCCCGATCGGCGGCGGGGCGCTGGGGGAGGGGCACTACCTGGCGGGCGGCCGGGCGGCGGCCTGCGGCGTGGAGGCCGGGTACCAGGCGGCGGCCGGTCTGCGCGGGGACGTCGCGTTGCTGGACGAAGGGCTGCCGGGAGCGGCGGTACCACCGGCGCCCCCGACCGGGAGCAGCACGCCGCACCTGCTCAGCTGTGCCGTCAAGCGCTACCCCTTCGCCCGGCCGTTGCATGCCGCGCTCGCCGCGCTGGACCAACTGTCGGCCGAGGGTACGGCGGTGGCGAAGGCGCGGCGAGTGGAGGTGCACCTGCCGGCCCCGTTGTGCCGCTTCGTCACCGACACCCCGTCGCCGCAGGGCCCGGCCGAGGCGGCAGCGAGCGCCACGGTCGCGGTCGCGGCCCATGTGGCCGGCCGCACCCGCGACGTCACCTTCATCCGCACGGCATTGCCCCCGGCGGCACCCCCGGTCGAGCTGGTGCCCGCCGAGGACCTGACGGCGGATCTGCCGGCGCGCTGGAGCGCCCGGGTGGAGGTGTATCTGCCTGACGCGGAGCCCGTCCGGGCGTACGTGGGCGATGCGCCGAGTGCCGACGATGGGCGGGAGATCGTCGAGAAGTACCAGCGCAACGTGGGAGCGGCGAGGCCGGGCCCCGCGACGGAGTTGATCGAGCTGTGTGCCGGCCTGGACGAACTGCCGTCGGCGGCCCGGCTGCGTGAGGTGCTTCTTGCGACGGTGCCGCCGACGACGATCGGATGAGGCGCCCTCAGCCTCGCGGCCGATCGCAGGAACGTTGTACGGTATGGTGCACCAACGAGGATCGGTGGTGAGTGCTTCACGGCCGCTTGGAGGATCGACGATGCCGGCTTCCCGTGCGAGCAGAACGTCGCTGCCCCGCAGCACGGTCACCCGCGAGCAGATCATCGAGGCGGCGACGCGGATCGCGGACGAGGAGAGCATCGAGGCCCTCACCATCCGCCGGCTCGCCGCCGACGTCGGCAGCGGTGCGATGACGCTGTACAGCTACTTCCGCAACAAGGAAGAGATCCTCGACGCCATCGCCGACCACGTGCTTGGTGGCTTCACCCTGCCGCCGGCAGAGGAGACGGAACCGCGGGCGGTAGTGCAGAACCTGGCCTCGGCGTTCCTCCGGATGATGCGGGAGCATCCCAGTATCGTGCGGCTCTTCACCACCCGCGTGACCACGAGCCCGGATTCGCTGCGTGGGGCGATGGAGGCGGTGGTGGGCAGGCTGCGCGAGGCCGGGTTCGAGGGTCGTGAGGCGGTCCAGGCGTACGGTCTGATCGTTCATTACACCCTCGGCTTCGCCAGCTACCAGGCACCCCGCCCGTGGGGCAAGCCCGACCTGCCCGACGTCGAGGAGTTGTGCCGCCAGCGGACCCACTTCTACTCCGCGTTGCCCCTGGCGGAGTTCCCGAATCTGGTGTCGCTCGCCGGCGCCGTGACGACGCTGCCGAGCGACGAGCAGTTCCAGTTCGGATTGGACTGCCTGCTCGACGGGCTCCTGCGTCGGATCCAGGCGAACTGACCAGCAGGAACACCTCTCGCCCAGGTTCACGTTCCGCCGCCACCGTCTTGATCCCCCGTATCGTACGACGTACGATACGGGGGATGTCAGGCTCGGAGTTCCGGTCGTCACGAGAGGTGGCCCCGACGATGTTCGGGAGAGCCACCGCGTCGGCACGCAGATGACCGGCGCGGGCGTGCGCGCAGCGAAGGTCGTCGCCCTGGTCGGCACCGGCGGCACGATCACGGGCTGGTCGCCGAGCAGTCTGGACCTGACCGGTTACGCGGAAACGGAGTCGCAGCGGCTGTCGCTGGCCGAGGTGGTGGCCGCGGTGCCGGAGATCGCCGAGATCGCCGAGATTCGGCAAATCAGCCTCCCCGCAGCCCCGAGCCATGCCCTCGACCTGCCGGACATGCTCGGCATCGCCGGACACGTGCGCACCGCCTTGGCCGACGACGAGGTGACGGGGGTCGTGATCACACACGGCACCAACACCCTCGAGGAACTGGCATTCCTGCTGGAGTTGGTGCTCGCACCCGGCAAGCCGGTGGTCCTCACCGCCGCGATGCGCCCGCTCTCGGCGCTGAGCGGGGACGGCCCGCTCAACCTCGTCGACGCGGTACGGGTGGCGGTCAGCCCACAGACGGCGGGGCGGGGACCAGTGGTGGCGATGAACGGGGCGATCTGGTCACCCCGTCGGGTAACCAAGGCCAACACCGCCGGATCCGATGCCTTCCGCAGCCCCGAACTGGGACCGCTCGGCTTTGTTGACCCCGATGGCACCGTGATCTTCCAGCACCGGGAGGAACACATCCCGCCGGTGCTGGACGTCATAGGCGCCGCCATACCAAGGGTGGACCTGGTTGTCTCCTACCCCGGCGCCGACGGGGTGCTGATCGACGCGGCGGTCGCCGCCGGCACGGCCGGCCTGGTCAGCGCCGGCACCGGTGCCGGTTTCCCCACTCCGGCCGAACACGCCGCCCTGCTCCGCGCGGTAGCGGCTGGGGTGGTGGTGTGCCAGTCGTACCGCAGTGGCGCGGGCCGGGTGCGGCCAAGTCCTCGACTCCGCCGAGCAGGCATCGTTGCCGGTCAGGGCCTCAGCCCCGGCAAGTGTCGGGTCCTGCTCGCGCTCGCCCTGGCAACGGGGGCCCGAGCCGGCCGGGTTCAGGAACTGTTCGACCGTGTCGACGGCCGGACCTGTTCGGCGAGCGCCAGGTAGGCGTCGCCGAGACGACCGCTGGCGAGGTCGATCGGCGGGTGGGCCAGTGCACCCTCAGACCCTACGGCGTAATGAAGGTGTGGCGGGACGCCGGATCCTCATCGCCGATAACTGGTCCGCCTTGCGACGTTGCGCGCGTGTCCGTTGACGTACTCTGCCGATCACCCCGGCAGCGACCTGGCGTTCCCGGCTGTCGTCGCTGGCTTCGATACCTGGTGTGAAGGCCGTCGGCACCCTGTTGTCGTCCCGCCGATGGCCAGGTGGCGGTATGGAGCACGAGGGGTCGTCCCCAGCGGCTACCGGATCTGGGACAACACGGCCCGCCGCTGGTGGGGCGACCTCTATCAATGGTGTGCGGATAACGCCAGGACATCGCCCGGATATAGGTGAGCAGCCGTCAAGGTCGGCGTGGTTGAGGGCACCGGCCCAGACCTCGCACTCCGGGTTCTTCCCACCGCCCCACTGATGGGACTCGGGATCGGTCAACGACCGTAGCGCGCCGATCCCTCGGGCTTCGTCGCCGTACGCGTTCGGGCTGGCCTCGGCTCGCCGCGGCGCCTCGCTTCCAGCCAGTCACTCAATGACCGCACCGCGCTGTGATCTGCCATATCCGCCCGCACCATCAAGTCCGCCACCCAGCTCACCCCGACATGCTCCTGGAAACGGCGGCACCACACATGCCGGGCCGAGCGAAGCGGCCTTCGTCAACCTCACACGCCGTCGGCGCGGCTGGCACGGCGACCCCGCGCCTGGTGGGCGGCAGGCGCTACCGATGTGCTGGAGATCCGGTACACGCTGCGGTAGACAGAGCCGGAGTGAGCGGCTGTGCGAACAGGCCGGTGATGGTGGCGTCGCTGAATTCGCGGCCGACGAGCCAGCTCAGGGCGACACCGAAGGCGAGGAGGCCGCCGGCGGCGGTGATCTGGGCGGCGACGCCGGTCAGCAGTGCCCATCCGGTGGCGTCGGCCAGTGGACCGAGCTGCGCGCTGATCTGGTCGTTGCCGCTGCGGACCGCGTGCGTGAGCGCGGTGGTCAGGATGGTGATGCCGGCGACGAGCAGGACGGTGGTGGTGCGGATGACCCGGGAGGCCGCCAGTTTGTGGAGTTCGACGTCGAGTGCGGCGGTCAGGGAGCCAGTCATCGTGGGTGGTCCTGTTCGTGCTGGTAGACGAGGGCGAAGAAGGTGCGTTCGAGGTCGGCGGTGTCGGGGTCGAGAGTGCCGATGAGTCGTCCGCGGTTGACGACGGAGATGCGGTGGGCGATGCGGGCCACCTCATCGAGGTGGTGGCTGTAGACCAGGATCCCGGCACCGGCTTCGGCCCGTCGGGACAGGACGGTGCGCAGCAGGATCACGCCGGCCGGGTCGAGGGCGTTGGTGGGCTCGTCGAGCACGATCAGGTCCGGGTGGTGCTGTGTGGCGGCGGCGAGGCCGAGGCGTTGTCGGTTGCCTTGGGACAGTCGTCGGGTGGTGATGGTGGCGTACCGGGTCAGGTCGAGTTCGGTCATGGCGTGTTCGGCCAGGCTGGCAGCTTGTGCGGCGGGTCAGCGGCGGAGGCGTGCGGCGAGCCACAGGTTGGTCCGGACGTCGAATTTGGGGGTAGGCGAAGGGGTGTTCGACGAGGTGGCCGACCCGGGCCCAGTCGTCGGCGGTGAGTTGGGTCAGGTGACGGCCGTCGATCTGGCAGGTGCCGGTGGTGGGGTGCAGCATGCCGAGGATCAGACGCATGAGGGTCGTCTTGCCGGCGCCGTTGAGACCGACGAGGGCGTGGATCTCGCCGGGGTGCACGGTGAGGTCGATGCCGAACACGCCCGCGCCGTCGCCGAAGTCGTGGGCCAGGGCGGTGGTGGTGAGTCGTTCAGTCATGGCGAGTGCCCTCGATGGTGTCCAGGGCGACGTTGATGGCGTCGGTGAGGCTGGTGGGCGGCGTAGCCGTCGCCCATTCCAGGAGGGCGCAGGTCAGTGCCGCGAGGGCGACGGCGGCGGCGACCCGGGCGGGTAACGTCGAGACGCCGTCGGTGATGAGTCGGTCGGCGATTGCGGTCTCGGTGGCCGCAGTGGTGCGGGTCATGCCGGCGCGCAGGGTCGGGGAGTGGGCCACGATCCGGACGCGGCGTCGTGTGGTCTCGTCCTCCAGGTCGTCCAGATGCGTCAGCGCTGCGCGCAGACCGCGCGTGACCCGGTGCAGCGGTGGCAGTGTGTCCGGTTGCCCGGCCACTGCCTCGGCGATCAGAGGGTCGTACGGGTCGTCGAGGACGACCATCTCCTTGCTGGCGAAGTAGCGGAAGAACGTCATCTCCGAGACCTGGGCGCGGGCGGCGATCTGGGCGATGGTGGTGCCTTCGAATCCCTGTAGTTCGAACAGGTCCAGGGCGTGGCTGACCAGGCGGTGACGGGTGTCGGCCCGTTTGCCGTGCAGGGGTGGTTGCCTCACCCGTCGAATGTTGGCCGCTAACATTCGACGAATCCAGGTCCCCGAACCGCAACGGCGGGTGGAGTGATCATGGCCGCGCGGGGAAGCCTGGCCGGGCGTGTGCGTCGGCGATTCGGCCCCGACAGACATCACGCCTGACGGAGGCCCGGTTGATGGCGGAAGCGCATCGAGAGTCCCCTTCGCCTCGGTATGGCAGATTCCGGCGCTGGGTGTCGTTGGAGACCACGAGTGGGGCCCTGCTGCTCGTGGCGGCCGTCGCGGCGTTGGTGGTGGCGAACTCGCCGTGGCGCGGGGCCTACGCCAACCTCTCCGCAGCGAGGATCGGGCCGTCCGACCTGCATCTGGACCTGTCCGTGTCGGCGTGGGCGGCCGACGGACTGCTCGCGATCTTCTTCTTCGTGGTGGGTGTCGAACTCAAGCAGGAGATCGTCGTAGGAAGTCTGCGCCGACTCGGCGAGGCGGCGGTGCCGGTGCTCGCCGCAGTCGGCGGGATGCTGGCGCCGGCCGTGGTCTTCGTGGTGGTGGTCCTGGCGCGCGGCGACACCACGGCGGTCCGCGGATGGGCGATCCCCACCGCCACGGACATCGCGTTCGCGCTGGCGGTGCTGGCGATCTTCGGTCGCGGTCTACCGGTCGCGCTCCGCACGTTCCTGTTGACACTGGCGGTGGTCGACGACCTGTTGGCGATCATCGTGATCGCCGTGTTCTACACCGGCGACCTCGACGGGATCGCCCTCGCCCTCGCTCTTGCCGCGGTAGCGCTGTTCGCGCTGGTCGTCCGGTCGAGGCGACCGAGATGGTGGCTGCTGCTGCCGGCGGCGGCGCTGGCGTGGGGTTTCATGCACGCCTCCGGGGTGCACGCGACCATTGCCGGGGTGCTGCTCGGGCTCTGCGTGACGGTCCGGCCGGTCTTCGGGGAGCCCGATGGTCGGGCGCACCGGTTCGAGCAGGCGGTGCGTCCCGTCTCGTCCGGGTTCGCGTTGCCGGTGTTCGCGTTCTTCGCCGCCGGGGTCACGCTCGTCGACGGCGAGGGCATCGGGGCCGTGCTCGCGCAGCCGGTGTTCCTGGCCATCGTGCTCGCCCTGGTGGGTGGCAAGCTCCTCGGCGTGCTCGGGGTCACGGCGCTGGTCACCCGGTTCACCGGGCTGCGGTTGCCGGATGCGATCGGGGTGCGTGATTTGTTGCCGATCGGGCTTCTCACCGGCATTGGGTTCACCGTCTCGCTGCTGATCGCGGAGCTGTCGTTTCCCGACGCCGTACACACCGACGGTGCCACGGTCGGCGTGCTCACCGGTACGCTGCTCGCCGCTGTCCTCGCTGCGGCCACCCTGCGGTGGGACGCCCGCAAGGCGCGGGAGCGGGACATGAACAGGGACGGTGTCGTCGACAGCGATATTCGTCCGATCCGTGATCCCGCGGAGGAGGAGCCCGGCGCGGGGTTCGGCAGCCGATGAGCACCGTGCTGGCCCGGGACGGCCGCCGGATGGGTTGAGGATCTACTGGTCGATCAGAAGTCGCATCACCAACGCCAGGAGGGCGACGAACAGCACGGCGCCGGCGAGAAGGATGATGCCGCCGTTGGCGTCAAAGCATCGGCTCCATCGGGAGGGCATCACTGTCACCTGTTCCTTTCCGGCTGATCGGTGATCTCGCCAGGGTCGGTGTTGCTGCTGAATCGGTGGCCGGACAGCACGGCGGACCGGGCGATCACTATGCCGCCGACGGCCGAGGTGGCCAGTTGCAGGACGATGGCGATGATCGCTTTGACCGTGTTCGACAGGTGGGGGTCGAGGAAGGCTGCTCCGGCGACGATGAAGGTGATGCCGAGCCCGGCGGCGGTGGCCACCGCCGAGGTGCGGGTGTAGGGGTCGGGTAGGCGGTGCAGGCCGACGGCCGCGGCCACGAAGATGGCTGCGCCGAGCAGCGCGAGGACCTGTCCCACGATTTCCAGGATCATCGGCGTCCGTTCGCGATCGCGCGGGCCAGGGAGACGGCGGCGAGGAACGCCACCAGGGTGGCGACCAGGACCAGGTCGAAGGTGCCGTGGCGGTGGGCGCGTACGCCGATCAGGGCGATGAGACCGATGACGGCGAAGGTGAGCAGGTCGGCGGCGATGGCCCGATCGGCGGGAGTGGGTCCGCGAGCGATGCGGTAGGCCGACACGAGGAAGGCGAATCCGCAGCCGGCGATGGCGATGTCCAGAAGGATCATGGTCGGTCTCCGAGGCTCAAGGCGAGGAGCATGCGTCGTTCCATGTCGCGAAGATCGGCCAGGGCGCTGGAGGTGTCCTGGTGGTACATGGAGTGCACGAGCAGCGCCTGACCGTCCTGGTCGTGGGCGACCACGCCGAGGGTGAGGGTTCCGGGCGTGAGGGTGATGAGCACCCCGATGAGCGCCACGTGCAGATCGGTGCGGGAGTCCAGCGGCATGCGCACCACGCGGGGGGTGGTGGCCAGACCTGGGGTCAGGATGTCGACCAGGACCGTCCAGGAGGACTGGATGATCTGGCCGGCGAACCAGAGCGTGAACAGCACGAGCCGGATCGGGAGGGTGAGTATGCGGGTCATCGCTGCACCGCCTCGAGGTAGGAGGTGGTGTCGAGCAGGCCGTCGGCGGCGGTGGAGGCCAGGCCGAGCAGGAACTCCCCACCGAGGCCGAGGCAGACGGTGACGGCCGCGAGGATCGCGGCTGGCACTACCAGGCTGGTCTTCACCGTGGTGCGCTCGGCGGTGAGGAGCTGTCCGGTGCCGGCGGCCGGGTCGTCGGGACTGTCCGGTGGGGGAGACGCGGCGAACACCGCGTTCCAGATCTTCAACATGGACAGCAGCGTGATCAGGCTGACCGCGAGCGTGATCGCGACGACCGCCAGGTGGCCCGCGTCGGCGGCGGCCATGATGAGGGTCAGTTTGGCCACGAACCCCGACAGGGGTGGCAGGCCGGCCAACGACAGGGCGGCGAGACCGAAGCTGACCGCCAGTACGGGTTCGCGGCGGACGATTCCGCGGAGCCGGTCGAGTCGGCCGGTGCCGTAGTGGGTTTCGATCGCGCCGGTGGACAGGAACAACGAGGCTTTGACGATCATGTGGTGCAGCAGGTAGAAGATCCCGGCGGTCAGTCCGGCGGGCGTGAACAGGGCCACCCCGAGCAGGATGTAGCCGATCTGGCTGACCATATGGAAGGCGAGGATCGAGCGCATGGTGTCCGCGCCGACCGCGGCCAGTACGCCGACGAGCATCGTCGCGCTGAACACGACCAGGCCGATCCACAGGTAACGCTGGTCCCCGTCGAACACCACGGCGTAGATGCGGTAGATCGCGTAGATCGCCACCTTGGTATGTAGGCCGGAGAAGAGGGCGGTCACCGCCGGGGAGGTCGAGGGGTAGGCGCGGCCCAACCAGCCGTAGGTCGGCACCACCGCCGCCTTCATCGCCAGTGCGAACAGGCAGATCGCGGTCGCGGCCGCCACCAGCGGCGAGTCGGCGGCGGCACCGGCGAGTTCGGCGAGGTTGACGGTGCCGGCCGTGCCGTAGAGCAGGGCGATCCCGGCGAGCAGGACGGTGGAGACGAACAGGTTGAACGTGACGTACAACCGGGAGCCGCCCACTGCCGCCGGGTGGCCCTGCTGCCGCCGGGCGAGGATGTACAGCCCGTACGACGGCAGCAGCATGACCTCGATGAAGACGAAGAGGTTGAACACGTCGGCGGTGAGCAGCGCACCGTTGACGCCGGCGGTCAGGGCCAGCACCAGCGGCGCGAACAGGCGCAGCCGTCCGGTGCCGCTGGCGAGCGCGAACAGGACACACACCAGGGTGAGCAGTCCGGTGACGGTCACCATCAGCGCTGCGAGGGTGTCGGCGACGAACGGGATCGCGATGCCGGACGTCCAGCCGCCCACGCCATGGGCGAGAACGGTGCCGTCACGGGTCGTGGTGACCAGGGCGACACCGGCCGCCAGGTTGGCGGCCAGGACGGTGACCAGCAGCCGGATCGGCCACCGGGTGTCGGCACGCGCGAAGGCGGTGACTCCGGTTCCGGCGAGCGGGACCGCGACGAGCAGCGTCAGCAGCGTACCGGTCATGACGTCACCTCCTGCCGGTCGCGGGGCTCGCCGGTGCGGTCGTGCCCGGTGCTCGTGGTCGCCGCTCCGGTCGGCCTCTCGGGATCGTCGGGTTGCGGCGCCTCGGTCGACTGGTCACCCGACGGTCGGGGCCGACCGGTGACGGCCAGGACGAGCAGGTAGATCGTGATCGCGAAGGCGATCACGATGGCGGTCAGCACGAACGCCTGCGGCAGCGGATCTGCCGTGGTCGCCGGATCCGGGTCCGGCCCGAGCGGCTCACCGCGCCGGTTGATGCCCCCGGCGCTGAACAGCAGCAGGTTGACGGCGTGGCTGAGCAGGACGAAGCCCAGCACGACGCGGAGGAAGTCGCGTTGCAGCAGGAGGTAGACCGCTGCGGTGACGAGCGCTCCGACGGTCAGCGCGAGAATCACGGCGTGGCCCCCTCGGTCTGGCGGGCGTCGGCCCGCGTGTCGGTGTGGGGCTGGTGCGGTGGCGTCGGCGGTCGTCGGCCGGGTGTGTCGGTCGAGGCGGCGCCGAGCAGGCGTAGCGCCGCCAGGATCACCCCGAACACCGCCAGGTACACGCCGACGTCGAAGACGAGGGCGGTGGTCAGCTTCACGCCGAGGACCTCGGCGTGCAGCGGCCGCAGGAACGAGCCGTCGAACAGGCCCAGCGCTCCGGTGCCGACCGCCACCAGGATGCCGGCGCCGGCGATGGCCAGGAAGGGCCGCTGGAGCATGCGGGTACGGGCGGAGGACGCCGACAGGTACGCCAGCGCCAGCGCACAGGTCCCCAGCAGGGCGGCGATGAACCCGCCGCCTGGTGCGGTGTGGCCCCGCAGGAGCGCGTAGAGCGAGCCGAGCAGCATCAGCGGGACCAGGAAACGGTCGAGCACGGTCAGGAACACGGCGTTGCGCTGCGGATCGGACAACGGGTTGTCGACCTGCGGCTCCGACGTGCCCCCGACGGCCGGGTGGGCGGTGAGCAGGGCGCTCACCGCCATCGCCGCGACGGCGACGACGACGAGTTCACCGAAGGTGTCCAGGGCGCGGAAGTCCACCAGGATGGTGTTGACGATGTTGGTGCCGCCGGTGAGGGTCTGCGCCTCGCGGATGAAGTGTTCCCCGGCCGGGGAGAGCGAGCGGTGTCCGGTGAACGCCAGCGTCGCCAGGGTGGCGGTGGTCCCGGCGGCGAGGGCGGCTGCGGCGGCCAGCACCGAGCGCCTGGTGCCGACGGCAGCGAAGCGGGGACGCATACGACGGAGCACCAACACCATGATCACGACGGTGAGGATCTCGACCAGCAGTTGCGTCAACGCCACGTCGGAGGCGCCGAGCACGAAGAACCACATGGCGACGGAGAACCCCACGACGCCGGTGGCGATGACCGCGGTCAGGCGTACCCGGGCGCGGACCACCGTGACGATCCCGACCATCATGACCACCAGTAGTCCCACGTCGATCGCGTGCGGGCGCAGGGTGGGCGGTGCTCCCGGCCACCCGGCGACCACCCCGAGGCCGGCCAGTCCGAGCAGTACGACCGGCGCCGCCATGTGGGCGGCGGGGGCGTCGTTGCGGGTCAGCGCACCGACCCGGCGACCGAACGCGATGGTGTTGTCGTGCAGGGACTGGACCGCCCGTACCCCTGAGCCGGGGAACAGCGCCCGGTCCAGGAGCCGGTCGGTGTGGCCGCGCCACACCGTCAGGAGCACCCCGGCGGCGATCGCGAGCACCGACAGCATCAGCGGCCCGCCGAAGCCGTGCCACAGGTAGACGCCGCCGATCTCGGAGAGTGTGGTGCCGGCGGTCGCCGCCGCCGCGCCGCGCACGAGATCGGCGAGCAGCCAGCCGGCGACTCCGAAGACGGTGCCGGCGAGTGCGGTGAGGCTGATCGCGGCGGACATCGACGCGGTCGGACGCCAGGGCCGGACCTCCGGGGCGGGGCCGGGGAGGAGGGTGAGGATCACCCGGGCGCTGTAGGCGACGGTCAGCACCGCACCGGCGGCGGCGACCAGCGCCACCAGCCAGCCGATCGCCGGTGCGGCGGGTGCGTCGAGCATGGCCTCGAAGATCATCTCCTTGCTGATGAACCCGAGGGTCGGCACGATTCCGGCCATGCTGGCCACGGCGAGTGTGATCATCGCGGCGGCCCACGGCATGGACCGGGCCAGGCCACGGAGGCGGCGCAGGTCGCGGGTGCCGGTCCGCCGTTCCATCAGCCCGACGTGCATGAACGCCGCCGACTTGAACAACGCGTGCGCGGCGATGTGCACGCTGGCGGCCAGCATCGCCTCGGTGGTGCCGATGCCGATCACCGCGACCAGCAACCCGAGTTGGCTGACCGTCGAGTACGCCAGCAGTTCCTTCATGTCGTGCCGTTGCAGCGCGAACAGTGCGCCCATCACGGCGGTGAGCAGGCCGACGGTGACCAGCAGGACCGGCCAGACCGGCGCGTGCGATGCCGCACCGGCGAAGAGCATCAGCAGGTAGATGCCCGCCTTGACCATCGCGGCGGCGTGCAGGTAGGCGCTGACCGGTGCGGGTGCGACCATCGCGTCGGCCAGCCACGCGTGGAACGGGAACTGGGCGGCCTTGGTCATCGCCGCCACCGCGACCAGCACCGCCACCGTGGTGCCGAAAGCCGCGTCGGCGGCCCACGCCGGATGCGCGAGGGCGGCGGTCAGGTCGGTGGTGCCCGTGCGGGCCGCGACGAGCGCCACGGCACCCAGCAGCGACAGCCCGCCGGCCACCGTCACCAGCAACGTGCGGGTCGCCGGTGGTCCGGCGGTGGGGCCGGACCGGGCGATCAGCAGGTACGAGCAGACGGTGGTCAGCTCCCAGGCCACCCAGAGCACGACCAGGTCGTCGGCCAGCACCAGCAGCAGCATCGCCGCGGCGAATCCGGTCATCAGGGTGTAGAAGCCGGTCGGCCGCCGATCGGTGAGGTACGACGTCGAATAGACCATGATCACGGCGCCGATCCCGAGGACCAGCACCGCGAAGAGCATCGAGAGCCCGTCGAGCCGCAGTCGCAGCGCCACGTCGACCGTCGGCATCCACGACACGGTCTCGGACACGGTCCGTGTGCCCGCGCCGGCGTGGACCAGCACTCCGACGGCCAGCAGCAGCCCGCCGCCCAGGGCCCAGCCGGCCTGTCGGCCGAGCAGGCGGGTGAGGACGGGGACCAGCGGCACCGACACCGCGACGACGAGAAGAGCCAGAATCAGGGACATGACACATCCCTGGTCCGGTCGATGGATACGCGTGATCTCAGCGTGGGGGTGACAAGGCGCACGGGGTCTCTTTCGGGGTCGGCTCGACTGTCGCCGACCAGGCTTCCCGGCACACCTGCGGACTAGCCTAGTACACGTCTTCCCTGCTGAGCGAACCCGGCAGGGCGAGATCAGGGCCTCATCGGCCGGTCCGAACCCGGCCGTCGACGGTGCCGGGAGCGGTCGGAGGGCGGGAGCGGTGTCGTCAGCGCAACCTGCCGAACGCTTCGGCCCTGGCCTCCCAATGCGAACCGCCGGCGCGTTCCTCGGGCGAGGTGCTCCGCCGGCTGTTGATCGAGCGTGTTCCCCCTATGCGGGTGGACGTGAGTCGCGCTGCGGCTCGATGATGTGGTGATGGTGTTGCAACGTTGAGTGATCGCTGGGGTGGTTGCGCGCGTCACGGTGTTGCCGCCGTAGGCGGTAAGCGAGCCCATCCCACGTCGTTCTACTGGCCCACAGACGGGTCCAACCCTGGGGACGCTGGGGCCCACGCTTGCGGAAATCACTGCAGCAGACATGGAGGAAACGCATGAAGATCGTCAGGTCCGCCGCCGCAACTGTCACCGTTGCCGCCGTGATGATGGCCGGAGCATTGGCTGCGCCGAGCCCGGCGTACGCGGCCACCTATGGGGGTGAGTGCGGTTCCGGCTACGGCGTCGTGAACTCCGCCGCAATCGGCTCCAAGGGGACCGTGTTCCTTACCTACAACTCGGCCACGGGCAAGAACTGCGTGGTCGCTAAGCGGAACGCCATCGGCTCAGCGGTGCTCATTGAGGCAGGCCTCGCGATTCACCCGGTCGGGGCCCATTGGACGGCCTTCGAGGGCGACTACTTCCGGTCGTACGCCGGCCCGATCTACCTGTCCGCTGCGGGCAGATGCGTCGACTGGATGGGCCGCATCAGCGGCACCGAGGGCGGCAAGCGCGGTACCAACTGCGGCTGACGCCGGGTGTTTAGGTTGTCCCAGATCAGCATTAACCGGCGTACGCCCTGAGCGGACCGCGGCGGCAGTCCGTGCCCGTGCTAGCATTGCTCTCATTGCCTGAGGTGAGGAGGAGTGATGGCAGCGCTCAGCATCAGAGATCTCGACGACGCGGTGCGGGAGAAGTTGCGCCGTCGCGCTGCGCAGCATGGCCGATCGATGGAGGCCGAGATCCGCGACATCCTCACCAGGGCCGTCGCCGAGGATGCGCCGGCGAATGACCTGTTCAGCGCACTCACTGATCGATTCGCCAGACTCGGGGGCGTCGAACTGGAGCTGCCGTCTCGTTCGACGTCACCCCGCGCAGCGAGCCTGCCCGAATGATGATCGTTCTGGACACCAACGTCGTTTCCGAACTCATGCGGGCCGAGCCCGCACCGGTGGTACTCGCGTGGATCCAGCAGAACTCGCGTGCCGGCCTGTACACCACGGCGATCACTGTCGCTGAGATCCGCTACGGCATCGCGCGGCTGCCGGCAGGGCAGCGCCGGGAGTCACTGCACCAGGCCGCCAACGAGATCTTCGCCGCCTTTCCCCGTCAAGTGCTGCCCTTCGACCTCGCCGCAGCCAGCGCCTACGCCGACGTCGTCGCCGGGCGGGACAGACTCGGCCACCCGATCGACGGGTTCGACGCCCAGATCGCCGCCATCTGCCGCGCCCAAGCTGCCACCCTCGCCACCCGTAACACCAAGGACTTCACCGACACGGGGATCGGCGTCGTCGATCCCTGGCAGGACGCGACCACCTGAAACCACCACTTCGCCTGCCGCCGTCAGCGGTCCGCGTTCAATCCTGAGTGACGTCTCGTGTCTCTCTCATGCGTCCATGGCGGATCATGTCCAGGTGTAGGTGATCCCGGCGGCCCGCCGGGAGTGGATCTTTCCGTTCGCCGGGCTGCAGCCCGCCCAGTTCCGGCACCACCGCACCGTCCGAGCCCAGGTCGAACACGTCCTGGCCCGCATGAAGTGCTTCAAGATCGCGGCGCGTCGTGGTCGACCACGACGACGTCGATCCCGGCTTCGCGGGCGGCGTGGGCCTCGGGCGCGAACGGGGACTCCCCACAGCTCAGTCGACAGACGAGGCGGTACGGGACCTGGAGCCGGACCGCCTCTTCTGTCCGTAGGGTGGTGGGAGCCGCCCCCCGCAGCGGGCCGGCCGTCCGTTCCTCGTTCACGCCGTGGGAGAGACACCATGACATCCACGTCTGTCCGACGGTTGACGGGTGCGGTCGGCCAGGTCGCGTTGGGTGTGCTGCTGCTCGTTGCCGGCACCGCCCACCTGACCGTCGCGCGCGAGGAGTTCCGGGCGCAGGTGCCCTCCTGGCTCCCGCTCGATGCCGACCTCGTCGTCGTCGCCTCCGGAGTGGTCGAGATCTGTCTGGGGCTGGCCCTGCTCGCCGCTTGGCGACAGCCCGTGCGTGGCCTCACCGGAGCGGTTGTAGCGGCCTTCTTCGTCGCGGTCTTTCCGGGCAACATCGCGCAGTTCACTGAAGGGCGTGACGGATTCGGCCTGGACACCGACGCGGCACGGGCGGTCCGCCTGCTTTTCCAGCCGCTGCTCGTGCTCTGGGCGCTCGCCGCCACCGACGCGGTTCCCGCGCTGCGCTCACTGCGCCGTCGCCCCGAATCATGACGTCCCGACCAGGTCGAGGGCTGACCCGAGCCTCGGGCCAGCCCTCGACGGTGTAGCGGCCGAGTCCAGTAGGGTGATCGTCAGCCGATCGGGATGGCGCCGATAACGCGCAACCCGAGGTGAGCATCGGTTCGCGTCAATCCTCGGACACTCCCGCGTAGCAGCTATGCGACGCACGATGTACCGGTGGTCGAGCATCCTCGACCACCGTTGGTCTTTCTCCGGCAGCGAGCCCCGCACCGCTCTGCGCACGGGCACGGGCAGGGGCAGGGGCAGGCTGGAGCGTGAGCTGTGACCTCACGTACCGTCCGCGAGCGGCTGCGGGCGGGCCGCTGGTGCGGTCGGCCTCATCCCCGGGGTACGCCTCGCCGCCACCCTCGCGTCCACCACCGCGACCACCCTCGCCGGCATCTGGACCACAGCCGCGACCATCGCTGGTCAGGTGCCCTGTGACCAAAGGCCAGCGTAGCGAGGGCAACACCGCCGCGGTCCCGAACGAAACGGCCCCCGATCAGTCGAGGTGGGACTCGATCTCGGCCAGTTCCTCGGAGGTGAAGTCCGGGTTTTCCAGGGCAGCGACATTCGCCTCCAACTGGGCGACGCTGCTCGCGCCGATGATCAGGCTGGTCATGCGCGGGTCGCGCAGCGCCCAGGCGAGCGCGAGCTGGGCCAGGGACTGCCCGCGCCGCGAGGCCACCCCGCCGAGCGCCCGGACCCTGGCCATCTTCTGCTCGTCGAGGCTGCTCTCGTTGAGGAAAACGCTGGTGCGCACCCGGGAGTCGTCGGGGATACCGTCCAGGTAGCGGTCGGTGAGCAGCCCCTGGGCGAGCGGGCTGAACGCGATGCAGCCGGCCCCCACCCGCTCCAGCGTGTCCAGTAGGCCGTCGCGCTCGGTCCAGCGGTCGAGCATCGAGTACGCCGGCTGGTTGATCAGCAGTGGCGTGCCGAGGTCGCGCAGGATCGCAGCAGCCCGCTCGGTCTGCGCCGAGTCGTAGTTGGAGATGCCGACGTACAGGGCCTTGCCGGAGCGGACGATCGCGTCCAGCGCACCCATCGTCTCCTCGAGCGGGGTCTCAGGGTCGAACCGGTGGGAGTAGAAGATGTCGACGTAGTCCAGCCCCATCCGGCGCAGCGACTGGTCCAGCGAGGCGATCAGGTACTTTCGGGAGCCGCCGTCGCCGTACGGGCCGGGCCACATGTCGTACCCGGCCTTACTGGAGATCACCAGTTCATCCCGGTAGTGCTTGAGGTCCGTGGCGAGCATCCGGCCGAAGTTCTCCTCCGCCGCCCCGGGCGGCGGGCCGTAGTTGTTCGCCAGATCGAAGTGGGTGACGCCGAGGTCGAAGGCGCGTCGGACGATGTCCCGCTGCCGCGCGAAGGGTCGGTCCGGCCCAAAGTTGTGCCACAGCCCGAGCGATACGGCCGGCAGCCGCAGCCCGCTGCGCCCGCTGCGGCGGTAGGTCATCGTTCGGTAGCGCTCGTCCGAGGCAGGATGGGTCACGGTACCGACCCTATCCAGCGGCGCCTGACCGGGTGGCGGTGGTGCGAAGGTTGTCTGTTCCAGACTTGCCGGCGTGGCCGAGGCCGCCGACGGACGGTGGTGCAGCGGCTACCGGAGAGCTCGGATCGTCACCCGCCTCGTGGTGGGGCTCGGCGTACTCACCGACGTGCAGGATCCTGGCGACCTCGTGAGCTCATGCGTCCAGGTCGTTCATCCAGATCAGCGCACCCTTTCCGATGTAGACCAGATCGGTGCTGGAGTCCGGTAGCGGTACGTGCGGCACGGTGGCGAGGATGTACCGGCACGCGACGCCGAGCTCGTCGGCACGTCGCTGCGCCGCCGTCACGGCTACCTCGCTGTAGTCGACGCCGACGACGGATCTGGCCCCGGCGTGGAGCAGACCGAGGGATCAGGACGCGAGTCACCAGACGGGCGGGGCGTGGGGGCGGCCCTTCAACTCGTGGAATCCATCGGCCTCCGCGACCAGGAGCGTGCCGTCCCACAGCCGGCCCGCCGCCTCACCGCGCGGCACACGCGACATCACCGGCCCGAACCAGGCGATCAGCCGCCCGTCCTCGGGTGCCACCACGGTGATGGGGGACCCGACGTGGGTGCCGATCTGGCGGATCCCGGCGGTGTGTGACGCCCGCAGCACCGCGTCGTGCTCAGGCGAGTTCCAGGCGGTCGCCAGGTCCGCGGGTAGCCCAGCGGCGGTCAGCACCTCGTCGAGCGGGGTCCAGTCGCCGCTCACGGCCATCGCGCCGTACCGGTCATAGAGGCGGCCCACCGCCTCGGCGCCGTACCTGTCTTGGACAGCGGCGAACAGGCGAGCGGGCCCCCACAGGAATCCGTCCGGATCGTTCTCCGGATCGTCGTCGCGGCCCTCGTTCAGCACGGACAGGCTCATGATCTGCCACACGACATGTACCGGACGGACCTTCTCCACCTCACGCAACCAGCGGGAGACGAGCCAGGTGTACGGACAGCTCGGATCGAACCAGAACCTCGCGGTCAGCGGAGCCATGGCGCCAACGTACCGCGATCATCACGCCCGGCCAGATGCCGCATCGAGTGGTCGATCGTGCTTATGGACCCGTGTCGATCCGGAAGCTCGCAGGTCAGGCACCTGACAGGAGCAGCGCGAAGGGCTCGTTTGGGGCCTCGTATCGCGGACACCCCCAAACGAGCCCCCGACGCCGTACCCAGCCGAGCCTCCAAAGGAGACCGTGCTGTACCACTACGAGCGCCGGGCTCAAGGTGAGCCTGGACCGACGCGTACGCGGCGAGGACCGGCGCCCGATTCGACCTCGCGGACTGTCTGGCAGGCCTCCCTGGCAGTGACATCGGCATCCAGATTCGCCGGATGGGGTGCATCCGACTGCGGATCGTCAGCGAGTCCAGGGCGGATTTCCGGCTGCGCAGTTCCGAGGGGCTGGACTCGGCGGTGGCGACGCTGACATTGATAGCCGATCATCCGGTGTCCACGATCGGGGTGGGATCACCACGATGGAACGACCGACGGCGGAGGGGGCGATGCGCAGGTGATCGACCGAACGCCGGGACAGCCTGATCCGGGCAGGGCGGGTCGGGCCGCGGGGTGGGGCGGGGTGGCGCTGCTGATGGCGGCAGGGGCGTTCGCGGCTGTCGCCAACTTCGTACCGTGGTCCGTGGCGGCCGGGTTGGGTGCGCTGTCCGGTGCCACCGGCGTGGTGGGTGGGGTGCGGTGGCAGCGGCGCGTTGACCGCCGGTCGCGGGAAGCCGCGTGGGCGGCGGCCGTCAGCCACGGCCCGGCTGTTACGCACACCGCGGGCGTCGACGAGGAGAGCGTGCTCCAGCTGCTTCTGCCCGAGCACCAGCTCGTCACGTACAGCGTTCGCCACCAATCACTCCTGCGCGAGCTGCTGCGGTGGGCCGACAACCGGGCCGAGATCAGTGATCAGGTGCTGTACGTGGACGGCCATCCAGGGTCCGGCAAGACCCGACTTTTGGTCGAGTTCACCGCGCGGGTGTCGGCGCGGTGCGGCTGGGTTCCTGCCGGTGGTGGCGAAGCGGCGGTGGTGGCCGCATCGGCACTGACGGAACCGGTGGTGTTGATCGTCGACGACGCCGATACCCGAGACGATGTGCCCGCACTGCTGGCAGCCCTCACGAAAACCAGTCGGGGCGTGGTGCGGGTGGTGTTGGCCGCGCGCACGTCGCAGTGGTGGCCCACGGTGCGAGCCGCTCTGCCCACACACGCGCTGACCGACCTGCCCTACCGGGCACAGCTCACCGTTACCCCAATCGTTGGCGGTGCCCACAATCAGCGGCAGGTCTTCGACCAGGCACTGCGGTCCTTCACCCCGGAAGGAACCACTCCGCCATCGGCGACGCTGACGCCGCAGAACCCGCCCCCATCGATCATCCTGGTGCACGCCGCCGCAGCGTTCGCACACCAGCAACAACAGCACGGGACGGTAGACCTCGACACCGTGGCCGCTGACGTGTTCGCGTACGAGCGGACGCGGTGGCAGCCGAACATCCACCAGGCGGGCCTGGCTCACCTGCCGGGCGCGATCCTGCACGAGGCTCTGCTACTGGCGGCGCTGGTAGGCGCCGTGGACGAGGCGGCGGCGGTGCGCCTGTTCGACTGCCTGCCCACACTGGCCGGCCCAGCCACGGCGGACACCCGACGCCGGGTCGCGGACTGGCTCCGGAGCGCATATCCGCAACGGAACCCGGACTGGCTGGCCCCGCACCTGCCCGCCGTCCTGATGGAACGACACGCGGCATACACGGTGGCGAACGATCGCGCCCTGGCGTCCACCCTGGCGGCGGCGACGTCCGGCGATGAGGACCGCGCCCGCCGCCTGTTTACCACGATAGGCCGCGCGCGGACCCACAGCCCGCACGCCGATGACGCGTTGGCCGCGATCATCGACGCTGACCCATACCCGATGGCTGCCGCGGCAGTCACCGCCGCCGCAGCCACCGCTGTTGCCCTGGACCACGTCCTGGCCGCGAGCTTTACCAAGACCGGTACGACTCTGACCGCCGACCAACTCCAAGACCTGTACCGCCTCATCCCCACACGAGCACGGCGGCATCTGCTGGCGGCCACCGCCGTCACCCTGCTTCGCACCTACCTGAACCACCACACCGTCGACCTCAACCACCCGGACACCCTGACCGTCCGGCACGACCTGGCCGACGTGTTGTCGATTCAGGGTCGGTACGACGAGGCGGCCGACGAGTTCCGGGCGGTGTTGGCGGCCCGTGCCGAGGTTCTCGGTCCCGACCACCCCGACACCCTGTCCGTCCGGCACGACCTGGCCGACGTGTTGTCAGATCAGGGTCGGTACGACGAGGCGGCCGACGAGTTCCGGGTGGTGCTGGCGGCCCGTGCCGAGGTTCTCGGTCCCGACCACCTCGACACCCTGCGGTCCCGTTACGGCCTGGCGGTGGTGTTGGCGGAGCAGGGTCGGTACGACCAGGCGGCCGACGAGTTCCGGGCGGTGTTGGTGGCCCGTGCCGAGGTCCTCGGTCCCGACCACTCGGAGACCCTGGGTACCCGCCACGGCCTGGCCGGACTGTTGGCGGAGCAGGGTCGCTACGACCAGGCGGCCGACGAATGCCGGACGGTGTTGGCCATCCGTGCCGAGGTGCTCGGGACCGAGCACCCCGACACCCTGGTCACCCGCCACAACCTGGCCGGCATACTGGCCCTGCAGGGCCGTTACGACGAGGCGGCCGACGAATACCGGTGGGTGTCGGCCACCCGTGCCGAGGTTCTCGGCGCCGATCACCCGAACACTCTGCAGTCCCGTCACAACCTGGCCAGCGTGTTGGCGGACCAGGGCCGCTACGACGAGGCGGCCACCGAATTCCAGGCGGTGTTGGCCACCCAGATCGAGGCCCTCGGCGCCGACCACCCGAACACTCTGCACTCCCGTCACAACCTGGCCAGCGTGTTGGCGGAGCAGGGTCGGCGTGACGAGGCGGCTGCCGAGTTCCAGGCGGTGCTGGCCACCCAAACTGAGGTCCTCGGCCCCGACCACCCCGACACCCTGGGCACCCGCCACGGCCTGGCCGGACTGTTTGCAGCTCAAGGCCGTTACGACGAGGCAGCCGACGAATACCGGTGGGTGTCGGCCACCCGTGCCGAGGTTCTCGGCGCCGATCACCCGAACACTCTGCAGTCCCGTCACAACCTGGCCAGGATGCTGGAGGAGCAGGGTCGGTACGACGAGGCAGCCACCGAGTTCCGGGCGGTGTTGGCCACCCAGACCAAGGTCCTCGGCCCCGACCACCGGGACACCACCCAGACACGCAAGTCCATGAACCTGCTCGCCAAGCACCAGAAGTGACGACCCACCAAGACGGATGATCAACAGTCCGGCGAAGCGAGCCCTGCTGAACCCCGTCGCGCTTGGCTGCCGCCGACGTTCTGCTCTGCCCAGACGACAGCGGGGTCGATCCCGGAGCCGTTAGCAGAGCGGATACTCGGGCCTGGCGGACGGCCATCGACGCGCAGGTCGCTGAGGATGGAGGCGAGTCGGGCTGCAAGAGCCGCGTCGGCGAGCGCCAGTTCTGCGATGAGTGCAGCCGTAGCGGCGGAGAGAGCGCGGGTGAGCTCGGCTTCGTCGAGCGTACGGACCAGGGTGGTGTTCAGCGGCGCGGTCACTTCCGAGGGAAGCAGGTGGGCGCCTTTCGCGTAGCTCGTGGGATGACCGAGGCGTAAGCAGGCCAAGGAGAGAACCTGGCCGCGTAAGGCGCTGATCCACTGCTCGGCCTGCCACCAGCGGTGTCGTTGGATGCAGATCCACGCGTGCAGGGCGTGGTGCCATCCCAACCCGGCCAGAGTCCGCCGGCAGGGGGACGGGCCTTCCTTCGCCGGTGCGGGATGTCCGAAGACGGTACGCCAGTTCGGACCGTGTGGCCCGAACTCCGCAGCCGGGGTGAACCCGATGTCCACTTCGAGCACTCCGGGAAGCAGGAACACCCGATACACCGCCGAGCCGGACGGCAGGTCCCAGTGATGGACGGCGGCGAAGTCACGGTAGAGCAGCTCAGTCCAGCGATGCATCGCTGAATCCAGCGAACCTTCGATACCGAGCGCCAGGTCGATGTCCGACCATCGGTCGCCGCCGTCGACGGCGTGGGATCCGGTGATGGCGGCCCCGACGACGGCGGGATCACCTTCGGCTAGGTTTTGTCCTGCGGATCATGAGTCTCGCTCGTTAAGCCCGGTATGGCGCGAGGTGATCTCACGAGTCACGAGTGGGCTGTGCTGGCACCGTTGCTGCCGGGGCAGCCTGTTCGGGGTGGGCAGTGGCGGGACCATCGGCAGGTCATCAACGCGATCTGCTGGGTGAAGCGCACCGGCTCGCCGTGGCGGGATCTTCCCGAGCGGTACGGGTCATGGAAGACCGCCCACGGACGGTTCAGCCGGTGGGCGGCCGACGGGACGTGGGCCCGGTTGAAGGCCCACGTCATCGCTCTCGCGGAACTGGACGACGGCATCGACTGGAACGCCCAGGTCGATGCCACCATCGTGCGGACCCACCAGCACGCCGCCGGTGCCCGTAAAGGGGGCTGAGTCGGGAACAGTCGCGGGCAGCACAGGCCATCGGCCGCTCCCGGGGTGGTCTCACCACGAAGATCCACACTCTGGCCGACGGGCGTGGCCGTTCCCTGGCCACCCGGATCACCCCTGGTCAGGCGGCTGACACCCGCCAGTTGATTCCACTGCTGGAGCAGATCCGCGTGCCCCGCTCCGGGGGTGTGGGCCGGCCGCGTAAGCGACCCGACTCGCTCACCGGCGACAAGGCGTACTCCTCTCGCGCGAACCGGACCGCCCTGCGGGACAAGGGCATCACCACGGTCATCCCCGAGCCCAACGACCAGATCGCCAACCGGAAGCGGCGGGGACGACACGGCGGCCGACCACCGACGTTCGACCCGGTCGCCTACCGGCGCCGTAACCAGGTCGAACGTGGTTTCAACCGGCGTAAACACTGGCGAGGACTGGCTACCAGGTACGACAAGCTCGCGGCCAACTTCCAGGCCACCCTCGACCTGGTCGAAACCCTCGACTGGCTACGCGCCGTCCCCGACACCCAAGATCCGCGAGACAGAACCTAGGCCGAGCAACTGCTCCCGGATCGAGTCACGCTTGCTGACGGAGAACACCACGCCACCGTATCGCCTCGATTCCGATGACATGAGCGTTACTGACGGCCGCACGATCCTCTCCTCTGGCCGAGAGTGCGCGTCTGCGTCGTTGCCATGTGTTGATGGTCGAGCCTGGTCGGTAGCCGTGCGACATCGGCGAAGCACTGTGGCATCGCTGAGCTTGGGGGGCGGCGTTGTGCTTATCGGTTGGTGAAGGCGCCTGCGCGGGCGGCGGTGGCCGCGCTGCGGGCGACAAGTTTGGGAAGGTACGCGTCGGCTGCCGCTCGCATGAGTACCAGCTCGTGATACAGCGGAGCGGTGGCGGCGATGAGCAGCCGACGCGCATCGGTGCCGGCCGGTATCTCACCGCGTTCGACGGCCCGTCGCACGATGTCGGCACAGCGGTCGTACCGGCCGGCCCAGAAGCCGCGCAGGGCCTCGGCGGCCTGTTCGGAACGGAACGACGCGGCGATCAGCGCGAGGGTCACCGGGTCGGCGGTCAGTGCGGCATGAACCTCGTGGTTGACCGCGGTCAGGTCGCCTTCGAGCGAACCTGTGTCGGGTGGGCGCCATGCGTCGACGCTCGCCTCGTCCAAAATGTCGGCCAGCAGGCCACCGACATCCCGCCAGCGCCGGTACACCGTCGTGCGGTGCACGCCCGAGCGCTCGGCCACCACGTCGATGCTCAGCGAGTCGTAGCCGTGCTGCACCAACTGCGCGAGCGCGGCGTCGAGCACGCGGCGACGGACCGCTGCGCTGCGTCCGCCGGGCCGACGCACCCGGCCGGTCCCGGACTCATCGGAAAGATCGCTTGTCGGTCGCGGCGACGCCATGCCACGATGTTATCGCTACATTAGTAGCGTTTAACGAACGGGGGTTTCCTTGACACCTGATCCCACGGCCCTTCACCCGGTGGCGGCGCATCCACGCGTGGTGTTCCTCAAGGCGCTGGTCACCTCGCCCAAGATCATCGTCGGGGACTACACGTACTACGACGATCCCGACGACGCGACCGGCTTCGAGCGACACAACGTGCTCTACGGCTACGGACCGGAAAGGCTGATCATCGGCAAGTTCTGCGCGATAGCGGCAGGTACCCGGTTCCTGATGGCCGGCGGAGACCACCCGGTCATGGGCCCGTCCACCTTCCCGTTCACCCTCTTCGGCGGCGAATGGGCCGAGCGGACCCTCGATGTCGTGAGCGCCATGCCCAGCCGCGGCGACACCGTCGTCGGCAACGACGTGTGGTTCGGCTACCGGGCCACTGTCATGCCAGGCGTACGCATCGGCGACGCAGCGATCATCGCGGCCGGCGCGGTGGTCGCCACCGACGTCCCGGCCTACACCATCGTCGGCGGGAATCCGGCGAGACCGATCCGGCAACGCTTCAGCGACCAAGACATCCACCGGCTGCGGCGGGCCGCGTGGTGGGACTGGCCCGCCGACCTGATCGACCAGCACTGCCGCACCCTGATGGCCGGCACACCGGCCGAGATCGAACGCATCGCCATCGAGAACGGACTGGAGCAGGCCCCGTGACATCAGCCGTCATTCAGGAACACGCAGTGACCGACGCCAGCGGCGGTCTGTACGCCGTCACCACCGGCCCCGACAGCGCCCTGTGGTTCACGCTCGCCCACAGCGGCCAGATCGGACGCATGGTCCCCGGGGAGAAGCCCACCACGTACCAACTCGACCCCGCCGGGCAGCCCACCATCATCGTCGCCGGCCCCGACGGCGCACTGTGGTTCACCGAGTCTCGGGCCCACCACATCGGCAGAATCACCACCGACGGTGAGACCACCCGATTCCCCGTACCCAGCCGCAACGGCGGACCATACGGCATCGCCCCCGGGCCCGACGGCGCCCTGTGGTTCACCGAGATGAACGCCGATCGCATCGGCCGGATCACCACCGACGGCGAGACCACCGATTTCCCACTGCCGGTCACCGGCGCCTACCCGTCGGCCATCGCCGCCGGTACCGACGGCGGAATGTGGTTCACGATGAACCAGGCGAACGCGATCGGCCGGATCGACACGGACGGCGCCATCACCACGCACCCATTGCCGACGGAAGCCGCCGCCCCCGTAGGGATCACCGCCGGCCCCGACGACGCCGTCTGGTTCGTCGAGATCGCTGCCGGCCAGATCGGGCGGATCACCCCCGACGGCACGATCCACGAGTTTCCGCTACCCGACCGCGCCAGCCGCCCTCACGCCATCGCCACCAGCAACAACGGCGACCTATGGTTCACCGAGTGGGAAGGCAACCGGGTCGGCTCCATCACCACGAACGGGAAGATCGAAGTCCATGATCTGCCCACCCCCCGCTCCGAGCCGCACGGCATCACCCTCGGACCCGACGGCGCCCTGTGGACAGCGCTGGAAAACGGCACCCTGGCCCGCATTACCACCCCTGGTCGCTAATGGCGGCTGCGTCCCGATTGACCGTTCGGACTGCAAATCGCATGATCGTCCGTACGCACCTGCCGCCGACCGCGCATCGTCCGTCGGCGGCATCGTCGCACTCCGTGCACTGTAGTTCGACGGCTGGAGCCTCCCTGCGGCACGCTCGCCTTCGCCGGACTTGCGAGCGGTGTGGATTTCAGCGTCTCTTCTGGAGTGCTCGGCTGATGTCCTGCCGCAGATGCGCCGCTTCTTCGTCTCGGTCACACAGCAGTAGAACCTTGAACGGGACGGCCTTTCCCTCCGGTTGCCCGAGGGGGCTGGCCCAGTGGTGAACTGCCTGGGCGAGGATGCGGAAGAGTGTGTGCCGGTCCTGGGAGTTGTCCGGCAGTAGCTGGGGCGCGTTGTCGATGATCACCAGGTAGCCGTCCGCCGGCAGCCAGTGCAGATCTCTGAGGCAGTCGGACAGTGCGTTCCAGTTCCAGCCGAAGTAGCTCGGAAACAGCAAGGCGTCCGAGAAGTCGTAGGAGACGTGGTCGGCGTCCGCCATTCTCGTGCCGTCGAGGCGGGCGACCACGAACCGGCCGGACGCCGGTAGCACCGCGGCCAACTCCACCAGCGAACCACGCGAGTAGACCATGAGCGGTTCCCTGGAGCGATGCCACGCTTCGTCCGTCATCCTGTCCACCTCGATCGACGGTCTCTACAGCAACTACGGCATCATGCGCCAGACCGCTCAGCACTGCCGGCCTCCGACAGGTTCCTGACGAGTCGAGTCTGTTGTCGGAACAGCGCCGGAACTGAGCGTGCCCTGAGCGTCACCCGAGTGGCTCGCCTTCACCGTCTTGCAGCGAACCTGCGGCTGCGGCTAGACGCCGGTAACGGCCATGTTCAATAGTTGTGGCCGCTACCAGGCGGTCTGAAATCAGCCGCTTCGACGGTTGCCGTACTGGCGAGGACTCTGCACCGTGCCGGAACGGCCGTGGGCGCGGCTCGGGGTACCCCCGGTGTGGTTGGCGGTCGCCTTGCCCTTGGACCGGCGTGCCGCCCGGTTCTGGAAGGGCTGTGGCTGCTCCTCGGCTTCCGTTTCCGCGTCGGCGGTGGGATCGGCGTCGCTGGTGGCGTCGGTCATCGGTGTCTCCTCGTGCTGTTCAGGACTGGGCTATTCGCGGCGGATCTGGAAGCGTGGCCGCCGCGATACGCAGACGGTAGCGGGCAGGCCGACCCGAGTCGGGACCGACTGCCCGGTTACACCATCCAGCCACGCCAGAGCCCTCGCCAGGGTGATCCAACCACGACGCCGTCCGAGCACCATCCGTACCTCTGCCGGTTCCCACCGCACGTCCGCGAGCACCGTAGCTGGGATCCGACGCCATCGCCCTAACGATTTGCGGGATCACGACGACGCTCAGGTGTCCGGATCTCCCGCGACCCGGAAACGAGGGCGAACGGTGGGAGAGCAGACTGAGCAGCACGAATCTCGTGTAGTTCGATGCGTTAGTCGAGCCGCTGCGTCAGAAATCGGTGGCCTCGTCAGCCGAGCAAGGCTTAGCGCTCATCGAGGGACGCACCGCCACCGCCGCCGAGGTTGCCAACCTAGAGAAGCAGCTCGGCGTGACGTTGCCCGAGAAGTGCGGCGGGCTCGACGGACGTCGCCAAGGCTGCGGTGACAGATGCCTACAGCGGCCTGAAGAACCTGCTGCGAGGCCGCCTGGCCGGACGCCCGCAGGCGGAAGCGGCACTCGATGCGCGAGAGATCGAGCCGGGCCGCTGGCAGGCTGCGCTGAACGCCGACCTGACCGACAGCGGCGCGGACACCGACGAGCAGATCCTCGCCGCCGCACGTCTGCTGCTGGCGCTCGCGGACCCAGGTGGGGTGGGGGCCTGCAGGCATCAGGTCGACGTGCCCCATCCCGCCCGCCGCCGGGCTCGCGCTGTCTCGCGAGGGTCCAGGCGTTGCGGGCGGGACGTTTGCCGCTGTGGTGGTGTGCGGTCAGCAGCAGGTACCGGTGGTGGCGGGCTGCTTGTCGGCGGCGGGGGTGTCGCAGGCGCTCGCGGTGGTCTTCTCCAGGTGGTCGGAGTCGGCCTTGACGGTGTAGACCTCCCAGGGTTCGTCACCGGGGCCACGCACCCAGACCTTGTCCTGGAGGGCGTAGCAGCATTCGGTGCTGTTCTCCTCCAGGGTGATCAGGCCGGATTCGGTGAGGCGCTGGGTGGCCGCGTTGACCTCTTCGGTGGTGGAGACCTCGACGCCCAGGTGGTCCATCACGGTCGGCTGGCCGGGCTCGCCCGCCAGGAGCACGAGCTTCAACGGCGGGTTCTGGACGGCGAAGTTGGCGTAGCCGGTGCGACGCTTGGCCGGTTCGACACCGAACAGCTTCGAGTAGAAGGCCACGGAGCCTTCGAGGTCGGACACGCGCAGGGCAAGTTGAACGCGGGACATGGGCTCTCTCCTCTCGACAGGACCGCCATCACCGACCCGTCCTGCCTAGATGAATTTCGAATCAACCCCCACGTTGCCCCTTGTTTTGAAATCTGTCAACCTAGACGCATGTCGAAACAAGCCGTACCGGTGGTCGACCTGAACGCCGTGGCCTGCTGCGCCCCGATCGCGGCCCGTCCGATGGACGACGACCAGGCGGCAGTGGTCGCCCCGATGTTCAAGGCCCTGGGCGACCCGGTCCGGCTCCGACTGATGTCGATGATCGCCTCGGTACCGGAGATCTGCGTCTGTGACCTGACCCCGGCGTTCGACCTGTCCGGGCCCACCATCTCCCACCACCTGCGGGTGCTGCGAGACGCGGGCCTGGTGGACTCCGAGCGGCGGGGCACCTGGGTCTGGTACCGGGTCCGCCCGGAAGCCTTCCGGCAGCTCGGCGCACTGCTGGACATCCCCACGGCCCCCCGGGTCTGCGGGTGAGCCTCGCGCTGGCCCGGCGGGCAAGCGCAGAGTTCACCGGTACGGCCCTGCTGGTCACCGCCGTCGTCGGCTCCGGGATCGCCGCCACCCGACTCTCCCCGACAGATGTGGGGCTCCAGCTCCTGGAGAACGCGGTTGCCACCGCCCTCGCGCTGGGCGCGTTGATCCTGATGTTCGGCCCCGTGTCGGGCGCGCACTTCAATCCGGTCGTCTCGGCCGTCGACTGGTGGCTCGGCCGCCGGTCCGCGACCGGTCTGACCTTCCGGGACCTGGCCGGCTACGTCTGGGCGCAGGTCACCGGGGCCGCCGCCGGGGCGGTTCTGGCCGCCCTCATGTTCGGGCTCCCGCCGGTCACCTCGTCCCACACCGACCGCACCGGCGGAAATCTGTGGCTGGCCGAGGTGGTCGCCACCGCCGGGCTGGTCCTCCTGGTCTTCGCCCTCGCCCGCTCCGGCCGCACCACCGCGGCCCCGGCCGCCGTCGGCGCCTACATCGGAGCGGCCTACTGGTTCACCTCCTCGACCTCCTTCGCCAACCCGGCGGTCACCATCGGCCGGGCCTTCACCGACACCTTCGCGGGCATCGCCCCCGCCTCCGTGCCCGGCTTCGTCGCCGCCCAGCTCGTCGGCGGCCTGGTGGCCGTCGCCGCCCTCGCCGCCTGGTACCCCCACGCCGGACACGCCGCCGACGCGGTGGTCGTGCCCCACCCCACCCGAGAAAGCGAAGCTCGATGACCGACAAGCCCAGCGTCCTGTTCGTCTGCGTCCACAACGCCGGTCGCTCCCAGATGGCCGCCGCCTGGCTCCGCCACCTCGCCGGGAACACCGTCGAGGTCCGCTCCGCAGGCAGCGCACCCACCGACCAGATCAATCCCACCGCCGTCGAAGCCATGCGAGAAGTCGGCATCGACATCACCGACCAGACCCCGACCCGACTCACCTGGGACACCGCCGAAACCAGCGACATCATCGTCACCATGGGCTGCGGCGACGCCTGCCCCGTCTTCCCCGGCAAACGCTACGAAGACTGGAAACTCACCGACCCCGCCGGTCAACCCCTCGACGTCTTCCGCCGAGTCCGCGACGACATCAAGACCCACGTCACCGAACTACTCGCCAGCATCAAGCCGGAGACCTGACAACCACCCACCCGCAACTCCCGGTCTCCCTGAGGGGGTCTGCTGCGGAGGTGGGGGACGCGGTTGGTGTCGGCGTACTCGGCGTGGCGGGTTCAACGTCCGTCACAGGCAGACCAACGAACGCGAACCGAACTCGATTCGCCTTTCTCAAGGCGGATGGTTCGCCGGACCCATCGCCGTAACCGTCGAACTGATCGCGCGCCGCCTGCTGGTCGGTGATGCCCGCCTGGGTTGAGGCGACGCGGACAGGTGGACGCGGCCTCGACGGCCAGCTGCGGGGCCGGGGGTCGGCCCAGGGCTTCCGCCTACCCGAGACTGTTTCCGGTGGTACCCGGTGCGCCCCGGTAGGTGAGGCGGCGCAGCGCCACCTCGGCCGGTCCGCGTACGCCCCGGCGGCGCATGAGGTCGGCGAGCAGCACCGTGGTCAGCCACACCGCCACCGCGATGCCCACGCCCACTGCGGGTGAGGTCAACTGCAGGTGGAGTGTGTAGGAGGAGAACAGTGCCGCCCAGGCCACCGACTGGGCCAGGTAGAAGGTCATGGAGCGCTGTCCGAGTGCGGCCAGGGCGTTGGCCACCGGTCCCTGCCGGCCGGCGAGGCGGGCCGCGACGAGGGCGATCAGCGCCGCATAACCCAAACCGCCCGCGTAGCCGCTCGCCTGGTGCAGGGCGGTGGTGACCAGGACGTCTCCCGGGTTGACGTCGGTCCACACCCCCGCCTTGTCCAAGGCCAAGGGGAGACCGGCCACCGCGGCCAGGGGGATACCCACGAACGCGGTCACGCGCAACAGCCGCAGGTGCTCGTGGGGCCGCTCCAGAAGACGGTGCCGAGCCGCCAGCACGCCGAGCAGGAACGGGACGAGGGTGCTGACGAGCATCATCACGAACAGGACCGAGTACAGGGTCAGACGGAAGACGAGTTCGTTCACGAACCCGTCGGGCAGCACTGGCATGCCCTGCCCCGTCATGGCCATGTCGGCAGCGACCAGGGCATGGACGGCTGCAGCCACGGGCATCCAAAGCACTGCCAGGAGCACCAGGGTCCGGTCTCGCAGCCGCAGAACGCCCACCAGGAGCAGCGCCACCAGGCCGTAGACCGCCAGGATGTCCCCGGGGAAGAGCAGCACCGCGTGTCCCAGCCCGAAGACGATCAACCACAGGCCGCGCCGGCGTAGCAGCCCCCGGGTCCGGGTCCAGGCGTGCTCCTGCTCGCTGCGGCGTCGGTAGATCACGGCCAGGCCGTAACCGAACAGGGCCGCAAACATGGGGTAGCCGCGCAGGTCGACGAACATGACGGTGCCCGCGGTGGTGATCTGGTCCGCAGTGGTGAGGGAGTTCTCGGGACCACCGATGAACACGGTGAACAGGTGCGTGTGGGCAAGCGCGATGACCAGAAGCATGACGCCACGGGCCAGATCCGGCGCCAGGGAACGGCGGTCGAGCGGGAGCGGACCGGAAGCGGGAGCGGTCCGCTGCCCGGTAGTGGACGTGTAGGACATGGTGGCCTCCAAAGGGCCGCAGATTATGCGAAACGGCGTACGCGTCGAGGTGCACTCTCCGGGGCGGAGTGTACATAGTAAACACGCTGTAGATTTCCGTGTTGAGCCCCGTTGCGCCGGTATTACCACCCTAGAAGCACTAGTGCAGTAAGGGCGATGGAAGACTCGCGGGTTCAGCCTGGCGCCTGGAGAACAGGCAGTTCGCGCTCCCCTGTGCACTAGTACACTGAAGCGATGGGGAACAGTCGAAGGGGCCAGTGATGTCCGCCACTGCGGAACAGAAGTTGCCGCCCTACGCGCAGGTTGTCGCCGATATCCGTGCGCGTATCGAGGCCAGGGAACTGCGACCGGGCGAGCGGGTGCCCTCCACGAGAGAGATCATGCGCGAGTGGGGTGTGGCCATGGCCACCGCCACCAAGGCGCTTGCGGCCCTGCGCCAGGAAGGCCTGGTCGAAGCGGTGCGCGGGGTAGGGACCCTCGTGCGGGATGCGCCCGTCGCTACGCCGAAAGCACGTGGGCCACAGGGGCAGCGGGTGCGCCCGCGTCCGGCGGAGGCAGGAGGAGGCCGCCCGACCACCGAGACCGCCATTACCAGAGAGGCCATCGTTCGGGCCGCGATCACCATCGCCGACGCCGAGGGCATCGACGGCCTGTCCATGCGCAGGGTCGCCACCCACCTGAGGGTGAGCACCATGGCCCTGTACCGCCACGTCGCGAGCAAAGAGGCGCTGGCAACGGCAATGATCGACCAGGTCTACACGGAGCACGCCCTGCCCGAACCGCCGCCCGCCGACTGGCGACGAGCCCTCGAGTTGGCGCTCCTGACTGAGTGGGACATCTACCGGAGGCACCCCTGGGCAATTCGACTGACCATGCTCGCCGGGGCGGTCCAGTCCCCTGGGCTTGTGGAGAACGCCGAGTGGATGATGAAGGTGATCACCGCCCCGGGGCGCTCCCCGGACGACGCCCTGGCGATCCTCACCTTCGTGTCCGCCTACACCTCCGGCATGGCTCTCCAGGCCACGCGGGCGGTGGTAGAGGAGTACGAGTTCGGAATGGACGCCGAACACTGGTGGAGGTCCAGGGGTCCGGAGTTCCTCAGGATCGCCGAGCAAGGCCGGTTCCCCCTGACGTTCAGCGTCTCGGGGCCGCCCGACGTACACGCGATCTTCGGCCTCGGTATGAAACACCTGCTCGACGGACTCGCGCCGCTGATTGAAGGTCGAGGAGGCTCACCACAGGATCTGACGGCAGAGCCGTGATGGCACTCAGGGTCCGGGGCTACCGCCGCATCACCGCCTACGCGGGAGGCCGAGCTTGTAGCGGGCTTGGAAGCGGATCGCCGGGTCGTTGTCGTCGGCCAGGATGCGGAGAATCCGCGGCGGGATGGGGGACTTGACAATGAGCGACCAGCGCACGTGGACGGAGCGGTCGGTGGCGAGTCTCGTCAGGTCCTCGTCTTCGAGTTGGGTCTGCTGTGCCGATAAGTGACGTCTGAGTTGGCTTGGCCTGGTGGCAGGCTGGAAGGAAATCGCTGTGCCCGAGCCTAAACCCCCTTACGAGGTGGCCCGGTACGGCCGCGAACACGACAGGCAGTACCCGGCACTCGGATGGTCCTCGCCCTGCGCGACCACCCATCCCGACCATGGATTGAGAGTATGACCTCCTCCTGGACCACTACCCCGATCAGCACGGACCTCCTACGCGGCGCACTCGACGTCGAGCACACCGCATGTGGGCTGCTGCCGCACAGGCTGCCCGCCTGGGCACGCGCCCAGAACACCGACGGACAGCTCGCCATGGTAGAGGCCCAGCCCGCCGGCGTGCGGCTGGCCGTTCGGACCCAGGCCACCGCAGTCGAGCTGGACACGCTGCCCACCCGATACACCTACCCCGGCCTGCCGTCCCGCCCCGACGGCGTCTACGACCTGCTCGTCGACGGCCAGCTGGCCGGCCAGGCCAGCGTCACCGGCGGCGACACGGTGACCATCGACATGACCACCGGGACCACGGAGCGTCGGCCCGGTCCACCCGGCACCGTCCGCTTCACCGGCCTGCCCGACCGGATGAAGGACCTCGAGATCTGGCTACCGCACAACGAGACAACCGAGCTCGTCGCCCTGCGCACCGACGCACCGGTGACACCGACACCGGAGCAGGGACGCCGGGTGTGGCTGCACCACGGCAGTTCCATCAGTCAGGGCTCCAACGCGACCAGTCCCAGCGCCACCTGGCCCGCTCTCGCCGCGTCCTTCGGCGATGTCGACCTGGTTAATCTCGGCTTCGGCGGGAGCGCGTTGCTCGACCCGTTCACTGCCCGATCCATGCGCGACACCCCGGCTGATCTCATCAGCGTGAAGATCGGCATCAACCTGGTCAACACCGATGTGATGCGGCTTCGGGCCTTCGCCCCGGCCGTGCACGGCTTCCTCGACACCATCCGCGAGGGCCACCCGAGCACGCCGTTGCTGGTCGTCTCCCCGATCTACTGTCCGATCCACGAGGACACCCCCGGCCCCGGTGCGTTCGACCTCGCCGCCCTCAGCGCCGGCCAGGTGCGGTTCCGGGCCACCGGCGACCCGGCGGAACGGGCAAGCGGGAAGCTCACCCTCGGCGTCATCCGCGACGAACTGGTGCGGATCACCGCCCAGCGCGCGGCCCGCGATCCGCATCTGCATTACCTCGACGGCCTTGACCTCTACGACAAGACCGACTTCGCCGAGATGCCGCTGCCCGACGAGCTTCACCCGGACACCGCCGCCCACCGACGCATCGCCGAACGTTTCGCGAAGCAGGCATTCACTGGGGAGTGTCAAGTTAACGGCTGATCTTGGTTGTTGAGGTGGTCAGTTGTTGGCCGGGGTGAGCCGGCCTTCGAAGGCGATCTGGAAGGCGTTCAGGGGTGCTTTCCAGCGCATGGTCCAGCGTCGGCGCCCGGTGCCGGTCGGGTCGAGGCTCATCAAGGCCATGTAGACACACTTCAAGGCGGCTTGCTCGTTGGGGAAGTGGCCGCGAGCTCGCACGGCCTTGCGGATGCGGGCGTTGACCGACTCGATCGCGTTGGTGGAGCAGATGACCGTGCGGATCTCGACGTCGAAGGCGAGGAAGGGCACGAACTCGGCCCAGGCGTTCTCCCACAGCTTCACGATCGCCGAATACTTGCGGCCCCACGCCTCGGCGAACTCGAGGAACCGTTCGGTCGCGGCGTCCTCCGTCGGCGCGGTGCAGACGGGCTTGAGCGCTTTGGCGATCTTGTCCCAGTCCTGCCTCGCCGCGTAGCGGAACGAGTTGCGCAGCAGATGTACCACGCACGTCTGCACGATTGTGCGCGGCCACACCGTCTCGACCGCCTCGGGCAGGCCCTTGAGCCCGTCGCAGACGAGCATGAGCACGTCGGCGACGCCGCGGTTCTTCAGCTCGGTCAGCACGTGCAGCCAGTGCTTGGCGCCCTCGCCGCCGTCACCGGCCCAGATACCGAGGATGTCGCGGTGGCCGTCAACAGTGACCGCCATCGCGAGGTAGATCGGCCGGTTCGCGACCTGCCCATCGCGGATCTTGACGTTGATGGCGTCGATGAACACGACCGGGTAGACCCTGTCGAGGGGCCGGTTCTGCCACTCGGCCATGCCGTCCATGACCTTGTCGGTGATGGTGGAGATGGTCTGCTTGGACACCTCAGCCCCGTAGACCTCGGCCAGGTGCGCGGCGATTTCGCCGTGGGTCAACCCCTTGGCCGACAACGACAGGACCATGTCGTCGACGCCGGTCAGGCGGCGCTGCCGTTTGCGCACGATCTGCGGCTCGAACGTGCCCGCCGCGTCTCGCGGAACGCGGACCTCGACCGGCCCGACGTCGGTGAGCACGGTCTTGGTCCGGCTGCCGTTACGAGTGTTCCCACTACCACGACCAGTAGGGTCGTGCTTGTCGTAGCCGACGTGATCGGTGATCTCACCGTCCAACGCCGACTCCAGGACCCGCTTGGTGAGCTGCTGCAACAGCCCACCCTCACCGGTCAGCTTCAGCCCGTCACCACGAGCTCGATCGACCAGCATCGCGATCAACTGCTCATCCGTGACCGCATCCGCCGGCCTCGCGGCCGGCTCCTGTCCCGAGGTGATCTCGGTCGTCATCTGGCGTCTCTCCCTTGATCGGTCGATCAGCCGTTATTTGTACAGTCCCGCGCCTGGCTGGCCCGGCATCCCCGCTTTCACATGCACTTCACCCCAACCGGCTCCAGCTGGCTCAACCAGGTCGAACGCTGGTTCGGCCACCTCACCGACCAGAAGATCCGCCGCGGCGCACACAAAAGCGTCCAAGCCCTGGAAACCGACATCCGATCCTGGATCGCCGACTGGAACGCCAACCTCAGACCGTTCACCTGGACCAAGACCGCCGACGAGATCCTCGAATCACTCGCCCGATTCTGTAAACGAATTTCCGGCGCAGGACACTAGCGGCACCGCCTCGGCGGTCAGCGCCCGGGACCGCTGGGATGACTCGTCGGCGGCGCCGCCGGCAGCACGCGGATCCGGATGAGTTGTCCGGCCTGCGTGGTAGCCCACACCGCGCCGCCGGCATGAATGACCTGGCGCAGCCGCCCGACGGTGAAACGGCCGAGCGGCTGGAGGTCCGCCGTCGACACCAGATGCAACGTCCCCGCGTCCGTGCCCAGCCAGAGCCCCTCCGTGCCACCGACCAGCGCGGTGAGCTCGTGGGTGGATGGTCTGCTGCCGAGCGCGGTCGCGGAGTCGGGGCCGAGCCTGCTGATCACCCGGTTGGTCCGGTGCCCGCCCCATGCCCCGGCTGGGTCGCAGCCGAGCAGGTCGCCGTCGGCCGATCCGCGCGCGGCCTCGCCACTCGCCGGGTCGATGCTCCAGCTCTGGCCGTCCCCGGCCACCCAGATCCGGCCCTGGCAGACCTGGAGTGCGCTCGGTGCCGCGTCGATGGGGAAGCGGGCGGCGATCCGGCCCGTGCTGACGTCCAGGCGCAGCACGGCCCGGTCGCTCGGGCTGGCGAGCCAGAGCGAGCCCTCGTGCATGACGATGGCTGTCACGCCGTCGGGGACCGGATGGTCGGCCGTGATGCGCTCCGCACGAGGATCGATCTGGGACACCCGGGACGGGCCGCCCCGCAGCACCCAGAGGCTGTCGCCACCGACGGTGAGGGCCCCGGGCGGACCGTCCACCGGGATCCGGCTGGCAACCCGACCGCTGCCCGCATCCACCCGAAGGACGGTCCGGGTGGCCTTGTCGCCCACCCAAATCGCCCCGAATCCGCCGGCCAGCCCACTCGCGTCCGCCGCGACGCGGCTGCGGAGCAGGGACCCCGGCGCGGAGTCGACGGCGTCGTACGAGGGGAGCGCGACCACTTCGGAGGCCGTGAACCACGAGACGGTGCCGTCCTTCGCGTTCGCCACCCAGACCTGGTCCCCGGCCACGACCGTCGTCGTGGGGCCGCGCCCCACGGCCACCGCCGCGGTCCGTCTGCCCGTGGCCGCGTCGTACCGGGCGACCAGGTCTGCTCCGTAGCTCGCCACCCACACCGTGTCGCGGTCGATCGCTATCCCGTACGGCAACGTGGCCGCGTCTCGGCGGTCCCCGCTCGCGCCAGCACCGGCCGGGTACCGCCCAATCGACTCGTCGCTGCCATCGTCCGTCGGGTGCGAGATCCACACGTACGCCTCGTCGGCCGCCATGCCCAGGACGTTGCCACCCGGCTGGAAGCGCTCCACCTCGCGGTTGTTTGCCAGGTCGATGCGGTGCACCGTGTGGGCCGGTGCGGCGCTGTCACCGACCCAGAGCATCGTCCCGTTGGTCGCCAGGCTGATCGGGTTCCCGCCGACCGGAACCCGCTCCGCCACCCGCCGCCGGGCCGGGTCGACCCGGGCGATCGACCCGCCCATCGTCTCCGCAACCCACAAGCTTCCCCGGGCGACCGCGAAGGCCGCCGGTCCGGCACCCACCGGCAGCGTCTGCACCACCTTCCGCTTGCGGGGGTCGATGCGGGCCAGGGTGCTGTCCTCGTTGTTGGCCACCCATACCTGCCCCAGCGGGTCGAGCGCGATAGCAAGCGGCTCGTCACCGACCGGGATGGTGTCGGTCGGCTCCCCGCTGGCTCGGTCGAGCCGTGTCACCGTGTCGTCGTCCCGGTTGGCGACCCACACCGCGTCGGAGCCGACTGCCAGCGCGGTGGGCGCCTGGCCCACCGTCGCGACGTTCACCCGAGCCAGGTCGGTGTCGTCCAGCACGGTGCCGGCCGGCGCGGGGCCCGTCGGCAGTCCCAGGAGAACTGCGGCCGCCACGGTGCCAACAGCCGTGACCGCCGCCAGGGCGGCGGTGGCCCGCCGCACCGGACTCCAGCGGGTGTGGATTCCGTTGGCGCGGATCCGCGCCACCACCTTCTCGACGTCGGAGCCGGCGCCGCGCAGTGGTTGCGGCAGGCAGTCGCCGAACTCCCGGATGTCGTCGGGCAGTGCGTCGACGGGCGGCAGCGTGGCCGGCCGGACTACCACCGGGATGATCGGGATCGCCCGCTCCAGTGCCGTGCGGATCTCCCAACGCACCCAGTCCTGCGGGTCGTCGAGGCGTCGGCGACCGGTGACGTCCCGCGCGTCCAGCCACTTGCAGTCAATTACCACGGTCATCACACGGCAACGCCGCGCGGCATCCCGGATAGCGCCGCTGTACCGGTCCCCCGGGCGCAGCGAATCCACGTCGCGGAAGACCCGGTCGGCGCCGAACCGCTGGCGCAGCCGCTCGTACAGCCACGCGGCCTGCTGCGCGCCGTCCGTGACGCGGTAGCTGATGAAGATGTCGGGATGTGAACGCTTCGCCACGGCACCGGACCTGTCGTCAGTGCAGCGGAGACAACCGCAGCAGGGAGTTCGACCGGGTACAGGTGAACCAGGTGTCGCCGGCGTAGCCGGTGACCGACTGCGGAAGGTCGCACACGGACAGCCGCAGGGTGACCTCGAGCTCCCGCAGGTCGATCGCCTGCAGGGTCGGCTGCTCTGCGGTGACGACCCACACCCGATCCGCGTCCGCGCTGAGCCCGAGCGGGCCGCCGCCGACGCTCACCTGGCCCGTCTCCCGCCCCGACGCCGGGTCCAGCCGGATGACGTCGCCCTTGCGTGCCTGGCTCACGAAGATCCCGTCGGCGGCGCCGACGACGCCGCCCCCGGGCATGCCCTCCACCGGTCCTGTCCACAGCACCTGGGTCGTCCGCGCGTCGAACTTCGTTACGGCGCCGCCGGACCCCGACAGTGAACCGCCGTTCGCTACCCATATGGCACCGTCAACCGCGTCCACCCGTAGGGGTCGGCGCGCCGCCGGCACCCGAGCGACCTCCGCCATCGAGGTCGGGTCTATCCCGACGAGGACGTCGGCGTCCGCGCTCGTCAGCCACACCCGATCGACGGAGGCCGCCATGCCCAGCACCGTCGGTGGAATGGGCACCCGGCGCACCACCCTACCGGTCCGATGGTCGATCTTCGCGAGTTCGTGGCTGTCGTTGACCGCCACGAAGATCGCGTCAGCGCCGGCCGCCAGGGTGTGCGGCGACCCACCCACCGGAACGGTGCGCCTCACCCGACCGCTGACGGCGTCCACCTCGGTGACGGTGCCGTCGTCCGCGTTGCCGACCCAGATCGAGCCGAACGCCGCGACCACGCCGACCGGATCCTCCCCGACCCGTACCGTCGTAAGCACCGCGTGAGGATGGAGCCGGGCCCCCGCGTTCAGGCCGTGCAGCTGCGCGCGGGACAGCCGGGTCACCGTGCCGTCGGCCATGCCGGTGGCCCACAGCGAATCCCCGGCCACAGCGACGGCGGACGGTCGGCGGCCCGTCGGCGCCACGCCGACGACCTGCCACGTTCGCATGTCGATCTCGATCAGCCGGTTTTCGTTCACCAGCGCCGCCCACGCCGATTCGTCGTCCACGGCGACCGCCGCCGGAAAGTCGCCGACCTCGACCGCGGCGATTGGGTGGTCGTCATCGAGGCCGATCCGCAGCACCGCGTGCGCCGTCCGGTCGTCACCGGGGCTCGCTACCCACAGTGCGCCGGCACCGGCCGCGATGCCGAGGACGGAACGACCGACCGCGATCACCTCACCGGTGCGGTTGTCAGCCGGCAGGATCCGGGTGACGGTGTGATCCTCGAAGTCGGCCACCCACAGGGTGGAGCCATCGAAGGTGAGCGCCCCAGGCAGCCGACCCACCGGGATCCTGGCGAGAATCTTTCCGCTGCGTGGGTGCAGGCGCACGACGGCGTCGGCGCCCGAGACGGCCACCCACACACCACCCGCCGCGACCACCACCCCGGTCGGGGCACTGCCCACGGGGATCCTCCGGACGACTTTCCGGGTCTTGCCGTCCACCTGGAAGACCGTGCCGTCCTCGTTGTTGGCGACCCAGACCTGGCCCTCTGCGTCGACCGCCACCCCCATGGGTTGGTCTCCCACCTTGACGGGGGCGCTGGCGTTGCCCGACCGACGGTCGATCCGGGTCACGGTGTCGTCATCCGAGTTCGCCACCCAGATCGCGTCGGGCCCGACCGCTAGGGCGCGGGGGTCGGCGCCGGTCGTGTACACGTCGTTGCGGACTACGTCACGATCCGTGGTGTGTCGCGCCTCCCCGGGCAAAGCGACGTCACCCGGCCACAGAGCCACCCCCGTCCCCAGGACCGCCGCGGTCACGACGCCGGCGACAGCCCCGAGAAGAAGCCGCCGCCGCCGCGGCGGCACCCCCACCTGCCGGGGAATCGCCGCAGCGTCCAACCCCGCGGTGTCGTGCCGAATCCACCGTGCCTGGATGCTGGCGAGCGGACGCAGGTCTTCGGGCAGGTCATGCGCTTCCGGCGATTCGGCCCGGTCGACCAGAATCGGCACCACCCGCACCGACGGGGCGCATAGCGCAGCGGCCACCGTGCGACGGAGCGCGTCGTCCACGTTCCACAGCAGGGGGCGGCCCTGGTCGTCCGCGGCGGTGAGCCACTCGGCGTCCATGACCACCAGCACGAAGCTGCACCGCCAGGCGAGCTCGGCCGGGTCCGACCCGCCGGTGGCATGGTGGTCGACGGTGCGGTGTACCCGGCGGGCACCCACCCGCCTCGCGCACGCACGGGCGAGGCGGTCCGCGGCGAAGTCGCCCGGACCGGGCCGGCTGCAGATCAGGATGTCACCGTCGACGCCCCGCCCGAACTTCAGAACTTCCCCCCAATGTCGCAGGCCGAGCTGCAATCGGCACCGTTCGGATGCCTGCATTGAACCCGACCGCCACGGCGCGCCACAACCGATCGACTGTCGTATCAGCGACACCGGAACGCGATACGCGGATGACAGACTGACCGGTGAGGGGAGGACCGCCGTGCGGGCGACGCCGCCGTACCGACTCGTCGTCCTCGGCGCCGATCGCGCCTGGGCTGACGAGGTGGCGGGGGCATGCGACCGGGCGGTCAGTGCGATCGTCGGACTGCGGCCCATGATCGCGGTCGACCGCCGCCTGCCCGAGTCGGAGGATCCGGCCGACGCCCCGCCACACTCCCTCGTGGTCTTCCTGGCCGACCGGCGCAGCCGCCGCGACGGGGAGCTGCTTGGGCAGGTGGCGAGGGCCCGGGCACGATCACTCCCGGTCCTGCCGTTGGCCCGCTCCGCCGCCGACGTTCCGTCGGCCTTGCCGTCGGCGCTACGACCGCTGCACGCCGCCGTCTGGACCGACCCGGGCACCATCCGCGCCGTCCTGCGGCTGCTCGGCCTGGTCGAACGGCGACGCCGGCTGTTCCTCTCCTATCGTCGTCAGGAGACCAGCGAACTCGCGCTCCAGCTGCGGGAGCACCTCTCACGGCGGTCCTTCGACGTCTTCCTCGACCGGTTCAGCGTGCCGCCGGCCGCGGACTTCCAGCGTCGCATCGACATCGAACTCTCGGACAAGGCGTTCGTCCTGTTGCTCGAGGGCCCGTCCGCCACGGAATCGCCGTGGGTGCAGCACGAGGTGACGTACGCGCTGGCCCACGGCATCTCCCTGATGGCGCTCACCCTGCCGGGCGTGACCGACCGGGAGCGGTTTCCCACGGTGGACGAGGCGTTCCGATATCGACTCACCGCCCGCGACCTCTCGGCGGCGGGCCCGGATGCGCCCGGCGAGACCGGCGTAGGCGGGCCCCCACTTACCGCTGCCGCGCTGGCCGCGGTGCTCGACGAGATCGAGAACCGGTACGCCCGACAGCTGCGTCAGCGACGTGAGCAGTTGCTCGGTAGCCTGGCGGGCTGGCTTGACCTGGCCGGCCACCGCCCGACGTCGACCGACAACGAGTGGGCACTGGTCACCGCGCCGCCCCGGGGACGGGCCGTTGCCTATCTGGTCACCCCGCGCGCCCCCGCACCGTCCGACGTGCGGGACCTGGACCGGCTTCGGGGCCCGACTGCGCGACCTGGCGGTCGCCTGCCCGACGGATGCCTGGTTCACGCGGCACGGACCCTTGACCCGGACGAGGAAAATTTGATCAAGTGGATCATCCACAACCGACCGTTGACCACGCGTCCGCACCACGCGGTGCCCGATCTATTAGGCCTGTCATGACCACGCTTGACAACCAGCGCCTGTTCCTTTCCACGAGCTTTCCCAGCGGTGAGCGCGGGGAGCGGTTCCGCCCGTACGACGTGGGGGCGATCGCCGACGCGGTGACCGCTCTCGTCCGAGCGATCCTGCGAGCACGCGGCCAGCTGGTCTTCGGTGCTCATCCGACCATCAGCCCGCTCGTGCTCACGATCGCCGATGAGATGGACGCTTCACCTACCATCGAGATGTATCAGTCGCGGCACTTCGCCGAGCAGCTACCCGAGGAGACCCTGCGGCTGATCGACCGCGGGCTCGCCCGGGTCCACTGGACGGAGCGGGATCCCGACGGCGACCGTGAGCGCAGCCTACGCGTCATGCGGGAGCAGATGGTGACCACTGGTGCGCTCACGGCCGCCCTCTTCGTTGGCGGGATGGAGGGGGTGATCGACGAGTATGAGCTCATGGGGCGTCTCCAGCCGGCGGTCCCCCGGTTGCCGCTGCGGGCACCGGGCGGAGCGGCGCGGCGACTGCCGTCCGGTGCTCACCCGGTCGAGGAGCACCTGTCCGAAGCGTTGGCCTCTCCGCGCTATCCAGCGCTCGCCCACGAGGTCGTGGCGACGCTTACGGCCACCCTGCCATGACCGATATCCCGCAGATCAGCGAGCCCGCCGTCGTCGCTGGCGAGAGCGTGCTCGGCACCGACCGGCTCAAGCACCTGGAGTTCATCCAGGCGATCGTAGCCCGGCTGGGAAACAGTTCCTTCCTCATGCGGGGATGGACGCTGACGATCGTCTCGGCGCTGCTCGCGCTCCTTACGACCCGATTCCACCCGTGGCTGGCCGCGGCCGGGCTCGTGCCGCTCACTGCGTTCTGGTTCCTCGACGGCTACTTCCTCTGGCAGGAGCGGCTGTTCCGGGCCCTGTACGACGACGTGCGCATGGCATCCTCATCGGTGCCTCTCATGTCGATGGACGTGCGGCCCTACACCCGAGTCAGGACCTGGCGGGCCGCCACCTTCTCTCGGACGCTCGCGCTGTTCTACGTTCCACTCGGTCTCCTGAACGTGGCTTTAGTCACCGCAGCCGCCATCGCTGGTTAAGAGGCGTCTGCACGGCGGCTGCGCCCGCCGTTATACGGAATCCCCGGCAGCTCTGGATCAAACCGCAGTACGTCGCCGACCACCTGTGGCTCACCGTCTAGTGCCCCGTCATGCAGCCTTGAACGGGTAATCTGGGTGGCGGATCTTGGATTTGATCGCGAATTCGGATTCGGGCGTGCTCGCTGGTTGCGCCAGCGGATGTAGCCTCCGATGGCCAGGGCCCCGGCAAAGTTGTCAGGTGATGCCGAGTAGGGCCAGCGGGCGGGTGCTGTCGCGGGCGTGATGCCGGTTGGCGGCGGCGATGTTGGTGACGCCAGCGGTGCGGAGTGCGCCGATGGCAGCGTTGCGTAGGGCGGCCATGACTTGGGCTCCGGTGCCGGTGCGGATCTGGCTGCGGTCTTCGTCGTAGGTGACGTCGCGGACCCAGTGGATCTTGTTCTCGATCGACCAGTGGCCGCGGACCCAGCTCGCGAGTTGCGCCGGTCTGGCCTGGTGCACGCGGAGGTCGGTGATCGCGTAGACGGTCTCGGTGGTGAATCGTTTCGGCTGGTCGAGGCGGCGTCTGCGGCGGCGGATCTGCAGGGCCTGAGCGGCCTGTGGGAAGTCGATCCCGGTGGAGACGGTGAGGATCTTGCAGGTGCGGATCTCGCGGCGGCCGTGTCCCCGGTCGATGTCGCGTGCGGCGTCGGGGAGGGCCCGCCAGGGCAGGCCGGCGAGTTGGGCGTGCAGGCTGGGCTGGTTGGCCTTGACGGTCAGGATCCAGTGCGCGCCGCGCTCGGCGAGGTAGGCGACGTGCTCGCGTTGGCAGTGCAACGCGTCGGCGGTGATCACGGTGTCGCGGAGGTCGCTGATCTGGTCGAGCAGCGGTGCGAACCGGGTGATCTCATTGGTCTTGCCGTCCACATCGGTGCTGGCCAGGACCACACCGGTGACCTGGTCGCAGGCCGCGAGGACATGCTGGGCGGCGACGTCACAGGTGCGGGAGCCGCGCAGGGTCTTGCCGTCCACGGCGATCACCCGCCGCTGGGCTGGCGATGTCGCCATGGCCCGGGTGGACAGCCACCCGCTGACGGCCGCGGTGAGCAGGTCCGGGTCCAGGGCCTGCAACAACCGGCGGATCATCGCCTCCGACGGGCGCCGGTCCGGGGCGATACCTAACGCAACGATGGTCGCAGCGGGGACATCAGCGATCCACTCGGCGATTGCGGTATAGGAGCGGTAGCCGGCCACCACGGCACAGACCGCTGCGGTCACCACCACGGTCAACCGGTGCCGGACACCGCGACGGGCGCGAGGATCCGGCAGACCTGTCAACGCAGCGGGCAGCCCAGCTGCGGCTTCGTGCACGGTGACAGCCGGTGCGTCGGACACGGACGAGATCAGCGATGATGGCAAAGCGGGCATGGCTCACTTCGGACGATCGATAAGGCGTAGGAACCTCGATGATCATCTGAACCGGTCATGCCCGCCCTGCTACCACCAGCAAGGGCGCGTCTACACCAACCACATCAAGCCGGGCACCCCACGACTTTGCCGGGGCCCTGCTCCGATGGCGGCGTCCTGCTCGGCATGGCTGCGGTGGTCGGTGCCGTTGAGAGCGAAGTACCGCACTGCGGCGAACTCGGCCTCGATCCAGTTCAGCCACGACGCGTAGGTCGGTAGGAACACCAACTCCACCTGACCGGCGGCGCACCAGGCGCGAACCTCGGGATGCTTGTGCAGGGAGAAGTTGTCCACGATCAGGTAGAGGCGCTGGTCGGGCCAGCGGCGGCGAAGGGTTCTGAGGAAGCCGAGGAACTCGCGCCACCGCTCGCGGTCACGGATGCGGTAGTGGACCTTGCCAGTCGCCAAGTCGAGGGCGGCGATCATGTGCCGGACGCCCTGGTCACGGGTGCAGGTGGCCCGCAGCCGCACCGGCTCGGCCTGAGGGCGCCAGGCCCGGCCGGGGCGGGGTTGCAGGTTCAGCGGCCCGAACTCGTCCACGCAGATCACCCGCCCGTGCGCAGACGGGTGGTCGTAGAGGTCCAGGACCCGGCGCATCTTGGCCGTGAAGTCGGGATCGTTGCTGGCCTTCCACGTCTTGGTGGCCTGCCAGGAGACCCCTCTCGTGCAGGACGCGCCGGGTCGCCTCCACGCTGATGGTGCTCACGTAGCCGGCCTCGATCAGGTAGTCACGCAGCTTGACCAGGGACCAGCAGGAGAACGGTTTGCCGAGGAAGCGGGGTCGCACTGGGCGATGACGCAGATCCAGTCACGGGTCTGCTCATCGATCCGTCTCGGTGCGCCCCCGCTCCATTTTGGGGACAAAGCGTCGAACCCCCGCTCGTTGAACGCGTGGATCACGTCCCGGACATAGTCCTCGCTCGTCTTGAGCAGGTGGGCGATGTCCGGGGCCGGCTGGCCCTGGGCGGACATCAACACCACGATCGCCCGCCGCAGCTTCACCGCGTCCTTCGCCGTTCGAGTGATCCGCTGCAACCGTTGCCCCTCGGCCATCGACACCCGCCGGACGAACACCTCCGGGCATCTACCCATCCGGCACCACCTCCCACAGCCTCAACCGCCGAGAGACAGCCTGCTTGACCGGTCTTCAGAACCGGCGGATTGGGCCTGTTTCCATAGACCCCATTTAGCAGTTGGGGTTGGGCAACAATTGGCCGGGCGCTTGCCTGTTCGCTTCCGACTCCTTCTCCTGGGCGCCGAGGAGAGGAGCATCTACCTCAGCTCGCTGACGACCTCGGCGATCCGTCGCTTCGCAAGGTCGATATCTTTCTCGCTGGTCCATCTGCCGACGCCGATTCGGACCGTCGCTCTGGCCTCTGAGGGGCTGAGGCCGATGGCGCTAAGTACGTGCGACGGCTGTGAGGTTCCCGTCGTGCAGGCCGAGCCGGCCGAGAGCGCGATGTCGGGAAGCGCCTGGATGACGTCGGTCGCGTCGATGCCGGGAATGGTCAGGCTCAGGTTTCCGGGTAGTCGGTGTCGGGCGCTTCCGTTGGCGTGGGCATCTGGGATGGCGGCGAGCAGTCCATGCTCGAGCCTGTTGCGCAGACCGCTGACGCGGTGGGTTTCCGGGGTGCGTTCCTCGATGGCTATGCGCAGTGCGGTGGCCAGCCCGACGATCCCAGAGAGGTTCGTCGTGCCGGCTCGCAGGCCGTACTCCTGGGTGCCGGTGAACTGTGCTTGGATCTGGGTACCTCGGCGCACGTAGAGTGCCCCGACGCCCTTGGGGCCGTAGATTTTGTGGGCGGAGATGGTCAGCAGGTCGACGCCGAGTTCGTCGACGTTGAGCGGCAATGCTCCGGCGCCTTGCACTGCGTCGACGTGGAGTAAGGCGCCGCGCCGTGTGACAACGTCTGCTATTGAGGCGATCGGTTGGATGGTGCCGATCTCGTTGTTCGCCAGCATGACGGAGACCACAGTTATCTGTGGCGTCATCGCGGCGGCAATGTCTTCTGGGTGGACGAGGCCTTCGCTGTCCACGCCGACGGTCGTGACCGAGTACCCCTGCTTTCTCAGCCGGTCGCAGGCGGCGTGGACTGAGTGATGTTCGATGGCGGTGGTGACGATGTGGCCGCCGTCCAGCCGCTGCCTGCCCGCGACGGTGCCGATGATTGCGAGCGTGTTTGCCTCCGTCGCACCTGAGGTGAAGATGATCTCGCTCTCATGCTTGGCGCCCAGTGCGTGCTGCACGCTTTTTCTGGCCTCGCGCAGACGGCGCTGGGTCTGCCGTCCGAAGTGGTGTGCACTGGAAGGGTGGGCGTACTGGTCGGTGAGGAAGGGCATCATCGCCGTCAGGACTCTGGGGTCAAGCGGCGTGGTGGCGTGGTGATCGAGATACACCAGTCGTGGGCTGTTGGCGTCGCTGCTCATCGCGGGACACCTGGTCCGAACTTGCGGGCGGCGTCGACGATGTCCCAGTACACGGATCGGCCGTCGCCTAGGTCGGAGACGGCGGTGGCCAGGCATCGCCAGTCACGGTTCGGGTGTGTCACGGCGATGCCGAAGGCGGCGTCGAACCATGCCCGGGCGGTGCGCAGCACTCGCATCGTGGGGTCGGAGTCGTTCCAGAGGCTGGTGTAGCCGTGGGTGCGTAGCCACCGCTCGGCATCGGCTCTTGTTTGGCCGGGTAGGTGGGTTGCGAGCCGTTCCAGGCGTTGAGTGCGACGTGTCTGCTCGGCATGTTGGTGGAGGAAGCGTGTCACGCGGAAGTCGTACAGCCAGGGCTTGGCGTAGCAGCGCCAGTTCACGTCGTCCATTGATAGCCGGACTTGGGGATGTATGCCGCCCCGGGTCAGGTCGCCGACGTCGTAGCCGGGGCCGAGCGCTTCGATGGTGAATGAGCCTTTCCCACGGGTGCCGTCGCGGTCCAGCCGCAGCAGGACCGTGAGGCGGTTGATATATCTATTGGTCGGTTCGAGGAGCAGTACGGCGCGGCCGCCGGCCAGCAGCGTTGTGGCGTGCGGGACGACCTCGTCGAGGGGGTAGCTGTTGCCGCCGCGGTAGTAGTCGCGGGTCTCAACGCCACCGTCGGATCGGACCATGAGTCGTGTTGCCGATGTCGCCGAGGCGAGCAGAGCTGCCGCGCTCGGCAGGTCGTCGGCGTGTTGCGGCGGGACGCAGACGGCGTTCAGAACGGGAAGCCCTAGCCAGTGCAGGTGGCACATGGTCGACCATTTGGGCCATCGTCTGTCCCTGGCGACCTCGGCGAGGCCGTCACGATCGATGCTGTGCAGCAGTCTTGGGCGGTAGAGATCGGACATGCTTCCCGCCCGCCCTACGCCGCCGGACGTACCGCTGTGCGCAGGATGCGCAGGGTGTCCTGCTGCGTCTCGTGGAAGGGGTGGTCACGCCAGTCGTATTGGTCGCCGATGCCGTGCAGTCGTGCGGTGACTCGGCGCACGAACTGGCGGGGGAAGCCACGGGCACCCCAGATCAGATGCTCGTTCGGGCGTATGGACAGGTACAGGTAGGCGCCGGTTACCGCCGCAGGCAGGTCGCCCATCCCGCTCAGCCTCTGGCCGGCGCCGCCGACTTCACGGTATGCGGCGACGACGGCATCGGGATCGGGGACAGGGATCAGGTGAAGGTGACAGTGGGTGCAGCAGGAGGCGCCGAGGTCGCAGTCGCGTGCGCCGTGCTCGGCGACGATAGTTGGGCCGAACGTGGACTCGAGCAGGGTGCGGTGGCGTTCGATCGCCTCAGTCGTGCTTTTCAGGTCCAGCGGGGCCAGGTCGGCGGCGGCGTCGACATGTTCGATCGGCATGAAAAGGCAGTAGCCTGGCGTGAAACAGCCGACGGTTGGCAGGAGGACCCAGCCGCCGGCCGAGGTGATGATTCGTGTGGCTCCCGGCGCTGCAAATTCGAAGCAGAATGCACAGTCCATGGCGGTCACCTACGGTATTTGTCGGCTGCGAATTCGTCGGCGAAGCGGCTCCCCAGATGTGAGGTTTCGGCCTCGCTGCCGTAGTAGGGATGAGGTTTGGCCACTGTCCGCGACCCTGTCGTGGTGAACAGGACCAGACGGGCGACGGGCATGTCCCGGTAGATCCGCAAGGTGGCAGGGCCGTGATTCTTTAGTTCGAGGGTGAGATGGCCATTCCATCCCGGCAACACCCATGGGCTGGTGATGTGCGTGGCGAGGCCGACGCGGGCCAGGTGGGACAGGCTGGCGATGGCGCCGACCAGACCGTCACCAAGGCGCAGGGGCTGGGAGGTTGGACACAACACCAGTTGGTGGGGTTCAAGGTGACAGGACGACCACCGTGGCTGGGCAGGGCCGTAAAGACAATTGATGCTGCCTTGGTGAGCGAGATCCACGAGATTCGGCGGGTCCGCGCTGACCAGAGTTTGCAGCGGGGTTCCGAGGCGTAGGAGTAAGGCGTCACCGCGCAGCTCGCCGCCCCAGGCCAATTCCCCGCAACCGATAAGTCGAGCGATTTGCGCCGCCGTCAGCATATTGATCGAGCCTCCCGTTGGGGCCGCCCCGTTCGTCAGACCATACCATCGAGAAGCCCGGTTCATAGAGTATGAAAAATGTGTCAGATGGATTACACTGCCAGGCGTCCGGCGAGTGAGATAATGCGCCACAGGGTCTGCCGCCACGAGAAGGGAGTGCGCGCGTGAGATTGGCGTCGGTGAACCTGAACAAGCGCCTCGGCAACCCCGCGGTGCGCGCCGCCGTGTCGACGTGGCTCGAGCAGCACGGGGTGGACCTACTGATCGCGCAGGAGGCGTGGAAACCGGTCGACCGCCCGGCGGTGGAGTTGGCCGGGCTCCGCGCCGTCGGCGGTGACGGCAACTTGCACGTCTGGATGGCCGAGCGCTGGAGCAAGCCCTCGCAGAGTCGTCCGGAAGCCTTTGTTCAGCGGATCGAGCTGGACTGGATCCTGATCTTCAACACCTACTTGAGCGCGTACTCGCCTTCCGAACGTGGACTTCAGCTCACACGCCTCAATGAGCTGCTCGCCAGTGAGAAGGGTCGCCCCAGCCTGGTGTGTGGGGATTTCAATCTCGCCCCTCGCCCCTGCGATGGGCTGACGGCGGGGCGGACGAGCACGTTCAACAACGCCACAGACAGGGCCCCGTTCCGGGCGCTACTCACCGAGCACTGCTTCGTGGACACGACCGCGGGCACCGAGTTCAGCTACACCGTCGAGCGGACGGTGAGGGATCAGTTGGTCCAGTTCCGCTGCGACCTTGCCCTGGCGCCCGACCACCTAGCGCCGGAGCTGCACGTCTCCGTTGACCACACGCCACGCTCGGGCAACGCGTTCACCGATCACTCAAGTGTCATCCTCGACGTGCCGATCAGCGTGCGTCCGGCGACGGCCGAGGAAGCCGACACGCTGTTTGCGTTCCTGCCCCAGCCGATAGTGCCCGAACCTGTGTCGGAGTATCAGCCGCACAAGACCGCGATGAGCAGGAGAGCCGAGTCGAGCTATGCCCGGATTGTTGTGGAGGTTCTCTGCCCGCAGTTCGGTCTGAAATCGGTGTTGGACCATGGTTGTGGGCGCGGAAGCGATGTGAGCTTCTATCGCGGCGTAGGGTTGGACGCTGATGGCTGGGACCCACATCCGGGCTTTGGTGCCACCGCCGAACCGGACCGCCAGTACGACCTGGTGACCAGCATCTTCGTGCTCAATGTGCTGCCGGATCCCTGGCAACGCATCCAGGCGCTGCAGCACGCGGCGCGCTTTATCAAGCCGGACGGATACCTGCTGGCAGTTGCCCGCTCGCCGGCCGAGATCGACACCCGGGCGGCTGCGGCGAACTGGCCGGTGCATCACGACGGCTACTGGTCCAGCGCCGCGAAGGGGACGTTCCAGAAGGGGGTGAGCGCGGAGGAGATCATCGCGCTCGCACGGCGGGCTGGCCTCGTCCCCGCGGACAAACAGCGCCTGTTGTCCCCCTCCCCCCACTCCGCGCAAGCGCTGCTGCGCAAGCCAGGCTAAACGTCGGCGACGGGAGTCCGGCCAACGGCGCCAGTTCCCCTCGATCCTCCGAGCTGGGTGTCGACGATGGCGCAGACGGGTGCTCGCGACGATCCGTCAGGTCAGCTTGGGACGATTTCCGTACCAGACGATCCGCTGCGAGAACCCGCCACGCTTGGACGCCTTGTGATCTCGGATTTGCTCCAGCGTGTCAAACTCGGTACCAAGGTCGACGACCAACGCTCTGACCACCTCGAGCACGTCGGCCAGTTCCTCGACATCGTCCGACGCTACGAATTCCTCGACCTCCTCGCGGAGCTTGAGGCGCAGCAGTTGCCGGTACTCAGTGTCGTCGGCGATCGACGTTATGGGCTCTTCTCCGCTCGCCCGCACAAGCTGGGGAATCTTGTCGCGGACCAGTTTCGCGGGACGTGATGCACGGGCGATATCGTCTGGAACAGACACAGAGTCATCCTGTCGTGGCGGCTTACGACACGGACGGCCCGCGCCGACGGGCTGAGTCTAGGAAGGTTGGGACTGTCCCGCTGCCCCCGACACGCCCGTCAGGGTCGGCAAGCATCGTCGCAGCCAAGCAAGCAGCGACGATCACGGAGGTGGCGTCATCGCGGCGGCGAGCCTGGCTATCGCGTTGTCCCAATCGTCAATAAGACTCACCTGCTGAAGGTCGTTCAGCGTCTCCCCCGGTCCGATGGGCGCGTCAGGCACGACGTGAGCGCCCAGTGTCACCGGGAGGAACCAACGGCGGTGACGAGGGCGTAGACGCAACTCCTCCACCGCTACCAACAGCTCCTCGTTCATGTAGGTCTGGCGCCGCTGCATGTAGGCGGGAGAGAAGACCGCAAGGAAGTAGTCACCCTCGCGGATCGCTTGCCTGATGGCGTCCTTCCATCGCACTCCGACCTGCAATCTGTCGCGGTCAAGCCACACCTCGATGCCTCTGGCCCGCAGCTCGTCGGCGAGCCGGGAAACCTCTGCCACATCCTCACGCACGTAGGAGATGAAGACCCGCACCGACAGGGCCGCTTTCTCGGATCCCTGCTCCGGCAGCTTGGCCAGCCGGTCGAGGTCTGTTTCGTCGAACTCCACTGGTACCCGGCCTCCCTGTTCAACGCGCGTGGACAACACGCTGAGGAACCCCACGTCCATGGTACGCAAAGGCACATCGGACCAGTTCATGCCCAGAAGCCGCCGACGTAGGCGCGCCAAACGCTCATCATCGGCTGCGCACGCCAATTGCGCGGCGGCGAAGGCCACCCGGACTGCCAGTACCGGCTCCGGCGCATCCCAGTCGGCGCCGATGTGCGGCTCTATCAGCCGCCCTATCGGGTTGAGCGCATCCCGCAGCGCTCGGTGCACGTCGGCGGCCAGGGGTGCCGGCATGTAGATCCCCAGATCAGCGACGATCGCGGCGGTGTTGACAATCCACGGCATGCCGCTCATTGACCACCGGTCTGCATGCCACCGTTGCGCGAGGTAGCGCCAGGTGCGTGCCACGGCCCCGGTCGCGGTGGCTTTGAAGCTCGGCAGCTCCGGCACGGTCCCTTCCCAGCTCGGATCAAGGCACACCGACGAGAGCAGTTGCTGCGCGTACATCGAGGAGTAGAGGGTGGAAAGCGCCTCGGGCTCGTTGCGGAACTCGCCCCATCCACCGTCGTGTTTGATGCTGATCTCGGCTTCGGTCAGCACGTTCCACGCCACTTCGGCGGCCAGGTCCAAATGGCGTTCGGCGACGAGAAGGATCATGGCAGCACGGGCGGTGTGGCGAATCGTCTGTACCCGGCGACGGCCCAGCGGGGGTGGCGCGGCATAGTCCTCCAGGTCGACGCCGATCCAGCCCGTCTGGCTCAGGCGGTCGGCGACAGCGACGGCAGCAGCCTCAGCCTGCGAGGCAAAGAGATCCGGCAGCAGGATCTTCGAGCCGACGAGGCCCCAGTAGGTGTGGTAGTAGGCCGGTCGGGCGGTCAGCTGCTCGCCGCGGTGTGGCTGGTAGAAGCGATCTTCCATGCGGCCACCAAGGCGGGCGAACTCGCCCCGCCGGGGTCCGTCCCAGTGAAAGTCCTCCCTCAGGTGGCGGCGTAGTACCTCGTGGAGGTTCGCGATCTCGCTTCGCGACCTTCCGGCCACGGAGGCGTTGCGGCGTGTCTGTGCCACCTCCCAATCCCAGTCGCGTCGGTGTCGGGACAACTGCGCGAACTCCAGTGCCGGGCTGGCGGCGGCTGACCGGCGGGAGGTTGCCCAACAGGAACCGCACACGGCGGCGAGATTGTCTGGATCATGGTCGGCTGGTAGCTCGTTGATGAGGTGCACGCGTGCCTGCACATCCGGTTGACGACAGACACAGCATGTGCCATCGGCGCGTCGCAGCACGTCAGCCTGCAGGTCTGCTGCCAGCGCCCGGGCCGGTTCCAGAGCAATTCCATCCGCGTTCAACTCCCGCCGCAGGTCGCCCAGCGCCACGCGCCCACCCAGCCCCCCAAGGGCTGCAGCAGCTATTCCCAGCCGATCCAGCAGCGCGTCGGCGTACGCCGAATCCTGGCAGACATGAAGGGCCACCGTGTGGGCGAATCGCTCCTCCCACTGGCCGGGTCGGTGGCACAGACGAAACCGCCGCCCGAGGCCTACGGCATCACTGCCCAACTCGCGACTGAGGGCCGACATCATCGCGTTGTCGGAACTTCGTCCGGATGAGGAGGCGGCTTCGGCCCACGCTCGCAGCGCCTGGGTGGTCGATGTGTCCTCGTCGTACACCACGACGTAGTGCTCGCCGCGCGGTTCATCGGCGCTGCGCCGAAGCCACGCGAGCAACTCATTGTCAGTCGGGCACGGCAGGATCTTCAGAGCGGGGCTGCGGGGCGAGGCGACGCGAAAATCGAACTCGGTTCGGCGATCGGCAGTGGGAACCTCAATAGTGATCGTCTCGGCTGACACCGCATCGTGCGAGGCAAGCTGTCGCAGCAGCTCATTACGCACCACGGCTGTCCAGTAGGTCATGGCTGGTCCCCGCTCGTCACCGGACATCGCAACGCCTCACTTACACCTGTGGACGGAGTTAAGCGACCTTCGCATCCTCTATTGTGAGCGCATGACTACGTTCGCGTCTCACGAGCGAGTCTGGGCGCCATCAGTGGATGGCGGGAGGTATGAGCCGGACCTACATGTGACGCTGCGTGATGGCCGAGGCGTGTGGGCAACCACGGCAGAGGGCCGGCACCTGCTGGACGCAAATTCCGGACTGTGGCATCTGAGCCTCGGCTACGCGCCACCCGACGTCACGGATGCCGCCGCCAACGCCCTACGCCGCCTCGGCGGCACCTCACTGCTCCGCCGCCTGCACACCGACGTCGGTCCCCTGGTCGAACTCCTGACGCGGCTGCTGGCTCCGATGGACCCCGTCTTCTTCTTCGCCACCTCAGGAAGCGAAGCCGTCGACGCTGCTTTGCGCATCGCCGCGGCCGACGCCCACCTGCAGGGCCGCACCACCATCGCCTACCTCGCCGGCGCCTACCACGGCGCTTCCTTGGGCCCGTTGGCGCTCAACGACAGTCCCCGATACCGCAGCGGAGCCCCATCGGCGTTGCCGACCGTGCAGTTGCCGTCGCCGACCGAATGGTCGAGCAACCCCGCATCCTGCGCCACCCGGGTCGAGCACGTCTTCGCCGAACGAGGTGCTGATCTTGCCGCGGTGATTGTCGAGCCCATACAGTGCGTCGGCGGCATGATGGATGTACCTCCGGGCTACCTGCGCCTGTTGGCAGCGTTGGCGAAGGCGCACGACTGTCTCCTCATCGCCGACGAGGTCAGCACCGGAGTGTTTCGTGCCGGCCAGTTTGTCGCCTCGGCGGCTGCCGGCTTCCCCGCCGATGTCGTCGTTCTTGCGAAGGGCCTGACCGGCGGGCTGTCTCCAATGGCAGTGGTAGCCGTGGAGCGTCATGTCGCCGATCGGATTCGGTCATCGGTGCCGATGCACCGGCTACCGGGCTCGACTCAGGCTGGCGACCCGGTGGGCTGCGCCTGCGCGGTGGCGGTCTTGCGGCGCTGCCTCACCCCGGAGTTGATGCAACAACGGGCGCAGGTCGCGGTGGCACTCTGTCGCCAGGTCACGGCACTGTCCCACAATCCTGCGGTGGACGGGGTATCCGGATCAGGCCACCTCTGGGGCATAAGGGTGCGCCCCGATCTCGTCGGCTCCGGTCCGTTGTTCATCCGACGCGTCACCGCCTTCGGTCTTGACGCGGAGCTGCTCCTGCATCCGTTGTCGGTGGGCGTCATCCCCCTGGTACCCGCGTTGACCGCCACCGAGAAGGAGACCAGTGAAATGATCGACAGGCTCGAAGCGGTACTGACTCGCCTGGGTTGAGAGCGCGCCCATCGCCGTTACAGATCTTGAATGATCAGGTTGTGTCGGGTTCGAGGGTCAGTCCGGTGTGAGCGAGGAAGCCGTCGAGTAGGTCGGTGCGGTACTGGATGCTCTTGAGTCGGTTGCGGATGATCGCTTGGAGGTGGTCGACGCCGGTCACGGCGAGGTTGCCGATGCTGCGTTTGAGGTGGGACCAGACTGCTTCGGTCGGGTTCAGGTCCGGGGCGTAGGCGGGTAGCCGGATCACGGTTAGCCAGTCCCGGGCGTCGATCATCTGTCGCATGGCGGCGGAGACGTGGGTGTTCAGGTTGTCCCAGACGCACACGATCGGGCCGCCGAGTTGCTGGTGGGCGGCATCCAGCAGGGCGATGTAGTCGCGTTCGCTGAAGCTGCGTCGCTCGTACTTGCGTCCCCGGTGCACGAGCGTGCGGTAGATCAACCGGGACCGCTGCCCGGGTCGGTAACAGGTCAGCCCGGCGATCGAGACACGGCCGGAGCCCTTGCCCGATACCGGGACCACCGGGGTGTTCCCGCGTCGTCCCCAGGTGCGTGCCTTCGGTGGGCGCAACGTTTGACCGGCCTCGTCCTCGAAGACCAGCCACGCCTGCCGCTGCGCCGCTACCGTTTTCCCGCCGGCCACGTCTCCCGCCGCCACGTGATGATCGCGGCCTCGTCCCGCTCGACCGCACGATGTGTGGGGACCTGCACCGACCAGCCCAACCGGTACATGATGTTCGCCGTCCCGCGCAGCGTGTACCGGGTACGGAACATCCGAGCGATCAGGTCTGACACCCGGGCCAGGGTCCACCGCTGATCGGCACCGAACCCGTGCGCCGCCGGACCCTCATCCAGGGCATCGGCCAGCCGCCGCAACCGGCCATCATCCAAGACGGCACCGAGACCCGCCAGGCCCTTTCGATGCCAGAGCCTGCTCACCACCGGCCCGCCACCGCTTGCGCCAGCCGTACACCGCGGTCTGCGACAACCGCAGCCGACGCGCGATCTCCGGCACCGACACATCCTCGGCGAACCACCCGGCCGCCTGCCGTCGTACCGCCTCACGCTTCGCCCGCCCCCGCGTGGACAACCCACCTCCATCGGGATACCTCATCCCACGGATCTACCCGAGCCCCAAGCCGTCACACAGACCACATCGGACGAACCTGACAATTCAAGATCTGTAGCTGGCTGCACCTCGCTCGCAAGTGCGAGGCCGCCGGATTCGACGTCGTACTCGTCGCCTCATCCTGGCTCGGCGGCCTCGCCCTTGTCGCTCTCGCGGCCGCTGCGGCCGTCACGTCGACGATCGGGCTCGGCTCGTACGTGTCCAACGCCGTGGTCCGCGAACCGATCCTGCTCGCGGCCGATGTCGCCACGCTCGACCTGGTCTCCGGCGGACGCGCCCGCCTCGGCCTCAGCGCCGGCCAATCCCCGGGCGAGTGGGAGACCATCGGGCGGCCTCGTCCCGATGTCGCCGGGCGGGAGATGACGCCGACGTCGTCGGACTCACCGGATTGACTGGCCACGCGCTTTGTGTTGATCGGCACCGAGGCAGCGATCAGGTCCGCTTGCGGCTCGCGTTCTCGTCAGCGAGCTGCTGCACGCGGGCGGGGTCCGCATCCTGGGCAAGGGCGACGTAGTGGTCCATGACGGCCGGCCGGTAGCGCACGGGCATCGTCTGTCCTGGGGAGAGTCGGGCGAGCTCGGTGATCGTGAGGTCTTCGTCTGCGATGCCGCGGAATGAGGAGCCGTCGGCGGTCTCCACGTCGAACATCAGGACCACGCGGGGGCTGCCGTCGCTGCTGACCTCCCGCCAGTCGACGAGTACGCCGAGCGCAAGCGCCCCCGTACGCAGTTCCGCATTGCGCTTCCGTGCAGCTCTGCTGAGGAGCGGGTTCGGCGCGACGCCCGGGAAGTCGGGCCCGACGCCGAGCGATTCCCGACTCAGGTCGGGCCTGAGCTGCGCCACCAGGTCGTTGAGCTTCTTCCGACCGAACACCCTGACACCTCTCTCACACCGGTGCCGAAATCCCGGCCTCGCGCTTCGCCCGCACCGCGATCCTAGGTCGCCGGCCATTCCCTGTTGGAGCGCGACGCGAGCAGCCTCCCGTACGCCCCGAACCCGCCACGGTGGTAGGCGCCCTCGTCCTCGGCGCATGAGGCCTCAGCCGCTGCGCATGCCCCGGTCTCGGGGCGGGATCCGATCGTTGTAGGCCCCCGGCGGACCGGAGTAGCGCCTGCCGTCGAGGTACGGCAGGCCGTTGGCCGTGCAGCCGTGCAACCCCAGTGTCTGCTGCTGCATCACCGGAGCCGGTCGGCCACGTCCCGGGCACAATTCGTGACCCATGCCGAGGCGGTGACCGACCTCGTGGTTGACCACGTACTGGCGGTAGCCGTCGATGTTCTTGCCGAAGCCGGGCGCCCCCTTGACCCACCGGGCCACGTTGAGGACGACCCGATCGCCGTTGCGGCAGGAGGTGTAGCCGTCCGGCGTGTCCTGGCACAACACGTCCCGGGTGACGGGGGTGGCCAGGTAGACGGTGAAGTCGGGCCGGCGGCCGGGGCCGACCCGACGCAGTTGCCACCGTCCGCCTGCGGTCCAGCCCTGCGGGTGGGCGAGGGCCTCGGTGACCTGGTCGGCAAACTCGGCTAGCGGAATGCCCTGGATGCCGCGTTCCATCGCGACCTGGTAGCGCAGCAGCTGCCCGGCGCCCCGCCGCCCCGAGGCCGGCTCGCCGTGGGCGATGTCCCACGTGTTGTCGCCCCTCGCCGGATAGCCGACCGGCGGCGGGGGTGGTTGCGCGAGGGAATCGGCGGTCACCGCCGGTGCGGCGGTCACCGTCGGCCCGGGGGATTCGGCGGCCCGCGCGTCCGCGTCGGCGGTCGGGGCGCATCCGGCCAGCAGCACGGCGATCAGCGGTACGGCCAACGGCGGAAACGGAATCCGGCCGGTACGCACCCCGGTGTCGAACGAGCTCATGGTCCTCCGTCCATGTGCCTGCCGCTGGTCGTGGCAGGTGGGAGAAGGACGGCCGACGTTTCCGGAAAGTTGATCCGCTGGCGGCTCAACCTTTTCGCGGTCCCGTCCGTCAGAGACGTCGTGAGGCAGCATGGCCAGGGGTGACGCGGAGTTCGTCGAGTTCGTCCAGGCGGCATCGGGACGGCTGGCACAGGCCGCATACCTGATGACCGGCGACCATCACCAGGCCGAGGACGCCGCGCAGGCCGCTCTGGTCCGGACGTACGCCTCCTGGTCGAGAGTGCGACGCGACGACCCCTACGCCTACACCAGACGGGTGATGACCAACTACATCGTGGACGGTTGGCGGCGTCCGATCCGGGAGCATCCCACCGACGAGATCCCGCACCGGCATCGAGATGACGTCGCGGACGAGGTCGCCGCCAGGCGGACGTTGCAGCACGCTCTCGGCACGCTCACCGCTCGTGAACGGGCGATCGTCGTGTTGCGCTACTTCTTCGACCTGCCGGAACTGCAGGTGGCCCGCGAGCTGGAGGTCTCGGTGGGCACGGTGAAGAGCACGAGTTCCCGCGCGCTGGAGAAGCTGCGCCAGACCCTTGTCGAGCTTCCGGACACGCGGGGAGGGGATCGATGACCGAGGCAGACCGCCTCCGTGCGGCGATGCAGGCGACCGAACACGCCGAGTGGGGCCGGTTCGACGTCGAGGCCATCATGCGCGATGGCCGTCGGCTGCGCCGTCGCCGCTGGGCGGTCCAGGGCGGTGCCATCGTGCTCGCGATCGTGCTGGTCGTCGGCGTCGCGGTCGCGTGGGACCGACCTCGCCCCCCGGAACCGGCCTCGCCACCGGATCCGGCACCCAGTGCCACGGTGACCGCACCGACTGACAAGACACCCACCGCCGCCGCGACACCCCCGCCGGTGATCGGCGAGATCGTGCGGACCGGCATCTGGTACGGCGACGAGGAGCGGGTGTTCTACGTCGTCCCGGTCAGCGTGCCCCGCGCGCCCGAGGTGACGATCGGGTTGGGCGCCGGCCGGCGTACCCCCACCGGTCGATTGATCCTGGATTTCCTGGTCAACGACGTCGAGGGCGCCGACCGCCGGCCCGGTTTCCACCAGATCGGGTACGAGCCGTCGGGTGAGGTGCTGCCGGACGACCCGGTGCCCACCTTCGGATACTTCGTCGGTCCCGCCGCGCGCATCGACGGCACGGCCGGCGGCCAGACGGTCACGGCGCGGTTGGCTCGCTGGAGCGAGGACACCGACGTGGTGATCTTCTGGTTTCCTCCGCAGGCGCTACGGCCGGGGCAGCGCTTGGACGGCATCCGCGCCTGGGACGCAGGCAACCGACGACTCCGTTGATGCGCTCTGGGGTCAATATCAGACTCCTAGCGTCATAAGTATACGGATCGGATGTGACCCTTGCCTCTTTATCGACGGTTCTCTATGGTTGTCGGAAAGCGCTTTCCTATCCCATGTAGCAACGTCTGAAAGGTGACATCCGATGAGACGCAAAGTCGCCACGCGGTGGCTGGCCGGCAGTGCCACTGTGGTCGCAGGTGCCGTCGTCGCGCTGGCGCTGCAGGTCCCTAACGCCTCGGCCGCCACGAACCTGAGCCTCGGTGCCGGCGCCGACGGCTCCAGCAAGGCCAGTGGCACCAGCTATGGCAACGTCATCGACGGCAACGCCAGCACCTACTGGTCGCCGAGCGGCTCCACCGGCACGGTCTCGGTCAAATGGGGCAGCGCCACCACGGTGTCCTCGGCCGTCATCGTGCAGGCCTCGGGCGGTGGTTCGATCAGCGGCTGGCAGCTCAGAAACCACGATACGGGCACCGTCCTGGCCAGCGGCAGTAGCGCCCCGAGCACCATCAACTTCTCCTCGACGTCGCTGAAGAAGATTTCCTTCGTCATCACCAGCGGGTCCGGCACCCCTCGGATCGCCGAGTTCGAGACGTACTCCAGCGGCGGGTCGACCCCGACCACCAGCCCCACCAGCGGTCCGACGGCCGGCCCGACCGGCAACCCAGGCGCGCCGACCGGCGCATGGCCGTCATCGGCTGGCCCGGCGAGCATCTCGGGCACGGTCAGCGTCTCCGGCACCTTCGACGGCGGGATGAAGACCTACTGCTGCATCGGTGACGGTGGACAGGGCGAGTCGCAGGACCCGATGTTCAAGATCGCCAACGGCGGCACGCTGCAGAACGTCATCCTCGGTTCGCCCGCAGGCGACGGCGTGCACTGCGAGGGCACCTGCACGCTGCGCAACGTGTGGTGGAACGACATCGGTGAGGACGCCGCCACCTTCAAGCAGACCAACGGCGGCACCTCCTACGTCATCGGTGGTGGCGCGCGCAACGGCAGCGACAAGAACTTCCAGCACAACGGCAACGGCACGGTCAACATCTCCGGCTTCTACCTCAAGGGGACCGGCAAGCTGTACCGCGCCTGCGGCAACTGCTCCACCTCGCACACCCGCCACGTGCGGATCGACAACGTCCTCGTCGACGACATCGACATGCTCGCCGGAATCAACAGCAACTGGAACGACACCGCGACGATCACCCGCGTGGTCGTCATCGGCTCGGCCACCATCTGTGGCAAGTACAAGGGTGTGCCCAAGGGCAGCGAACCCAGCTACCTCGGTGAGGGCTGGAACGACGCCAACTGCAAGGTCAACAGAAGTGACGTCACCTTCCGGTAGTCACCAGACACGCCTGTTCACGAAGGGGCACCCGCCGGCCGGCGGGTGCCCCCCAGTATCTGTTGCACCAGTAGGGGAGCGGCCGGGGTGACCGGTGCCGGCGTACTCCGGTCAGCCCGGCCTTGTGCAGGGATCGGGGACCGTGGTGGCCGAGGTCCGAGCGGCCTGGCCGTCCACACCGGTTGCTTGTACCCACCACGTCACCGTCTCCGTCCGCAGGCGCGGCACTGTGGCCTGCGCCGAGGTTCCCTGTCCGGTCATGGCCCGACTCGCCGTACGGCCACCCGCCGGCCTCCAGTACACCTGCGCCGCCTCGACTGTGGTGCTGCCGGTGGCCTGGACGACCAGGCTGTAGCTGTCCGCGCCGCAGCGCACGTGCGCGTCGGCCGAGACGGTGAACGGCGCGACCAACCGCGCCGTGGCCGACGGTCGGGGCGCCGTCGGGCGGGGGGTGGTCGGCCGGACCGGGCTCGGCCGCGCCGTGGTCGGCCGCGCCGTGGTCGGTCGGAGTGCTGTCGGTCCTGCGGTGGGCGGCGCGCTCGGCGCGGGCGGCGGTTCCGCACCGACGGTCCCGCCGTCCTGCCGGGGCGGAGGTGCACCGCCGGAGAGGCCGTCGGCGTCGTCCCCTCGACGGCCCGCCGGGTCCGCAGCCCCGGCAGTCCCCGTCGGCCCGTCGGCCGGTACGCCGGCGACAGTCACCCGGTCACCGGTGAGCGGACCGGGCGTCAGCGCCCAGACACCGGATCCGACCAGGAGCGCCCCCAGGAGGGCGGTCGCGGCCACCCGACGTCGCCGACGCGACCTCGCGGACGCCTGACGACCGGAAGACCCTGCGGTACGCGCCGCCCTCCCGCCTCGGGCCGGCCCGCCGCTACGGGCCGTCGGCTCGTCCGTCTCGGCGGCGGTGTGGTCGCCCGCTTCCACGCCCTGCCCCGCCCCACCGACAGACCCCCCGGACCGCACCGCCACCTTCCCCGACGAGCCGTCCTCCGCCACGTCCCTGGAACCGTCCCCCGACGGACCCTCCGGGGAGACGTCCTCCGACGAATTCCCGGACGAACCGTCCCCCGACGGACCCTCCGGCGAGACGCCCTCCGAAGGGTCCCCGGACGAACCGTCGCCCACCGGATCGCCCGGGGAGACGCCCTCCACCGTCTCCCCGGACGAGACCGCATCGGTGCCGTTCTCGGCCGTCTCGGAGGTGGTCGGGCTCGGCCACGTCGCGTCGGCGGCGACGAGGAACGCCGGTGCCGTGTAGGCCGACAGCAGCGCCGCCGGATTCAGCTGGTCCCGCCGGAGCAGCCCGCACTGCCCACAGTCGTCGACGTGCCGGGCGACCCTTTTCCGCAGGGTCGGGGTGAATCGGCCCTGCCAACCCGCCACCAGGTCGCCCAAGGCCGGACAGTCCCGGGCACCGCTGCGCGCGACGAGCAGGGCGCCGAGCGCCCGTTCCAACTGCGAGCGGGCCCGGGACAGGCGGGCGTGGGCATGGTTGGCGGGCAGGCCGAGGGCCGCGCCGATCTCGGCGGACGACAGGTCGTGGCGGATCGCCAGGTGGACCACCTCGCGGTCACCGGGGCTGAGGGACGCCGCGGCGGCGTGGACGAGGGCGCGCACCTGGTCGGCGTTGACACCCGCCCCCGGGTCGGGAAGGTCAGCGACCGGGTCGTCGGTCTCGCCCAGCGGCCTGGAACGGGCCCCCTCGCGAAGGTGCCGCAGGCACTCGTTGCGCACGATCGCGTACAGCCAGGGCCGGAGCCGGTCGGGGTCGCGTAGTTGATCCATGCGCCGGCCGGCGACGAGGAACGCGTCGTGGAGGGCGTCGGAGGCGGCCTCCGGTTCGTGCACCATCGCCCGGGCGTACGTGTGGAGCCGGTCGGCGTAGCGCCGGTACACGCCCTCCAGCCCGGCCGGGTCACCTCGGCGTACCGCCTCGACCAGGCTTCTGTCGTCCTGAAACGCCGTATCCATCCCTGCTCCCGCCCCCGTCGACGATTCCATTAGAGCGAAGGGGAAAAGTTTCTGAACTTTTCTGTTGGCATCCCGACCGTCGGCTGCTCCTACCGGTGTCACCGCATCACCGACATCGAGGAGACACCGATGACACCGACACGTTCCGTCCACCGGCGGGCACCCGTCCGCCGCCTGCTGGCCGCCGCCGTGGTGGCAGCACTCGCCGGTGGGCTCGTCACGTCCACCCCGCTGGACGCCGTCGCCGCGCCCACCCCCGACGGCCCGGCTACGGCCTCCGGCACCAACTCGGCGCAGCCCCTGGCCTTCCGGGTCGACCCGGCACTGTCCGCGCCCCGGTCACCGATCGACCCGGTGGGTCGGCTCGGCACCGACCGGGAGGTCGGGGTGGTGGCGGGTCCGAGCGGGTCCCCCGCCGGGCTGGTCCTCGACGAGGTGATGGTGCGGATGGCCGACCAGGCCGAGTTGGACGCCTTCCTGACGCGCTGGGGTGGCCAGGTCCTCGACTCGTTCGCCCCCGACGACCAGGGGCAGGACCACCTGGTCCGGGTGGACGCCGACCGGGCCGACCCGGCGGCGTTGGTCGGTGACCTGCTCGCCGCCGAGCCCCGACAGTCGGGGGTGTACCGGGTCGGTGACGAGCGGGCGCTGCGGCTGCTCGCACTGGCCGCAGCCGAGTGGCGGGTCGGCACCGAACTGGTCCTCGACTGGCTGGTGGAGCCGACCGGCATCGCCGACGGTGAGGTGTTCGAGGCGCCCGACTTCGAGCACAACGTCTTCGACTGGTCGTTCATGCGGGCCGGGGGCGCGATGGACACCGGCGTCGCGCCTGCCTGGCAGCTGCTCCAGTCCAAAGGCCGGCTGACCAAGCAGGTGAAGTACCTGGTGCTCGACGGCGGGTTCACCCACAACCCCGACTTCCCGGACAAGGTGTCGCTGCACACGGTGGAGTGGGGCAAGGCCAACACCAACGACTGCACCGGCGGTACGCCCTGCCCGTGGCACGGCACCGACGTCGTCCTCGCCGGGATGGGCCGGGTCGACAACGACTACGGCACCGCCGGACCGGCCGGACCCGTGGTGAAGGAACTCGTCGCGGTCCGCAACGGCATCGACTACTGGACGGTGCTGCGCCGGCTGGAGAAGGCCGCCGAGGCGACCCACCCGGACGTGGTCAACCTCAGCTTCACCCGCGACGTCGACCTCGGCAAGTCCCACGCGCGCACCTGGACCGACCGGCGGATGAAGAACGTGCGGGACACCGGCGCGTTGATCGTCGCCGCCGCCGGGAACAACGGTGTGGACATCGACGGCGACACCCTCTACGTGCCCTGCGAGAGCACCCACGTGATGTGTGTGGGGGGCATGCGGGACAACGCGGCGGTGGCGGGCGGGTCGAACTACGGCACCAGCGACCACACCCGCTCGGTGGAGATCTACGGTCCGATGTGCGTCAGGGGCCTCGCCGACCCCGGTACGCCGGGGAACAACACGACCCGCTCGAACGCCTGCGGTACCAGTGTCGCCGCACCGTTCGTGGGTGGGGTCGCCGCCCTGGTGCTGGCCGCCGACCCCACCCTCACCGCCACCGAGGTCCGGGACATCCTCAACGACACCGCCCACGTCGGTGGGCTGGGCGCCAAGGTGACCGGCAGCCAACGCCGGATCGACGCCCTGGGCGCGGTCGCCGAGGCGCTGGGAGTGAAGGTCGGCAAGCCGACGGTGACCATCAGCACCCCGAAGACCGGCCAGCAGTTCGGGGTGGGGCAGACGGTGGACCTGTGGGGTTCGGCGACCGACTTCCTCGGCAAGGAGATCCCACTGACCTGGACCAGCAGCGTCGACGGGACACTGGCCCAGGGGTCGCAGACCTTCGCGTCGCTGTCGGCCGGCACCCACGTCGTCACCGCCACTGCCACCGACAGCCTCGGCCGCACCGGCTCCGCCGCGGTGACCGTGACGGTGGTGGACAGCCCGACGACGGTAGCGGTCATCTCGCCGCCGGTGGGATCGACCCTTCCCGCCGGGCAGTCGGTCGGTCTGGTCGGCACCTCCCACGACCCCGACGAGCCCGGGTCGGTACCCGACTCGCAGGTGTCGTGGACGGTGCGGCGCGGCAACACCGTGGTGTTCCAGAAGAGCGGACACCAGGCACTCCTGCCGGCGGCCACGGTCACGCCAGGGTCGTACACGGTGACCTTCACCGCGGACGGCGTCAGCGCCCACCGCGCCTTCGTAGTCGTGGCGGCACCGGCCGGGAAGACCGCGCCGACGGCCACGATCACCGCACCGGCACAGGCCCTGACGCTGACCACTGACGACGGCACTCCCCGGTCGGTCGCCTTCGCCGGTACCGGCACCGACGCCGAGGACGGGGTGATCAGCGGGATGCGCCTGCGGTGGACCGCGTACGGCGACGGAGGTGTCAAGAAGATCCTCTGCCAGGGCAGCGGAGTGCCCACCGGCGGCTCGGTCGACGACGTCGTGCAGCCGAAGAACTGCTCCGGTTTCACCGCCCCGCTGGGCCTGTTGAACACTGGGACCACCGTCACCACCTGGGTGGTGTGGCTGGAGGTGTTCGACTCCTCCGGTCTGGTCGGGGTGGACTCCGTGCCGGTCCGGATCGAGTCGGTCACTCCCTGACCCCGGCTGCGACACCACCTGCTCCCGGTGGCGTGTCCCGTGTCGCTCCGGCGGCGCGGGACACGCCCGGTACGGCCCGGGGGGCGTGCGTGGACGTCCACCGCGCAGTCCGCCGCCGACCGCGACAACGACCGGGCGAACCTGCCGGTAGGGACGCATCTGTGTCGCGCTGTGTCGGCGTGGGGAGAACCGTTTTCCCGACAGATGCGTCCTAACCTGCGTGATGGACGTGGGCGATGAGGAGCTGTTGCGCCTTGTCGGCGAGGGGGACTGCGAGGCGTTCGACGCGTTGTATGCGCGTAACGCGTCGTGGTTGGTGCTGCGTCTGCGGAGACGGTGTCGCGATCCGGAGTTGGTCCGGGAGGTGCTGCAGGAGACGTTCCTGACGGTGTGGCGGGCGGCGGCCGGCTACCGAGGGGACGGTACGGCGGCGGGCTGGCTGTGGACGATCGCCGCTGGTCGGTTGATCGACGCGCGACGTCGCGCGTCGGTCCGTCCGCAGAGCGCGGGGTTGCCGGGCGAGGACGTGCTGGCGTGGTCGCCGTCGGCGGAGGACGAGGTCCTGGCCGGCATGTACGACGAGGAGTTGGCACGTGCGCTGCACCGGCTGTCGCCGCAGTTGCGAGCGGTGTTGCAGGCGACGGTGCTGGACGGCCTGACAGTGCGTGAGGCGGCGACGCTGCTGGGGGTGCCCGAAGGCACGGTGAAGACCCGGGCGATGCGCGCCCGCCGCGAGTTGCGGGAGGCGTTGTCGTGAACGACTTTCACCCCGAGGCCGAGGTACTGGCGGCGTACGCCGAAGACCGCCTCGTCGACGTCGACGCGTGGTCGGTGGAGGCGCACCTCGACCGCTGCGAAGCCTGCCGGAGGAGCATCACACCGGACGCGACCACGGCCCTGATAGTCGAGGCGGTCGCGATGTCCCTGACTCACCGGCCGTCGGCACCGGGCCGAGTGCGGCGGGGGAGCAGGTGGCGACGCGTACGTGTGTTGGCGGGTGCGGGACCCGCGGCGCGGACGGCCTGGTTGCTGTCGGTGGCCGTGACCGGAGCGCTCGCCACCGGTACGGCGGTCAGCTCGACGATGGTGCCGTCGTGGCTGCTCCTGCTGATCGCGCCGGTGCTGCCCGCTGTCGGGACGGCCCTGTCGTATGGGCCGAGGACCGATCCGTTGCACGAGCTGATCGCCGGGACACCGCAGGGCGGCCTGCGGATCGTCCTGTGGCGCACGCTGACGGTGCTCGCGGTGGCGGCACCCGTCGCAGTCCTGGCCGGCACGGTGACGCAGATCGGTGCCCCGGTGACGTGGCTGCTTGCCTGCGTCGCGTTGACCGTCACGACGCTGGCGCTCGGCTCGTTGATCGAGCCCACGTACGCCGCGCTCGTGGTGGCGGGGGGATGGGCGGCGGTGGTGCTGGCACCGACGGTCGGGGACCTGTCGGTCGTGTCGGCCCGCGGTCCGGTATGGCTGGGCGTCACCGCGGTCGCCGCGGTGGTGGTGTACGTGCGTCGGGACCAGGTGGGGAGACAACCGGCATGACCATGGTGAACGTCGACGGCCTGCGCGTGGGGTACGGCAGGCGGGTCGTCTTCGACGATCTGGACCTCGACTTGGGGGTGGGCGTGCACGGGTTGCTCGGTCCGAACGGCGCCGGCAAGACCACCCTGATGCGAGTCCTGGCCACGGTGCTGCGCCCCGACCGGGGTGACGTCCGGCTGCTGGGTCATCGCATCGGCGACCCCTCGGGGTTGCGGCAGGTACGCCGCCAGGTGGGCTACCTGCCCCAGGCATTCGGCTTCTACCCGCGCTTCACCGTCCGGGAATTCGTGGAGTACTTCGGCTGGCTGCGGGAGATGCCACCGGGCAGGATTCCACTGGCGGTGGATCGGGCGATCGAGCGGGTCGGTTTGCTCGACCGGGCTGACGACCGGATGAAACACCTCTCCGGTGGCATGCTGCGTCGTGCCGGCATCGCGCAGGCCATCGTGAACGAACCTCGGCTGCTGTTGTTGGACGAGCCGACTGCGGGTCTGGACCCGGAGCAGCGGGTGGAGTTGCGGGCGTTGCTGCGGGAGGTGGGGCTGGACGCCGTCGTACTGGTCAGCACCCACCTGGTCGAGGACGTCGTGGCGGCATGCTCCCGGGTGCACCTGGTCGACGGGGGGCGGATGGTCTTCACCGGACTTCCCGACGAGCTGATCGCGGCCGGCGGCGACGGCGACAGCGGCGACTCCCCGATCGAGCGGGGTTACACGGCGGTGCTGCGCGGCGCGCGGACGGCACCGCGGTGAGGCGCGTGCTGGGGGTGGAGCTACGCCGGGGTACGGCGCCCGCCGCCGCGCTGGCGATGTTCGGCATCGGAGTGTGGCTGCTGGTCATCCATCCGGACGACTGGGGCGGCCGGTGGGCGGGGCTGGCGAACTACCTGCGTATGTCGATGCTGGTGCTCTGTGCCCTCATGGTCGCGGCCGGAGCGTGGCAGTCCGGTCGGGAACGGCGGCGCGACATGGACGAGCTGATCGCCTCCACCCCGCGCCCGAGATGGCAGCCGCTGGCGGTGGCCTGGCTGGCCGTGACCCTGTCCGGTACCGCTGGGCTGTTGGCCGCGTTCGCCGGGGCGGCGGTGCTGGTCGCCCGGGTCGCGACATACGCCGGTGGAGGCTGGTGGTGGACGCTGATCGTCGGTGTCCTGGCCCTGGCCGCTGCCGGTGCGCTCGGTGTCCTCGTCGGACGGCTCGTCCCCCTGCGGGTGGCGGCGCCGATCGCCGCGCTCGCCAGCTACCTCGGCCTGGCCGTCGTGGCGTACGGCGACGGCACGGCCTGGGCGTGGCTCTCGCCCCTTTACGGCGGCTGGGCGGCGCACTCCCTCATCCCCGCGCGCGTCACCGTGTTGCAGGCCGCCTGGCTGGTGACAGTGACGGCTCTGCTGCTCGCCGCCGCCGCGCGGTGGCGCCGAGCCGCCCTGCTGACCGGCGTCCTCGCCATCACCGTCGCGGTGCCGATCGTCATCGGGCGGGACACCCGCCACCTCCCGGCCGACCCGGCGGCGCTGGAGCTGGTCTGCACCAGCAGCGGCCCCCAGGTGTGTCTCTCCAGGATCAACGCCTTCCTGTTCGATGACGTCACCGCGGCCGTGCAGCCGGTCCTGGAACGTCTCGACGGGATACCCGGAGCACCTAGCAGGGCGGTCGACGAGGCCGCGAAGCCGATCGGCCAGGCCTTCGGCGAGGACGACGACACGGTCTGGCTCAGCCTCGGCCACCAGTCGACCGCGCTCGGCGGCCTGGCCAGCCCCGACCATCTGCGGGCCGACCTGCGGCAGATCACCCGCGCCGTCTGCGCGGATCCCACCGGGGTACGCAGGATCGACCAGCGGGTCTACTGGACCGATGAGCTGGCCGCCGAGTGGATGCTCGACGAGTCGGCGACCATCGCCGACGCACCCATCGCCAGGCTCCGCGCGATGCCGGAGCACGCGCAGCGAGCCTGGTTCGCCGACTACCTCGCCGCCGCTGACCGATGCGACGAGCAGACTCTGATCCGGCTCGGCCAATGGCCCTGACCCGGCGGTTTCTCCGGCTGCACCTGGCCGCCCGAGGCGCGTCGACCTTCGCAGTCGGCCTCGGCGTCATCACACTGCTGGCCGGTGCCGGCGGCACGTGGCTCGCCAGCAGGACCTACTTCGACGGGGCCGCCGCCCGGATCCCCGTGATCGCGCTCGCACCGCTGCTGGCCGCACTACTGCTCGGGCCCACCCTCAGCGGCGCCGACGAGAACCTCGAACGCAGCACCTCCCTGCCGTGGCGAGCCTGGCGAGCCGGGCACCTTCTCGTCGCCACCCTCGTGACCGCCATAGCACTCAGCCTGGCCGGGCTACGGGAACCCGACACGTACGGTGCATATGCACTGATCCGCAATGCGCTCGGCTGTATCGGACTGGTCGTCGGCGGCGCGGCGCTGCTCGGCGTACGGCTGGCGTGGCTGCCAGCCTTCCTCTACGTCTGCGCCGTCTACGCTGCCGCTCCGCGCCACACCGGCGGCATCGTGGGGGTCTGGGCCTGGCCGATCCAGCCCTCCACCTCGCCAGCGGCGTGGCTCACCGCCATCATGATTCTCGCCGTCGGTGCCACCACCTACCTCCACCGCGGATCCCGCGCCTAGGGTGGAAACCCACTGCGCCTCGCATCGGGCGAGCGGCCGGGCGTGGTGGCGGAGGAGTCTGGCTCGCCAAGCTCCGACCGCCAGCTCGGCATCGGTGCGCAGCACGATACCCGCTGCATAACCCCGAAGGGTTCACGACCGGAACCACCTAGCGGTCGACCGCTGCCGTCACCGACTGTTCCAGAATGTCGAGGCCCTCGGCCAGTTCCTCATCCGTCAGGTTCAGGGGCGGCATCAGCTTCACCACCTCGTCGGCGGATCCGGACGTCTCCACCAGCAGCCCACGGGCGAACGCCTCCTGGGCGACCCGTCGGGCCAGCGGCGGTTCCCGGAAGGCCAGACCCCACAACAGGCCCCGGCCGCGTGACGTCACTGCGTGCGCCCGGTGCCGACCGGCGAGTTCCGCCAGCCTCGCCTCAAGCAGGATGTCCCGTTCCGCTGTCTGCTTCTCCAGTTTGCTGTCGACCCAGAATTCCTTGAGCGCGGCCGCCCCGGTGACGAAGGCGAAGTTGTTGCCGCGAAAGGTGCCGTTGTGTTCGCCGGGCTGCCACACGTCGAGTTCGGGGCGGAAGAGCGTAAGGGACATCGGCAGGCCGTACCCGCTGATGGATTTGGAGAGGCAGACGATGTCGGGAGTGATTCCGGCGTGCTCGAAGCTGAAGAACGGGCCGGTGCGACCGCAGCCCATCTGGATGTCGTCGACGATCAGCAGCACTTTGCGGCGGGCGCACAGCTCGGCGAGGTCGGCGAGCCAGATCGCGCGGGCGGGGTTGATGCCGCCTTCGCCCTGCACGGTCTCCACGATGACGGCGGCCGGTAGGTCCATTCCGCTGCTGCTGTCGGCGAGCATGGTGTCGAGCAGGGTGAGCCCGGAGACCTGGCCTCCGGCGAAGCCGTCGTACGGGACGCGCCAGGTGTTGCCGAGTGGGACGCCGGCACCTGCGCGCAAGGTGGCGTTTCCGGTGACGGCCAGTGAGCCCAGTGACATGCCGTGGAATGCGCCGGTGAAAGCGACGACGGTGTGGCGTCCGGTCACTTTGCGGGCGAGTTTGAGTGCCGCCTCGACGCTGTTCGTGCCGGTGGGTCCGGTGAACTGCACGCGGTAGTCCAGGCTGCGGGGGGCGAGGACCTGCGATGCGAACTCGGCGAGGAAGTCCTGTTTGGCGGAGGTCAGCATGTCGAGGCTGTGGGTGACCCCGTCCCGCTCCAGGTAGTCCAGCAGGGCTCGCTTGAGGACCGGATGGTTGTGACCGTAGTTGAGGGCACCCGCGCCGGCGAAGAAGTCAAGGTAGGCGCGGCCGTCGTCGGCGAACATTCGGCTGCCCCGCCCGTGGCCGAACACGATCGGCCAGCTTCGGCAGTAACTACGGACCTCTGACTCGATAGTCGGGGCCATCATGATGTCTCCTCGGAGTTGGAGCTGCCCGTCCATGACGGTTTCGGAGCCGTGTCGATGTGGCTGCCTGCGTCCACGGCCCTGAGCTGCCGGCCCTCGGCGACGGGACGTGGTGCTGCCGCCCCGCCGCATGCCACGTGTGGCGGGGCGGCACGAGGTGCGGTACGGACTTCGGCCGTCAGACCCGGGCCATCTGCTCCCGCAGGCTTCGCGGCCGCATGTCCGACCACACCTTCCCGATGTGGTCCAGGCACTCCTGCTTCGACCCGGACGTCCCCTCGGCGGTCCAGCCGAGCGGCAGATCCCGGTCGGCCCACCAGATCGAGTACTGCTCCTCGTCGTTGCGCACGACGCGGTAGACACCGTCGTCAGTCATGACCCCTCCGGTGTGGTCGGGTGATCCGAATAGCTGAGCCCGATGCTGCCGGGCCCACGCGTCCCGCCCATAGAGACGAACACGCAGACGCGTCGTGCAGCTCCGTCCCTGTTCGTCGGTCCGCACCTCGCGCAGGCTCTCAGGTCACGGCCGATCGCCACCTGGAAGGGGGCTCGGCATGACCGAGCGACGCCATCTGATCTCCATTGAGGACCTCTCCGACGACCAACTGCGCTGGATCGTGCAGCGCGGCGCCGAGTACTCGCGTGGTTCCGCGGGAGCCGACCAGCCCCTGTCCAGGGCGGTCGTCGGTGTGCTGTTCCGTAAGACCTCCACCCGTACCCGGACCGCGTTCTCCGCCGGTGCGCTGCGTCTCGGTGCCCGCCTGATCACGTACGGCCCGAACGACCTGCAACTGGCCACCGGCGAGTCGGTGGAGGACACCGGCGCGGTGCTCTCCGGCATGCTCGACGTCCTGGTCGCCCGCACCGCCGGGCCGGAGTCCGAGCTTCGGGCGTACGCCGCCCAGAAGCGCATGTCGGTGATCAACGCGATGAGTACGGTCGAACACCCGACTCAGGCCCTCGCCGACCTCACCACGATCGTCCGGCACTTCGGTCGGGTCGAGGGCGTACGGGTGCTGTACGTGGGGGAGGGGAACAACACCGCCTCGGCGCTGACCCTTGCGCTGTCCCGGTATCCCGGCGCCGAGCTGCACCTGCGTACCCCGCCCGGGTACGGCGTGGAGCAGCGGTACCTCGACCAGGCGGCGGTGTCTGCCCGGCGTAGCGGTGCGCGGGTCGAACAGCGGCACGACCTGTCGGGCCTGCCACCGGTGGATGTCGTCTACACCACCCGCTGGCAGACCACGGGTTCGACGAAGCCGACGCCCGATTGGCGTGACGAGTTCGCCCCGTTCCAGGTTGATGAGGCTCTGATGGCGTCCTGCCCGGGCGCGGTGTTCATGCACGACCTGCCGGCACATCGGGGCGAGGAGGTGACCGGCGCGGTACTCGACGGGCCCGACAGCATCGCCTTCGCCCAAGCCGAGAACAAGTACCACAGCGCCCGGGCGGTCCTGGAGTGGTGCGCCGCCGACCAGTCGAGCGGCGGAGCGGGGCGGTGACCACGTTTCTCGACGACATCCTGACCCACGCCACGACCCGGCCCGACGCACCGGCGATCGTCACCCCGGACACCGCCCTGTGCTACGAGGACTTCGCCGCCCGGACCGACCGGCTGGCCCGGGCGCTGGTCGCCCAGGGCGTCGGACCGGAGCAGGTTTGCGCGGTCATGGTTGACCGGGGCCCGGAGGCCGTCATCGCGATGGCGGCCGTGCTTCGGGCCGGCGGCGCCTTCCTCACCCTCAACACCGAGCTGCCCGATCAGCGACTGGCGGCGATGGTCCGCACCGCCCAGGCCCGGTTCCTGGTCACCACACCGGTCCGGGCCGGGCAGCACGACCTCGCCATCGACGGCCCGACCGTGTTCGTCGACGCGCCTGACGTGCCGGCACGCCTGCGACCGTTGTCGCCCCGCTCGCTGGCCTACGTCAGTCACACCTCCGGATCGTCCGGGCCGCCGAACGCGGTACTGCTGGAGCACCTCGGCGTCACCAACTACCTACGGTTCATCGTCGACGACTACCAACTCGGTCCGGACACCGTGGTGCTGCAACTCGCGCCGTTCGGGTACGACGCCTCGATCCGTGACACGTTCGCCCCGCTCGTCGCCGGTGGGCAGGTGGTCCTGGTGCCGCGCTCCACCCTGTTGCGCGCCGGTGAGTTCGTCGCGGCCCTGGGCAGGTGGGGGGTGAACACGATCCTGTCGGCCACCCCGACCTTCCTGACGTCGCTGCGGCGCAGTGATCTGCCCGACCTGCGGCTGACCGTGTCCAGCGGTGAGTCGCTGCGACCGTTCCTCGTCGCCGATGGCCGCAACCGGGTGCCCGGACGGCTGATCAACCAGTACGGCCCGACCGAGACCACGATGACCTCGACCCGCTTCGCCGTGCCGCCGGTCCCGGACACGACGCTCGACCTGATCGGGGCACCGATCGACGGTGTGAGCGTGCATCTGCTCGACGACGAGCTGCACGCCGTGCCGGACGGCGGTGTCGGCGAGGTGTGGATCGGTGGATGTGGTGTCGCGCGCGGGTACAGCGGCCGACCGGGCTTGACCGCGGACCGTTTCCTGCCGGACCCACACGGCGCGCCCGGCGCGCGCATGTACCGCACCGGTGACCTGGCGCGTCGGTTGCCCGACGGTGGCCTCGTGTATCTCGGCCGCATCGATCGGCAGATCAAGGTCCGGGGCTACCGGATCGACCCGGCCGAGATCGAGGGCACGCTGCTGGCCCATCCCGCCGTCACCGGCGCGGTGGTCACCGCGGGTACCGATGCCGGCGGACGGGTCTTCCTCATCGCGCACGTCGCCGCCGCGTCGGCGCAGGTGACCGACGCCGCGCTGCGCGCCCACCTGGCGATGACGTTGCCCCACTACATGATCCCGCGACGGTTCGCCCGGGTCGACCGCCTGCCGACGACGGTCAGCGGCAAGACCGACCGCAGGGCGGTCACCGTGGACGGGCCATGAGGACGACAGGTGTCGGGCCCACCCTCGCGGACGTGCGCCTGGCGGCCGACCGGATCACCGGCCTGGTGGATCGCACTCCGGTGCTGCCGCTGGATTCGCGGGTGCTGGTCAAGGCCGAGCACCGCCAGCGCGGCGGCTCGTTCAAGATCAGGGGCGCGGCGAACGCGATGCTTACCCGGTACGCCGACGAGGTGGTGGCCGGTTCCTCCGGTAACCACGGCATCGCCGTCGCCATGGTCGGTGCCGCGTTGGGCATCAGGGTGACGATCGTGATGGCTGCCGGCGCCAGCGACGGTAAGGCCCGGACGATCCGGGCGCTCGGCGCCAGCGTGGTCCAGGTGACCGGTGGCGTGGTCGAACGCGACCGCCGGGCCGCCGACATCGCCTCGGCGACCGGGGCGGTCTTCGTGCCCTCCTCCGACGACGAGTTGGTGGTGGCCGGGGCCGGCACGGTCGGGCTTGAGGTGCTCGAACAGGTGCCGGGCGTCACGACGATCTTCGTACCGACCGGTGGTGGTGGCCTGCTGGCCGGCGTCTGCCTGGCGGCGTCGGCGCTGTCCCGGCGGGTGCGGGTCGTCGGGGTGGAGCCGATGTCCGCACGCCGCTACGCCGTTTCCGTTGCCCAGGGTGCGCCGACCGAGCTGCCCCCGTCCATGACGATCGCCGACGGCCTGCGCGGGCAACGACCCGGTGCGGTTCCCTGGCCGATCATCCGGCACCGGGTCGACGACCTGATCGGCGTGACCGACGAGGCCGTCACCCACGCGATGGGTGTCCTTCGCCGAGCCGGTGTCAGCGCGGAACCAAGCGGTGCGGTAGCGCTGGCCGGCGCGCTAGGGCGCGGATCTGCCGGCCGTGCGGTGGTGATCGTTTCGGGTGGAAACGGCGCGGCCGGCGGCAGCAGTACGAAGAGAACAGAAGAACCTCCGGCAGAACTGCTGCCGGCGTCAACCGGTGAGTCTGCATGTTCTTCCCTGCGCTGTCTCGATGGTGCGGAGGAATCTCGTAGTAGGCGCATCGCGGCGGAGGCAATTCGAGGAGCGGCTCTATGACCGAACAAACCCCCACCGGGTCAGGAGTGCTGGCGACCATCGGAGCGACACCGATCGTCGAGCTGGTGAAGCTCGACCCCGAGAGTCCGTTCAGGACGTTCGCTAAGTTGGAGTCGCACAATCCGGGCGGCAGCATCAAGGACCGCTCGGCGCTGGAGATGCTGCGAGAACGCATTCACGACGGGCGACTCGTACCCGGCAGATCGGTGGTGATCGAGTCGAGTTCCGGCAATCTCGGAATCGGGCTCGCGCAGGTCTGCGGGTACTACGGAATTCGCTTCATCTGTGTGGTGGACCCGCGCACCAACAAGGACAACATCGCCATCATGCGGGCGCTGGGCGCGCAGGTCGAGGTGGTCACCGATGTCGATCCGGCCACGGGGGAGTACCTGCCCGTCCGTATCCGTCGGGTGCGTGACCTCGTCGCGACGATCGAACACGCGTACTGCCCGGACCAGTATTCGAACCCGCTCAACCCGCGAGCACACCACACGACCGTACAAGAGATCGTGCGCGCCCTGCCGGACATCGACTACCTGTTCTGTGCCACGAGTTCCTGCGGCACTCTGCGGGGGTGCGCCGAATACATCCGGACGCACCAGCTGCCGGTGACCATCGTGGCGGTGGACGCGTTAGGCAGTGCGATATTCGGCCCGGCGGTGGGGTGGCGGATGATTCCCGGCCACGGCGCATCGGTGCGTCCGAAGCTGTACCGCAGCGATCTGGCCGACATCGTGGTCCGAGTCGACGACCTCGACGCAATTGTGGCGTGCCGCCGACTGGCCGCCCGCGAGGCGATTCTCGTCGGTGGCTCGTCGGGTGCCGTCGTGGCGGCCCTGGAGCAGATGCGCGACCAGATCCGACCCGGGGCCACCTGCGCGATGGTCTTTCCCGACCGCGGTGAGCGGTACCTCGACACCATCTACGACGACGACTGGGTCATGACGTACTTCGGTGACGTGTCGCACCTGTGGACCAAGCCCGACATGGAGGTGGCGCCATGTTGATTCTCGGAGCAGGTGAGGTCCGTTCCGTCCTCGACGGGGGCGAGCGCGATGTGGTGTCCGCGGTGGAGGCGGCGTACCGGTCGCACGCGTTGGGCCGTACCCGGGTGCCGCAGTCGGTCTTCCTCCGCTTCGCTGACGCGGAGCGCGAGCGGATCATCGCGCTGCCGGCCTATCTGGGAGGTGAGACGCCGACCTGCGGGGTGAAGTGGGTGTCATCCTTCCCCGGCAACCTCGACCGGGGGATGCACCGGGCCTCGGCCGTGATGATCCTGAACTCGGTACACACCGGTGTGCCGGAGGTGATCCTCGAAGCGTCGGCGATCTCGGCCGGACGTACGGCCGCGAGCGCCGCCCTGGCGGCGTCCACGCTCTCCTCGTCCAGCCCGGAATCCGCGGTGACGCTCGTCGGCTGCGGTCCGATCAACTTCGAGGTGCTGAGGTATCTGCGCACCGTGCTGCCGACGCTGGGCACGGTGACCCTGTACGACCTCAGCGCCGAGCGGGCGCAGTCCTTCGCCGCCGAGGCACGGTCGGTGTGGCCGACGTTGAAGATCGACGTGGCTGAGAACGCGGCCGACGCCATGTCCCGCCACAAGCTGGTGTGCCTGGCTACGACGGCGAGCGCCCCGCACCTGGGTACCGAACATTGCCGCCCGGGAACGCTGGTGCTGCATCTGTCCCTGCGTGACCTCACCGTCGACTCGATCCGTGCCAGCGTGAACATCGTCGACGACGCGGACCACGTGTGCCGGGCCGCGACCTCGCTGGACCTGGCCCAACAGGAAGCCGGCCACCGCGACTTCATCGCCGCCTCGCTCGGCGAGGTCCTGGTGGCCGGTGAGCGGTACGTCAGAAGCGACGAAGCCGTGACGGTGTTCTCCCCGTTCGGGCTCGGCTGCCTGGATCTGGCCGTGGCCGACCTGGTCCGCCGTACGGCGTCGGGCCGCGGCCTGGGCACCACATTGGATGACTTCCTACCGACGAAGCAGCAGGTGTGCGCATGACTGACATCCTCGAAGCCGACAACCAGCTCCGACTGTCGTTCGAGCAGGAGCAGCTGTGGTTTCTCGACCAGGTCCGGTCCGGCACCCAGGAGTACCTGTTGCACTGGGGATTCCGGCTGCGCGGACCGCTGGACCGGGCGGCGCTGACCGCGGCCTTCACTGACATCGCCGGTCGGCACGAGATTCTGCGTACCCGCTATTCGACGGTCGACGGACAGCCGGTGCAGATCATCGACGAGCCGGCGGCGGCCGACCTCACGGTGGTGGACCTCACCGGGTACCCGGCCGCTGAACAAGACCGACGGGTACGGGAGATCGCCGAGGCGGCGGTGACCACGCCGATCGACCTGCGTGCATCAGCCCCCTGGCGGCTGACCCTCGTGCCGCTTTCCCCCACTGACGCGATCTTGATGCTGGTGGTGCATCACATCGCCTTCGACGGCCCGTCGCTGGGCATCCTCGCCCGGGAACTGGGCGTGCTCTACGCGGCCCATGCCGCTGGCGAGAAGTCGCCACTGGCGCCGCTTCAGCTCCAGTACGCCGACTTCGCCGACTGGCAACGCCACCGATGGGACGCGAACGACGCGGCGTTCGTCCGGCACCTGGACTACTGGCGTGAGCACCTGGCCGGACTGCCGTCACTGGAACTGCCCACGGACCGGCAGCGCCCCGCCGCCTGGGAACCGGCCGGCGACGTGGTGGCGTTCGCGGTGCCGGCCCCGTTGGCGGCCCGGATCAGCTCCGTGGGACGCGCCGCCCGGGCGACCCCGTTCATGGTGTTCCTGGCCACCTACCAGCTCCTGATCAGCCGTTACGCGGACCAACTCGACTTCGGTGTCGGGGTGTCGACCAGCGGGCGGAACCGGGTCGAGCTGGAGCCGATGATCGGCTCGCTCGCGCAGACGGTGGTGCTGCGAACCGACCTGTCCGGCGATCCCACCTTCGTCGAGTTGCTCGGCCGGGTCCGCGAAACCGCCCTGGACGCCTTCGAGCACAAGGACGTACCCCTGCAACGCCTGGCCGCCGAACTGTCACCGGACCGCGGCCTGTCCCGCAACCCGCTCTTCCAGGTCGGGTTCGCGGTCCTGAACGGCCAGGGGGAGCCGCTGAGTCTGCCCGGCATCGAGGTCGACTGGGCGCCGACCCCCGTACGCAGTGCCACCTTCGACATGTCGCTTCAGATGACCGAGGAGCCGGACGGATCCTGGGCCGCCCGGATCACCTATCCGACCGCGATCTTCGACCGGGCCCGGATCCAGCGGATGGCCGACAACTACGTGGCGCTGCTGGAGAACCTGGCGGAGGCGCCGGAGACGCCGCTGCGCGACGTGCCGACCGTGGCGGCCGCGCAACAGCAGCAGTTGCTCGGCTGGCACCCGGCACCGCGCGGAGCGACCGACGCGCTGCTACCGGAGCTGTTCCGGGCGCAGGCCGAGGCCACGCCGGACGCGGTGGCCGTGGTCTGCGGTGACACCGAGCTGACCTACGCCGAGCTGAGGTCCAGGGCGGACAACCTGGCCAGACTCCTGCGCATTCGCGGAGTCGGCGCGGAGACCGCCGTCGGCGTCGCCCTGCACCGCGGTACCGATCTCGTGGTCGCGCTGCTCGGCTCGCTTACCGCCGGCGCGGTCTACGTCCCGCTCGCACCCGACCTGCCCGACGAGCGACTCCAGTTCATGATCGAAAATGCGGGCGTCGAACTGGTGCTCACCGACACGGCGCTGCGACAGCGGATGGGGCAGCAGACCTCGGTGGTGGTGCTCGGCGAGCAGTGCGACGACATCGCCCGCGTCACGCCACCGCCGCCGGTGGCGCTCGACGCCGCCAACGCCGCCTACGTCATGTACACCTCCGGCTCCACCGGTCGCCCCAAGGGCGTCGTGATCAGTCACGGCGGGATCCGGAACCGGGTGCTGTGGGCGGTGGACCGGTTCGGGCTCACCAGTACCGACCGGGTGCTCCAGAAGACGACCATCGGGTTCGACGCGTCGATCTGGGAGTTCCTGGCGCCGCTGGTGTCCGGCGGTTGTGTGGTGATGGCGCCGCAGGACGCGCACCGCGACACCGCCGTGATGGTCGGTGCCCTCGCCGCGTACCGGATCACTGTGGTGCAACTCGTCCCGTCCGTGCTGCGCACCGTGGTCGAGGAGCCGGAGCTGGCCGCCTGTGACGCGCTGCGGCTGGTGTGCTCGGCCGGCGAGCCGCTGCCGACCGAGCTGTGCGAGCGACTGCTCGGAGTGCGGGAGGTGGAGCTGTACAACACCTACGGGCCGACCGAGTCCTCGATCGACGTGACCGCGTGGCGCTACGCGCGTGGCGAGACCGACGGTACGGTTCCGATCGGTGCCGCGCTGCCCGGCGTCGACCTGTACGTGGTGGACTCCGCCGGCCGGCTCGCGCCCATCGGCGTACCGGGTGAGTTGTGTATCGGCGGTGTCGGCCTCGCCCGCGGCTACGCCGGGCGCGGCGACCTCACCGCCGAACGCTTCACCCCGAATCCCTTCGCCACCCGGCCCGGCCAGCGGTGGTACCGCACCGGAGACCTCGCCAGGTGGCGTGACGACGGGGTCCTGGAGTTCGTCGGCCGCCTCGACGCGCAGGTCAAGATTCGGGGGGTGCGTGTCGAACCCGGTGAGGTGGAGGCCGCGCTGCGGGCACATCCGTCGGTCGCGGCGGCCGTGGTCACCTCCTACCGGTCCGTCACCGGTGACCTGGAACTCGCGGGCTACGTGGTGCCGGCCGCCGGGGCGATGGTGGAGACCGACGAGTTGTCGGGATTCCTCGGCACCCGGCTGCCAGCCGCGATGGTTCCCGCCAGCATTGTCCCGCTGGCCGCGCTGCCGTCGCTGCCCAACGGAAAGGTCGACAGGTCGGCGCTGCCGCCCCCCGGCAGCCGCCCGCCCGGCGACGACCCGGATCACGTCGCGCCCGATGACGTAGCCGCCGGTCACGTCGCCCCACGGACGGAGACCGAGCGGGCCGTCGCCACCCTCATGGGCGAGCTGACCGGGGCCGAGCGGGTCGGCGTCGCCGACGACTTCTTCGTGCTGGGTGGACATTCGCTGCTGGCGATCCGGCTCGCGCACCGGTTGCGTCGCCGGTTCGGGCTGGAGCTGACGGTGGCCACCCTGTTCGAAGGACGGACCGTGGAGCGGGTCGCCGCAGCGATCGACGCGGGCACGGCACCCGACAGCGGGCCGCAGATCGTGCCCGTACCCCGCGACGGCGCCCTGCCGACCTCGTTCGGCCAGCAACGGCTGTGGTTCCTGGACCAGCTCGAACCGGGCAGCGCGGAATACCTGATCCCGATGGTGTACCGCCTCACCGGAACGCTGGACACCGCGACGCTGCGCCGCGCCGTGGAGCAGGTCAGCGCCCGGCACGAGGTGCTGCGCACCCGCTACGTCGGGGACAGCGGTGTTCCGCTGCAACTGGTGGATCCCCCCGGCCCGGTGCCCTTCGACGTGGTGGACCTGACCGGCACCGCGGACGCCGCGCAGCGTGCCAGGACGATCGTCGAAGCGGTGAGCGCCCGGCCGTTCGACCTCACCCACGAGCGTCCGCTACGGGTCACGGTCGTGCACACCTCGGCCGACGAACACCTGGTCGCGATCACCCTGCACCACATCGCCTTCGACAACTGGTCGCTGGGCATCTTCCTGCGCGAGCTGAACGAGGCGTACGTGGCGGGGCTCGCCGGTACCCCCTGGGCGACGCAGCCGCTTGCGGTGCAGTACGCCGACTTCGCCGCCTGGCAACGCGAGCGGCAGGCCGACGGCACCATCGGCAACCAGATCGAGCACTGGCGACACCGGCTCGCCGGGCTCGTACCGGTCGAGCTGACCCCCGACCGGCCCCGCCAGCCCGGTCGTGACCTGCGCGGCGAAATGCTGATCGTCGATATCCCGCAGACCACCGGAACGGCAGTACGGGAGCTGGGCAACCAGACCGGCGCAACCCTGTTCATGGTTCTGCTGGCCGCCTTCGACGTGCTGCTGAGCCGCCACACCGGCCGCACCGACGTCGCGATCGGCACGCCGGTCGCCGGTCGGACGCGGCCGGAGACCGAGGACCTCGTCGGCTTCTTCGTCAACAACCTCGTGGTCCGGGCCGACCTGGGCGGGAACCCGACCTTCCTCGACCTGGTCGACCGGGTCCGCCGCAGCGCCCTGGAGGCGTTCGCCAACCAGGAGGTGCCGTTCGAACACCTCGTCGACGCCCTGCAACCGGACCGCGACCTGTCCCGCAACCCGCTGTTCCAGATCATGTTCGAGGTTCAGCACACCGGCGCCGGTAACGCGGTGTCCACCCTCGCCGGGTGCACCGCCACCGGCCTGGACAGCGGCCTGTCGGTGGCCAAGTTCGACCTCACCCTGTCGGTGATGGAGCAGCCGGACGGCCGGCTGGAATGCTGGTTCGAGTACGCCACCGCGCTGTTCGACCGCTCGACGATCGAACGCCTCGCCGGCCAGTACCTACGCCTGCTGGGCGGCGTGACCGCCGCCCCGCAGGCCCGGATCAGCGAACTGGATCTGCTGTCGGCCGACGATCGTCACACGATCGTGCACCAGTGGGCGGACCCCGACGCGGACCGGCTGGACCTGCTCGACCCGCCCGGCGAACGGCACCTCTCGGTACCGCAGCTGTTCGAACGCTGGGCGGCCCGGACTCCGGAGGCGACCGCCGTGGTGTTCGGCACCGAGCGGCTCGGCTACGCGGAGCTGAACGCCCGGGTCAACGAGCTGGCGCACCAGCTCCGTGCGATGGGGGTTGGTCCGGAGGTCGTCGTCGGCTCCTGCCATCAGCGCGGGATCGCCCCGGTCGTGGTGCTGCTGGCGGTGCTCAAGGCCGGCGGGGTGTACGCGCCGTTCGACCCGGAACATCCGCCGGAGCGGCTGCGCTACATGCTCGCCGACGCCGGAGCGCACCTGGTGGTGACCACCGACCGGTTCGCCGACCGGTTCGCCGGGCACGACCGGCCGGTGCTGGTCGTCGACGACGCGGCCCGGGCGAGCGGCCGGCCGACCGCCGAACTGGCATCGGTCACCGTGCCGGACAACCTCGCCTACATCATCTACACGTCCGGGTCGACCGGCCGCCCCAAGGGCGTGATGATCTCGCATCGGGCGTACGCGCACCACTGCCGGGTGGTCGCCGACCAGTACGGCATCCGCCCGGGCGAACGGGTCGTGCTGCTCTCGGCGCTCACCTTCGACGTCGCGATGGATCAGATCGGCGCCACCCTGGCCGCCGGTGCCACGATCGTGGTCAGCGATCCGGTCTTCTGGACGCCCAGCGAGCTGCCGGCCAAGCTGGCGCAGTACGGCGTGACGATCATGGAGATCACCCCGGCGTACTACCGGGAGATGATGGAGTCCGGCGTGGACCGGCTCACCGCGATGAAGACCGTCAACGTCAGCTCGGACGTGGTGACCGTCGACGACGCGCAACGCTGGGCGGCGACCGGCCTACCCGGCCGGTTCCTCTGCACCTACGGGCCGACCGAGGCGACCGTCACCTGCATGTTCAACCCGGTGTCGGGCGATCTCGCCGACGAGCGCAGCACGGCCACCCTGCACATCGGCCGCGCGGCCGCGGGTACCCGGGTGTACGTGCTCGACGCGGAGCTGCGTCCACTCCCGGTGGGGGTACCCGGCGAGCTGTACCTCGGCGGCGTGCGCCTGGCCCGTGGCTACCACGACCGGCCGGAGCTGACCGCCGAGCGCTTCGTGCCCGATCCGTTCGCCACCGAAGCGGGAGCGCGCCTCTACCGCACCGGCGACCTGGTCCGGCTCCGGCCGGACGGCGCTGTCGACTTCCTCGGCCGCCTGGACACCCAGGTGAAGATTCGGGGTTTCCGAATCGAACTCGCCGAGATCGAAGCCGTGCTGGCCAGGCACCCCGCGGTGTCCGCGGCTGCCGTCGTCGCGAAGGACGTCGGGCCCGGCGACAAGCGGCTCGTCGCCTACCTGGAATGGCCTCACGACACCGGACCCGACCTCGACGAGCTGCGGGCGTACCTACGAGAGTCGCTGCCGTCGTACATGATCCCGTCGGCCTGGGTCACCGTCGCGGCCCTGCCGCTGTCACCGAGCAAGAAGGTCGACCGGGCGGCGCTGCCGGATCCGAAACCATCCGAACTCGACGGTGCCCGCGGGTACGTGGCGCCGCGGGACCCGGCGGAGGAGACCATCGCCGGAATCTGGTCGGACATTCTCGGCGTCGACCGGGTCGGCGTCGACGACGACTTCTTCGGGCTCGGTGGCCACTCGTTGCTGGCCACCCGGGTCCTGGCCCGGCTGCGGGCGGCCTTTGCCGTGGAGGTCCCGCTGCGCTGCCTGTTCGAGGTGACCACCGTGGCCGAGCTGGCGGTGGTGGTGACCGACCTGATCACGGCGGAACTCGACGAGTTGACCGACGCCCAGATGAGCGAACTGCTTTCCCAGGATGGTGCCCTGTGACTGAGACAATCGATCGAGCCGGTTTGCGCGCGGAGTTGCTTCGGCGCAGGCTCGGAGGTGCCGCCACCGCCGCGCCGGAGCAGGGGATCACCCGGGTCTCGCGTGAGACGCCGCCTGCGTTGTCGTTCGCGCAGCGCCGGCTGTGGATTCTCGACCAGGTCCGGCCGGGCGGTACGGAGTATCTGGCCAGCGCCGGCCTGCGCCTGTTCGGGCCGCTGGAGCCCGGCGCGCTGCGGGCGGCGCTCGACGCGATCGTGGCCAGGCACGAGGTGCTGCGCACCCGCTACGTGGTGGTCGACGGTGAACCGGGCCAGGTGATCGACCCTCCGCAGCCGGCCACGCTGCGCGAGGTGGACCTGCGTGGCCTCGACCCCGCCGCGCAGGACGAACGGATCGCCGGCTGGATGACCCACGACCGGGCACCCGTCGACCTGGCGACCGGCCCGGTGCTGACCGGAACCCTCGCGCGGCTGGCCGACGAGGAGCACGCGCTGGTGGTGACCCTGCACCACATCGCCTTCGACGGCTGGTCCGAGCAGGTGCTGTGGCGTGAGCTCGACCGGTTGTACACCGCCGCGCTGACCGGCGGGCCGTCCCCGCTGGCGCCCCTACCGGTGCAGTACGCGGACTTCGCCGCGTGGCAGCGCGATGCGATGTTCGGCGCCAAGCTGGACCGTCAGCTCGACTACTGGCGGCAGGCGCTGGCCGGCGCCACCGCGGTGGAACTGCCGCTCGACCGGCCCCGCCCACAGGTCCGGGACAGCGCCTGCGGCCTGGTCCCGTTCGCGCTGTCCGCGCCGGACGCCCGAGCCCTGCACGAACTCGCCCGCCAGTCCGGCGCGACGCCGTTCATGGTCCTGATGGCCGTGTACGCGATCACGCTGGGCCGGTTCGGCCGGAGCAACGACATCACGATCGGCACCCCGGTGGCCTGTCGCGACCGGGCCGAGGTGCAGGACCTGATCGGCTTGTTCCTCAACACGCTGGTGCTGCGCACCGACCTGTCCGGCGACCCGTCCTTCCGCGAGGTGCTCCGGCGGGTCAAGGAGATGGCGCTCGGCGCCTACGCCCATCAGGAACACCCGTTCGAACGGCTGGTGGACGAGCTGGCCCCGGTGCGCGACGCGTCCCGGACCCCGCTGTTCTCGACCATGTTCCTCTGGGCCAAAGGGGACTCCACGTCCCGCCGCGTCGGCGAACTACGCGCCGAGGAACTTCCGGTCGGCGAGAGCGACGCCAAGTTCGACCTGACCCTGGTGGTCGTCGACCAGCCCGACGGCACCCTCACCGGCTTCCTGAACTACGCCACCGCGTTGTTCGACCGGGACACTGTCGAGCGGTTCGCGAGCCACTTCACCACTCTCGTCGGCAGCATCGCCGCCACGCCGGACACCCCGATCAGCCAACTGGTCGAGTCCCCAGCGGCGGAGCGGGAGCTGGTGGTGCGGACGTGGAACGAGACCGAGGTGGCGTACCCGACCGGCACCCTGCCGGAGCTGTTCGCGCGACAGGTGGCCCGGACCCCGGACGCCGTCGCCCTCCGCTTCGAGGGCAAGGATGTCTCCTACGCCGAGCTGGACCGGCGGACCGACCGACTGGCGCGGTACCTGGTCGACGCGGGCGTCGGGCCGGAGTCGATCGTCGGAGTGTGCCGCCGACGCAGCGTCGAGCTGGTGGTGGCCCTGCTGGCGATCCAGAAGGCCGGCGGCGCCTACCTGCCGCTGGACCCCGACCACCCGGCCGAGCGCCGGGACTACATGTGTGCCGACGCCGGCGTCACCATCGTGCTCACCGACGACGAACCAGCCATCAACGGCAGCGGATCGGCACCGGCGAGCACGACCCCGGCGGGGCCGGACCACCCGGCGTACGTGATCTACACGTCCGGCTCGACCGGCCGACCCAAGGGCGTCGTGGTCACCCACCGCGCGATCGTCAACCGGCTGCGGTGGATGCAGGACGCCTACCGGCTGGACGACTCCGACCGGGTGCTACAGAAGACCCCGTACAGCTTCGACGTCTCGGTGTGGGAGTTCTTCTGGCCGCTGATCACCGGGGCCACGCTGGTGATCGCCCGGCCCGACGGCCACCGCGACCCGCACTACCTGGCCGACCTGATCGCCACCGAGCAGGTCACCACCCTGCACTTCGTACCGTCGATGCTGCGGGTGTTCCTGGCCGAGTCGTTCGGGCCGCTGCCCTCGGTGCGCCGAATGATCTGTAGCGGCGAGGCGCTCCCCGCCGACCTGGTCGTCGCCGTCCACCAGCGGATCGGCTGCGAGCTGCACAACCTCTACGGGCCGACCGAGGCGGCCGTCGACGTCACCGCGGTGCGGTGCGTGCCCGACACGCCGGTCACCATCGGACGGCCGATCGCCAACACGCGCACCTACATCGTCGACGACAACCTGCGACCGGTCCCGATTGGAGTGCCGGGTGAGCTGCTGCTGGGCGGCGTGCAGTTGGCCCGCGGATACCTCAGCCGCCCGGGACTCACGGCACAACGGTTCGTACCCGACCCGTTCGAGGAGTCCGGCGGTGGAGGGCGGCTGTACCGCACCGGCGACCTCGCGCGGTACCTGCCGGACGGCCGGATCGACTACCTCGGCCGGCTCGACGACCAGGTGAAGATCCGTGGGCACCGCGTCGAACTCGGCGAGATCGAGGCGGTGGCGGCGGAGCACCCGACAGTGTCCGCGGTCGCCGTCGCGGTGCACGACGGCCAGCTCGTCGGCTACCTCGTCGCCCGGGCCACGGACGCCGGCGTCGAGGTGAGCGACGTGGCGTCGTTCCTGCGCGGTCGACTGCCCGAGGCGATGATCCCGAGCCACTGGCAGCTGCTGCCCGCGCTGCCCCTGACCACCAGCGGAAAGACCGACCGGCGTGCGCTGCCGGCCCCGACCCCTGGCCGCGCCTGGGCGGCCGGAGCGTACGTCGCTCCCCGCACCGAGGCCGAAGGCGTCGTCGCCGAGGCGCTCGCGGCGGCGCTGGGCATCGAACGGATCGGCGTGCACGACCGGTTCTTCGACGTCGGCGGCGACTCGATCCGTGCCATCCGCGCGATCGGCACCCTGCGCCGGGGCGGGCTGAACCTGTCGGTGCAGGACATCTTCACGCACCAGACCGCGGCGCAGCTGTCGACCCTCGCTGCCCGGCCGTCGACCGGTACGGACGAGCCGCCGGTCGGCCCGTTCGAGCAACTCGACCCGGCCGACCGTGACCGGCTCCCCGACGGCCTGGTGGACGCCTACCCGATGGGCCAGGTGCAGGCCGGCATGGTGTACGAGATGCTGGTCAACGGCTCACACCCGGCATACCAGAACGTCACCAGCTTCGACATCGTCGACGACGGCCCGTTCTCGCCGACCGCGTTGCAGCAGGCCGCGCAATGGCTGGTGGACCGGCACGAGATCCTGCGCACCACGTTCAACGTGTCCGGCTACACCGAGCCGATGCAACTCGTCCACGCAGAGGCGCGGGTCGAGGTGGGCTTCGACGATCTGCGCGAGCTCCCGGAAGCCGAGCAGCAGGACATCCTGGAGCGGTACCGGGAGACGATGAAGCTGGCGATGCTGCCCATCGATCACGCCCCGCAACTGCGCTGGCACGTGCACCGCACCGGGGAGCGTACGTGGGTGCTGACCCACACCGAATGCCACGCCATCCTGGACGGCTGGAGCCACCACTCGCTCATCGCCGAGCTGCGGGACACCTACCGGGCGATCCGGGACGCCGACCCCGATGCGCGCAAGCCCCCGCCCCCGGGGCGGTACGCCGACTTCGTCAGGTTGGAACGGCGATCGCTGTCGGCCGGGCCGGACGAACGGTTCTGGCGGAGCCGGGTCGGTGAGTACGACCGGATCGCGTTGCCGGCGGACACCGCCCCGGCCGGCCACGGCGCGGTGCCGGAGCTGCGGATGTCCTGGCGGCATCTCGAACCGGGGCTGCGTGCATTGGCCGCGCGGACGCAGACCTCGCTCAAGGCCGTGCTGCACACCGCGCACCTCGCGATGATCGGCGCCATCACCGGCCAGCGGCGGTTCTTCAGTGGTCTGGTCGTCAACGGCCGGCCCGAACTGCTGCGCGGCGACGAAGTGATGGGGATGTACCTCAACACGGTGCCGTTCGCGGTGGACCTGCGTACGCCCCGGTGGCGCGACCTCGTGCGCGCCGTGTTCGCCGAGGAGCTTGCCGTCTGGCCGCACCGGCGCTACCCGATCCCCGCGATGCAGCGCGCCTGGGGCACCGGTACGCCGCTGATCAGCAGCATCTTCTCCTACCTCGACTTCCATGTGCTCGACGCCCAGCAGGACGTGTTCGGCACGGTCGTCGACGACAGCCCCAACGAGTTCACCCTGGTCACGTTGACCTTCCCGGGCGAGCTGCGCCTGGAGTGCCGGGCCGGCTGGGCGACCCAGGAGCGGCTGACCGCCCTGGGCGAGACCTTCCTCGAACTGCTCGCCGCGATGATCGCCGACGACGGCGCGAACCCGGTCGACCTCAGCTCGACCCCGGCGCACCGGTTCACCGAGCCGCAGCAGGACTGGCCCGCCCTGCCCGAGGCGTGCGTCACCGACCTGTTCACGACCCAGGCGCAGGCCCGGCCGGACGCCGTCGCACTCGAGTGCGACGACTCGCGCCTGACCTACGGCGAACTCGACGCCCGGGCCAACCAGCTGGCGTGGGCGCTTCGTGAGCACGGCGTCGGCCTGGAAACGCCCGTCGCGCTCTGCATGGACCGCGGGATCGACACGGTGGTCGCGCTGCTCGGCATCCTCAAGGCCGGCGGCTGCTACCTGCCGCTCGACCCCAAGTATCCGGGCGACCGCATCGAGTATCTCCTCGACGACGCCGGCGCCAAGGTCCTGGTGAGCGGAGCGAACCACGCCCACCGTTTCGCGACGCGTCCCGGGCTGACCACGCTGAACCTGGACTCCGACTGGTGGTCGGACGGCAGCCGACCGACCACCGCGCCACAGGTGACGCTGTCACCGGAGAACCTCGCCTACATCACGTACACGTCGGGCTCCACCGGACGCCCGAAGGGCGTGCTGGTCCCGCACCGCGGCGTCGTACGGCTGGTGCATGGCCAGGACTACGCGCAGCTGGACGCCGACCAGGTCATGCTGCAAGCCGGCACGCTCGCCTTCGACGCGTCGACGTTCGAGGTCTGGGGCGCGCTGTGCAACGGGGCGCGGCTGGTCGTCTCCCCGGAGACGCCGACCGCCGACGAGCTCGACGAGCTCCTGCGCCGGCACGGGGTGACCGTGCTGTGCCTGCCCACCGGCCTCTTCACCACCATGATGGATGTTCGGCCACAGGCCCTGGCCGGGATACGGGAAGTGGTGGTCGGTGGCGAGGTGCTGCCACCGCTGCAGGTGCGCAAGGCGATGGAACACGGCGTCCTGGTCAGTAACGGGTACGGCCCGACCGAGAGCACCACGTTCGCCACCGTCCACCCACGGATCCCACTACCGGCGCTCACCGACGTCATTCCGATCGGGAAGCCGATCCACCACACCTACGTGCACGTCGTCGACGAGAACCTCGACCCGGTTCCGTTCGGCGTGCCGGGTGAGCTGCTGCTGGGAGGTCCGGGCGTCGCGCGCGGATACCAGAGCCGTCCGGACCTGACCGCCGAACGCTTCGTACCGGACCCGTCCGGACACGCGCCGGGAAACCGGCTCTACCGCACCGGGGACATGGTCCGCCAGGATCCGGACGGCACGATCCACTTCATCGGGCGGCGCGACCACCAGGTGAAGATCCGAGGGCACCGCGTCGAGTTGGGCGAGGTGGAGGCCGCGATCGCCGAGCTGCCCACGGTGCGGGCTGCCGCGGCGGCGGCGTACCAGGGCGTGGACGGCATCAAGCAGCTCGTCGGGTACGTCGTGCTCGACGAGGACGGCCCGGCCGACCCCGCCCGGCTCGGTGACGTGATGCGCAGCAGGGTGCCCGGTTTCCTGGTCCCGACGGCCTGGGTCCGCCTGGACCGGCTCCCCTTGAACAACAACGGCAAGCTCGACCGGGCCGCGTTGCCCCGACCGGCAGCCGGAACGTCGGTACGGGAATACAGCGCGCCGCGAACGCCCACGGAACTGGCCGTCGCCGAGGTCTGGACCGAGGTCTTCCACCTGCCCCGGGTCGGCCGTGACGACGATTTCTTCGACCTCGGCGGGCACTCGCTGCTGACGTTGCGGGCGATCGCGATGCTGCGGGACCGGCACGGCATCGAGACGACCGTTCGCACCTTCGTCGAGCACCGCACGCTCGCGGCGCTCGCCGCGTCGATCGACGGCGAGCGGCAGCCGGTCACGGCGTTGCTCTGGTTGCGCCGGACCGGCGACCAACCGCCACTGGTGTGTGTGCACCCCGGCGGCGGCAGCGCGCACTGGTACCGGCGGCTGGCCGAGCACCTCGATCCGAGTCTGCCGGTGGTCGCCTTCGAATGGCCGGGCCGCGACCCGGCGACCGGCGCGGTGCCCTCCACGGAGGACATGGCGACCCGCTACCTCGCGGAGTTGCGGGCGGCGGTCCCGCAGGGGCCGTACCGGATCTTCAGCTGGTGTGGCGGTAGCGGGGTGAGCACCGAGATGGCGAGCCGACTGATGGCCGAAGGCGAACAGGTCACCTTCGTCCTGCTCGACCCGGGCCAGGACGCCTGGCAGAAGGAACACCTCTGGTCGGAGTACGGGCTGATCAAGCAGTGTGTGACGAATCTGGAGCGGCTCGACGCGGCGCCGCCGGACGAGGACACCTCGGTGCTCCGACAGGAGACGCTGGCGCTGCTCGAACACATCGTGGACGACATCGTCGGCAACGACGGGATCACGCTCCCCGAGCGTGGCGCGGGAACGATGTGGCTGCCCGCCGCGCGGATGTGGGATGAGGTGATGGAGATGGTGCTGTCCTACCGGGACCGCCCGTACGCCGGTCACCTGGATCTGATCGTCAGCGACGAGCTGGCGCTGGGCGAGCACGAGGTCGTCAGCTCCGGCCAGAGCTACCACGACTACCTCCAACGGTGGCGCGAGCGGACCGCCGGGCTGGAGGTACACCGGGCGAAGGGTGAGCACTTCTCGGTCATGAAGGAATACGTGGCGGACCTCGCCGGCATTCTGACGGGGCTGATCGACAAGCCGGCCGGCCGACGGTGAACGGTATGTCGACCGCGCCATCTCCCGCACCGGGCACCACCAGACGGGCCCTTGCGGCGGTGTATGCCGCCGGCGCCGGGTCCGCCGTCGGGACCCAGATGACGACGCTCGCGCTGCCGTGGCTGGTGCTGGAGAGCACCGGCTCGGCACCGCGGGCGGGTCTGGTCTTCGCCGTGTCGGTGCTCCCCATGGCGGTGCTCGGATTCGCGGGTGGCGAGGTCATCCAACGGTACGGCGCACGCCGCACCATGGTGGTCATCGACCTCGCGCAGTTCGTGACCATCGCGTCGATACCTGCGCTGGCCGCGGTGGGCCTGCTCAGCTTTCCCCTGCTCCTGACGATCGTCGCGGTTCTCGGCGTACTCGGAGTGCCCTACTTCGCCGCACAACGCGACCTGGCCACCGAACTCGCCGGTCCGGACCCGAAGGCGCTGATGCGGGCGAACAGCGTGCTGGAAGGCTGCGTCAACATCGCCGCGTTGGCCGGCCCGGCCATCGCGGGCGTGCTGATCGCGACGCTCGGCGCGGAGAAGGTGCTGTTGTTCGACGCCGTGACCTCGGCGGTGTCGGGTCTGCTGTTGTGGTGGTTCGTCCCGCGTACGCGGCGCACACAGCCGGCGACGCCGGCACCGCAGGGGCGACAGGCCCCGGACCACTCGGGAATCCTGGCCGGGGTGCGCGCACTGCTCCGGGACGACTTCCTGCGACGGGTGATGGTCACGACCGTCAGCTTCGGCTTCCTCATGCGGGTCCTGATGCTCGCGCTGCCGCTGCTGGCGTTCGCCCGCTTCGCCGGCGATGCCAGGGTCGGTGGGCTGCTGCTCTCCGGCTTCGGTGCCGGCGCGGTTGCCGGGGCGGCCGTCAGCTATCTGATCGGCAGCCGGTTGTCCCCGACGACAGTCTTCGGGCTGGCCGCCTTCCAGCTCGTCCTGCCCTGGTGGGTGCTGCTGTTCGACGTGCCGGTGCCGGTCCTGGTCGCCGCGCTCGCGGTGTCCGGTGCGGCGCTTCCGTTGTCCAACGCTCCGCTCTTCAGCATCCTGGCCACCCGGTTCGCGGCGGACATCCGACCTAAGGTGATCCAGGCGGTCATGACCATCAGCAACATCGCCGGCCCGCTGGGCTTCCTGGCCGGCGGGATGGCGATCGGCCGCTTCGGCGTGACGACGACCCTGCTCGTCCTCGCGGCCCTGTCCACCCTCGCTGCGGTCAACCTGGTGGTGGCACTGCGGCACTTCGATCCGGTGGCACCGACCAGCCCGCAGCCCGAGCCCGCGACGGCAGCTGCGCGGTAGCCCGCTCGGGCGTAGAACCCGCGAACCAGGGTCGGGTCCTCGCGCAACGGTTCACCTGACATATGTGAAGGATGTGATGTCCGGGCCGACGTCGGCTCGGACATCACCGTGTGATGACGCGGCGCAAGCGTCCTTGTGTCTGGTCCTCCGACGACGATCGCGCGGGCGTAGCTCAAAGGAGCGGCCCATCCCGACCGAAGGCCAGCTATGCACTGATGGGCGCGGTTGCAGGTTCGCAACCGCGCCCATCAGGGTGGCCGGTGGGGTGCCGGCCGGGCTCGCAGTCTGTCGGGTCGACGCCGTCCTCAGACCAGCGTCGACGGGGTTTCCGTCTCGACCGCCGCGACGGCCAGCAGCCGGCCGCTGGCGGAGTCGCGCAGTTCCAGGTCGGCGATCTCGGAGAGCGGGTCGGTGACGTTCTGCCATCTCCGGGCGGTGACGGTGAACAGTGAGCCCAGGTCGGCGTTGCCGAAGAAGCCCACCTTCTGATCGATCACCCGCCGCTGGAGAAACTGCCGCTCGGTGCGGCCGAGCCCACGCCACAGACGCAACAGCGCCGTGTCGAAGATCGAGAAGTACGAGGCGAAGTAGACCAGCCCGGCGCCGTTGATGTCCCGTACGGCGTCCAGTGCGTACTCGAAGGACAACTCGGCCCCGGCGACCGCGAATCCCGGCGGCGCCGGGGTGAGGAAGCTGCCCGCACCGCGGGCGCGGCCGACGAGCGTACGCGGTGAGAACCGATTGGGCAGTCGCGGCAGGTCGGTGTTGTCGAAGCCGTCGGGGACGGTCTCGGAGAGAACCCGGTTGCTGCCCGGATTGCCGCGCGCGATCCACCGGTTGAGCGTCTCCGCGTACATGCACTCCGGGTCCGGCGTCTCGTAGACCTCCGCCGGATCGAGGAACGCGGTCCCGAGGCCGGAGCCGGCGGGCGCGAGCCGGTGCAACGTCAGAACCGAGCCGCCGCCGAACTGGAAGACCCTCGACGTCACCTCCAGCTCGTCACCGAAGGCCAGGCCGTGCGGATGAACGACCTTCCCACCCCAGACCCGGTAGTAGTAGAACGAGAGGTAGGTCGGTTGGCCTTCGGCGGTACGGGCGGCGTGCACGTTGGTGCGGCAGGTCTCGGCCACCGATTCCCACGTCCAGTCGCCGATCCGCCCGAAGATCAGAGAGCCGCCGCTGCACATTCCCGGCGCGACGATCACCTTTCGGTGCAGGGCGGTGGTCTCGGGCATCATCTCAGCGCTCCAGTCGTGAGTGGTTCCGGTGCGGTGCGGACGCGCCACTGGTGTACCGCCGCGAGGAACGCGTCGTTGTCCGAGGGCGAACCGAGCGACACCCGGACGCCCTCCCCGTCGAAGACCCGCAGCTCGATTCCGACCCGGGCACACCACCTGCCGAACGGGCCCGCGTTCTCGCCGAGCCCGAGCCACAGGAAGTTGGCCTGGCTGGCCGGGACCGCGAAGCCGTCGGCCAACAGGGCAGCCCGCACCCGGGTCCGCTCGGCGATCGTGTGCCGGACCCGCGTCAGGAGCACGTCCTCACGGGCGAGGGCGGTGACCGCCGCGTGCTGGGCCGGGGCGCTCACCGCAAAGGGCAGCGTCATCTCGCGCAGCGACGCCACGACGCGCGCCGCGCCGATGAGATAGCCGACCCGGAGGCCGGCCAGGCCGTACGCCTTCGAGAACGTGCGCAGGACCACCAGGTTGGGATACCTGTCGCACAGCGCGAGACCGCCGGTTCCCATCGGCTCGTCGACGTACTCGAAGTACGCCTCGTCGAGGGCGACCAGGCAGGTCGGCGGGACGCGATCGAGGAACGCGCGCAGCCGGTCCAGGCCGAGCAGCGTACCCGTGGGGTTGTTGGGGTTGCAGATGACGACCAGCCGGGTCGCGGCGGTGATGCGGTCGGCCATGGCGGCGAGGTCGTGCACGTCGTCGGCGAGTGGCACCCGCTCCGAGCGGACCCCCAGATGGTCGGCGAGGATCGGGTAGTACTCGAAGGAACGCCAGGCGTAGACGGCCGTCGCACCCGGCCCGGCGAGCTGGAACACCGCCTGGAGCAACGCACAGGATCCGGCGCCGACCGCCACCCGATCCGGTTCGACACCGTGCCGCCGGGCGAGCGCCCCGGTCAGCTCGGTACACGCCGGGTCGGGATAGCGGTTGACGTCCCGGCTGCTCGCCGCGACCGCGGCGACGATGTCCGGCATCGGGCCGTGCGGTGACTCGTTGCGCGACAGGGCCCGGGTGACGGCGTGGGACGTTGCGGCGGTCGGCCCTGCGGTCTCACGCACGACAGCGCTCCGCGACCAGCTCGGCGATATCGCCGACCGTCGCGAGTTCCAGCAGTTCGTAGTCGGAGACGTGGATGTCCAGCCGCCTGCTGAGCAGGTCCGACAGCTCGACCACGGCGAGGGAGTCGAGGCCGACCTCGGCGCGGTCGGCCGTGGCCACGACGTCCTCGGTGCGCATCTGCAGATCCTCGACCAGGATGGTCTTGAGTTCGTCAAACATGACGTGCCGTCCGTTCGAGCTGACCCGTGGACCCGGCACGCAACGCGAACGCCACGTCCTCGATGAGGTCCTCCTGCCCGGCCACCGCCTGGAGGCGACCCAGTTCGAAGAAGACGTCACGCGGGTCGACGCCCTCGCGGGCGGCGACGTCCAGCACCCGGTTCTTGAACCCGGAGAACACTCCGGCCAGACCACTCACCACACCGATCGAGTCGATGGTGGGCGGTGCGGGCATCAGCTCCCGCTCGGCGATGTCCGCCGCGTCGAGCAGCCGATAGAGATCGATGCCGGTGTCATAGCCCAGCCGTTCGAGCACGGGTACGAGAACTTCCAGCTGTGTGTTGCCGGCCCCCGCGCCGAACCCCCGGGCGCAGGCATCCAGGATGGTGGCGCCCGCCTCGGCGGCGGCGATGGAGTTCGCCACCGCCATACCGAGATTGTTGTGTCCGTGGAACATCACCGGCACGCTGACGGCGGACCGGATGGCCGCGATCCGCGTGCTCACGTCCTGCGGCAGGTAGTGGCCGGAGGAATCGAGGATGCCGACGCCCGTCGCACCGAACTCGACGAGCCGCGCGCACTCCTCGGCCAGGCGCTCGGGACCGGCCATATGGCTCATCAGCAGCACGCCGTGTGCGTCGACGCCCGCGTCGCGCAGCAGCCCGAGGTGCCGTTCGGCCAGGTCGCTCTCAGTGCAGTGGGTGCCGATACGGACGAGGTCGACGTCGTACGAGACGGCCAGCCGGATGCTTTCGGTGGTGCCCCAGCCCGGCAGCATGAAGACGCCGAGCTTGGTGGTGGTCAACGCCTCCCGGACCACCGACAGCATCGCCTCGTCGCTGAGCAGGGCTCGGCCGGCCTGCAGGGACGAGGCCCCCAGGCCGTTGCCGTGTCCCACCTCGATGACGGGTACCCGGGCGGCGTCGGCGGCGGCAGCGTACGCCCGAAGTTGCTCCCGCCCGAGCTGGTGGCGAACGGCGTGGTGCCCGTCGCGCAGCGTCGGGTCGTGGATCAGGATGCGTTGTCTCGGCGAACCTTCCGCAGGCTGCTGGCTCATGACACGACCTCCATGGCCTCGATCGGTCGGCGTTCCACCGCACAACGCTCGGCGACCCGGATCGCCGCCGAGTTGATGATGTCGAGGTTGCCCGCGTAGGCGGGTATCTGGTCGCCCGCGGAGGTCACCTCCACGGCGATGAACGCCTTGTTGTCGTTCACGATGCAACTCGTCACGGTGTAGCCGGTGGCGAAGGCCCGCACGTCGGCGGCGGCGGACGCCACGAGCGGGTGCACCGACTCGTGGGTCAGGCCCTCGCCGACCAGCGACATGGCCACCCTGAAGGTCGCCGGAGGACGAGCCGGGCTGACGTTGAGGATGGCCTTCACGTCCCCGATACCGGTGAACTCGCGGAGCGCGTCCTGAGTGGTCTCCACGTACTCGTCGAGGTTCAGCCTGGTCCCGCGGCCGACGCTGAGCGTCGCCGCGGTCGCGACCACCTCCACGTAGTCGATGCGGTGCGCTCGGGTGATCGCTCGTACGATCGGCACCGATGCCTGCCCACCGCAACTCACCATGTTCAGGTCGCGGTGAGCGGCGGCCTCCGCGCCGTTGACGGTCGGGACGACCATGCGCCCGATCCGGCTGGGTGTCAGGTCGATCAGCAGCGTGCCGAGCGGTGCCAGCGCCTCGGCGTGCTCGGCGTGCGAGCCGGCGTTGGTGGCGTCGAAGACCACGTCGAGCGGTTCGTCGAGGTCGGCAAGTGATGACAGACCCCGGCTGGCGGCCGGCAGCCCCAGCCGAGCGGCCCGCTTGAGGCCCGGGCTGTCGGCCGTCCGGCCAGCGACGAGGCGAAGGTCTAGTGCAGCGGACCGCTCGACTTTCACCGCCAGGTCGACGCCGATGAGCCCGGCGCCGAGCACCCCAGCTGACAGCCGTCGTTCTGAATTCATCGAGGAGATCGCCTTCCTATCCGCGTCGGGACTACGTATTGGTGACGTGCAGAGTGACCGAGCCCAGATGATCGAATTCGGCGGTGTAGGTGTCACCGGAACTCAACGGGACCGCGGCGTGCAGGGCACCGGTCATGATCAACTGGCCGGCCTCCAACGTGACGCCACTTTCGCCGAGCAGGTTTGCCAGCAGCGCCACCACCGCCACCGGGTTGCCCAGGGCGTCAGCGCCCTGACCGGACGCGACCAACTCCCCGTTGCGACGGAAGGCCATTCGCACGAGCCGGTAGTCCAGCTCCGCGCTGGCCGGGATCGAGCGTCCCAGCACGGCCGCGCCGTTCGAGGCGAGGTCGGCGACCGTGTCGCCCAGCCGGATGCGCCAATCCGTGATTCGCGAGTCGACGATCTCGAGACCGGCGATGACCTCTCCGATCGCCGCATGGGCCTGCTCCACGGTGACGCCAGGACCGGTCAACGGCCTCGCCAGCCGAAAGACGATCTCGGCTTCCACCTTCGGCGAGATGAACTCGCCGCGAGCGAAGCACGCACCGTCCGCGCGGACGGTCGAGGCGAACACCGGGCCGTAGTCCGGGGCGTGGACCCCGAACATCTCCTGCATCGAGGCGGAGGTGAGCCCGGCCTTGTAGCCGACCACCCGTTCGCCGTCGGCGACCAGCAGTTCGGTCAGCCGGCGCTGGACGGCGTATCCGCCGACCGCGTCGAGCGTGGGGCAGGCGTCGGTGAACGGAGCGATCGGCACGCGGTTGCGCCGCGCCTCGTACAGGGCCATGGCCATGCGCTCGGCGTCGTGCTCCGCCAGCGTCGCTGCGCCGCCGCTCCGGCTCATCGCGTGGCCACGAAGAGGCGGCTGCCGGGCATTCCCAGGGCGGTACTGGCCACCTCGGAGAAACCGGCCTGCCGGAAGAGTTCGCACCACCGATCCTCGGTCGGCAGCCGTACGTCCATCGAGCTCTCGTGCAGGTAACTGAAGAGGGCGCTGAAGGCGCGCTCGCCCGGCGTGTCCACGTACGGCACCGCGTCGGTGACCACCAGGGCGCCGCCGTCGGCGAGGTGCTCGCGGCAGGCCCGCAGGACGCCTGCGAAGACCTCGGGATGCGCAGCGACATCGTGCATGACGAAGCCGGCATGGATGATGTCCGCGCCGTCGAGTGGAGCGGGGTCGTCGACGAGGGTCTCGACGGACCGGTTGACCACCGTGAGCCGGTCGTCCACCTGGGCGTGACGCCCGGCGCGTTCGGCCTCCTCGCACGCTCCCGGGCTGAGGTCCAGGGCCACGCCGGTGCTGGTGGGAAGCTCGGTCAGCAGCCGGATCAGCAGCGCGCCCGCGCCGGAGCCGAGATCGACGATGTGTCGGGGCTTGCGGCTGATGATCTCGGACAGCACTCCGGGATAGAAACCGCGCGAGCCGATCCAGCGGGACGACACCGCCACTTGCCTGCCGTCGCGCTGGTGCTGGCGGCCGGCCGCGTCCGGCTCACGCAGAAACCGCTCCGCGTGATCGATGTACGGCCGGTTCGCGCTGAGCGACCAGGAGAGGTAGCCCGCCTCGTACCGCCGGTCCGCGAGCTCCGGGCAGGGCGTGAACGGCCCGGTCTCGGCGTCGCGCTCCAGCAGCCCGGCGGCGGACATGGCGCGCAGGAAGAGGAGAGCGCGAGCTTCGGGAACGCCGGTCGCGATCGTTGCCTCGGCCAGCGTGAACGGCTTCCCGCGATCGAGTAGCGGCGAAAGTCCCAGATTCTCGGCGATCTCCAGAAGAGTGGCGTTCGCCGCAAGGTCTGCGGCGATGTCACTGACGTCAGAACTAATCACTGGTTCACCCACGTCCTACTGATTCGGCGATCTTTCGGGTACCGACCCTTGCTTTTCCGGTTCATGTCCGTCCAGTTGGGAGGGCCGGCGACGAGATGACGGCCTCCATCAACCGCTCCTTCCGTAACGGCGGGAATCGACGTTCTCGGCACGGACCCACAACGGTTGTCAATGTGCCACGGAAACACGAATCGCCCGCAGAGAAGAGTCGGCAGACATACGGGAAGGCTGCCGCCACCGGGTCGGCCGCCGGCGCAGCCGGCCGTCACCTCACGGGCATGACGACCGGCTCTGACGCGACGATGGCGAGTCGATGCTGCGCTATCAGGCTGCGCCGGCGGCCGACAGCGAGTCGACAGCGAGTCGACAGCGACCTGTTAGTCCGTCGCGGAACCATCCGCCCAGGACATTCCGACGCCACGCCACGCCCCGGCGTGACGACGAAGGAGGCGTGATGGGCGAACCGATGTGGGTCAACGTCATGGCGACCGACCCCGTGCTGGAGGCGGGCGTGACGAGCGTGATGCTCGGGTGCCCGGACATCGTGGTGGTGACGACGCGGGAGAAGGCGGCGGTCACGGTCCTGGTGGTCGACCATCTGGGCCAGGACGCGCTGGATTCGGTGCGGGCCGTCCGCACCAGCGCGGACCGCCCCGAGGTGGTGCTCGTCGTGCCCGAGGTGGAGCCGGCTGACGCGCTGCGAGCCATCGCGGCGGGTGCGCGCGGCCTGCTTCGACGCCGGGAGGCGACCGCGGAGCGGCTCACCCGCACCGTGCTGGCCGCCGGTGAGGGGGACTGCACGGTGTCGCCGGACATGCTCGACCGGTTGCTCGCCGTGCCGGCGGTTCCGGCCGGCACCCTGGCGTCGAACATCAGCGACCGCGAGCGCGCGGTGCTGCGGCTGATCGCCGAGGGCCGGGAGACCGGTGAGATCGCCAAGGAGCTGTGCTACTCGACGCGAACGGTGACCAGTGTCGTGCATGACATCACGCGACGATTCCGGCTGCGCAACCGGGCCCACGCGGTTGCCTTCGCCCTGCGGGCCGGGATGCTGTGAACGGCGAACAGGAGATCGTGATGGCATCGACTGCACACGTGGTGGCCCCGAACGCCACCATCCGGGCCGAGGTGCTGGCCGCGCTGCGGCGTGCCGGCGTCACACCCGTGCCCGACCCGTCCGAATCACCGGACACCGTCATCGTCACGGCGGTCGACACGGTGCATGAGGCGCTGACGGCGTACGCGGCGCGGCCGCGGTCCACGGCGCAGCGGACGCTGCTGGTCGCCGACCGCTTCTCACCGACGGACGTGGTACGCGTCCTGCGTTCGGGGACTCTGGTGATGCTCCGCTTCGCCGACGTCACACCGAGTCGGCTGGCCGCTGCGGTGCAGGCCGCCCGGGACGGGGAGGTCCGGCTGCCGCACGAGGTGCTGGTCGGCGTGCTCGGTGGCACCGGTACGCCGAACCAGGCCGAAACGTCCTGGACGGCCGGCCGGTCGCCGCTGACGCCCCGTCAGACCAGGGTGCTCGCGTTGATGGCCGAGGGCCAGGACAACGCCATGATCGCGCGGTCGTTGCTGTGTTCCAACCACACGGTGAAGAACGTCATCTACGACATGATGGCGCGGATGCAGGTACGCAACCGCGCCCACGCCGTGGCCTGTGGGGTAGCGGCCGGGTTGATCTGAGTCCAGTCGTCCGTGGTGCACACCGGCGTGCAGCCACGGACGACGTGTCACTCGGGTGCGGTTGGTCGTTCCCACGGTCGGCAGTGCATCAGCGGAGGCTGCGCGGGCGAGGCGACCGTGCTGTCGTCACCACTCGGCTGGCCGACGGCGGTCAGCGGCCGGCATCCGGTCACCGATGACCCGCAACAGATCGGCCGGCTCGGTCGCATAGCTCAATCCGGATCCGGGCAACTGCACCAGATCGGTGTCCCCGTACGCCGACCAGCCGGCCACTCCCTCCGCCTCGATGCCCTGGTCCAGCCACCGAATCGCGGTCAGCGGACAGCGCAGCGGCGCCGGGTGGGGCACTTGATAGGCCCGCAACGCGGCCAGTTCGGCCCGGAGCGCCCGTGCGCCGGCCGCGACGATCGACGGCAGCGGGATGGTGCCCATGGCCACTGCGGTCGCCAGCACCCGCTCGGTCAGTTCGTCGTCGGTCGGTTCGGTGTGCGCCTCGCCGGAATGGCGACTGAGGTACTGGGGTGCGGGGCAGCCCGAGACGAACAGGCGCAGCGGTGCCGGCGCGCCCCGCCGGTCCAGCTCGACCGCGACCTGGTAGCCGAGCAGCGCGGCACCCTCGTGGCCGAACAACGCGAACTTCTCGACCCCACGGCGCTTGAGGTCCGCCACGAGCTCCGCGGCCCGCTCCGGCAACCCTGAAGGGAGCTGGGCCACAGACCGCGATCCCGGTGCTCCGCTGCCCAGGTCGCCCACGATCGGCGGGCGGACAACGCACCATGGGCCGACGGTGTCGGGCCATCGGTCGAACTGGAAGTCACCGTTACCGGCGCTGGGTATGCAGATCAGCGTTGCGGTGCCGGCATGCGGAGCGGTCCGCTGGTCCAACCATGAGGCCATGAGGAGGGTCGCCTTCGTTGACGGAGAGTAGGCAATTCTTGCTCAACCGTCGTCCCGGGCACCTCCACACCGCTATCGCCGATCGGGTGGGCAGCGGCCGGCGAGGAAAGCGTCGTGATGGGGAGCCGAAAACGGCCGGCCATAGCTTCGTTCCTGTCGGCGGCTGCCGGCACAAGACCCGAAGCAGACAAGGGGTACTGAGTTGCGAGTTTCTATGGTTTCCGGTCCGCGCCTGATCGTCTCGTCGGCCACGTCGCTGGTCGCTGTTGCTGGCGACACGCCGTGGGGCTGATCAGCCTCTCCCGGGCAGGCCGACGGAGGGTCGCCGCAGCGGTGTCCCTCCGTCGGTCAGGTGCCACCTTCCTCACGAAGCCGCAAATGGTTCGGCCATCGCCACGGCTATCTTGCGTGGCCCGGTGAAGGGCTCACGGGCGTGAGCCGCAAGCATGTTGTCGACGATCAGTACGTCGTCGCGCTCCCAGTCGAAGCGGCGCTGGGCGGCTCGGTAACAGTCGCGCAGGTGCGCCACGACCTCATCGGGGATTCGCCCGCCGTCGCCGTAGTACGTGTTGGTGGGCAGGTCCGCCTCGTCGAACATCTCCCGCAGCCCCTCGCAGTCCTCCTCGGGCAGCGTGGTCACGTGGAAGAACGTGAGGTGGTTGAACCAGACGGTCTCGCCGGTCACCGGGTGCTGGTGCACCGCCCGGCGGCGGGCTGTCGTCCGCAGGCCGTTGCGCCCGACCCACTGGACCTCCACACCGCTACGCGCGCAGTAGCGCTCGACCTCCGCCCGGTCGGTGGTGTTGAACGCCTGCTGCCACGGCACCCCGAAGCCCTCGGTGAAGTTGCGTACCACCGTCCAGCCGCGCCGGGTGAATTCCTCCAGCACGCTCGGATCGATCGACCGTAGGATCCGGCGGGTGTCGGCCAGCGGCGTGGCACCCTGCGTGTCGGGCGGGGTGATGCAGTAGAAGAACAGCGTCAACGGCCAGGTCGCCTGGTACGAGTTCTCGTTGTGCAGGAAGATCTCCTCGGTCGGTGGGTAGTCCGTCGAGGTGTAGACCTGGCCCTCGATGGTGCTACGCGGTGACGACCGCTCGGCGTAGGACAGCGGCGCACCGGACACCTCCCGGACGACCCGTTCGAACCCGCTGACGCTGCCGATGTCGAAGCCGCGCAGCAGGACCGCGCCGTGGGTGTGCAGCTGCCGACGGATCGATTCCCGGATCCCGGCGATCTGACTCTCGGCCGGTTCGCCACTACTGGGCGCGGTCAGCACAGCGGGCAGTGTCGACTCATCGCGCGATACCGCGGGTATGAGGCGTACGGGCGTGATGTTGCTCGTGGTCACCGTCGGCTCCCTTCATTGCATCTGGTGGTCGGGTCGGATCAGCAGGGCCCCGGGGTCGCCGGCTCCCACGTCTCGGCCGGATCCCTGGCAGCACACGTCGAGCCAGGCGGCCGGGTCGTCGGGGTTGTCCGGGACGCGTTCGCAGATGACGTAGCGCCGTGGTGTCATCGCCGTCGGATACGCCTTCACCGCTGCCAGGCAAGCGGCGTGGGCCTGCTCGGGGGTGCGGATGGCGTCGGTCCGCGCCAGATGAGCGACCAACGGCAGGCCGCCCACCTCCGCGAAGATCCTGGCACCGGTCGACGGCAGGCTGTCATCGAGCAACCGTTGCACCTCGTCCACCTCGATCCAGCAGCCGTCCACGAACAGCCAGCCGGGGCCCCGCTGTACCGGGCTGAGCGGGATCGAGTCGCGGATCCCTCGGGCGCCGAGGTCAGCGGACCCGGCCGCGATCAACAGGTTCTCGACCGCCAGGAGCAGCGATTCGACCTCGTCGTCGGGGATACGGCCGGTGTCGCTGCTCCAACAGCCGAGACGCAACTGTCCGTCGGTGCCGTACAGATCGAAGCGGATCAGCGTGGTCCCGGCGGGCATCGGCTGCCGCCGCAGCTGCGTCGTGCCTCGCGCGGCGACCAGTTCACCCGGTGTGGGTACCGATGCCGTGGCCTGTCCTGCCGCCCGACCGGACTCGATGACAAGGTTGTTGAACAGCGGTTCGCAATCGAATACGACGCCGCGCTCGTGCTCGATGCGGCGTGCGATGGCACTCTGCCGGTCCACGTCGTAACGGCCGTACCGGCTCGCGTCGACCACAGCAGCCCACGCCTGCCGGACCAGCCGGTCGAAGGTGGTGTCGCTGATCGTCAGCGTGATCGACGCGAGCTGCGCGAGGCTGCCGACGTGCTGCCGAAGATGCGGCTCGAAGCGATTGGCCGACAGGGTGGGGAGCACGAGTTCCCGTACGCCGGTCCGGTGCGAGAGCACCGCGCCGATCGCCGCCAGCACGACGCTGGCGCGACTCGTCCTGGTGCGCGCCGTCACCGCTCGCAACGCCATGCCGGCTGCGGTGGAGGTCATCTCGACGGAGACCGACCCGGTGGCGGCGGCGACCCGCGGGACCGAGTACAGGCACTGCGGCATGCGGGAGAACCGGTCTTTCCAGTAACTCAGCACCGATTCCTCGTGCCGCAGGGCCTTGGGCGAACGTTCCAGGGCGGCCAGGTCCAACGGCTGGATCGGTGGTCCGCCGGCCGGCCGTGCATCGCGGTCACGGATCAGGTCCGCGAACTCCCGCTTGATGATCTCCATGGCCTGATAGTCGACCGCGAGATGCGAACAGCCGATCACCGCAGCCTGCACCGCCTCGGCGGAGCTGGTGGACGCGTCACCGGACGACACCGCGAGGGCGACCCGGACCGGCAGTTCGCCGATGCGGTACGCCCCCGCAGCGCGCAACCGCCGGGTCAGGTCCCTGGCCAGGCTGGCCCGGTCGACGACTTGTGGGTCGGCGGCCTCGATCGCAAAGACCTCCACGACAAGCTCGCCGGTGGCGTGCACGAACTGCTGCGCTTCGACCCCGTCCACGTAGGTCGTACGTAGCCCTTCGTGCCGCTCGATCAGGACCGCGAGTGCCCGGGCGACGTCATCGACCACGGTCGCGGCCGGAACGTCGAGTTCCCCCGCGACGGCCGCGAAGAAATGCTCCGACTCGCGACGTAGCCACTGCAGAATGTTGTACTGGCCGATGTTGAGGGGCCCCTCGGCCGATCGCGTCCCGTGGAACCGCACGGTCACCGGTGGCCGTGGGACCAAACTCATCGATCGCCCACGACGTCGGGGCGCGCGGGGTCCGGTTGCCTGGTGGGTCCACGTCGTCCGGGTGCTCGGCGCGGCACTGTCGATGTGCCCTGGTGAGACCATGTGCGCCAGACTATTGAGGGCTCCACGCCGCGCAGTAGAGAAGGACCGGCAACGACTCGGGGCGGCGTCGTGTGCGTTGTTCTGCCGGTTGTTCTCTGCGGGTGCCGGCCCTGGCGGGCCATCATCGACCTGCGTCCATCAGGTCTGCGCCGGTCAGGTCGGCCGGGCGGGTCTGCGTCTCGTCCACTCGGCCGGCCCGTCCGGCAGGTCGCCGACCGCCGGGTGGGTGACGACGCACTCGATCGTGGGAGGCTCGAATGAGCGTATCGATCCGTCAGCGGATCACCGACATCGCGGAGATGTCAGCCGATCGGCCTGCGGTCGTCGGCTTCGACGAGAACTTCGTGGAGCAGGTACTGACGTGGCGGGAGCTGGCCGAGCGGAGCGGCCGGCGGGCGGACGCGCTGGTCGACGCCGCCGCCCGGGAGACCGGTCCGGGCGTGGTCGCGATCGAGGCGAACAACACGATCCAGTCGGTGGTCGACATCGTGGCCGTCCTCTCCGCGGAACTGCCACTGCTGCCGCTGAACCCGGCCTCACCCGCACCCGAGCGCGAGAAGCTGCTCAACTTCATCGGTCAGACGTACGGACGGGCCCGACTCATCGACGCCGAGGCCGACGCGGGACCACCGGCGCGGTCGCCGGCGGCGACGGCCAGCCGGATCGCCTACCTACTGCCCACCGGCGGCAGTTCCGGCCGGCCGAAGATCGCGATACGGCCCGGACCACTCGGCTACGATCCGCACCAGGTGCCGTTACCCCTGCGCCGTCGCGCCGGCTGGCGAGCCGGTCAGCGGCAACTGATTCTCGGCCCGCTGCACCACGCGGCCCCGTTCACCACGCTGCTGGACGGGCTCCTCGACGGCAACACCACAATCCTGCCGCCGTACTTCCTGCCGGCCTGGACGGTGGAGCTGGTCGAGCGCTACGCCGTGGAATGGATCCAACTGACCCCGGCACACATGCGCACGATCCTGATGCTCCTCCAGCCCGACCCGGCGTCCTTCGCCAGCGTGCGTACGGTGATGCACACGGCTGCGTCGTGCGACTCGTTCACCAAGAAGCGGTGGATCGAGCTGGTCGGGCCGCAACATCTGTACGAGGTGTACAGCTCGACCGAGAACATCGGCGGCACCCTGGTGCGGGGGGACGAATGGCAACAGCGGCCGGGCACGGTGGGGCGGGGATTCTTCACGAAGATCAGCATCAGGGACGACGCCGGGAACCGGCTCGGCCCGGGACAGACCGGCAAGGTGTTCATGCGCGCCGGCCGGGTCTCCAGAGGAGACGCCTACCTGGGCAGCCAGGTGCTCGAAACGACGGCCGACGGTTTCGCCAGCGTCGGCGACTTCGGATGGCTCGACGCGGACGGCTATCTGTTCCTCGCCCCCCGTCGGCACGACGTGATCAACGTGGGCGGTGAGAAGGTCTACCCCAACGAGGTCGAGGCGCAGTTGCTGGAACACCCCGCGGTGCTGGACGCCGTGGTGGTGGCGGCCGAGGACCAGGTGCTGGGCTCTACGGTCGGCGCCTACGTCGTCTGCAGGCCGGGAGCCTCGGTCAGCACCGGTGAGCTGATGGCGCACTGCCGGGCTGGTCTGGTCAACTACAAGGTGCCGACGCGGGTCACGTTCGTCGACCAGGTGCCGCGCTCGGCCGCCGGGAAGCTCGAACGTTGGCGGCTGGCCGGCCAGCGGGGCTGATCGCGGTCACATCGTCACCTCGCCGGCCGGCTCGTTCTTGTTGCTCTGCGTCGTCAGCCGGCCGGCGGCCCGGCGCAGCGCGCCCAGCTCGTCGATGGAACGTGAGTGCCACGGGTTGTTCTCCTGCATCGCGAACGCGTTCGCGGCCTGCACGAAGAAGTGTTCCGCGGTATCGAACTCGCCCCGGCCCAGGTACACCCGGCCGAGGCCGAACAGGGCGTGTGCATGAACATTGCGCTCCTGCGTCATCCGGCAGATCTCGACCGCCTCGCTGAAGTGAATCTCGGCAACGGTGAACTCGTTCTGCTCCAACATGGCCCCGCCGAGGCCGATCAGGGCGTAGGACTGGCCGATCCGGTCGTCCTGCGCCCGAGCCAAATCCAGTGCCGACTGGAAGACAGCCTTCGCAGCCAGCGACTGCTTTGAGTCGGCAAACACCTCACCGAGCCGGTACAACGCCTGGGCCTGAAGGCGCCGGTTACCCAGTTGTTCACCCAGTGCGAGCGACTCTTTCGCCAGGATCTCGGCCCGCTCGGGGGCTCCGAGATCCAGGTGGCTACGCGCGAGTCCACTCAGTACGTGAGCCTGTGCGCCCAGGTCGCCGACTGCCCGGAACTTCTCCAGCGCCTGCCCGTAACGCCGCACCGCCATGTCGGGTCGACCCTGGATCCGGTCCAGGTGCGCAAGGTTGCGCAGCGTCAATGCCACCCCGGTCTGATCGCCGACCGCATCGAACAAGCTCATCGCGTGCAGCAGGTTCTCGCCATCGTCCTCGGCGTGTTGGGCTACGCCCAGCGAGCCGAGCGACGCCAACACGGCGGCCTCGCCCCGGCGATTGCCGGCCCTGCTGGTGGCCTTCAGCGCGATGTGGTGAGTCGTACGCCATTCGGCGAACAGGCCGCGCCTCTCATGCATGGCAACCGATACGGTGGCCAACTCCCAGCACAGCTCGTCCAACCCCAGCTCCGCCGCCTGGCGGACCGCCACTTCCAGCGTGATGCGCTCCTCGTCGAACCAGGCGGTGGGATCGCCGAGGAAGCGGTCGAATTCGGCATGTGCGCCGGCCCATCGGGGTGCCGTGCCGTGCAGAACCGCGAACCGCCCCCCGTAGATACGCTGATGAGCCTCCTCGGCGAAGGCGAGCAGGGCACCGAGCGATCGGGTGACCGCCACTATGCAGATCTCCCGGTCGTCCTGCGTCAGCCGGTGCTCGCTCGCAAACACCCGCACCAGCTCGTGGAATCGGTATCGGGGTTGCTTGGTGAGCGCGGAAAGGTGGGCCTCCAGCAGCCGGACGTCCACCAGCTCGTCGAGGAGCGCCGTGGCCCGCCTCGAATCGCAGTCCAGCAGAGCCGCCGCGGTCCAGGCGCTGAACTCGTGTAGCTCCAATGCACTGAGCAGCCAGAACAGAGTCTGCGCCGGCACGGTGAGGGACTCGTACACGTCAGCGAGCAGCGAGCGGACCGCGACGTCACCGTGGGACAGCTCGTCCAGCCGATACCGTTCGTCGCGCAGTCGGTCCAGCAAGGTGCCAACGGCCCAGTGCGGGTGCGCAGCCAGTCGCACCCCGGCGATCCGCACGGCCAGGGGCAGGCCACCGCACATCTTGGTCAGCGCGACCGCGGCCTCGGGTGCCGCGGCGACCCGCTGCTCTCCGCAGATCTGGCCGAGCAGGCTCAGGCTCTCGTCGGCCGACATCATGTCGACGTCGACGGCTCGGGCGCCCGGGATGCCGGCGAGCCGGCGGCGACTGGTAATCAGCACCGCCGGGCCTGGCACGCCGGGGAGCAGGTCGGCGATCTGGTCCTCGTTGCCCACATCGTCGAGCACGATCAACAGCCGCCGCGTCGCGAGCTGGCTCCGTAGTAGGTTGATCCGCTGGCCGGGTGCGACCGGGATCGCCGCCGGGGCGACGCCGAGTCCGTGCAGGAGGTCGCTGAGTACGGCTTCGGTCGAGCGTGGCTGTGTGGTGCTCCCGTAGAGGCAGGCGTACAGGCTGCCGTTGACGAACGTGGCGCGCAACCGGTGCGCGACGTGCAGGGCCAGCGAGGTCTTTCCACAGCCCGGCGCGCCGGTGATGACCGCGATCGGCACCTGGTTGGTGTCCTCGCTGGTCAGCGTGGCGGTCAGGGTTTCGATCAGCGCCGCATGGCCGACGAAGTCCGGCAGATCTGCGGGCAACTCCTGCGGGCGGTGCACGCTCGTGGCGGTCTCGGTTCGCCTGTCGTCCACTTCGCCGCTGATGCTGCTGTCCTGGCTGAGGATCGCGCGTTCCAGTTTGCGCAGGTACTGGCTCGGCTCGATGCCGAGCTCGCCCACCAGGTTGGTGCGGGCCGTGCGGTACGTCGCCAGCGCCTCTGCCTGCCGTCCCGACCGATACAGTGCGAGCATCCGGAACCCCCACAGGCGTTCCCGCAGGGGGTGCTCCGTGGTCAACGCGACCAGTTCCTCGACCAGTTCCCGATGACCGCCCAGGCCCAGACAGATCTCGGCGCGGTCCTCCAGCGCCATGATCCGCCGCTCCTCCAGACGGTGGGAGACGACTTCGGCGGCCCGGCCGGGCACTCCGCCCAAGGCCGGTCCGGACCAGATGGCGATGGCGCGGTCCAGGTGCGTCAGCGCCTCGTCCAGCCGACCTTTGGCTGCGGCGGACCGGCCCCGGGCGAGAGCGTCGTCGAACATGAGGTAGTCGAGCTGCTGGCGGTCCACCCGGATGGAGTACCCGATTGGGCTGGTGTCGATGATCTCCGGACTGCCGAGAGCCCGGCGCAACGCCGAGATGCAGATCTGGATCTGACCACGCGCGCTGGTCGGCGGGGAATCGTCCCAGACTGCGCCGATCAGCTTTTCCACGGTCACGACATGGTTGGCGGCCATCAGCAAATTGGCCAGCACTATACGTTGCCGCGGGGAGGTTATCGGCACGGGGGAACCATCGACCACGGCTTCCAATGTTCCGAGAACCCGGAACTCGACTCGCACCATGTCGGCCAGCATACGGTATCACGGAACGACGATCATCAATCACGTTTGTTCCGGAAGTTTCTCGGGCGGCAACCGGGCCCACTCGAGCGAGGCCGGGGAGCAGGGATACCGCGAGTAGTCTCAATTCGTCGGGAGGCGATTTGACCGGTTACAGATCGTCTTACTGATGGCCTGTGATGGACGAAACCCCGCCAAATTCTGAACGATAGTTTGGTCGCTCGATGTCGTGAGGATCCGGCATATCGTGTGGGTCCGGCTTGATCGGTTTGTCCGACCCACGGGATGAGGCAGCGGTGCTTCGGTCCCGGAGCCCACCAGGCCTGTCGTTCACCGACGCCCGATGGGCGCAAGCTGTTCGGCGACGGGGTAGCCGGGCAGGGCCGAGGCCAGAGTCGCGACGGTCGGCCAGTCGAACAAGGCCCGCTCCGGCAGCTGCCGGTCCAGGGCGACGCACAACCTGGCCACGGCCTGCGTCGCGAGCACCGAGTGGCCGCCCAGATCGAAGAAGTTGTCGTGCCGCCCGACCTCGTCGAGATTCAGTACCTCGGCCCACACCTCGGCGATGGCCCGCTCCGTGGTAGTGCTGGGCCTGTCCTCTTCGACGAGCGACGACGACTGTGCATAGCTGATCTCGTTCATCGTCCATTACCCCCTGGCCGGTGACAATATGGCGTCAAATAGCGAACGGTTGCACGTTCGCCACCCTTGGACAATTGTGTTTCACTCGGCCGGCGCAGGCAAGGATAGGCGGTAAGAAGCAGCGGCGGTCAACCACTTCCGGAACTTCTGCCGGTTCTTCTCTGCGACCGCTCAAGCTTCCGTGGCACATTGGCGAATGTTGTCAATCCGCGCCGACGGCCCGGATTGCCGCCGTTACCAAAGGAGCGGTTGATGGTTGGCTTGGCAGAGTTCGCATCCACCCTGCTGGGGCATCCGGCCGTGCGTGATGCCCGGGCGACGACGATCCGCCACGACGATCGGGACGTCACGATCGGCGTGGTCGAGTTCTCCCAGTACGTCAGCGGGCCGGAGCTTCGTGGCTACGTGTGGGACCGGCTCGGTGCGGGCTGTGGATTGGACGGCGTGCTGCTCGTCGACGCCATGCCGCTCGCCGGTAACACGCTCGACACCGAATACGTCCGGTCCGCCGTCATCGCGGGCACGTGCACCCTGTTCGAAGGTCCGGTCGACGGAGTCGAAGAGCGGCTCCTGTCGATCTGGGCCAGCACCATGAACCTCAAGTGGATCGGCGTGCACGACGACTTTCTGGACCTCGGCGGCGACTCGATTGTTGCGGTCGAGGTCCTTGCGAAGATCGAGGACGAGTTCGGCACGGCGCTGGACGTCTACGACTTCATGAGCACCTACCACATCCGCGGCGTCGCCGGCCTTCTGAGCGATCCTCGGGTACTGCAGCAGCAGTAGTTCAGTAGGCGAGCCGCAACAAGTCGGAGTCTGGCTCAGCGACCGTGTATACGGCATCTACTACGGTTACACCGGCGACCACTCATTTGGCTCTGCTGTGCAGACCTCGGTGGTCGCTGGCTGGATCGAGGGTGTCACCGGCGTTGCCGGCGTGGGGTGATGAAATCACCGGAGTTCGGCTCTCGCCCGGTGCTCCATGATGAGCCTCGCGGCTAGCTCGACCGCCGGGATCCGGCTGGCGATGGTCCTCCGCAGTGCCCGGTGCCCTGATGTGGTCCGGCCGAGGTCCGTGACCGAGGTGGGAGCGGGTGACCGAGGTGGGAGCGGGTGACGACGTCAGAGCAGGGTGTCGGGGCGATCGAACAGCCCTGGGCCACCGTCTCCTCGGCCGGTGGCACCGGTGGCGTCGTGGGCGTCCGGCGCGGGTGCTCGTCGGCAGCCCGGGAGTAGAGCAGTCGCCCGGCGACCCGCCGGCTGGTGGTGGGTACCCGGACCACACCAATCGGGCCGGGCACGATCCAGGTCTTCGCGTCGTTCCAGCGAACCCAGAGCGGGATCGCACCGGCGTCGGCCTCGCACCGCAGCTTGCGGCTGGACCACTGCTTGTCGGTGCGGTCGATCTCGATGGCGATCGGCGGCCCGTCGAGCCGTTGACACACGACGTCCAGGTAGCCGGGTCGGTCAGGGTGTGGTCCGGGTAGACCGGCGATGCTGGGCACCTCGCGGCGTACTCGCCATCCGTGCTCCGTGCCCCAGTTCACGACCTGGCGGGCCAACTCGGCGGTGACCCGGACGGCGGACCAGTCGGTGAACTCCAGTGGCACCAGGTAGTGCTGCAGCGACGCTGTCGCCCGTCGTGACCGCTCCATCACGTCCACACAGGAACGATAGTCCCTGCTGTGACCTTTCGGACGCGCGAGCCGTTCGCTGAGATCGACGCACTGGGAGTGGGGCGCGTGAGTGACGGCGTGGGTGGTGCTTCGGAGCGGGGTGCCCTGGTCGGCGCGGCCTGTCGAGCAGGGCAGTCGGTTCAGCGGCGGCCGGTGGCCAGGGCGACGAGGTACTGTCCGCCGCCCGCGTCGACGCTCGCGGTCACCGGCAGTCCGGGCACCAGCCGGGAGAACCGGTCGACCAGCCACTCCGCCGCCTCCTGGGCATCCTTTCGGCTTGGACAGCGAGCGACCAGCTCGCGGCCACCCTTGCGTTCGAGTCGCTCGGCGACGGCGATCAGCGATGCCGGTTCCACCACGTGCAGACGCTCCGGCCAGGCAATGACCACCTTGACCGCGCCCTTGCGGGTGTTGCAGGCACGATGCGCGAGCCGCTCGGCGACCTTGGCCTTCTTGTCGGCGGTACGGCTGTCGACGCTGGGACCACGCGGGTCGTTCACCGACATGTGCGGGTCGACCAACTCGTCGCAGACCCAGCATCGCCAACCGTCACGCCTCGCGACGTCTTCGAGAGAACTCATCCGAGCAAACTAGCCTGGCAACCCTCGGCGAACTACAGGAAGCGCTCCGGGTCGAAGTCTTCGAGGTCGATGATGCGAACCCGCGGAAGCACATTGGTGAAGCAGTCCGCGTCCTCCTCGATGTCGAACACCTGCAGGCCCGGCAGGTCGGCGAAGCCGGCGTTAAGGAACTCCTTGAACCCGACGACCGCGACCTGATGGTCACCTCGCAGGAGTTCCCCGATCTGCGGGAGGAAGTCGCCGTCGTGGCTGGCGAGCATCACGTTGCCGGGGCGTCGGGCGATGGCGTCCAACGTCCGCTGGATGCCGATGTCCACCACCTTCTGATCCGACGATCCCGCGAGTGGGATGGGCCGATATTCCATGCTCAGGAGGGCCCGGACGAAGGGCATCGGCAGAGCGCCACCGGAGGCGTTGAGGAAGAACAGTCCCTTCACCGGCCGCTGCCACGTGTCCCGCGCGAAATCCCGTAGCCGCTCCCACCGAGGTCGCTCCGCAGGTGCCGGCCGGCGCTCCAGAACACTGTTGCCGAGAGTGGCATCGATGTTCTCCCCGTCCACGATGAGGTACGTGACGGGTTCCGTCGAATCGGGCATAGGAGTACCTCTCGGGTCGAGCAGCGGGCGCGGACCGGTCGAGCCCGAGCATGTGACGTGCCTGCGGAAGCTGTGCTCGTGGTCAGGGTATGCCCACCAGCGAGGGGGAACAGAACCGGCGTGGATACCGGCGCGGTGCTCGCACCAGCCTTCTTCCACGTCACTACCTGCCGTTTCGGTGTCGCGTACGGATCGAACTGCCAGGCCCAGCCAGGCGGTCGCACCGACGAGCGCCACCACCGCGGACGTGCGATACCCAAGGTTGAACAGGAGTATCCCGCCGCCCGCGCACACCACAGCAAGGATGACGTGATACCAAAACGCGCGACGGCCGGACTTGTCCACTACCGATGGCTCCAGACGTGACGAGGACTCGTGCCGATCCGCTGCTCTGGGGGCCGCAGGCGTCGGGTGACAGGAGGTTGACGCCGGCCAGAGTGGATAGGCACCGCTGTCGAGACACCCTGCAATTGGTAGCACGATGGCCGCACCGGGTATCACCGGTGGGATATCGGTCGCCGCATAGCGGCCGACCCGAAGCCGCTCGTACCGCGCGCACGGCGCGCAGCGCGGGCTCTCGGACCGCTCGTCGGTCCTCGTCGCCACGTCGTCGCTGGGCACGCGATCGACCCGAGCGGCGGGGTACGCGGCGGGGCCGCCACATGATCTTTGGGTGATCCTGCCCTCGTTCACCAGCGGATTGATGGGTTTTCCTGCAACGATGCATGGCGTGGCAACTGTGAAGACTGTGAC
>NZ_JBVHKD010000015.1:0-139341 GCF_055559695.1 Micromonospora sp. NPDC023869
CGCGGGTTGCGGCGGCGGGCGGGCGCTTGAGGCGGCCGGTCTTCGTTACAACGACGTCCGGCCGCCGAGAATTCCACCACCAAGCAGTGAATAGCAGACAAATAGCCCATATCTGGCCCCTGGTGGAACGGGTCCGGGCGGGCTCACCGGAGGTGGGTGGATTTGTTGCTGCCATAGCGACAACAAATCCACCCACCTCCTCGCTTTCCCCCGGGGCCGCGCGTCGAGATGTTAAGAGGGGACCCCTGCTTGCACGCCGGCCCGGCGGCAGGGGGGTGGGTGCAAGGAGGGGTCCCCTACTAACGCCTGGTGTATAGGAAGGGTCCCTTCCTTGCATGCGGCCGCGAGCTGCTGGAGCGGCAGTCGGGGTGGGTGGTGGCGGTGACGGGGGTCACAATGAATACGGATCGGTCCCGTATCGGAATGGGTCGGCCTAGGCTCGGGGTGATTACGGTACTCAGCCGTATCGAAATGTGAAGGGTGTCGGGGCATGCAGCCGAACGAGAACACCGGACACCCGAGGCGGTGGGCGATCCTCGCAGTGCTGGTCATCAGCCTGCTCGTCGTCGTCCTGGACAACACGATCCTCAACGTCGCCCTGCGTACGCTGGCCGATCCGGTGCACGGGCTCGGGGCCACCCAGGGCGAACTGGAGTGGTCGATCAACTCGTACACGCTGGTCTTCGCCGGGTTGCTGTTCACCTTCGGCGTGTGGGGTGACCGGGCCGGTCGACGGCGGATGCTGCTGGTCGGGCTGGTCCTCTTCGGACTGGCCTCGCTGCTCTCCGCGTACGCGCAGAACCCGGGCCAACTGATCGCGGCCCGCGCGCTGATGGGGGTCGGTGGCGCGGCCATCATGCCGGCGACGCTGTCGATCATCTCCAACGTCTTCGACCCGAGGGAGCGGGGCCGGGCCATCGGCATCTGGGCCGGTGCGGTGGGGCTGGCGGTGGCGATCGGCCCGGTGCTCGGCGGGTTGCTGCTGGAGCACTTCTGGTGGGGCTCGGTCTTCCTGATCAACGTGCCGGTGACGGCGTTCGGCGTGGTCCTGGTGGCGCTGCTGGTGCCCGAGTCGCGGGATCCGGCGCCGGGACGCGTCGACGTGGTCGGTGTCCTGCTCTCGGTGGTCGGTCTGGTGACCCTGACGTACGGCATCATCGACGGCGGTGAGCACGGCTTCGGTCGCCCACTGGTCTGGGCCACGATCCTCGGCGGCCTGGCGGTGCTGGCCTGGTTCGTCGCGTACGAGCGGCGCAGCAGCCACCCGTCACTGGACGTACGCCTGTTCCGGGTGCCGCGTTTCGCCGCGCCGGTGGCGATGATCGGGCTGGTCTTCTTCGCCGCCATGGGCGTGATGTTCTTCAGCTCGTTCTATCTGCAACTGGTACGCGGCTACAGCCCGTTGCAGACCGGCCTGCTCTTCCTGCCGTTCGCGGTGGCCCAACTGGTGTTCGCGCCCCGCAGCGCCACCATGGTCCGCCGGTATGGCGCGCGGGCCGTCTCGGCGGTGGGACTGCTGCTGACCACGGTGTCGCTGGGCGCGTTCGCCTTCGTCGACGCCACCACGCCGATCTGGGTGGTGCTGGTCGTCTTCTTCCTCCAGGGCACCGGGATGGCGAACATCATGCCGCCGGCCACCGAGTCGATCATGTCGGCGCTGCCCCGGGAGAAGGCGGGCGTCGGCTCCGCCGTCAGCAACACCATCCGCCAGGTGGCCGCCGCGCTCGGGGTCGCGGTGATCGGCTCGGTGCTGGCTGCCGGGTACCGCACCGGCATCGCCCCGGTGGTGGCCGACCTGCCGGCCGAGGCGCGGACGGCGGCCGGCGAGTCGATCTCCGGCGCGTACGGCGTGGCGGGTCAACTCGGACCGGCGGCGCCGCAGGTGATCGCGGCGGCCGACGACGCCTTCGTCTCGGCCATGCACCTGTCGGCGGTGCTGGCCGCGCTGGTCGCGGCGGCCGGTGTCGCGGTGGCGCTGCGGTGGATGCCGGGCCGGGCCGATGCCGCAGCGCCGGCACCGGTCGGCGAGCCCGAGTTGGCCGGTACGCCCTGATGTCAGGAACAATGCCGGCATGACGAGCAGCACGGACGCACCGCGACCGCCCGGGCGGCCGCGGAGCGTCCGCGCGGACGAGGCCATCGTCGAGGCGACCCTCGATCTGCTGGCGGAGGGCAGCACGATCGAGGCGATCTCGGTGGAGGCGATCGCGGCCCGGGCCGGCGTCGGCAAGGCCACCATCTACCGCCGGTGGCCGGGCAAGAACGCGTTGCTGAGCGACGCCCTGCGCACGCTCAAGGGCGACCCGCCGCAGCCGACCGGTCGGTCCGTCCGGGACGACCTGATCACCCTGGTCAGCGCCATCGGGGACCACATCGACCCGCGGGCCGCGAAGATCATGCCGTGTCTGGTGCCGGTGGTGAAACGAGACCCCGAGCAGTACGCGCTCTACCAGAACATCATCGAGCCGCGCCGGGCGGTGATGCGGGAGGTGCTGCGGCGGGGCGTACGCGACGGTGAACTCCGCGCCGACCTCGACGTGGAGGTGACGATGGCGATGCTCACCGGCCCGATGCTCATCCAGCGGGTGATGAACTGGAACCCGGACCTCGACACGACGACTCTCCCGGTGAAGGTCGTCGACCAGGTGCTGGAGGGCATCACCGCCCGTTGAGGCGGACGGGACACGACCGCGACCACGGCACGGTGTCGGGACGGACGCGCCCGGCACGGGCGGGACGCGCAAGAGCACGCCACGGCGGTACGAGAGACGGGCTCACGACCCGCCGCAACGCCCGTGACCTGCGCGGATCGGTGTGAGCTGATGTCGGGCACCGGGGCGTTCGGGGGCGGCCTAGACTACGGGCGTCCCGCGGCGGTCGGGACGACTACCGCGGTCTCCGGAGGTCTCCTTGTCGACGCCCATCACCACCACCCTGGCCCTCGGCCCGGACTGGCTCGATCCGGAGTGGTTGATCTCGACCTTCGGGTTGATCGGCATCCTGGTGATCGTCTTCGCCGAGTCGGGCCTGCTGATCGGGTTCTTCCTGCCGGGTGACTCGCTGCTGTTCACCACCGGCCTGCTGGTCGCCGACGGCCAGTACCTCAAGTATCCGCTGTGGCTGGTGTGCCTGCTCATCACCATCGCCGCCATCGCCGGCGACCAGGTGGGCTACCTCTTCGGCCGCAAGGTCGGCCCGGCGCTGTTCCGCCGCCCGAACTCGCGTCTGTTCAAGCAGGAGAACCTGCTCAAGGCGCACGAGTTCTTCGAGAAGTACGGTGCCCGGTCGATCGTGCTGGCGCGCTTCGTGCCGATCGTGCGGACGTTCACCCCGATCGTCGCCGGGGTGAGCCGGATGAACTACCGCACCTTCGTCATCTACAACGTGGTGGGCGGCATCCTCTGGGGCACCGGCGTGACGGTGCTCGGCTACTTCCTCGGCCAGATCCCGTTCGTCAAGACGAACATCGAGTTCATCCTGATCGCCATCGTGGGGCTGTCCGTGCTGCCGATCGTGTTCGAGCTGCTGCGGGCGCGGATGGCCGCCAAGCGGGGCGTCACCCCGCAGGAGCGCGCGGCGGCCGAGGAGGCGATCCGCGAGACCCGGGAGCACTACGGCAAGCACTGATCGTGGCTCGCGGTCGTCGGCGCGCGTACGCCCGCGACCGCTGGCGGTGACCCGGGCGCCGTCGTCCGGGTCACACCGGCCGCCGGAGATGTTGGCGCTGGTGGCCCCGCCCCATAGGGTTCGATCATGCAGACGTCGGCGGCCGAGATCGACCAGCCCCGCCGGGACGTCGGGCGCATCGTGGACATGCTCCTGTGGGGTGCGACCGCACTCGGCGCGATGCTCGCGGCGCTGGCACATCTCACCGGTGCGGCGCCGGTCCTGCGCTTCTTCGTCGCGCTGGTCGCGATCACCCTCGCCTCGGCGGTGCTCGGACGGTCGCTGGACCAGCTCGGTGGCCGGATGCGTCCGGCCGCCATCGGCACCTTCCAGGCCGTGGTCGGCAACCTGCCCGAGCTGATCATCTGCATCTTCGCGCTCCGCGCCGGCCTGGTGGCCGTGGTGCAGGCCGCGTTGATCGGGTCGGTGCTCAACCTGCTGTTGCTGGGCAACGGACTGTCCTACCTGGCCGGTGGGCTGCGCAACGGCACGATGAGCATCGACGGCCGGCACGCCAAGGTCACCCGGGTCATGCTCGTGCTGCTGATGGCCACCCTGATCACCCCGGCGATCGCGGTCAACCTCGGCACTCCCGCCGCCGAACACACCAGTGCGGTCTCCTACGTGGTGGCGATCGCCCTGCTCACCGTGTTCGTGGTGTCCCTGCCGTTCCGCCTCGGCAAGGACGCCGACGCGCCGCCGCCGGTGCACAACGGGGCCGGCGAGGCCAAGGTGGGCACCTGGCCGCTGCCGCGCGTCCTGCTGCTGGTGGCCGTGGCCGGACTGCTCATCGCGTTCGAGGCGGACTGGCTGATGGACGCCCTGCTGCCGGCGACCGAGGCGATGAACCTCAACGCCGCCTTCGTCGGCCTCTTCCTGGTGGCCACCGTCGGCAACCTGTCGCAGCTCGCCCCGGCGGTGCAGCTCAGCCTGCGCGGCGACGCCGACACCGCCACCGCGATCACCATGGAGGGCGCGCTCCAGGTCGCGTTGATGCTGGCCCCGGTGCTCATGCTGATCGCACCGCTGCTCGGCGCCGGTGAGTTCACGCTGATCTTCCCGCCGTTGCAGATCGTCGCGGTCATCGTGGCGGCCCTGCTCGTCGTCTTCGTGACCATCGACGGCACGGTCAACCACCTGGAAGGGCTGGCGCTGGTGGCGCTCTACACCGTGCTCGGCTCGCTGTTCTGGTGGGGCTGAGACCGGTTCGGGTGAGTGTGGGCGGACGATGCGGCCCAGGTGGCGCGGCGGGGCGAGCGGGCGCCGGGCGTGTCCCGGAGCACGGCTCGCAGACGGCATCGGTAGGGTGTCGAACACACGTACTGGCCGGTGGCCGGGGGAGGAGGCGGCGTGCGGGTGCTCGGCGTCGACCCGGGGTTGACCCGATGTGGGGTCGGCGTGGTCGAGGGGATGCCCGGCAGGCCCTGCACGCTGATCGCCTACTACGTCGTCTACACCGATCCCGGTGACGAGCTGCCGGCGCGCCTGCTGCACCTGGACCGTTCGCTGACCGACCTGGTCGCCGAGCACCGGCCGGACAGTGTGGCCGTGGAGCGGGTGTTCAGCCAGCACAACGTGCGTACGGTGATGGGCACCGCGCAGGCCAGCGGGATCGCCGTACTCGCCGGTGCGCGCGCCGGACTGCCGGTGCAGACGTACACCCCGAGCGAGGTGAAGGCGGCGGTGACCGGCTCCGGGAAGGCGGACAAGGCGCAGATCACGGCGATGGTCACCCGACTGTTGCGGCTGCCCGAGCCGCCGCGCCCGGCCGACGCCGCGGACGCCCTCGCGCTGGCCATCTGCCACGTGTGGCGGGGCGGCACCCGGTCCAAACTGGCCGTCGCGGCGGACCGGGCGAGACGAGGAGGAGCGAGATGATCGCCAGTGTGCGCGGCGTGGTGACCGCGACCGGCCCGGCCCACGCGGTGATCGAGGTGGGCGGGGTCGGCCTGGCCGTGCAGTGCGCCCCCGGCACCATCGCCGACCTGCGGGTGGGCCAGTCGGCCCGGTTGGCCACCAGCCTGGTGGTACGGGAGGACTCGCTCACCCTCTACGGCTTCGCCGACGACGACGCGAGGGCGCTGTTCGAGCTGCTCCAGACCGCGAGCGGGGTGGGGCCGCGCCTGGCCCAGGCGGTGCTCGCCGTGCACACCCCCGACGCGGTACGCAAGGCGATCGCCAACGCCGACACGGGCGCGCTGACCCGCGTACCCGGGATCGGCAAGAAGGGTGCCGAGCGCCTCGTGCTGGAGTTGCGCGACCGGATCGGCCCGGTGGCCGTCGGTGCCGACGGCGCGGCCGGGGTGACCGGCGGGGCCTGGCCGGAGCAGGTCCGCCAGGCGCTGATCGGGCTCGGCTGGACGGCCGGTCAGGCCGACCAGGCGGTCACCGCCGTCGCGGAGACCGTCGACGGGCCCACGCCGCCGGTGCCGGTGCTGCTCAAGCAGGCGATCCGGCTGCTGGGCCGGTCCCGGTGACCGCGCCCGACGGCGGGCTGGTCTCGGCGTACGTCAGCGAGGCGGAGCGGGACGCGGAGGTCAGCGTCCGGCCGAAGCGGCTGGACGAGTTCATCGCCCAGCACCGCGTCCGCGACCAGCTCGACCTGCTGTTGCAGGGTGCGATGCGGCGCGGCTCGCCACCGGACCACATCCTGCTCTCCGGGCCGCCCGGCCTCGGCAAGACCACCCTGGCCAACATCGTCGCCGCGGAGCTGGGCACCGGCATCCGGGTGACCAGCGGCCCGGCGATCGAGCGTTCGGGCGACCTGGCCGCGATCCTGACCAGCCTCGCCGAGGGCGATGTGCTCTTCATCGACGAGGTGCACCGGATCGCGCGGCCGGCCGAGGAGCTGCTCTACAGCGCGATGGAGGACTTCCGGGTCGACGTGGTGGTGGGCAAGGGACCCGGCGCCACCGCCATCCCGCTCGACGTCGAGCCGTTCACCCTGGTCGGCGCGACCACCCGGGCCGGGCTGCTGACCAGCCCGATGCGGGACCGCTTCGGCTTCGTGGCCCACCTCGACTTCTACGCCCCCGCCGAGCTGGAGCTGCTGCTGCACCGCTCGGCCCGGATCCTCGGCGTGCCGATCACCGACGACGGTGCGGTGGAGATCGCCGGCCGGTCGCGGGGGACCCCCCGGATCGCCAACCGCCTGCTGCGCCGGGTGCGCGACTTCGCCGAGGTACGCGCCGACGGGGTGGTCACCGTCGAGACCGCCCGCGCGGCGCTGACCGTGTACGACGTGGACGCGCTCGGCCTGGACCGGCTCGACCGGGCGGTGCTGACCGCCCTGGTGGACTCGTTCCGGGGTGGCCCGGTCGGCCTGTCGACCCTGGCCGTGGCGGTGGGGGAGCAGCCGGACACGGTGGAGGAGGTCTGCGAGCCGTTCCTGGTGCGGGCCGGCCTGCTGGCCCGTACGCCGCGCGGCCGGGTGGCGACCGATGCCGCCTGGCACCACCTGGGACGTAACCCCCCGAATGGTACATTTGGGGGCGAGGCTCCTGCCGTGCCCGACTTGTTCTCCGTGGACAGCGACCAGCCGTGATCTGTTCGTGATCTGTGCCGCATTCGGCGTTCCCAGATAGAGCGACTAGACTCGCCGCGGTCCGCACAGGATGTGAAAATCCGCCTCCGCTCTGGTGCCAGCACCGTGACGGAGGCCAATGGGAAGGTCTACAACCGTGCTCTACGCAGCAGAAGGCGGAGGAGCGGCGGGCTTCACGCCGATCCTCATGATCGCGCTGCTCTTCGGCGTCATGTACTTCATGATGATCCGCCCGCAGCAGAAGCGCCGCCGTGAGGCCGAGGCGATGCAGACTGGCCTCTCCGCCGGCGACGAGGTGGTCACCATCGGCGGGCTCTACGGCACGGTGACCGGCGTCGAGGACGACAGCGTCCTGCTCGAGATCGCTCCCGGAGTGCAGACCCGCTACGCCCGCCCGGCGATCGCCCGGGTGGTCACCAAGGCGGAGCGACCGATCGAGTCGCCCGTCGAGGAGAGCGACACCGTCAAGGACTGAACACCGCCCACCCGGTCGACCGCCGCGCGGCGGTCATCACGCCCGGGTGGGAGCCGCCCGCACGCGTCCCCGCGCGGGCGGTCGCCGCACGTGGCGCGAGTGCGACAACTGGATAGATGGCCGACGCCGGGCGTCGGTGCTCCGGCTCGGCCGGTCCACGCGCCCGCGTCGGCCACCCGAGGCGGCGGCACCGGCCCGGGCGCCGTCGGAAGGCAGACCGTGGGCCGGGCAGCCGGCCGACCCGCCGCCGCGCCCGCGGCGGCGCGACCGTACAGGGAGACAGGACAGCCGTGGCACCACCTCAGGGACAGATGCGCCCGGGACGGCAGTTGGCCGTACTCGGGGCCATCTTCGTCGTCCTCTATCTTTTGGTGTTCTTCTCGGCCGGCGCCAGCGGGGGCTGGAAGGATCGGCTCGAGCCTCGTCTCGGTCTTGACCTGGTCGGTGGTACCCGGCTGACGCTGGAGGCCACCAACACCCTCGACGGTCGGGCCCCGACGGCGGAGAACCTCGAGAAGGCCCGCCAGATCATCGAGAACCGGGTCAACGCGTACGGCGTGGCCGAGGCCGAGGTGATCACCGAGGGCGACCGCAACATCGTCATCTCCCTGCCCGGCGAGAACCGCGACCTCACCGAGGTCGGCAGCGCCGCCGAGCTGCGCTTCCGCAAGGTGCTGAAGATCGCCGACGGCAGCGGCACGGTCCGCACGCCGGCGCCGACCCCGACCGGGGCCGTCGAGCCGACGCCGTCCGGCGACGCCGCCGCGAGCCCGTCGCCCACGCCCGAGGCCGAGGTCAACTCCTCGCCGTCGGCCGGCGGCCAGGGCGGTAGCGCGCCGACCCCGACGCCCACCGAGTCGCCCGCCGCGACCCCCTCGCCGTCCCCGAGCGCGGACGAGGACGTGCCGCAGAGCGTCGAGGAGCAGCGGCAGGCCGTCGAGCAAAAGGTCGGCGCCGAGGCGTGGGCCGCCGCCAGCGGCCTCCAGGCCCCGGCGGACCTGGCCGCCGACCCGTCGCTGGCCGAGAAGCTCGCGCCCTTCGCCGAGCTGTCCGGCCGCGAGGCCGCGGTGCTGCCGACGCAGATGCAGTTCAACGTGCCGACCATCAGCTGCCTCCAGCTCGACGACCGTCCGCCGGCCTCGATCTCCGACCCGGAGCAGCAGGCGGTCTCCTGCGAGGCCGGTTCCATCAAGAACCTGCTGGACGTGGCGAAGGTGCTCGGCACCGACGTCAGCAGCGCCACCGCGGTGCGCGACCAGACCAGCCAGTGGGTGGTCAGCCTGGACTTCACCCGCAGCGGCGGGGACAAGTGGACCGCGCTGACCCGCGAGGCGTTCAACAACGAGGGCCAGGCCTGCGACGCCTCCGCGCTCGGTGACGAGGGCCGGTGCCGGGTCGCGGTGGTGCTGGACAACCAGATCATCTCGTCGCCGCAGATCCAGGGCGTGCTCGTCGGCAGCTCGCAGATCACCGGCAACTTCACCAACGCCGAGGCCAGCGAGCTGGCCGGCTACCTCAGCTACGGCGCGCTGCCGGTCACCTTCGAGCCGCAGGAGCAGCAGAACGTCACCGCCACGCTGGGCGCCAGCCACCTGCGGGCCGGTCTGCTCGCGGCCGGCATCGGCATGCTGCTGGTCATCATCTACTCGTTCTTCTACTACCGCCTGCTCGGCTCGGTCATCTTCCTGAGCCTGGTCGCGTCGGCGCTGCTGCTCTTCGGTGCCATGGTGTTCCTCGGCCGGCAGATCGGCTTCACGCTCACCCTCGCCGGCATCGCCGGCATCATCGTCTCGCTCGGTGTGGCGGCGGACTCGTTCGTCATCTACTTCGAACGGCTCAAGGACGAGATCCGCGAGGGCCGCAGCCCGCGCAGCGCGGTGCCCCGAGCCTGGATCCGGGCCCGCCGGACGATCATCTCGGCGAACGCCATCACGATCCTGTCGGCGGTGGTGCTCTACATCGTCTCGGTCGGCACGGTGAAGGGCTTCGCCTTCGCCCTCGGCCTCGCGACGGTGCTCGACCTGCTCGTGGTGTTCCTGTTCCGACACCCGATCATGACGATGCTCGCCAGCACCAAGGCGTTCCTGTCCCCGCGGGTCAGCGGGCTCGGCCGGGTGCTGCCCGCCCGCTCGACGCCGACCCAGCCTCGCAACCAGCGCGCCAAGGAGGCGTGACATGTCCGCTGAGAACGGTCTGGCAGCTCGCCTCTATCGGGGTGAGGCCGGCCTCAACATCGTCGGCAAGCGCAAGATGTGGTTCACCGTCGCCGCGGTGCTGGCGACGATCGCGCTGGCCAGCGTCATCTTCAACGGGTTCAAGCTCGGCATCGAGTTCGCCGGCGGCAACTCGTTCCAGATCCCGACCAGCGTCGGCACGCTCCAGGACGCCGAGACGGCCACGCAGAGTGCACTGTCGGCCCAGGGCGGCACGGTGGTCACCGCGCAGCAGGTCGGCGGTGGCAGCGGCAACTTCTACGAGCTGCGCACCACCGAGCTGGACGGCGAGCAGGTCCAGGCGGTCAAGACCACCCTGGGCCAGCAGTTCAACATCGATCCCGAGTCGATCAGCAGCAACCGGGTCAGCGAGGCGTGGGGCAGCCAGGTGACCAACCGGGCGTTGCTCGGTCTGGTCATCTTCCTCGCGCTGGTCACCGTCTACCTGGTCCTGCGCTTCGAGCTGAAGATGGCCATCGCGGCGATCTTCTCGCTGGTGATGAACCTGATCCTCACCGCCGGCCTCTACTCGATCGTCGGCTTCGAGGTCACGCCCTCGACGATCGTCGGATTCCTCACCATCCTGGGCTTCGCCCTGTACGACGTGGTGGTGGTCTTCGACAAGGTGCAGGAGAACACCAGAGGTATCACCGCGAACAACAACCAGACGTACGGCGAGGCGGCCAACCTGGCCGTCAACCAGAGCCTGATGCGGTCGATCAACACCTCGGTGGTCGCCCTGCTCCCGGTCGGCGGCATCCTGTTCATCGGTGCCGGCCTGCTCGGCGCGGGCACCCTGAAGGACCTCGGTCTGGTGCTGTTCGTCGGTATGGCGATGGCCTTCGTCACCTCGATCACCCTGGCCACGCCGCTGCTGGTCGTGCTCAAGAACCGTGACCCGCGGATCGACGCGCACAACAAGCGGGTCCAGGCCCGTCGGGCCGGGATCACCAAGGGCGAGACGTCCGCCAAGGGCTCCCGCAAGGCGGAGTCGACCGAGGCGGTCGAGACGGACGAGGAGCCGGTGGCCGCCGAGACGGGTGCCGCCCTGGCCGGCGCCGCCGCGCCGAAGGTGGGCGCGCGTCCGGCCGGCAAGCGCTCCGGTGGGGCCCGTGGCGGCCGCCCCGGCGGCGGGGGCGGTAACCGCCCGGGTGGCGCCAAACGGCGCTGACCGGGCCGGGACGGACCCGGTAGGGACGAACACGACGGCGTCCTGCATGCTGTGCGAACAGCGTGCAGGGCGCCGTTGTCTGGTGGAAGGGGACGGGAACCGTCGTGACGGAGACCCACAGCACCGCGGTACGCGGCGACAGCGGCCCGGAGACCGCCCGGCTGGTGGCCAGCCGGGTGCTGGACGTGCCCGACTTCCCGAAGCCGGGCGTCATGTTCAAGGACCTGATGCCGCTCTTCGCCGACGGTGAGACCTTCCGGACGGTGATCGACGGGATCGTCGCGCACCACGGGCGGGACTCCTTCGACACCGTGGTCGGCATCGAGGCGCGTGGCTTCGTGGTCGCCGCCGCGATCGCGTACGCGACCGGGGTCGGTGTGGTGCCGGTGCGCAAGGCCGGCAAGTTGCCCCGTCCCGCGTACGCGGCCTCGTACGAGCTGGAGTACGGCGAGGCGACGCTGGAGGTGCACCAGGACGCGTTCACCGCGGGGCACCGGGTGCTGGTGGTCGACGACGTACTCGCCACCGGCGGCACCGCTGCCGCAACGCTCGACCTGGTGGAACGGGCCGGTGGCACGGTCGCCGGATTCACCGTGCTGCTGGAGCTCTCGTTCCTGGGTGGGCGGGCGAAACTGGCGCCGCGTCCCGTCCATGCCCTGCTGACCGTTTGAACCGACCCGCCCCCGGCGACCGAGGCGGCACGGTACGTCCGGCGGAGCGGCAGGGCACCGTCGGTACGGGTAGCATTGCCCATTGCTGACCGGACGGTGAGTCGTCCGAGAGGCGCGAGACCAGACCGGCCGACGCACGGTCGGTCTTTCCCCGGCGAGCGGTGAGGAGGCCGGTGTCCCACGATGTCGTCCCTCCGGTGGAGGGCACGGTGCACCCGACAGGTGACGCGAACGGCTCGCTGACCGACCCCGACGGTGCCACACCGGCCGTGGCCGGGGCACCCGGTGCGGTACGCCCCACCGGCGACGTGGCGGTCCCCAGCGCGGCCGACGGCGGGTCCGTCGCGGCCACCGGTGACCCGGCGCCGAGCAGCGGGTTCGGGCTCTCCAACGCGCCCACCGGGCGGCGGGTCCGGGCGCGGCTGGCGCGGTTCAACGCGCCATGGCAGTCGTCACAGGTCAGCGAGGTGCTGGAACCGCTGATCTCGTCCCATCGGGAGAACCACCCCAAGGCGGACGCCCGGCTGCTGCAACGTGCCTTCGACACCGCCGCGCGGTGGCACTCGGGTCAGTACCGCAAGTCCGGCGACCCGTACATCACCCATCCGCTGGCGGTGGCCACCATCCTGGCCAACCTGGGCATGGACACCACCACACTGGTCGCCGCGCTGCTGCACGACACCATCGAGGACACCGAATACTCGCTGGACCAGATGCGCACGGACTTCGGTGGCGAGGTCGCGCTGCTGGTCGACGGCGTCACCAAGCTCGACAAGGTCAAGCTCGGCGACGCGGCGAAGGCCGAGACGATCCGCAAGATGGTCGTCGCCATGGCCAAGGACCCGCGCGTCCTGGTGATCAAGCTGGCCGACCGGCTGCACAACATGCGGACGCTCTCCTTCCTGCCCGCGCCCAAGCGGGAGCAGAAGGCCAAGGAGACGCTGGAGATCCTCGCCCCGTTGGCCCACCGCCTGGGTATGAACACCATCAAGTGGGAGCTGGAGGACCTCGCGTTCGGGACGCTGTTCCCGAAGCGGTTCGAGGAGATCAACCGGCTGATCGGGGAGCACCAGCCGCAGCGTGAGGCGTTGCTGCGACAGGTGACGCAGAAGGTGCAGGTGGACCTGAAGGCCGCCAAGATCAAGGCGGAGACGACGGGTCGGCCGAAGCACCTGTACTCGATCTACCAGAAGATGATCGTGCGGGGTCGGGACTTCAACGACATCTACGACCTGGTGGGTGTGCGGATCCTGGTCGACACGGTGCGGGACTGCTATGCGGCGTTGGGTGTGATCCACGCGAACTGGCAGCCGGTGCCGGGGCGGTTCAAGGACTACATCGCGATGCCCAAGTTCAACATGTACCAGTCGCTGCACACGACGGTGATCGGGCCGACCGGCAAGCCGGTGGAGATGCAGATCCGCACGTACGCGATGCACCGTACGGCGGAGTTCGGTATCGCGGCGCACTGGAAGTACAAGGAGAAGGGCACCCAGATCGTCGGGCCGCCGGCGCACATCGACGAGATGACGTGGCTGCGGCAGTTGCTGGACTGGCAGCGGGAGGCGGCGGACCCGAGCGAGTTCCTGGACGCGTTGCGGTTCGACCTGTCCAGCCAGGAGGTGTACGTCTTCACCCCGAAGGGCGACGTGATCCCGTTGCCGACGGGGTCGACGCCGGTGGACTTCGCGTACGCGGTGCACACCGAGGTGGGGCACAAGTGCATCGGGGCGCGGGTCAACGGCAAGTTGGTGCCGTTGGAGTCGACGCTGTCCAACGGCGACGTGATCGAGATCTTCACCTCGAAGTCGGAGACGGCCGGCCCGACGCAGGACTGGTTGGGCTTCGTCAAGAGCCCTCGGGCGCGGACGAAGATCCGGCAGTACTTCAACAAGGAGCGGCGCGAGGAGGCGATCGAGGAGGGCAAGGACGCGATCGTCAAGGCCATGCGCAAGCAGGGCATGCCCTTGCAGCGGATGCTCACCTCGGACGCGTTGATGGCGATCGCCCGGGACCTGCACCTGGCCGACGTGGCGTCGCTGTACGCGGCGGTCGGGGACAGCCAGGTCTCCGCGCAGTCGGTGGTGCAGAAGCTGATGGCCACCTACGGCGGCGAGGAGGGTGCGGCCGAGGACATCGCGGAGACCGCGGTGGCCACCCGGCCGCCGCGCAGCCGGGCCTCCAGCCACGACCCGGGCGTGGTCGTGCGGGGCGTCAGCGACGTCTGGATCAAGCTCGCCCGCTGCTGCACCCCGGTGCCGCCGGACACGGTGTTCGGCTTCGTCACCCGTTCCGGCGGGGTCAGCGTGCACCGCGACGACTGTGCCAACGCCGAGGACCTGCGCGCCCAGGGCGAGCGGGTGGTCGAGGTGAGCTGGAAGCTGACCTCCGCCTCGACGTTCCTGGTCGCCATACAGGTGGAGGCGCTGGACCGGCACAAGCTGCTCGCGGACGTCACCCGGGTGCTCTCCGAGGAGCGGGTCAACATCCTCTCCGCCACCGTCACCACCACCCGGGACCGGGTGGCGGTGAGCCGGTTCAGCTTCGAGATGGCCGACCCGAAGCACCTGGGGCACCTGCTGGCCGCCGTCCGCAAGGTCGACGGGGTCTTCGACGCCTACCGGGTCACCTCCGGCGCCTGAGGCGTACGCGCGACAACGGAAAGCGCCCGCCGGCTCAGCCGGCGGGCGCTTCGTCGTGCGCGGGGATCAGCCCGTCGCCGCGCTCATGGTGAGGTCGGTGATGACGATCTCCTTCTTCGGGTGACCGCCGCCGGCCGACTGGGCGAACGCGCCGTCGTCACCGGCTTTGGCGACGTCGTTGACGATGTCCATCCCGCCGGTGATCGTGCCGAGCACGGTGTAGTTCGGGTCCAGCGGCGAGTCGCCGTAGACGATGAAGAACTGGCTGCCGGTGCTGGACGGCTGGCCCGAGTTGGCCATCGCGATGACGCCGGCCTCGTACGGCGGACGCTTGTCGGTGGGCAGGTTCTCCTCCGGCATGCGGTACGCCGGGCCGCCGGTGCCGTCGGTCTCCCGCCAGCCGTCACCGGTGGAGCTCGGGTCGCCGCACTGGAGCACCTTGATGCCCTCGGTCACCAGGCGGTGGCACTTGGTGTTGTCGAAGAAGTTCTGCTCGGCCAGGTGGGTGAAGCTGCCGGCGGTGCAGGGCACCGCCGCCCGGTCGATCCGCGCGGTGATCGGGCCGAGGTTGGTGGTGATCGTCATGGTCTGGGTGCCGACCCGGCTCTGCTGGGCGTCCGGCAGCCCGACGTCCTTGGTCGTCGGGGTCCGTTCACCCGCCGGGATCTCCACCCAGCCGCACTCCGCGGTGCTGCCGCCCTGGGCCGCGGTGTCGCCGCCGCTGTCGTCGCCGATCAGGTTGGTGGCGAGCCAGGCCGTGCCGGCGACCACCAGCAGCAGGACCACTCCGGCCCCGACCACCGCCTGGGTCTGGCGGCGCTTGCGCGCCCGCGTCGACCGCTCGGCCATCTCCTTCTCGAGCCGGGCGCGGGCCGCCGCGCGCTGCCGCTCTCTGGTGGACGTCACGCCTCGATCCTCCTGGACTGTATGTGGATCCCGCTGCGGTGGGTGAGACCGCCGAGTTCGGTCAGCCGGCGCTCGCGCTGGCCTCGGGTGCGCCGGAGGCCGCCGGGCTTGCCGTGCCCGCCGGCGTCGGCTCTGGCGGGGACGCCGGGTCGAGCCCCGGCTCGCCGACGGTCAGGCTCTGGATGACCACGTCGTCGTCCTTCGGCTTGACCTTCTCGCCAGCCTCATTCTCCACGGTCGGCAGCGCGCCGATCTTCTCCACCACGTCCAGGCCGCCGGTGACCCGGCCGATGACCGGGAAGGCCGGCTCGGCGGTGGTGAAGTCCTCGAAGAAGATCAGGAACTGGCTGCCGTTGGCGCCCGGCGGGTTGCTGATCATCGCCACCGTGCCCTTGGGGTACGTGGGCGGCTGCTCCGGCGACGGGCTGGGCGACGCCTCCGGCGCGGTCGGCACGTTCTCGTTGTAGAACGAGTACGACGGGCCGCCGAGGCCGGTGCCGCTCGGGTCGCCGCAGCGCACCGCGCCGTCGGCGGTGATCTCGTGGCACTTGGTGTCGTTGTAGAAGCCCTGTCCGGCCAGGTGGGCGATGCTCGCGGCGGCGCACGGGGCGTTCGCCAGGTCCAGCTCGACCGAGATCGGGTCGCCCTGGTTGGTGGTGATGGTCATGGGCCGGGTGCCGGTCACCGGCAGGCCGGTGGTGGCCGGCTCGCCGAGCTGGCGGAGGTTCGGGTTGCCCTCGGTGTTCTGCGGGGTCCAGAGGCAGACCTCGTCGTTCGCGGTGTCCCGCGTCGGCTCGCTGTCGAAGGCGCCCAGCGCCCACGCCGAACCGGCGACGACCAGCACGAGGATCAGGGCGGTGCCGACACCGGCTCGAATGCGCCGACGGCGCCTGACGGTGGCGGCCCGGCGGGCCTGTTGCCGGTCGAGCTTGGCCCGCGCCAGTTTGCGCTGCCGGTCCCTGCTGGAAGCCACCCGTGCTCCCCTTTCCTCTACCCTGGTCGTCACCTGGTGGTTGCGTACCCGTCGGGCGGCAGGTGCGCCACGCCACACGCCCGCCAGAGTGTACGGGTACCGGCTGGGAAAGTCGTGTACGAGGTCGTTGCACATCCGCATCGGAATCCGTCACTGCCCCTACGCGCCGGTGGGACCGAGCGGTCCGGGCCCGACCGGAACGCCGGTAGGCTGCTGGCGAGGACGACTCGACGGAAGGGGAGCGGACGTGCTCGTGGCCGGCTTTCCCGCGGACGCCTTCGGCACCAACTGCTATGTGGTCGCCGCCGCGCCGGGGGAGCAGTGCGTGGTGGTCGACCCCGGCATCGGGGTGATCGACCGGCTCGACGCGCTGCTCGCCGAGCACCGCCTGCACCCGGCGGCCGTGCTGCTCACCCACGGGCACCTGGACCACACCTTCTCCGTGGCGCCGGTGTGCGGGGCGCGGGGCATCACCGCGTACGTGCACCCGGCCGACCGGGAGCTGCTGGCCGACCCGACGAAGGCCCTGTCGATGGACCTCACCCAGCTCTTCGGTGGCCGTCTGCCCTACGCCGAGCCGGAGGACGTCGCCGAACTGGCCGACGGCACGACGCTCAGCCTCGCCGGGTTGGAGATCACCGTCGACCACGCACCGGGCCATACCGGCGGGTCGGTGCTGTTCCGGCTGCCCGGCGCCGGCTCGCCCTGGGAGGCGGAGCAGATCTGCCTCTCCGGTGACGTGCTGTTCGCCGGCTCGATCGGCCGCACAGACCTGGCCGGCGGCGACATGCCGACGATGATCAGCAGCCTGCGGGACAAGATCCTCCCGCTCGCCGACGACACCGTCGTGCTGCCCGGCCACGGCCCGACGACCACCATCGGCCGCGAGCGCGCCACCAACCCGTACCTCGTCGAGGTGGCCGGGACGGGCGGCGGACGACCGGCGGCCCCCACCCGCGGCCTGTAGTCGCCGCGGACCAGGACCTCCCCGCGCCTGCCGCGCGGGTGCCGAAGGAGCATCATGAGCAAGCCCACGCCCATCTCCGGCTTCCCGGAGTGGACGCCCGCCCAGCGGATGATCGAGCAGTACGTCCTGGACCGGATCCGGTCCACCTTCGAGCTGTACGGCTTCGCGCCGCTGGAGACCCGCGCCGTCGAGCCGCTGGACCAGTTGCTGCGCAAGGGGGAGACCTCCAAGGAGGTCTACGTGATCCGGCGCCTCCAGGGCGATGCGGAGGGTCCGGCCGGTGACGACGCCCTCGGGCTGCACTTCGACCTGACCGTGCCGTTCGCCCGGTACGTGCTGGAGAACGCCGGCAAGCTCCAGTTCCCGTTCCGCCGCTACCAGATCCAGAAGGTGTGGCGGGGCGAGCGTCCGCAGGAGGGGCGGTACCGCGAGTTCCTCCAGGCCGACATCGACATCGTCGACCGGGACACCCTGGCCCCGCACCACGAGGCGGAGATGCCGCTGGTCATCGGCGACGCGCTGCGGGCGCTGCCGATCCCGCCGGTACGCATCCAGGTCAACAACCGCAAGATCTGCGAGGGGTTCTACCGGGGCATCGGGCTGACCGACCCGGAGGCGACGCTGCGCGCGGTCGACAAGCTCGACAAGATCGGTCCGGCCGGTGTGACGGAGCTGCTCGCGACCACGGCCGGGGCGAGCGAGGCGCAGGCCAAGGCGTGCCTGGCGCTGGCCGAGATCTCCGCGCCGGACGCCTCGTTCGCCGACGCGGTCCGCGCGCTCGGGGTCAGCGACCCGTTGCTCGACGAGGGCGTCGCCGAGCTGACCGCCGTGGTGGAGACCGCCGCCGCGCACTCGCCCGGCCTCTGCGTGGCCGACCTGCGCATCGCCCGGGGCCTGGACTACTACACCGGCACCGTCTACGAGACGCAGATGATCGGGTACGAGAGGTTCGGCTCGATCTGCTCCGGCGGCCGGTACGACAACCTCGCCAGCGCCGGGACCACCCGCTTCCCCGGGGTGGGCATCTCGATCGGGGTGACCCGGCTGCTCGGGCTGCTCTTCGGCACCGAGGCGCTGACCGTGTCCCGGTCCGTGCCGACCTGCGTGCTGGTGGCGGTCACCACCGAGGAGCTGCGGCCCGCCAGCAACCGGGTCGCCGAGGCGCTGCGGTCGCGGGGCGTACCCACCGAGGTGTCGCCGAGCGCGGCCAAGTTCGGCAAGCAGATCCGGTACGCCCAGCGGCGCGGCATCCCGTACGTCTGGTTCCCGGGCGCGGAGGGTGCCCCCGACGAGGTGAAGGACATCCGCTCCGGTGAGCAGGTCGTCGCGGTGGCGGGGGAGTGGACGCCACCTGCGGCGGACCTGCGGCCGCTGGTGAGCTGAACCCCGGGCGGCCTTGGTGTAAGGAAGGGCCCCTTATTAACGCCTGGTGTATAGGAAGGGTCCCTTCCTAACCTCATTCCAGGGGGAGCAGCAGACAGCTCGACGTGGCGTGCGCGACGAGGCGGGACTGCCCGTCGGTGAGCCGGGCCTCGGCCAGGGCGGTCCGCCGACCGCGTTGCAGCACGGTGCCCTCGCAGCGCAGGGTCCCGGAGCGGACGGTCACCGGGCGGAGGAACTTCACGTTCAGGTCCAGCGAGGTGTAGCCCACGCCGATCGGCAGCGTGGTGTGCACGGCGCAGGCGGCGGCGGTGTCCAGCAGCGTGGAGAGCACGCCGCCGTGCACGGTGCCGAGCGGGTTGTAGTGGAACTCCTGCGGCTCCAGCTCGACGACGACCCGGCCCTCCTCGGCCTCCATCCGGGACATGTCGATCAGGTGCATCACCGGTGGGGCTGCCAGTTCTCCGGCGATCATCGCGCGGAGTAGTTCCAGTCCGCTGCGCCGGCCGACCTGGGCGGCGTTGAGACCCGGGTCGGACCAGGTGAAGGTGCGGCTGCGCGTCGCACCCTGCGTCTGCGTCATGGACGCAGCCTTACAGTGCTTGCTGGGTCTGTCAATCAGACCTAGCCTGTCGGGCATGAGACCCGTGGCCCTGGACTGGTCGATCGACAACTGCACGGTCGCCCGCGCCATGGAGATCCTCGGCGAGAAGTGGACCCTGGTGGTGCTCCGCGAGGTGTTCAGCGGGGTCCGCCGCTTCGACGACATGCGAGTACGCACCGGTGTACCCCGGCAGGTGTTGACCAATCGGCTGACCACACTGGTCGCGCAGGGTGTGCTCCGGCGCGAGCCGTACCGTGAGCCGGGCAGTCGGCTGCGGCACGAGTACCGCCTCACCGCCAAGGGGATGGACCTGTGGCCGGTACTGGTCGCCGTCCTGGCCTGGGGGGACCGGTATCTCGCCGACCCGGAGGGGCCGCCGCTGCGCGTCGGACACCGCGACTGCGGCGCCGACATCCGGGCGGAACTGCGCTGCGCGGACGGGCATCACGTCACCGAGCCGCGTGACGTGATGCCGCGTCCGGGGCCGGGCGCCCGTCGACGGTGACGCCCGACCGGTTGCCGGCGGTGAGGCTCGGCAGGCTTCCGGCGGTGACGCCCAGCCGGGTCTCGGCGGTGAGGTCTGGCCGGGTCCCGGTGCCCGGCTCGGCGCTGCCGCCGGACCGGTCTTCGGTGGCTACCAGGCGAAGCCGGCGGGGTAGGAGACGTTCGCCAGAACCTGCTGGCCGGCGGCGTTCGGGTGGAAGTAGTCCCAGCCGGAGAGCTGGGAGAGGGCGAACGGGTAGCCGAAGACGGCGTTGCCGTCGTATCGGCAGTTCGACCCGTACGCGGCGCAGGCCGCAGCGAGCTGGCCGTTGAAGTCGACCACCCGCTGCCGGACCCGATTGCGTCGGTCCACGTCGGCCTGTGCGGTGGAGGTCGGGTTGGCCAGCAACGACTGGCAGATCCCGAACAACGACCAGGCGGTACGCGCGCTGCCGCTGTCCTTGCCGACCGTCCAGAGCCGGTGCACGTCCGGAATGCTGATCACGAAGACACGTGCGTTCGGCAGGCCGGTCCTGAGTCGGTTCAGCGCGGAGTCGATGTTGGCCCGGAAGGTGGCCACCGAGGTCATGCCCGACTCCGAGCCGGTGCAGGCGTCGTTCGCGCCGATCAGGATGGTCACGTACCCGGCTCCCTGGCTGACCGCGGTGCCGGCCTGGCCGGTCAGGTCGGCGGACTTCGCGCCGGTGCGGGCGGCGTTGTGGTTGCGGCCGTTGATCGTCGGCTCGACCCGGCGGATCCGCAGGTAGTGGCTGGTGACGGTGGTGTCGTCGCCGGTACTGAACGACCGGCTGGTGCAGTCGACGTACCACCCGCAGGCGTTGAAGCCCCGGGTGATCGAGTCGCCGAGGCTGGCCATCGAGGTCGGTGGCGGGCCGGGTGCGGCCAGGGCGGGGGCGGTGGTGAGCAGGACGAGGGCGGTGACGCCGGCGAGGGTGGCCAGCGCGCGTCGGACGAGGGTCATGGGTGGCCTCCGGTTCACGGTTGCCGGGTGGCGGCGGTGACCAGAGCGTATAGATGACCGTCTGTGTCCACAATGTTGCGCAGCGATTGCTTGGGGATGGTTGGTCGATTCGGCCGGACTCGGGGGTTGTTGACGATCTTAAATGTGTGAATACTTTCCCTCGCTTGGCCATTTCCCCAGGTGGCTGAGTTGCCCCCGCCCCTGTCGACGTGACAGGGCGCGAAATCCCCTACCGGGAGGCTGTTACATGCGACCCACAAGGTCAATGCTTCGCCGCGTCGTCTCCGTCGCCGCCGCCGGAACCCTGGCCGTCGGCGTACTGGCCGGCGCCCCGGCCCAGGCGGCGCCCGCGTCCGCCACACCCGACGCCGCGGCCGCCCTCGCCGACCGTCTCGGCGACCGCGCGGCCGGCGCCTACGCCGACGCCAGCGGCGCCATGGTCGTCGCGGTGACCGACGCCGTCGCGGCCCGCCAGGTGGCCGCCGCCGGCGCCACCCCGAAGCTGGTCACGCGCGGTGCCACCGAGCTGAACCGGGCCACCGCCGTGCTGGAGCGTTCTGCCGCGATCCCGGGCACCGCCTGGTGGACCGACCCGGCCACCAACCAGGTCGTCGTCTCCGTCGACAGCACCGTCACCGGCGCCAAGCTGGAGCGGGTCAAGGCCGCCGCCGCCCGCACCAACGGCGCCGTCCGCATCGAGGCCCAGGCCGGTGTGCTGAGCACCCGCATCTCCGGTGGCGAGGCGATCTACGCACAGGGCGGCGGACGCTGCTCGCTCGGCTTCAACGTGCGCGCCGGCAGCACCTACTACTTCGTGACCGCCGGCCACTGCACCAACATCGCCGCGAACTGGTACAGCAACTCGGCGCAGACCGCGCTGCTCGGTTCGCGTACCGGCAGCGTCTTCCCGGGCAGCGACTACGGCATCGTCCGCTACGCCAACCAGAGCGTCGTGCAGCCGGGCAACGTCTACCTCCACAACGGCACCTACCGGGAGATCACCGCTTCCGGCAACGCGTACGTCGGCCAGTCGGCGCAGCGTTCCGGCAGCACCACCGGTGTCCGCAGCGGCTCGGTGACCGCCCTCAACGCCACCGTCAACTACGCCGAGGGCCAGGTGCGCGGCCTGATCCGGACCAACATCTGCGCCCAGCCGGGTGACAGTGGCGGCTCGCTGTTCAGTGGCACCATCGCGCTCGGCCTCACCTCCGGCGGCAGCGGCAACTGCAGCATCGGCGGCACCACCTTCTTCCAGCCCATCGGGCCAGTGCTGAGCCGGTACGGCGTCAGCGTCTACTGATCCTCCTTCCGCAAACCTTCTCCTCCGCCAGCGGGCCGCCGGATTCCTCCTCCGGCGGCCCGCCCGGCTTGTAAGCAGGGGTCCCCTGCTAACGCCTGCGGTATAGGAAGGGTCCCCTGCTAACGCCGCCCGGCGCGCTGCTGTTAGCAGGGGACCCCTGCTATGCACGAGGCGTTAACAGGGGGCCCTTCCTTACACCCGGGGAACGAGGGCGGGTGCGGGCTGACAGAATGCCGGGAGCAACGGACGTAGAGCCAGACGAGGGAGACGCACGTCGTGATCCGTACCCATGACGCCGGCAGCCTGCGCGCGACGGACGCCGGCACCACGGTGACGCTCGCCGGGTGGGTGGCCCGCCGGCGCGACCACGGCGGTGTCATCTTCGTCGACCTGCGCGACGCCTCCGGCGTGGTCCAGGTGGTCTTCCGCGAGGAGGACGCGCACGCGTTGCGCAACGAGTACTGCGTGAAGGTCGTCGGTGAGGTCACCCGCCGCCCGGAGGGCAACGAGAACCCGGAGTTGCCCACCGGCGAGATCGAGGTGACCGCCGCCGAGCTGGACGTGCTCTCCGAGGCCGCCCCGTTGCCGCTGCCGATCGACGACCAGGTGGTGGCCGGCGACGACGTCCGCCTGAAGTACCGCTACCTCGACCTGCGCCGGGGCGGTCCGGCCCACGCGATGCGCCTGCGGTCCCGGGCCAACCAGCTCGCCCGTGGCGTGCTGCACGAGCGGGACTTCCTGGAGATCGAGACGCCGACGCTGACCCGGTCCACCCCGGAGGGCGCCCGCGACTTCCTGGTCCCGGTCCGCCTGCAACCCGGCAGCTGGTACGCGCTGCCGCAGTCCCCGCAGCTGTTCAAGCAGCTGCTCATGGTCGGCGGCATGGAGCGGTATTACCAGATCGCCCGCTGCTACCGCGACGAGGACTTCCGGGCCGACCGGCAGCCGGAGTTCACCCAGCTCGACATCGAGATGTCCTTCGTCACCGAGGACGACGTGATCGACCTCGGTGAGGAGATCGCCGCCGCCCTCTGGTCCGACCTGGCCGGGTACGAGATCCCCCGGCCGATCCCGCGGATCACCTGGCACGACGCCATGGCCCGGTACGGCTCAGACAAGCCGGACCTGCGCTACGGCGTGGAGCTGACCGAGCTGACCGACTACCTGCGCGGCACCCAGTTCCGGGTCTTCGCCGGGGCGATCGACGCGGGCGGCTACGTCGGCGCGGTGGTGATGCCCGGCGGCGCGAGCCAGACCCGCAAGGAGCTGGACGGCTGGCAGGACTGGGCCAAGGCGCGCGGCGCCAAGGGACTGGCGTACGTGGTGCTGGACGCCGAGACCGGCGAGCCGCGCGGGCCGGTGGCGAAGAACCTCTCCGCCGAGCACCTGGCCGGGCTGGCCGACGCGGTCGGCGCCAAGCCGGGCGACGCCGTCTTCTTCGCGGCCGGCCCGGAGGCCCGTGAGGCCCAGGAACTGCTCGGCGCGGCCCGTATCGAGATCGCCAAGCGGGCCGGCCTGGTCGACGAGAGCGCCTGGGCGTTCTGCTGGGTGGTGGACGCCCCGATGTTCGAGAAGACGGACGATGGTGGCTGGACGGCCGTGCACCACCCGTTCACCTCGCCGAACGCCGAGTGGATGGACCGCTTCGAGGAGGCGCCGGACCGGGCGCTGGCCTACGCGTACGACATCGTCTGCAACGGCAACGAGATCGGCGGCGGCTCGATCCGTATCCACCGCCGCGACGTGCAGCAGCGGGTCTTCGAGCTGCTCGGCATCACGCCCGAGGAGGCGCAGGACAAGTTCGGCTTCCTGCTGGAGGCGTTCAGCTACGGCCCGCCCCCGCACGGCGGCATCGCGTTCGGCTGGGACCGGGTCTGCATGCTGCTCGCCGGTGTCGACTCGATCCGCGAGGTCATCGCCTTCCCGAAGACGCGGGGCGGTTTCGACCCGCTGACCGGCGCGCCCACCCCGATCACCGGGCAGCAGCGTGCCGAGGCCGGCATCGACGCCAAGCCCAAGCCCGCCCAGGTCCCGCACACCGGCACCGCCGGCCCGGCCGCCCCGGTCGCCGACCCCACCTGACCGACGTCGCGTGAGGTCGGTGGGGCAGCACCCCGCCGACCTCACGACGCGTCGCGGAGCGGTCCAGAGGAGCAGGCCGTTGCGGTTACTGGTGGTGGGTGGCAGCGGGTTCCTCGGCCGTGAGGTGTGCCGCCGGGCGGTCGCTGCCGGGTGGGACGTGGTCGGCACGTACCACTCGGGGCAGGTCGAGGTCCCCGGTGTGGCGTCACACCGGGTCGACGTTACCGACCGGGCCGCCATGCGCGAGCTGGTCACCCGGGTACGCCCGGACGCGGTGGTCGGCACCCCCTACCGGTACGCCGACTGGGCGGTCACCGCCGACGGGGCGGCCCATGTCGCCTGCGCGGCCGTCGAGGTGGGTGCGCGGTTGGTGCACCTGTCCAGCGACGCGCTGCACGCCGGCCGCCCCGAGGCGTACGCCGACGACGACCCGCCCAGCCCGGTCTACCCGTACGGTGCGGCGAAGGCGGCCGCCGAGACGGCGGTACGGGCCGTCGACCCGGGCGCGGTGCTGGTGCGTACCTCGCTGATCCTGGGGGAGGGGAGTCCGCAGATCCGGCTCTGCCGGGACGCGCTGGCCGGGCGGGCCGCCCTGTTCAGTGACGAACTCCGCTGCCCGGTGGACGTCGGCGACCTGGCGGCGGCCGTGCTCGAACTGGTGGAGTCCGACTACGCCGGTCCGTTGAACGTGGCGGGTGCCGATGCGGTCAGCCGGGCCGAGCTGGGTCTGCTGGTGGCCCGGCGGGACGGGCTGGACCCGAGCGCCCTGCGGACCACCACCGGGGCCGCCGCCGGGGTGCTCCGTCCCGGCGAGGTGCGCCTGGACTCCACGCGCGCCGCCACGCTCCTGCGAACGCGGTTGCGTGGCGTCACCGAGCTTCTCGCCGTCTGAGTCGAACCACGAATACCGCTCCGTCTGGATGCACGATCTCTATGCACAATACTTGTGCATAAGAACTGTGCACCGCTACGGTGTGGTCATGGGAGACGTGCAGAAGCCGGCACCGCGACGGGTGCGGATCGACCATCGGCAGGTCCGGGCGTTGGCGCACCCGCTGCGTAACCGGCTGCTCGGTGCGCTGCGGGTGAAGGGGGCGGCGACCGCCACCACCCTCGCCGAGCTGCTGGACACCAACACCGGTGCGACCAGCTACCACCTGCGCCAGTTGGCCGAGGTCGGTCTGGTCGTCGAGGAGCCGGACCGGGGTAGCGGGCGGCAACGCTGGTGGCGGGCCGCGCACGACGTCAGCAGCTTCGAGAGCACCGACTTCGACGACGACCCGGACGCGCGGGCCGCGATCGAGTGGATCCAGGCCGACCAGGTACGCCTCTTCGTCGAGCACGCGGAGCGATGGTTCGCCGTCCGCGACCGGTGGTCGCCCGAGTGGCGCGAAGCCTTCGGCATGAGCGACGTCTTCATGACCATCCCGGCGGCCCGGCTCAAGGAACTCCAGGCGGAACTGTTGCAGATCCTTCAGCGCTACCACGCCGAGGCGGACCCCGAGGTGCCCGACGCCGAGCAGGTGCAGATCGTCCTGGCCAGCCACCCGCTGTTGATGGGTGGGAAGCGGTGACGAGCGACCTGTCCGTACTCCAGATCCGCCGTCGGTTCCTGGTCCTGCACGGGCTCCGGTGGCTGCCGGTCGGTCTGATGATCCCGGTGACCATCCTGCTCATGCAGGAGCGGGGCCTGACCCTGACCCAGATCGGCCTGGCCGTCGCCGCCCAGGGGGCGGTGGTGCTCGCCCTGGAACTGCCGACCGGAGGGTTCGCCGACGCGCTGGGCAGCAGGCCGGTGCTGGTGGTGGCGAACGTGGTCGGGCTGGTGTCGCTGGCCCTGCTGGTGATCGCCGACTCCTTCGCCCTGCTGGCCGCCGTCTGGGCGTTGCAGGGCGTGTTCCGTGCCCTGGACAGCGGCCCGCTGGAGTCCTGGTACGTCAACAGCACGCTCGCCGTCGACCCGGACGCCGCGTACGAGAAGGGGCTCGGTCAGGGGGGCACGGTCCTCGGCCTGTCGATGGCGGCCGGCGCCCTGCTCAGCGGTGGGCTGGTGGCCCTGGGCCCGGTGGGTCCGGTCAGCGCGCTCACCACGCCGATCGTGGTCGCGGTCCTGTTGCAGGCGGTCGCGCTGGTGGCGTTGCTGGCGCTGCTGGTGGAACAGCGACCGGCGGCCGGCGTGGGCGCGCTGCGGTCCTCGGTCCGCGCGGCGCCGCGCATGGTGGGCGAGGCGTTCGGCCTGCTGCGCCGGTCCCGGGTGCTGCTCGCGTTGGTCGCGGTCGAGCTGTTCTGGGGCTTCGGCATGATGACCTTCGAGGGTCTGCTGCCGGTGCGGCTGGCCGAGGTGGTGGGTGACCCCGACCGGGCCGCCGCCCTGCTCGGCCCGGCCAACACCGTGGCCTGGTTGGCCTCGGCCGGTGGTGCGGCGCTCACCCCGCTGCTGATCCGCTGGCTGGGGGCCGCACCCGGTGCCGCCCTGCTGCGGATCGTGCAGGGCGGCACGGTCGTCGGCATGGCCCTGTTCGCCGGTCCGGTCGGCGTGCTGATCGCCTTCTTCGCCTGCTACGCCGTGCACGGCGCGTCCAATCCGCTGCACATGGGACTGCTGCACCGGCAGGTGGACGGTCCCTACCGCAACAGCGTGATCTCGGTGAACTCGATGGTGGCCATGCCGGCGGGGGCGTTGGGCGGGGTCGTGCTCGGCTTCGTCGGCGACCGGGCCGGGGTGGGCACGGCGATGCTGGTCGGCGCGGCGGTGCTGGCCGTGGCCGCGCCGCTCTACCTGCCGGCCTGGCGGGCCACCCAGGCGTCCGGCGGGGGGTCCGCCCCGCCGGCGAGGCGGACCGAGGTGAGCGGGAAGGCGCCGGTGTAGCCGAGCCGCCGGTACAGCCGGATCGCGCCGACGTTGTCCGGATAGACGCCCAGCGCCACCGTGTCGTACCGGGACGACAACGCCCGCGTCATGCCGGCGGTCAGCGCCGCGCCCAGCCCCCGGTTGCGGTGCGTCGGGGCGACCACCAGCCCGGCCAGGAAACCGACCTCCTCGCGGGTGCGGTCGGCCCCGGCGGCGATCAGCCGGTCGCCGTCGCGGACGCCGTACCAGTCGACGATCCCGGTGCCGCCGGGCCGCGCCGTACTGGTGGGGAACGCCTCGTCGATCAGCTCGGCCAGGGCCGGGTGGTCCGCCGCGCGCAGGCGGACCACCCGCTCCTCGCCGGGCTGCGGCGGCGGCGCACCGGTCGTCCAGAGGAAATCCCAGTCCTGGTACGCCGCCACGGCCGCACCGGCGCGGTCGGCGGCCGGATCCAGCCGGGGCAGGTGCACCCACTGGCCCGGGTCGAGCGTCCGCTCCGCGGCGAGCGCGCCGACCAACTCGACGGCGGCGTCCGGCGCCCCGACGGCGGCGCAGATCGTCAACCGGGCGGACGACAGCAGCCAGCACACCGCCCCGTCGTGTCGCCAACCGCGCACCGGGGCGTGGCGCGGCACCGTGTGCCGAAAGAAGGGGTGGTGGTCCACGGCGGCCAGGATCGCCTCCCGGCCGACCAGCGCCTCGGCAGCGATGAGCACGGGAACAGCCTAGGTGGGCACGCTGCGGGGCGGCCGGCATCCACGGTGGAGATTGGCGAGCCGACCGATCGGGTACATCCCGCGCCGAACCTACTGGAACCCCACCGGAGGAACGACATGCTCGCCATCGCCGCCGCCGCGGTCTTCGGCTTCGCCCTGTTGCTCGACCTGCTGGACAGCAAACTGGGAGCACCGGATCTGTTCAACTGGAACACCCTCGTGCTGATCGGCCTGCTGCTGCTCGCGCTCCACCTGGCCGGCTTCGGCAGCCGGGGCGGCGGCGGTGGCCGCTGGTACCGGGGCCGCCGACCCGGGCGCGGCTGACCGAGAACGATCATCCCGGGCTCGGCCGGCAGCGCGATTCCGGCGTTGTCGGCCGAGCCCGGTACTGTTCGGGTGATGGAGTCCGACGCCCTGTTCACCCTCAGTGAACCCACGGCCGCACCCGGTGCGCCGACGGGTTCCGACGGCGTCGGCGGCTTCACCCCGGTCGGTCCGGACGCGCCGCTTCCGGTCCGGATGCGCCCGGCCACCCTGGACGAACTCGTCGGCCAGGACCACCTGCTCGCCCCGGGAGCGCCCCTGCGGCAACTCGTCGCCGGCAGCGCGCCGATGTCGGTCATCCTCTGGGGCCCGCCGGGCAGCGGCAAGACGACTATCGCCCACCTGGTGGCCGCCGCCACCGACCGGCGGTTCGTGGCCATGTCGGCGCTCTCGGCCGGGGTCAAGGACGTCCGGGCCGTGATCGACACCGCCCGGCGTCAGCGGCGTACCGGCGGCCCGCCGACCGTCCTCTTCATCGACGAGGTGCACCGGTTCAGCAAGACCCAGCAGGACTCCCTGCTCGCCGCCGTCGAGGACCGTACGGTCACCCTGCTCGCCGCCACCACGGAGAACCCGTACTTCTCGGTCATCTCCCCGTTGCTGTCCCGGTGCGTGCTGCTCACCCTCCAGCCCCTCGACGACGCGGCGGTCCGCGCACTGCTGCGTCGCGCCCTGACCGACGAGCGTGGCCTCGGCGGCGCGCTCGACTGCGAACCGGAGGCGGAGGACCATCTGGTCCGGCTGGCCGGTGGGGACGTCCGCAAGGCGCTCACCGCGCTGGAGGCGGCGGCCGGGTCGGCGACCGCACTGGGCACCGGCCGGATCGACCTGGCCACCGCCGAGCGGGCGGTGGACACCGCAGCCGTGCGCTACGACCGGGCCGGTGACGCCCACTACGACGTGACCAGCGCGTTCATCAAGAGCATGCGGGGGTCGGACGTGGACGCCGCGCTGCACTGGCTGGCCCGGATGCTGGTCGCCGGTGAGGACGCCCGGTTCATCGCCCGTCGGCTGGTCATCTTCGCCAGCGAGGACGTCGGCATGGCCGATCCGAGCGCCCTCGGCGTCGCCACCGCCGCCGCGCACGCCGTCGAGTACGTCGGGCTGCCCGAGGTCCAGCTCAACCTCGCCCAGGCGGTGATCCACCTGGCCACCGCCCCCAAGTCGAACTCGGCCACCACCGCGATCGGCGCGGCGATCGCCGACGTACGGGCCGGTCGGGGCGGCCCGGTCCCGCGCGGTCTGCGCGACGGCCACTACGCCGGTGCCCGAGGGCTCGGCCACGGCATCGGATACCGCTACCCGCACGACGACCAGCGGGGCGTGCTCACCCAGCAGTACGCGCCGGACGACCTGGTCGGCGCCGACTACTACCAGCCGAGCCAACACGGTGCGGAACGATCGGTGGCCACCCGGCTGCCACTGCTGCGCCGGATCGTCCGCGGGCTGCCCGCGCCCGCCCGCGTACCGGCGGAGACCACGGCCGACCGGGCGACGACGGGTCGGGCCGAGACGCCGCCGTCCGGAGTCGACGGCGGTCCGTCCACGGTCACGGACGCCCACGCGGCGGATGAGGTCGGCCGCAGCGCCGACGGGAAGGGTCAACAGTGAAATCGTCGGAGCGACCGGAGGACGGCCCGGACGAACGGCGTCCCAAGGCCCGCCGCTGGGGCCGGAGCAAACCCGAGGCCGCTCCGGAGGAACCGGCCGCCGGTGAGGACTTCGGCTGGATCGACGACCTGCGCTCGGCCAAGCAGCAGCGCGGCGAACTGGGCCCGGACGGGGTCGCCCCGGTTCCGGACGGCCCCGGCGCCCGCCCCGGCCCGTCCGCGCCGCCGGTCACCGACCGGCCCGGCCAGGTGCCTCCGGTCCGTCCGGGCCAGCCGCCCGCCGGGCGCCCGGCGCCACCGCCCGGGTCCGCCCCGCCGCCACTGTCCGGGTCGGTCCCGCCGCCGCCTCCCGGTGGCCGGGCCCCGATGCCGTCCGGCCCCGGTGGGCCGGATCCGGCCGTCGGACCCCCGGCCACGCCGCCACGCCGGCTGCCGACCGAACCACCACGCTCCCGCCCGGCCGACGGGCCGTGGCCGGGCGCACCGGCCCCCCGGCCGCCCGCCGGCCCGCCGCCGCACGCTGCTCCGCCCGCCGGTCCGCCGTCCCACGCTGGTCCGCCGCCGCACGCTGCTCCGCCCGCTGCCGGGCCCCGGCCTCCTGCCGCTGCGCCGCCGGCCCCCGGCCCCCGGCCGCCCGCTGCGCCGCCGGCCCCCGGCCCCCGGCCGCCCGCTGGGCCGGGCGACCGTGCGCCAGGTGGGCCGCCCTTCACGGGCGGTCCGTCGGCCCCGGGTCCAGGCGGGGGGCCGCCCTTCGCCGCCGGTCCGTCGGCTACGGGTCCCGGCGATCGTGCGCCGAGCGGTCCGCCGTTCGCCGCCGGTCCGACGCCTGCGGGTCCTGGCGACCGTGCTCCGAATCCGCCGCCGTCCGGCGGTCGACGGGAAGCCGGCCCGACGGGCGAGCCGACCGGTGGTTGGTCGGCCGCCGACGCGGGCGGTCCGCCGGGCTGGCGAGGGCGTCCCGGGCCCGCCGAGCCCGTCTCGGGAGCGCCGGGCGGCCCGGTCTCCGGTGCGCCGACCGGCCAGGTCCCGGGTGTGCCGAGCGGCCAGGTCCCGGGTACGTCGACCGGCCAGGTCGCGGGCGGGACCGGTGGACCGACCGGCCCCGCGCCGAACCAGGCCACGCCACGGCGGAACCCCTCCGGTCGGCCCGGCGGGATTCCGGCCAGCGCGCGCCGGACCGTCCCGCGCGGTCCCCAACGGGGCACGACGCCGCCGGAGTCGGGCGCGGGTCCGCGTACCGCTGACCACACCGACCCCGACGTGACCGCCGGCGGCCGGGCGGGACGCTTCGGTGGCCCCGCCGGGCCCCGCCCGACCGCGCCGCACGCGACCGACGGTCCCACCCATCCGGCCGTGCCGCATCAGGTCGGCGCGCCTGCGCCCGACACCACCGGCCCGGTGCCCCGTCGGGGCCGCCGAGCGGCGGACGGGAGCGGGCCGGACACCGACGCGGGTACCCGCCCGTCGCTATCGGGCGTGGCGGGGCCGACCGGTGGTCCCGCCGTCCCCGGTGGGCCCTCCGCCGTGCCGGCGGGCGGCCGTCGGGGTGGACGGCGCCGCGCCGCCGAGCCCGAGGAAGAACAACCGATCGTCCCGCTGTCCGGCAACGCGCCGGCCATCCCCGGAGTGCCGTCCGGCGACCCGTCGGCGATGCCCGTCACCCCGCCGGAGGCTCGCACCGCGACGCCCGAGCGTGCCGACGGCTCGTTCCGGGGCCGCCGCGCCGCGCCGGAGGAACCGGCGACGCCACCGGCCGGCCGCCGGTCCGCCGAGCCGACCGAGACGCCGGTACGCAGCCGCCGCGCGGCCGACACCGAAGAGGCGCCGTCCCAGGGCCGGCGGGCCGCCGACGAATCCGGACGCGCTCCCGCGACCGGCGACACCGGCGAGCGACCGTTCGCGGCCCGGCCCGGCGACACTGGCGAGCGACCGTTCACGGTCCGTCCCGGCGACACCGGTGAACGACCGTTCGCCGCACGGTCGGGTGACACCGGTGAGCGGCCCTTGGCGTCGCGGCCCGGCGACACGGGTGAACGGCCGTTCGCGGCCCGGCCCGGTGACGGTCGGGCCGGGCGTCCGGAACGGCCGGCCGACTGGCTGCGGCAGGCCGGACGCGGACACCACACCGATCCGGCACTACCGACGGTCAAGCGGCGGCCCGGCACCCCGCCCGGTGGTCCGGCTAGGCACACGGGCGGCACCCCGTCCGGCGGTACGGCGATGCTCGGTGGTCGTCGTGACGCGGACGGCTCCGCCCGCGCGATGCCGGACGACCAGACCGAACCGGGCGGGATCCCCGGCTGGCCCGCCGCGGCCATCCCGGGAGCCGGCAACTCCGCGCCGGTACGCCCCGGGGGCGGCCGCCCCGACGCACCGCCGACCGACCGTGGTCGACCTGACGGTGCGCCCACCGATCGCGGTCAACCCGACGGACCACCTGCCGAACGTGGTCGACCCGACGGACCGCCGGCCGAACGTGGCCGACCCGATGGGCCGCCGGCCGGGCGGGGCCGGGCCGAACCGCCCGGCGGGCCCGGCCCGGCGGGCCCAGGGGCGGCAACCGGCCGACCTGGACCCGAGGCGCCCACCGGCCGTTCCCGGCCGACCGGTCACCCGGACGGTGGTCCGGCCGGTCCGCCGCGCGGCACCGCGCCGACGGACGGCATGCCGCCTGGTCCGCCGCGTGGGACCGCCCGCCCCGAGGTCGGTCCTTCGTCGCGTGGACCGCTGCCCCCGGACGCCGGTGCGCCGCGAGGTCCGGTGCCTCCGGACGGCGCGCCCGCGCGTGGTGCCGTACCCCCCGACGTCGGTCCTCCGCCGCGCGGACCGGTGCCTCCGGACGGCGCGCCCCCGCGTGGTGCGGCGGGCCCCGACACGATGGCGGCAGGCCCCGGCGCGGGACCGGTCCGTCCCGGCGGCATGCCACCGGGACCCGCTCGCGGTGCCGCCCGGCCCGCTGGCCCGACCCACCCGGAGGGGGGACCGCGCCGCCCCGACGGCGGCCCGGCGCGCCCCGACGGCGGTCCTCGTCGCCCCGACGGCGCTCCGGCACGGCCCGAGGCCGGTCCGGCACGGCCTGACGCTGGTCCGGGACGACCCGATGGTGGTCCGGGACGACCTGACGCTGGTCCGGGACGATCTGACGGTGGGCAAGGGAGGCCGGACGCCGGCCCGGCGGGCGGTGCTGTTGCCGGCCACCCGTCGCCGCCCGCCGCAGGTCCCGGCGAACCGCCGGCCGCGGTGGCCCGCGCCGCCGCGTCGGCCCCACGCCCCGACGACCGGCCGTCCGGTCGGGCCGCTCCGCCCCAACGGGACCCGGCCCGCCCGGAACCGTCCGGTGCCGCACCGGTGCCCCCGCCACCCCGCGCCGGGGAGGCGCCGGCGGTGGCCCGGGCTGCCGCCGTGGTGCCGTCCGCCGACCCGACCGGGCCCCGGCCCGCACCCGATGCGGCGGTACGGCGACCCACCGACCCGGACGACTCCGACGGTGACCGTCCCGACGACGAGGCAGCGGACGCCGACCCGGAGACTCGTCGGCAGATCGGTGCCGGTCAGCGTCGCCGTACGCTGCTGTTGGCCCTGGTCAGCGTGCTCCTGTTGGCTGGCGTACCGGCCTTCTTCGGCGTGCAGGCGATGAACCGGGACCCGGTCTTCGTCTCGCTCGACGAACTGGAGGTGCCGGAGTGGGCCGCGGCGCAGCCGGAGGACTTCACCAGCGGCAGCCGCTGGTGCCTGCTCGACTGCCGGCTGCGCGAGCGGACCGTCACCTCCGAGCGGTCGCCGGATGAGACCGCCCAGGTGTACGAGGCCGCGCTGAGCCGCGACGGCTGGCAGCCCTGGCGGCCCGCGTACTGCCCGGAGCAGGAGGAGAAGGGCAGCTACACCTGCTGGCGGCGGGACGAGTTGACGCTGGACCTGTGGGTCCGGGAGCCGACCTGCGTACCGCCGCCGGTGGACGGTGAGCCGGCGGTCGTACCCTCGCTCGACCCGTCGACCGCAGCCGAAGAGTGCTCCGGTTCGTTGGTGTCGGTGAAGGTCCGCAACGCGATCGACGACGAGCGGACCAGGCCACAGCCGGAAACCGATCCGTCACTGACCGGTGAGGATCCCTACCCGACGCTGACCGAGGATCCGCTGGGCGAGTTGACGCCGTCACCACCGTCCTGAGCCGATTGTCATCACGGACGGTAGGGTCTGCATCTGGCGGCCCGCCCGCTGCCGAAGGCGCGGGGCGGGCCACCGGTGACGGCGTTGGGCGAGAAGGTCGTACGTCTCGTGGGCCGTGATGTCCCGGGACCGTGTTGAGGAGGACAGGCGTGGGCTTTTTGGAGGTCGCGGCATTGATCGCGGCTATCGCGTTCGCGATGCTGGTGCTGATCCTGACGCTGCCCATCCTGCGGCTGCGGCACACCGTGGACGCGACCACCCAGATGATCAACGACCTCAACGACCGGACCGGCCCGTTGCTCGGTGACGTCAACACCACCGTGCGGAACGTCAACGTCACCCTCGAACAGGTGCAGACGTCACTCGACGGCGTGAACCTCCAGCTCGCCAAGGTCGACACCATGACCAGTCACGCGCAGAACATCAGCGCCAACGTCGCCAACCTGGTCACCGTCGTCTCGGCCGCCGCCGCCAACCCGCTGGTCAAGGTGGCCGCCTTCGGCTACGGCGTGCGCAAGGCCGCCTCGGCCCGGCGCAGCGCCGAGACCGAGCGCGAGGTCCGCGACACCATCAAGTCCCAGCGGCGCGCCGCCCGGCGCGGCAACCGCTGACCGACGGCGGAGGTACGAGCATGAAGCGGCTGTTCTGGCTGGGTATCGGTCTGGCCGTCGGCGTGGTGGTGGTGCGCCAGGCGACCCGTGCCGCGCACGCCTACACTCCGGCGGGCATCGCCGACAACCTGTCACAATCCGCTGGCGGTCTGGTCGAGGAACTGCGTAGCTTCGTGGCGGACGTACGCGCCGGGATGGCCGAGCGGGAACACGAGATCCACGAGGCGTTCGCCCAGGGCGAGGCGTTCGACGACCAGTTCGCCGAGGTGCGCGACGAGCCGCGTATCGGTGACAGAGACATCTTTCCGGAGGAACCCCAGCGATGAAGACGGCGGAGATCAAGCGGCGGTATCTCGCCCACTTCGAGGCGAACGGCCATGCCGTGGTGCCGTCCGCTCCGCTGCCCGCCATCAACGACCCGAACCTGCTGTTCGTCAACGCCGGCATGGTGCAGTTCGTCCCGTACTTCCTGGGCCAGCAGACGCCGCCGTTCTCCCGCGCGGTGAGCGTGCAGAAGTGCATCCGTACGCCGGACATCGACGAGGTCGGCAAGACCAGCCGGCACGGCACGTTCTTCCAGATGAACGGCAACTTCTCCTTCGGCGACTACTTCAAGGACGGGGCGATCCCGTTCGCCTGGGAGTTGGCGACCAAGTCGGTCGAGGCCGGTGGCTTCGGGCTGGATCCGGAGCGGATCTGGGCGACGGTCTACCTGGACGACGACGAGGCGCGGGACATCTGGCTGCGTACCGGCGTGCCGGCGGAGCGGATCGTGCGTCGGGGCAAGAAGGACAACTTCTGGTCGATGGGCATTCCCGGCCCGGCCGGCCCCTGCTCCGAGCTGTACTACGACCGGGGGCCGGAGTACGGCGCCGAGGGCGGCCCGGAGGTCGACGAGGACCGGTTCCTGGAGTTCTGGAATCTCGTCTTCATGCAGTACGAGATCGCGGACGTGCTCAACAAGGAGCAGTTCCGGATCGTCGGTGAGCTGCCGAAGAAGAACATCGACACCGGCATGGGCCTGGAGCGGATGGCCTCCATCCTGCAGGGCGTCGACAACCTGTACGAGATCGACGAGGTCCGGCCGATCCTGGACCGCGCCGCCGAGCTGACCGGCAAGCGGTACGGCGCGCACTCCGGGCACGCGGCGAACCAGTCGCACCCCGACGACGTCCGGCTGCGGGTGGTCGCCGACCACGTGCGTACCGCGTTGATGCTGATCGGTGACGGGGTGACCCCGTCCAACGAGGGCCGTGGCTACGTGCTGCGGCGGATCATGCGCCGGGCGATCCGCGCGGTGCGGCTGCTCGGCTGGCAGGAGCGGGCGTTGCCCGAGCTGCTGCCGGTGGCCCGGGACTGCATGGCCCCGTCGTACCCGGAGCTGGCCGCCGACTTCGACCGGATCTCCGCGTACGCGTACGCGGAGGAGGACGCCTTCCTGGCGACCCTGCGGGCGGGCACCACGATCCTGGACACCGCGATCACCGAGACGAAGTCGGCGGGCCAGCCGGCGCTCACCGGTGACAAGGCGTTCCAACTGCACGACACGTACGGCTTCCCGATCGACCTGACCCTGGAGATCGCGGCCGAGCAGGGCCTCGACGTCGACCAGGAGGGCTTCCGGCGGCTGATGGCCGACCAGCGGTCCCGGGCCAAGGCCGACGCGCTGGCGCGTAAGACCGGGCACACCGACCTGTCGGCGTACCGGTCGGTGCTCGACGCCGGTGGACCGGTGACCTTCACCGGGTACACCGAGGTCTCCCGCGAGTCGACGGTGCGGGCGGTGCTCGGCACCGACGGGCCGCGCGCGGCGGCGGTCGAGGGTGACCTGGTCGAACTGGTCCTGGACACCACGCCGTTCTACGCCGAGGGCGGCGGGCAGCAGCCCGACGTCGGCATGATCACCGTCGGTGGCGGGCAGGTCGAGGTGCTCGACGTGCAGCAGCCGGTGCCGGGGCTGATCGTGCACCGGGCCCGGGTGGTCCGGGGCGAGGTGCGGGCCGGCGAGACCGGGTACGCCGAGATCGACACCAGTCGTCGGCGGGCCATCTCCCGGTCGCACACCGCGACCCACCTGGTGCACCAGACCATGCGGAACTTCCTCGGCGAGTCCGCCACCCAGGCCGGTTCGCTGAACGCCCCGGGTCGGCTGCGGTTCGACTTCAACACCGCCACCGGGGTGGCGCCGAGCGTGCTGCGCGACGTGGAGCAGCAGGTCAACGAGGTGCTCCTGGCAGACCTGGAGGTGCACGCCTTCGTCACCTCGCTGGAGGAGGCGCGCCGGATCGGCGCCATGGCGTTGTTCGGCGAGAAGTACGGCGACCAGGTCCGGGTGGTCGAGGTCGGCGACTACGCCCGGGAGCTGTGCGGCGGTACCCACGTGGCCCGCTCCGGCCAGCTCGGCCTGGTCAAGATCCTCTCGGAGTCGTCCATCGGTTCTGGCGTACGCCGGGTCGAGGCGCTGGTCGGCATGGACGCGTTCAACTTCCTGGCCCGTGAGCACCTGCTGGTGTCCCGGCTCGCCGAGCTGTACCGAGTCCCCTCCGAGCAGGTGGCGGACCGGGTCGAGCAGACGGTGACCCAGCTCCGCGACGCGGAGAAGGAGTTGGAGAAGCTGCGCGCCCAGCTCGTACTCGGCGGTGCGGCGGCGTTCGCCGCGCAGGCCCGGGACGTGCGCGGGGTGGCCTACGTCGGCATCGAGGCGCCCGAAGGGGCGGCCGGCAACGACGTCCGCACGCTGGCCCAGGAGATCCGGGGCCGGATCGACGCGGCCCGGCCGGGCGTGGTCGCGGTGGCGGCCCGCGCGAACGGGAAGGCGTCCCTGGTGGTGGCGGTGAACTCGGCCGCCCGCAACCGTGGCCTCGCCGCGAACGACCTGGTCAAGGCGGCGTTCTCCGGGCGGGGTGGTGGCAGTCCGGACCTGGCCCAGGGCGGTGGGCAGCCGGCCTCGGAGGTCCCCACACTGTTGCTCACGGTGGAGAAGGCGGTCGCCGAGGCGTGAGTCCTCAGAACCTCAGGGCAGGGCGGGCCGCGCAGGTCCGCCCTGCCGTGTATATCGGGCGAGGTGACGAAGCGTGACCGGGTTGTCCCGGGGTGTGCGGTTGGGCGTGGACGTCGGACAGGTGCGGATCGGGGTCTCCCGGTCGGATCCGCACGGGGTTCTCGCCACCCCTCTGGTCACCCTCTCGCGGGAGCAGAATCCCAGCTCAGACGCGGTGCCGAGGGACATGGCGGAGGTGGCCGCACTGGTCGCCGAGCACGAGGCGGTCGAGGTGGTCGTGGGCCTACCGGTGAACCTGGCGGGTAAACACGGCCCCGCAGCGGAACACGTGAAGGCGTACTCTCGACAACTGGCCGATGTGATAGCGCCTGTTCCGGTGACGCTGACTGACGAGAGGATGTCCACGGTCGTGGCGAGTCGTAGGCTTGCCGAGCGCGGTGTCCGGGGGAAGAGACAACGGGCGGTGGTCGACCAGGCCGCCGCGGTGGAGATTCTGCAGAGCTGGCTGGACGCGCAGCGGAGGCGGACCGAATGACTGACGATCTGGACCTCGGGTTCGACGAGCAGGACCGGGGGGAGAAGGGCAAGCACCGTCGGGGACGGCGGCGCGGTGGCCGTTCCGGTGGCGGTAAGGGCAAGACAGTCCTCGCCCTGATGCTGGCGCTGGTGCTGCTCGGCGGCATCGGCGGCGGCGCCTTCTACGGCTTCGACCGGATCCAGAGCTACTTCGTCACACCGGACTTCGACGGCGACGGCACCGAGGACGTGACGGTCCAGATCCCGCAGGGCGCGTTCCTGGCCGACATGGCCGTGGTGCTCCGCGACGCCGGCGTGATCAAGAGCACCAAGGCGTTCGTCGAGGCGGCGCAGGACAACTCCCGCAGTCGCAACATCCAGCCCGGCACGTACAAGCTGCGCAAGGAGATGAGCGGCGCGAACGCCCTGGCCGCGATGCTCGACCCGCAGAACCGGATCGTCAACGGGCTCACCATCCCCGAGGGGCGCACCGCCAAGAGCATCTTCAAGCTGCTCAGCGACCAGACCGACATCCCGGTCAAGGAGTTCGAGGCCGCCGCCAAGGACCCGGAGAAGCTCGGCGTACCGGACTGGTGGTTCAAGCGCGAGGACGGCAAGAAGGTCACCAAGTCCATCGAGGGCTTCCTCTTCCCGGACACCTACGAGATCCCGCCGAACGCCACCGCCGAGGTGATCCTGGGGCAGATGGTCGACCACTTCCTCTCCGTCACCGGGCAGATGGACTTCGCCGACCGGGTGCAGAAGGAACGCGGCGGGATCAGCCCCTACGAGGCGTTGATCGTGGCGTCGCTGGCCCAGGCCGAGGCCGGCACCAAGAAGGACCTCGGTCGGGTCGCCCGGGTCGCCTACAACCGGGTCTACTCAGGCACGTTCCCCTGTGACTGCCTGGAGATGGACGTCACGGTCAACTACTACTTCGAGTCGATCGGGCAGGAGGGCAAGACCTCTGGCCAGATGACGCGCAGCGACCTCGACAACCCGGACAACCCGTACAACCGCAAGTTGCGCGGCATGGTCCCGACGCCGATCAACAACCCGGGCAAGGAAGCGCTGGAAGGCGCGATGGACCCGCCGGCCGGTGACTGGCTCTTCTTCGTGGCGATCGACAAGGAAGGCAACTCCGCCTTCACCAAGGACTACAGCCAGCACGAGCGCAACATCGAGAAGGCCAAGGAGAACGGCGTCCTGTGACGGTGGCGCCACGGCGGGCGGCAGTGCTGGGCAAGCCGATCGCCCACTCCCTCTCCCCGGTGATCCACAACGCCGGGTACGCCGCCGCCGGGCTCACCGGGTGGTCGTACACCCGGATCGAGTGCGCGGCGGCGGAGTTGCCGGACCTGGTCGCCGGGCTGGGCCCGGAGTGGGCCGGGCTGTCGGTGACCATGCCCGGCAAGGAGGCGGCGCTGACCGTCGCCGCCGAGGTCTCGCCGGTCGCCGCCGCCGTCGGCGCGGCCAACACGCTGGTACGCCGTCCCGACGGCACCTGGTACGCGGACAACACCGACGTCACCGGCATGGTCGACGTGCTGACGTCCGCAGGCGTGGGCGCGAGTGCCCCCGGCGTGGTGCCGGCCGTCACGGTGCTGGGTGCGGGTGGCACCGCGCGGGCGGCGCTGGCGGCGGCGGCTCGGCTGGGCGCGACCGGGGTGACCGTGGTGGCCCGTCGCACGGCAGCGGTCGACGAGCTGGTGCCGGTGGCGAGCGCGCTGGGGCTGGCCCTCACCGCCGCCCCCTGGGCGGACGCGGCGGCGTTGGCCGATGTCGACCTGCTGATCTCCACGGTGCCGAAGGGCGCTGCCGACGAGCTTGCCGGTGTGGTGCGCTGGCGTCCCAGCACGGTGCTCTTCGACGCCATCTACGATCCGTGGCCGACCCCGCTGGCCGCCTCGGCCGCTGCCGCCGGCTGCCCGGTCGTCTCCGGCCTGGACCTGTTGTTGGCCCAGGCGGTAGGCCAGTTCGAGCAGTTCACCGGCGTCCCCGCGCCCCGAGCCGCGATGGCCGCCGCGCTGACCGCCGCCCGGGTCGCTGCTCGGGTCGACTGACCGCCGTGCGATCCGCTTGACGGTCGCCCGGTCCGCCTGGCCGTCGCGCGGTCGGCTTGGCCGTCGCGCGCTTACCGCATCTCGGGTCGCCTGACCGCCGCGCTGACCGCCGCCCGGGTCGCTTCGGGTCGACTGACCGCTCGATCCAGGATCGAGTGGCCTTCTTCCCCTCGCGAAGCCACTAAATCCTGGATCGAGTGCCTTCGCCGCCTGGGGTCGGGGCGTCTGGGGGCGGGTCGTCGGGGGTGGGGGGATCGGGGTGGCGGCGTGGGGCTGCCCAGCCGAGGAACCGACTGAAGAGGGCGGCCGGGTCGGGGCCGTCGTGCGGGTTGAGGCGGTATAGGTCGCGCATCGCCTCGTACATCAGGCCGGCGAGGTAGATCGACAGGCCGGTGGTGTTGCCGTCGTACTCGACGCGGAGCAGCAGTCGGGCCTCGCCGCAGGGCCAGGGTTGCCCGTCGGCGCGGCAGCACCACATCGGCCGTAGCGGGGTGTGCGGTACGTCGGCGGCGCGGGCGTGCGGTCGCACCGGAGGTGGGCCACCCCCGGGCGCGAAGAGTCGAGTGGCGAAGAGTCGTGTGGCGAAGGGGCGCGTGGCGATCACGGGCGACCCCCGTTCGCCCGCCACTGTTGCCCTGGCGTCAGCCAGCCGGGGCGGCCGGGGCGTTGCCGGGGCAGTGGCCGGGTCGGCTGACGCATCCACTCGGGCAGGTGCGTGCCGCGTCGGCGTCGTGGCAGCGACAGAGTCGGCAGAACTGTCGTCGGGCATTGGTACCAAGTGACCGGGGTACGCATGTCGTCCTCCATTTCCTGAGCTGGACGGGGCCGCCCGGGTGTGGGGGATCCACGGGCGGCCCCGGTATGCGAAACCACCCCGTCCCTTCCTGGATGGGAGCGGCTCCGCCAGGTGACAGTTTGGATAAGAGCGCACTAGCGTCGATACGTGCGCGTGGCATCCGCGCACGTCATCGGTGCAAGCGGGTGGGTTTGGCGAATCCGCGAGCGAGATCGGGCAGAGATGGGGAATTGATGGGGACCGCTATCGACTACGTACGCGAGGAACTGCGACTGCTGCGTGTCCAGGTCAAGCTGAGTCAGGATGACTTCGGGCGGGGGATCGGCTATTCCGGCTCGCATGTCAGCTCGGTGGAGACCGGTGGTCGACCGCCGACGAAGGAGTACATGTTCGCGGTCGACCGGGCGCACGATCCGGCCTTCGACCCGCAGGCGGGGGGAGGGCAGGTTCACCCGCATGCTGCGGGAGTTGTCGAAGCTGGAGCAGACGCCGTCCTGGCTGCGGGAGTGGATCGAGCTGGAGCGCGACGCGACGTTATTACGCTGGTACGAGCCCGCGTTCCTGCCCGGCCTTCTCCAGACGGAGGCATACGCGCGAGGCATGATGAACAACGGCCTGCTCCTGCCCGACGAGATCGACCACCGGGTGGCCTCCCGACTCGACCGGCAGTCGGTCCTCACCCGCGACGCGCCGGTGCCGTTGGTAACGGTGATCGACGTGATGGCGCTCCGGCGGCAGGTCGACGGGCAGCCCGAGATCATGCGGGAACAGCTCGACCACCTGGTCAAGATGTCCGAGCTGCCGCACGTGCAAATCCTCGTGGTGCCCGAGGACGCGGCAATTTACCCTGGCCTACAGGGTGGGTTCATCCTGGCGACCATCAGCGACGGCTCGGTGGTGGGACATCTCGATCATCAGGTGCGTGCGCAGGTGGTCAGCCAGACCGAGGACCTTGTTACGCTCCAACGGACGTGGGAGGCGGTCCGGGATGAGGCGCTCCCGCGCAGGCAGTCACTCGAACTGATCAAGGAAGTGGCGCAGACATGGACATGACCGGTGCCAGGTGGCGCACGTCGAGCTATTCGGGAACCAACGGTGGGTCGTGCGTGGAGGTCGCCGACAACCTCTCCGGCGTCGTGCTGGTCCGTGACACCAAGGACCGGGACGGCGGCACCCTGCGGTTCGCGCCGGCCGCCTGGCAGTCGTTCGTCACGCTGGCGAAGCAGGCCGCCCCGAACTGAGCCGCACGTGCGGCACCGAAGGCCCCCGACCACGTCGGGGGCCTTCGTCGTGCTCGTGCCGCTGGATCGTGCTCGTGCCGCTGGATCGCGGCGTCGATCGGCGCGGACTTGCGCATTGGTCGTCACTGGGGTAGATCATCGATCTCCGCTGCGGTGCGGCACCGCTCCGGCGGGCAGATGTGGCACCCGATGCGGCGCTGACCTGCGGCTCGGTGGATGTGCAGCCGCAGCGTCGTCGACAGCCTGCCGCAGCTCCGGCCGGGTGCGGTGTCGCAGCATCCGCTTAGGTGAACTTTAAGACCCGCTTAGGTCCCCCGGTCATTCGCACGCTCTGTTGTGTACGCCGCTACGCTCCACAGCGTTATCGCCGAATTCACAAGGAGTCTGAGTGACCAGGCGCGGACTGCACCGCCTCATCCGGCACCGCGGCCCCCGGCGTAAGGCCGTGGTGCTCGGTGTCCTCGGTTCCACGGTCGTGCTGGGTCTCGGCGCGACCATGGTGCCCCTGATCGCCGACGACGACCTCTCCATTCCGGTGGTGTTCGACACCACCGCCACGGCCGTCCCCCAGGACGGCGACAACAGCGTCAAGACGACGCTGGCCACCTGCGCCGCCCCGTGCGACGGCAACCCCCGTGGGGCCCGGGACGCGGTCCTCGCCTTCTCGGTCACCTCGCTGCCCGCCAACGCGGTGAACGTCCGCGCGACGCTGCGGGTACACGCCTGGCAGGCGTTCGAGGCGACGGTGACCGCGCACGAGTCCGGGCTCGACGCCCGGGCCGCCCGGCCGGCTCTCGGCCAGGTCGGCAGCGCCCTGGACGTGGTGGCCGGTGTCGGTAAGGGCTTCAACGAGTGGGACGTCTCGAAGCTGGTCACCGGCAACGGCACCTGGACGGTGTCGCTGGCGCAGACCGGCCTCGGCAGCCGGATCTACTGGGCGTCGGGGGAGAACCGCAACCCGGACGTCCGTCCCCGGCTGGTGTTGAGCTACGACACGGGTACGCGTCCGACGCCCGCGCCGTCCAGCGCCTCGCCGACCCCGTCGGCCGCGTTGCCGACCCGTCCACCCGCCTCGCCGAGCGTCTCGCCCACCCCGACCCCGACCCGGCCCAGCCCGACGCCGACCAAGCCACCGGCGGACCCGGGTGCGTGTGGTCAGGTGTCGGCGAAGCTGGTGCCCTCCTGCGGTGCCTGGTGGGGGATGTACTCACCCTCCGGCGCGGGCAGCGGATGGGATCACGGCAAGGCGATCACCGACGTGGAGAAGCAGGTCGGGCGGACCTTCGACATCGTGCACCGCTACCACGACTTCTCCAACTCCGGCAGTAACGGCGCCTTTCCCGACGCGTACCAGCAGCAGCAGATGCGCGAGGGCCGGCTGATGTTCTTCGCCTGGGAGAGTCGGGTCTTCTCGTCCGGGACGGTGCTCACCTGGCGGGACGTCTACAGCGGCCGGTACGACCAGACGATCGACGAGGTGGCCGGCCGGATCAAGGCGACCGGGGTGCCGGTGTTCATGGGTTTCGACCACGAGCCGGAGGACGAGCCGGAGAAGGGCAGCGACGCAGAGTTCGTCCGCGCCTGGCGGTACGTGTACGACCGGTTCGCCGCGGCGGAGGTCCGCAACGCGGTGTGGGTCTGGACGATGATGGGCTGGTCCGGCCACTACGACAGGTACGCCGGCCTGTACCCGGGTGACGACTACGTCGACTGGGTGGCCTGGGACCCGTACAACTTCCACGTCTGCAACGGCAGTACGACCTGGAAGAGCCCGAGCACCACCATCGGTTCGTTCTATCGCTGGCTGGACGACACCGGCATCGGCAAGGGCAAGCCCCGGATGCTGGCCGAGTTCGGCACGAACTTCGACAGCGCCGACCCGAACGCGAAGCGGCGGTGGTTCGAGGAGTTCCCGGCGGCGTTGAAGGCCCATCCGAAAATCAAGGCCGCGATCTACTTCAACTCGCCGGGCATGACGAAGACGACGAACGTCTGCAACATGACAATGAACCAGGACGCCTCGGCGGTGGCCGGCTTCGCCGCCGCCGGACGGGACAGCTACCTTCGGCAACCCACCGGAGGGAGCCGCTGACCTCAGGTAACCCGCGGGCGGTCGGATGCCGCACAGGTGCTGTCCGACATACGACCGCCCGCGGTGATATCCGCAACTGGAGGAACTGACCGCCCAATCGGCGGATATCGCCTCTGGGGCGAACGGGAGAAGCTACGCAACGCACATTCCCGTCCACCCTGGAGGCGCAGCGTGCCCATAATCTCCTTCCCGTGGCGGAACACCCGCCGAAAGCGCGTACGGGCAGGGGCTGTCGCATTAGCAACCGTCGCGGCCGTCCTGGCCGTGCCCAGCGCGACATCCGCCGCCGTGGTGCCGGTTCCCGAACCGGCGACTCTGGTGTCCGCGAACCCCGCCGACGAGACCCCGCACGCGCGGGACGGTGAGGCCCGTGCCTTCGCACAGGTCGGCAACACGGTGTTCGTGGGAGGCAGTTTCACCCAGATCCGGCAGACCGTCAGTACGCCGTGGATCACCCAGCGCTACCTCTTCGCCTACAACCGCACCACCGGCACTATCTCCACCACCTTCCTGCCGGTGCTCGACGGGGCGGTCAACTCGCTCATCGCCGGTCCCGGCGGGACGCTGATCGTCGGCGGCGTCTTCAAGAACGTCAACGGGGTGGCCCGCCGCAACCTGGTGGCGCTCGACCCCTCCACCGGCATGATCATCGACAGCTGGGTGGGCCGCTCCGACGGCGGCACCGTGCGCGACATGGTGCTGCACGACAACTGGCTGTACGTGGCCGGGGCGTTCAACTGGCTCAACGGCACGGCGCACGCCGGGCTCGGGCGGCTGAACGCGACCACCGGTGCGATCGACCCGACCTTCAACATCAACACCTCGGTCGGTCGGCACGACACCAGCATGTACGCGTGGACCATCGACGTGTCGCCGGACGGCAGCACGCTCGTGGTCGGTGGCAACTTCATGTTCGTCAACGACCTGCCGCGCAACCAGATCGCGCTGATCGACCTGACCGGTACGCCGAGCGTGATCGACTGGAGCAGCGAGCGGTTCGTGGCGCCGTGTGCGGCACCCACCACCTTCGTGCACTACGTGCAGGATGTGCGGTTCGGTGCGGACGGAAGCTGGTTCGTCGTCGGCACCAACGGCGGCTCGGGCTGGCCGGCGGCGTACTGCGACGTGCTGGTGCGCTTCGAGACCGCCGCCCGGGGCAGCGGCCAGAACGCCACCTGGGCCAACTTCACCGGCAACGACACCATCACCTCGGTCGAGGTGGCCGACAACGTCATCTACCTCGGCGGGCACTTCCGCTGGCTGAACAACCCGAACGCCAGTGACAGCGCCGGCAACGGGGCGATCGACCGACTCGGTATCGGTGCGGTCAACCCGGCCACCGGCATGCCGGTGAACTGGAACCCGCGTCGCAGCGGCGGTTCGGCCCTGCCGTCGGGCGCCAGCTCGTGGGGCTCGACCGTGCCGGTGCTCTGGCGGGGCCCCGACGGCCTGTACTTCGGACACAACTCCGACGGCATGGGCAACGAGTACCACGGCCGGCTGGGCATGTTCCCGGTCAGCGGTGGCCGCACCATCACCCCGCGCAACCCTCCGACGGCCGCCAGCGGCCACCTGTACCTGAACGTCGGTAGCGGTGAGCTGGCGAAGGTGCCGTTCGACGGCAGCACCCTCGGCACCGCCGCCACGGTGAGCCAGGCCAACTACACCGGTGCCGGGGCGACCTGGCGGGTGGACGACCGGATCTACTGGTCGCGGTTGGTCTCCGGCTCGCGTACGGGTAGCCGGATCGACATCTCGATGTTCAACGGCACCACCATCGGTGCGCCGTGGGAGGCATCCGGCTACAACGACTGGTTCAACCCGGCGCAGTTGACCGGGGCCTTCTTCCTCGACGGGCGGCTCTACTACACCCGGACCGGGCAGAACAACCTGTACTACCGGTTCTTCGAGATCGACGGCAACTACCTGGGTGCCACCGAGTTCACCGTGCCGACCACGGGCGTCAGCTGGTCCACCGTGCGTGGCATGGCGTGGGTGAACGGGAAGATCGTCTTCGGTGCGACGAACGGATCGCTGCGTAGCGTGCCGTTCGATCCGACCCTGGCCCCCGCTGCGGCGGTCACCGGTGCCGAGGCTACGGTGATCGCCACTGCTACCGCGGAGCTGACCTGGTCAACTCCGTCGATGTTCTTCTCCGTACAGTAGCGTTCACTGTTCGTAATGTAGTCTCGGTAAATTGTTCACGTTGGGCCGGCGGCGGATCCACCGTCGCCGGCCCACGGAACGTGGGGAGGACCGTTGACCGGCATCCGGCGTGGCTTCGTGGTGCGCATGGTCTTCGCGATCAAGCGTCGCTGGTACGCCCTGCGCTATCCACGCCTGACGCTCGGGCGGGATGTCGAGATCCGTGGCCGGATCCGCCTGCGGCGCGGGGTGCGGGTGACCATCGGTGACCGGACCAGAGTGAACAAGCTGGTCCGCTTCGCCGGGCCCGGTGAGGTGCGCGTCGGGGCCGACTGTCTGCTCAACGCGACATGGGTGGGCACGTGGACGTCGGTGACGATCGGGAATCGGTGCCTGTTGTCCGACTGCGAGTTGCTGGACAATGACTTCCACAACCTGCCACCGGCTCAGCGGCACGATCCGCCCACTCCGGCCACGCGTGCGCCGATCACGGTCGAGGACAACGTCTGGATCGGCGCACACGCGCTGGTGATGAAGGGCGTACGGATCGGCCGGGACAGCGTGGTGGGGGCCGCGACAGTGGTGCGGACGGACGTGCCGCCCGGGGTCGTGGTCATCGGCAACCCACAACAAACGGTGAAGAAGTTCAATGACTGATGCCGCTCCCAGCCCCTGGGCCAACGACGGTGCGAACGCCGAGACGTCGCCTCGGTCCGTCACCATCACCGACGTGCTGCGCGTGCCGCTGCACCGGATCCGGCAGGTCGCCGCAGTAGCGGTGTTCGGGCTGGTGGCCGCCGCGGGCTACGCGTTCCTGGCACCGTCGGCGGTGACCGCCAACGCGGTCGTGGCGGTCCGTCCGGTGGTCACCGACGCGTTCACGCCCAGCGGCGCCAACGCCGACCGCGCGGTGAACATGAACGTGGAGAGCCGCATCGCCACCGGCACCGAGGTGGTCGGCAAGCTGGCCGACGAGTTCGGTTCGGACCAGCGTTCGGTCCGCGACGCCCTCGAGGTCGAGGTGCCCACCGGTGGGCAGATCCTGCGCTTCGTCTACCAGGCCCGCAACGCCGACGACGCGGTGCTCGGCGCCAACCTCGCCGCCGAGAGCTACCTCAACGTCCGGCGGGCCATGTACGAGCGGCAGCGCGAGGAGATGCTCCGCTCCTACGACGAGAGCATCGAGAAGGTCGCCACCCAGCAGGCGGCGGCGCAGCGACGGGTGAACAACTCCCGGGACACCGCCGCCAGCAACGTGGCGGTCGCCGAGCTGAGCGCGATCAACAACCAGCTCACGCAGCTCAACTCCGCCCGCACCGAGATCGCCGCCGTCGACGTGAACCCGGGGTGGGTCACCCAGTCCGCCGAGCGGGCGCTGACCTCGGCGGCCGGCAACGCACCCATGCTGATGGCCGCCGGGCTGCTCGGTGGCGCCCTGATCGGTCTGGTGCTCGCGTTCGCCTGGGAGTCCTTCGACCGGCGGGTACGTACCGTCGTCGACGCCAAGGACAACACCGGCCTGCCGTTGCTCGGCACCATCCGGTACACCGGCCTGCGTGGTCGGGCCGTCGACGCGGACGTGCGCTACGTCGCGATGGCCATCGCCGAGCGGGTACGCCATCCCGCCCGGGTCGCCGTGGTCACCGCCCGGGAGGACGCCAGCGCGATCACCGCCGGCCTGGCCGTGGCGCTGGCGGTGGCCGGTCGCGAGGTGTTCGTCGCCGACGACAGCGGCCGCATCGATCGGCTGCGCGCCGCCGTGCAGGCCGACCGGGACCGGCTGCCGCCCAGCATCGACCCGAGCCGGCCCACCGTGCCCAAGCCGCGGACCGCGCCGGCCCGGCCGGTCAGCATGGAGGGGCCGGACGACTCGCCCACCGAGGTCATCCGCCGGCCCTCGCCGCACCCGCCGGGCGCGCGCCCCTCCACCGACCCGGAGGCGACGATCACGATTCCCCGGGTCACCTCGGCCAAGGCGAGCGTCAGCCCGACCGCGAACGGCCAGGTGAACGGTGGCGACAAGGTGACCGTGGGCGCCGGCAGCGTCCGCTTCGGCACCTGGCGGCAGGGTGCCGACCAGCGCCTGGTGCTCTACAACGCCCCGCCGGCCGAGGCCGACGAGCGGGGTGTCGCGGTGGCCCGGCAGGGCACCGCGGTGGTGGTGGTCGAGCGTGACCGGACCCGGCAGACCGACCTGCGTCGGCTCGCCGAGCGACTGCGGGCGGCCGGGGTGAATCCGCTCGGCTTCGTGCTCTCGCGCAGCGGCCGAGGCTGAGGCGGTGCCGGTGATCCAGGCACCGCCGGCCACCGAGCCGGCGCCGCCGGCAGCCGGCGGTACCCCGTCGGTGGTCGCTCCGCCACCACGGCTGCCGGTGTGGCCGCTGATCGCGATGTTCGGGCTGGTGCCGATCTGGTGGCTGGCCGGCTTCTTCTATCTCGGCTGGCCGCTGCTGGGCGCGTTGCTGTTCGTGCTGCTGGTCACCCGGGGACGGGTGCCGCTGCCGCCCGCGACCGGGATCTGGCTGTTGTTCCTGGCCATCGTGCTGGTCAGCGTCACCCAGTTGCAGTCGCCGGTGTCGCTGCTGACCTTCGCCCTGCGGCTGGGTTTCTACCTCACCGCGGCGGTGGTCGGCGTCTACGTCTACGCGGTCGCCCGGGAACGCCCCGACCAGACCGCCGTCCTGGTGCCGCTCTGCGCGTTCTGGTTCGCCCTGGTCGTGCTGGGCTGGCTGGGTGTGGTGATTCCGCGCTTCGAGATGGCCACGCCGGTCGAGGTGCTGCTACCGGGTGGGGTGGCCGGCACGCCGTTCATCAACGACATGGTGCACCTGTCCACCGCCGAGTTCAGCGAGCGGTCGCTCAACCCGATCTTCCGACCGGCGGCACCGTTCGCGTACACCAACAACTACGGCAGCGCGTACGCGATCACGCTGCCCTGCGTGGTCGCCTTCACCATGCTGCGCCGACGGGGGCTGCTGCGCTGGGCGCTGCTCGCCTCGCTGCCGCTGTCGCTGGTGCCGGCCTTCCTCACGCTCAACCGCGCGATGTTCCTCAGCCTCGGCGCCGGCCTGGCCGTGCTCGGTCTGCGCGCCGCGCTGCGCGGCAACGTCCGGGTGGCCGCCTCGATCGTCGGCGTGGTGCTGGTCGGCGGCCTGGTCACGCTCTTCATCCCGGTCACCGAGTTGATCGGGAACCGGGTCGAGTCCAGCGACACCAACACCGACCGGTTCTCGCTCTACTCGGAGGTGCTACGTCGGGTGGGCGACTCACCGTGGCTGGGCTACGGCGCCCCGGTGAACGTCGACACCGTCTCCGCCGACGCGCCGATCGGCACCCAGGGGCAGCTCTGGATGGTGCTGTTCAGTCACGGCATCCCCGCGTTGCTCTGCTTCCTCGCCTGGTTCGTCGTCGCCGCGTTCGTCTGTGCCCGCGCCACCTCGGCGGCCGGGCAGTGGCTCTCCATCGTCCCGGTGATCTGCCTGGTGCAGGTGCCGTTCTACGGAATGGCCAACCAGAACCTCGCCGTCGCCTTCTTCGCGGTCGGCTTCGCGATGGCGCTCACCGAGCGGGAAGTGCACCGCGCCGGTGGGCGGTCCCGACCACGACAACGACCGGCGGTGCAGCCGACATGACCGTCACCACCAGTTCCCCGGCCGAGGACCGGCCCGCCGGGGCGGACCCGGGCCGGGACGACGGCGCGACCGAGACCCGGCGCAGCGTCCGCAGTGGCGTCGCCGGGCTGGTCGGGGCCGCCACCAGCGGGCTGTTCGGCTTCGTGCTGGCGGTCGTCATCACCCGGGGGTACGGCACGACCGGGTCCGGCGCGTTCTTCGCCGCGATCGGCGTGGTGACCGTCGCCGCCGCGGTCTGCACCCTGGGTGCGGAGACCGGGCTGATGTGGGCGCTGCCCCGGCGGCGGGCCGGAACGAGCGGCGACGCCGCCCGGGTGCTGCCGGTGGCCCTGGTGCCGCCGCTGCTGTTCGCGGTGCTGATCGCGATCGGTGGTGCGTTGCTCGCCGGTCCCCTGGCCGGGCGGTTGCTCGGCCCGGCGGGGGAGCCGCTGCTGGTGGTCACGTTCGTCGCGGTGCCGGTGGTGGTCGCGATGAACCTGCTGCTGGCCGTGGTGCGCTGCGTGCGCCCGATCCGCTCGTACGTGGCGGTGCAGTTCCTGCTGCTGCCGGTGGCCCGTCCGGCGCTGGTCGGCGCGGCGCTGCTGGTCGGCGGCGGGCTGGTCGCCGGCATGACCGGGTGGCTGGTGCCGGCCGCCGTCGGGTTGCTGGTCTGCCTGATGATGGTCGCCCGGCCGCTCGGCGTGGGCCACGGCGCCCGGCTGCGCCCGGAACGGACCGACTGGACGACGTTCTGGCGGTTCGCGTTACCCCGGGCCGCCTCCGCCGCGATCGACGCCGGCAGCATGTGGGTCGGCGTCCTGCTCACCTCGGCCCTGGCCACCCAGGCAGACGCCGGTGTCTTCGGCGCGGTCGGCCGGTACGTGCTCGCCGGGCAGTTGGCGATGCAGGGCCTACGGGTGGCGGTCTCGCCGCAACTGTCGCGGTTGCTCGGGCGGGGCGACCGGGTCGCCGCAGCGGCCGTGCACCGGCAGTTGACCACCTGGGGGCTGGTGCTGTCCTGGCCGGTCTATCTGCTGCTGGCCGTGTTCGGGCCGGCCTTCCTGGCGCTGTTCGGTCCCGAGTTCACCGCCGGTGCCGCCGCGTTGACCGTGCTCGCCCTGGCGATGCTGATCAACACCGGCGTCGGCAACGTGCAGAGCCTGTTGCTGATGGGCGGGCGCAGCGGTCTGCACCTGGCCGGCGCGCTGGCCGGACTGGTGGTCACCGTCGGTCTCGGCCTGGTGCTGATTCCGGCGTACGGCGCCACCGGCGCGGCTCTGGCCTGGGCGACCGGTATCGCCACCGAGAACCTCACGGCGGTCACCTGCGCCCGGCTGGTGGTGGGCCAGCCGTTGGTCGACGCGGGGATGCTGCGCGCGGCGGCGGCCACCGTCGGCGGCGTCGGGCTGGCCTCGGTCGCCGGCCTGGTGGTGGGCGGGCGGGGCATCCCCGGCCTGCTGGTGGCGGTGGCCGTGCTGGCCGCCGGCTGCGTCGGCTTGTTGACGTTACCCCGGGTGCGACGTGGCATCCGGGCGACCATGGTGCAGATTCGGGGCGGGTCGCCGCAGGGCACCCCGCCCCCGCCGTCGAAGGGCAGGTGAGGTCGTCGTGTCGTCCATCCGGGACCGGGTGAAGCAACTGGTGCCGACCCAGGTGACGAACCGGGTACGGGAGAGCCTCGTCGACTACGGGGTCCGCACCAGCGACCGGCGTCCGTTGCCGGACTTCCTCATCATCGGCACCAAGCGGGGCGGGACCACCTCGCTGTGGAACTACCTCATCCAGCATCCGCTGGTGCCCCGGCTCTTCCCGGCCTGGAACACGAAGTCCTCGCACTACTTCGAGGAGCACTGGGGTCGCGGTGAGGCGTGGTACCGCTCGCACTTCCCGACGCTGCGCCAGCGGGAGGCGCTGGAGAACCGGCACGGCGGCCCGGTCCGTGTCGGTGAGGCGGCGCCGCTGTACATGTTCCACCCGCTGGCCGCCGAGCGGGTCGCCGCGCTGATGCCCACGGTGAAGCTGATCGTGCTGCTACGGGACCCGGTCGAGCGGGCGTACTCGCACTGGAAAGAGCGGCGGACCAACGGCGTGGAGCCGCTGGACTTCGCCGCCGCGCTGGCCGCCGAGCCGGAGCGTACGGCGGGGGAGCGGGAACGGCTGATCGCCGAACCGGAGTACTTCAGTGAGGCGTACGACTGGCACACCTACCGGGCCCGGGGCCGCTACCTGGAGCACCTGGAGCCGTGGCTGGACCGGTTCGACCGTTCGCAGGTGCTCTTCCTGCCCAGCGAGGACCTGTACGGCGACGCGCGGGCCACCTACCGCCGCACCCTGGACTTCCTCGGCCTGCCCGCGTTCGACCTGCCGGACTTCAAGGTCTACAACGACCGGCGGTCGGCACCGCTGGAGGCGGACCTGCGTGCCGAGCTGACCGAGTACTACCGCCCGCACAACGAGGCGCTGCGGCAGCGGCTGGGGCTGTCGCTCGACTGGCCGGACCGGGTCGCGTGACCACGGCCGCCACCGCGACCGCCGACCCCCGTTCGCGCGGCGACGGGCTGGGCTGGGTCACCCGGGCGGTCTTCGGCGACGAGCGCATCGCCCTCTCGGTGGACGCCGGGCCGCCCGCCGGGCACACCGTGGTGGCCCGGTACGCGGTCGTCCCGTCGATCGCCCGGGCCCGGTTCCTGCTGCCGCTGGGCGCGCCCCGGGTGACCGCGGCGGCGCTGCTGGCGTACAACGCGTTGCGGCCGGCGAAGGTGCGGGCGATGCGGGCGGCGCTGGGTGCGGCGGCCCGGGTCGGCATCGTCGACCGGGCCTCGTTCCCGGTGCTCACCGTCGCGGTGCCGACCGGGCTGGACCCGGCCGAGGCGCTGCTGGCCGCCCGGGTCGCCGCCGCGCTCGGCGACGAGCCGCTGTACGCGGCGTGCGGGGTACGCCCACCGGATCCGAACCACAAGCCGACGCTGCAACTGTTCGACCGCACCGGCGCCCCGCGCGGCTACGCGAAGATCGGCTGGAACGACGCCACCCGGGCACTGGTCACCACCGAGGCGGCGGCGCTGCGGGAGGTGGCCGCCTCAGCCGGGGTCGGCGGGCACCCCGGGACTCCTCGGCTGCTCACCGAGCTGCGCTTCGCCGGGCAGGTGGTGGCGGTGGTCGAGCCGCTGCCGGCACGGATCCGGGGCGTACCGGTCGACGGGCCGCCGGAGATCGGCGCGCTGCTCGCGGTGGCCCGCCGGGGCGGGCCGGCGACCGCGTCGCGGCCGTTGGCCGGTTCGGCGTTCCTGGCCCGGCTGACCGAGCAGGCACAGCGGTCCGCCGCGACCGAGGGAGTCGGCGAGCGTGCGGTGACCGTCGTCGCCGCGTTGGCCCGGCGGCACCGCGACGTGGACGTGGAGTTCGGCCACTGGCACGGCGACTGGGTGCCGTGGAACCTCGGTCGGCACGACGGTGAGCTGATCGCCTGGGACTGGGAGCACAGCGGGCCGGAGGTGCCCGTCGGGTTCGACCTGGCCCACGACGCGTTCCAGCGCGCGGTGGTGCTGCGCGGCGAACCGGCCGCCCAGGCCGCCGGGCAGGTCGACGCAGCGTTGGCCCGGCACGGTGCCGCCCTCGGGCTGGACCAGGCCCGGCAGCGGTTCGTCGCCGACGCCTACCTGGTGGAGATGTGGCTGCGTACCTGGCGGCTGGCGGACGCCGGGGCCGGGTGGAATCCGGCGCTGCATCCCGCGCTGCTGGACATCATCGAGAAACGACATCGCTCGTGATCCGTACACCTGCGATGACCGTCGGCATCCGATGGTGACGAGTTGACCAGAATGCCAAGCGAACTTGTGGGGAGTCGCGTGGACGCGAAGATCGACGAACCCGGGTCCGACCAGCAGCCGGTGATACTGCTGGTCGGTTCGAGCGGCGGGCACCTCGCCCAGTTGCTGGCCCTGCGGCCCTGGTACGAGACATGGCGACGGTGCTGGGTCACCTTCGACACCCCGGAGGCGGTGTCGCTGCTCGCCGGTGAGGACGTGGTGCCCGCTCACCACCCGACCACCCGCAACGTGCGCAACCTGCTGCGCAACGCGGTGCTGGCGGCCCGGGTGCTGCGGCGACGCAACGTGGCGGCGGTGGTCACCACCGGCGCGGGCGTGGCCGTCCCGTTCGTGGTGCTCGCCCGGCTGCGCCGCATCCCGACCGTCTACATCGAGGTCTACGACCGGATCGACACGCCGACGCTGACCGCCCGGCTGTGCCGCCCGTTCCTGTCGGCGATGCTCGTGCAGTGGGAGGAGCAGCGCCGCCAGTACCCGGAGGCCACCGTCGTCGGGACGCTGCTGTGAACGCGGCCGGCGACGCGCACCGGGTCGCGCCGGTACGCCCACGCCCCACCCGGGTCGAGCCGGGCCGGGTACCCGCGCCGCGTGGGCCGCACCCGGACGGCCGTACCCGCATCCTGGTCGCGGTCGGCACCGACAAGCACCCCTTCGACCGGCTGGTCGACTGGCTGCGGGACTGGCACGGCGAGGCAGCCGGCGAGGTGGTGCTGACCGTGCAGCACGGGCACACCCGCGCCGACGGGCTGCCCGACGCGGTGCCGTTCCTCGGCCACGCCGAGTTGCAGACCGCGATGGGCGAGGCCGACCTGGTGGTCTGCCACGGCGGGCCGGCCACCATCCTGGAGGCGCGCCGGCACGGGCACCTGCCGATCGTGGTGCCCCGCGACCCGACCCGGGGCGAGCACGTCGACGACCACCAGTTGCTGTTCGCCCGCCGGCTCGGCGCGGCCGGGCTGGTGGCGCTCTGCGAGTCCCGGCAGGAGTTGCTCGACGCGCTCGCCGCCGGTCGGGCCGACCGGTCCCGGTTCGCCGTGACGGTCGACGCCGCGGCCGTCGAGGGGCAGCGGGCCGCGGTCCGCCGGGTGGGAACCATCGTCGAGGAGTTGGTGGCCGAGGCCGCGCAGCGGCGTCACCGGCCGTGGTGGCGGCCGTGGCGTGGGCCCGGTCCGAGCGGAAGGCGGAACCGATGACCTCCTACCCGAGCGTGAGCGCCGTGGTGCCCACCCGGGACCGCCCCGAGCTGCTGCGGGCCGCGGTCCGCGCGATCGTGGCGCAGGACTATCCCGGCCCGGTCGAGGTGGTCGTGGTCTACGACCAGTCCGAGCCGGACCCGTCGCTGGTCAACCTGTCCGGCCCGGACCGGACGGTCCGCGTGGTGACCAACACCCGTACGCCGGGTCTGGCCGGCGCCCGCAACTCGGGCACGCTGGCGGCCGTCGGCGAGCTGATCGCCTTCTGCGACGACGACGACGAGTGGCTGCCCGGGAAACTGCGGGCACAGGTCGACGCGCTGAACGCGGTGCCCGGCGCCGAGTTCGTGAGCTGCGGAATCCGGGTCACCTACGACGGGCGCACCGTCGAGCGGGTGCTGGACCGCGACTCGATCAGCCTGGCCGACCTGCTGCGGGACCGGATGACCGAGCTGCACCCGTCGACCTTCGTGATCCGCGCGGCGGCGTTGCGCGACGGGTTCGGGCTGGTCGACGAGGAGATCCCGGGCAGCTATGCGGAGGACTACGAGTTCCTGCTCCGGGCCGCCCGCAGCGCTGCGCTGGTCAACCTGCGCACCCCGTACGTGACGGTGCGCTGGCACAAGCGGTCGTACTTCGCCCAGCGCTGGGACACCATCTCCGAGGCGTTGCAGTGGCTGCTGGAGCGCTATCCCGAGTTCGCCACCCAGCCGGCGGGGGAGGCCCGGGTCGCCGGGCAAATCGCCTTCGCCCAGGCCGCCTCGGGGGACCGTCGCGGTGCCATGCGCTGGGCCCGGCGCACCATCCGCCGCAACCCGCGCGAACCCCGGGCGTACCTGGCCCTGGCCGTGGCCGGGCGGGTGGTCCGCGCCGACGCCGTGCTGCGCACGCTGCACAAGCGCGGCCGAGGCATCTGACCGACCGGCACCCACCGCACCGTTCGCCGCGTCCGCAGGGCGGGACGCGGCGGGCGGTGCGCGTCGGCGGGCACCCGGCGTGACAGACTGGCCGCTGTGTTGCGCTGGTTGACCGCAGGGGAATCACACGGACCCGCTCTCGTCGCGTTGCTGGAGGGGGTGCCGGCCGGGATCGAGGTGACCTCCACCGAGATCGCCGGGGAGTTGGCGCGCCGCCGGCTCGGCTACGGCCGAGGTGCGCGGATGGCCTTCGAGCAGGACGAGATCGAGATCATCGGCGGTCTGCGCCACGGCGTGACGCTGGGCAGCCCGGTCGCGATGCGGGTCGGCAACTCCGAGTGGCCCAAGTGGCGCACCGTGATGGCCGCCGACCCGGTCGACCCGGAGGAGCTGGCCCGGCAGGCCCGCAACGCGCCGCTGACCCGACCCCGGCCCGGTCACGCCGACCTGGCCGGCATGCAGAAGTACGGTCACACCGACGCCCGGCCGATCCTGGAGCGGGCCAGCGCGCGGGAGACCGCCGCCCGGGTGGCCGTCGGCACGGTGGCCAAGGCGCTGCTCCGCCAAGCCCTCGACGTCGAGATCGTCTCGCACGTGGTCGAGCTGGGTCCGGTCGCCGTCAAGCCGGGGCTGCGCCCCCGCCCCGAGGACGCCGAGCGCATCGACGCCGACCCGCTGCGCTGCCTCGACCCCGAGGCCAGCGCCCGGATGGTCGCCGAGGTCGACGCCGCGAAGAAGGCCGCCGACACCCTCGGCGGTGTGGTCGAGGTGCTGGCGTACGGCGTACCGCCGGGCTTGGGCAGCCACGTGCAGTGGGACCGCAAGCTCGACGCCCGACTGGCCACCGCGCTGATGTCGATTCAGGCGATCAAGGGTGTGGAGATCGGCGACGGCTGGCAGCAGGCCCGGTCCCGGGGCTCCGAGGCGCACGACGAGATTCTGCCCACCGCCACCGGCGTCCGCCGGGTCACCGACCGGGCCGGTGGTCTGGAGGGCGGCATCACCACCGGCGAGCCGCTGCGGGTGAAGGCCGCGATGAAGCCGATCTCCTCGCTGAACCGTGCCCTGGCCACGGTGGACGTGACCACCGGCGAGCCGGCCACCGCGATCAACCAGCGCTCCGACGTCTGCGCGGTGCCCGCCGCGGCCGTCGTCGCCGAGGCGATGGTGGCGCTGGTGCTGGCCGAGGCGGCCGTGGAGAAGTTCGGTGGCGACTCGGTCGCCGAGATGCGGCGCAACCTGGCCGGCTACCTCGACGCACTGGTGATCCGGTGACCGCTTCGACCCGCCCGGTCTGCGTCCTGGTCGGCGCGCCCGGCTCGGGCAAGACCAGCGTCGGGCAGGGGCTGGCGGAGGTGCTCGGGGTCGAGTTCCGCGACACCGACGCCGACATCGAACGCCTCGCCGGCAAGCCGATCCCGGAGATCTTCGTCGACGAGGGCGAGCCGCACTTCCGCGCCCTGGAACGCGCGGCGGTGGCGGCGGCGCTGACCTCCTGCCCCGGCGTGCTGGCCCTGGGCGGTGGCGCGGTGCTGGCCGAGGAGAACCGGGCCGCACTGGTCGGGCACCGGGTGGTGCACCTCTCCGTCGAGCTGCCCGACGCGGTCAAGCGGGTCGGTCTGGGTGCCGGGCGGCCGCTGCTGGCGATCAACCCCCGCGCCACCCTGAAACACCTGATGGACCAGCGCCGGCCGCTCTACACCGAGGTGGCCACCCACACGGTGGTGACCGACGGCCGCACGCCGGAGGAGATCGTCGCCGAGATCGCGCAGCTGCTGCGCACGGATGGTTAGGTTCCCGCGATGGACGAGGTGACCCGGATCCCGGTCGGCGGCGAACGGCCGTACGACGTGCTCGTCGGGCGGGACCTGCTCGACGCGCTGCCGGGCCTGCTGCCCGAGGCCACCCGGGTGGCGGTGCTGCACACCGCGCCGCTCAAGGAGTCGGCCGACGCGATCGGCGCCCGGCTGGCCGCGTCCGGCATGACGCCGCTCGCGATCGAGGTGCCGGACGCCGAGGCCGGCAAGCACATCGACGTGGCGGCAGACTGCTGGGACCGGCTCGGCGAGGCCGGCTTCACGCGTACCGACGCGGTGGTCGGGCTGGGCGGCGGCGCCGTCACCGACCTGGCCGGTTTCGTGGCCGCCTGCTGGCTGCGCGGGGTCCGCTGGGTGCCGGTGGCCACCTCGCTGCTCGGCATGGTCGACGCGGCGGTCGGCGGCAAGACGGGCATCAACACCGCCGCCGGCAAGAACCTGGTGGGCGCCTTCCACCCGCCGGTCGGGGTGCTCGCGGACCTGACCACGCTGGACAGCCTGCCCCAGGTTGAGCTGGCCGCCGGCATGGCCGAGGTGGTCAAGTGCGGCTTCATCGCCGACCCGGCCATCCTCGACCTGGTCGAGCGGGCACCGGCGGCGGCCACCGACCCGACCGGCCCGGTCGTGCGGGAACTCATCGAACGCGCGATCCGGGTGAAGGCCGACGTGGTCGCCGGAGACCTGCGCGAGTCGGGCGTACGCGAGGTGCTCAACTACGGGCACACCCTCGCCCACGCGATCGAGAAGGTCGAGGAGTACCGCTGGCGGCACGGTCACGCGGTCGCGGTCGGCCTGGTGTACGCCGCCGAACTGGCCCGGCTCGCCGGCCGCCTGGACGAGCCCACCGCCCGCCGGCACCGTGACGTGGTGACCGCACTCGGCCTGCCCACCGACTACCCGGCCGACGCCTGGCCCCGGCTGTTGGCCACCATGCGGGTGGACAAGAAGGCGCGGGGCAGCCGACTGCGTTTCGTTGTCCTCGACGGGCTGGCCCGCCCCGCCATCCTCGAAGGCCCCGACGACGACCTGCTCTTCGAGGCCTACCGCGCGGTGTCCCAGTGAGTGCGAGGAGTGAGCCGGGTTTGCGAGCCCCGCAGTCGCGAACGAAAGCAGGCTCCTCATGAAGGTCTACGTGCTGAACGGGCCGAACCTGGGCCGGCTGGGCACCCGCCAGGTCGACGTCTACGGCGTGACCAGCTACGCCGACCTGGTCGAACTCTGCGAGTCGACCGGACGGGAACTCGGACTCAGCGTCACCGTCCGGCAGACCGACGCCGAGCACGAACTGCTCGGCTGGCTGCACGACGCCGCGGACGAGGGTGCCGCCGTGGTGCTCAACCCGGCCGCGTGGTCGCACTACTCGATCGCCGTCCGGGACGCCTGCGCGCTGCTGCGCGCCCCGCTGGTCGAGGTGCACATCTCCAACATCCACGCCCGGGAGGAGTTCCGGCACCACTCGGTCGTCTCCGCGGTGGCCACCGGGGTCATCTGCGGGCTGGGCGTGGACGGCTACCGCCTGGCTCTGCACCACCTGGCCACCCACCTCGACCAGGACGGCTGACCCACCAGGGTGCTGTTGCGCCGAGCCCGGCTCGGCCCGGGCCGGCTCGGCCGGGCCGGACAAGCTCGGGCTGCGCCGAGGTGGCCGAGCTGGTTGCTTGCGTCGGCGTTGACGATTCGACCGTGACGATAACCGTGCGTGATGGTCGCACTGGGTGATCGCGTCGGGGTGGCGCCCCTGTTGTCCGGCTGGCCTTTGCTCTGCTTCAACCCACGCAATAGCTCCTGAACAGGGATGATGTGGGGTGCTGTTCCCGGATGCTTGGGCCGATCGACGCGGACTGTGACTGTTGCGTGGGTTGAAGCAGAGCAAAGGCGGCGTAGGGGTGATCTGTGGGCAGCGGTGACGACACTTTCCGTAACCATTGAGCGGTGGAGTGGTCCCTGACCTCGCCCGATCGGCGGGTCCTGATGGCCGCCGGATCGGGGTCGCGGGGTGGGCGGGACGGCGGCGGACAGCGGGTCGGCCGGCGGCTAGTAGACTTGTCAGGTCTGTCCGCCAGCTGATGATCAAGGCAGGAAATGGCCACCACCAACGACCTGAAGAACGGCCTGGTACTCAACCTCGACGGGGAGCTCTGGGCCGTCGTCGAGTTCCAGCACGTCAAGCCCGGTAAGGGTGGTGCGTTCGTGCGTACCACGCTGAAGAACGTGCTCTCCGGCAAGGTCGTCGACAAGACCTTCAACGCGGGCACCAAGGTCGAGACCGCGACCGTGGACAAGCGCACCATGCAGTATCTCTATGCCGACGGCGAGGACTTCGTCTTCATGGACATGGAGACGTTCGACCAGATCACGGTGCCCGGCGGGACGGTCGGCGAGGCCGCCAACTACCTGCTCCCCGAGGCCGAGGCGATCGTGGCCACGCACGAGGGCGTCCCGCTGTACATCGAGCTGTCGACCTCGGTCGTGCTCGAGGTCACCTACACCGAGCCCGGCCTGCAGGGCGACCGTTCGACCGGTGGTAACAAGCCGGCGACCGTGGAGACCGGCGCGACCGTGAACGTGCCGCTCTTCATCACCACCGGTGAGAAGATCAAGGTCGACACCCGCGACGGTCGTTACCTCGGCCGCGCCTCCTGATGGCCGAGGGTCCCAAACAGCAGATGCCGGCGCGCCGCAAGGCGCGCAAGCGGGCGCTGGACGTGCTCTTCGAGGCCGACCTGCGTGATCGTCCGCCGGTGGAGGTGCTCGCCGGTTACATCGAGCGGCTCGACAAGCCGCATCCCGAGCATCTCGGGTACGCGGTCGGTCTGGTCGAGGGCGTGGCCGGGAACCTGGACCGGATCGACGAGCTGATCGCCAGCTACGCCGAGGGTTGGACGCTGGACCGGATGCCGACGGTCGACCGGAACCTGGCCCGGATCGCGGTCTATGAGCTGCTCTACATCGACGAGATCGACGACGCGGTGGCGATCAGCGAGGCGGTGGAGCTGGCCCGGCAGATGTCGACGGACGACTCGCCGCGCTTCCTCAACGGCCTGCTCGGCCGGATCGCCGAGTACGCGACGCGTTGAGCGCCCGGCCGGGCGGCGGCGAAGCCGAGTCGGCCTGCCGGACTACGACAAAGGGGCCCATGCCGGATGGCAGGGCCCCTTTGTCGTCAGGGGTCAGGAGGCGAAGAACGCCCGCGGGTCGGCGACCAGCACGCCGTGCTCGGTCAGGCGCTCGATCAGGCCCGACGGGGAGGCGTCGTAGACGATGGCGAGGGCGCGCAGGTCGTCGGCGCGGATCGACAGCACCCGACCGTTGTAGTCGCCCCGCTGCTGCTGGATGGCGCGGGCGTACCGGGCTACGTAGGCGAGCTCCTCGCTGGCCTCGTCGTAGAGCCGCTCCAGGTCCAGCACGATCTTGCTGGTGGGCTCGTGCCGCACTCCGCTGCCGTCGGGCAGCAACTCCGAGACGGGAACGCGGTAGAACTCGGCCAGCTCGGCCAGGCGGGACACGGTGACGGCACGGTCGCCGCGCTCGTACGAGCCGACCACCACCGCCTTCCAGCGCCCGTTCGACTTCTCCTCCACGCCCTGCAGGGACAGGCCCTGCTGCTGGCGGATGGAGCGCAGGCGGGCGCCCAGAGACTTGGCGTATTCAGAGGGCATTCGGACACTCCCAGTGCTGCTCGGGGTTCTCCCAGCGATCGCTACGGAGCGTGACGGTACGGGGATTCGTACACCCGGTCAAGTGGTCCAGACCTACCGGTTGGAAGCTCCGGGTGAGTTGTCCCGTTCTGCCCGCTGAACCGATACTCGTGCAGTCACGCCGTGCGTGGCCGGGACCACTCGCTCCCGAGGGTGGTCGCGGCGACGACCACTGGTAACGTGGCCGAAGCCCCTCCGCCGGCCGATCTTGACCGGTCCGGAGTACCCGACGTCCTTTAACGACCCGTCCCGTGAGGCGGGGAAGGAGGTCCGCCGTGGCCTACCCATCGGCCGCCCAATCGTCGCCGCCGCGACAACCCTCGGTGAAGGTGATCCTGACCAGCGCCGACGTGCAACGCGTCGTCGACCGGATCGCACACCAGATCCTCGAGAAGACCCAGGGCGCCGCCGACACCGTGTTGTTGGGCATCCCGACCCGTGGCGCACCGCTCGCCCGGCGTCTCGCCGCACGGATCAGCGCCTTCGAGGACGTCTCCGTCCCGGTCGGCGTGCTGGACATCACGCTCTACCGCGACGACCTGCGCCGCAACGCGACCCGGGCGGTCGGCCCGACCCAGCTCCCCGCCGGTGGCATCGACGGCATGCGGGTGGTCCTCGTCGACGACGTGCTCTTCTCCGGCCGGACGGTCCGCGCCGCGCTGGACGCGCTCGGCGATCTCGGCCGCCCGTCGTCGGTGCAGCTCGCCGTGCTGGTCGACCGGGGTCACCGGCAGTTGCCGATCCGCGCCGACTACGTGGGCAAGAACATCCCGACGGCCCTCGCCGAGAGCGTCAAGGTCACCCTCGCCGAGACCGACGGCACCGACGAGGTCCGCCTCTACGGGGAGGTGACCCACTCGTGATCAGGCACCTGCTCTCCGGCGCCGACCTGGACGCCGAGACCGCGACCCAGATCCTGGACACCGCCGAGGAGATGGCCGCGGTGGCCGGGCGTGAGGTGAAGAAGCTGCCCGCGCTGCGCGGCCGGACGGTGGTGAACCTCTTCTACGAGGACTCCACCCGGACCCGGATCTCCTTCGAGGCGGCGGCGAAGCGGCTCAGCGCCGACGTGATCAACTTTTCCGCCAAGGGCTCCAGCGTCGCCAAGGGCGAGAGCCTGAAGGACACCGCGCTGACCCTCCAGGCCATGGGGGCCGACGCGGTGGTGGTCCGCCATCCCGCCTCCGGCGCCCCGCACCGGCTCGCCGACTGGGTCGACGGTTCGGTGGTCAACGCCGGTGACGGCACCCACGAGCACCCCACCCAGGCGCTGCTCGACGCGTACACGATGCGCTCCCGGCTGGGTCGGCTGGCCGGCCTGTCGGTCGCGGTGGTGGGCGACGTGCTGCACTCCCGGGTGGCCCGCTCGAACGTGCTGCTGCTCTCCACGCTCGGCGCGAAGGTGACCCTGGTCGGGCCGCCGACGCTCATCCCGCGTGACATCGCCGCCGCCCTCGCCCCCGGCACCGGCGTCTGCTACGACCTGGACGCGGTGCTGCCGTCGTCGGACGTGGTGATGATGCTGCGGGTGCAGCGGGAGCGGATGGGCGACTCCTACTTCCCGTCCGCCCGCGAGTACGCGCGCCGCTACGGCCTGGACGGCCCACGGATGCGCCGGCTTCCGGAGCACGCGATCGTCATGCACCCCGGTCCGATGAACCGGGGCATGGAGATCACGCCCGAGGTCGCCGACTCGCCCCGCTCCACCATCGTCGAACAGGTCGCCAACGGGGTCTCCGTCCGGATGGCCGTCCTCTATCTGCTGCTCGGGGGGAACAACCGGTGAACTCGTACCTGATCAGGAACGTCAGCGTGCTCGGTGCCGCACCGACCGACCTGCTGATCCGCGACGGCGTGGTCGCCGAAGCCGGCGCGGGGCTCTCCGCGCCGGACGCGACCGTGGTAGACGCCGCCGGGCTGGTCGCCCTGCCCGGCCTGGTCGACCTGCACACCCACCTGCGCGAGCCCGGCCGGGAGGACGCCGAGACCGTCGAGACCGGGTCGCGGTCGGCGGCGCTGGGCGGGTACACGGCGGTCTGCGCGATGGCGAACACCTCGCCGGTGGCGGACACCGCCGGGGTGGTCGAGCAGGTGTGGCGGCTCGGTCGGGAGGCCGGACTGGTCGACGTGCAGCCGATCGGCGCCGTCACCGTCGGGCTGGCCGGTGAGCGCCTGGCCGAGCTGGGCGCGATGGCCGACTCCGCCGCCCGGGTGCGGATCTTCTCCGACGACGGGCACTGCGTCGCCGACCCCCGGCTGATGCGCCGCGCCCTGGAGTACGTCAAGGCGTTCGACGGGATCATCGCCCAGCACGCCGAGGAGCCCCGGCTCACCGAGGGCGCGCAGATGCACGAGGGCGAGGTCTCCACCCGGCTGGGCCTGACCGGCTGGCCGGCGGTGGCCGAGGAGGCCATCATCGCCCGGGACGTGCTGCTGGCCGAGCACGTCGGCAGCCGGCTGCACGTCTGCCACGTCTCCACCGCCGGCAGCGTCGAGGTGCTGCGCCAGGCGAAGGCCCGGGGGGTACGGGTCACCGCCGAGGTGACTCCGCACCACCTGCTGCTCACCGATGTCCGGGCCGAGACGTACGACCCGGTCTTCAAGGTGAACCCGCCGCTGCGGACCGCCACCGACATCGCCGCCCTGCGGGCCGCCCTGGTCGACGGGGTGATCGACATCGTGGCCACCGACCACGCCCCGCACGCGGTGGAGGACAAGGAGTGCGAGTGGGCGTACGCCCGGCCCGGGATGCTCGGGCTGGAGACGGCGCTGTCGATCGCGCTCGACGTGCTCGGCCCGGAGTGGGACCTGATCGCCGAGCGGATGTCCCGTACCCCGGCGCGGATCGCCGGCCTGACCGAGCACGGACACGACCCGGCGCCGGGCGTGCCGGCCAACCTGACCCTGGTCGACCCGGCGGTCCGCCGGGTGATCGAGCCGGCCGAGATGGCCAGTCGTAGCCGCAACACCCCGTACGCCCGGATGACGCTGCCGGGTCGCATCGTGGCGACCTTCCTGCGTGGCGAGGCGACGGTCCTGGACGGAAAGGCTGTCAAGTGAAACGCAGGTCCGCGATTCTCGTCCTGGAGGACGGTCGCACGTTCCACGGCGAGGCGTACGGCAGCGTCGGGGAGACCTTCGGCGAGGCGGTCTTCAACACCGGGATGACCGGTTACCAGGAGACGCTGACCGACCCGTCGTACCACCGTCAGGTCGTCGTGCAGACCGCCCCGCACATCGGCAACACCGGCGTCAACGGCGAAGACGACGAGTCGCGACGCATCTGGGTGGCCGGGTACGTGGTGCGTGACCCGGCCCGGGCCAGCTCGAACTGGCGGGCCACCGGTGGCCTGGAGGACCGGCTGGCGACCGAGGGCATCGTCGGCATCAGCGGGGTGGACACCCGGGCGCTGACCCGGCACCTGCGCGAGCGCGGCGCGATGCGGGTCGGTATCTCCAGCGTCGACGACGACCCACGGGCGTTGCTGGCCCGGGTACGCGAGGCGCCGCAGATGCTCGGCGCGGACCTCTCCGCCGAGGTGACCACGGCGGAGCCGTACGTGGTCAAGGCCGAGGGCGAGCACCGGTTCACGGTGGCCGCGCTCGACCTGGGCATCAAGCGCAACGTGCCGCGTCGGCTCGCCGCGCGTGGGGTGACCACGCACGTCATGTCGGCGCACTCGACCATCGAGGACCTGCTGGCCACCGGGGCGGACGCGGTCTTCTTCTCGCCGGGTCCGGGTGACCCGGCCACCGCCGACGGGCCGGTCGGGCTGGCCCGGGAGGTACTGCGGCGGCGGTTGCCGCTGTTCGGCATCTGCTTCGGTAGCCAGATCCTGGGGCGGGCGCTCGGCTTCGGCACCTACAAGCTCGGCTACGGCCACCGGGGCATCAACCAGCCGGTCCTCGACCGGGTCACCGGCAAGGTGGAGGTGACCAGCCACAACCACGGCTTCGCGGTGGAGGTGCCCGGCGTGACGCCGGGTGCGGTGGTGCCGGACCAGGTGATCGAGACCGAGTTCGGCGGCGTGCAGGTGAGCCATCTCTGCCTCAACGACAACGTGGTCGAGGGGCTGCGGGCCCGCGACGTGCCCGCCTTCACCGTCCAGTACCACCCGGAGGCGGCAGCCGGTCCGCACGACGCGGACTACCTCTTCGACCGCTTCGCCGAGTTGATCGAGGGCCGGACCCACAGCGAGGGGCGTACGAATGCCTAAGCGGACCGATCTCAAGCATATCCTGGTGATCGGCTCCGGGCCGATCATCATCGGGCAGGCCTGCGAGTTCGACTACTCCGGCACCCAGGCGTGCCGGGTGCTGCGCAGCGAGGGGATCCGGGTCAGCCTGGTCAACTCGAACCCGGCCACCATCATGACCGACCCGGAGTTCGCCGACGCCACCTACGTCGAGCCGATCACTCCGGAGTTCGTGGAGCTGGTCATCGCCAAGGAGCGGCCGGACGCCGTGCTGCCCACGCTGGGCGGGCAGACCGCGCTGAACACCGCCGTGGCGCTGCACGAGGCCGGTGTGCTCGACAAGTACGGCGTCGAGCTGATCGGCGCGGACGTCGAGGCGATCCGGCGCGGCGAGGACCGGCAGCTCTTCAAGGACATCGTGGCCAAGGCCGGCGTCCGCATCGGGATCGAGGATCCGGCGGGCCTGGTGCCACGCTCGCGGGTCTGCCACTCGATGGACGAGGTCCGCGAGACGGTCGGTGAGTTGGGCCTGCCGGTGGTGATCCGGCCGTCGTTCACGATGGGTGGCCTCGGCTCGGGCATGGCGCACACCGACGCGGACCTGGAGCGCATCGCCGGTGCCGGGCTGGACGCGAGCCCGGTGCACGAGGTGCTGATCGAGGAGAGCGTGCTCGGCTGGAAGGAGTACGAGCTCGAACTGATGCGGGACCGCCACGACAACGTGGTGGTGGTCTGCTCGATCGAGAACCTCGACCCGATGGGCGTGCACACCGGCGACAGCGTGACCGTGGCACCGGCCATGACGCTGACCGACCGGGAGTACCAGGATCTGCGCGACCTGGGCATTGCGGTGCTGCGTGAGGTCGGCGTGGACACCGGCGGCTGCAACATCCAGTTCGCCATCAACCCGGCCGACGGCCGGATCGTGGTCATCGAGATGAACCCCCGGGTGTCGCGTTCCTCGGCGCTGGCCTCGAAGGCGACCGGGTTCCCGATCGCGAAGATCGCCGCGAAGCTGGCCATCGGCTACACGCTGGACGAGATCCCCAACGACATCACCCTCAAGACGCCGGCCGCGTTCGAGCCGACGCTCGACTACGTGGTGGTGAAGATCCCCCGGTTCGCGTTCGAGAAGTTCCCCGGCGCGGACCCGGAGCTGACCACCACGATGAAGTCGGTCGGCGAGGCGATGAGCCTCGGGCGCAACTTCAGCGAGGCGCTGAACAAGGCGATGCGTTCGCTGGAGACCAAGGCGGCGGGTTTCTGGACCCTGCCCGACCCGGCGGACGCGACCAAGGAGAACACGCTCGCCGCGCTGGGCGTGCCGCACGACGGCCGCCTCTACACGGTGGAGCGGGCGCTGCGGCTGGGCGCCTCGATCGCCGAGGTCAGCGCCGCCTCCGGCGGAATCGACCCGTGGTTCCTGGACCAGATCGCCGGGCTGGTCGAGCTGCGTGCCGAGATCGTGGCCGCGCCGGTGCTCGACGTCGGGCTGCTGCGGCGGGCCAAGCGGGCCGGGCTGTCCGACCGGCAGCTGGCCGCGCTGCGTCCGGAGCTGGCCGCCGAGGACGGGGTACGCCGGCTGCGGCACCGGCTGGACGTGCGGCCGGTCTACAAGACGGTGGACACCTGCGCCGCCGAGTTCGAGGCGAGCACCCCGTACCACTACTCCTCGTACGACTCCGAGACCGAGGTGGTCGGCTCGGTGCGACCAAAGGTGCTGATCCTCGGCTCCGGACCGAACCGGATCGGGCAGGGCATCGAGTTCGACTACTCCTGCGTGCACGCGGTCCAGGCGTTGCGGGAGGCGCCGGCCGGCCCGGCCGGTGGCGGCGGGTTCGAGACCGTCATGGTCAACTGCAACCCGGAGACGGTCTCCACCGACTACGACACCGCCGACCGGCTCTACTTCGAGCCGCTCACCTTCGAGGACGTGCTGGAGGTCTGGCACGCCGAGGACACCTCCGGCCGGGAGGCCGGCGGACCGGGCGTGATCGGCGTGATCGTGCAGCTCGGCGGGCAGACCCCGCTCGGCCTGGCGCAGCGGCTCAAGGACGCCGGGGTACCGGTGGTGGGCACCTCCCCGGAGTCGATCCACCTGGCCGAGGAGCGCGGCGCGTTCGGGTCGTTGCTGGCTCGGGCCGGTCTGCGGGCACCCGCGCACGGCACCGCCACCTCGTACGAGGAGGCGAAGGAGATCGCCGACGAGATCGGCTACCCGGTGCTGGTCCGCCCCTCGTACGTGCTGGGCGGGCGGGGCATGGAGATCGTCTACGACGACGTGACGCTGCGCGACTACATCGGGCGGGCCACCGACATCTCGCCGGACCACCCGGTGCTGGTGGACCGGTTCCTGGACGACGCCATCGAGATCGACGTGGACGCGCTCTGCGACGCCGACGGCGAGGTCTACCTCGGCGGGATCATGGAGCACATCGAGGAGGCCGGCATCCACTCCGGCGACTCCTCGTGCGCGCTGCCGCCGATCACCCTGGCCAGCTCGCACGTGGCCCAGGTCCGCGGGTACACCGAGGCGATCGCCCGGGGCATCGGCGTACGCGGCCTGCTCAACGTGCAGTACGCGCTCAAGGACGACGCGCTGTACGTCCTGGAGGCCAACCCGCGTGCCTCGCGGACGGTGCCGTTCGTCTCCAAGGCCACGGCGGTGCCGCTGGCCAAGGCGGCGGCCCGGATCGCGCTCGGCGCCACCGTCGCGGAGCTGCGCGCCGAGGGGATGCTGCCGGCGAACGGGGACGGTGGCACCCTGCCGCCGGACGCCCCGATCGCGGTGAAGGAGGCGGTGCTGCCGTTCAAGCGGTTCCGCACCCCGGCCGGCAAGGGAGTGGACTCGCTGCTCGGCCCGGAGATGAAGTCGACCGGCGAGGTGATGGGCATCGACACCGCCTTCGGGCACGCCTTCGCCAAGTCCCAGTCGGCCGCGTACGGCTCGCTGCCCACCCAGGGCAAGATCTTCGTGTCGGTGGCGAACCGCGACAAGCGCGGCATGATCTTCCCGGTGAAGCGCCTGGCCGACCTGGGCTTCGAGATCGTCGCGACCAGCGGCACCGCCGAGGTGCTGCGCCGGCACGGCATCGACTGCGAGCTGGCCGCCAAGCACTACGAGGCCGGTGCCGACGACGACGCGGTCTCGCTGATCCGCAGCGGCCGGGTGGCCCTGGTGATCAACACTCCGCAGGGCTCCGGAGCCAGCGCCCGCTCCGACGGGTACGAGATCCGCAGCGCGGCGGTCACCGCGGACATCCCGTGCATCACCACCGTGCCGGGTGCCGCCGCGGCGGTGATGGGCATCGAAGCCCTGATCCGGGGTGACATGCAGGTGCGCCCGTTGCAGGATCTGCACGCCACCCTGCGGGCCAGCCGGTGATCTTCGAGCGGACGCTTCGGCGCGGGCTGTTCCGTATCGGCGGCGGTGACGCCGAGGCGGCACACGAGTGGACGCTGCGCCGACTGGCCGCCCTGTCCGGGCGGCCGGTCGCGCTGGCGGCCCTGCGGGCCCGGTACGCCGTGGCCGCGCCCCGCACGGTCTTCGGGGTGCGGTTCCCCAACCCGGTCGGCCTGGCCGCCGGGATGGACAAGGACGGCGCCGCGCTGCCGGCGTGGCCGGCGCTCGGCTTCGGCTTCGTCGAGGTCGGCACGGTCACCGCGCACCCGCAGCCGGGCAACCCCCGACCGAGGCTGTTCCGGCTACCGGACAGCGAAGCGGTGATCAACCGGATGGGCTTCAACAACGCCGGGGCCGAGGCGCTGGCCGCCCGGCTCGCGGCGCTGGCCCGTCCGCTCGGCGTACCGCTGGGGATCTCGCTGGGCAAGTCGAAGGTGACGCCGCTCGACGAGGCGGTGGAGGACTACCGGGCCTCGTACCGCGCGCTGCGCGGGCACGGCGACTACTTCGCGGTCAACGTCTCCTCGCCGAACACCCCCGGACTGCGCGAGTTGCAGGACCGCGCCCACCTGGACGCGCTGCTGGCCGCGCTGGTGGGGGAGAAGCCGGTGCTGGTGAAGATCGCCCCGGACCTGACCGACGCGGCCATCGCCGAGCTGCTGGAGGTCTGCCTGGCCCGGGGCGCGTCCGGGGTGATCGCCACCAACACCACCCTCGGCCGCGCCGGGCTCGCCCCGGCCGACCAGGCCCGGTCCGCCGAGGCCGGGGGGCTCTCCGGCCGCCCGCTGGCCGACCGGGCCCGGCAGGTGGTCTCCTTCGTGCACGCCGAGACCGGTGGCCGGCTGCCGATCATCGGCGTGGGTGGCATCGTCGACCCCGACGACGCCGCCCGGATGTTCGACGCGGGCGCCAGCCTGGTCCAGCTCTACACCGGTTTCATCTACCGGGGGCCGGCCCTGCCCCGCGCGGTCGCCCGCGCGGCGGCGGCCGCCCCGGCTCCGGCCACGACCGGGTCGTGAATCGGATGAGGCGGCGGCGCCACCCCCGCTCCCGTTCCCGCCGGAGTGGGGGGCCACGAACACCAGGCGCCGCCGCCCCCGCCACGTCGACCTCGGTGCCCTCGCCTCGTCCGGGGCTCTCGCCTATCCCCGGACGCCCGCCTATCCCCGGACACCGCCGTGCCTTCCCGCCCCGGAGTCCGTCCGCGCGCTCGCTGGGCCCGTCCGGTCGCCCGGAGGAGTGCCTCCGCGTGGCCTTTGCTCTGCTTCAACGGACGCATCGGTGGGGCCTGGCCGGTCGGCCGACGGGGTGCCTGCGCGTGGCCTTTGCTCTGCTTCAACCCACGCATCGGTTTCGGCCGAGAACCAGTGCGTGGGTTGAAGCAGAGCAAAGGGGCCACAGGGGAGTGCGGCGCGGGCGCGCGGACGGCGAGTTCCCGCTACCGGAGGCGGGAGCGGGCATGGGCATGGGCAGCGTGGAGAGGGAGGGCGGATGACGCCGGAGGAGATCCTCGCCGCCGACGCGGCGCACGTCTGGCACCCGTACGCGACACTGCCGCCGGCGGTGTCGCCGTACGTGGTGGCGGAGGCCGAGGGCGTACGGCTGCGACTGGCCGACGGGCGCTCGCTCGTCGACGGCATGTCGTCCTGGTGGTCGGCGATCCACGGGTACCGGCACCCGGTGCTGGACGCGGCGGTTACCGACCAGCTCGGCCGGATGAGCCACGTGATGTTCGGCGGGCTGACCCACGAGCCCGCCGTGCAGTTGGCCCGGACGCTGGTCGAGGTGGCGCCGGAGGGGTTGGCGCACGTGTTCCTGGCCGACTCCGGGTCGGTCAGCGTCGAGGTCGCGGTGAAGATGTGCCTGCAGTACCAGCGGGCCGTCGGTCGGCCGGAGCGCCGCCGGCTGGGCACCTGGCGGGGCGGGTACCACGGCGACACGTTCCACCCGATGAGCGTCTGTGACCCCGAGGGCGGCATGCACCACCTCTGGGGCGACGTGCTGCCCCGGCAGGTGTTCGCTCCGGTGCCGCCCGGTGGCTTCGCGTCCGAGCCCGACCCGGCGTACGAGGCGGCGTTGGTGGAGGCGGTCGAGCGGCACGCCCACGAACTGGCGGCGGTGATCGTGGAGCCGGTGGTCCAGGGGGCCGGCGGGATGCGTTTCCACCACCCGCACTATCTGCGGGTGTTGCGCGAGGTGACCCGGGCGCACGGGGTGCTGCTGATCTTCGACGAGATCGCCACCGGATTCGGCCGGACCGGGACGATGTTCGCCGCCGAGCACGCCGGGGTCAGTCCGGACGTGATGTGCGTCGGCAAGGCGCTCACCGGCGGCTACCTGACGCTGGCCGCCGCGCTCTGCACGGCGGAGGTGGCGCGGGGCATCCGCAGCGGCGGAGTTCTGGCGCACGGCCCGACGTTCATGGGCAATCCGCTCGCCTGCGCGGTCGCCAACGCCTCGCTGGGTCTGCTGCGGGCCGGGGACTGGGCCGGTGAGGTGGCGCGGCTCCAGCGGGGCCTGCGTGCCGGCCTGGAGCCGCTGCGGGGCGCGCCGGGCGTGGTGGACGTGCGGGTGCTCGGCGGAATCGGCGTGGTGCAGCTCGACCACGAGGTGGACATCGGTGCCGCCACGGCCGCCGCGGTGGCCGAGGGGGTGTGGCTGCGGCCGTTCCGGGACCTGGTCTACACGATGCCGCCGTACGTCACCTCGGACGCCGATCTGGCACTGGTCGCGACCGGTGTCGCGGCAGCTATCAGGGCGGGCTGAGTAGATCGGCGCGGATCAGGGACACAGGTTGAGTAGACGAGCGCGACAGGTTGAGGACGAGAGGAAAGCTGGCTGATGGAGAGCTTCGGCGCGCGGTTGCACCGGGCGGTCGACGAGCGGGGTCCGCTCTGCGTCGGGATCGACCCCCACCCGGAACTGCTGGCCGCATGGGGGTTGGACGACGATGTCGACGGGCTGCGGCGCTTCGCCGGGACCGTGGTGGACGCCCTCGGTGACCGGGTTGCGGTGGTCAAGCCCCAGTCGGCCTTCTTCGAGCGATTCGGGTCTCAAGGGGTGGCGGTACTTGAGTCAACTATCCGACAGTTACGAGATTCCGGATCGCTCGTTCTGCTGGACGTCAAGCGCGGCGACATCGGCTCGACCGTCCGCGCGTACGCCTCGGCGTACCTGGACCCATCCAGTCCCATGTATGTCGACGCGGTGACCGCGAGCCCCTTCCTGGGCGTCGGCTCGCTCGCCCCGATGTTCGAGCTGGCCGCCGAGCACGGCGGCGGAGTCTTCGTCCTGGCGCTCACCTCCAACCCCGAGGGCGCCTCGGTCCAGCGTGCGCGCGGTGCCGACGGTCGTACCGTCGCGCAGACCGTGATCGACGAGATTTCCCAGCTCAACGCGGGTGCGGAGCCACTCGGGAGCATCGGCCTGGTGGTCGGTGCGACGGTCGGCGAGACCGGCTGCGACCTCTCCGCGGTGAACGGTCCGCTGCTCGCACCCGGGCTCGGCGCGCAGGGCGCCACGGCCGACGATCTACGGGTCGTCTTCGGTTCGGCCCTTACCTCCGTGCTGCCCTCGTACTCCCGGGAGGTGTTGGGAGCGGGCCCACGCCCGGAGGCGCTGCGGGCCGCGGCGGAGCGCGCCGTGGCGGACTGCCGGGCGGCCCTGGCGATGTCATGACTGACTGACGGCTCGGTCACTTTGCGGTGATCATCGCGTGCCCACGTTGCCGAAAGCTCCGTTGACCGCTAGTTTTCCCCGCGCTGGGAACCCCTTGGTTCACAGCGACACCACGTTTCACAGATGCGGCGGTGCGTCCCGCCCGTCGCGATAGGGACCTGAGGAGAACTGGTGCCGCTCCCGTCACTGACCCCTGAGCAGCGCGCAGCCGCGCTGGAGAAGGCTGCGGAGATCCGCAAAGCCCGTGCCGAGCTGAAGGAGCAGCTCAAGCAGGGCAAGACCACCCTCGGAGCCGTTCTTGCGCGCGCCGAGTCCGACGATGTCGTCGGCAAGCTGAAGGTGTCGGCCGTGCTGCAGGCGATGCCCGGTATCGGCAAGATCCGAGCCACCCAGATCATGGAGAAGCTCAAGATCGCCGACAGCCGTCGCCTGCGTGGCCTCGGCGAACAGCAGCGCAAGGCCCTGCTTGGGGAGTTCGCCGCCAACTGAGCACGGCTGCGTGTAGAAACAAGCAGTGAGCTTGGATGACGAGACGCGCCCGGCGGCTCGGCTCACTGTCCTGGCCGGCCCATCCGGCGCCGGTAGGGAGAGTGTCGTCGAGCTGGTCCGGGCGCGTTCTCCGTCTGTGTGGACGCCGCTCGCGGTCACCACCCGGCCCCGCCGGGAGGGCGAGCTGGAGGGCGTCCACCGGCACTTCCTCGCCCCGCTGGAGTTCGACCGTCGGGTGGCCCGGGGCGAGCTGCTGGAATGGAGCCGTTGCGGGGCGTACCGGCGTGGCACGGAGCTGGCGCCGGTCCGGGACCGGCTCGCCGCCGGATCGCCGGTCCTGCTCCCGCTCGACCTCGACGGGGCGCTGCTGGTCCGCGCGGTGGTACCCGACGCGCGACTCGTCCTACTCCATCCGCCCGGCCATCGTCCGGGTGCGACCACCGTGGCGGCTTTCGACCGGAGCGTGTCGCACGACCGCACCGAGCGCGTAGTGGACGAGCTGGTAGGGTTGATCGGTTCTTCATTCCTGGCTCCGGCCCGGCCGCGTCCGCGCGGTTGAGCGCCGGCACCGCGTGACACGCGGTCCGTGCGAAAGACGCAGAGGTTAATCCGTGGGATCCATCGCCAACCCCGAAGGCATCACCAACCCGCCGATCGACGAGCTCCTGGAGAAGACGACGTCGAAGTACGCGCTGGTCATCTTCGCGGCCAAGCGCGCGCGTCAGGTCAACGCCTACTACAGCCAGCTCGGCGAGGGCCTGCTGGAGTACGTCGGCCCGCTGGTCGAGACGACCCCGCAGGAGAAGCCGCTCTCGATCGCGATGCGCGAGATCAACGCCGGCCTACTCACCGCCGAGCCGACCGACCAGCCGTAGGCTCCGCGCGTCGATGAGCGCCCGGATCATCCTCGGTGTCGGCGGCGGCATCGCCGCCTACAAGGCGTGCGAGGTGTTGCGCCGGTTCACCGAGTCGGGCCACCAGGTCCGGGTCGTGCCGACCGCCGCCGCGCTGCGGTTCGTCGGCGCGCCGACCTGGGCGGCGCTCTCCGGTCAGCCGGTCGCCGAGGACGTCTGGTCCGACGTGCACGAGGTGCCGCACGTCCGCCTCGGCCAGCAGGCCGACCTGGTGGTGGTCGCACCCGCCACCGCCGACCTGCTGGCCAAGGCCGCGCACGGCCTCGCCGACGACCTGCTCACCAACACCCTGCTCACCGCCCGCTGCCCGGTGGTGCTGGCGCCGGCCATGCACACCGAGATGTGGGAGCACCCGGCCACCGTCGCCAACGTGGCGATCCTGCGGGCCCGGGGCGTACGCGTCATCGAACCAGCGGTGGGACGGCTGACCGGTGCCGACACCGGTAAGGGCCGGCTGCCCGACCCGGCCGAGATTTTCGCAATCGCCCGCCGTGCGCTCCGCCGAGGCGTCGACGCCCCCGCGGACCTGGCCGGCCGGCACGTCCTCGTCACCGCCGGCGGCACCCGCGAGCCGTTGGACCCGGTCCGGTTCCTCGGCAACCGATCCTCCGGCAAGCAGGGCTACGCGTTCGCCCGGTCGGCGGTCGCCCGGGGTGCCCGGGTCACGCTGATCTCGGCGAACGTCGAGCTGCCCGACCCGGCCGGGGCGGACATCGTCCGCGTCGGCACCACCGGCGAACTGCGCGACGCCACGCTCGCGGCCGCCGTCGACGCCGACGCGGTGGTGATGGCGGCGGCTCCGGCCGATTTCCGCCCCGCGACGTACGCGCCTGGCAAAATCAAGAAGTCGGACGACGGCACCGCGCCCAGCATCGCGCTCGTGACCAACCCGGACATCGCCGCCGAGCTGGGCCGAAGCCGCCGACCGGAGCAACTGCTGGTGGTGTTCGCCGCGGAGACCGGCGACGCCGAAGCCAACGGACGGGCCAAACTCGCCCGTAAGCGGGCCGACCTCATCGTCATCAACGAGGTCGGGCCGGACAAGGTCTTCGGCGCCGAGACCAACGCGGCCACCGTCATCGGCGTGGACGGTTCGGTCACCCGGATGCCCGAACAGTCCAAGGAAGATCTCGCCGACGGGGTGTGGGACCTGGTGGTCGCCCGGCTCGCCGACGGCTCCTCCTGACCACGATCCACCTGCTGACCATCGACCCGGCGCTCGGCGGTGAGTGACTAGACTGCCGCGGAACGACGTCCACAACTTAGGAGTGCCGTGACACGCCGCCTCTTCACGTCCGAATCGGTCACGGAAGGCCACCCGGACAAGATCGCTGACCAGATCAGTGACGGCATCCTCGATGCCCTGCTCACTCAGGACCCGCACAGCCGCGTCGCGGTGGAGACCCTGATCACGACTGGTCAGGTGCACGTGGCGGGTGAGGTGACGACGAAGGCGTACGCCGACATCCCGACGATCGTCCGCGAGACCATCCTCGGCATCGGCTACGACTCGTCCAAGAAGGGCTTCGACGGGGCCTCCTGTGGGGTCAGCATCTCCATCGGAGCGCAGTCGCCGGATATTGCGCAGGGTGTGGATAACGCCTTCGAGTTGCGGACGGGTTCGTCGGAGTCGGCGTTGGATGCGCAGGGTGCCGGTGATCAGGGGATGATGTTTGGTTTTGCGTGTTCGGAGACGCCGGAGTTGATGCCGTTGCCGATCGCGTTGGCGCATCGGTTGGCGCGTCGGTTGTCGGCGGTGCGGAAGGACGGCACGGTGCCGTATCTGCGTCCGGATGGTAAGACGCAGGTGACGATCGAGTACGAGGGTCTGCGTCCGGTTCGGTTGAACACGGTGGTGGTGTCGAGTCAGCATGCTGCGGACATCTCCCTGGAGTCGCTGCTGACTCCGGATGTGCGGGAGCATGTGATCGGGCCGGAGTTGGAGAGTCTGGGGTTGGATGTCGAGGGGTATCGGTTGTTGGTGAATCCGACGGGCCGGTTTGAGATCGGTGGTCCGATGGGTGATGCGGGGTTGACGGGTCGGAAGATCATTGTGGATACCTATGGTGGGTATGCGCGGCATGGTGGTGGGGCGTTTTCGGGTAAGGATCCGTCGAAGGTGGATCGGTCGGCGGCGTATGCGATGCGGTGGGTGGCGAAGAACGTGGTGGCGGCGGGGTTGGCGGAGCGGTGTGAGGTGCAGGTGGCGTATGCGATTGGTAAGGCGCATCCGGTGAGTTTGTTCGTGGAGACGTTCGGTACGGAGACGGTGCCGGTGGCGTCGATCGAGAAGGCGGTATCGGAGGTGTTCGATCTGCGTCCGGCGGCGATCATTCGGGATCTGCATCTGTTGCGGCCGATCTATGGGCAGACTGCGGCGTATGGGCATTTCGGTCGGGAGTTGCCGGACCTGACGTGGGAGAACACGGACCGGGCCGCCGACCTCAAGTCGGCCGCAGGAGCCTGACCGGCGCGAGGAGTGACGACCGGCGACCCGCTGACGGGTCGCCGGTCGCTCGCGTCTGCGTCGACGTGCCGCTGCCGCACCTGGACCGCCTCTTCGACTACCTGGTGCCGTCGGACCTCGCCGACGACGCGGTCCCCGGCGCCCGGGTGAAGGTCCGCTTCGCCGGTCAACTCGTCGACGGCTGGGTGCTGGAGCGGGTCGACCGCTCCGACCACCCGAAACCGCTGTACCTGACCAAGGTGGTCTCGCCGGTGCCGGTGCTGGCCCCCGAGGTGGCGCGGCTGGCCCGGGCCGTCGCCGACCGGTACGCCGGCAGCCTCGCCGACGTGCTGCGCCTCGCCGTGCCACCCCGCCACGCCCGCGTGGAGAAGGAGACCCTCGCCCCGCCCGCCGAGCCGTCTCCGCCCGCCGAGACTCCGACGGCCGGTGCGGCGGCGACGGCCGCCGAAGCGCCCGATCCGGGCGGGTGGCGGGACTATCCGGCCGGGCCTGCGCTGCTGCACGCCCTGGCCGAGGGGCGGGCCCCCCGGGCTGTGTGGTCGGCGTTGCCGGGTGAGGACTGGGCGGCCCGCTACACCACCGCCGTCGCCGCCACCGTGGCCTCCGGCCGGGGCGCGCTCGTGGTGGTCGCCGACGGCCGGGACCTGGACCGGCTCGACGCCGCGCTCACCGCCACACTGGGTGCCGGGCGGCACGTGTGCCTCTCCGCCGCGTTGGGTCCGGCCCGTCGCTACCGGGCCTTCCTGGCCGCCCGCCGGTCCGACGCCCCGGTGGTGATCGGCACCCGGGCGGCCATGTTCGCCCCGGTGGCCCGGCTGGGCCTGGTGGCCATCTGGGACGACGGTGACGACCTGCACGCCGAGCCCCGGGCGCCGTACCCGCACGCTCGTGAGGTGCTGCTCACCCGGGCCCAGCTCGACGACGCGGCGGCGCTGGTGGGCGGCTTCGCGCGTACCGCCGAGGCGCAACTGCTGGTGGAGACCGGCTGGGCCCGGGAGGTGGTCGCGGACCGGGCGGTGCTGCGGGCGCGTACCCCAGCGGTGGCACCGACCGGCGACGACCCGCAGTTGGCCCGCGATCCGGGCGCGGCGACCGCGCGGCTGCCGAGCCTGGCCTGGACGGCCGCCCGGGAGGCGTTGCGGGCGGACCTGCCGGTGCTGGTGCAGGTTCCCCGACGGGGCTACATGCCCTCGGTGGCCTGCCAGGACTGCCGGACCCCGGCCCGCTGCCCGCACTGCGCCGGGCCGCTGGCGTTGTCCTCCGCCGGTCGGCCGCCGGCCTGCCGCTGGTGCGGCCGGGTCGCCGCCGCGTACGCCTGCCCGCACTGCGGGGGACGGCGGCTGCGCGCCTCGGTGACCGGTGCCCGCCGGACCGCCGAGGAGTTGGGTCGGGCCTTCCCGGGAGTGCCGGTGCGTACCTCCGGGCGCGAGGAGGTGTTGGCCGACGTGCCCGGCGGCGCCGGGCTGGTGATCGCCACGCCGGGCGCCGAGCCGGTCGCCGAGGGCGGCTACGGCGCGGTGCTGCTGCTGGACACCTGGGCCATGCTGACCCGGGCCGACCTGCGGGCGGGGGAGGAGGCGCTGCGGCGCTGGGCGGCGGCCGCCGCGCTGGCCCGGCCGGCGGCGGCGGGCGGCCGGGTGGTGGTGGTCGCCGACGGCGCGCTGGCGCCCGTGCAGGCGTTGCTGCGGTGGGACCCGGGCTGGTTCGCCGCCCGGGAGTTGGCCGAGCGGCGGGAACTGGGGTTCCCGCCCGCGGTGCGGATGGCCAGCGTGACCGGGCTGCCGGTGGCGGTGGCCGACCTGTTGGCCCAGGCGCGGCTGCCGGACGGGGCGGAACTGCTCGGCCCGGTGCCGGCCGACGGTGATCGGGAACGGATGCTGGTCCGGGTGCCCCGGGCGCGGGCGGCGGCCATGGCCGAGGCGTTGCACGCGGCGGCGGGGTCGCGGACCGCGCGCAAGGCCGCCGAGCCGGTACGCCTCCAGGTCGACCCGCTCGCACTGTTCTGACGCCATGCGGTGACACTGGGTGACCGTCGGTCGCGACACGTTACGTGATCCTCGCATTGGGTGCCGACGCGCCCGTCCCGAGTTGCGCGCTCGGGAGTCCCGTGGTCAAGGTGGTAGCATCGCCCGTCATGCCGGGGCGCACGGCGAGTCCAGGTCGTGACGCGGCGTCAGGCACGTCGAGTCGGAGTTCTCGCGGGTGGGCGTGGTGGCGGCGGGACCGGGTCGGTCCGGCGCGAAATCGATGACGATCCATTACAGCCGGTGATCAGGGGTGGACCAGTCGTGACCGTTCGTCAGTCGATCGTCTTCAACGGTGACCTCGGCAGCGGCAAGAGCACCGTGTCGGTGGTGATCGCCGAGCGGCTCGGCCTGCGCCGGGTCAGCGTCGGTGACCTGTACCGGCAGATGGCCCAGGAGCGCCAGATGACCGCGCTCCAGCTCAACCTGCACGCCGAACTCGACCAGGCGGTCGACGGCTACGTCGACCAGCTCCAGCGCGACATCGCCGCCTCCGGCGAGAGTCTGGTGATGGACTCCCGGCTGGCCTGGCACTTCTTCACCGACGCGCTCAAGGTGCACATGATCACCGAGCCGGGTGAGGCGGCCCGCCGGGTGCTGCTGCGGCCCTCCGGCCCGGCGGAGAGCTACACCTCCATGGAGGAGGCAAAGGTCAAGCTGCGGGAACGCAGCGAGAGCGAGCGCAACCGGTTCGTGGTCCGCTACGGCGTGGACAAGGCCCGGCTGCGCAACTACGACCTGGTCTGCGACACCACCCGGGCCTCCGCCGACGAGGTGATCGAGCGGATCGTCGACGCGTACGAGGGTCGACTCGCGCCGGCGGTGCTGCGCGCCGCGCCGCCGCTGCTGCTGCTCGACCCGGCCCGGGTCTATCCGACCGAGGACGTCACGGAGCTGCGCGGGCTCTGGGACTCCACGGTCGTCGACGAGGTCGTGGCCGCCGGTGAGACCGCCCTGGAGCCGCTGGAGATCGGCTACACCGGTGAGTACTTCTTCGTGGTGAACGGGCACCGTCGCCTCAGCGCCGCGTTGCGCGGCGGGTTCCGGCTGGTGCCCGGCCGGCTGGTCGCCGAGGTCGACGAGCCCGTGGTCGGTGGGATGAGCGCGGTCGACTACTTCGCCGCGCAGGCCCGGCCCAGCCTGATCCACGACTGGGCGGCCGCCCACGACATCCACCTGCCGCTGCCGGAGCACGCGCTGCTCGGCGGGGACGCGGTGCTGGCGGGGGAGTCCGGCACCGCGGTGTGAACCGCCGCCGTGACGGCGCGGGCATGATGGAGCCTCCCGACCCCGAGGAGGCCGCCATGGACGCCGCCGGCACGCTCGCGCTACTCATGTCGCCCACCGGGCGGGTCGATCCCTATCCGGCGTACGAGCGGATGCGCGCCTTCGGGCACGTCGTCCCGGCCGGTCCGGGGCTGTTCGTGGTGACCGGGTACGCCGAGGCCGACGAGCTGCTCCGGGACTCGCGTTTCCAGGTGCTCGACGGCGACCTGCGGGACCAGGTCCTGCCGCAGTGGCGGGAGAGTCCGGCGCTCTCGTCGATCGCCCGGTCGATGCTGCGGACCAACCCGCCGGACCACAGCCGGATGCGGCGGCTGGCGGCGGGCGCGTTCACCCCGCGCCGGATCGCGGGTATGCGGGACGTGGTGGCCGCCCAGGCCGACGAGCTGATCACGGCGATGGCGGCGGCCGGCCGGGACGGCGCACCCGTCGACTTCATGGCCGAGTTCGCCTATCCGCTCCCGGTCGCGGTGATCTGCGAGCTGCTCGGCGTACCGGCCGCCGACCGTCCGCTGTTCCGGCGCTGGGCGGCCGACCTGACCGGGGTGCTGGAACCCGAGATCACCCCGGCCGAACTGGCCGTGGCCGACGCGGGCGCCACCGAGCTGCGCGACTACTTCACCGAGCTGGTGGAGGCCCGCCGCCGAGCGCCGGCCGACGACCTGACCACCGCGCTGGTGCAGGCGCACGACGCCGGTGACCGGCTCTCCGGCGAGGAGCTGCTGGCCAACCTGGTGGTGCTGCTCGTGGCGGGCTTCGAGACCACCACCAACCTGCTCGGCAACGGCCTGGCGGTGCTGCTGGCGCACCCCCGGGAGGCCGACGTGCTGCGCCGCCACCCGGAGCACGCCCCGGCGTACGTCGACGAGCTGCTCCGCTACGACTCGCCGGTGCAGTTGACCACCCGCACCAGCACCGCGTCCGTACGCCTCGGCGGCGTTGAGGTGCCGGCCGGAAGCTGGACGCTGGTGCTGCTCGGCGCGGCCAACCGCGATCCCCAGCGGTATCCGGAGCCGGGGCGGTTCGACCCGTGGCGGGCCCAGCTCGGTCCGCTCTCCTTCGGGGCCGGTCCGCACTACTGCCTCGGCGCCGGACTGGCCCGGCTGGAGGCACAGGTGGCTTTCCCCACCGTGCTGCGGCGGCTGCCCGAACTGGCCCCCGCCGGTACGCCCCGGCACCGCACCCGGTTGACCCTGCGCGGGTACGACACCCTCCCGGTCACCGTCGTCTGAGCTGGTGCCGCACGCCGATCGTGGTGCGCCGACCGGTACCTCTGCGGGTACTCCGTAGACTGGTACGGCACTCCCGTCCCAGCGTTAAGGAGCCGACCCGCGTGACCGTTCAGCCCATCCGTCTGTTCGGGGACCCGGTGCTGCGCACGCCGGCCGATCCGGTGGTCGACTTCGACGTCGAGCTGCGTACGCTCATCGCCGACCTGACCGACACCATGCGTGAGCAGAACGGCGCGGGCCTGGCCGCGCCGCAGCTCGGGGTGGGCCTGCGGGTGTTCACCTTCGACGTCGACGACGTGCTCGGTCACCTGGTCAACCCGGTGCTGGAGTTCCCCGACGAGGAGGAGCAGGACGGCCCGGAGGGCTGCCTGTCCATCCCCGGGCTGTACTTCGACACCAAGCGGCGGCAGAACGTGATCGCCAAGGGCTTCAACGGCCACGGCGACCCGATGCAGATCGTCGGCACCGGCCTGATGTCGCGTTGCGTGCAGCACGAGACCGACCACCTGGACGGGGTCCTCTTCATCGACCGGCTGGACCAGACCGGCCGCAAGGAGGCGATGAAGGCGATCCGGCAGGCCGAGTGGTACGACGCCGCCGCCCCGCCCACGGTGAAGCTGAGTCCGCACACCGCCGGCAGCCCCTTCGGTCTGGGGCGGTGAGCCGGTGCGCGTGATCTTCGCCGGTACGCCGGCCGTCGCCGTCCCCGCCCTGGCCGCAGTGGCCGCCTCGCGGCACGAGCTGGTGGCCGTGGTCACCCGCCCGGACGCCCCGGCCGGACGCGGTCGTGGCCTGCAACGCTCACCGGTCGGCGCCTGGGCCGACGAGCACGGCGTCGAGGTGCTGACCCCGGCCCGTCCCCGGGAGCCGGAGTTCCTGAACCGACTCCGTGAGCTGGCGCCGGACTGCGTGCCGGTGGTCGCCTACGGCGCGCTGGTGCCCCCGGTGGCGCTGGAGATCCCCCGGCACGGCTGGGTGAACCTGCACTTCTCGCTGCTGCCGGCCTGGCGGGGTGCCGCGCCGGTGCAGCACGCCGTGCTGCACGGCGACGAGCTGACCGGCGCCAGCGTCTTCCAGTTGGAGGAGGGGCTGGACACCGGGCCGGTGTACGGCACCCTGACCGACGAGATCCGACCCGCCGACACCTCCGGCGACCTGCTGGCGCGGCTGGCCGACAGCGGCTCCGGGCTGTTGGTGGCGGTGCTGGACGCGCTGGAGGACGGCACCGCCCGGGCCGAGCCGCAGCCGGCCGACGGTGTCTCGCTGGCCCCGAAGCTGACCGTCGAGGACGCCCGGGTGCGCTGGGCCGACCCGGCCTTCGCGGTGGACCGCCGGATCCGCGCCTGCACCCCGGCGCCCGGCCCGTGGACGACCTTCCGGGACGAGCGGGTGAAGCTCGGCCCGGTCACCCCGGCACCCGACGGGCCCGACCTCAAGCCCGGTGAGCTGTTGGTGGAAAAGGCGCGGGTGCTGGCCGGCACGGCCACCGTCCCGGTCCGTCTCGGCGAGGTGCGGGCGGCCGGCAAGCGGGCCATGCCGGCGACCGACTGGGCACGGGGTGTCCGGGTCGCCACCGGGGAGGAGTTCGCGTGAGGGAGACCACCGCCCGTCGGGGGCCCGAGCGCCGTGGTCCCCGCAGCGGGCGCAACGCCGCGGACCGGCCCCGCCACGCCGCGTACGAGGCGGTCGCGGCGGTGCACCGGGACGACGCGTACGCCAATCTGGTGCTGCCGGCGATCCTGCGCGACGAGGGACTGTTCGGCCGGGACGCGGCCTTCGCCACCGAGCTGACCTATGGCACGCTGCGGCACGTCGGCACGCTCGACGCGATCCTCACCGCCGCCGCCGGACGGGACGTGCAGCGGATCGATCCGCCGGTCCGGGACGCGTTGCGGATCGGCGCCTACCAACTCCTGCACACCCGGGTGCCCGCGCACGCGGCGGTCTCGTCCACCGTCGACCTGGTCCGGGTGGTCGGCCCGGGGGCCACCGGCTTCGCCAACGCGGTGCTGCGCGAGGTCGCCGAGCGCGACAGCGACGCCTGGGTGGCCCGGCTGGCGCCGCCGCTGGAGACCGACCCGATCGGTCACCTCGCGCTCGCCTACAGCCATCCACAGTGGATCGTCCGGGCGTTCTCCGAGGCGCTCGGCGGCGACCTCGGCGAGACCACCCGGCTGCTGATCGAGGACAACGAGCGTCCGCCGGTGCACCTGTGCGCGCGGCCGGGCCGGGCCGACCCGGTCGACCTCGCCGACGAGGTCGGTGGCGCGCCGGGCGCCTTCTCGCCGTACGCGGTCTATCTCGGCGGCGGTGCCCCCGGCGACCTGGCGGCGGTGGCCGACGGCCGGGCGCACGTGCAGGACGAGGGGTCGCAGTTGGTGGCCGACGCCCTCGCCGCCGCGCCGCTGGACGGGCCGGACGGCCGGTGGCTCGACCTGTGCGCCGGTCCCGGCGGCAAGTCGGGGCTGCTCGGCGCGATCGCCGCGCAGCGGGACGCGCGGGTGACGGCGGTGGAGGTGGCCGAGCACCGGGCCCGGCTGGTCGAGAACGCGACCCGGGGGCTGCCGGTGACCGTGCTGAACACCGACGGCCGGCTGGTGGGCAGCGAGCCGAAGCTGCCGGAGGAGCACTTCGACCGGGTGCTTGTCGACGCGCCCTGCACCGGACTGGGCTCGTTGCGTCGCCGTCCGGAGTCGCGGTGGCGTCGTCAGCCCTCCGACCTGCCGGCCCTGACCCGGTTGCAGCGTGAGCTGCTCACCGCCGGGCTCCGGGCGGTCCGGCCCGGCGGGGTGGTGGCGTACGTGACCTGCTCGCCGCACGTGGTGGAGACGCACGTGACGGTCACCGAGGCGGCCCGCCGCTGCGGCGCGCCGGTGGACTTCGTGGACGCCCGGCCGTTGCTGCCGGCCGGCATGCCCGGGCTCGGCGACGGGCCGACCGTGCAACTGTGGCCGCACCGGCACGGCACCGACGCGATGTTCCTGGCCCTGCTGCGTCGCACCGCCTGAACCGTCCGCACCGCCCCCGGCCGCCCGGGGGCGGTGGTGCCCCGCCGGTCAGCCGATCGGCAGGGCCCGGGTGCCGCCACCCTTGACCGACGTGGTCAGGGTGCGGTCGTTGAGCCACAGGAAGCACTGCACCCCACGCTCGCCGTTGCGCCAGTCCGCCTCGGAGGGGTGGTAATAGACCGTGCCGGCGCGGTACTGCATGTCGCTGTCGTCGGGCACCTTGGCGTACTTCGCGATCAGGCCGAGGCAGCCGCGGTGCGCCCGCGCGGTGTCCTTCTCGAACGCCGTGTAGCTGGCGGCCGGGGATTTCCACACCCCGACGAACTCGGCGTGGTGCCGGGCGGTGCACGTCACGGCCGCCATCTCGGTGACCTCGTCACCCTTGGTCTCGGCCCGGAAGCAGCGGTGCCGCAGCGGCGACGACCCGTCCAGCGTGCCGGCCAGGCTGGCGGTGCGGCGGACCGGGGTGGGGGTGTCCAGGGCCTCTGTCTCGTGGGCGTCGCAGCGGAACCAGCGGGCCCCACCGGTCCAGGCCCGGGGCGACGGGAAGACGACGGTCCAGCCGATCCGGGCGGTCCGCCAGTCGCCACCCAGCACGCCGCGTACGGCCCGGTCGCACTCGCGGTACGCGGTGCGCATCGCCCGGCTGCCCGCCTCCGGCGGGGTCGTCCCGGCCGCCTCGGTCAACCGGCCCACGTGCAGCGTCTCGGACCGGTGCGGCTGTGCGCAGTCCACCGGCGCGTACCCGCTGAGGTACCCGACGTCCTGCGGCTGGGTGTGGCAGGTCTGCGCCGCCGGGGTGAACACCTCCGGCGCGGCCATCACCGGCCAGTCGTCGAACAGGTCACCGTCGATGCCGGCCGGTCTGGTGCTGCACGCGGTCAGCGCCAGCGTCACCGCGCCCAGCGCGACCCCGATCCACCACCGTCGCATCCCCCGTCGACCTCCTGCCGGGCGTGACCGTGGACACGGCACGCCACGGTGCGGCAGCATACGGCACCGGGGTCAGGTGACGGGTAGTCCCTGCGGACCGACACCGCGCATCGAGCCGGTCAGCTTGCGGTCGTCGCTCCACAGGAAACACCGCACTCCCCGGTCGCCCTCCTCCCACTCGCGCTGCGACGGCGGATAGAAGATCGAGCCGGCCCGGTACGGCAGGTCGGCGTTGTTCGGCACGTCGGCGAAGGAGGCGATCAGCTCCATGCACCGCTGGTGCGCCTGGGCGGAGGAGGCGACGAACTTCTCCCAGCTCATGTCCTGCTCGACGTAGACACCGACGAACTCGGCGCGGTGCGGTTCGGTGCAGAGCACCGGCGCCATGTAGTTGAGGTTGTCGCCGATCAGCTTCGGGTCGAAGCAACGGTGCACCAGCGGCGAGTCGCCGATCAGGGCGCCGCGCAGACTGCCGGTGCGGTTGACCGCGCGGGTGTTGTCGATGCTGTCGGTCTCGCTCAGGTCGCAGCGGAACCACCGGGCGCCGCCGTTCCAGGCGGAGACCGAGGGCAGCGCGATGTTCATCGTCAGCCGTGCGGTGTGCCAGTCGCCGCCGAGCACCAGGCGGGCGCGCTGGTCGCACTCGGCGCGTGCGGTCCGCAGCGCCGCCGAGCCGGGTTCCGGCCGCCGTCCCTGCGCCGCCGACCCGGTGAACGTGCCCACGTGGACCGCCTCGGCGAGGTGGTTGCGGGCGCAGTCCACCGTCTCGTACGTGCTCGCCTGCACGATCGCGGTGATCCGGGGCAGACAGGCGTCGGTGGCCGGGACGAACATCGTCGGCGCCCGCAGGGCGGGCCAGCCGTTGGTGATGTCGCCGTCCGTGCCGCCCGGCCGCACACAGCCACTGAGCACCATCGCAGCCGCGCCGGCCAGCGCCAGCGCCGCGAGCCACCGTCGCATCGTCCGCCCTTTCCGGGAACCGTCGCCCGGCTGTCGGATCCCGTGCCCACCGGCCTGCACGTTACCGTCACCGTCCCCGATGGAGTGTTGCCGCGATTCGGACTTATGGCCAGTCGAGTTCACGCTTCGTCCGGATCGACTGGTCCGAAGGGGGTCATTCTGCACCAATGGTCACGTCCGAGTCACCGGGTGTCCCCGTTGGTGGCGTGCTGCCGCGACCGTCGGAGGCGTTCGTACACTGGCCCAGTGACCGTACCGCCGCCGATCGTCGCGCCCAGTATCCTCGCCGCCGATTTCGCCCGTCTCGCCGAAGAGGTCCGCGCCGTCGAGGACGCCGCGGACTGGTTGCACGTCGACGTGATGGACAACCACTTCGTGCCGAACCTGACCATCGGGCTGCCCGTGGTGCAGAGCCTGCGGGCCGCCACCCGGCTGCCCTTCGACGTGCACCTGATGATCGAGGACCCGCAGCGGTGGGCGCCCGGCTACGCCGACGCCGGTGCGTACAACGTGACCTTCCACGCCGAGGCGTGTGACGACCCGGCGGCCCTGGCCAAGGACCTGCGCGCCGCCGGTGCCAAGGCCGGGCTGGCGATCGACCGGGACACCCCGATCGAGCCGTACCTCGACCTGCTGCCGAGCTTCGACACGCTGCTGGTGATGACCATCAAGGCCGGCTTCGGCGGGCAGCGGTTCGTGCCGCAGTTGCTGGACAAGGTCCGGCTCGCGCGGCGGCACGTGGACGCCGGCCATCTGGAACTGCGGATCGAGGTGGACGGGGGGATCGCCGCCGACACCATCGAGCAGGCCGCCGCCGCCGGTGCCGACGCCTTCGTCGCGGGCACCGCGGTCTACGGCGCCGACGACCCGGCCGAGGCGGTACGCCGACTGCGCGCCCTCGCGGAGCGCGCGGCGCCCGGAGCCTGAGGTGGAGCCGACCGGGGAACACAAGGACGTGATCCTGGTCGTCGACGACGACCGGGACATCGCCCGATTCGTCGAGGTGAACCTGCGCCTGCACGGCTTCGAGGTGGTGCTCGCCGGTGACGGTCAGGAGGCGCTCGAAGTGATCGAGCGGCAGCGGCCCGACCTGGCCGTGGTGGACCTGATGATGCCCCGGGTGGATGGGCTGGAGCTGACCCGCCGGTTGCGCGCCGACCCGATGACCGCCGCCCTGCCGGTGATCATGCTGACCGCCAAGGGGATGACCGTGGACAAGGTCCACGGGCTCAGTGCCGGTGCCGACGACTACCTGGTCAAGCCGTTCGACACCGCCGAGTTGGTCGCCCGGGTCAGCTCCACGCTGCGGCGCAACAAGGAGTTCCGCGAGGTCTCCCCGCTGACCGGGCTGCCCGGTAACAGCCGCATCCGACGGGAGATCGCCGACCGGATCCGGGTCGGCTCGGACTACGCCGTCGGGTACATCGACGTCGACCGGTTCAAGAGCGTCAACGACCGGTACGGCTTCTCCCGGGGCGACGGCTTCATCTCCGCGCTGGCCCGCAGCCTGCACCGGGCGGTGGTCTCGGTCGCGTTGCCCCCGGCCTTCCTCGGTCACGTCGGCGGCGACGACTTCGTCTTCGTCTGCACCCCGGAACAGGTCCTGCCGCTCACCTCGCGGGTCTCGGCGGACTTCGAGACGGCGGCCGACGCGCTCTACGACCCGACCGACCGGGAACGCGGCTACGTCGAGCTGAAGGACCGGCGGGGCAACATCCGCCGGGCCGCGCTGGTCACGCTCTCCATCGGGGTCTCCGTCTCGGATCAGGACAAACGCCTCACCGACCCCCTGGAGGCGATGACCATCGCCTCGGAGATGAAGACCGTGGCCAAGAGCCAACCCGGCTCGTACGTGGCGGTGGACCGCCGTCGGGGCGTCGCTGACCCCGGTCACCGACATGTGAAGTAGCTCGCCGGGGTGGCGCAGAACCCTGCCAAGCGTGTAAGACTTCCCTCAGTACCCACCACGCGCTGGCGGGACTCGGTGTAATTCCGAACCGGCGGTGATCCACGGTCCGACCGTGGTAAGCCCGCGACCCGGGAGCGGTTCGTCCGCCCGGTGGACCTGGTGAGAATCCGGGGCCGACGGTTGGGGGCGGCAGGTCCGCACCCAGACAGTCCGGATGGGAGACAGCGCGCGGGACGGCACGGGCGTGTGGTTCGCCGGGTTCTCGGCGTCTCCACCGTCTGCCGGGGCGGCTGTGCCGTACCCGGACCTGCGCCGCCTGCTCGCGAGCCGATCTTCCTGCCCGCGCGAGCAGAGCGAGAGGGCAGGGCCAGGTGATGGCGAGCGTCTCCGTCGACGAGGCGATGCGTCGCGCGATCGAGCTCGCGGCGCGCGGGCTCGGCACGACCAGTCCGAATCCGGTCGTCGGCTGTGTCCTACTCGACGCCGACGGCGAGGTGGTCGGCGAGGGCTTCCACGCGTACGCGGGCGGACCGCACGCCGAGATCGTCGCGTTGGCGCAGGCCGGACGGCGGGCCAAGGGCGGCACCGCGGTCGTCACCCTGGAACCCTGTGACCACACCGGCCGCACCGGCCCCTGTAGCTCCGCCCTGGTCCAGGCCGGGGTCGCCCGGGTGGTGATCGCGGTGCCGGACCCCAACCCGGTCGCCACCGGCGGCGCGGCCACCTTGCGGGCCGCCGGGGTCCGGGTCGACCTGGGGGTACGCGGCACCGAGGCGGAGAACGGCAACATCGCCTGGCTGACCGCCATGCGCCGGGGCCTGCCCTTCGTGATCTGGAAGTACGCCGCGACGCTCGACGGCCGCTCCGCGGCGGCCGACGGCACCAGCATGTGGATCACCTCCGAGGCGGCCCGGATGGACGTGCACGCGCTGCGCGCCACCGTCGACGCGGTGGTCGTCGGTGTCGGCACCGTGCTCGCCGACGATCCCCGGCTCACCGTCCGCAACCTGCGCGACGGCAGTCTCGCCATCCGGCAGCCGCTGCGGGTGGTGGTGGACTCGGCGGGGCGTACCCCGGCCGACGCCACGGTCCGCGACGGCGCGGCCCGGACCTGGATCGCCACCGCCGCGGAGGTGGGCACCGGCCCGGACGGCGGGGTGGACCTGTTCGCGCTGATGGCCGCGCTGCACGGGCGCGGGGTACGCGCCGTGCTGCTGGAGGGCGGCCCGCGACTGGCCGGGGCGTTCCTCGCCGCCGGCCTGGTCGACCGGGTCGTCGGCTACCTCGCGCCCCGGCTGCTCGGCGCCGGGCCCGCCGCTCTGGTCGACGCCGGTGTGAGCACCATCGCCGAGGCCATCGACCTGGAACTCACCGACGTTACGCAGATCGGTCCCGACCTGCGGATCACCGCGCTGCCCCGAAAGAGGGAGGGCTAGGCATGTTCACCGGCATCGTCGAGGAACTGGGCGAGGTCGTCGGGATAACCCCGACGGCACAGGACTCGGCCACGGTCGCCGTACGCGGCCCACTGGTCACCTCCGACGCCCGACATGGCGACTCGATCGCGGTCAACGGCGTCTGCCTGACCGTGGTGGAGGTCGACGGCGGGGTGTTCACCGCCGACGTGATGGGCGAGACGCTGCGGCGTACGGCGTTGGGCGCGCTGCGGGCCGGCGACCCGGTCAACCTGGAACGCGCCGCCGCACTGAACAGCCGCCTCGGCGGCCACCTGGTGCAGGGGCACGTCGACGGGGTGGGCGAGGTGCTCTCCCGGGAACCGGCGCCGCGCTGGGAGACGGTCCGGTTCCGGCTGCCCGCCACGCTCTCCAAGTACGTGGTGGAGAAGGGGTCGATCACCGTGGACGGGGTGTCGTTGACCGTGGCCGAGGTCGGTGCCGACTGGTTCTCGGTCGGCCTGATCCCCACCACGCTGTCGCTGACCACGCTCGGCGGTCGGACCGTCGGCGACCCGGTCAACCTGGAGACCGACGTCCTGGCCAAGTACGTCGAGCGCCTGCTCACCGCGCGCTCCACCGGAAGCGGAGTGCCGGCATGACCTTCGACAGTGTGGAGGACGCGCTGGCCGAGATCGCCGCCGGCCGACCGGTCATCGTGACCGACGACGCGGACCGGGAGAACGAGGGCGACCTGATCTTCGCCGCCGAGCTGGCCACCCCGGAGTTGCTCGCGTTCACCGTGCGGCACACCTCCGGCTTCATCTGCGTGCCGCTCACCGAGGACGAGTGCGACCGGCTCGACCTGCCGCCCATGCACCACACCAACCAGGACCGGCGGCAGACCGCGTACACGGTGACGGTGGACGCCCGGGAGGGCGTGAGCACCGGCATCTCCGCGGCCGACCGGGCGCACACCATCCGGCTGCTCGCCGACCCGGCCACCGGCCCGACCGACCTGGCCCGACCCGGGCACGTGGTGCCGCTGCGCGCCCGCACCGGCGGGGTGCTCCGTCGGCCGGGGCACACCGAGGCGGCCGTGGACCTGACCCGGATGGCCGGGCTGCGTCCGGCCGGTGTGCTCTGCGAGCTGGTCAACGACGACGGCACCATGATGCGGCTGCCGGACCTGGAGAAGTTCCGCGCCGAACACTCGCTGACCCTGATCACCATCGCCGACCTGATCGCCTACCGGCGGCGTACCGAGAAGCAGGTGGAGCTGGTCGCGGACGCGCGGATGCCCACCGAGCACGGGGTGTTCCGGGCGTTGGGCTACCGCAGCGAGTACGACACGGCCGAGCACGTGGCGCTGGTGATCGGCGACATCGGTGACGGGAGCGACGTGCTGGTGCGGGTGCACTCCGAGTGCCTGACCGGCGACGTCTTCGCCTCGGTGCGGTGCGACTGCGGGCCGCAGCTCAACGCCGCGCTGGAGCGGGTGGCCCGGGAGGGCCGGGGCGTGGTCCTCTACGTGCGTGGTCACGAGGGGCGCGGCATCGGCCTGTTGCACAAGCTCCAGGCGTACCAGCTGCAGGACCAGGGCCGGGACACCGTCGACGCGAACCTGGACCTGGGCCTGCCGGCCGACGCCCGGGACTACGGCACCGGCGCGCAGATCCTCTACGACCTCGGGGTCCGCACGATGCGGCTGCTGACCAACAACCCGGCCAAGCGGGCCGGGCTGGAGGGCTACGGGCTCACCGTGACCGGCCGCGAGGGCCTGCCGGTGCGCCCGCACCCGGAGAACGTGCGCTACCTGCGCACCAAGCGGGACCGGATGGGGCACCTGCTCGACCTGGACGAGGTGTCGGAGGCCCCGATGGGCCGCCCGGTCGCCGGCAAAGAGATCGGAGCGTAGGGGAGATGGCGGGTTTCGGCGAGCCGGGGGCGACCCCGGTCGACGCGTCCGGGATGACCGTGGGAGTGGTCGCCGCTCGGTGGCACGGTGAGCTGACCGACCACATGCTGGAACGGGCGGTCGCCGCCGCGCAGGCGTGCGGCGCGCGGGCCGTGACGGCCCGGGTGGCCGGTTCGGTGGAGCTGTCGGTGGTGGCGCAGGCGTTGGCCCGCCGCTGCGACGTGGTGGTGGCGCTCGGCGTGGTGATCCGTGGCGCGACCGCGCACTTCGACTACGTCTGCCGCTCGGTCACCGACGGGCTGACCCGCATCGCGCTGGACGAGGGCAAGCCGGTGGCGCACGGTGTGCTCACCGTCGACACCATCGAGCAGGCCCGCGACCGGGCCGGTCTGCCCGGCTCCGCCGAGGACAAGGGCTGGGCGGCCACTGTCGCCGCACTCGACGCGGCGCTGGCCGTCCGGCAGGTCGCCACCGCCGGCAACCAACGCGTCGGCTTCGGCGTCTGACCCGCCCGTCACCCCCACCCACCCGGCGTATCGGTCTCCGTGTCGGTAGCACCAGCGGTGCTACCAGCGGTGCTAGGCTCGGGGCATGACCGCGAAGCGTTCCATCAGCGTTCCTGACGACGTCGCGCAGTGGCTCGACGGTCAGCCCAACGCCAGTGCCGCCATCACTGCGGCCGTCCGCGCGCAGATGGCCGGCGCACAGCTCGACGAGGTGCTGGGCAGGGCGGGCATCGAGGTCACCGAAGCCGGCAAGGCCCGCTGGCGTGACCGCCTCGCCACCCCGATCCCCGACGAGGCACTGGCCGAGGGGCGGCGCCTGCTCGACGAGGCCGCGTGAGCGGCGACCAGGTCGCTGTCGTCCTGGACGCCAGCGCGCTCGCCGCGTACGTCGACGGGCAGGTGGCCGTCGGCGAGCTGATCGCCGAGGTGGCCGACGAAGGCCGCACGGTCGGCGTGCCGGCGGCCTGCCTCGCCGCTGCGTACGCCGCCACCAGCAGCGAGGTCAGCGCGGCACTGCTCACCCTCCTGACCACCACGCCGACCGTCACCGTGCTACCCCTCGGGGCTGAGCCCGGAATCGACGACGCCCGCCAGGTCGGCGTCCTGGCCCGTGCCGCAGGCGGCGACATCGCCCTCGGCCACGCCGCCCGCACCGCCCTCGCTCACCAGGCACACCTGGCCACCACCGCCCCCGAGCCGGCCGCCACCGTCCTGCCCACCGGATGGAGCATCCTCGACCTCGGCAAGGCGTAGGCCGGAACGAGTTCTGGGACGGGACCGGTCAGCGTGGACGCCCCCTGACGTACCGCATGCTCGCTGGTTGCCGGGGACCGCGTCCGGGTCCCCGGCGACGGCGGCTCAGGCCTCGTCCTCGTCCGGGTCGAACTGCTCCCGGACGGCCTGCTCGACCGTCCGCGCGCCCAGCGCGGTGACCACCTGGTTGCGGACGGTGCAGCCGGCCCAGTAGCCGCCGGTGGGCTGTGAGCCCGAGATGCTCATGTAGTCGCCGTCCCACTTCGCGACGTCCTTGTTGACGGATTCGAGGTCGGCCTCGCTCTTGAGGACGTGCGGGATGCCGTTCTTGCTGATGTACATGAAGTCCGTCGGCATATAGATCGTCACATCGTTCACCCCGGCGGCGGCCAGCAGCGTGCCCAGCGTGGTGACGTCGTGCCCGGTGTGGCAGACGAGGAACCAGAGCGTACGGCCGCTGATGCCGGCCGGGGTGAACTTCGCCGTGACGTCCTGCACGAACTCGTCCAGCCAGCGCCCGCCGACCCAGGGCCGGTCCTCGTTGTGCCGGTCGTCGAACGCGTAGCCGGAGTGGGCGAGGACGAGCACCGGCTCGCCGGGTGCGAGCGGGGGTGCGAGCGGGGTCTGCATCTCGGCGATCGTGCTGTTCAGCACGGACCGGGCGGCGTGCGCCGCGACCGCCTCGTTGGCCCGGAGGCGCTTGAGGTCGGCCGCGAACACGCGACTCAGCTTGCTCTTGCTCTCGATGATCCAGATCACCAGGGGGCTCCCGTCGACGAGGGGTGTCGCCCCAGGATGGGGTACCGCTGGTGATCACCCTGTCCGCGATCCGTTACCGATCAGTCGGGAACTGGTCGTGAGCGGCCATCGCCTCCTGCCGGTCGGCCTCCTCGCGCAGGATGGCGCAGTGCAGCCACGCCTCGGGGATGGCGAAACCGTCCACCAGCGTGCGCATCTGCGGGCGCAGCTCCTTGAGCAAACTGTTCACCAGGGCGGTGATCGCCTTGGCGCGGGCCGGGGTGAGTCGGCCGTGCTCCAGGAACCATCCCTTGTGGGCCTCGATGACGCTGAGGGCGTACAGGTCGCAGACGCGGGAGAGCAGGGCCGCGACGGCCGGGTCGCTGGTGGCTTCGATGCCGGCGACGAACGCCTCCAGCGTGACCCGGTCGATGTGCGCGGAGGCGACGGTGAGGACGTGGTCCTGCACGTCGTTGAAGATGTCGAAGGGCCGGTCCCGCTTGGTGCTCGCGCCGTTGCGCAGCCGCCGGACCGCGCCGTCGAGCAGGTGCTTCTCGCGGTCCTCGAAGACGCTGAGCTGCCAACCCCGGTCGGTGACGGCGACCTCCTCGCCCCGGCCGGGTACGGCGCTGACGAGCCGCTCGATGAGCGCCCGCGCGGCGGTACGCTCCAGCACCATCTCGCGGACCTGCTCGGCGACGAAGGACGCCCGCCCCCAGCCGTCCAGCGAACCGAACTCGTCCTTGTAGCCGGTGAGCAGTCCCTTGGCCACCAGTTGCAGCAGGACCGTGTTGTCGCCCTCGAACGTGGTGAACACGTCGGTGTCGGCCTTGAGGCTGGGCAGCCGGTTCTCGGCCAGGTAGCCGGCGCCGCCGCACGCCTCGCGGCACATCTGGATGGTCCGGGTGGCGTGCCAGGTCTGCGCGGCCTTGAGGCCGGCGGCCCGCGACTCCAACTCCCGCTGCCGGTGCTCGTCGACCGGCTCGTCGCTGCCCTGCACCTCGTGGACGACGGCCACCAACTCGGCCTGGGCGAAGTGCAGCGCGTAGGTGGTCGCCAGGGCGGGCAGCAGCTTGCGCTGGTGGGCCAGGTAGTCGTTGAGCAGCACCTCACGGTCGGCGTCGGGGGTGCCGAACTGGCGACGCACGTCGCCGTAGCGGACGGCGATGGTCAGCGCCGACTTGGTCGCCGCCGCTGCCGCGCCGCCCACGCTCACCCGGCCCCGGACCAGGGTGCCGAGCATGGTGAAGAAGCGCCGGGAGTCGTCGGCGATCGGGCTGGCGTAGGTGCCGTCCGCAGCGACCTGGCCGTAACGGTCCAGCAGCATGTCGCGCGGCACCCGGACGTGGTCGAAGCTGAGTCGCCCGTTGTCCACGCCGAGCAGCCCGGCCTTGGGCCCGGCGTCGCCGATCGTCACGCCGGGCATCGGGTTGCCGTCCGCGTCGCGGATCGGCACCAACCAGGCGTGTACGCCGTGCCGCTGCCCGCCGGTCACGAGCTGCGCGAAGACCACCGCCATCCGACCGTCGCGGGCGGCGTTGCCGATGTAGTCCTTGCGGGCGGCCTGGTGCGGGGTGTGCAGGTCGAAGGTCTGCGTCTCCGGGTCGTACGTGCAGGTGGTGCGCAGTTGCTGGACATCCGAGCCGTGACCGGTCTCGGTCATCGCGAAGCAGCCGAGCAGTTCACCGGCGACGATGTCCCGCAGGTGGGCGTCGTGGTGTCGACGGGTGCCGAGCGCCAGCACCGCCCCGCCGAACAGACCCCACTGCACGCCCGCCTTGACCATCAGCGAGAGGTCGACCTGCGCCAGCATCTCACTGGCCACGACCGAGGCGCCGACGTCGGCGCGGCCGCCGTACTCGGTGGGGAAGGACGCCGCCATGCCCAACTCGACGGGCAGCTCGGTGAGCAGTCGACTGATCCGCTCCCGGGCCTGGTCGCCGCTCTCCCCGTACACGGGGAGGAACCGGTCGTCGAGTTTGTCCCGGTGTACGTCGCGGACCTCGGCCCACGGCCCGTCGAGGACCTTCCGCAGGTGGGCGACGTCGACGGGGTCGGACACGGAACGGGGCACGGCTACCTCAACTGACGTCGTCATGGTCGGTTTGTACCCAATCAAGGGTACAAACCTGCCGGTCAGTACAGGTGACCGTCGTCACGATGCCCGGGCGGACTCCGTTCAGCCCGGCAGGCGACCGGCCTCGATGATCCGGGCCAGGAACTGCCGGGTACGCGGCTGCGTGGGCGCGCCGAGCACCTGGGCCGGCGGGCCCGACTCGACCACCCGGCCACCGTCGAGGAAACAGACCTGGTCGGCCACGTCCCGGGCGAAGCTCATCTCGTGCGTGGCCAGCACCATGGTCATGCCGTCGGCCTTGAGGTCGCGGATCATCGTCAGCACCTCGCCGACCAGCTCTGGGTCGAGCGCCGAGGTGACCTCGTCGAGCAGCAGCAGCCGGGGCGAGTTGGCCAGCGCCCGCACGATCGCCACCCGCTGCTGCTGGCCGCCGGAGAGCCGATCCGGGTACGCGTCGGCCCGGTCCGCGAGCCCCACCCGGTCCAGCAGCTCCCGGGCGTGCGCCTCGGCGTCGGCCCGGGACCGCCCGTGCACCCGACGCGGAGCCAGGGTCACGTTGTCCAGCACGCTCAGATGCGGGAAGAGGTTGTACGCCTGGAAGACCATGCCGATGCGGCGGCGTACCCGGTCCGGGTCCACGCCCGGGGCGGTGATCTCCTCGCCGTCCAGCTCGATCGTCCCGTCGTGCAGCTCCTCCAGCAGGTTGACGCAGCGCAGCAGCGTCGACTTGCCGGAGCCGGAGGCCCCGATCAACGCCACCACCCGGTGCTCGGCCACGGTCAGGTCGAGCGAGTCCAGCACCACCCGGCCACCGAACTCCTTGCGCAGCCCCCGACACCGCAACACGTCCACGGTCAGCCTCCGGACTGGCGTCGGGCCGCCCGCAACGTCACCTGGTCGGTGACCGCGATCAGCGGGATGGCGAGCAGGACGAAGAGCACCCCGGCCACGATGTACGGCGTGTAGTTGAACGTCTGGGCGGTGGCGATCTGCGCCGCCCGTACCGCGTCGATCGGCCCGGCCAGGGACACCAGCCCGACGTCCTTCTGCAACGCCACCACGTCGTTGAGCAGCGGCGGCGCCACCCGCCGGACCGCCTGCGGCAGCACCACGTGCCGCATCGTCTGCCGATAGGTCAGCCCCAGCGAGCGGGCCGCCGCGAGCTGGCTGGGATGCACCGACTCGATGCCGGCGCGGAACACCTCGGCCAGGTATCCGCCGTAGGTGAGCACCAGCGCCAACCCGCCCAGCACCAGCACCGGCGGCATGCCCTGCAACCGCAGTCCCGGCACGCCGAGGGTGAGCACGTACAGCACGATGATCAGAGGCAGGCCACGGAACGTGTACGTGTACCCCGCCGCGAGCGCCCGGATCGGGAAGAACACCGGCCCGCGCAGTGTCCGCAGGACGGCGATCAGCAGCCCGAGCAGCAGCGCGCCGATCGCGCAGCAGACCAGCAACCGGACGTTGAGCCAGAGCCCGGCGAGCACCCGGGGCAGCGCGTCCCGGGCGATCTCCGGGTCGAGGAACGATTCGCGTACCCGGTCCCAGCCCGGCGCCCCGGTCACCGCGACCGCGAGCAGCGTGCCGATCACCGCCGTGGAGGCGGCGGCGACCAGCACGCTCAGCACGGTCTGCCGACGGCGGTACGCGTCCCGGGCCCGCTGCGCGGGCGACGGATCGTGGTGGGTGAGGGTGCTCACGTGAGTTCGGGCGCACCCGCCACCTGGGCGAGCCACTGCTGCTCCAGCTGCTTCAGCACACCGTCACCGGCGAGCTGACCGACCGCGCCGCTGACACAGCCGGTCAGCGGCGAGTCCTTGTCCAGCAGCAGCCCGAACGCCTCCGGCGAACCCACCTGCGGGAACTGCCCGACGATCACGGCGTCGTCGATCTCGGCCGAGGTGATGTAGAACGCGGTGGGCAGGTCCACCACCAGCCCGTCGATCTGCCCGTTCTGCAGCGCCTTCTTGGCGTCGTCGTTGCTGTTGTAGACCTGCGGCTCGACCGTCGGCTTCACCAGGTCGGTGATCGCCTGGTAGCTGGTCGTGCCGACCTGGGCGCCGAGCTTGGCATCGCGCAGGTCGGCCAGCGACTTCTTGCCCGCGATCGTGGAGGACTTCAGCGTGATGACCGACTGCCGCACCAGGTAGTACGGCGCGGAGAAGTCCACCGCCCGCTTGCGCTCGTCGGTGATGGAGAACTGGTTGATGTCGAAGTCGAACTCCTTCGGCCCGGGGGCGACGGCGGTGTCGAACTTGACCCGGGTCCAGACCACGTCCGCGCGGGCGTACCCGAGCTTCTCGGCCACCGCGTACGCCACGGCGGACTCGAAGCCCTCGCCGTTGTCCGGCTTGTCGTCGACAAACCACGGCTGGTACGCGGGCTCGTCGGTGGCGATGGTGAGCTTGCCCGGCGTACGGGTGACCAGACTCTCCTTGGTGCAAAACGCCGTCACGGTGGGCATGGGCGCGGGCTCGGCCTGCGGTGCGCAGGCGGCTACCGCGAGCAGCAGGCCGCCGGCGGTGGTGAGGGTGAGGATGCGAGGGGTGCTGACCATGGCGGTCAGCGTACGACCTGCATCGGCGAACGTCGAAGGGGTGTCCCACCATGTCGGTAGGGAATTCCGGTCCCGCCCAGCGGTCGGCACCGACCCGTCCTCACGGCGACCGAGGGCGACTGAGAGAATCCGATTCCGTGAAGACGTTCGAGGAGTTGTTCGCCGAGCTGCAGGCCAAGGCCGCCGCCGGCACCCCGGGCTCCGGCACGGTCGCCGCGCTGGAGAAGGGCGTGCACTTCATCGGCAAGAAGGTCGTCGAGGAGGCGGCCGAGTCGTGGATGGCCGCCGAGCACGAGGGGCCCGAGCGCACCGCCGAGGAGATCTCCCAGCTGCTCTATCAGGTCCAGGTGCTGATGCTGGCCAGCGGTCTCGACCTGAAGGACGTCTACCGACATCTGTGAGTGCCCCGCCGTCGACCTCAACCCGATCGAAGGAGCACTCCGTCATGCTGCGTGTCGCCGTACCCAACAAGGGCGCCCTGGCCGAATCCGCCGCCAAGATGCTGCGCGAGGCGGGCTACCGCCAGCGCACCGACCCGAAGGACCTGGTCTGCCGGGACGAACCCAACGACATCGAGTTCTTCTACCTGCGCCCGAAGGACATCGCCACCTACGTCGGCTCCGGTGACCTGGACGTCGGCATCACCGGCCGGGACCTGCTGATCGACTCCGGCGCGCCGGCCGAGGAGATCGTCGACCTGAACTTCGGCCGGGCCACCTTCCGCTTCGCCGCCCGGCCCGATGACGTCGACGACGTTCGGGAACTCGGTGGGCACCGGATCGCCACCGCGTACCCGGGGCTGGTCGAACGGCACCTGACCGAGCTGAGCGTCAAGGCCGACGTGATCCGGCTCGACGGCGCGGTGGAGAACGCCATCCGGCTCGGCGTCGCCGACGTGGTCGCCGACGTCGTCGAGACCGGCGCCACCCTGCGCCAGGCCGGGCTGGTGGTCTTCGGCGAGCCGCTGCTGCGCTCGTCGGCGGTGCTGGTCCGCCGGGTCGGCGCCGACGCCCACCCGCAGGCCGAGCAGTTGCTGCGCCGGCTGCACGGGGTGCTGGTGGCCCGCCGCTACGTGATGCTCGCCTACGACGTACCCGCCGGGCTGCTGGACCGGGCCAGCTCGCTGACCCCCGGCATCGAGTCGCCGACCGTCTCCCCGCTGCACCGCGAGGGCTGGGTCGCGGTGCAGGCCATGGTGCTGCGCGACGACGTACACCAGATCATGGACGAGCTCTACGACCTCGGCGCCCGGGCGATCCTGGTCACCAACATCCACGCCTGCCGGCTGTGAGGCCGCGCCCGACGGCGCTCGCGCTCGCCCTGGTCACCCTCGGCGGCGTCGCGTCGGCGGCGCAGGGCGCGGTCAACGCCGAGCTGGGGCAGCAGACCGGCAACGCCACCCTGGGTGCGGTCGTCAACAACCTCGGCGGCTGCCTGCTGGTGCTGCTCGGGCTGCTGGCGTTGCCGTCCATGCGGACCGGGCTCGTCGCGCTGCGGCGGGCCCGGCTGCCCTGGTGGTCGTACCTGGGCGGGCTGGGCGGCGCGGCCATCGTGGTGCTCGCCGCCTACGCCGTGCCGGTGCTCGGCGTCGCGGTCTTCACCATCGCCCAGGTCGCCGGCAGCAGCCTCGGCGGGCTGGCCTCGGACCGCTCCGGCCTGGCCCCCGTGGGTCGGCTGCCGCTCACCGCGCCGCGCATCGCCGGGGCGCTGCTCGGGGTGGCCGCGGTGGCCCTGGCGCAGACCGGCCGACCGATCGGTGATCTGGCCGTCGGCGTGCTCCTGCTGGCCGTGCTCGGCGGTGTCGCCGTGGCGTTGCAGGCCGCGCTCAACGGCCGGATCTCCGCCGCCGGTTCGGCCGCCGCCGGAGTCGCGGTCAACTTCGTCGTCAGTACGCCGGTGGTGCTGCTCGTCGCCGCGCTGGCCGGTGCCTTCACCGGCCCGTCCATCAGGTGGCCGAGCGGTTGGCACCTCTACACCGGCGGGTTGCTCGGCGTCGGCATCGTCGCCGCCCTGGTGATCGGCGTCCGCGCGGCCGGCGTCCTGCGCACTGGCCTGGCCCTGGTCGGCGGCCAACTCCTCGGCGCCCTGCTGCTGGACGTGCTGCTGCCGCAGGGCCCCGGCGCCCGGCTGCCGGTCCTGGCCGGCGCCGTGCTCACCCTGCTCGCCGTGCTGGTCGCCAGTCGCGGCCCCCGCGCCGCCACCGCCCCGGCCACCGGCACCCCACCACCACCTCCGGCCCCACCTGCGTCCCCGGTCCCGCCACAGTCCGGTCCGCCGGTGCCGGAGCGGTCGCCGTCGGGTCCGCTGTCGGCCGGTCCGCCCTCGGTCGCCGGGGCCGGGACCGACGGGGACGACGGAGCGGTCCGTGTGGCGCCGGACGACACGCCGGTGCCGAATGGCAAACTGGGCCCATGAGTGAGCGGCAGGACGCGACGCAGGCCAGTGCCGGCACGAGCGAACGCGACCCGGCGGGCGGCACCGACCGGGTCCGCCTGCAACCGCGCCGCATCCGGCTGGTCTGCTGGATCTCGGCGGCCGTACTGGTCGTCGTGTTCGCCCTGATCGCCACCACGCTGACCGGCCCCACCGGCAACGGTTACGGCACCTTCCAGCGCGGCGACCAGTTCGCCATGATCGGGCTCGGTGTCCTCTTCGCCCTCGGCACGCTGCTGTTCACCCGCCCCCGGGTCGAGGCCGACGCCCACCGCATCCGGGTCCGCAACATCATCGGCTCGTACGAGCTGCCCTGGGAGGTCGTCCGCGGCGTCCGCTTCGACCGGGGCGCACCGTGGGCCGCCCTGGAGCTGTACGACGACGACCTGCTGCCGGTGGTCGCCCTCCAGGCCGCCGACAAGCAGCTCGCCGTCGACGGCGTCCGTGCCCTGCGCCGCCTGCACCAGGCGCACCTCACCGCCGTCACCGAGCGCGCCACCCGCTGACCCGCCTCTGCCGCGTGCTGGTTGTCCTGGTCGGTCGCTGTCGCACCGGCCGAACCGCTGCCACGCGGCCGGCCGTCACGCTGCGTCGCCTTCGCCGCTGCACTCGTGTGGTCGGCGGCCTGTCGAGCTGACCGCACGAACGGATCGCCCCGGGTCCGGCCCTCGGTGATGGCGTCGACGGTTCAGCTCGACAGGGCCCGGACCAGACCACCAACCGGCGCGCGGACGACAGACCATCAGCGCAGGCGGGTGGATCAGCGCGGGCGGAGCGAAACAGGGGCGGGTCGGTTTGGGGGCGTGGTTACCGACGGTGTAGTGTGGTCGAGTCGACCAAGCTGTCCGCGTTGCGCGGGCGGCTATGAAAGTGGGGCGCCTGCTCCCACCCGAGTCGCCGACTACGGCGGCCGGGTCCGGTCTCCGGTTCCGGGCATGTCCCGGGCCGGGATGCGCGATCCTGTGATCGTGCCGACCGGTCGAGCGGGCCCTGGCATGCGCCGGGGCCTTCTGCTTTCCGGGTCGGTTCCCAACCGGGAGCCGCCGGGTCGGCCACGCATGAAGAACCGACTCGAGGAGGCCCCATCAGCGTCGAACCACGCGTGAACGAGCAGATCCGGGCACGTGAGGTCCGACTGGTCGGCCCCGAGGGTGAGCAGGTGGGCATCGTCCCGCTGGAGCGCGCCCTTCAGCTGGCCGCGGACGTCGATCTGGACCTGGTCGAGGTTGCGCCCATGGCGCGCCCGCCGGTGTGCAAGCTCATGGACTTCGGCAAGTTCAAGTACGAGAGCGCACTCAAGGCGCGCGAAGCGCGGCGTAATCAGCAGCAGACCGTCATCAAGGAGATGAAGCTCCGGCCGAAGATCGATCCGCACGACTACGAGACCAAGAAGGGTCACGTGGTGCGGTTCCTCAAGGCCGGCGACAAGGTCAAGGTGACGATCATGTTCCGCGGTCGCGAGCAGAGTCGCCCGGAGCTGGGTTACCGGCTCCTGCGTCGGCTGGAGAGCGAGATCTCGGAGCTGGGGTACGTCGAGGCCGCTCCGAAGCAGGACGGTCGAAACATGATCATGGTGCTCGCGCCGCACCGCGCCACCAAGGCCGCCGCGGTCGCCGCGGTCGCCTCCCGGGGCGGAGCGCCCCGGGACCGGGCAGCGGAGGATTCCGCCGCGCCGGAGGCCGGCGAGACCGCAGCAGCCGGTGACACCGGCACCGTCGCCGACAACAGCGGCGAGTAACAGGGGAGAAGACGTTCCACATGCCGAAGATGAAGAGCCACACGGGGACGGGCAAGCGGGTCCGCGTGACCGGTAAGGGCAAGATCATGAAGCAGCAGGCCGGTCTGCGCCACAACCTGGAGAAGAAGTCCTCCACCCGCACCCGGCGGCTGACGGGCCTGGTCGAGGTCGCCAAGTCCGACGTCAAGCGCCTCAAGAAGCTGCTCGGCCGCTGACGCGCGCCAACCTGAGTCCAAGAAGGAGTTGAGATGGCACGCGTCAAGCGGGCTGTGAACGCCCAGAAGAAGCGCCGTACCCTGCTGGAGACCGCGAGTGGCTACCGCGGTCAGCGCTCCCGGCTGTACCGCAAGGCCAAGGAGCAGGTGCTGCACTCGATGCAGTACGCCTACCGGGACCGTCGCGACCGCAAGGGCGACTTCCGGCAGCTGTGGATCCAGCGGATCAACGCGGGTGCCCGTGCCAACGGGATGACCTACAACCGCCTGATCCAGGGCCTGCGCCTGGCCGGCATCGAGGTCGACCGCAAGATCCTGGCCGACATGGCGGTCCACGACGCTCCGGCGTTCGCGGCGATCGTCGAGCTGGCCCGGGCCGCGGTCAAGGCCGAGGGCACCGGCGGCGCGCCGGCTCAGGCCGCCTGATCCCCGCACAACGCAGTGAGGCGTCCCCACGACCGGGGGCGCCTCGCGCGTGTGTGGTGAGGACGACATGACCTTCACGCCGCGTACCCCCCGGGTGGTCGCCGCCCGCCGGCTCCACCGCCGCCGGGACCGCGAGGCCACCGGCCGGTTCCTGGCCGAGGGGCCGCAGGCGGTCCGCGAGGCCCTGGCACGTCCGCGTACGGTGCGGGAGCTGTTCGGCACCCCGGCCGCCCTCGACCGGTACGCCGACCTCGCGGCCGCCGCCGCCCGGGACGACGTACCCGTCTCCGAGGTGACCGAGGAGGCGCTCGCCGCGCTCGCCGAGACCGTCGCACCGCAGGGACTGGTCGCCGTCTGCGAGCACGTCGACGTACCGCTGGAGACCGCCCTGGCCCGAGGCCCGCGCCTGGTCGCCGTACTCGCCGGCATCCGTGACCCGGGCAACGCCGGCACCGTGCTGCGGACCGCCGACGCGGCCGGGGCCGCCGTGGTGGTCTTCGCCGGGGAGGCGGTCGACCCGTACAACGGCAAGTGTGTCCGGTCCTCGGCCGGCAGCCTGTTCCACGTCGACGTGGTCCGCGAACGCGACCCCGCCGAGGTGGTCGTCGCGGCGCGGTCCGCCGGGCTGACCGTGTTCGCCGCCACCGGGCACGGCGCCGACGACCTCGACGACCTGGCCGACGCCGGTCGGCTCGCCACGCCCACCGCCTGGCTGTTCGGCTCCGAGGCGCACGGCCTCCCCGCCGAGCTGGTCGAGGCCGCCGACGCCCGGGTCCGGGTGCCGCTGCACGGGCGTGCCGAGAGCCTCAACCTGGCTGCGGCTGCGGCGGTCTGCCTGTACGCTTCGGCGAGAGCGCAGCGCTGACCTCACACCCCACAAGGAGAGCGGCCCCCATGGTGAACGCGACCTGGCGTTCCTTTAGCCAGCCCGCCGGTGTCGGCGGGCGGCGGGCCTGACCTGCTCCCCACGCGACTCCCACCGGCGGGCTGCGGCGCAGCCGCGCGTCCGTAGACTCGCTTCGCCGCCCGTGAGGGCCGGCACCGCCGTGAGGGAGTGCCCGTACGCCATGAGCTACCGCAACGATCCGTACGACCCGAAGCAGGTCGCCCTGCTCGACCCGGCCGCCCTGGCCGAGGCCGTGACCGAGGCCGAGAAGGCGTTCGCCGCCGCCGGTGACCCCGACGCGCTGGCCGCGGTGCGCCCGGCGCACCTCGGTGACCGCGCCCCGGTCTCGCTGGCCCGCCGGGAGATCGGCGCGCTGCCGCCGGCCGCCAAGTCCGACGCCGGCAAGCGGGTCAACGAGGCCCGCCGTGCCATCGAGCAGGCCCACGCCGCCCGCGCCGAGGTGTTGGAGCGTGAACAGGCCGAGCGGGTGCTGGTGGAGGAGCGCGTCGACGTGACGTTGCCCTACGACCGGCGGCCGCGTGGCTCCCGGCACCCGATCAGCCAGCTGACCGAGCAGATCAGCGATCTGTTCATCGGGATGGGCTACGAGGTGGCCGAGGGACCCGAGGTCGAGTTGGAGTGGACCAACTTCGACGCGTTGAACATCGGACCGGACCACCCGGCGCGCGGCCTGATGGACACCTTCCACATCGCACCCACCGAGGAGTCCGGGCTGGTCCTGCGGACCCACACCTCGCCGGTGCAGGCGCGGACCATGCTGACCCGCAAGCCGCCGATCTATGTGGTCGTGCCCGGCCGGGTCTACCGCACCGACGAGTTGGACGCCACCCACGCGCCTGTCTTCCACCAGGTCGAGGGCCTGGTGGTGGACAAGGGCATCACCATGGCCCATCTGCGCGGCACCCTGGACCACTTCGCCCGGGCGATGTTCGGCGAGGGTGCGCGGACCCGCTTCCGGCCGCACTACTTCCCGTTCACCGAGCCGTCGGCCGAGTTCGACGTGTGGTTCCCGGAGCACCGCGACGGCCCCCGTTGGGTGGAGTGGGGCGGCTGCGGCATGGTCAACCCGCGGGTGCTGCGCGCCTGCGGCATCGACCCGGAGGTCTACTCGGGGTTCGCGTTCGGCATGGGCATCGACCGCACGGTGATGTTCCGGCACGGGGTCAGCGACATGCGGGACATGGCCGAAGGTGACGTGCGGTTCACGCGCGCGTTCGGGGCCGGGGTGTAGGGCGACGGGTTCGAGTCACGGAGACGGTGGTCACAAGTCATGCGAGTTTCTGTCAGTTGGCTGCGGGAGTACGTCGACCTCCCGGCCGACCTGCCCGCCGCCGACCTGGAGCGGGCCCTGGTCGACCTCGGTATCGAGGTCGAGTCGATCGTGGACCTGGCCGACACGGTCCAGGGGGCGCTGGTGGTCGGTGAGGTCCTCGAGATCGAGGAGCTGACCGGGTTCAAGAAGCCGATCCGGTTCTGCCGGGTCGACGTCGGCGCCGCCAACGGCACCGGCGAGCCGCAGGAGATCGTCTGTGGGGCGCGCAACTTCGCCCCGGGCGACCGGGTGGTGGTGATCCTGCCCGGTGGTGTCCTGCCGGGTGGCTTCGCCATCGGCGCCCGCAAGACGTACGGGCGCAACTCCAACGGCATGATCTGCTCGGAGCGCGAGCTGGGCCTCGGCGACGACCACGACGGCATCGTGGTGCTGCCCGAGGGCACCGCCGCCAAGCCCGGCGACGACGCCCGACCGGTGGTCGGCCTCGACGACGTCGTGGTGGAGGTGGAGATCACCCCGGACCGGGGTTACCAGATGTCGCTGCGGGGTCTGGCCCGCGAGTTGGCGCTGGCCCTCGGGGTCGGCTTCCGGGACCCCGGTCTGGTTCCCGCGCCGGCCGGCACGGACGCACCGGCGTACCCGGTCGAGGTCCGGGACACGGTCGGCTGCGACCGGTTCGCGGCCCGGCTGGTGCGTGGCGTGGACCCGACCGCGCAGAGCCCCGACTGGATGCAGCGGCGGCTCACCGTCGCCGGCATCCGCACCATCTCGCTGCCGGTGGACATCACCAACTACGTGATGCTGGAACTCGGCCAGCCGATGCACGCCTTCGACGCGGACCGGATCACCGGCGCGCTGGTGGTCCGACGGGCCGAAGCGGGCGAGAAGCTGACCACGCTCGACGGGGTGACCCGGGCGCTGGCGCCGGAGGACATGGTCATCTGCGACACCGGGGCGCCGAACCCGCTCGCCGGTGAGGGCGTGCCGATCTCGCTCGCCGCCGTGATGGGTGGCGAGACCAGCGAGGTGGTGCCCGGCACCGTCAACGTGCTGTTCGAGGCCGCGCACTGGGACCCGGTGATGGTCGGGCGCACCGCCCGCCGGCACAAGCTGTTCAGCGAGGCCGCGAAGCGCTGGGAGCGGGGCGTGGACCCGGCCCTGCCGCTGGTCGCGATCGAGCGGGCGGTACGGCTGCTCACCGAGTACGCGGGCGGCACCGTCGCCGACGAGGTGCTGGACATCGACCACGTCGCACCGCGTACGCCGGTGGTGCTGCCGGTCGACCTGCCCACCCGGCGGGTCGGCGTCCAGTACCCGCCGGCCCGGGTGGTGGCCCTGCTGGAACAGGTCGGGTGCACCGTCGCCCGGGGCGCCGACCGGCTCGCCGAGGACGCGGGCGAGGTGGGTGCCGTGGCCGGTGTCGAGGCGCTCAGCGTCACCCCGCCGACCTGGCGGCCCGACCTGACCGATCCGGCCGACCTGGTCGAGGAGGTGGCCCGCCTCGACGGGTACGACAAGGTGCCGTCGGTGCTGCCGACCGCGCCGCCCGGGCGGGGGTTGACCGCGCGGCAGCGTCGTCACCGCGCGGTGTGCCGCTCGCTCGCCGAACGCGGCTTCGTCGAGGTGCTGGCGCACCCGTTCGTGGCGGCCGAGCTGGCCGACCAGCTCGGGCTGCCCGCCGACGACCCGCGTCGCCAGGCGGTCCGGCTCGCCAACCCGCTGTCCGAGGAGGAGCCGCTGCTGCGGACCGCGCTGCTCGGTCCGCTGCTCGGCATCGTCCGCCGCAATCTGGGCCGTGGCCTGCGGGATCTGGCGGTGTATGAGACCGGCACGGTGTTCCGTGCGCGTCCGGGTGTCGGACGTCCGCCGGTGATGGGCGTCGACCGGCGTCCCACCGACGAGGAGTTCGCCGCCGCCGACGCGGTCGTCCCGGACCAGCCCCGGCACGTCGCGGTCGTGCTGACCGGCGACGTCGAGCCGGCCGGCTGGTGGGGCGGGGGTCGGGCCGCCGGCTGGGCGGACGCCGTCGAGGCGGGTCGGGCGGTGCTCGCCGCCGCCGGGGTGCCGCAGGACAGCATCGAGGTGCGGGCCGCCGAGTACGCCCCCTGGCATCCCGGCCGGTGCGCCGCGTTGCTGGTGGACGGCACGGTGGTCGGTCACGCCGGTGAACTGCACCCGACGGTGCTCGCCACGCTGGAACTGCCCCGCCGGACCAGCGCCATGGAGCTGGACCTGGACGCGTTGCCGGAGGCGCCCGTGGCGCTCGCACCGACGGTGTCCGGCTTCCCGCCGGCGCTGATCGACGTGGCGCTGGTGGTGGACGAGTCGGTCCCGGCGGAGTCGGTGCGGCAGGCCCTCACCGAGGGCGCCGGTGACCTGCTGGAATCGGTGCGGCTGTTCGACGTGTACGCCTCCGACCAGTTGGGCGCGGGCCGCAAGTCGTTGGCGTACAAGCTGACCTTCCGCGCATCCGACCGGACGCTGACCGTCGAGGAGGCGGTCGCCGCCCGGGACGCCGCGGTGGCCCGTGCCGCCGAGCGCTTCCAGGCGACCCTGCGCGGCGCCTGACAAAGATGAAAGGAAGGGTCCCCTCCTAACGCCTCGTGCATAGGAGGGGACCCTTCCTAACATCCGGTGGTGCTCCGGTCAGGTCTCGTCGTCGAGGCAGCCGAGGGTCCGCAACCCGTCCAGGTCACGGACGGTCATCCGCCGGTAGTCCGTGTCCACCAGGCCCTCGTTGCGCAGCTCCCGGAGACTCTTTTGGATCGAGGTCTCGGAGGCGCCGCAGATCGTGGCGAGCTCCGACTGGGTCAGCCGGACGTCGATGACGACCCCGCCCGCCGCCTGCCGGCCGTGGGTGCGGGACAGCTCCGCCACCACCCTGGCCACCCGGATCGTCACCGGGTAGGAGGTGAAGTCGATCCGCCGCCGGTTGGACCAGCGCAACCGATCCGAGACCATCGCGGCGAGTTCGAGCGCGGCGTCGGGATGGCCCTTCAGGAACGCACGGAAACGGTCGGACGGGATCACGCTGAACCGGGCGGGCCCGCAGGCGGTGACGGTCGCCGAGCGCGGCTGATCGTTGAGCGCCGACATCTCCCCGACCAGGTCGCCGCCGACCCGCAGGGACAGCAGCGCGGTACGTCCGTCGGCCAGCGCCGCGGTCACCTTCGTCAGACCGTCCTCGATGAGGATCAGGTGGGACTCCCGCAGGCCCTCGTGGATCAGGATCTGACCGGCCGGCACCCGGCGGCGGACCCCGAGATCCAGGAGAGCGGCCCGTACGCCAGGACCCAGTCGCTGAAGAAAGGTGCCGTGAGGCCACTCCGGAATCTGGGGTGGATCTCGCCGCATCAAGGCTCCCACTCTGCTCAGCCAACGACAGCGGTCGAAGCGTAACCGGTCGCCTACGATCTTCGGCGCCCGCCGGAGCAGAGCCGCCGTGAGCAGGTAGCCGACCAGCAGACCGATGGTCGGCAGCAACTCCAGCTCCAGCCCCAGGAGCAGGTCGATCGGGACCGTCCACATACGGCGAGTACACCGTGCCGCGCCGACCGCAATGCCCGCACAGGACGGGATGACGGTTGGTCGACAACCGATGCGATGCCGTACTTCTACGGGGTCTGCGCCTGTCGTCGCGGCTTGGATGTCCCCTGGTGCCAGGACCGGCAGGGTGTGGTGACGAAGGGGAGACGACATGCGACATCCGGAGCGGCGGATGCTGATCTGCGTGGACATGGAGCGCTACAGCGGGCGCGGCAACGTCCAGCAGTACGAGGCGCAGCAGGACTTCCACCGCCTGCTGCGGGAGGCGGCCGCAGAGGTCGGCCTGCAACGGGAGGGCTGGACGACGCAACAGTCCGGTGACGGCGAACTGGCGATCCTGCCGCGCGAACTGCCCGAGGCACATCTGATCGGCCGGTTCGTGCCGGAGCTGAACCGCCGGCTGCGTCGCCACAACGTCAGCCGACTCCCGTCGGCCCGCATCCGGCTGCGGATCGCGGTGCACCAGGGCATGGTGCACCTGGACGGGGCCAACGGCTTTCCCGGCCAGGCGGTCGTACTGGTGAGCAGGCTCTGCGACGCCGCACCGGTCCGCCGTGCGCTGGCCGCGTTCCCGGACGCCGGGATCGCGCTGGTGGTCTCCTCGGACATCTATCGCGACGTGGTCACCGAGTATCCCGAGCAGATCCGCCCGGACCGGTTCCAGCGGATCGACGTGCGCATCCCGGACAAGCGGTTCGAGGCCCAGGCATGGCTCTGCGTCGTGGACGAGGACATCGCCTCGTGGACGGGCGGTGAGTCGCCGGAGCCGTCCGGTGAGGTGGGAGAGAGCAGGTCGGAAGAGGCGGCGGGGGCGGGTGCCGGGCGGGGTGGTGCCGCCGCGTACCGGACCCCGGATCCGTCGGCCGGCGGGATCCGCACCGGTGACATCCGAGTCGACGGCCAGAACGCGGTGGGACACGGCGCCATGGCGATCGGCTCGGTGGGGCGGGACGTCCATCTTCGTCCTGGCACAGACCGATGATCGACCCGAACCCGCCGTCGGCGCCACACGACACCGTGCCCGGCCCCACGCCGGACACGCCGGAGTCCGCGCCGGAGAGCGGTGAGGCTTCACCGCCGGTCGACGACGGTCCGACACCGGAGGCCGGTGCGGGCACGTCGGGGTCGGCGGAGCCGACCGAGCCGGAGGACGTCGAGGATCCGCTGGATCCCGGCGACGTGCTGCGCCGACTGGCGGGTCTGCTCGGCGGCGTGGCCGGCGTCGAGGTGGGCGACGTCCTGGTGCGGGGACAGAACGCCACCGGCCACGGCGCGATGGCGATCGGCACGGTCAACGTCACCGCGACAGCGGCGCAGGCGGGTCGCGTCTGGGCCGAGACGCTCAGCGCGACCATCGTCGGGGACGTGGTGTACGGCTACGCCCCGGCCGCCAGTGACCAGCAGCTCGACCGTGTGCTGAAGCAACGGCACGTGGTGTGCCTGTCCGGCCCTGCCGGCAGTGGTCGCTTCACCTCGGCGCTGGTCGGAGCAGCCCACCGGCACGGCCTCGACCGGGTCGGCGTGCTCGGTGTCGCGCAGCCCGCCGATTTGCTCGGTGGTGCCACCGGCCCCCGGTCGGGGTGCGGGTACGTCCTGCGGCTCACCGACGAGGCGGTGCTCGGTGTCGACGGCTACACGTTGGTCCGGTTGGCGTCGCGGGCCGAGACCGAAGGGGTGACGCTGCTGCTGGTCGGTGACTTCTCCCGACGGGCCCGGGATCTCGGCGGGCACGTGATCGAGCATCGACCGGCGCCGGCCGGGGAGGTGTTCCGCGCCCGCCTGCGACGGGAACTGGCCGGACGCTGCGTCGGCTTCTGCGCCGACCGCTGCGACGGGGAGTGCCTGGAGCGGTACGTGGAGGAGGAGTGCGCGCGCCATCCGCTGCTCTCCGCCTATCTCGCCGCCGAGCCCCGGTCGCGTGAGGTGGTGCCGGTGGTCGAGGCGATCGCCCGGACGCTGCCCCGCGCCGGCCAGCTCACCGACCGACTGGCGCAGTTGCTTCCCCAGCAGCTTCGTGAGCGCGCCGCGCGCATCCTCGATCCGCAGGACGACGTCGGCCGCTCGGTGGGCTGGACCGATGAACAGGTACGCGCGTTCCGGCTCTCCTGTGCGGTGTTGGCGGGGCTGTCGACGGCGGAGATCCGGCTCGCCGCCGGCCGACTGGTGGCGGCCGAGACGCCGGAGCGTCCGCCGGGGGCCGTCGTGCCGGAGCGGGCACCGGCTGTCGCGGTACGGCTGCGCGGCGCCGCGCTCGACGACCTGCTCGGGACCACCCTGCGTGCCGCGGTGGTGGTGGATCCGGCCGACGGATGGTCCGCCGGTGGCGTACGGGTGCAGTTCGCGGCGGGCAGTGAGGATCTGCGATCGGCGGTGCTCGACGTCGCGTGGGCCGAGTGGTGGCCACCGGAGGTCCTGCTCGGCTGGCTCGCCGACCTGGTGCGCACCGACCTGCCGGAGGTGCGCCAGGCTGCGGCGGGGGCGATCGGCTGGTCTGCCGGTCGGGACGTCCGGGCGGCCCTGGACACCGTGCGGGACCTGGCCCGGGACCGGCGGGCCGGGGTGCGGCAGGCCGCCGCGATCATCCTGGTCGCGATGGCCCTGCAGCCTCGCCTGCGCCAGCGGGTACGGGTCGAGTTGGACGGCTGGGCCGCCGGGACGGCCGCTCATCTGCGCGACACCGTGGCCCGCGCCCACGAACTGGGGTTGGCCCGTCTCTGGCCGGACGCTGCCCTGGTCCAGCTGCGGATGGTCGCGTCGGCGCGGATGCAGCGGTGGAACAACTCGGTGTCACGCGGGCTGGTCGAGGTGTACCAGGGTGGGAACGCCGCCGCGCTCATCCCCGACCTGGCCGAGTGGACCCGGTCCAGCGACCGGGAGGTGCGGCTGCACGCCGCGCGGACCCTCCGGGTGCTGGCGGAGCGGTGGGCGCCGGCACCTCGGGAGCAGTGGCCGGAACTGCTGGACCTCACCCGGGCGGAGATCGTGTCCCGGCACGACCTGGCCGAGCTCTGGGCGACGGCGTTGAGCCTGCCGGAGACGGCGTACCGCGCCTGGCGGACGCTCGGCTTCTGGCTGGACCGGGCCGACGGTCAACCCGAGGTCGCCGGAGACGTGCTGGCGCTGCTGCGGCTCGTGCTGGCCGGACGGCCGCCGCTGCGCCGCAGGCTCGACCACCAGTTGCGGCACGTGTGGCGTCCGGTCATGCCGCGCAAGCCGCTGCTCGACGATGTCGGACGACTGATTCGTGAGGACAGCCGATGACCACTCCATCCCCTGGTAACCCGCATGTTCGTCATTCCCTACCCCGTCAGCCGCAACGTTCGTGGTGGCAGCGGATCTTCTCGCCGATGCCCGTACCGCCCCCGCCCACGCCTCGGCCCGCGCCGGTGCGGGTCACCTTCCGGCAGGACGTGCCGAAACCGATGCTGGTGCCGGCGAAGGGCGAGGCCTTCGACTTCTGCCTGTACGTGGCCTACCTCTGGACGGCGTCGAACATGCCCTTCGAGGAGTTGCAGATGCGGGCCGAGGGCCTGTTGCCCTGGGCACGGAGCATCGTCCGGGAGCGGGTGATCGACCTGGCCCGCGAGTACGAGCCGCACCGGGCCCACGATCTGGAGCGGGCGCTGAACAACGTGTTGATGCACCAGCGGTGGCCGCAGGACGGGGGAAGTCTGCCGCAGTTCGGGGTACGCCTGCGGGTCAGCCCGGAGGAGCGGGTACGCGAACGGCTCCGCCCGTACTGGGAGGAGCGGATCAGACTGGAGTGCGACCACGAACTGCAGAAGATCCGGGCCCGCCAGGCCGACGAGTTGACCCGCCGCTGGGGCGCGGTGCTGCGGGATCTCGAGGACGACCCGGTCACCGCCCACGCGGCGGCTCTGGCCGGGCAGCAGTTCGCCGAGATCTTCCGGCGCTACGTCGAGGAACGCCGGGGCAGCGTGCCGGACCTGGTGCGGCTGCTGCGGGAGGCGGTCAAGGGGCACAACGACCTCGCTCTCGGGCCGTCGGAGTACACGCAGGCGTGGGACGTGGCCCTGCGCACGTACGAGCGGCAGCACGGATTGTCCGAACAGGTCACCTGAGGGGTTGAGGCGCTCGCAGAGATGTTAGGAAGGGTCCCCTCCTATGCACGAGGCGTTAGGAGGGGACCCTTCCTTGCATCCAGGGCAGAGATCGGCCGAAAGGCGCGTATCGATAGCTGTTTGGTTACCCGCGAGTCACGTCCGAGCGGTTAGCCTGCTTGGATTCCGCGCACCGAGGCCGATCGCCCCGCCACCCCCACGGGAGTCCCCTCATGTCCGACGAGCCACCCTCCGCGGTCGACGTCTGCATAGTCGGTGGTTGTGGCCGGGTCGGCCTGCCACTGGGCATCGCCTTCGCCGCCCGTGGGCTCTCCGTCGTGCTGTACGACCTCAACGCCGACGCGGTCGACACCGTCAACGCCGCCACGTTGCCGTTCGCCGAGGCGGGTGCCGCCGCACCGCTGGCCGAGGCGGTCGCCACCGGTCGTCTCCGGGCCACCACCGACCCGGCGGCGGTGGGCCTCTCCGAGCATCTGGTGGTCGTCGTGGGGACCCCGGTCGACGAGCACCTCAACCCGGATCTCGGCGCTGTGCCCCGGGCTCTCGAGCGGTGCGCCGAGCACCTGCGGGACGGGCAGCTCGTGGTGCTGCGCAGCACCGTCTATCCGGGCGTGACCGCGCTGACCGAGAAGCTGCTGGCCGCCAAGGGGGTGCACGCCGACGTCGCCTTCTGTCCGGAGCGGATCGCCGAGGGCCACGCGATGACCGAGCTGTTCGCGCTGCCGCAGATCGTCGCCGCGCGTACGCCGGAGGCACAGGCTCGGGCGGAGCGGTTGTTCCGGCACCTCACCGAGCAGATCGTGCCGTTGCAGCCGGAGGAGGCGGAGCTGGCGAAGTTGTTCACCAACACGTGGCGCTACATCAAGTTCGCCACCGCCAACCAGTTCTGGATGATGGCCAACGACGTCGGGCTCGACTTCGCCCGGATCCGGCACGCGGTGGCGTACGACTACCCGCGCGCGGCGGACCTGCCGATGCCGGGGTTCGCCGCCGGACCGTGCCTGTTCAAGGACACCATGCAGTTGGCCGCGTTCAACCGGAACAACTTCGTGCTCGGCCACTCGGCGATGCTGATCAACGAGGGGCTGCCGCTGTACCTGGTGTCCCGGTTGGAGGACCGCTTCGACCTGGCCGCCTCGACGGTGGGCATCCTCGGGATGGCGTTCAAGGGCGGCAGCGACGACCCTCGGGAGAGCCTGGCGTACAAGCTGCGCAAGATCCTGGCCTTGAAGACCCGGGAGACGCTCTGCACCGACCCGTACGTGGTCGACGAGCGGTTCCTCGACCTGGACGAGGTGCTGCGCCGCTCGGATCTCCTGGTGATCGCGGCTCCGCACGAACAGTACGCCCGCCTCGACACCGACCGACCGGTGATCGACATGTGGGGCCTGACCGGGCAGGGGGTGCGGGTGTGAACCCGCGCGTCTCGGTGATCGTGCCGGTCTACGACGAGGGCGGGGCGATCGTCCGCTGCCTGGAACGGATGCTGCGGGAGCTGATGCTCCCCGCCGAGGTGCTCATCGTGCACGACCAGCCCGAGGACACCACGGTGCCGTACGTCGAGCAGATCGCGCGGACCGATCCTCGGGTGCGGGCGGTGCTGAACACCTACGGCCGGGGACCGGCCAACGCGATCCGGTTCGGCATCGACGCGGCCCGGGCGCCGGTCGTGGTGGTGACGATGGCCGACGGCTGTGACGACCCCCGGCAGATCGACGAGCTGGCCCGGCTGGTGGACCGTGGGGTGGTGGTCGCGGCGGCGTCCCGCTACATGCCGGGCGGCCAGCAGGTCGGCGGTCCACGGTTGAAGCGGCTCATGTCCCGCTGGGCGGGCCGGAGCCTCTACACCTTCGCCCGGGTCGGCACCCGGGACGCCACCAACAGCTTCAAGGCGTACGACACCGCGTTCGTGCGGGAGGTCGGCATCGAGTCGCGGACCGGGTTCGAGATCGGGCTGGAGTTGACCGCCAAGGCGACCCGGCTGCGGCTGCCGGTGGCGGAGATCCCGACGATCTGGCTGGACCGGCCGCTCGGCGAGTCCCACTTCGACCTGGGGCGCTTCCTGCCGGGCTACCTGCGTTGGTACTTCTTCTCCTACGGTCGACGGCTGAGCCGGGAGAAGCTGGCCGCCCGGCGCGGTCCGGCGGTCGTGGCGGTCCCGCGCGGCACCGAGTACGACAAGCGCGGCACCGAGTACGAGAAAACGGCTTAGGAGCGTACGTGGCGAAGGTCCTGGTAACCGGTTCGGCCGGCTTCATCGGCGGCTACCTGGTCTCCGAGTTGCTCGATCGCGGGCACGAGGTGGTCGGGATCGACGACTTCTCGAAGTACGGGCCGGTCACCCACAGCTACGACGCGCACCCGCGCTTCCGGTTCGTCGAGGGCGACGCGCGCGATGTCGACCTGCTCACCGACCTGCTCGACGGCTGTGACCACCTGGTCGCCGGCGCGGCGATGATCGGCGGGATCTCCTACTTCCACGCGTACGCCTACGACCTGCTCGCCACCAACGAACGGATCATGGCGGCCACCTGCGACGCGGCGATCCGGGCCCATCGGGAGGGACGCCTGACCAAGGTCACCTACCTCTCCTCCTCGATGGTGTTCGAGTCGACCGCGCACTGGCCGAGCCGGGAGGGCGACGAGCGTCGGATCCCGCCGCCGCTGTCCTCGTACGGCTTCCAGAAGCTGGCCGTGGAGTACTACGCCCGGGCCGCCTGGGAGCAGTACCAGTTGCCCTACACGATCGTGCGGCCGTTCAACTGCGTGGGCGTGGGGGAGGGGCGGGCCCTGGGCCAGGCCGAGGTGCTCTCCGGCAACGTGAAGCTGGCCATGTCGCACGTGGTGCCCGACCTGGTGCAGAAGATCGTCAAGGGGCAGGACCCGCTGCACATCCTCGGCGAGGGCGACCAGGTGCGGCACTACACCTACGGCGGGGACCTGGCACGGGGCATCGCGCTCGCCGTCGAGCACCCGGCCGCGCGCAACGAGGACTTCAACCTCTCCACCACGCGGTCGACCACGGTCCTGGAGTTGGCCGAGCTGATCTGGCACAAGATCAAGGGACCAGACGTGCCGTTCCGCCACGTCAGTGACGACCCTTTCGAGTACGACGTGCGCAAGCGCGTGCCGGACACCACCAAGGCCGCCGAGGTGCTCGGTTTCACGGCCACGACCTCGCTGGACGAGATGCTCGACGAGGTCATCCCGTGGGTGACCCGGGCGGTGGCCGAGGGGCGTCTCTGACCGTGCCCGACGCGCCCGGTGACATCACCATGCAGTGGTATGCATGACCTTGCGGTCAGTCACCAGGCGCTGCTAACCTCTTCTGCATAGTCATGCGGAGGTAGGTATGGGAATTCGGGTCGCAGTCGCCGGGGCGAGCGGATACGCCGGAGGTGAGCTGCTGCGCCTGCTGGCCGGGCACCCCGAGTTCGAGCTGGTCGCCGCCACCGCGCACAGTCAGGCGGGGCAACCGCTGCACACGGTGCACCCGCAGCTCACCGGCATGAACCTGACGTTCGCCGCAACCACCCCGGACGTACTGGCCGACGCCGACCTGGTCTTCCTCGCCCTGCCGCACGGTGAGTCGGCCGCTCTCGCGGCCCGGCTGCCCGCGCAGGCGCGGGTGGTGGACCTCGGCGCGGATCACCGCCTGGTCGACGGCGAGGCCTGGACCCGCTACTACGGCGGCACCCACGCCGACGCGTGGACCTACGGTCTGCCCGAGCTGCCCGGCCAGCGGGAGCGCATCGCCGCCTCCACGCGGGTGGCCAACACCGGCTGTTACGCGGCCACCATCGTGCTGGCGCTGGCACCGTTGATCGCCGCCGGAGCCGCCGACCCGGCCGACGTGGTGGTCGTCGCCGCCAGCGGCACCTCGGGCGCGGGCCGGGCCGCCAAGACCCACCTGCTGGCCAGCGAGGTGGCGGGCGACCTGTCGCCCTACAAGGTCGGCGCCCACCAGCACGTACCCGAGATCAAGCAGGCCACCGGCGCGACCGGGCTGTCGTTCACGCCGGTGCTGGCGCCGATGCCGCGCGGCATCCTGGCCACCGTCACCGCGCGGCCGACCGGCGAGGTGGACCCCCGCGTGGTGCTGGCACAGGCGTACGCGGACGCACCCTTCGTGCACCTGCTGCCGCAGGGACGGTGGCCGCACACCGCCGCCACCCTCGGCGGCAACGCCTGCCACCTCCAGGCCACCGTCGACGTCGACTCCGGTCGGCTGATCGTGGTCGCCGCCCTGGACAACCTCGGCAAGGGCGCCGCCGGCCAGGCGGTGCAGAACGCCAACCTGATGTTCGGTCTGCCCGAGACCACGGGCCTGTCCTGCTTCGGAGTCGCGCCATGACCGTCACCACCCCGGCGGGGTTCCGGGCGGCCGGCGTCGCCGCGGGCCTCAAGACCAGCGGCGACTCCGACGTGGCCCTGGTGGTCAACGACGGCCCGGACGCGGGGGTCGCCGCGGTCTTCACCAGCAACCGGGTCAAGGCCGCGCCGGTGATCTGGACCCAGCAGGTGGTCCACGGCGGCCTGGTCCGGGTGGTGGTGCTCAACTCCGGCGGCGCGAACGCCTGCACCGGCCCGGCCGGCTTCCAGGACACCCACGCCACCGCCGAACACACCGCCGCCGAACTGAGCGCGGTCACCGGCCGGGAGTACGGTGCCGGTGAGGTGGCCGTCTGCTCCACCGGCCTGATCGGTGAACGGCTGCCGATGGACAAGCTCCTGCCGGGAGTGGGCGCGGCGGTGCGGGCCCTGACCGGTGACGGTGGCGACGCCGCCGCCGAGGCGATCATGACCACCGACAGCCGACCGAAGACCGCCGTGACGCGCGGCGACGGCTGGACCGTCGGTGGCATGGCCAAGGGCGCCGGCATGCTGGCACCCGGCATGGCCACCATGCTCTGCGTCCTGACCACCGACGCGGTGGCCCCGCCCGAGACGCTCGGCACCGCGCTGCGGGCCGCCACCCGGGTCACCTTCGACCGGGTCGACTCCGACGGCTGCATGTCGACGAACGACACGGTGCTGCTGCTGGCCAGCGGCGCCTCCGGGGTCGCGCCGAGCGAGGCGGAGCTGACCGACGCGGTCACCGCCGCCTGCCACGACCTGGCGAGGCAGTTGCTGGCCGACGCCGAGGGCGCCACCAAGGAGATCGCCATCGAGGTGGTCGGCGCCGCAGACGAGGACGAGGCGGTCGAGGTGGGCCGGTCGGTGGCCCGCAACAACCTGGTGAAGACCGCGCTGTTCGGCAACGACCCGAACTGGGGGCGGATCCTCGCCGCCGTCGGCACCACCGCCGCCGCGTTCGAGCCCGACGAGATCGACGTGGCGGTCAACGGAATCTGGATCTGTCGGTCCGGTGCCGCCGCCGAGGACCGCTCCCGCGTCGACCTGACCGGGCGCGACGTCACCATCCGCATCGACCTGCACGCCGGTGCCGCCGAGGCGACGGTGTGGACCAACGACCTGTCGCACGGGTACGTGCACGAGAACTCGGCGTACTCGACGTGAGCGCGAGGAACGCAGCGAAGCGGAGTCCCGCAGTCGCGAGCAGAAGGTCAGCAGCATGATCTATCACGGAAGGCCGGTCCGGTGACCCTGACCTCGGATCTGACCCGCGCCCAGGAGAAGGCCGCCACCCTGATCGAGGCCCTGCCCTGGCTGGCCCGCTTCTCCGGCTCCACGGTCGTGGTCAAGTACGGCGGCAACGCCATGGTCGATCCCGAGTTGCAGCGGGCCTTCGCCGCCGACATGGTGTTCCTGCGCTACGTCGGGCTCAAGCCGGTCGTGGTGCACGGCGGGGGGCCGCAGATCTCGGCGATGCTCGGTCGGCTCGGCATCGACAGCGAGTTCCGGGGCGGCCTGCGGGTGACCACTCCGGAGGCGATGGACGTGGTCCGGATGGTGCTGGTCGGGCAGGTCGGCCGGGAACTGGTCGGGCTGATCAACGCGCACGGTCCGTTCGCGGTCGGTCTCTCCGGCGAGGACGCCGGGCTGTTCACCGCGGTACGCCGACACGCGTACGTGGACGGCGAAGCCGTCGACGTGGGCCAGGTCGGCGACGTCGAGTCGGTGGACGTCTCGGCGGTCGACGACCTGATCGGGGCGGGCCGGATCCCGGTCATCTCCACGGTGGCCCCGGACGTGGACGGGGTGCTGCACAACCTCAACGCGGACACCGCCGCCGCCGCGCTGGCGGTGGCGCTGCGCGCCCGCAAGCTGGTCGTGCTCACCGACGTGCCCGGCCTGTACGCCAACTGGCCGGACACCTCCAGCCTGGTCAGCGAGATCGGCACCACCGAGCTGGCCGAGCTGCTGCCGTCGCTGGAGTCGGGCATGGTGCCCAAGATGGAGGCCTGCCTGCGTGCGGTCACCGGCGGCGTACCCGCGGCCCACGTGGTCGACGGCCGGGTCGCGCACTCCACCCTGTTGGAAGTGTTCACCTCGGAAGGCTTCGGAACGATGGTGATCCCCTCATGAGCGAGCGGAGTGCCGGCATGACGCTGGTCGAGCGGTGGCGGCAGTCGATGATGGACAACTACGGCACGCCGCCGCTGGCCCTGGTGTCCGGTTCCGGCGCGGTGGTGACCGACGAGACCGGTCGGGAGTACGTGGACCTGCTCGGCGGTATCGCCGTCAACTCCCTCGGTCACGCGCACCCGGCCGTGGTGGCCGCTGTGTCGAAGCAGGTCGCCACGCTCGGACACGTCTCCAACCTGTACGTCGCCGAACCTCCGGTGGCCCTGGCGGAGCTGCTGCTGGCCCTGGCCGGACGTCCGGGTCGGGTGTTCTTCGCCAACTCCGGCGCCGAGGCCAACGAGGCGGCGTTCAAGCTGTCCCGGCGGACCGGCCGCACCCACGCGGTCGCCACCGTCGGCGGTTTCCACGGCCGGACCATGGGTGCCCTGGCGTTGACCGGTCAGCCGGCCAAGGCCGACCCGTTCCGTCCGCTGCCCGGCGAGGTCGACCACGTCCCGTACGGTGACGTCGCCGCGCTGGAGGCGGCGGTCACCGACGCGACGGCGATGGTCATTCTGGAGCCGATCCAGGGCGAGAACGGCGTGGTGGTCCCGCCGGCCGGCTACCTCGCCGCCGCCCGGCGGATCACCGCCCGGCACGGCGCGCTGCTGGTGATCGACGAGGTGCAGACCGGGATCGGTCGCACCGGGCACTGGTACGCGCACCAGGCCGAGGGCGTCGAGCCGGACGTGGTGACCCTGGCCAAGGGGCTCGGCGGTGGACTGCCGATCGGTGCCACCCTGGCCTTCGGCCCGGCCGCGGACCTGCTGGTCGCCGGGTCGCACGGCAGCACCTTCGGCGGCAATCCGGTGAGCTGCGCCGCCGCGCTCGCGGTGATCTCCACGATCGCCCACGAGGGACTGCTCGACCACGTCAAGCGGATCGGGGAGCGGCTGCGCCGGGGTATCGAGGGGCTCGGGCACCCGTTGGTGGGCGGGGTGCGGGGTGCCGGGCTGCTGCTCGGCGTGACGCTGACCGCGCCGGTGTCGGCCGCCGCCGCCGAGGCGCTGCGCGGGGCCGGTTTCCTGGTGAACCCGATCCAGCCGGACGTGCTCCGGCTGGCCCCGCCGCTGATCCTCAGCGCCGACCAGGCCGACGCGTTCCTGGCCGCGCTGCCCCTCGCCCTCACCGCCGTGGCCGGTACCCGTGTCCCGGCCGGTACCCCTGATCCGACCTCGACGGAGGCCAGCGAATGACCCGGCACTTCCTGCGTGACGACGACCTGTCGCCCGCCGAGCAGGCCGCCGTGCTCGACCTGGCGGCCCGGATGAAGGCCGACCGGTTCGCGTACGCGCCGCTCGCCGGTCCCCGGTCGGTGGCGGTGCTGTTCGACAAGCAGAGTCTGCGGACCCGGATCTCGTTCGACGCCGGCATCGCCGAGCTCGGCGGGCACCCGCTGGTGGTGGACACCCAGGTCACGCACTTCGGGCGGGGGGAGACGCTGGCCGACGCGGGCCGGGTGCTGTCCCGCTACGTGGCCGCGATCGTGCTGCGCACGCACGGCGACGACCGGATCGCCGAGGTGGCCGAGGGGGCCACCGTGCCGGTGGTCAACGCGCTGACCGACGGCTTCCACCCCTGCCAACTCCTGGCGGACCTGCTGACCGTGCGGGAACGCTTCGGCGACACCGTCGGGCGCACCCTGGCGTACGTCGGTGACGCGGCGAACAACATGTCCCACTCGTACCTGCTGGCCGGCGCGACCGCCGGGATGCACGTCCGCGTCGCCGGTCCGGAGGGCTTCGCGCCCGACGCCGACGTGGTGGCCCGCGCCGAGGCGATCGCCGCCGACACCGGCGGCAGCGTCCAGGTGCTCGTCGACCCGGTCGCCGCGGTCCGGGACGCCGACGTGGTCGCCACCGACACCTGGGTCTCGATGGGGCAGGAGAGCGACGGGCTGGACCGCGCCACCCCGTTCCTGCCGTACCAGGTCAACGAGGAACTGCTCGGGCACGCCGCACCGACGGTGATCGTGCTGCACTGCCTGCCGGCGCACCGGGGCGAGGAGATCACCGACGAGGTGCTGGACGGCCCGCGCAGCGCCGTCTTCGACCAGGCGGAGAATCGGCTGCACGCCCAGAAGGCGTTGCTGACGTTCCTGCTGACGGAGACCACATGAGCGCACCGTTGACCCGTGCCGCCCGGCACGCCCGCATCGTCGAGCTGATCCGCGACCGGGCCGTCCGCTCGCAGACCGAGCTGGCCGAGTTCCTCGGCGACGAGGGCGTCCAGGTCACCCAGGCCACGCTCTCGCGGGACCTGAAGGAACTCGGTGCGGTCACCGCCCGGGGCGGCGACGGCCGGGCCGTGTACGTCATCCCGGAGGACGGTCACCGGCCGTTGCGCGACGCCGAGGCGGCGCCGGCCCGGCTGGTACGGCTGCTGCGGGAACTGCTCAACGAGGTCGACTCCAGCGGCAACATCGCGGTGCTGCGCACCCCGCCGGGGGCGGCACAGTATCTGGCCAGCGCGTTGGATCGGGCGGGTCTGCCGGAGGTGGTCGGCACCATCGCCGGTGACGACACCATCCTCGTGGTGGCCCGTGAATCCGACGGCGGAGCCGCGCTCGGCGAACGACTCGCCGGCTGGGCCCGTCGCGACGAGTACACCGAAGGGAACACAGCACCATGACCGAGCGGGACCTCGGGCGGGACGCCCGGTGCGGAGCGTCGCGGTGGTGACCACCAGAATGGGCCAGGTGGACGACAAGAGCCTGACCGAGAACAGCGCGCCCGCCAACCGTACGAGCCTGTGGGGTGGCCGGTTCGCCGGTGGCCCGTCGGAGGCGCTCGCCCGGCTGTCGGTGAGCGTCCAGTTCGACTGGCGGCTGGCCCCGTACGACATCGCCGGTTCCCGGGCCCACGCCCGGGTGCTGGCCGGCGCCGGCCTGCTCGACCCGGACGAACTGGGCCGCATCCTCGCCGCCCTGGACGACCTGGAGGCGGCCTGCGCCTCCGGCGCGTTCCGGCCCACCGTCGACGACGAGGACGTGCACACCGCCCTGGAACGCGGGCTGCTGGAACGGCTCGGCAGCCTCGGCGGCAAGCTGCGCGCCGGCCGGTCCCGCAACGACCAGGTCGCCACCGACCTGCGGCTCTATCTGCGCGACCACGCCCGGGGGGTGGCCTCGCGGCTGGTCGAGCTGGCCGAGGCGCTGGTGGAGCAGGCCGAACGGCACGTGGACACCGCCGCGCCCGGGATGACGCACCTGCAGCACGCCCAGCCGGTCACCTTCGGCCACTGGCTGCTCGCCCACGTGCAGCCGCTGCTGCGGGACCTGGAGCGGCTGCGCGACTGGGACCACCGCACCGCCGTCAGCCCGCTCGGCGCGGGCGCGCTGGCCGGGTCGGGGCTGCCGCTGGACCCGGTGGCGGTCTCCAAGGAGCTGGGTTTCCGCACCTCGTTCGCCAACTCGATGGACGCGGTCGCGGACCGGGACTTCGTCGCCGAGTTCCTCTTCATCACCGCGCTGGTCGGCGTGCACCTGTCCCGCCTCGGCGAGGAGGTGGTGCTCTGGACGTCGCACGAGTTCGGCTGGGTCGAGCTGGACGACGCCTTCGCCACCGGCTCCTCGATCATGCCGCAGAAGAAGAACGCGGACATCGCCGAGCTGGCCCGGGGTAAGTCGGGACGGCTGGTCGGTGGGCTGGTCGCGGTGCTGACCATGCTCAAGGGCCTGCCCATGACGTACGACCGGGACATGCAGGAGGACAAGGAGCCGGCCTTCGACGCGGTCGACACCCTGGAACTGCTGCTGCCGGCCCTGGCCGGGATGATCTCCACCATGACGGTACGCGTCGACCGACTGGTCGCCGCCGCGCCGGTGGGCTTCTCGCTGGCCACCGAGGTGGCCGACTGGCTGGTCCGTAAGGGTGTGCCGTTCCGCGACGCCCACGAGATCACCGGCAAGCTGGTGGCGCTCTGCGCGGTCCGGGACTGCGCCCTCGACGAGGTCTCCGACGAGGACCTGGCCGCGGTCAGCGAGCACCTGGACCCGAGCGTCCGTGACGTGCTGTCGGTCCGCTCGGCACTGGCCGCCCGGACCACGCCCGGCTCGACCGGCCCCGGCCCGGTCGCTGACCAGCTCGCCACCGCCGCCGACCGGCTGGCCGGTTGGCGGGAGTGGGCGGCGGAGCAGGTCGTACCCCGCTGAGGCGGACGGCCCGGCCCGGTCGCACCGGCCGGGCCGTCCGCGTCGGGGTGACGACGGTCGGCCGAATCGAGTGACACGACCTCGTACGCTGCTGGCATCAGCGTCGCTTCATCGTGGAATGGGGTCGTCGTGTCATTCACCGATGCAATTCGCTCCGCGCTCTCCCAGTACGCGGGCTTCGGAGGGCGGGCTCGTCGCTCCGAGTACTGGTGGTTCGCACTGTTCCTCTTCGGTGTCGGAATCGTGGCTGCGCTCATCGACAGCGCGCTGGGTCTCGACTTCGACGCGACGACGGGTGGACCGGTCTCCCTGCTCGTCAACCTGGCCTTCCTGCTGCCGTCGCTGGCGGTCTCCGTACGCCGCCTGCACGACCTGGGTCGTTCCGGCTGGTGGCTCCTGATCGGGCTGATCCCGATCGTCGGGTGGATCGTGCTGGTCGTGTTCTTCGTGCAGGACGGCCAGCCCGGTCTGAACCACTTCGGACCCAGTCCCAAGTCCTAGTCGGCTCAGTCGGCGGCCTGGTCCGATCGGGTGCGGGCGGCCAGCCGGTCGTAACGCTGGCGGGCGGCCTGGGCGCTGCCCAGGCCGAGCCCGTGCCCGATCGCCTGCCAGGTCAGCCCACGGCTGCGCGCGAGGTCTAGCAGTCCCGCCTCCATCGTGTCGACCTCCGCCCGCAGGTGTGGGAAGAGGGTCAGCGCGGCGAGCAGGTCCGCCTCGTCGACCGGTTCCTCGCCCGGCGCCGCCTCGGCCGCCCCGGCAGCCAGAGCCAACACCACGGCGATCGCCTCGTACGGATCTGCCGCGTACGGGTTGGTGTGCCGGCGGCGCTGCGCCTCGGTGGCGGCATGCCGCTCGGTGAGCCGGTGCAGGGCCGCGTAGGTGTGGTGGGCCCGATCCTGGGCGTCCGGTGCCGAGGTGCGGGGAGAGGCGGCGGTCATGTCCCCAGTCCACTACTTCAACGGAACGTTGTCAATGCATCGTTGAAGAGCGGGTTCGGTGAAGCAGATGCCGACCGGACGGCCAGGAGCCCTTGAGGATGCTCAGAGGAGCGTCGATTGCCGGGCGTCGGTCGGGCGTCGACACCTAGTCCACCAAGGCGCCTGTCGAGCTGACTGCAGTAGCGGATCGGGCATCGCCCCGAGCCCGCACCCGGTGCGGGCGATAGCGCCGACGGTTCAGCTCGAAAGGCGGCAAGGAGGAGTGCGGGAGGCCCGATCCGTCGAGGTCGGGTGCGCTCCATGGAGAGCATGGATCAAGACTTTCACCTGGCCGTACAGTAGATAGCTCCAAGACGTCGGCGCGTGGTTGCCGATCGAACTCCGGTCGGGGTTATCTGGACGGGTGGACCACTCCTGGCTGACCGCTCCCGCCGCCGAGATCGCCGAGACCGCGCGCACGCTGCTCGGCTGGGAACTCGCGGCTGACGGCGTCCGGATCAGGCTGACCGAGGTCGAGGCGTACGCCGGCACCGGTGAGGACCCGGCCTCGCACGCCCATCGCGGGCCGACTCCGCGTACGAAGGCCATGTTCGGCCCGGCGGGCCACGCCTACACGTACTTCGTCTTCGGCATGCACTGGTGCCTGAACGTGGTCTGCGGGCGCGAGGGGGAGGCGGCGGCGGTGCTGCTGCGCGCCGGTGCGGTGGTCGACGGGCTGGATCTCGCCCGCAAGCGTCGCGGCGAGGTGCCCGACCGGGACCTGGCTCGCGGTCCCGCCCGGTTGGTGGTGGCGCTCGGGCTCGACGCGACGGCGAACGGCACCAACCTCGTCGACGGCAGCGGGCCGCTGCTGCTGACTCCGCCGACGCGGCCGGTCGCGCCGTCCGAGGTCTCCTCCGGCCCCCGGGTCGGCGTGGCTGCCGCCCACGACGTCCCCTGGCGCTTCTGGATCACCGGTGACCCGACGGTCAGCGCCTACCGTCGCCACGTGCCCCGGCGACGGCGCTGACCCGCGTCCGCGCTGACCCGCGACTGCCGCTGACCCGGCCTGCCAGGCCGCTCTATCCGACTGCGGTTCGGACACCGAGACCGACCAGGAGCGCGCCGGTCAGCCGGTCCAGCAGTCGGCGTACCCGGAGGGTGCGTAGCAGGCGGGCCGCCGCACCCGAGACGACGGTCCACCCGGCGAGCCAACAGGTGTGCAGCACCGCGTGCGCCGAGGCCAGCACCAGCATCGGCACCAGCACGGAGCGGTGTGAGCCTAGGAACTGCGGGGCCAGCGTCAGGTACACGGCGGCGGCCTTGGGATTGAGCACGGTGCCGAGCAGCCCCTGCGCGTACGGGTGGTGCCCGCGCCATGGCAGCCGCCGGGGCCGGCGGGTGGTGGCCGGGTCGTCGGACCCGGCCGGACCGTCGGGCAGGGCGGGGTGGTCAGGCAGGGTGGGGTCGGTCGGGTGTCGGCGACGGATGGTGGACAGCAGCAGCCACAGCCCGAACCCGACCAGATAGGCGGCGCCGAGCAGCTTCACCGTCCAGAACGCCTGCGACGAGCGCAGCACCAGCGCGGCGAGGCCGACGGCGGCGAGCGTGCCGTGCACGTAGATCCCGGTGACCGTACCCAAGATCACCAACCACCCCTGCCGGGACCCTCCGACGGCGACCCGCGACACGACCAGGGTCAGGCTGGTCCCCGGCGTCAGGGTGATCGGCGCGACGGCGACCAGGAAGCCGAGTACGGCGACCCTGTCCAACCTCAGACCACCACGCGGTAGTGGGTGCTCAGCAGTCCGGCGTCGTCGTACACGTGGAACGCCACCCCGGGTGGTTGGCTCAGGTCGACAAGCGGTCCGTCGCCTTCCCAGGGCAGCCGGAGCGTGGAGACGACCCCGGGCGCGATCCGCAGTGGCCGACCGGCGAAGGTGCTCGCGGCGGCGGTGTGGAAGTGGCCGGTGAGCACCGCGACGACCTGTGGGTGGGCGGCCAGCAGTGCGGCCAGTGGCGCGGTGGGGGAGAGCCGCATCGAGTCGACGACGGGGTGGTGCAGGGCGACCGGCGGGTGGTGGAAGGAGACGAAGGCCGGTGTCCCGGCCGGCACCGAGCCGAGTTCTCCGGCGAGCCAGTTCATCGTCTCCTCGTCGAGGTGACCGTCGTTCTCGCCCGGGATCGACGAGTCCGCGAGCAGGAAGACCGCGCCGGCCACGTCGTGCCGGGTGTTGATCGGGCCACTGCCGCCGCCGTCGTCGCCGAGCAGGCCCTTGCGGTACGCGTCGCGGACGTCGTGGTTGCCGGGGCAGACCATCACCGGCAGTGGCGACGCGAAGAGTTCCGCAGCGAGCCGGTACTCGGCCACCTCGCCGTGGTCGGCGATGTCCCCGCTGATCAGGATCGCGTCCACCGGTCGGGGCAGGGCGTGCAGGTGGTCCATCACCCGGGCGGTCCGCTCGGCCGAGCGAGGGTGGCTGTCGAGGTGCGTGTCACTGAGGTGTGCGATGACGAGCACAACGTCCCCTAATGGTTGTAGCGTCCTTAGGCATTAGGGAAACTACACGTGATCGAATCGGGTGCGTCAAGCAGGTCCCGAGGAGGCCCGATGTCACAGCAGCTCGTGCTCGCCCTGGCGGGCACCATCCGGCACGACGGCAACGGAGGCGTGACCGACGACCTCGCGGACGTGGCCGGACTGGCCACCTGGCTCCGGGAGCAGGCCGAACCGCTACGGGCGTACGCCGACGGTCCGTTCGCCGGCGCGCCGGACGAGCGACTCCGCCTCGACGTGGTCGCGGTGCGGCGCGCCGTACGCGCCCTCTTCGCGCACGCGGTCCGTCCCGGGCCACCGAGTCGGGCCGACTCCTCGACGCTGCTGCCCGTGCCGGACGCCGTCGACCGACTCAACGAGGCCGCCGGTCGGCTGCCAGTCCGGCCGGTGCTGAGCTGGCCGCAGGATTCGACGCCGACGGTCGCCTGGCGGGGGACGTCGCCCGACGCCCGGCGATGGCTCACGGCGGTGCTGGCCCGGGCGGCGATCGAGTTCCTCACCGGCCCGGCCCGTGCCCAGCTGCTCGCCTGCCCGGCGCCGCGCTGCGTGCGCTACTTCGTGAAGGACCATCCGCGCCAGGCGTGGTGCAAGCCGTCCTGCGGCAACCGTGCCCGGGTGTCCCGGCACTACCAGCGCCACGCGGCGAGCCCGACGGTTCCGTAGTGTTCCGGCGGTGACCCGGGCCTCCCGGCGGCGACCCCGGTCGGGGGATGAGCGTGGCGTGACGGGGGACACTGGTGGGGGCCGGGGCTACGGAATAGTTGACGAGTCAAATATGTTGTCCGCAGCGCCGGGTACGAACCGCCCGGGTCGGACGACACGAGGAGCTGTCATGCAGTTCGGAGTCTTCACCGTCGGCGACGTCACGGTCGACCCGACCACCGGTCGTGAGCCGACCGAGGCGGAGCGGATCAAGGCGATGGTGGCCATCGCGCTCAAGGCCGAGGAGGTCGGTCTCGACGTCTTCGCCACCGGCGAGCACCACAACCCGCCGTTCGTGCCCTCGTCGCCCACCACCATGATGGGCTACATCGCCGCCCGCACCGAGCGGCTGCTGCTGTCCACCGCGACCACGCTGATCACCACCAACGACCCGGTGAAGATCGCCGAGGACTACGCGATGCTCCAGCACCTGGCCGACGGCCGGGTCGACCTGATGATGGGGCGCGGCAACACCGGCCCGGTCTACCCCTGGTTCGGCCAGGACATCCGCAACGGCATCCCGCTCGCCATCGAGAACTACGACCTGCTGCGCCGGCTCTGGCGGGAGGACGTCGTCGACTGGTCGGGCAAGTTCCGTACCCCGTTGCAGTCGTTCACCTCCACGCCGCGACCGCTCGACGGCGTGCCGCCGTTCGTCTGGCACGGCTCGATCCGCAGCCCGGAGATCGCCGAGCAGGCCGCGTACTACGGCGACGGGTTCTTCGCCAACCACATCTTCTGGCCGGCCGAGCACACCCGCCGGATGGTGGGCCTCTACCGGCAGCGTTTCGCACACTACGGCCACGGCTCCGCCGACCAGGCCATCGTCGGCCTCGGCGGGCAGGTGTTCATGCGCCGCAACTCCCAGGACGCGGTCCGCGAGTTCCGGCCGTACTTCGACAACGCGCCGGTCTACGGGCACGGCCCGTCGCTGGAGGAGTTCACCTCGCAGACGCCGCTGACCGTGGGCAGTCCGCAGCAGGTGATCGACCGGACCCTCGGTTTCCGGGACTACGTGGGCGACTACCAGCGTCAGCTCTTCCTGGTCGACCACGCCGGTCTGCCGCTGAAGACCGTGCTGGAGCAGCTCGACCTCCTCGGCGAGGAGGTCGTACCCGTGTTGCGCAAGGAGTTCGAGTCGCTGCGTCCCGCCCACGTCCCGGCGGCACCGACGCACGCCTCGCTGCGCGCCGCCGCCGAGCGGGCCGCCTCCGGCGACGACGCGCTGGCCGGCGCCGCGTCGGCGGAGGGGGAGCGGTGACCGTACGCGCGATCGCCGTCGTCTCGGCCGGCCTCAGCCAGCCGTCGTCGACCCGGTTGCTCGCCGACCAGCTCGCCGTGGCCACCCGCGACGAGCTGGTCGGACGCGGCGAGCAGGTCGAACTGCACCACGTCGAGCTGCGCGAGTACGCCCACGACATCGTCAACCACCTGCTCACCGGCTTCGCCCCGGACCCGCTGCGGCAGGTGCTCGACCGGGTCACCGGCGCGGACGGCCTGATCGCCGTCACGCCGATCTTCAACGCCTCGTACAGCGGCCTGTTCAAGTCGTTCTTCGACCTGCTCGACGCCGACGCGCTGGGCGGACGACCGGTGCTCATCGGCGCCACCGGGGGCACCGCCCGGCACTCCCTCGCCCTGGAGCACGCGCTCCGCCCGATGTTCGGCTACCTGCGGTCGGTGGTGATGCCGACGGCGGTCTTCGCCGCCTCCGAGGACTGGTCCGGCGGTACGGCCGAGGGCGCGCTGCGGTCCCGGATCACCCGTGCCGCCCGGGAACTCGCCGAGCAGGTGCACCGCGCCGCCCCGTCGGGCGGACCGGCCGACCCGTTCGCGCTCGGCACCGACTTCGAGCGGCTGCTGCGCGGCGGCGACGCCTGACCGTACGACGCGTTCGCCCTCGCCGTGACCACGGCGAGGGCGTCGGCGACTCAGAGCTCCGGTTCGTGCGGGTGGGCGACCAGCACCGGGCAGCGGGCGTGCTGCACCAGGGCCTGGCTGACCGAGCCGAGCAGCAGTCCGGCGAAGCCGCCCCGCCCACGGGAGCCCGCCACCACCAGGGCCGCGTCGGAGGTCGCCTCGATCAGCGCCTGGTCCGGCTTCGCCGCGGTGATCAACCGTTCCTCGACGGTCAGCGCCGGATGACTGCCCCGGGCCGAGGCCGCCGCGGTGGCCAGCAGCGCCGCCGCCTCCCCGCCGTCGTCGGCGTGCCGCTCGTCGGCGACGTGCGCCAGCACCAGCGTGCCACCGCGCCGGACCGCCTCCTCGGCGCCGTACCCGACGGCCAGCTCGGCCGACTCGGAGCCGTCCACCCCGACCAGCACCGGCCCCTCGGTCGGCAACGGACGGTCCGGGGGCCGGACCACCAGCACCGGACAGTGGCCGTGCGCGGCGACCTGGGTACCGACCGAACCGAGCAGCAGCCCCGCGAAGCCCCCGAGACCCCGGCTGCCGACCACGACCAGCTCCGCCCGCCGGGACTCCTCCACCAGCGTCGCGCCCGGGCCTCCGGCCACCTGGCGCACCTCGACGGTGAGCCCCGGCCACCGGTCGACCAGCTCGGCGGAGGTCTGTTCGAGCATCTTCCGGCCGTCCTCGGTCGGCGCCGGCAACCCCACCTCGTACGGGTTGATCGGCACCCCGTAGCCGAGCGGGTGCAGGTAGCCGTGCACCAGGTGCAGCGGGCGGGATCGCCAGACCGCCGCCTGCGCCGCGTGTTCCGCGGCGACCAGGCTCGGCGGTGATCCGTCCACCCCCACCACGACAGGTCGGTTCATCGGCCCTCCAGATTCGCCTCTGCCCATTGTCGGGGCCGTCCACCGGCGGGCCGGCCTCGACACACCACCGGCCCTGACACACCACCGGCCTCGCCCTCACCGGCCCGCCGACCAGCGGGGGCCGCCGGACCGGCTGCGGGGTAGCGCCGGGGAAGCGGCGCGACCCCGCCGGTCATGATCCTTCGACGGTACGGGGTTTCCGGACGACCGCCAGCGGGACGCGGACGTGGTGCAGCACCGCGTGGCTGACCGAGCCGAGCAGCAGTCCGCCCAGCGCACCCCGACCACGCGCGCCGACCACCACCAGTTGGGCCTCCCGGGCCGCCTCCAGCAGAGCCGGGGCTGGTGAGCCCCGGACCAGCCGCTGTCGCACCGGCACCTCCGGGTACCGCTCGGACCAGCCGGCCACCGCCTCGGCCAGGATGCGTTCCTCCTGCTCCCGGTAGGCGTCCAGGTCGTAGCTCAGGGGCAGGATGTCACCCGGTCCGGTCGGGGTCGGGAAGAGCCAGGCGTGCACCGCGACCAGGTCGGCACCGCGCCGGGACGCCTCCTCGAAGGCGAACCGCACCGCCTCCTGCGACAGCTCCGACCCGTCCACGCCCACCACCACCGGCCCGTCCGACCGCGGCTCGTCCCGGATCACCAGCACCGGGCCGTCGGCGTGGGCGCTGACCTGCACCGCCACCGAGCCGAGCAGCAGTCCGGCGAACCCGCCCAGACCCCGGTTGCCGAGCACGACCAGGTCGGCGTCCCGGGACTCCGCGATCAGTACGGCGGCCGCCCCGCCGTCGACCACCGCGCCGGTCACCGGCACCTCCGGTGCCGCCGTACGTGCCGTCGCCACGGCCTCGTCGACGCACCGCTGGGCCTGGTTACGCAGCCCGCCGTCGGTCGGCGCACCCACCGCCGGGCCCAACGGGACACCCATCAGCGGCCAGATGAAGCCGTGCACGATCCGCAGCGGCCGGTGCCGGCGCTGCGCCTGGGAGGCGGCGGCGCGTACGGCGTGCAGCGCGGTCGGGGAACCGTCCACACCCACCACCACGGGGGCGACGATGTCGCTGGTCATCCACTCCTCCTTCGCTCCGCTACCAGGTTGACCCACCCGGGGCGGTCATGGTCCGGGGACCACCTTTCCGCTCGGGCGGGAAGCCGGGTCGGCCGGCGGGCTCAGCGCAGTCGCCGACCGTGACCAGCCCCAGCGGGCGCAACCCGACCGGGTGGGCGGCGTCGACGGGTGCCGTCCCCACCAGGGCCGCCGCCACCGCCAGCACCCGCAGCCCGGTGTCGGCCATCCGCTGCGCAGCGGCGGTCAGGGTGGTCACGTCCCCGTCGACGGCGTCGAGCAGCGGCATGCGCAGCACCCCCTCCGGCGCACCCGTGCAGACCACCAGGTATCGACGGTCGCAGCAGCGGTGCACGGTGGTCGTCCGGCGCAACCGCCGGTCGAAGGGGTACGCGGCGAGACGTGGCCAGGCGGTCCGGGTGCGGACCGGGTCCAACCCGCAGCGGGCCGCGAAGGTCACCAGCGCCGCCTCCACCGGATCGCCGACGGCGTACCAGTCCGGTCGGTCGGCGTCCGGCGGAGCGACGGAGGCGTCGGAGCAGAGCAGCCCGGCCCGCGCCAGGCGGCGTAGCTCGTCCGGTACGGCCACCGGTGTGCCGTCGCGGTGCACGCCGCCGAACGGGGCGTACCCGGTGCCGGTCACGTCGAAGCGGACTCCGCCCGAGGTGACCACGTGCCGTACCGCCCACCGCCTCTCGGTGCGGGTGCCGGTCGCGCCGTCCGGTGCCGCTTGCGCGACCACCCCGGTCCGCGTCGCTCGCTCTCCGCCGGTGACCTGGACCTGTCCGGCCAACGTCCGCTCCGCCCTGTGCCCGGGCCGTCCCGCTGACGGCTCTCCCGGCACCAGCCTGGTCCGGTCCGGCGCCGGGCGGCAGGGGCGATCCGCCCGCGTGGCCCGGGACCAACGGCCCTGCCCGGCCGAAGGAGGCGCTGCGTATCGTCTGAGGAATGACCGACGACCTGCGACTGCGGCCCGTCGGCGAGGACGACCTGCCGGAGTTCTACGCCCACCAGTTGGACGCCGAGGCCAACCGGATGGCCGCCTTCGGACCGGCGGATCCGGCCGACCCGCGCGTGTTCGCCGCGCGCTGGGTCCGCATCCTGACCGACCCGGACATCCTGGCCCGCACCGTGACCGTCGACGACGCCGTGGTCGGCTACGTGCTGGCCTTCCCCGTCGGGGACCGCACCGAGGTCAGCTACTGGATCGACCCGGCCCGATGGGGGCGGGGCCACGCCACGCGGGCGCTGGGCGCGCTGCTCGGGGAGGTGACCCGACGGCCGCTGCACGCGCGCGCGGCGGTCGACAACGCCGGCTCGCTGACCGTGCTGCGGCGCTGCGGGTTCGTCGTGCGCGGCACCGACCGGGCCTTCGCCCCGGCCCGTGGTCACGAGGTCGACGAGTACGTCCTGGAACTGCCCGCCTGACCGCCCACCTCGCCTGACCGCCCGCCCCGTCGGGCCGCTGACCAGGGCGGCGACTACCCTCGCGGGGTGAACTGGCTGGAACTCGTCGGCTGGGCCGGCTCCGCGTTGCTGGTGTGGTCGCTGCTGCAGACGCGCATCCTGCGGCTGCGCGCCCTCAACCTGGTCGGCTGTTTCGTGCTGATCGGCTACAACACCGCCGTGCAGGTGTGGCCCATGGTGGGGCTCAACGTCGTGCTGGCCGTGATCAACGTGTGGTACCTGCGGGGGCTGCTCACCACCCGGCACGACGAGCAGACCTACCAGGTGGTCGAGGTGGGTGCCGACGACGCCTTCCTGGCCCACACGCTGCGGGTGCACGCCGCCGACATCGCCCGGTTCAACCCCGGCTTCCACCCCGGGCGGGTGACCGGCCGCGCGGCCTTCCTGGTGGTCCGCGCCGACGAGGTGGTCGGCGTGGTGCTGGCCCGCGACGTCGGCGACGGCGTCGCCCAGATCGACCTCGACTACGTCACCCCGGCCTTCCGCGACTTCACCCCGGGCGAGTTCGTCTACCGGCGCAGCAGCCTCTTCACCGACCGCGGGTTCCGCCGTGTGGTCAGCCCACCGGGCATGGTCGGCGCGTACTACCACCGGCTCGGTTTCCGCCGCGAGGAAGACTCGTTCGTCCTGGACCTGCCGGCACCGACGGTGTCGTTGGGCTGACCGTCCGCGCCACGGCCCTACCCGGTCACAAGCCTCGTGCCGATACCAGGATTCGGCGTCGGGGCGACGGGGAATTGGCACCGCTACGCCGCGGGGCCTCCGCCGGCGACGCCACCCGGCGTGGTCCAGCGAGGGAGAGAACCGGGCGTGCAGAGCTACTGGAGCCAGCTGGCCCTGGTCGGAGTCCTGATCGTGATCAACGCGATCTTCGCCGGTAGTGAACTGGCACTGGTGTCGCTGCGGGACAGCCAGGTCCAGCGGCTGGAGCGCACCGGCCGCGCCGGACAGGTGCTGGCCCGGCTGGCCCGGGACCCGAACCGGTTCCTGGCCACCATCCAGATCGGCATCACCCTGGCCGGTTTCCTCGCCTCCGCCGCCGCCGCGGTGTCGCTGGCCCGACCGTTGGTGCCACTGCTGGAGGACGTCTTCGGCCGGGCCGCCGAGATGGTCGCGGTGGTCCTGGTCACGCTGGTGCTGACCTTCGTCACGCTGGTCTTCGGCGAGCTGGCCCCGAAGCGGATCGCGATGCAGGTGCCGGAGCGTTGGGCGCTGATGGTCGCCCGCCCGCTCGACCTGCTCGCCACCCTCACCCGGCCGGCGGTCTGGGTGCTCGGCGCCACCAGCGACCTGGTGGTACGGCTGTTCGGGCTCGACCCGAAACCGGAGCCGGACGAGATCAGCCCCGACGAGCTGCGGGACATCGTCTCCGGCCACCACGGCTTCACCAAGGAGCAGCAGACCATCATCGCCGGGGCGGTGGAGATCGCCGACCGCCGGCTGCGCGCCGTGCTGGTGCCCCGGCTGCGGGTCTTCTGCCTGGACAGCGGCACCACCGCCGAGGACGCCCGGCTGGTGCTCGCCGCGTCCGGACACTCCCGGGCGCCGGTGGTCCGGCACGGCGGGCTGGACGAGGCGGTTGGCGTCATCCACCTGCGCGACCTGGTCGGCGTCCGCGACGACCGGCCCGTCGACGAGTACGTCCGCCCGCCGATGCTGCTGCCCGACTCGGTGCCGGTGGTCGACGCGCTGCGCCAGTTCAAATCCGAACGTCAGCACATGGCGTTGGTGGTGGACGAGCGGGGCGCCGTGGACGGCATCGTCACGCTGGAGGACATCCTGGAGGAGATCGTCGGCGAGATCTACGACGAGACCGACCGGGACGTGCACTCGGTGCGTACCGAGCCGGACGGCGCGCTGCTGCTGCCCGGCACCTTCCCGGTGCACGACCTGCCGGACATCTCCGTGGATCTGCCCAGCCGCCCGGAGGGCGACTACACCACCATCGCCGGCCTGGTGCTGGCCGCCCTGGGCCGCATCCCCACCCAGGGCGAGCACGTGACCGTCGACGGCTGGCTGCTGGAGGTCACCGAGGTCGACACCCGGGCCATCCACGGGGTACGGCTGTGCCGGCCCGGCGACCCGGAGACCCCGGACGCCGCGACCGACTCCGCCGAGCGGTCCTCGACCGACCCGGCGGAGCACCCGCCGGCCGACGGGGAGGTCTCGTCCCCGGCCGACCCGCCGAGGGCGTCGACGGACCCGACGGGTCCGTCTGCGGCCGGTCGTGCGGGCCAGGCGCGGACGGAGACGCCGGAGCCGACGCCGGAGCCGACGCCGGACGAGCGGACCGTGCTGGACGGGACCCGACCCTAGGGCCCGCCCGGCGGCACCTCGTCGCCGGGCGGTTCCGGCAGCGGCGGGTCCAGCCGGACCCGGTGCAGCGGCACCTGCACGGTGCTGCGGCCGAGTCGTCGGGCCACCGCGCGGATCGCCCACGGGCCGGACGGATGCCGCTCAGGCCCGATCAGCCGCCCGCTCACCCGGCCGTACCAGTGTCGGGTCACCACCAGGTCGGTCAACCGCAGCGGCCCCGCCGGACCGCCCCGCACCACCAGGTCGACCACCCGACCCAGCCGCCGACCCTGCTCGTCGTAGACGGTCCGGCCGAGCAGCTCACCCGCTCGCACGGCCGGACCCCGGGATTCGGCTGATCAACCTGCGCCGCAGCCACTCCTCCACCGGCGAGGGAGCCAGCTCCTCGGCCGACACCCGCAGCCACACCGCGCTGTCGACCCGGGCGACCAGGTCGTACGGGATACGCAGCGGCGCCACCGGCCGGTCCGTGACGAAGCGTTCGGCGGTGAGCACCAGCATCCGCCCGAGTCGCCCACCGACCCGTGCGCCGAGCGCGCCGGGCCCGCTGAGCAGCGTCCGCAGGTACGGCACCCCGTCCGCGTCGAACGCGAACTCCACGTCGTCCACCTTGCCGATCAGACGCCCCGCCACGTCGACGAGCTGGCGGTCCAGCAACTGCCGACTCACCTCGATCCTCACTGTCCCATCCTCGTGCCCACGGCCAGCGGTACGGCGGCGATCGCCGCCGCGACGATGACCAGCAGGATCACCGCGCCGAGCAGGTTGAGCGCCGGCCCGTTGACCCGGTCGCCGAGATACGTACGGTCGTTGGCGACGACCAGGATCGGCAGATACGTCAGCGGCAACGCCACCGCGCTGATGATCAGCATGTACTCGGTGAGCGTCACCGGATCGATCGCGGTGAGCAGCAGGAGCACCCCGAGCAGCACGCTGACCAGCAGCACGGTGTGGAACCGGGCCGCCTCGCGCGGACTGACCCGCTTGCCCCACTGCCACCCGAAGTACTGCGCGGCGGCGTACGCGGCGGAGAGCCCGGTCTCCAGCGCGGCGCCGAAGGTGACCGCGAAGAACGCCAACGCCGCCACCGCCAGTCCGACCGTGCCGAAGGCCAGCACCACCGGGTGGGCGACCTCGTCCAGGCTGCTCACCGTCACCCCGGCGGGGCGCAGCACCACGGCGGCGGTGGCGATCAGCGACAACGCGAGGAACCCGCCGATCGGGAATCCGACCAGCACGCTGAACCGGGCGTCGGCCAGGTCGGCCGCGCCCCAGCGTTCCTCCACCCCGCCGGAGGAGAAGAAGAACACCTCGTACGGGCTGACCGTGGAGGCGAACAACGCCACCGCCACGAACCAGTACGCGCCCCAGCCCTGCCCGGAGTCGCTCGGCGAGATCGCGCTGCGGCCGAGTTCCGCCCAGTCGGTGGGCAGCCAGAACAGCGCCACCGCGAAGACCACCAGGGACAGCCCGGCGAGTCCGAACACCCGCTCCATCAGCGGGAAGCGCATCCGCCACAGCACCAGCCAGACGGCGGCCCCGGCGATCGGCACCCACACCAGGTACGGCACGCCGGTGGCCAGCCGCAGCGCCAACGCCACCCCGCCCAGTTCGGCGGCCAGGGTGATCACCGTGACCAGGTACGACGCCACCAGGTTGACCAGGGCCACCCGCGCGCCGAGCCGTTCCCGGACGAGGTCGAAGACCGCCCGGCCGGTCACCGCCGCGATCCGTCCGGCCATTTCGGCGTACGCGCAGATGGCGACCACCCCGAGCAGCAGCACCCACGTGTGCGCCATGCCGAACCGCGCGCCGGCCTGCCCGGCGGCGACCAGGTCGCCGATGTCCACGAAGCCACCGACCGCGGACAGGATGCCGAGCGTGGCGGCGAGCAGCTTCCTCACGTCGGCGGCGGCGCGGGCTCGGTCATCGACGCGACCATATCGCCGTTAAAGCGTCAGTTTTCCGCAAAACCGGCATCCGCTGCCGGACTCAGCCGCACCCACGGCCGATCAGTCTGCCGCGGGAGGCGGCACCGACGGCGGAAGCCGGGGTTCAGGCGTTCGGATAGAGGTTCTGCAGGCGTACCTGTCCACGGGCCACCAGCCGGTCGTCCGCGTCGGTGATCTCCACCTGCCAGAGCTGCTGGCTGCGTCCCCGGTGCACCGGAGTGCCCACTGCGGTCAACTCGCCGTCGCGTACCGCCCGCAGGAAGTCCGTCTGGTTGGACACGCCGACGACCTGGCCCCGGTCACCGAGCCACACACCGCCGCCCACGCTGGCCGCCGTCTCCACCACCGCGCAGTAGACCCCGCCGTGCTGGAGCCCGTACGGCTGGTGCAACTCCGGGCGTACCCGCCAGCGGATCGTCACCCGGTCGCCGGTCATCTCGTCGAACTCCAGCCCGAGCAGCCCGGCGAAGCCGCTCGACACGTCCGGGAACTCCACGGCAGCCTCCTCGATCTTGGCGTCGTCAGCGTAGCCGTAGTCCCGGCGCGCGCTGACCCGGTAGGGCCGGACCCGGCCGATGGGGGAGAATCGGTGACCGTGACCGACAGCAGCCTCCCGTCGCCCCGGCGGGACTCCCTGACCGATGACCTGCGGTGGCGCGGCCTGATCCAGGACTCCACCGATCCCGACGAGCTGCGCGCGTTGCTCGACGGCAGCGGGGCCGCGTTCTATGTCGGCTTCGACCCGACCGCGCCGAGCCTGCACGCCGGCCACCTCATGCAGGTCACCACCGCCCGCCGTCTCCAGCTCGCCGGGCACCGGCCGCTGCTGCTGGTCGGCGGCGCGACCGGGCAGATCGGTGACCCGAAGGAGAGCGCGGAACGCACCCTGAACGCCCCCGAGGTGGTGGCCGGATGGGTCAGTCGCATCCGCGACCAGCTCGCCCCGTTCGTCTCGTACACCGGGGACAACGCCGCCGAACTGGTCAACAACCTGGACTGGACCGGCGAGATGTCGGTGGTCGAGTTCCTCCGCGACGTCGGCAAGCACTTCCCGGTCAACAAGATGCTGGCCCGCGAGGTGGTGCGGGCCCGGCTGGAGAGCGGGATCAGCTTCACCGAGTTCAGCTACCAGCTCCTCCAGGCCCACGACTTTTTCGAGCTGCACCGTCGGCACGGCTGCCGGCTCCAGTTCGGCGGCTCGGACCAGTGGGGCAACATCACCGCGGGCGTGGACTACGTACGCCGTCGCGGGCTCGGCCCGGTCCAGGCCTTCACCACCCCGCTGGTCACCAAGTCGGACGGCACGAAGTTCGGCAAGACCGAGGGCGGCGCCGTCTGGCTCGACCCGGAGATGACCAGCCCGTACGCCTTCTACCAGTTCTGGATCAACGTCGACGACCGGGACATCGGCCGTTACCTGCGCTACTTCAGCTTCCGTTCGCGGGAGGAGCTGGAGGCGTTGGAGAAGGAGAGCGCGGAGCGGCCGGCGGCTCGGGCGGCGCAACGCGCCCTTGCCGAGGAGTTGACCACCCTGGTCCACGGCGAACGCGAGATGGCACAGGTGGTCGCCGCCAGTCAGGCGCTCTTCGGGCGGGGCTCGCTGGCCGACCTGACGCCGGTGACGCTGCGCGCCGCACTCGCCGAGGCCGGCCTGGTACGCCTCGACCGGTTGCCGGACGTGGCGACGCTGCTCAAGGAGTCCGGCCTGGTGCCGAGCATGAAGGAGGCCCGGCGGGTGATCACCGAGGGTGGCGCCTACCTCAACAACGACCGGGTGACCGAGGTCGACGCCGTTCCCACGGCGCAGGACCTGCTGCACGGGCGGTACCTGGTGCTACGCCGGGGCAAGCGCTCCTTCGCCGGCGTCGAACTGGAGAGCTGAGCCCGGTGTGACGCGGGACGCGTCCGGCGGATTTGACGATCAATCCGTCGGGCGCGTAACTTTCTCTCTGTCAGCGCGGAACGGACGAAACGGTCGAAAGACCTGAGGCCGGAGCGCTGGTCAACCCCTCGAACACGGTGGACACACTCACCGATACCGAGGCCGGGTGGTGCCCCCGGTTCCGCCGCGAGGCGGATTTGGCGAGGCGGAACCGACCGGGTAAGGTTGACGACCGGCAGGGAAACGGGCGAGCGAGCGGGAGACCGCAAGCGGCCGGCCTGCCAAAGCCATGAGACGGGCGGCGAAAGCCGAACGGGTTCATGGTGCCCGGCAAAAGGGTTGAAGCGCGACAAACCAGCGGAAGCCGGTTTGACACGGTTGAAACCACCGGGTAACGTAGTAAAAGTGCTCGCCGCGAGGTGGGTGCGGGTTGTTCCCCGGAGGGGTGCCTGTTGGTCGGGTGTTCTGATGGTGTGTGGTTGTTCTTTGAGAACTCAACAGGGTGCTTGATAAGCCAGTGCCAAATTGTTTTATGATACCCCGTGCCAACTTTTGGGTTGGTGGGGATTCCTTTGGCAACATTTTGTTGCTGGGGTTTGCTTTTCCAATAGGTTTTTGTTGGAGAGTTTGATCCTGGCTCAGGACGAACGCTGGCGGCGTGCTTAACACATGCAAGTCGAGCGGAAAGGCCCTTCGGGGTACT
>NZ_JBVHKD010000016.1:0-135342 GCF_055559695.1 Micromonospora sp. NPDC023869
GCACACCCTGCACTGGTCATACTGGCGGCGAACATCCCAAGCCCAAGCCCGACGATCCCACTACCAGCGCAGACAGGCGAAGTGACGTTGGAGTACTAGGGTGGATACTCCGGGCCTGCGGGTCATGCCCTGGGCTTACCCGGAACCCCCTTTGTGCAGGGTGTGAGTGTCGGTGGTGCGGGATAGGTTCGACTCATGCCAGAGCGCGAGGAGCGGTTCCACGTGGAGACCACGGTCTTCGACCACGCGGTGTGCGTCCGCGTGGTCGGTGCCGTCGACATCGCCACCGTCGCGGCGTTCCGCGCGGCCCTCTGGGCTGCACCGGCCCGGCCGGAGCTGCGGGTGGATCTCTCCGAGGTGCGGGTGCTCTCCGCCGCCGGGGTGCGCACGCTGATCGCGGCCCGGCTCTGGGTGCGGGCCCAGGGCGGCCAACTGGTGCTGACGGACCCGCCGCCGGTGGTGGAGCGGGTGCTGCGTGCCACCGGCCTGCGCCGGGTCATCCCGGTCGTCGGCTCGTGCTCCGAGCGGGTGCTGGCCGGCGTGTGACGCCGCGACGGCGGGTTCGCCTGCCGGAGCGTGCGGTGGTCGGCGTGCGACGCCGACCGCGCGTCCGGCGCCGGGTACGGGGGCCGGCGCCGGACGCGGCGCTCAGCGGACGCCGAGCAGGTCGACCACGAAGACCAGGGTCTCGTTGGGCTTGATCACGCCACCGGCGCCCTGGCTGCCGTAGCCCAGGTGCGGCGGGATGGTCAGCTTGCGCCGCCCACCGACCCGCATCCCGGCCACGCCCTGGTCCCAGCCGGCGATGACCCGGCCACCGCCGAGCGGGAACTCGAAGGCGTCCCCCCGGTTCCAGGAGGCGTCGAACTCGGCGCCGGTGGAGTGCGAGACCCCGACGTAGTGGACGCGGACGCGCTGGCCGGCCTGGGCCTCGGGGCCGTCGCCCACGGTGATGTCCTCGATCACGAGGTCGGCGGGCGGGGCACCCTCGATCGGACCGATCTCGGGCTTGCTCGCTGCCTGGTTCATGCGGATTCTCCTGTGACGTCGGTTCTGGTCAGCACAATCCTGCCGGATGCTACGCCAGCGGTGCCCGTCGCACGCGTCACGACGGCCCGGGAGCACCCGGGCCGTCGTGACGGCGGGCGGCACCCGCAGGGGTGACGCCCGCCGTGTGGGGAGGGAGGTGACAGGTCAGCGGAGCCAGGCGAAGCGCTGGACGATCGGCAGCCGGGCCCAGGTGCGGCCGAGGCCCCAGGTGTCGCCGGCGTTGGTCACCGCGAGCAGCGCCAGCACCCCGGCGTAGACCAGGTGGTCGTCCATGAAGGGGTTGTTCGCGGGCAGCAGGGCCGCGGTCCACATCAGCACCAGCAGCAGGCCACCGGCGACGGCGGCGACGCGCACCCCGATGCCGAGGATCAGGGCGGTGCCGATCGCGGCCAGACCGATCATGAACAGCCAGTCGGCCCAGACCGCCCCGGCCATGCTCTGGTAGAAGCCCTCGAACGGGCCGGTGACGCCGAAGCTGAGGAAGCCCTTGGTGGGGCTGCCGCCGTTGATCCAGGCGTTCTCGCCCTCGGTGGCGAACCCCAGGCCGAACAGCTTGTCCACGAACGCCCAGAGGAAGATCCAGCCGAGTGCCAGCCGCAGCCCGGCGAGCAGGTAGCGGGTGACCCGCCGCCGGTCGGCCTGCTCCCGAACGGTCTCGGCGCCCGGGGTCCTGGCGGCGGTGTTCCGCTCGGTCATCGCGGTCATGATGTCCACGTCCCTTCTCTGCTTCGCACCGCTGTCCCGGTGACACCTCCATTGGACGCCGGTGGGACCGGGTGCGGTCAGGGCCGACCGGGCCCGGACCGGACGGGACCTTCGACCCCTTCCGGCCCGGGCCGTCTGACCGGGGTCGCCAGTTGACCGGCCAGCACCGAGGGGGCCTCGGCCAGCGACGGGCCGTACCAGGTCAGGTGCCGACCGGAGAGCAGCGCACACGGTACGCCCGGAAATGCCTCCGGCCCGTCGTCGGCGGTGAACCGGTACGGCTCGTCCGGCAGCACCACCAGGTCGGGTCCGGTGGCGCGCAGCTCGTCCAGGGACGGTCGCGGATACCGTTCCGGCTGCCCGGCGTAGAGGTTGGCCACGCCCAGCCGGCGGAGCACGTCACCGGCGAAGGTGTCGGCGCCGAGCACCACCCAAGGACGCCGCCAGACCGGCACCACCGCACGGTGCCGCACCGACGGAGTCGGAAAGTTGGACCAGGCCCGTCGCGCCGCCGTCAACCACTCGGGTTCCCCCGACGCGCCCAGGTCACGCAGCAGGTCGGCGAGCTCGGTCAGGGCGGTGTCGACCGTACGCGGATAGGTGACCCGGACCGGCACCCCGGCGGCGGCCAGCGCCTCGGCGTCCTCGCGCCGGTTCTCCTCGACGTTGAGCAGCACCAGGTCCGGCCGCAACGCGCGCACCCGGTCCAGGTCGGGGTACTTGCTGCCGCCCACCCGGGGCACGTCCAGATCGGCCGGAGCGGTGCACCAGTCGGTGGCTCCGACCAGCAGACCCGGCAGGGTCACCGCCACCGCCTCGGTCAGCGAGGGCACCAGGGACACCACCCGCATCCGTCCACCTCCTCGCCTCGGGCGCGGTCGGCCACCGTCGTGGCGGTCATCGCGGGCCCACCGGGGGAGCCGCCCGGCATGATCGTCATCCTAGACTCGGTCGGTCGGCGGCAGGATTGGGTGGATACGACGATGACCGGTGGCGACGCGTGGCTGTCGACGGTTCCGGCCGGTGGGCGTACGCCTGTGCTGGCCCGCGCGGGACAGCGGGTGCACGCCGCCCCGCGTCTCGGTGACGTGATCCGGCGCCGCCCACCGGGGCTCACCGCCAGCCAGTGGAACACCGCCGCGCGGGTGGTGCTCGACCACGTGGTCTGCGCGGACGACACCGGCCTGCCGCAGTTCGCCGTCGAGTTCCGGGAGCCGGCGCCGGACGCCGCCGCCCGGCGGGTGGACCGGATCGTCGAGGCGGTCACCGCCAGCGTCGGCCTGCCGCTGCTGCGGATCGGCTCGGCTACCCTGCGCGCCGTCGACCACGGTCCGGGCATCGTCGGGTACGTGCTCGACGCCCGCCGGTACGCCGACGGTGCCGCCGGGTCGGACGTACCCGCCATCGGGTTCCGCGACATCGTCGGCCGGCTGCCGGACGGGCGCACCGGCGCGGTCAACGACCTCGGCGCGCTCGCCCGGGCCGAGGCGGTCGAGGCGTACGTGGCACGGCGACTGGCGGATCCGATCCTGCGCGGGCTGCACGTGCGCTGGGCCGACGGTCCGGTCGAGGGGTGGAGCTGGGTCGAGGTGGGTCCCGGCGAGTTCCTGGTGGAACGGGTCGTCCTGCGGACGTACCGGTTCTCCTGCGGTGTCGATCCGGCACGACTGGCCGAGGACCTCGCCGCACTCGCTGTCGGTGAGCGTCTGCGCACCCTCGATACGGAAACTCCCGACGTGATAGGTCGTGCCGATCTGCTCGACGACATCCGGCGACTCGGGCAGCGCCGCGACGAACTCGTGGACGGTTTCGCCTACGACCATCTGCACCAGGTCTGACCTGCCCCGGAGCAGTGCGCTCCGGGCCGCCGAAAAAAAGTCCACCTTCTTTTGAACTCCCGCCACGGCGGGGCCGTACCTCACCGGGAATGGACAGGATCTCCCCAACCCGCGCCGGGCGGCGCGGGAGACGGTGCGGAAAGGGCATCGTCGTCTGTCGACGTGCCACCGGTGCGTTCGAACGGCCTCCGTCGAGCGCGCCACCACGATTCCGTTCGGTCCGTCGAGTCACGCGTCAGGTACCGGATCGAGAAGGAGAGCAATTCGATGCGCAGGTCCACCCGGTCACGCAGACCATCAGGTAACACGCGGACCAAACGACTTCTGGCGGTTGGTGCCACGCTCGCCGTCTTCGGTGGCGTCGTCGCCGTTACCCAGATCTCGTCGGCCGGTGACCGACGGCCGAACAAGCAGCAGACCCGCCCGATCTCGGCCGAGTGTGTGGAGCCCAGCCCGGGTGCGACCGCGCCGACCGCCCGTGGCGCCACCACCACCCGTACGTTCCAGAACGGTCGATGGGTGACCAACCACTGGGGTGACGGGCAGCAGTCCGTGGAGGAGTGCCAGGAGACCCGCAGCGGCAACGGTGGCGCGACCACCGGTGCCTTCGCCGTGGCCTGTCCCGACGTGGTCAGCCGCCTGCCGCAGGTGCCCGACCGGGCCCGCGCCGAGGTGGACCGCAACCTGGCCCTGCTGCAGACCCAGATCACCGAGGCCGACCAGCGCCTGGCCGCCGAGGGCAACAAGGGCCAGGCGTTCATCCGCAACGCGATCCTCGACCCGCTGGCCAGCAAGCGGCGGGCCACGCTCGACCGCATCACCATCTCCATCGACCGCTTCGGCCCCCGGCCGCGCGGCCTCGCCGGTCTGGCCGCCTGCCAGGTGCAGCCGGTGAACAACAACAACGGTGGGAACAACGGCGGCAACAACCCCGACAACGGTGGGAACAACGGCGGGGGCAACAACAACGGCGGCAACAACGGCGGGGGCAACAACAACGGCCTCGACGTGCTGGCCAACAACTGCAACAACAGCCAGCTCCAGCCGCACGACGGCTTCCAGAACGGCAACCGCTGCATCAGCACCGCCTTCGGCGAGGTCGGCTCGGCGGCGAACAACCCGTCGCTGCTGATCACCGAGTTCCCGCAGCAGATCAACCGCAACGAGGGCTTCTCGCTGCGGGTCAGCACCCGCAACCTGGTCCGGGACCGGTTCCTCCCGGCCGGTCAGGGTGGCTACTACCTGGAGAGCTCGCTGCTCAACGGTGAGGGCCTGACCCGAGGCCACTTCCACACCGCCTGCCGGATGCTGAACAACACCGACGAGGCGCCGGCGGCGGATCCGGTACCGGCCTTCTTCGTGGCCACCGAGGACGGCGGCGGCGGTCGCCAGCCGGACAGCGTGGTCATCCAGATCCCGGGTCTGCCGGACTCCGGCACCGCGCAGTGCGCGGTCTGGGCCGGTGACGGCTCGCACCGTATCCCGATGTCGGAGCGGGCCAACCAGACCCCCGCCTTCGACGCGGTGCGGATCCAGGTCAACTGACCCGAAACGACACGCGGGCCGTCCGGAACGAGGTTCCGGACGGCCCGCGACGTTGTGTGGCGACGCCGCTGTTCAGCGGTTCTTGTACGCCTCGACGACCTCGACCGGGATACGACCCCGCTCGGAAATCTTGTAGCCGTTGCTGACTGCCCATTCCCGGATCGCGCGGTTCTGCTCGCGGTTCATTCCGGGGGCCGCAGCGGTGACCCGACGCGGACCGCGACCGGTGTCGGTGCTGCCGCGTCCAAGCCGTCGGCCCGCATTGATAAACGGATCCAGCGCCTTGCGCAGGACTCCCGCGTTCTCGTCGGAGACGTCGATGGTGTAGCTCACGCCATCCAGGCTGAACTCGACCGTCCGATCGGCCTTTCCGCCGTCGAGGTCGTCAGTCAGCACCGTGATTACTTTTCTCGCCATCGTCGATTACTCCCTGTGTCTGGCGGGGTGTGGTCAAAGTTTGACTCATCGCCCGGCAATTGCGCAACAAAAGCCCCTGCTTGCCGGCTCTCGCGTTTTGCGCCGCGCGTAAATCCCGATTACCCGGCGTTCCCGCGGTCGGTACGGATGTGTCGGCGTCACCTCAAGGTCGGGGTGGTTCGTGTGCTGGGTCACACCGTGGAACAACGGTGGCGCGCGTCGACTTGAGTCAGACACGCTCAACTCAATGCGATAGCAGGTGTTCGATGGCAACTCTTCCGGTACTCCCACTGACCGACGCGGTACTGCTGCCCGGCATGGTCATCCCGGTGACCCTCGACCCGACCACCCAGGCCGCCGTCGACGCGGCCCGCGCCACCGGCGACCGCAGGCTGCTCGCCGTGCCCCGCCTCGACGGCGAGTACGGCTCCGTCGGCGCGATCGCCACCATCGAGAAGGTCGGTCGGCTGCCCAGCGGCGAGCCCGCCGCAGTCGTCCGCGGCCTCGCCCGCGCCCGTATCGGCTCCGGGGTACCCGGGCCCGGCGCGGCGCTCTGGGTCGAGGCGACCGAGATCGACGAGCCCGCCCCGGCCGGCAAGGCACGGGAACTGGCCCGCGAATACCGCGCCCTGGTGACCTCCGTGCTGCAACAGCGCGGCGCATGGCAGGTCATCGACGCGATGGAGCGGATGACCGACCTCTCCGAACTGGCCGACTCGGCCGGTTACGCGCCCTGGCTCACCCTGGCGCAGAAGACCGAACTGCTCGCCGCGCCGGACGTCACCGCCCGGCTGGAACTGCTCGTCGGCTGGGTCAAGGACCACCTCGCCGAGCAGGAGGTCACCGAACAGATCAACTCCGACGTCCGCGAGGGGTTGGAGAAGTCGCAGCGGGAGTTCCTGCTGCGCCAGCAGCTCGCCGCGATCCGCAAGGAACTCGGCGAGGACGCCCCGGAGGGCTCCGCCGACTACCGGGCCCGCGTCGAGTCCGCCGACCTGCCCGAGAAGGTCCGCGAGGCGGCACTGCGCGAGGTCGGCAAGCTGGAGCGGGCCAGTGACGCCTCCCCGGAGGCGGGCTGGATCCGTACCTGGCTCGACACGGTGTTGGAGATGCCGTGGAGCACGCGTACCGAGGACAACACCGACCTGGCGGCGGCGCGGGCCGTGCTCGACGCCGACCACGCCGGCCTGGCCGACGTGAAGGACCGCATCCTGGAGTACCTGGCGGTGCGCAACCGGCGGGCCGACCGCAACCTCGGTGTGGTCGGCGGGCGCGGCTCCGGTGCGGTGCTCGCCCTGGCGGGCCCGCCCGGCGTCGGCAAGACCAGCCTCGGCGAGTCCGTCGCCCGGGCGCTCGGCCGCAGGTTCGTCCGGGTCTCCCTCGGCGGCGTACGCGACGAGGCCGAGATCCGGGGCCACCGGCGCACCTACGTCGGCGCGCTGCCCGGCCGGATCGTGCGGGCGCTGCGCGAGGCCGGCTCGATGAACCCGGTGGTGCTGCTCGACGAGGTCGACAAGCTCTCCGTGGGGTACGCCGGTGACCCGGCCGCCGCCCTGCTGGAGGTGCTCGACCCGGCCCAGAACCACACCTTCCGTGACCACTACCTGGAGGTCGACCTCGACCTGTCCGACGTGCTGTTCCTCGCCACGGCCAACGTGGTGGAGGCCATCCCCGGCCCGTTGCTGGACCGGATGGAACTGGTCACGCTGGACGGCTACACCGAGGACGAGAAGGTGGCCATCGCCCGGGACCACCTGCTGCCCCGGCAGCGGGAGCGGGCCGGACTGACCGCCGACGAGGTCGACGTCGACGCCCCGGCACTGGCCCGGATCGCGGGGGAGTACACCCGGGAGGCCGGCGTACGGCAACTGGAGCGGGCCCTGGCGAAGGTCATGCGGAAGGTCGCGGTGGCCCTCACCGACGACCCGACGCCGGTCCGTGTCGGCGCCGACGACCTGACCCGCTACCTCGGCCGACCCAAGCACACGCCGGAGTCGGCGGAGCGGACGGCGGTGCCGGGCGTGGCCACCGGGCTGGCGGTCACCGGTGCCGGCGGCGACGTGCTGTTCATCGAGGCGACCAGCATGGACGGTGAGCCGGGACTGACCCTGACCGGTCAACTCGGCGACGTGATGAAGGAGTCGGCGCACATCGCGCTCTCCTACCTGCGCGCCAACGGCCGTCGGCTCGGTCTGGACCCGAACGCCCTCGCCGGGCGGCGGATCCACCTGCACGTCCCGGCGGGCGCGGTACCCAAGGACGGCCCCAGCGCCGGCATCACCATGGTCACCGCGCTGGCGTCACTGGCCAGCGGCCGACCGGTACGCCCCGAGTTCGGGATGACCGGCGAGGTGACGCTCTCCGGCCGGGTGCTGCCCATCGGCGGGGTGAAGCAGAAACTGCTCGCCGCGCACCGGGCCGGTCTGACCGAGGTGATCATCCCGGCCCGTAACGAGCCGGACCTCGACGACCTGCCCACCGAGGTCCGCGAGGCGCTGACCGTGCACACGCTCGCCGACGTCGCCGACGTACTCGCCCTGGCGCTGCGCCCGGCCGAGATCGACCCGGCGTCGCTGGGCGGTGAGGCGCTCGCCGCCGCCTGAACGATGAGCGCATGCACGGCGGCACGTAGGGCGGCACGTAAGGACGCATGTAAGGAGGGGGCCCTTGTTAACGCCTGCGGTAGAGCAGGGGTCCCCTACTAACACGAGCTAACACCAGGCACCGCCGACTGGCGTCATCCCGTGCGGGGTGGCGCCAGTCGCCGCATGTCAGGGCATGCCGTGGTGAGAAGGGCTCCCTGCTATACCGCAGGCGTTAACAAGGGGCCCTTCCTTACACCTCAGCCTTACACCTCAGCGGCGTTCGTCGCGGTCGCGGCGTACGGTGGCCTTGCGGCCCTTGATGGTGCTGCCGCGCAGTCCGGCGATCACCTCGTCGGCCACCCCGTTGGGCACCTCGACCAGGGAGAACCGGTCGGCGATCTCGATCGAGCCGATGTCCCGGCCCCGGATGCCGGTCTCCCCGGTGATCGCCCCGACAAGGTCCTGCGGGCGGACTCCGGCGCGCCGGCCCAGCCCGATGAAGACCTGGGTGGTGCCGCCGGTGCGGGGCCGTGCCGGCCGACGGTCACCCCGAGTGTCCTGGCCGGGCCGAGCGTCCCGGGTCGGACGGACCGCCACCTGCGGGATCTCCTCCTCGGCCTCGTCGGAGCCGGGCAGGGTCGCCTCGTGGGACAGCTTCACCGCGGCGAGCGCCACCTCCATCAGGTCGAACTCGTCGCTGAGCGTCTCCACGATGACCCGGAACGGCTCCAGGTCGTCCTCCAGCAGGCTCTCCCGCAGCGCGGCCTGAGTCAGTTCCAGCCGACGGGTACGGAGGTCGGCGACGGTGGGGATCTTGTCGATCGTGATGCGCTGGCCGGTGACCCGCTCGATGGTCTTGAGCATCCGGTGTTCCCGGGGCTCGGCCAGGGTGATCGCCACGCCCTCCCGACCGGCGCGACCGACCCGGCCGATGCGGTGCACGTACGACTCGGGTGCCGACGGCACGTCGTAGTTGACCACGTGGCTGAGCTGTTCGACGTCGAGTCCCCGGGCGGCGACGTCGGTGGCCACCAACAGGTCGGCGGTGCCGGAGCGCAGCCGGCCCATCACCCGGTCCCGCTGTTCCTGGCTCATCCCGCCGTGCAGGGCCTCGGCCCGGTAGCCGCGTCCGTTCATCGTCTCGGTGAGCCGGTCGACCTCCTCGCGGCTGCGGCAGAAGACGATCGCCGCAGTCGGCGACTCGACGTCCAGCACCCGGCCCAGCGCCGCCGGCTTGTGCGCCCGCGCCACCAGGTATGCGCTCTGGCGTACCCGGGGCGCCGCACCGGCCACCGGCTGCTCGCGGGCGATGAGGATGCGGACCGGGTCGGTGAGGTGTGCCTGGGCCATGCCCTCGATGCGCGACGGCATGGTCGCCGAGAAGAGGACCGTCTGGCGCTGTGCGGGGGCGTGCTCCAGGATCGCCTCGATGTCCTCGGCGAACCCCATGTCCAGCATCTCGTCGGCCTCGTCGAGGACGACCGTGATCAGGTTGCCGAGCCGTAGCGTGCCCCGGGCGATGTGGTCCAGCGCCCGGCCGGGGGTGGCCACCACCACGTCCACGCCGAGGTCCAACGCCCGCAGCTGGCGGCCGATCGGCTGCCCGCCGTAGATCGGCAGCACCCGGGCCCCGAGGTCCTTGCCGTACCGGTGGAACGCCTCGGACACCTGCACGGCGAGTTCCCGGGTGGGTACCAGCACCAACGCCAGGGGATCGCCGCCGGGCCGGTCGTCCGGCATCCGTTGCAGCAGGGGCAGCGCGAACGCGGCCGTCTTGCCCGTGCCCGTGGCCGCCTGCCCGAGCAGGTCACGGCCGGTCAGCAGGGTCGGGATCGCCTCCCGCTGGATCGGCGTCGGCTCCTCGTAGCCGAGCGCGGAGAGCGCGGCGAGCAGTTCGGGCCGCAGGCCGAGGTCCGTGAAGGCGGGCGGATCCATGGTCGCGTCGGGCGGTACGGGCGTGGAACTCATGGGTCAAGCCTTTCATCACGCCCACCCGGCCGCTGCGGCGACCACCGGCAACACGCGGTCGGGGCCCGCCGCCGGGTGGCGACGGGCCCCGCCGCAGGCCGCCGACTAGGCGGTGACCAGCGCCAGGATGATGGTGATCCCGAGGACCGCGTCGATCACACCGCACCACTGTGCGTAGGCGCGGGGCACCACCTGGCCGCTCCGGTGATGGATCACGTCCCAGCCCGCGTGGGCCAGCCAGCCGATCGCGACCAGCCACTGCCCGGCCGTGCCGCCGACGATCACGGCGAGCAGCGCCAGGCCCGACCAGCCGGCCAGGCCGACGAGCTGAAGCCGGAGAGCGCCCGGTACGCCCCACTGCCGCCGGACCGTACCGATGATCAGGTAACCGGCCGGCAGGGCCAGCAGCGTGTACGCGGCCAACGGCGCGGGTGAGCTCCAGGTGTCGGCGGTCATCAGCAGCGCCAGCCCGGCCGGCCAGCGCTGCGCCACCGCCCGTGCCCACGGGTGTTGCGGCGCGGCGCGGTTCGGGCGGTGCACGGCGTACTCGGCCCGGCGCCGCAGCACCACCGCCACCATCGCCGGCACCATCAGCACGTGCGCGCCCATCAGCAGGGCGTCGCCGTTTATCCACCCGGCCTGGTACGGCACCAGCAGCACCAGCACGGGCACGTACATGGCCAGGACCATTTCGCCGACGGCCGGGCCGGGATGTCCCCGGAACCACATCCAGACCGCCATGCCGATGCTCATGTCGGTGGCCATCAGCAGCGCCGCGACGCCGGGGGTGGCCGGGGCCAGCCCGAGCAGCCCGCCCAGGGCGGCGCGGGCCGGACCGAGCACCAGCATGCCGGCCACCATGGCCAGCGCCATCTCCAACAGGTGCCGGGCCAGCGGCGTCAGGCGCGAGTGGCGGACCGGCGTCGCCGGTGGCCCGTGGATCGTCGGGGTGGACGGGGTCGGTCCGCCGGGGGTGGCGAGGGCGTCGGTCATGACGTCGATCGTGGCGGCGCGCGGCGGCGGCGACAATCCGCGTTCTGTCCCCGGTCGGCCGGGCACGACGCCCGGTCGGACCGGGCGGAACGGGGGGTACGCCCGTGGGGTGGCGGGTTCTACCCTGACCGGCGTGGTGACGGACGGGACGGTGCCGGGCGGCGAGCGGACGCTGCGCCGGGCCCGGACGGCGACGATGGTCTCCCTCGCCTCCGGCATGGCCGCCACCCTGCTTCTGCCGGCCGTCGGCCTCGATCGGGAGCCGGACCCGTGGCGGGTGGCCTCCGGCGTACTCGCCATCGGCGCGTTCGCGCTGGTCCTGGCGGGGGCGGTGGGCGCGGCGCTGACCACCGGGTGGTCCGCCGCGCGGCGCCGACGGCTGCGGATCGGGTACGCCGCCGTCGCGGTGCTCGGCGTGCCGCTGGCCGCACCGGTCGCCGTCGGCGACTGGCCCACCTGGGCCTGGCTCGGGGCGGCGACGGTCGGCGGGGTGCCGTTGCTGGCGCCGCTGCGGGCGGCACCTCCGGCCACTGTGCTGGCGATGGTGGTCGCCGGGGCGGTGGCCGGGGTGACCGGTGCGTCGATCGGCCAGGCGCTGCTGGTCGTCGGCACCGCCGGCCCCGGCGTCGCGCTGGTGAACGGCTTCCAGGTGTGGTTCTGGGGGCTGCTGGTGCAGGCGGAGCGGGGGCGGGCGGCCCAGGCCCGGCTGGCTGCCGCGCAGGAGAGGTTGCGCTTCGCGGCGGACGTGCACGACCTGCTCGGGCACCACCTGACCGTGATCGCGCTGAAGGCCGAACTGGCCTCCCGGCTGGCCGACGCCGACCCGTCGCGGGCCGCCCGGGAAGCGGGCGAGGCGCAGCGGCTGGCCGCCACCGCGCTGACCGAACTGCGCCGCACGGTGCACGGCTACCGCCGGGTCGACCTCGGCGAGCAGGTGAGCGCGGTGGCGCAGGTGCTGCGGTCATCCGGCGTACGGTGCACGGTCGTGCCGCCCGCCGGTGAGCTGCCGCCGGAGGCGGCCACCCAACTCGCGGCGGTGCTCCGCGAGGCCGGTACCAACGTGCTGCGACACAGCCGGGCCGGCTGGTGCCGGATCGAGATCAGCCAGCGGGAGGACGAGGTGCGGATGACCGTGACGAACGACGGAGCGACCGAAACGGGGACGGGGACGGCGGACCGGCACAGCCACGGCCTGCGTGGGCTGTCCGAGCGGCTCGCCGGTGCCGGTGGGCGGCTGCGCGTCGACCGGGCCGACGGCGTGTTCACCGTCGAGGCGACCGTGCCGGCCACCGCATGATCCGGGTCCTGCTCGCCGACGACGAGGAACTGATCCGTACCGCCCTGGCCGCCCTGCTGGAGCTGGAGGCGGACCTGACGGTCGTCGCGCAGGCAGCCGACGGGACGGCGGCGGTCAGCGCCGCTCTCGCCCACCGACCCGACGTGGCCGTGGTCGACCTGACCATGCCCCGGCAGGACGGCTTCGGAGTCGCCGCCGAGTTGTCCCGGGTGCTGCCGGACTGCGCGGTGGTCATCCTCACCGGGCAGGGCCGCCCGCCGCACCTGGCCCGCGCGCTGTCCGCGGGAGCGCGCGGTTTCCTGCCCAAGGGCGCGCCGGGCGGGGCGCTCGCCGACGTGATCCGCCGGGTGCACGCCGGTGGCCGGTACGTCGACCCGGCGCTGGCGGCCGACGCGCTGACCATCCCGCCGTGTCCGCTGACCCCGCGCGAGCTGGAGACGCTGCGGCTGGCCGAGGAGGACGCCCCGGTGGCCGTGATCGCCCGCCGGGCTCGGCTCTCCCCGGGCACGGTACGAAACTATCTGGCCCTCGCGGTGCAGAAGCTCGGTGCGGACAGCCGGGCGGAGGCTCGACGGATCGCGCGGGACAACGGCTGGCTGTGACCGTTTCGTCCGCGAGCGGTGACGCTGCCGCTGGTCCACGCGGTCTCGCCCGGCCTGGTCCCCTTCGGGGGAGAACGGAGGATTGTTCGTACCCATCCCGATCGGCGTGATTACCGTCTGCTACGGGCGATCACCGCACGACGGGAGAGGGGACCCACCATGCGAGTGCCGAGCCGAAGCCCGGGACACCAGTCTGGTCCTCCTTCGCCGACCCGTCGGCGTCCCCGCGTCCCGGCGCGCCCACGGCGCACGGACGGGCCGGACCTGGACGCCTACCGGGAGGCCGTGGGGGAGCTGCTGGTCGAGGTGGGCGCGCTCGCGTCGGCGAGCAGCACCAAGGCCCGCCAGGTGCTGATCGACCAGCGGCTGCGGGAGCCGGCCATCGCCGCGGTGCTCGACGACACCCCGCAGGGGTTGATCGGCGCGCGGGAGACCCTGCTGCTGGAGATGGCCCGGTACCAGCCGAACGCCCGCAGCTCCGCGAGCGACCTGGCCGCGCTGGTCCGGATCTATCTGCTGTCGCGCATCGACGTGATGTGGTGGCGCGACACCTCCACCTTCGTCACCGACGCCGAGGTGCACCACAGCACCCAACTCGTCGACCTGGAGTGGCTGCGCCGCCGGGGACTGCTGCGGTTCCGCTACACCGAACAGCCCCGCACGGTGCTCGGCCGGGGCGTACGCGCGGTGCGTCGCCGGGTCCTGCCGGACGCCACTCCGCGTACCGCCGGGTTGCTGTTCCGCCGGGCCCGGCGGGAGGTGGTCGCGCTGCTCAACGACATCGGCCGGGAGTTCACCGCGGCCACCACGGTCGGCACGCCGCCGCTCTGGGTGACCAGCCTGGTCCGCAGCGCCGAGCACCAGTACCGGCTGCGCCGTCTCGGGTACGCCGCGATGGTGCCGAGCGGGCACTGCCTGGGCTGGGCGGTGGACGTGGAGATGGCCTGGTACGAGCGCTTCGGCGCGCGGGACACGCTGGCCGGGATCCTGCTGGACCGGCAGCGTTCCGGCGAACTCAACGTGATCGACGAGGGGCAGGCCTGGCACATCTGCCTCGCACCCGCGGCGACGCGGCGGCTGCGTCGCGCGTACGAGGCAGAGATGGGGATCTGACGATGTGCGGCATCGCGCTGAGCGTCGGTCCGGAGGCCGACCCGGCGATCTTCCGACGGATGCTCGCCGCGCTGGTCCCGCGCGGCGAGGTCACCGAGACGCGGTCCGAGAGCGGGCTGCTCGCCGGCACCCGGCGGCTGCGCGTGGTGGACCGGGACCGCGCGGTCCAGCCCTGGCTCTCCGCCGACGAGCGGTGGCTGCTCTGCTACAACGGCGAGGTCTTCAACCACCACGAGTTGCGCGCCGAGCTGACCGCCCTGGGCCATCGCTTCACCAGCGCCAGCGACACCGAGGTGGTGCTCGCCGCCTTCGAGCGCTGGGGCGAGGAGATGGTGACCCGGCTGCGCGGCGAGTACGCCTTCGCCGTCGTGGAACGGGCCACCGGACGGGTGTACCTGGTGCGGGACCCGCTCGGTGTGAAGCCGCTGTACTGGTCCCGCACACCGGGGTGTCTGCACGTGGCCAGCGAGGTCAAGGCGCTGGTCCCGGCACGGGCGCCGGTGACCGAGGTGCCGCCGGGGCACCACGGCTGGGTCGACGGGGACCACCGGGTCCGGCTCCGCCCGTACGTGGACCTGCTCTCCCTCGCCGCCGACCTGCCGCCGGTGACGGACCCGGACGAGGCCGCCCTGCTCGTCCGGGACACCCTCACCGACAGCATCCGGGTACGCCTGGACACCGACCTCACGGTGGGCGTGGTGCTCTCCGGCGGGCTGGACAGCTCGCTGGCGCTGCTGCACACGGCACAGGCGCACCCGGACTGCGTCGCGGTCACCGTCGGCGCGCCGGGCAGCCCCGACCTGGCGTACGCCCGGCGGCTGGCCAAGGAGCTCGGAGTGCCGCACGAGGTGGTCGAGTTGCGTCCGCGCGACATCCGCCTCGCCGACGTCCGCGAGGCGATCCGGATCTCCGAGCTGACCGAGTACGGCGACATCATCAACGCGGTGGTCTCGGTGCCGATCTTCCGTCGGCTACGCGAGTTGGGCGTGAAGGTGGTGCTCACCGGGGACGGCTCCGACGAACTGTTCGGCGGCTACCCGATGTACCACGAGGTCGGCCCGGCGGCGTCCCGTCGGCTGTTCCTTCACAAGATCCGCAACCTGTGCCGTACCGAGTTGCAGCGGGTCGACCGCACCAGCATGGGCTTCGGCGTGGAGGCCCGGGTACCGTTCCTGGACCTGGCCCTGGTCGAGTTGGCCATGCGACTACCGCTCGATCTCAAGATGCGCGACGGCCAGGAGAAGTGGATCGTCCGCCGGGCCTTCGCCGACCTGCTGCCGGACTACATCCGTCGCCGCCCCAAGAACCCGATGTCGTACTCCTCGGGCCTGCACGAGCGGGCCCGGCTGTACAAGCCGCTCTTCGCCCGCCTGCACCGCTCGTTCGGTTACGACCTGCTGGAACCGGTCCGGCGCGACTTCGACAGCGTGCTGACGCGCTGCGGTAACGACCTGGACGCGGCGATCGCCGCCGGCCGGACCCGACCGGACTACACGATGCTGGAGCACGCCCGTGACCTGGTGGGCGCGGCCCGCTGGAACGCCACCCCGATGGTTCGCCGGCTGGTCACCCCACGCCGTACCCGGGGCGACGAGGCACCCCTGCCCGGCTGAGCCCCCCTCGTCGTGGGGGTGCGGGCGGGTCAGGTGGTGAGCAGGAGGGCGCTGACGGCGGCGAGGGTGCCGAGGGTCGCGACGGCGGCGCTGGTGGCGAGGAAGCGGGCCACCGGCACCCGGACCCGGGCGGCCCGGCAGCGCTCCAGCCAGAGCAGGGTGGCCAGGGACGCCCACGGCAGCGCCAGCGGGCCGATGTTGGTGCCGATCAGCAGGGCCAGCAGGCGTTGCCGGTCACCGGCCGGCAGCACCGCCTCGCCGGCCAGGTAGGCGGGCAGGTTGTTGACGAGGTTGGACAGCAGCGCGCCGGTGCCGCCCGCGCGCAGCAGGCCGGGCACCCCGCCGTCGTCACCGGCGAGGCGGGCGACGAGGTCGTTCAGGCCGAACGCGCCGATGGTCTGGATCACCAGGAACAGGCCGGTGACGAAGAGCAGCAGCCGCCAGGGCAGCAGGGCGGGGCGCAGCGTACCGGGGGAGCGGAACGCGAAGACGAGCAGCAGCAGGCCGGCGGCGACCGCCGAGGCCAGGCCGACGGGGGCGCCGGCCACGATCGCGCCGACGAAGAGCAGGCAGGCGACGAGTGCGGTGCGGTAGAGCACCGGGTCGGTCGGCCGGTGCACCGACGGCGGCGCGAACCGGCCGTCGACGGGGCGGTCGCGTCGCCACCAGAAGTACCAGAGCAGGATCGTGGTGACCGCGAGCGCCGCCAGTTGGGGCAGCCACATGACGCTCGCGTACGCCAGCGGGTCGAGTCCGATCCGGTCGGCGGCCAGCAGGTTGGTCAGGTTGGAGACCGGCAGCAGCAGGCTCGCCGTGTTCGCCAGCCAGACCGTGGTGACCGCCAGCGGGGCCACCGCCGTGCGCAGGGTGACCGCCAGCGCGAGCATCACCGGGGTGAGCAGCACCGCCGTGGTGTCCAGGTTGAGCACGACGGTGGTGAGCGCGGCGAAGCCGACGCAGAGCGCGAACAGGAGCGGCCAGCGGCCCCGGGCGGCGACCGCCAGCCGGGTGGCGAGCACGTCGAAGACACCGGCGGCGGCGGTCAGTTCGGCGAGGACCACCACGGTGCCGAGGAAGACCAGCAGCGGCAGGACCCGGGCGAGGGTGTCGGCGGCGTCGGCGCGGGGCAGCAGGCCCGTCGCCGCGCACACGGCACCCAGGACGGCCAGCCCGACGGCGATCACGTCGAGCGGGTGCGGCCGACGTCGACCGGGTCCGGCCGGGACAGCCTCTGGGGAGGTCACGGCGCATCTTCGCACGCCCGGGCGGCCTCATCCGCTCGGGTGCCGGGCGAGGTGACGACCGGTACCGCCGGGGCGTGCGACGGTGGCGCGGGCGGGTGCCGCCCCGGACGCGACGACGGCGAGCCGGAGACCTGCGGAGCGCGGCGGCGACCCGCCGGGATCGTGGCGCAGACACGACGGCGGCCTGCCGGCGGCACCGGGGTCGGTGCGGTCGGCAGGCCGCCGGGGGGATCGCGGTCAGCCGGCGGGCGGGTACGGGTCGTCCTGGTAGGTGTACTCGGTCTCGATCTGACCGTCGGCGGTGTGCACCACGAGCTGGCTCGGCTCGTTGCCGTGCGCCACCTTCCGCCCCGCGTCGACCGCGTGCTGCTTCGTCTCGTACGTGCCGACGACGGTTCCGCCCTGCTCGACCTTCCAGCCGCTGCCGTCCGGCACCACGTGGTACTCGCTTCGCGCCATTGCCGCGCCCCTTTCCTGCGTGACGGAACGTGCCGGACGAGGTACCCGGGACCGGCGGGGCAAAACACGACCTGGCGCACACGTGATGCGGGCCCGGCCTCCCGGAGAGGGGACCGGGCCCGCAGGCGCGGGTGGTGCTACCAGCTCAGGTAGCTGGGCTGGGTCTGGACGTTGAACTCGCGGTAGTGGACCAGCTTGGCCGACCACGTCCGCCAGTCGTTGAGTTCGAGCACGTCCAGCCCCTTCTGGATGTCCGAGGAGTAGATGTGCCCGTTGTAGTAGTAGGCCGACCAGGAGCCGCCGACGACCAGCTGGCTGTCCGAGAGCGGGCCCCGCTCCCAGAAGCCGATCTCCTTGGGCTTGCGGGAGTCGGTGAAGTCCCACACCGAGATGCCACCCTGATACCACGCCTGGACCATGATGTCCTTGCCGAGGACCGGGATCAGCGAGCCGTTGTGTGCCACGCAGTTCTCGGTGTCGCCGTTGGTGCGCGGGATCTTGAAGTAGCTGCGGAACTCCAGCTTGCGGTTGTCGCCCCGGCCGGTGAGGTCGTAGATCGCGTTGGCGCCCCGGTTCGGGCCGATCTCCTCGTTGCAGGTGGCTCCGCCACCGCCGCCGAGCTCGTCGGTGAAGACGACCTTGGTGCCGCGGTTGTTGAAGGTGGCCGAGTGCCAGAACGCGAAGTTGACCGTGTCGCGCACCGTGTGCAGGACGCGCGGGGCCTCCCGCTTGCTGATGTCCAGCAGCACGCCGTCACCCATGCACGCCCCGGCGGCGAGGTCCTTCTCGGGGTAGGCGGTGATGTCGTGGCAGCCGCTGGTCGCCGATCCGCCCGTCCGGCCCTCGTAGCCGCCGTCCGGGAAGAGGTTCGGCGTGGCGACCACGGCCGCGTCGGTCGGCTTCTTCAGCGGGACCTTGACGATGCTGATCGAGTCGTGCGGCGGCTGGCAGTCGGGGAAGGTGGCCTGCGGGCTGTACGAGGAGACGTACAGGTAGACCGACTTCTTGTCCTTCGCGGGCACCAGCGTGTGGGTGTGCGAGCCGCAGGCGGTCTCGACCGCCTTGAGGTAGCGCGGCTTCTTCTTGTCCTTGACGTCGAAGATCTTGATGCCCTCCCACGACTCCTTGATCGTGGCGGGCTGGGAGACGCTGCTGCACGAGTCGTCGCTGCGGGACGCGTCGGTCGACAGGAAGAGCAGGTCACCATAGATGGAGATGTCGTTCTGCGCGCCCGGGCAGAGCACCTGCGACACGATCTTCGGCTTGCTCGGCTTGGCGACGTCATAGATGACGAAGCCGTCGTAGTTGCCGACGAAGGCGTACCTGCCCTGGAAGGCGATGTCGGTGCCGAGCGCCGCCGTGGTGTCGAACGGGGCCTGCTTGGGCAGGTTGGCGATCTGCGTGAGGTTGGGGCTGTGGGAGATCTCGTCGACACGCAGGGGTGCCTCGACGGCGGCGGACTCGGTGGCCGTCCGCGTGACCGTCTGCGCGTTGCCGGGTGAGGCGACGGCGATGCTGGCGAGGAGGAGCCCGGTGGCGGCCACGCTGACGACGCGTAGCTGCCGCCCCCGCGGCGGGGTCAATCCGACCATCGGCGATGCCCTTCGAGAGGCGAGTGGCGATGGGCCGTACCATAACTCCGCGACGACGCTCATCGATGTGACCTGGCTCACATCTAGCAAACATCGTGAATGGATACGATCGCTGCGACCTCGACCCTGAGGGGGTGTCGCATGACCGTCCGACGTGGACGCATGCTGGCTGTCGTCACATCGGTCGTGGTGGTATTCGCGGTGTCGGCGTTCGCGTTGCGTGACGGCGACGAGTCCGCGCCACCCGGGCCGGCGCCCGCCGCCGAGGCCTCGTCGTCGGTCGGTCCGTCGCCGGATCCAGACGCGCCGCTGGTGATCGTGCCCGGACGTCCCGGCGAACCGGCCGTCGAACGCCCCGGCGCCGAGGTGCGCGACGACTCGCCGCCGCGCTTCAACACCCTGGACGCCTGGTTCGCGCGCATGATGATCCCGCACCACGAGCAGGCGCTGGAGATGTCCGCGCTCGCGCCGGACCGGGCCGCCGACCCCCGGGTACGCGCCCTGGCCGACCGGATCCGCGCCGGCCAGCGACCCGAGATCGGCGTGCTGCGAGCCTGGCTCGCCGAGCGCCACCTCTCCACCGAGGTGTCCGGGCACGACCACGCCACGATGAAGGGCATGCAGTCGCCCGAGGCGATGGATCGGCTCGCCGCCGCCCGGGGCGTCGACTTCGACCGCCTCTTCCTGCGGATGATGACCGAACACCACGAGGGTGCCGTGGTGATGGCGACCGACCTGCTCAAGGTCGGCCTCGACCAACGGATGTCGGAGTTCGCCACCTCGGTCGCCACCGAGCAGGGCGTGGAGATCGTCCGGATGCGCGACCTCGCTCCCTGACCGACCGCCGGTCCCGGAGGCACCCGTACGCTGGGTGACGATGAGAGCGACGGTCCTGGGCCGCCCGCTGCGCGGGGTCGCCTTCGACGTGGCGGTCTCCGGCCTGGTGGCGCTGCTCGCGTTGGCGTCCACCGCCGGTAGCGACGCCGGTTGGCCGGGCACCATGATCGGGCTGGGCATGGCGGTGGCGCTGCTGTGGCGGCGGGTGCGACCGGTCGGCGTCACGGTGGTCGTGGCGGTGCTGGCGTACGTCCAGGTCGCCCTCGACTGGGCACCCCTGCCGTACGACGTGGCGGTGCTGATCGCCCTCTACAGCATGGTCAAGTACGCCGACCGGCTGCGCGACGGCGTGCTGGCCGGGGTCGTCGCCGCGCTCGGGGTGGTGTTCGCCGCGGCCCGGACGCCGTCCCAGGTCGCCTGGGCCTTCACCGCCGTCTTCTACGGTCTGGTCGTCGGGGCGGTCTGGCTGGCCGCGCTGAACGTCCGGACCCGCCGGTTGTACGTGCTCAGCCTGGAGGAACGGGCGGCTACCCTGGAACGGGAGCGGGAGGCGCAGTCGCGGGCGGCGGTGGCCGAGGAGCGCACCCGGATCGCGCGCGAACTGCACGACGTGGTGGCGCACGGCATGGCGGTCATGATCGTGCAGGCGGACGGCGCCCGGTACGTCATCGACAAGGACCCGCAGGCGGCCCGCGAGGCGGTCCGGATCGTCGCGGACACCGGCCGACAGGCGTTGGCCGACATGCGGCGGCTGGTGGGCGTCCTGCGCGAACCGAGCCCGCCGGAGCCGACGGCCGGACCCGACCCGGCACCGGAACCCGCCGAGCCGACGCATCGGCGTCCCTCCGTCGCCGAGCTGCCCGCCCTGCTGGACCGGTTCCGCGCAGCCGGGCTCCACGTGCGCCACACCGTCACCGGCGACTCCGGGGCACTGCCGCCCGCGCTGGAGCTGACCGTCTACCGACTGGTGCAGGAGGCGTTGACCAACACGCTCAAGCACGCCGGGGTCGGCGCCACCGCCGAGGTGAGCCTCGAACACCGCGCCGACGCCGTCGTCCTTGAGGTCCTCGACGACGGGCGGGGCCGTGTCCCGTCCACCCCGGCACCGCCCGGCGGTCACGGCCTGGTCGGCATGCGCGAGCGGGTCTCGGTGTACGACGGCAGCCTCACCGCCGGCCCCCGCCCGGGCGGGGGATGGCTGCTGCGGGCGCGCCTGCCGCTACCCTCGTCCCCCGGGACGGAGGTGGTCACGGCATGACGGTCCGGGTGGTGATCGTGGACGACCAGGCCCTGGTCCGGGCCGGCTTCCGGATGGTGCTCGACTCCCAGCCCGACCTGGAGGTGGTCGGCGAGGCGATCGACGGTGCCGACGCCCTGCGGCTGCTCGCCCGCGTCGAGGCCGACGTGGTGGTGATGGACGTCCGGATGCCGACCATGGACGGAGTGGAGGCCACCCGACGGCTCTGCGCCGACCAGCCGTCCGACGGTCCCCGGGTGCTGGTGCTGACCACGTTCGACACCGAGGCCGACGCCTTCGCCGCGCTGCGCGCCGGTGCCAGCGGATTCCTGCTCAAGAACGTGCCGCCCGAGGAGTTGCTCGCCGCGATCCGGGTGGTAGCCGAGGGCGACTCGGTGGTGGCCCCGTCGATCACCCGACGCCTGCTGGACCGGTTCGCCGGGCAGCTCGGCGCCGGCCCCAGCGAGGACCCCCGGCTGACCCGGCTCACCGAGCGGGAACGGGAGATCCTGCTGCTGGTCGCGCAGGGCCTGGCCAACGCCGAGATCGCCGCCCGGGTGCACGTCGCCGAGGCGACGGTGAAGACCCACGTCGGGCGGATCCTGGCCAAGCTCGAAGTGCGCGACCGGGTGCAGGCCGTGGTGTTGGCGTACGAGAGCGGCCTGGTCACCCCGGGTGCGGAGAACCGGCGTACGACCTGAGGCGTACGGGTCTGCCCGGTCCGGGACGACCTGCGGCGTACCGAGGTCGAGCGTACGGGTTGATCTCGACCGGCCGGTGTCCTTCCTAGCGTCGGAGGCGTCCTGGTCCGTCCTTTGCACGGGAGTCGCACGTGTCCCTCGCACCGCCCGCCCACGCCGTCGCCGGTGTCGCCGTCACCGCCCGGGGCCTGTCCAAGCGGTACGGCGCCGGCCCGGCCGCCGTCGTCGCGCTCGACCGGGTCGACCTCGACGTCGCCGCCGGCCGGTTCACCGCCATCATGGGACCGTCCGGCTCCGGCAAGTCGACGCTGATGCACTGCCTGGCCGGTCTGGACCGGCCCACTGCGGGCACGGTGTGCGTCGGCGACGCCGAGCTGGGCCGCCTGGACGACCGGCGGCTCACCCTGCTGCGCCGGGACCGGGTCGGCTTCGTGTTCCAGAAGTTCAACCTGCTGCCGGCGCTGCGCGCGGCGGAGAACATCACGCTGCCGCTGGACATCGCCGGTCGGCGGGCCGACCCGGCCTGGCTGCGTCAGGTGGTCGCCGCCGTCGGGCTGACCGACCGGGTACGGCACCGCCCGGCCGAACTCTCCGGCGGCCAGCAGCAGCGCGTCGCGGTGGCCCGGGCACTGATCACCAAACCCTGGGTGGTCTTCGCCGACGAGCCGACCGGCAACCTGGACTCCCGGGCCGGGGCCGAGGTGCTGCGGCTGCTGCGGGAGGCGGTCGACAGCCTCGGCCAGACGGTGGTGATGGTGACCCACGACCCGGTCGCCGCCGGGTACGCCGACCGGGTGGTCTTCCTCGCCGACGGGCGTCCGGTCCGGGAGCTGACCGAGCCCACCGCCGAGCTGGTCCTCGACGTGCTCGCCGGGCTGGACCCGTCCGCCGCTGCGGCCGGCGCGTCGACCCGGGGGCGGTGACCGTGCTCCGGCTGACACTCCGCTCGCTTCGCGCCGAGGCGGCACGGATGGTGATGTCCACCCTCGCCGTGGTGCTCGGCGTGGCCTTCGTCGCCGGCACGCTGATCTTCGTCGACGGGATGCGGGCCGGCGCGTACGACCGGGCCGGCACCTTCGACCGGCACACCGACGCCGGGATCTACGCCGACCGGAAGCCGATCGACCCGGCGCTTGTCGAACGGGTCCGCGCGGTTGACGGGGTCCGCGCCGCCGAGGGCGAACTGACCGACACCGCCGGGGTGGTCGGCGCGGACGGGCGACCGGTCCTCGGCTTCGGCGTCCTCGCCGCCGTGCCGACCGATCCGGTGCTCCAGTCCTACGACGTGGTGTCCGGGCGGCTGCCCGTTCGGGCCGGCGAGGTGGTGCTCGACCGGCGGACCGTCGACGACCAGTCGTTCCGCCTCGGCGGCACGGTACGCGTCGGCGGCGCCGCCGGGGCGGCCCAGCCGTACACGCTGGTCGGCGTGGTCGACGTGGCCGACACCCCGCGCGACATCGGCGGGCCGTTCGTCGGGCTGGTCGGCGCCGACGCGCTCGCCGTCACCGGCTGGTCCGGGTACGGGCGGATTATGGTCGCGGCCGAGCCCGGGATCACCGACACCGAGCTGGCCGCCCGGCTCGCCGACGTCGCCGGGGCGGGCACCACCGTGCGGACCCGCGCGGAGATCCTGGACGCCGCCGTCGCCGACGCGGTCCGCGACGTGGACCAGTTCCACCTGGTGCTGCTCACCTTCGCCGGGGTGGCGGTGGTGGTGGCGGCCTTCGTCATCGGCAACACCTTCACCATCGTGCTGGCCCAGCGCACCCGCCGGACCGCGCTGCTGCGCCTGGTCGGGGCCACCCGGGGGCAGGTGTTCCGGGCCGCCGTGCTGGAGTCGGCGGTGGTGGGCCTGGCCGCCTCGGCGCTCGGCGTGCTGGTCGGGGCCGGACTCGCCGCCGCGCTGACCGCCCTGGTGTCCCGACTGGACATGCCGCTGAGCGGTGAGCTGACCGTGACCGCCGGCACCGTGCTGGGCTGCCTGGTCGCCGGCACCGCGCTCACCGTCGCCGCCGCGTGCGTACCGGCCTGGCAGGGCACCCGGGTCGCCCCGGTGGCGGCCCTCACCGACGCCGCCGTGCAGGTCACCCGTCCCGCCGGCCGGGTACGGCTGGCCGGTGGCGCGGTGGTCCTCGCCGCCGGGATCGCCGCCCTGGCCGGTGCGGCCTCCGCCGGACAGATCGTGCTGGTCGCCCTGGGCGGGGTGCTGAGCTTTCTCGGCATCGTGCTGTTCGGCCCGGTGCTGGTGCCGGCGCTGGTCCGCCTGTTCGGGGCACCGGTGCGGCGGGTCCTCGGCGTCACCGGCGCGTTGGCCGTGGCCAACGCGGTGCGCAACCCCCGACGGGTGGCCGCGACCGCCACCGCGCTGGTGATCGGCATCGGTCTGGTCTCGTCGTTCCTGGTCGGTGCGCAGAGCACCAAGGTGGCCATCGAACGGACCGTGGACGCCGAGGTCGGGGTGGACTTCCTGGTCACCGGCATCGGTGTGGACCTGCCCGCCGGGCTGACCGGCGCGTTGGCCGCCCGGCCGGAGCTGGGCGTGGTGCACGAGGCACGGACCCGGACCGCCGACGACGTCGAGTACCGGACGGTCCACCCGGCACTGGTCGGCGACCGGATCGAGCAGGTGGTGACCGGGCAACTCGACCGGCTCGGTCCGGGACGGATCCTGGTGGACCGCGAGCTGGCCCAGCGACGCGGCTGGTCGGCGGGGGACCGGGTGACCCTGCGGTCCCAGCCGTTCGAGGTGGCGGCGGTGGTCGACGGACTGGCCTCCGGCGGCACCGGGGCGACGGTGCCACCCGGACACGCCGTGGGTCTGGTCGACGCCGACCACACCCGGCTCTTCCCCGGCGAGCGCGGCTTCCAGGCCGAGGTCGACCCGGCCCAGGGCGTCCCGGTCGGCACGGCACGCGCCGCCATCGAGGCGGTACTGGTCGACTACCCGACGGTCAACCTGCTCGATCAGGCGGCGTACAAGCGGATGCTCACCTCCACGGTGGACATGCTGCTCGCGTTCGTGGTCGCGCTGCTCGGGCTGGCGGTGGTGATCGCCCTGGTCGGGGTGGCGAACACGTTGAGCCTGTCGGTGGTGGAACGGACCCGGGAGAACGCGGTGCTGCGTGCCGTCGGGCTGACCGGTGGGCGGATGCGCGCCATGCTGGCCGTCGAGGCGGTCCTCACCGCGCTGGTCGGCGCGGTGCTCGGAGTTGCGCTCGGCACCGGCGTCACCGCCGGGGCGATGGCGCTGCTGGCCCGGCTCGCCGGGGAGTTCACCCTGGTCGTGCCCTGGGCACGGCTGGGCGGGGTGCTGGCCGTCGCGGTGCTGGCCGCGCTGCTGGCGTCGGTGCTGCCGGCGCGGCGCGCACTGTCCCGGCCGGTCGTCGAGGCGCTCGCTGACCAGTGACTGTGGTGGGGTGTGGGTGGTGTGGCCCTGCCGGGCCCGGCGCGGGGGGGTCTGGTTTGATCCGTGCCCGGGGCACGGCAGGGCCACACCACCTCGGTCGTCTCTGTTCGCCGGACCCTGACAGCGCTGATCGTGGCAGTGTGGCTGCTCGACACGCCGACGCGGGAACAGCTAGACCGCCACGATGGTGTCCGGCGAACTGCTCCACCGCCTGCGGATCGCCCCGGTGATGAAGCGGGCGGTCAGAGGCGTTCGACGGTGGGGCCGGTGCAGCGGTTGCGGGTGTCGAAGACGTAGCGGGACTGACGGGCCACCAGGTCGTAGTCGAACGCGTCGTGGTCGGTCACCACCACCACACCGTCGGCCTCGCGCAGCTCGCGTTCGGTCAGGTCCACGATCAGCACCCCGTCGGGCAGGTGGTGCGCCTCGGCGTACGGCTCGACCGCGCGGACCTCGGCACCGAGGTCCCGCAGCCGGCGGGCCACGTCCACCGCCGGGGAGTCGCGCATGTCGCCGGTGTTGCGCTTGTACGCCAGCCCGAGCAGCAGCAGCCGCGCGCCGCTGACCGCCCGGCCGGAGCGGTTCAGCCCCGCCATCACCCGCTGCGCCACGTGCTCGGGCATCTCGTGGTTGATGTCGTTGGCCAGCTCGATGAACCGGAACTGCCGGCCCAGGCGTCGCTTGACCTGCCAGGACAGATAGCACGGGTCGATCGGCAGGCAGTGCCCGCCCACGCCGGGGCCGGGCCGGAACGGCATGAAACCGAACGGCTTGGTCTCGGCCGCGTCGATGGCCTGCCAGACGTCGATGTCGAGCTGGTGCGACAGCATCGTCAGCTCGTTGACCAGGGCGATGTTGACCTGGCGGAAGGTGTTCTCGATCAGCTTGGTCAACTCGGCCACCCGGGTCGAGTCGACCGGGACGGTCCGCTCCACCAGCCGTCGGTAGAACTCGTCGACCCGGGCCAGGGACACCTCGTCGACCCCGGAGACCACCTTCGGCGTGTTCTCCAGCCGCCAGCTCGGGTTACCCGGGTCGATCCGCTCCGGGCTGTACCCGAGGTGGTAGTCGCCGGGGCTGCGCAGCCCGCTGACCGACTCCAGGAGCGGACGCAGCAGCTCCTCGGTGGTGCCCGGGTAGGTGGTGGACTCGAGGATCACCGTGCAGCCGGGCCGCAGGTACGGTGCGATGCCGCTGCCGGCCTGCTCCACGTAGCTCAGATCCGGGGTGCCGTCCCGCAGGGGAGTGGGCACCGTGATGACGCAGATGTCGAAGTCGCGCGCGTCGGCGTACTCGCTGCTGGGCCGGTACCGGCCGCTGGACAGGGCCCGGCCGAGCCGGTCGGCGGGGATGTCCGCCACGAACGACTCACCCGAGGCGAGCCGCTTGACCCGGTCGGTGTCGACGTCGAGACCCACCACGTCCAGGCCGGCTTCGACGGCGCGCATGGCCAGCGGCAGGCCGACGTACCCCTGCCCGATGACGACCAACTTCTCCAGGCTCACCCGAGCTCCTGACCGGTAGAAAATACCTGCTGGTCAGGAGCCTAGAGCGGAGTGTGACCCCGTACGTCCGTTTCGGTGATATAGGGGCTGGTGGGACTCAGCTCGCCTCGCCGTTGTCCGGCGGGTCGACCGGCGGCGGTGCCGTGGTGGTGGTCGGCGTGCTGCCGGGCGTCTGCGACGGCGTGGGGCTGGGCGTGGTCGGCTCGGGGCTGGTCGCGCTGGGCGTCGGCGACGCGGACCCGCTCGGCTCGCTGGGCTGCGGGCTGCTCGGCTGCGCCGACGGCGACTCGGTCGGGCTGGCCGTGGAACCGGCCGGGCGCAGCGGCGGAACCCGGGCCGGGCTGCTCTCCTCGGTGCTCGCCGACGTCTCGGCGGGCCCGGTGGCGTCGGGGCTCGGCGAACTGGTCGGCAACTTCACCGCCGGGGTGTCGGCCTCGCTGGTCGCGCCGAGCGCGGCGCCGAGGGCCACGAAGCCGACCAGTACGGCGGTGAGCGCGCCGACCAGTGCGCCGCGTCGACGCCGACCGGCCGGGGCGGCACCGCCCGCCGGGACGTCCGTGCGGGTGTCCGGGCCGGCCTCGCGCAGTGCCCCGGCGGCAGCCGGGACCAGCGCGGTCGGCAGTGACCCGTCGGAGACCGCGGCCCGTGCCGCCTCGGCCATCGCCGCGCCGCTGCTGAACCGGTCGGCCGGGTCCTTGGCGAGCGCGCGGGCGACCAGGACGCGTACCGCCTCTGGGATGTCGGGCGGCAGGTCCGGCGGCGGGTCGTCGAGGTGCCGGACGGCGACCTGGAGCGGGTTGTCCCCGGTGAACGGCGGGCTGCCGGTCAGGCAGCAGTAGGCGACGGCGCCGAGCGCGTACAGGTCGGTCGCGCCGGAGACCGGGCGTCCGGCGGCCTGTTCGGGCGCCATGTAGAGCGCGGTGCCGGGCACCGCGTTGGTGCTGGTGATGCTGGTCACGTTGGCGGACCGGGCCACCCCGAAGTCGACCAGGACGACCGTGCCGTCCTCCTGCACCAGCAGGTTGCTCGGCTTCACGTCGCGGTGCACGATGCCGCCGAGGTGTGCGGCGTGCAGCGCCTGCGCGGCCTGCGCCACCACCGACATCGCCAGACCCACGTCCAGGCGACCCTCGGCCTCGATCCGCTTGGACAGCGGCTGGCCGGTGACGTACTCCATGACCAGGTAGTCGGCCCGGCCGCCGTCGGGCAGGTCGTCCTCGCCGCAGTCGTAGACCTGGACGATGCCGGGGTGGCGCAGCGCCGCCATGATCCGGGCCTCGGCGCGGAAACGGGCGATGAAGTCGGGGTCGGAGACCAGCGAGGGCAGCAGCACCTTCACCGCGACCTGCCGGCCGAGGATCAGGTCGGACGCGCGCCAGACGTCACCCATGCCGCCGGTGGCGACGCGTTCGTCCAGGCGGTACCGACCGCTGAGTACGACCTCCGAAGACAACACGGCACCACCGTACCCACTGGGGGGCCGAGAGGCGCGCCGGCATGGCGACGCATCTTACCGCCGACCGTGTCCGACACGGGGCGTGTCGTGATGTGACGTGTACCGTGAGTCACGGCGTGTGAGTGGCCCGCCGACCCGTCGAGGTCAGGCGGCCGGGCCCGCCGAAGGTAGCGTCGGCGGACCGCGGTTCGTTACGGCGAAACACCGTCCGGGCCGGTTGAGAATTGTCACTGTGTCGACCGGCCTCCAGTAGCTTGTCCGACCTGGGCGGACGCTCTAACGTCAGCCCGATCCGGAGAGCTCGTGAAAGTTCCGCCGGTGTGGTTGTGGATCGCGACGCTGTCGGGAAAAATCCGCTTCCGGGCCAGGGCGGTCCGTAGGCGAACAGGTCACGGGGGCGGGGTGCGGGAAGAGGTCCGGGTCGTGGACCGGGCCGGCACCGGATCGTCCGCCCGGCCCACGTCCCGCGAGAGAACCGGTGGACGGAAGCGGCAGTGCCATGACCGGTGAACTGAGCCAGGCGGTCGAGGCGGCCAAGAGTGGGGACGAGGAAGCCTTCCGCTTCCTCTATCGCAGCCTGCAGCCGGGGCTGTTGCGGTACCTGACCGCGCTGGTCGGCGCGGACGCCGAGGACGTCGCCTCGGAGACGTGGTTGCAGGTCGCCCGCGACCTGCCCAACTTCACGGGTGGAGAGTTCCGTGCCTGGGTCGTCACCATCGCCCGCAACCGGGCCATGGACCACCTGCGGCGGCAGCGCCGTCGACCGGCACTCCCGGTGCCGGTGCAGGAACTCAGCGAGTTGGCCGGTGACGCCGACACCGCCGAACGCGCCGGGGAGACCATCGGCACGGAGGCCGCCCTCGCCATGATCGCCAGCCTGCCACCCCGCGAGGCCGAGGCGGTCCTGCTGCGTGCGGTCGTCGGCCTCGACGCCGCGACCGCCGGACGCGTGCTGGGTCGCCGCGCCGGAGCGGTCCGTACCGCCGCGCACCGGGGACTGCGGCGGTTGGCGCTGATGCTGGACCGGCAGGCCGTCCAGGGCGACGTCCCGCCGCGTCCGCGTACCGGCCCCGCGCAGGCGCCGCACGCCGAGCCGGTGGACGGCTGACGTGGAAGGACTGTGGATGAGGTGGCGTCGGTCGGGCACGGCCGTCTCCCGGGCCGAGTCCGACCGGCTGCTCGACACCGCCGCCCCACCCTCGGCGTCCGGGCCGGACGATCCGCTCGCCGGGCTGCTGCGGGCCGCCGCCGCCCCGCCGCGCGACCACGAACTCGCCGGGGAGCAGGCCGCTCTCGCCGCGTTCCGGGCCGCCCGGCAGGGGGCTGCGCCGGTCCCGTCGCGGTCGGTCCGGCCGCGCCGTCGTCGCCTCACCGCCGGTGCGGTGGCCTGGATCGCCGGTGTCGCGGCGACCGCCACCGCCGGGGCCGCCCTCGCCGCGGTCAACCTCGACCGCCCGGAGCCGCCGCCGGTGCCCCCGGCCACCTCCGCCCCGGCCGAGACCTCCGCGCCTGCCACCCCGACCCCGTCCGAGACCCGGCCGGACACCACCGCCGACCCGACCGGGAGTACGTCCACCTCCGTGTCGCCCTCACCCACCGCGTCGCCCACCGGCTCGCCCAGCCCGTCCGAGACGGGCACCCCCGAGGCGTCGGCGTACGGCGGACCGCTCGACTCCGGCCACACCGGCCACTGCCGGTCGTACCTGTCGAAGTCCGAGCGGCAGCGGGAGAAGGCGATGGACAGCCCCGGTTTCGCCGATCTGCGGGACGCGGCCGGCGGTGCCGAGAACGTGGCGGCGTACTGCCGGGCGCTGCTCGCCGAGGTCGACCCGGACTGGCTGGCCAAGCACGGCACCGACCCGGACGACACACCCGCCACCGGATAGCGGCGGGGGCGACCGGCGACCCGCGCACCGATTGCGACGGGAACGTGAATTCGGTTCGACGGAAGCGCCGACAGCGTGAAGATGTCACTGCGACGCGTTACGGTGACGATTACCGAGCCGGCATCGGACAAGGGAGCCGTTGCGTGGTCACCTCACCAGACGTCGATCACATCCCCGTGCTGCGGGACCGTGCCGCAGCCGCCCGACATCTCGCCCGGATCTGCTTCAAGACCGGCCCACCGACCTACACCGGCGTCGAGCTCGAATGGACGGTCCACGAGGCCGTCGACCCCACACGTCCCGTCGACGCCGCCCGGCTGAGAGCGGCACTGGGGCCCTACAGCCCCATCACGTTGGATCGGACCAGCCCCGCCCGCAGACTGCTGCGGGGCGGCACGGTGACCGTCGAGCCCGGCGGGCAGGTGGAGATCTCCACCCCGCCGCAAGCCTCCGTCACCGCTCTGATCGACGCCACCCAGTCCGACATCGACCAGGTCACCCGCCTGCTCGACGCCGCCGGCCTGCGCCTGGGCCGCGCCGGCATCGACGCGTACCGGCCACCGCGACCGGTGATCGACACACCCCGCTACCGGGCCATGCGCCGGGTCTTCGACCGGCACGGACCGGACGGCCGGACGATGATGTACAGCACCGCCGGCCTGCAGGTCTGCCTTGACGCGGGTCGGCCCGAGCAGGTCGCCGCCCGCTGGGCGCTGGTGCACGCGGTCGGGCCACCGCTGCTGGCCGCCTTCGCCACCGCCGACCGGCACGCCGGCCGGAACACCGGGTGGGCGTCGGCCCGGATGGGCGCCTGGGCGCGCATCGACCCGGCCCGCACCGCGCCGGTCTGGACGCCCGACGTGGCCGGTGTCGACCCGGTCGCCGCCTGGGTCCGGTACGCGCTGGCCGCCCCGCTGCTCTGCGTACGGGACGACAGCGGCGACTGGACCCCGCCACCGGACGTGACGTTCGCCGACTGGGTCGACGGGGCGTTGCCCCGCCCGCCCACCACCGACGACCTGGAATACCACGTCAGCACGCTGTTCCCGCCGGTACGGCCCCGTGGCTATCTGGAACTGCGTTACGTCGACGCCCAACCCGGGCGCGACTGGACGCTGCCGCTGGCGGTGCTCGCCGCCCTGCTCGGCGCCACCGACACCACCGAGACTGCGATGGCGCTGGCCACCCCGGTGGCCGACCGCTGGCTCATCGCCGCCCGGCACGGACTGCACGACCCGTGCCTGGCCGCCGTCGCCGTGGGCCTGCTCGACCTGGCCCTGACGGCGTTGCCCCGGCTCGACCTGCCGGGTGCCCTGCACGACGAGATCGACCAGGGAATACGACGACGGCGCGACGCCGCCCGGAGGAGGCAGCGATGACCGACACCACCACCGGCCTCGGCGCGGAGGAGCTGCGCGCCCGGATCGCCTCGGAGCTGGACCGCACCCGGGCCCGCACCGTCGGGCTGACCGAGGCGGTCGACGACGGCGACCTGACCCGCCAGCACTCGCCGCTGATGTCCCCGCTGGTCTGGGATTTCGCCCACATCGGCAACCAGGAGGAACTCTGGCTGGTCCGGGACGTCGGCGGACGCGAACCGGTCCGGTGCGACATCGACGAGCTCTACGACGCCTTCAAGCAGCCCCGCAAGGACCGCCCGTCGCTGCCGTTGCTGCCGCCGACCGAGGCCCGGGCATACGTGTCGACCGTCCGCGAGAAGGTGTACGACCTGCTCGACACCGTCTCCTTCGAGGAGCGTCGACTGGTCACCGACGGGTTCGCGTTCGGGATGATCGTGCAGCACGAGCAGCAGCACGACGAGACGATGCTCGCCACCCACCAACTGCGCTCCGGTCCCGTGGTGCTGCACGCGCCGCCGCCGCCGGAACCGACCGCCCGGGTGGCCGGGGAGGTGCTGGTGCCGGCCGGCCCGTTCACCATGGGCACCGACACCGACCCGTGGGCGCTGGACAACGAACGTCCGGCCCACCGGGTGGAGCTGCCCGCGTACGTCATCGACGCCGCCCCGGTGACCAACGGGGCGTACCGCGAGTTCATCGCCGACGGCGGGTACGACGACCCGCGCTGGTGGAGCGAGGCGGGCTGGCGGCACCGGCAGGAGGCCGGACTGGGCGCGCCGATGCACTGGCGGCGTGACGGCGACGGCTGGGCGTACCGGCGGTTCGGCCGGTGGGACCGGGTCCGCGACGACGAGCCGGTGGTGCACGTCTGCTTCCACGAGGCGCGGGCGTACGCCGCCTGGGCCGGGAAGCGGCTGCCCACCGAGGCGGAATGGGAGAAGGCGGCCCGGTGGGACCCGGCCACCGGTCGGTCCCGCCGTTACCCGTGGGGCGACGACGACCCCACCTCGGCACACGCCAACCTGGGCCAGCGACACCTCTGGCCGGCGCCGGTCGGCGCGTACCCGGCCGGGGCGTCGCCGCTCGGCGTGCACCAGCTCGTCGGCGACGTGTGGGAGTGGGTGTCGACGCCGTTGCGCGGCTATCCCGGCTTCGCCGCCTTCCCGTACCGGGAGTACTCCGAGGTCTTCTTCGGCGACGACTACCAGGTGCTGCGCGGCGGGTCGTTCGGCACCGACCGGGCCGCCTGTCGGGGCACCTTCCGTAACTGGGACTACCCGATCCGTCGGCAGATCTTCAGCGGCTTCCGCTGCGCCCGCGACGCCCGACCCGAGGAGGCCGACCGGTGACGGTCGTGCCCGGGGTGGCCTGATGTGCCGCCACCTGGCCTACCTCGGGCCGCCGCTGACCCTGCGGGAGCTGCTGTTCGACCCGCCGCACTCGCTGGTACGCCAGTCCTGGGCGCCTCGCGACATGCGGGGCGGCGGGACGATCAACGCGGACGGGTTCGGCGTCGGCTGGTACCCGCCGACCGGCGGCGACCCGGTGCGGTACCGGCGGGCGCAGCCGATCTGGAGCGACCCGACCATCGCCGACCTGGCGGCGGCCACCTCGACCGGCGCGGTGCTGGCCGCAGTGCGCTCGGCCACGGTCGGCATGGCGGTGGTGGATGCCGCCGCCGCGCCCTTCGCCGAGGGCCGGTGGCTGTTCAGTCACAACGGCGTGGTGCGTGGCTGGCCGGACACGGTGGTGCCGCTGGCCGCCACCCTGCCCGTCCGCGACCTGCTCACCCTCGACGCCACCACCGACTCGGCGCTGCTGTGGGCGCTGGTCCGGCACCGGCTGCGCGCCGGCCTGCCGCCCGGGCAGGCGGTCGCCGAGACGGTCACCTCGGTCGCCGCGGCGGCCCCGGGATCGCGGCTCAACCTGCTGCTCACCGACGGCCGCACGGTGGTCGCCAGCGTGGCCGGGCACGCCCTGTCGGTCCGCACCACGCCGGACTCGGTGCTGCTGTCCTCGGAACCGCACGACGACGACCCGGCCTGGCGGGAGGTGCCGGACGACCACCTGGTCACCGCCACCGCCACCGGGATGCACCTGCGCCCCCTGACCCGGCCCGAGAACCACCACCGACCGCTCCACGGAAGGGAAGACGGATGAGCACCGAGCCGCTGGAGATCCACCTCGACGACCGGGACATCGGCCGCAGCCTCCGGCACGACGTCCGGGTCGGGCTGACCGCCGAGCCGAAGTGGCTGCCGCCGAAGTGGTTCTACGACGCGCGGGGCAGTGAACTCTTCGAGGAGATCACCCGGCTGCCGGAGTACTACCCGACCCGGGCCGAACGCGCCGTGCTGGCCGCGCACGCGACCGAGATCGCGGAGCTGACCGGCGCGAAGACGCTCATCGAGCTCGGGTCGGGGTCCTCGGAGAAGACCCGGCTGCTGCTGGACGCCTTCACCCGGCGACGCGGTCTGGGCACGTTCGTGCCCCTGGACGTGTCGGCCAGCGCGCTCGCCGCGTCCACCGCCGCACTCGCCACCGACTACCCCGGGCTGCGGGTACGCGGCATCGTCGGGGACTTCACCCGGCACCTGGACCGGCTGCCCGCCGGGGGCCGGCGACTGGTGATCTTCCTCGGCGGCACCGTCGGCAACCTGCTGCCGGCAGAGCGGGCCGACTTCCTCGCCCGGATGCGGGCCGCGCTGGAGGTGGGGGACTGGCTGCTGGTCGGTACCGACCTGGTGAAGGACCCGGCGGTGATCGTGCCCGCGTACGACGACGCGGCGGGGGTGACCGCGGAGTTCAACCGCAACGTGCTGCGGGTGCTCAACCGCGAACTGGACGCCGACTTCGACCCGGCGGACTTCGCCCACGTCGCGCTCTGGGACCCGGAGCAGGAGTGGATCGAGATGCGGCTGCGGGCGCAGCGGCCGGTCCGGGTACGCGTACTCGACCTGGACGTCGCCTTCGCCGAGGGGGAGGAACTGCGGACCGAGGTGTCGGCGAAGTTCCGCCCGGAGGGGATCGCCGAGGAGCTTGCCTCGGCCGGGTTCCACGCCGAGCGCTTCTGGACCGACCCCGACGACCTGTTCGGCGTGACCCTGGCCCGCGCCGACTGAGAGGCCGGCAAGCGCACTCATGGGGGTGTGCCGGGTGACCCGGCGGCCCGGCCGGCCGACGATCGGCTAGGCTGAGCCGCAGCGAAGGGGAGTAGCCCGCAACGCCGTGGTCGACATACTGGTGCGTTCCGCATCCGGCCACGCGGCCTCGTCATGACGGGGCGGGCGAGACCTTCGACCCAGGCTTAACAGCCGGGTCGAGGGCACCCCGTATCCTCCTCCCGGCCTGATCCGGAAGGACGTCATGGAGGGGTTCCTCGTCGCGCTGGCGGTCAGCTTCGGCGTGATTTTCGTTGCCGAGCTGGGAGACAAGTCCCAGCTCATGGCCCTGGCATTCGCCACCAGATACCGCACCGTGCCGATCCTGATCGGCATCACCGTCGCCACCGCCGTGGTGCACCTGGCCTCGGTGGCGATCGGTGTCGGGCTGGGTGCCGCCCTGCCCACCGGCTGGATCTCGCTCCTGGCGGGTCTGGCCTTCATCGGTTTCGGTCTCTGGACCCTGCGCGGGGACACGCTCACCGAGGAGGAGAAGCGTAAGGCGGCCAAGGGCGGCAAGTCGGCCGTCTTCGCCGTCGGCGTCGCGTTCTTCCTCGCCGAGCTGGGCGACAAGACCATGCTCGCCACGATCACGTTGGCCACCCAGTACGGCTGGTTCGGCACCTGGATCGGCTCGACCATCGGCATGGTCGCCGCCGACGCGCTCGCCATCGTCGTCGGCCGGCTGCTCGGCCGCAAGCTGCCGGAGCGGACCATCAAGTACGGTGCCGCCGCCCTGTTCGCGATCAGCGGCATCTGGCTGCTCGTGGAGGCGGTCGCGGAGCTGACCTGATCCGGCGGGCGACTACCCGGAGTCTCGCCGGGTAGTCGCCCGCGTGAACGTCGACGTGCTCCTGGAACGCGGTCACCACATGCTGGTGATCGGGGTGGAGCTGGTCGGCGCGGCGGTGATCGTCATCGGGGCGGCCTGGGCCGCGCTGCGGTTCGTGGTCGACGGGATCCGCTACCGCGACGCCACCGTGTTCACTCGGATCCGGCTGACCCTCGGCCGGTTCCTGGTGCTCGGGCTGGAGTTCCAGTTGGCGGCGGACATCCTGCGGACCGCGCTGTCGCCGACCTTCACCCAGATCGGCCAGCTCGCCGCGATCGCCGCCATCCGGACCGTGCTGAACCACGTGCTCGGCCGGGAGATCGAGCACGAGCAGGAGCAGGTCGGTCGGCCGGGGCGGGCCTCGTGATCCAGGCGTTGGCGACGGTCGTCGCGGCGCTCGGCGTACTCGGTGCCGGGGTCGTGCTGGTCACCACCGGGTCCCGGTCGACCGCGCTGCGGGTACTGCTGGACATGCTCGTCGCCGCCGGTCTGCTGCGGTTGACCGGGGAGCAGACCTGGCGGGAACTCGCCGCCGTCGTGGTGATCGTGCTGCTGCGGCGGATGCTCAGCAGCGCGTTGACGGAGAACTTCCGCTGGTCGGCGCGCCCGGCCGAACGGGTCGGCCGGCCGTCCGAAGGCTGACCACCGGGGCGGACCCCTCAGCTCTTATGCGGCCCGACGGAGAAATCGCATTTTTCCCGGTGGAGAGGCGATTCCGACGGACGGTCGGTCCGGTTGGGCATTGCGGGCGCGGTCCTCGACCGAGGAAAACCCCTAACTCCGGACATAACGCTTATGAGCGGCTTTAATGGTTCACGAGATTGAAGAGACCTTGGGGGTTTTCGTGAGTTTCTTTGGCGTTACCGGCCCGGTACGGAGGCGCGCCTGATGGACCTGTACCGCCAACTGCGTCTCGTACGCCAGCGCTGGTGGATCGTCCTGGTCACCCTCGTGGTGGCCCTCGGGCTGACCGCTCTGGTCACCGTTCGGGCGCAGCCTCGCTACGTCGCCTCGGTCACCTTCTTCGTCACCACCCCGAGCCAGGGCGTCACCGACGCCTACCAGGGTGGTCTCTTCCTGCAACAGCGCGTCAAGTCCTATGCCGAGTTGCTGACCAGCGACCGGCTGGCGCAGGCGGCGGTCGCGGACAACCAGCTCGGGCTGACCGCCGAGGAGGTCCAGCAGCGGGTCAGCACCTCGACCGAGACCGGCACCGTCCTGCTGCGGGCGTCGGTGACCGACACCGACCAGACCCGCGCGCTGCGCGTGACCGAGGCGCTCTCGGCGAAGTTCGTCGAACTCGTGCAGAAGGTCGAGGCCCGGCCGGACGGCAGTGCCGGACCCATCAAGATCGAAGTGGTCAGCGGCCCCCGGGTCACCCCCACCCCGGTCTCGCCGCAGCCACTGCGCAACACCGCCATCGGCACCCTGATCGGCCTGCTGGCCGGTGTGGCCCTGGCGATCCTGCGCGGCATGGCCGACGTACGCCTGCGGGACGCCGCCGGTCTGCAACGGGTCACCGGCAGCCCGCTGCTCGGCGAGATCCCGATCGACACCAGCGCCCGCACCGCCCCGCTGATCGTCGGCGACGCCGCCACCTCCGCGCGGGCCGAGGCGGTCCGCAAGCTCCGCACCAACCTGCGCTTCGTCGACGTGCACGAACCCGCCCGGGTCATCGCCGTCACCAGCGCGTTGCAGGGCGAGGGCAAGACCACCATGTCGTGCAACCTGGCCATCGCCCTGGCCGAGGCGGGCTGGCGGGTCCTGCTGGTCGACGCCGACCTGCGCCGGCCGAAGGTCGGCGACTACCTCGGCATCGACTCCGGCGTCGGGCTGACCGACGTGCTCGTCGGCGACGTGCAGGTCGGCGACGTGGTCCAGCGCTGGGGCGACAAGTCCCTGCTGGTGCTGCCCAGCGGCTCGGCCCCGCCGAACCCGAGCGAGCTGCTCGGCTCCAAGGCCATGTCCGACCTGCTGATCGCCCTGCGTGAGTCCGCCGACATCGTCGTCATCGACACCGCGCCGCTGCTGGCGGTCACCGACGGTGTGGTGGTCGCGGTGCAGGCCGACGGCGCATTGCTGGTCACCCAGCAGGGGCGTACCTCACGGGCGCAGGTGGCCGCCGCGGCGCGGGCGCTGCACTCGGTCTCGGTACGGCTGCTCGGCTGCGTGCTGAACATGGCCCGGGTGCCCAAGGCGGAGGCATACCAGTACGAGGCGTACCGGGTGGTCGCCGAGACACCGGAGACCACGACCGCGACGGGCGAGCGGGCCGGTGCCGGTCGGCACGCCGAGCGTAAGCCGGTGGCCGACCTGCCCGATCACACCCAGGAACTCACCCGGCTGCCCCGATGAGCGCCGCCAGGGGGCGCAGCGACCGCTCGATCTCCTCCGCGCAGGCGCGGAAGTCGGCGGGCGTACCGGCGACCGGGTCGCGCAGGTTGTCGGCGTCGGCCGGGGCGGGTTGCAGCCGTCCCCGGGCCAGGGCGGCGGCGGCCACCGCGGCCTCCAGCGAGTCGTCCGGCTCGTCCGTCGCGGGCTCGGCCGCCGCGGCGAGCCGGCCGAACTGGCGCAACGTGAACGTCCGGTGCAGCGCCGCCGGCGCCAGCGAGGTGCAGATGCTGCGCTGGCGCCGGGTGGCGGTCAGCACCAGCACCGCCTCGGTCAGGTGCGCCGAGGTGAGCCGCCGACTGCGGAACGCCGCCGGATCCGCGCCGGCCTCGGCGGCGATCTCGGCGGCGTGTGGGTGCATCTCCAGGCCCTCGACGGCGTCGGTGCCGGCGCTCGCGACGGTCAGCGGGCGCCCGGCGAGCAGGCGACGCGCGGTGTACTCGGCCATCGGCGACCGGCACAGGTTGGCGTGGCAGACGAACAGCACCCCGGTGAGCATGGGTGACCCCTTCGACGACGTGGCCGCCGGCGGCAGCGCCGCGACGGGGGACGACCGCCGGTGGCGACCGTCCGGTGAGGGGTTGCCGAGATCGTACGCAGCCGGGCCGCCGTGGTGCCCGGCCGCCGCGCCGGACGGACGCCCGGCCAGGGAGGTGGCGGGATGCGGATCGGCCTGCTGACGTACCACTTCCCGCCGGAACCGGCCTTCATCCCCGGCAGCCTGGCCGAGGAGCTGACCGCGCGTGGCCACGAGGTACGGGTGCTGACCGGCTTCCCGGACTACCCGGGCGGGCACGTCTACCCGGGGTGGCACCAGCGCTGGCGTCACGAGACGCGCAGCCGGGGTCTGACCGTGCGGCGGGTGCCCCGGTACAGCACCGGTGACCTCACGCCGCGCGGCCGGATCGCCTCCTGGCTCTCCTTCGCCGGCAGCGCCGCGCTGGTCGGACGCCGGTTCCTCGCCGGGGTCGACGTGCTCTACGTGCACCAGCCGCCGGCCACCGCGTTCGCCACGGCGGCCCTGCTGCGCCTGCTCGGCCCGGTCCCGCTGGTGCTGCACGTGCCGGACGTGTGGGCCGAGGACCTGCCGGACGGCGGCGACGGGCGATGGGCGGCCCGGGTGCGGGCGGCGATGACCCTTACCTACCGGGCTGCCACCGTGGTGGCGGTGACCGCGCCCTCGTTGCAGGACGCGGTCGTCGGGGTCGGAGGGGATCCGGCCAAGGTCCGGACGGTGCTGAACTGGACCGACGAGCGGATCTTCCAACCCGCCACGGCCGGTCCGGCCGCGCGTCGCCTGGTGCGCCGTGACGACCGGTGCGTGGTGATGCACGCCGGCACCATCGGGGCGCGGCAGGGTCTGGAGACCGCGGTACGGGCGGCGGCCGCGCTGGACAAGACCGTGGACCTGGTCCTGGTGGGCTCGGGGGCGGACGAGCGGCGGGTGCGGGGGCTCGCCGCCGAACTGCGCGCCGACAACGTCCGGTTCGTCGACCGGCGCTCGCCGTTGGACATGCCGGAGCTGTACGCCGCCGCCGACTACCAACTGGTCATGTCCCGGGATCTGCCGGCGCTGCGCAGTGCCGTGCCGGACAAGCTCCAGGCGGCGCTCTCCTGCGGTGCGCCGGTCGTGGCCTCGACCGGCGGCGACACGGCGGCCCTGGTCGAACGCACCCGTGCCGGGCTCTCCTGCCCGCCGGAGGACTGGGCCACCCTGGCGGACCGGTTCTGGCTGGCCGCGCACATCCCTGCACCGGCGCGTGCCGAGATGGGCCGACGCGGCCGTGAGGCGTACCTGCGGGAGATGGCGTTGCCGGCCGGGGTGGACCGCATCGAGGCGCTGCTGCGGGCGGCGGCCGGCGACGCGCGGCGGAACACGAGTCGCGACCGAAACTCACATATGGCCCAAGAGCGTCATTAAAGCACCAACAGGATCGTTACCTGTTAGGAACAATGGTGGCTTCTGTCCGAATTTCGGAGTGGAGAGTGGTGTGACGGAACGCGAGAGCCCGCGCCGTACCCGCAGCCGGTCCCGCCGGCGACGGCGGGCCCGACTGCGCCGTGCCCTGCTCGTCACGCTGGTGGTCGGCTCGCTGCTGGCGGGCGTCGTCGGATGGGTAGGGTTCCGGGGCTGGCAGGCCCGCGCGCACCTGGTCAACGCCGCCGGGCTGGCCGGTGAGCTGAGCGCGCACCTGGTCGGTGGCGACACCGACCGGGCGCAGCGGACCCTCGCCGCGTTGCAGGTGCAGTCCGGCGCCGCCCGTCAGGCCACCGCCGATCCTGGCTGGTGGACGGCCCAGCACACGCCGTACGCGGGCGCCAACCTCGCGGCCGTCCGGCAGATCTCCGTCGCCGTCGACGACCTGGCCCGCCAGGCGTTCCCGGCACTGCTGCGGGTCGACCTCGGCGGTCTGGTGCCGCGCGAGGGGCGGTTGGACCTGAGCGGGCTTCGGGGCGTCGGTGACGAGCTGGTCGAGGTCGACGCCACCGTCCAGCGGATCCGCGCCGAACTGTCCGTGGTGCCCGCCGACAAGCTGGTCGGGCAGGTACGCGAGGCCCTCCAGGAACTGCGCGGCGAGATCGACCGGCTGGCCGCCATGACCTCGGCGGCCGGTAAGGCCACCCGACTGCTGCCGCCGCTGCTCGGAGTGGACGGCGCCCGGCGGTACCTGCTGGTCTCGCAGAACTCCGCCGAGCTGCGCTCCACCGGCGGCATGTTCGGCGCGTACGCGGTGATCCGGGCCAACAAGGGCCGTATCGAGATGGGCGACCAGGGTGCCAGCAGTGGCATGGGCATGTTCGCCAAGCCGTTGAAGATCCCGGCCGAGCAGCGCGCCCTCTGGGGCGAACTGCCCGGCATGTACCCGGCCGACGTCAACCTCAGCCCGCACTTCCCGACCGCCGCCGCGCTCTATCGGGAGATGTACCGGCGGCACAGCGGCGACACCGTGGACGGGGTGCTCGCCGTCGACCCGGTGGTGCTGTCGTACCTGTTGCAGGCCGCCGGGCCGGTCCGGGTGCCGGGCGGCGTGTCGCTCAGCGCGGAGAACGCGGTGCGGACCCTGCTCAGCGACACCTATCAGAAGATGGCCCCCAAGGAGCAGGACACCTTCTTCGCCTCCGCCGCCGCAACCGTGTTCGACACCCTTTTCGCCCGTAACACACACCCGAACGGGCTATTGTCCGCTTTCAGCCGCTCTATACAAGAACGTCGGATACTGTTCTGGAGTGCCCATCCGGAGGAACAGCGGGTGTTCGGCGAGAGCCGGATGGCCGGGACGCTTCCGGAACAGGACACCGTGCCCACTGTCGGCGTGTTCCTCAACGACGGCAGTGGCGCGAAGCTCGGCTACTACCTCCGGCAGACCGCCGACCTCACCGTCGGCGACTGCCACGCCGACGGCCGTCGCGAACTGCACCTCCGGGTGACGTTGCGATCCACCGCGCCCGCCTCGGGGCTCACCGAGTCGGTGCTCGGACTGGCCCAGGCAGGAGACCCGTACACGGTTCGGACCCTGGTCTCGGTCTACAGCCCGGCCGGCGGGGCGGTGCTCGACACCCACCTCGACGGTGCCGAGACGTCGGTGGGCAACGGGACCGAGCGCCGCCGCCAGGTGGCCACGGTGAACGTCGAGACAGGACCCGGTGACACCCGGACGCTGCAGGTCTCGTTGCTGACCGGCAAGACGGGCAGCGGCACGGCCGAGCTGTGGCTCACGCCCACCGCCACCCCATGGACCACCCATGTTGTTACCGCACCAAGCTGTACTCAGTAGGAGGGAACCAACAATGCGGCTATCCCGCATCATCATGGCGCTCACGGTCGGTTTGGCCGTGGTAGCCGTGCCGACCGCGGCGGGGGCGGCGCAGCCGCAGCCGACGCCATCCGTGAGTGGAACACCCCAGCCACCGCCCTACCCGCCGGTGCTGGCCTCGCTCACGGTGAACCGACCCACCATCTTCCTCGGTGAGACGGTCATCCTGACCGGCCGCAACTTCGGCCCGAACGAGACGGTCGACATCACCGTCACCACCCAGCCGCTGGCGGCACCCGCCGCCGGCACCGCCCGCCGCAGCGACGGCAGCACCGTCGCGATGGCCCCGGTCGCCTTCCAGGCCAGCGCGCCGCTGACCTTCACGGCCCGGACCAACGCGCGTGGCGAGTTCAGCCGCCGGTACACCCCGTCGGTGACCGGTCTGCTCACCTTCACCGCCGTCGGCCGGGAGTCCGGCCGGACCGCGTCGACCGAACTCCGGGTGCTGCACAAGAAGAAGCCGCACCTGCCGGTCACCGGCAGCAGCACGAGCACGCCGATGAAGGTCGGTGGCGGTCTCGTCGCCGCGGGCGCGGTCATGCTGCTCGGCACGGTGCTCTGGCGCCGCCGCCGCTTCGGCAGCGTGAACTGATCCGACACCGCGGGTCCGTCCCGCAGTGAGCACCGGTGCCGGTGCCTGCCGATCCCTCCGGCGGGCACCGGCACCGTCTCGTACCACCCCGCGCCTCGCCCCCGCCGGTGCTACGCCGGGAAGGGGCGGGTGCGGCGGGCGTCGGCCAGCACGTCGGCCCACCACCGCAGCTCGTCGAGACAGCCGGCCAGGCCGCGGCAGAGGCGGTCGTCCGGCGCGTACCGCTGCTGGTCGTTCAGGCAGTTCCACGGCGAGGGCAGGCCGATGACCCGGCGGGTGGTCACGACGTTGAGTTCGGCCAGCACGCCGCGGAGCTGCTCGATAGCGGCGTATCCGCCGTGCACGCCGTACGCCACGATCGTCGCGGGCTTCAGGCGCCACTCCGCGTAGTGCCAGTCGATCAGGCGCTTGAGTGAGGCCGGGTAGCTGTGGTTGTACTCCGGCATCACGAAGACGAAGGCGTCGGCCGCGTCGATCCGGTCGGCCACGGCGCTCTTCGTCCCACCGCCCGGATACAGGAGACTGTCGTCGGGCAGGGGCGTGTCGGCCAGGTCGATCAGATCGACGTCGGCGGAACTCCCCAGCGCGGCGACGACCCAGTCGGCGATCGTCGGCCCCATCCGGTCCTTGCGCACGCTCGCGGAGATCACCGCCACGCGTAAGCCGGGTGGGGTGCCGTCGTGCTGTTCATGCGAAGCGGTCATGGCAGCGAGGTTCCATGTTGAACATTGGTTGAAGTCAAGTCGGGGCGTGACTACGGTGCGGACATGACCGTGAAGCTGGCTTCCTCGATGACGCTCACCGTCGGCGACGTCGCCGTCCGCAGCCGCGTCGCCCCGTCCGCCGTACGGTTCTACGAGAGCCATGGCGTGATCACCGCAGTCCGCACCGCAGGCAACCAACGCCGCTTCGAGGAGTCGGCCGTGTGCCGCATCGAGATCGCCCGGGTCGCCCAGCGGGTCGGCATGACCGTGCGCGAGATCGCCGCCCTCTTCGGCGGCCTGACGGCGAACCCGACGCCCGAGGAGTGGGGTCAGGTCGCCCACCGGCTGGTCAGCGAGGCCGAGGAACGACTGGCCGACCTCCGCACGCACCTCGCCGCCCTGGAATCGGGCACCAGGCTCTGCGACATCGGGCGCGCCGAACCGGTCCGATGAGCACCCGCACGGCCTTGACTTCACCATATGTTGAACCGTGATCGTGCGTCGTATGAGCGGACGAACGTACGACCTCCGGCAGACCGGGCACCGCATCTCATCCCTCGTCGACCACGCCACGATCGTCGGTCTGGGCACCTCCACCCGCGAGGCGCACGAACTCTTCGGCCTCGTCGAGCAGACCACCCACGCGCTGATCGAATCCGGATTCCGCGTCATCGCGGTGCTCGACAACCCGCGGATCGGTGAGCGGTACGACGAGTTCGTCCAGGGGAAGGAGATCGATCTCGATGCGACGTTCGGCCAGGCGTGGGGGCCGTGGCGGACGACCGAGATGCGCGAGGCACTCGGTCGGCTGCGCCGGGACAACGAGCGGCACCCGGCGGATCCGGTGCGGATCATCGCGATCGGTGGTTCGCGCGTGTTGCCCGCCGACTACGACCGTGTCGTGGGGCTGCTCGCGCGGCGGGACGCGACGACGGCCACCCGCGTCAAGGACGTGTTCGACGTCATCCGCACCGCCCACGACGACGGCGAGCACGTCCGCCGTGCGCGCGGCACCCATCCCGGCACGCCCTTCGTCGACCTCGCCCGCACCGCCCAGGACCTGGTCGCCGGGCTCGACCCGGGCCCGGAACGTGACGAAGCGCTGTCGGTGCTCGATGCGATCGTGGCGCACCATGCCAATGCCATCGGCGTGGGACACGACCTGGCGCGGGAGGAACGGGCCGCTGCCGATCGGCTCCTCGCACACCAGCGGCGAACCGGTGACCGCATCGTCTTCTGGGAGGGCAGCGCGCGCGTCGCGGCGCACGAGGTCATGACCGGCGGCCATCTCCGGGCGGCGCTCGGAGACGGGTACGCCGCCGTCCATCTCACCTTCGGCCACGGCCGGATTCCCGGCCGCGACCTTCCTCCGGCGAGCCCGGACTCGCTGGAGGCGGTGCTGCTGACCGGCGAGGACGACGACGTCACTGTGGTGGCCCTGCACTCGCCGCAGCCGACCGAGGTCACCCCGCTGCTCGGTCGGCCCGCGCGGACCCGGGTGATCTCCGGGATGTACGACCCCGAGCGCGACGAGGAGCACTACCACGAGCTGCCCTCACCCCGGCACAGCTTCGACGTCGTCGCGGTCCTCCCCACCATCACCGCCATCCACCCGATGTAGACCGTCCCGCGCCGCCGTCCCGCCGTCCCGCGCCGCCGTCCTGCGCCGCGCCGCCACCCCGCGCCGTTGATCAAGAGGTTTCGGTGCTTTCAGGGCTCATCGAGCACCAAAACTCCTTGATCAACCGTGCGGGACGGCGGCGGAGGCGGAGGCGGAGGCGGAGGGGTGGAGGGGTGGGGGTGGGTGGGCTGGGGTGGGCTGGGGTGGGCTGGGGTGGGTTAGATCAGGCCCTGGGCGAGCATGGCTTCGGCTACTCGGCGGAAGCCGTTGATGTTGGCGCCGGCCACGTAGTCGCCGGGCAGGCCGTACTCCTCGGCGGTGGCCCAGCAGCGGGTGTGGATGTCGCGCATGGTCTCGCGCAGCCGCTGCTCCGACTCGGCGAACGTCCAGGACTCCCGGGCGGCGTTCTGCTGCATCTCCAGGGCGCTGACCGCCACCCCACCGGCGTTGGCCGCCTTGCCGGGCGCGAACCGGACCCCGGCCCGGCCCAGGATGCGGACCGCCTCCGGGGTGGTCGGCATGTTCGCCCCCTCCACCACCGCGACGCAGCCGCCGGCGACGAGCTGCGCGGCCTCGGCGCCGCCGATCTCGTTCTGCGTCGCGCACGGCAGGGCCAGGTCGCAGGGCACCTCCCAGGGCGTACGCCCCGCGACGGCGACCGCGTGCGGCACCTCGCGGACGTAGTCGGCGAGCCGGTCCCGGCGGCGTTCCTTCAGGTCCCGCAGCACGTCGAGGTCGATGCCCTTCTCGTCCAGGACGTACCCGGACGAGTCGGAGCAGGCGACCACCCTGCCGCCGAGCTGGTGCACCTTCTGGATCGCGTAGATCGCCACGTTGCCGGCGCCGGAGACCACCACCCGCTTGCCGTCCATGCTGTCCCCGCTCTGGGTGAGCATCTCCTCGGCGAAGAACGCCGCGCCGTACCCGGTGGCCTCGGTACGCGCCTGCGCGCCGCCGTACGACAGGCCCTTGCCGGTGAGTACGCCCGACTCGTACCGGTTGGTGATCCGCTTGTACTGGCCGAACAGGTAGCCGATCTCCCGGCCGCCCACCCCGATGTCACCGGCGGGCACGTCGGTCTGCGCGCCGATGTGGCGGTACAGCTCGGTCATGTAGCTCTGGCAGAACCGCATCACCTCGCGGTCCGAGCAGCCCTTGGGGTCGAAGTCGGCACCGCCCTTGCCGGCCCCGATCGGCAGCCCGGTCAGCGCGTTCTTGAAGATCTGCTCGAAGCCGAGGAACTTGACGATGCCCAGGTAGACCGAGGGGTGGAAGCGCAGGCCGCCCTTGAACGGGCCGAGGGCGCTGTTGAACTCCACCCGGAATCCCCGGTTCACCCGGACCTGACCCCGGTCGTCCTCCCACGGCACCCGGAAGATGACCTGCCGCTCCGGCTCGCAGATCCGTTCGATGATCCGGGCGTCGGCGTACTCGGGGTGGCGCGCGAGCGCTGGGCCGATGCTCTCCAACACCTCCCGTACGGCCTGGTGGAACTCGGGCTCACCCGGGTTGCGGTTGACCACACTGGCGAACACCGACTCGACCGTCTCCGGCATCACCGACACGTCCTTCCGGTCCGGGCACGGCGTGGTGCCGTGCCTTGTCGCCCCGTTACGCGGTGCCCCCGGATACGGATGGTGACCACTGTCCGGTTCACTGGCAGCGTGGACGAGACGATCTGGACGACTGTACGCACTGCGCGTGACTGGCTGGACGTGACAAACGGCACCGGTGAGGCGGAGCTGACCTGCCGGATGCTCAAGCTCACCGAGGAGGCCGGTGAGGTGGCGGGCGCCTGGATCGGGTTCCTCGGCCAGAACCCCCGCAAGGGGGTCACGCACACCCGGGCGGACGTGGCGGCGGAGCTGGCCGATGTGGCGTTCACCGCGCTGGTCGCCATCGAGAGCCTGGGCCTGGACGCCCGGGAGGTTCTCGGCGACTGCGCCGGCAAGGTCGCCGGGCGGCTGGAGTCGCCGGCCGAGGGCGAGGTTCGTCGCCGAGTTGACTGATCCGACCCGCCCCCTGGCGCGTACCTGCTGGTAGGGGACCGTGGAAGGGGACGTGGCATGGCCGAGTCGGAGCACGAGGCGTACCGTCCGACACCCTCGGGACGGGGGTCGGGAGACGAGGTGCCGGCACCGCCGGCCACCGTCGGTGACGACATGCGGGTCACCGACGGCGTGACCGTGGGTGACGACGCGACCGTGGGTGAGGACGAGCCCGGGGTCCGGGAGGCGCCCGGGAGCCAGGACGAGCCCGGGGACGGACGGCCGACCTGGTCGGCCGGGGCACGGCTGCTCGCCGCTGCGGCGGTGCTGATGCTCGGGCTGGGCGCGACCGCCGTGGTGGTGATCCTCTCCGACCCGCACCGACTCGGTCGGGTCTTCTCCGGCGACCTGCCGGAGGTCACCGCCGCGCCCGACGGCACCAGCGGACTGGGCGGTGCGGCCCGGGCGGCGGCGCAGCGCCCCGAGCAGGTCGAGACCGCGCCGCTTGCGGGTCGCCAGCGGGCCAGCTTCGAGCTGGTCGACGGGGTGTCCCGGTTCGACCTGCGGATGACGGACCTGGGGGAGGAGCTGTACCGGATCATCACACCGGCCGAGTCGGTGACCCGGCTCCGCCCGGAACTGGCCGGCGACCGGGTGCGGCTGCGGCTGACCCAGGACGGTACCGGGCCGGGCGAGGTCGAGGTGCTGCTCAACGCCCGGGTGCGCTGGCAGGTGTCGCTCAACGGTGGCAGCACCGAACGGCGGCTGGACCTCGCCGCCGCCCGGTTGAGCGGCCTGGAACTGGCCGGTGGGGCGACCCGGACCACGCTGCGGCTGCCCGCCGTGGAGGGGCTGGTCGTGGTGCGGGTGACCGGCGGGGTCAACCGGTTCGACGTCACCGTGGTCGGCAGCGTCCCGGTCCGCGTCCGGTCGGTCGCCGGTGCCGGCGCGATCGCCGTCTACGACGAGCGCCTCGACGGCGTCGCCCCGCAGACGGTACTCGGGTCGCCGGGGTGGGACCGGGCCGGCGACCGGATCTTCCTGGACCTGGTGGCGGGCGCGAACCGGGTGACCGTGCGCGGAGGCTGAGCGGGCCCGGCGCACGGGCGTACAGTCGGATGGTGGAACGTGCCGAGTCGATGCCCGCGCAGACCCGACCACCCGGTGTGGCCACCGTCGACCCCGGCAGCGTCCTGTTGCCCGGCCACGACGTGCCGTTGGGGCGCTACACCACGGTGCGTCGGCTGCTGCCGCAACGCACCCGCCGGATGGTCGGCGCCTGGTGCTTCGTGGACCACTTCGGTCCCGACGACGTGGCACAGCGGCCGGGCATGGAGGTGCCCCCGCACCCGCACACCGGCCTGCAGACCGTGACCTGGCTGCTCGACGGCGAGATCCTGCACCGGGACAGCCTCGGCAACGTGCAACCGATCCGGCCCGGCCAGCTCAACGTGATGACCTCCGGTCACGGGATAGCCCACTCCGAGCGGTCACCGGCCGCCCATCCGCCGCTGATGCACGGCGTGCAGCTCTGGGTGGCCCTGCCGGACCCGGCCCGGGCCGGCGCGGCCGACTTCGCCCACCACGCCGAGCTGCCCCGGTGGCGCGACGGCGACCTGGACGTCACCCTGCTGGTCGGTGACCTCGGCGGCGAGGTCTCGCCGGCCCGGGTGCACACCCCGCTGCTCGGCGCGCAGCTCGACCTGCGCGGTGCGGGTCCGGTCGCGGTGCCGTTGCGCCGCGACTTCGAGTACGCGCTGCTGGTGCTCGACGGCGCCGCCGAGGTGGACGACGTGGCGTTGGAGCCCGGGGCGCTGCTCTGGCTCGGCACCGGCCGGGACACCCTGACCGTGTGCGGTGGGCCGGGTGCCCGGCTGATGTTGCTCGGCGGGACGCCGTTCGAGGAGCCGCTGGTGATGTGGTGGAACTTCGTCGGCCGCAGCCACGAGGAGATCGCCACCGCCCGGGAGGACTGGATGGCCGGTCGACGGTTCGGGGTGGTCGCCGACGACCCCGACCCGCCGCTGCCCGCCCCAGCCCTGCCCACGGTCCGGCTCAAGGCCAGGGACCGTTCGGGCGGCTTCCACTGACCGCGTCGTAGGCGTGGCCGCCGTCGGCGCGGGTAACAGCCGGCATGACCAGCACCGTCTCCACCGTCGAGGACCGTAGACGTCTGGCCCGGCGGCTCGCCGGCAGCGGCCGGGGTTTCGCCGAGCAGTACGGCTTCCGGGTCACCAACAACCCCGCCAGCCTGTTCCAGGTGCTCTGCCTGGCGGTCCTGCTGGCCCGCCGGGGCGACTTCCGGCGTGCGCTGGACAGCGCGCACGCGCTGCCCGACGCCGGGTGGGACAGCGCGGCCCGGCTGGCTCGCGCGCCCCACGCCGACCTGGTCCGGGTGCTGCGCGAGCGCGGCCGGCGCGGTGACGTGGACGCGGTGGCCGCGCTGCTCGGCGATCTGGCCCGGGCGGTGCGCGACGAGTACGCCGGTGACCTGCGCCGGCTGCGCTCCGCCGCCGGTTACGACCCGGCTCGGCAGCGTGCCCTGCTGGCCGCACTGCCCGGCGTGGACGGCGAGGCGGTGGACCTGTTTCTCCGCGAGGCGCAGGCGCTGTGGCGGGAGGTCGGGCCGGTGGCTGATCGGCGTGCCCTGACCGCGGCCCGTCGCCTCGGACTGGGCCGGTCCACCGAGGACCTCGCCGCGCTGTCCGGTAGTCGCGAATCGGAGCGCTTCGCCTGGCTCGTGGGGGCGCTGGCGCGGGTCGATCTGGAGCGACGGTATGCCGAACCGACCGGATGAATACCTTTGTCGGCACCCCCTGTCCGTTCGGCTGATGGCGTGCGGTAAGGTGGTCGCAGTAGCAGCCGCCCGGTTCGGGTGGTTGTCGCCGTCTGGTCATGGCGACCCGGTTCGGGTTCGCCGTGCCACCAGGGCAGGCGATTACGTAGCGGCGCTCCCGGTCGCGGTTCGCGGCCGGGGCGCCCGCCTGTCGGAGTCCTGTCGGGGGCACCGACCTCGACACGCCGACAGCCGGTCCGGGCGGTTCGCCCGTCGACCGGCCGTCGGATCAGATGCTGCGCAGGTGCTGCGACACCCGTTGGTGACGCTTGTCGCGTCCGACCGCGCCGCGCTGCGCGTCGTCGGCGTCCTCGCTCGCGTCGATGTGCGCGGAACGGGCCACCTCGGTGATGTTCGCGTAGTCCACCGGCGGCAGCGCGCGCAGGGCCTGCACCACGTCCGGCGGCGCACCCTCGCGTTCGGCCTCGCGGACCACGTCGTCCTTGCCGGCGGGGTAGTCCAGGCCGGACAGGTACTGCAGGACGTCGGCGTAACTCGCCATGGGTTCGGCTCCTCCCGGCTTCGATCGGGCCACGACCGGCCGCGGTTACCCGCCGAGGCCGCCGTCACGCCCGCCTCGGGGGAAAATCGGCCGCCGTTTCCGGCCCGCCGCGCCGGGTAACCGCCGCCCGAGGGGGTACGCGATGGACTACGACACGTTCGTCGACCAGGTCGCCCGGCGGGCCGGCACCACGCCCGAGCGGGCGGTGGACCTGACCCGGGCGACGTTGACGACGTTGGCCGAGCGGTTGACCGGCGGGGAGGCCCTGGACCTGGCCCTGCAACTGCCCGTGCCGCTGCGGCAGTCGATGCGGGCGACACCGGACGGCGAGGCGGCGCAGCGGTTCGACGCCGACGAGTTCACCGCCCGGGTGGCGTTCCGCCTCGGGGTGCAGACGTCGGCGGCCCGAGGCGGGGTCCGCGCGGTCTTCACCGCGCTGCGCGAGGCGCTGGCCGGCGAGTTCGACACGCTGATGGTCCAACTGCCCCGCGACTACCGCGACATGGTCGAACCCGCGCTGGCCCCCGGCGCGACACTGCGACGCCGGTGACTCAGCCCACCGCGCCGTCGGCCCGCAGCGCGGCCACCCGCTCCGGGGCGTAGCCGACCTCGGCGAGGACCTCGTCGGTGTGCTCGCCCGGCCAGGGCGGCGGGCGGCGTACCGAGGTGGGGGTGCCGGAGAAGCGGGGTGCCGGGGCCGGTTGCACCACCCCGTCCCGGACCACGAACGTGTCCCGCGCGACCAGGTGCGGATGCTCCGCCGCCTCGGCCCAGTCCAGCACCGGGGCCACGCAGGCGTCGGAGGCGGTGAGCAGGGCCGCCCACTCGTCCCGGGTACGCGTCCGGAACAGCCGCGCCCAGGCGTCGCGCAACGCCGGCCAGTTCGCCGGGTCGGTCCGGTCCGGTGCCTCGTCGCCCGGCAGCGGGAACCCGGTGCGGCGGACCAGTTCCTCGTAGAAGCGCGGCTCCAACGCGCCGACCGCGACATGCCGCCCGTCCGCGCACTCGTAGGTGTCGTAGAACGGCGCGCCACCGTCGAGCAGGTTCACTCCGCGCGGGTCCTGCCAGAGGCCGAGCCCGCGCAACGCGTGGATCTGCGTGCCGAGCACCGCCACCCCGTCCACGATGGCCGCGTCGATCACCTGGCCGGTGGCGCCGCCGCGTACCGCGTAGAGCGCGGAGACCAGGCCCACGGCCAGCATCATCCCGCCGCCGCCGAAGTCGCCGAGCAGGTTGAGCGGGGGCACCGGCCGATCGTCGGCCCGTCCGATGCCGTGCAGCGCGCCGGTCAACGCGAGGTAGTCGATGTCGTGCCCGGCGTACGGGGCGCTCGGTCCGTCCTGTCCCCAGCCGGTCATCCGGCCGTACACCAGCTTCGGGTTGACCGCGTGGCAGTCGGCCGGACCGAGACCGAGACGCTCGGTCACCCCGGGCCGGAATCCCTCGATCAGCGCGTCCGCGCCGTCGACCAGGGCCAGCACCACCTCGCGTCCACCGGCGGACTTGAGGTCCACGCCGACGGAGCGTCGTCCCCGGTTGAGCAGGTCGGGATGGGCGGTGCCGAAGGCCGAGGGGTCCACGTCGGTGGCCCGGTCCACCCGGACCACGTCCGCGCCGAGGTCGGCAAGCATCATCGCGGCGAAGGGGCCGGGCCCGATCCCGGCCAACTCGACCACGCGTACTCCGGTCAGCGGGCCGGCCGCCTGCTCTGCGGTCACCGTCATCACGATAGGCGCTCGTGTCCGAGTCCGGTACCGGCATCGTCACTGCGCGTTCCGACCTGGTCGGATGAGGTCGACGCCGATAGGTGCCCCCGTCTGGCGGGTCGGATCGGGCTGTCCTAATCTTGGCGGTACGAGGGGAGTACTTCCCACGAACCATACCGGTCAGTACGGCGCACCCCGGGTGTGCCTCGGGTGGTTGCCCACCGAAACGTGGGTGAAGGAGACCTCGAACATGACACGGTGTTCGAGGAGGCCCCATGTCCGAATTGTCCTACGCTGCTGCCGGTTTGCAGTCGGTGGGTACACCCACCCTCTGGGCGGTGACGATCGCGGGCGTGCTGGCCCTGCTGGTGCTCGACTTCGTGGTGACGCGCAAACCCCACGAGGTGTCCCTGCGGGAGGCACTGGGCTGGTCGACCTTCTACATCGCGCTGCCGCTGGCCTTCGGTGCCTGGGTGTGGTCCGAGTTCGGCTCGGAACGGGGCTTCGAGTACCTGACCGGTTACCTGGTCGAGAAGTCGCTGTCGGTGGACAACCTGTTCGTGTTCATGTTGCTGCTGGCGGCGTTCGCGGTGCCGACCGAGTTGGCGCAGCGGGTGCTGCTCTTCGGTATCACCGGGGCGTTGGTGCTGCGAGGCATCTTCATCGCGTTGGGTGCGGCGGCGTTGCAGACGCTGGACTTCGCGTTCCTGATCTTCGCGTTGATCCTGTTGTTCACCGCCGCGAAGCTGCTGCGCGACGCGTTCACCGGGCACGAGCAGTCGGTCGACATCGGCAACATGCGCTCGGTACGGCTGCTGCGCCGGTTCATGCCGGTGGTGCAGGAGTACCACGGCACCAAGATGACCGTGCGGGTCGACGGCCGCCGCGCTCTCACTCCGCTGGCGCTGGTGGTGGTGGCCGTCTTCGCCACCGACGTGGTCTTCGCGGTGGACTCGGTGCCGGCGGTCTACGGCATCACCGAGGACCCGTACCTGGTCTTCGCCACCAACGCCTTCGCGCTGCTGGGCCTGCGGGCGCTCTACTTCGTGCTGCACGCCGCACTCAGCCGCCTGGTCCACCTCACCTACGGCCTGGCGATCATCCTGGCGTTCATCGGCGTCAAGCTCGGCCTGCACTGGGCGCACGGCATCTGGGAGGGCGTGCCGGAGATCCCGACCGTGGCGTCCCTGCTGGTCATCATCGGTGTGCTGACGGTCGTGACGATCACCAGCCTGCGCGCCACCCGCAACGTGGTGCCGGGCTCCAAGGAGGTCGTCACCGAACGGAAGTGACCGGCCCCGCGGCGGGGCCGGGCGTGGTACGACTGTGCGGTGGGTATCGTCACGCCCGGCTTCCAGGGTCGGCCACGCGCCGACGCACCGGACCTGCCACCCGGTCAGTACCTGACACCCGACTTCCCCGTGCTCTCCGCCGGCCCCACACCGAAGGTGCCGCGCGAGAGCTGGGAGTTCGTCATCACCACCGAGACCGGCACGGAATACCGCTGGTCCTGGGCCGAGATGATGGCGCTGCCGCAGGAGACCCCGACGGTCGACATCCACTGCGTCACCCGCTGGTCGAAGCTCGGCACCACCTGGCAGGGCGTCTCGCTGGACACCCTGCTGGACGGGGTGGACACCGCAGCGGACTACGCCCTCGCCCACTCCTACGGCGGCTATAGCACCAACCTGCCGCTGGAGGACCTGACGGACGGTCGGGCCTGGCTGGTGCACACCTACGACGACGCGGAGCTGCCCGCCGAGCACGGCGGGCCGGCCCGGCTGCTGGTGCCGCACCTGTACTTCTGGAAGTCCGCCAAGTGGGTGCGCGGCATCCGGCTGGGCCTGGAGGACACCCCCGGTTTCTGGGAGACCGCCGGCTATCACGACTACGGGGATCCGTGGCGTGAGCAGCGGTACCAGGGCGATTGAGCGGGCGGATGCGGTGGCAGCCGGCCCGGCTGGTGCACCGCCGGGTCGAGACGCCCACCGCGCACACGCTGGTGCTCCAGGTGCCGGGCTGGCCCGCCCACGTACCCGGGCAGCACGTGGACCTGCGGCTCACCGCATCCGACGGATACCAGGCCGCCCGGTCGTACTCGCTGGCCGCGCCGGCCGACGGCGACCGGATCGAGGTGACCGTCCAGCGGGTGCCCGACGGCGAGGTGTCGCCGTTCCTGGTCGACGGCTACCGCGAGGGTGACCCGATCGAGGTGCGCGGCCCGATCGGCGGCTGGTTCGTCTGGCGGCCGACGCAGACCGACCCGGTGCTGCTGGTCGCCGGTGGCTCGGGGCTGGTACCCCTGATGGCGATGATCCGCGCCCGTCGGGCCGCCGGCAGCCGCACCCCGTTCCGGCTGATCTACTCCGTCCGCACCCCGACCGACGTGTTCTACGCCGACGAGCTGCGGCGGCGGGTACGCGACGACGCCGGCCTGGACGTCGCGTACGTCTACACCCGCGAGGCGCCGGACGGCTGGACGGGCGAACCGCACCGGCTCGGCCTCGCCGACGTCAACACGCACGGTTGGCCGCCGGAGCTGACGCCGCTGGTCTACGTCTGCGGACCGACCGGTTTCGTGGAGACCGTCTCCGACCTGCTCGTCGGCCTGGGTCACCCGGCCCGACGGGTACGCACCGAACGTTTCGGCCCGACCGGCTGAGAGGAGCCGCGGATGACCGCGCTGCCGTACGTGGACGGGAACATGCTCGACGGCCCGCTGGGGGAGGTGTTCGCGGTGGACCTGAGCACGGCCACCGGCCGCTGCGCCCACTGCGGCACGGCCGGCCCGATGGCCGGACTGCGGGTCTACTCGCACGCGCCGGGGCTGGTGGCCCGCTGTCCGGCCTGCGCGGACGTGATGCTGCGGCTGGTCCGCGCGCCGGACCGGGCCTGGCTGGACCTGCGGGGCGCCACCTTCCTCCGGTTCCCGATGCCGCCGGACCGACCCGTGGGTCGGTAGGTCGCCGGGGCGACGTTTGTCGGCCCGCGGGGTGGGAACGGGCCCGGAATGACGAAGCCTCGTGTGGTGATCGTGGGGGCCGGTTTCGCCGGGTACCACGCGGCGAAGACGTTGAGCCGGCTGGCCCGCGACCGGGCCGAGATCGTCCTGCTGAACTCGACCGACTACTTCCTCTATCTGCCGCTGCTGCCCGAGGTGGCCGCCGGTGTGGTGGAGCCGGGTCGGATCGCGGTGCCGCTGACCGGCACGCTGAACGGGGTCCGGGTGGTCATCGGCGAGGCCGACCACGTCGACCTGCAGAACCGCTGGGTCGGATTCACCCAGCCCGAGGGGGAGCGCAACCGGCTGGCATACGACCGGCTGATCCTCGCCGTCGGCAGCGTCAACAAGCTGCTGCCCATCCCCGGGGTGACCGAGTACGCGCACGGTTTCCGGGGTCTGCCGGAGGCGCTCTACCTGCACGACCACGTGGTCCGCCAGATCGAGTTGGCCGAGCAGGCCGAGGATCCGGCCGAGCAGCAGGCGCGGGCCACGTTCGTGGTGGTGGGCGCCGGCTACACCGGGACCGAGGTGGCCGCGCACGGGCAGCTCTTCACCGACGAGTTGACCGCCCAGCGTCCCCGGTTGCCGATCCGCCCGAAGTGGATGCTGCTGGACGTCGCGCCCCGGGTGCTGCCCGAGCTGGACCGGCGGATGTCGCGTACCGCCGACCGGGTGCTGCGCCGACGCGGGGTCGACGTGCGGATGGGCACCTCGGTGGCGGTCGCCACCGCCGACGGGGTCACCCTCACCGACGGGGAGTACGTGCCGACCTGCTCCCTGATCTGGTGCGTCGGCGTACGCCCCGACCCGTTCGTGGCGCAACTGGGCCTGCGGACGGAGAAAGGACGGCTGGTCGTCGACGAGTACCTCAACGTGCCCGGCTTCCCCGAGGTGTACGCCTGCGGCGACGCCGCCGCCGTGCCCGACCTGACCCGGCCCGGCGAGATCTGCACGATGACCGCCCAGCACGCCCAGCGGCAGGGCAAGCTCGCCGCACACAACATCGCCGCCTCCTACGGGCAGGGGCGGCGTCGGCCGTACAAGCACCACGACCTCGGCTGGGTGGTCGACCTCGGTGGCAAGCAGGCGGCGGCGAACCCGCTCAAGGTGCCGTTGTCGGGTCTGCCGGCGAAGGCGGTGACCCGGGGGTACCACCTGTTGGCGATGCCGGGCAACCGGGCCCGGGTCAGCGCCGACTGGCTGCTCGACGCCGCGTTGCCCCGCTCGGCGGCGCAGTTGGGTCTGATCCCCGCCGACGCGGTGCCGCTGGAGAGCGAGTCGCCCGAGCTGCCGAGCCACGCCCGCTGACCGGCCGCCGGGCGGGGACGCCCGCCCGGCGGCGGGGATCAGCCGGCTGTCGGCGGAGCCAGCAGATCGCGCAACCCGTCCGGTACGTCCAGCGAGTCGACCAGGTCGCGATCCTGCTCGGCGAGCGCCGCCAGCGTGGCCTCGGCCTGGTAGCGGGCCTGTTCCGGGGTACGGCCGCTGATCCGACCCACCTCGGACAGGAACCCGGGCAGGTCCTGGTGACGTCGCACGCCGTCGACGGGCACGACGTCGTGCAGCCCGGCCGGTACCGCCCGCAGCAGTCGCTGGCGCTCGCCGGCCTCCAAGGCCGCGGCCAGCACGAGCACGGTCGACTCGACTCCGACCTTGGCGGTACGGAAGTCGACCCCGGATCGCCGTACGACGTCGTCGACGAGTTCCCGGTATCCCATGCTGGTGATCCCTGGGGCGTTCGTGCCCGGCTCGGGTCGGGGCCGAGGGTTCGCGGCGACGCCGGCCGGCGGAGGTGTGGGTCCACCTCGCGTCGTGTCCGGTTTGCGGCTCTTTCCGGCCGGCGGCGGACCGGCGCGCTTGGCCTGCTTCAGGTGCGTGGGCTGCTTGGAGGCGCTCAGGCTCGCGCCGGTGTCGGCGGCCTGCATGCCGCGCTCGCGGGCCTGCCGGGCCAGAGCACGGCGGCGCTGGTTGTCGCCCTCCATCTGCTTGCGCACGGTGACACCTCGCTTCCGTCGGTTCTCGTCGGGCCTCACCGTGTCGCGTTCCCGTTGCCACCGAGCAGGAAACGACCGCCACGGGACGGCGAGACGATCGCCCGGGCCGCGCCGGAGGGCTTCATCCGGCCCGGGTGAGGGGCGCTCACCCGCGTCGGCCGGATGATCGGGGTGGCCGGAGAACCCGGTGTGAGGCACGAACTTCCGAGGCACGCGGAAGGGAAGGTCCGATGAAGCAGATTGTCGAGATCGTCCCCGCCCGACCGGGCTGGTACGCGCGATGGCGTCTGACCGCCGAGAGCACCCGGTGTTACCCGGTGACGCTGTGGGCGTTGCTGGAGGAGTCCGACGGCACCGGCCGGGAGGTGATCGGTGTCGACTGTGCCGGCCAGTGGCCCGGCGCGGAAGACGACGGCACGGACGGGGAGTTCGTCCGTTATCTGTTCCAACCGCCGGAGGCCGGACCTCCCGACGACGCGGAGAGCATCGCCGAGCCGCAGCGCATGGGCACCCGTGCGGTGCCGACGCCCTGAGCCATCCTCCGGTCCCCGGCCCCTGGTCCCAGGGTCGGGGACCACCCCTGCCGGGCCGCGTCTCGCGCGTTCAGCCGACGGCGGTGATGCCGTCGCCGTCCACGGCCGGTGGCAGTTGCAGCAGCTCGGCCAGGCCGGTGCGGTCCAGCAGTTGACGCAGGGACGGATTGACGTTGACCAGTCGGATCGGGTCGGACCCTCGGCGGTGGGCCACCACGAAGGCGCTCAACCCGGAGGAGTCGCAGAGGCCGACCCCGGCGAGGTCGATGACGAGTTGCTGATAGCCGGAACGGTGCAGCTCCGTGACGGCGGCGATCAGGTCGGGTGCGCTGTCGAAGTCCAGGTCACCGGTCAGCCGCAGCTCGGCGCGCCCGGCGTCGAGACGGCTGACCTCGATGGCCAACAGCGAGGAGGACATGACTCCATGCTCCCAGCCCGTGCGCCTGACGCAAGTCGCGGGGTCCGCGTTTTCCCCGGAGACTGTCTTTTCACGCGGTGACGGTCGGCTGGTCCTCCGGTCCGGTCGCCGGTTCGCCGCCGCCGCCCGCACGGGCGAGCAGTCCGGTGACACCGGTCATGTCGAGGATGGTCTCCAGGAAACGCGGCACCGCGCACAGCTGCACCGTGCTGCCGTGCTGCTGCCCCTCGCGCCAGGCGTGCACGATGACGCTGAGCCCGGTGCTGTCGATGAACTGCAGGTCGGCGAAATCGAGCACGAGCGTGGCGGGATCGGTGCCCAGCAGCCGGTCGATCTCCACCCGCAGCGGGGTCGCCGTGGTGTAGGCCAGGTCGCCGCCGACCCGGATCACGGGTGCCCGGGGATCGGCCCGGTCGACCGACATGCTCAGTGGCGTCGACTCGGGTCTCCGACCGTGTGACAGCAACGATCAGCCTTCCGCAGGGGTGGGTGGCAGGGGCGTTCCGGATCGTAACAATCCCTGAGCTGCCCCGCCTCCCGGGCGCGACCGGCGCGGACGCGTGCCCGGACCTGCTTCCGAAAGGCCCGGCCGCCCGGCATCGCTGCCGGGTGGCGGTGCGGCGGGAGCAGCGTAGGGTAGGTGGAAGGAACGCGACCGTGCACCCCGCGCAACGCGGGTGCGGAATCGACAAGGAGTTAGGGCCGAGCTGGTGACGGGTGCCGACGTCAGGGATCTCGAGCCCGGCGACGGACGGTTTACCCCGCCGCGTGTCGCCCGGGTCTCGGCATGGCGTCCAGATGCGCCCCGGCCCGCCGGTCTCTCCGCCCTGGAGCGCTCCCACGCCGCAGCAGACTGGCCCGAGGTGGTCGAGCACCTCCGTGAGGGACTCGTGGTGTGCGGTCCCGACGACACCGTGTGGCACGTGAGCCCGGTCGCCGAGCGCCTGCTGCCGGAGATCACCGTCGGCGGCACGCTCGGCACGGTCGACGGCCTGCGTACCGACCTGACCGAATTCGTCCACCACGGCCGCCGACTCCGGGCCCGACGGGTGCCGCTGACGGCCGGTCGGAGCTGCTGGTACGTGGAGGACGTCAGCGAGAGCGCCGCACGCGCCGACGCGCTCTCGGCCGAGCGGGCCAGATCCGCCTTCCTGGCCGTGGTCGGCGAGAAGCTGGGCAACCCGCTGCATCCGGACCGGGCCGCCGCGGCCGTGGTCCGGCTCGCCGTACCCACCCTCGCGGAGGTGGCGGTGCTGGTCATGGCGCCGCGTTCCGGCCGGGCCCGCTGGTGGCGGGCCAGCCGCGCCGACGACGAGGCGCCGGTGGTGGACCGGGGCGTGCTCTCTGCCACCGAGCTGCCGCCGGCGGTCGCCGACAGCCTCCAGGGCGTCCAGCCGCACACCGTCGACTGGCTCGTCGAGCAGGCCGTCGAGGCGGGCTGGCTGCCCGGGATGTCCGCTGCCGACGTCTGTGCCCGGCTGGTGCAGCTGCCCGGCCGGAACGCGCCCGCAGGTGTGCTGTTGGTGGCCCGCGCGGCCACCGACTGGTACGCCGAGGAGGACGTCGACCTGATCCGCGCGTTCGCCGCCCGCGCCGGTGCCGCGCTGACCACCGCACTGCTCTATCGCGAGCAGGCGGAGGTGGCCGACACCCTGCAGTCCAGCCTGCTCCCGGTGGCACCGGCGGAGGCGCCGGGCGTGCAGTGGGGTACGGCGTACCGTCCGGCCCAGGCGGGGCTGCGCATCGGCGGCGACTTCTACGGCTCGCACCGGCTGCCCGACGGCGGCTCGGTGTTCTTTCTCGGCGACGTCTCCGGCAAGGGCGTGGAGGCGGCCGTCTTCACCGGCCAGCTCCGACAGTGCCTGCACGCGCTGCACCGGGTCGAGCAGCAGCCCGCCCGGCTGTTGCAGTTGCTCAACGACGCGTTGCTGGAGACCACCCTGGCCCACGGGCAGGGCCGGTTCGCCACGCTGGTGCTGGGTGTGGTCCGGCCGCACCGCGACGGCGGACTGTCGCTGACCCTGGCCGGCGGTGGGCACCTGCCGCCGCTGGTGCTGCGCGCCTCCGGCGAGGTCGAGCAGTTGCCGCTGCGCGGAATGCTCATCGGCGTCGTGCCGGACCCGCGCGTCGGTCAGGTCACCGTCCGACTGGCCCCCGGTGAGACGTGCCTGCTCTACAGCGACGGGGTGACCGAGGCGCGCGGCGGGCGGCGGGGCGACGAGCAGCTCGGCACGGACCGCCTGGTGCAGGCGGTCACCGGCTGCCAGCGGATGCCCGCACCCGCCCTGGCCGAGCGGATCGAGCAGGTCACCGGCGACTGGCTGGCCCACCGCGACCACGACGACATCGCGGTGCTCGCGCTGCGCGCCACCGGCACCGGCCCGCGCTCGCACCGGCACCTGCACGCGGTGCCCGCCCCGCCCGGGGACGGGACGAACGGGTCGTGACCACCGCGACCAGGGGTGTCCTCGACGCCACCGCGTACGAGGAGTATCTGCACTGCCTCGCCGAGGCCGACGAGCCGGCCGCCATCGAGGTGGCCCGGGGCCTGCTCGACGGTGGGGTGGCGGCCGAACGGGTGCTGCTCGACCTGGTCGCCCCGGCTCAGGCCGAGGTGGGGGAGCGGTGGGCCCGCAACGAGTGGAGCGTGGCCCAGGAACACGCCGCCACCCACATCAGCGAGCGGGTGGTGGCGGCGGTCGCCGCGTACTGCCAGGTGCGGCCGACCCGGGGCCGGATCGTGGTGGCCTGCATGGACGGCGAGTGGCACGCGCTGCCGGCCCGGCTGGTCGCCGAGATGCTGCGGCTGCGCGGCTGGCAGGTGACCTTCCTGGGGGCCAGCGTGCCGGCCGCGCACCTGGTGTCGTACCTGCACCGGCACGACGCGGACGCGGTCGCGCTGGCGTGCGCGCTGCCGATGCGGTTGCCGCACGCGCATCGCATGGTCCAGGCCTGCCAGCGGGCGGACGTGCCGGTGGTGGTCGGCGGGCGGGGCTTCGGCGTGGACGGCCGCTGGGCGCGGCGTCTGGGCGTGCTGTGGGCGCCCGACGGTCCGACCGCGGCCCGTCTGCTCGCCGACGAGCGCACGCTGCGGGCCGGGCCGCCGGCCGCCAGCCTGGCGCACCTCGCCGACGACGAGTACGCCGCTTTGGTCGCCCGGCGCGGCGAACTGATCGACAGCGCGTTGGTCGACCTGGCGCAGCGGCATCCGGCCGCCCGGGACTACAGCCCGGCGCAGCTCGACTCGACGGTCAGCGACCTCGGCCACATCCTGGACTTCCTGGCCGCCGCGCTCTATGTCGACGACGACACGCTGTTCACCGAGTTCGTCGACTGGCTGGTGGCCGTCCTGGACAGTCGCGGCGTGCCGGAGGTCGCGGTGGACGTCGTCCTGAGCCACTACGCCCGCGTTCTGCAGGACTTCCCCCGTGCCGCCGGATACCTCCGGTCGGGACGCTCGGTGGTCGCGGCGCGCTGCGCCCGCTCGGCACCCGCCGGGGCGTAAGATCCGGCCGGCCGTCAGGCTGGCACTATACTTGCGCCACTGCAAGCATCCGGCTCTGTACGGCGGGAGGGATCACCGTGACGTTCACCGTCACGTACGCCGAGCGCCTCGGTGGCGGGCCGACCTGCCTCCGGCTCACCGGCGAACTCGACATGAGTACCGCCGGGGAACTCAACGCCGTCATCGACCGGCTGGCCGACTCGGGGGAACGCCGGTTGCTGGTCGACCTGACGGACCTCACGTTCTGCGACTCCACCGGCATTTCGGTCTTCGTCCGGGGGGACAACCGGGCGGCGGCCGAGGGCGGCTGGTTGCGCGTCACCGGCGCGACCGGCCGGGTGGAGCGGGTGCTCAAGGTGACGGGTCTCGCCGAGGTGCTGGGGTACGGTGCTGACGCCGTCGACCCGGCGGCCACGGACCGCCCGGGGATCGGCTAGATTTCCCGCCAGCGCGGGGCCGAGAGGCTCCGCCCTCGACGACCTGAGGGCAGGCAACGATGGGCGCACGCACCCTTGACCCGGTACACATCCTCGTCGTCGACGACGACCCGGGTGACGTGCTCATGATCGAGGAGGCGTTGGCCACCTCGACCGTCGACAAGGTCATCGACGTGGTCAGCGACGGCCAGGAGGCGATGGAGTTCCTGCGCCGCGAGGGGCGGCACGCCGGGGCTCACCGGCCGGACGTGATCCTGCTCGACCTGAACATGCCCCGCATGGACGGGCGTCAGGTGCTGGGCGAGGTCAAGAACGACGAGGACCTGCGGACCATTCCGATCGTCGTGCTGACCACGTCGAACGCGGACACCGACATCATCAGCAGCTACACGTTGCAGGCCAACGCGTACGTCACCAAGCCGATCGACCTGGACGACTTCAACGACGTCGTGCACCGCATCGACGAGTTCTTCGGCCGGGTCGTGGTGCTGCCCAAGCGCGCCTGAGACCGCCGTCGCGGTCGGTCCGGCCCCGCCGGTCCGGCTGTCGCCCGCGCAGACGCGAGAACGGGCCGGACCGGCGACGGCGGGTCAGGTCAGCGCCGCCACGATGGTGGCGGCCCGCTCCTCGTGCTGCGCGTACGCGTACGGGTAGGCGGAGATCTGCACGGCCTGGGCAGCCAGGGTCAGGCTCATCTGCTGCCAGCCCGGCACCTTCAGCAGCGCCTCGTAGAAGGCGCGCGAGGCGTACGCGGGCCGCATCAGGTCGCGGACGCTGCCCCAGCCGCTGCTGGGTCGCTGCTGGAAGAGCCCGACCGAGTCGTGGTCCCAGCCGATGGCCTGGTGTGGGTAGTTCTGCGACTCGGGCAGCACACCGCTGGCGTAGTTGAGCAGCGTGCTCTCCTGCATGGCGGTGGCGACGGCGACGACGAGGCCCTGGCGCGGGATCTGGAGGTCCTCGCCGACCTCCACGATCACCTTGGCGTTGTCCATCTGCGCCTGGGTCAGCCCGGCGACCGGCTTGGGGCGGGCCGGCGGGGCCGGGGTCGTCTTCTTCGGCTTCGGGGAGGTCGTCTTCTTCGGCGTCGGCGAGGCGGTCGGCGACGCGCTGGGGCTCGGGCTGGCCGGCGTGGGAGATGGACTGCGGTCGAAGGAGCGGGAGGCGGGGTCGTCCTCGGCGGCCAGGGCGCGGTCGGCCACCGACTCGGCGACCTGGGCCCGGGGGGTCTCGTCGTCGTCCCGGTTCGCCGTCGCCACCGCCGCCGCGCCGAGGCAGCAGGTCACGCCGGTGGCGAGGGCCACCCGGACCGGGGTGGAGGCCAGCAGGGCGCGGACGCCACGACGTGAGGTCACCACGCGTCGGTGTCGCCCTATCGCCCGTTCGGACGATGCTCCGTCGGCCGTATGGCTTGCCGGTGGCTCGGGGTTCAGCTTCTGGTCGATGGGGTCGTCGGGATGCACCCGCCGAGGCTAGAAAGCCTTCGGCCCGATGCCACCGGCCCGCTTGGTGGCATGCGTCACAATCTGTGGTTGTCGACCGGTCGATACTGCACGGTTCACCGGATAGCGGATGCACTTCGGCTATCCGTCGTTCCCGCCATGCCGGATTTGCCGGGGCGAACCGGACGAAGTAGGGATCTCGTCGCCGTCGATCCGTCGACGGCTGCCCCTCGTCCGAACGGTGGACGGTCGCATCGATCCACCGGGCCGTCACCGGCCCGGCCGGTCGGCCCCCCGGTCCCCACCCGCCACACCCGTCCCTCCCGCCTCAGGTTCGGAACCCGGACGCCCGTCGATCATGGACCTGTGGCGGGGGCATGACACCCATGATCCGCGAGTCGGCTGCCACGACTCCATGATCGGCAGGTTCGGTGGCGGCGTTCAGGCGGGTCAGTGCCGGCCGTTCTCCGCCGGAGTGACCGTCAGCCGGTGCCGGCCGCCGTCGGCGCTGGAGAACGGCCACAGCCGGTCGGCCTGCTCCACCAGCTCGGTGAGCTGCTGGCGGGTCAGGCCCACCGACGAGATCGAGGCGTGCACATCGGCCCGGTACCGGCCGTCGTCGTCGCGTCCGAGGCTGGCCTCCGCGCGTACCTGCACGGTGTGCGCCTCGTCGGTGATTCCCCCGGCCGCCTCGACCGCCGCGTGGTGCAGGCAGGAGGCGAAGGCGGCGGCGAGCAGCTGCGACGGGGTGAGCCCGCTGCAGTGCGCCGCCAACGGAGAGGCGAGGCCGGTGGAGAGCGCCTCGTCGTCGGTGTGGATGTGGCCGCCCTCGGCGGTGGCCGTGGCAACCTCGTTCAGCCAGGAACTCATCGCGTTCCTCCCGTCGCTCCCCGCCCGGCTACCCGACCCCGATCGGGTGAAACTCACCGGGGATGCCGGCTCCACTGCACGCGCGGTGCGGCCTCGGTGACCTCGGCCGCCGCCCGTTCCGTCCACGGGCTCACCGGCGGGCGCTGACGGGGCAGCAGGGGCTGGTGCATCGGCACGTACACCCGGGCGTCCACCGCCTCGGCCAGCAGCAGGGCGGTGACCAGGCTGGTCGGCCGCCGGTCGGGATCGTCGGCGAGGCAGCGCCGGCACAGGTCGGCCACCTCGGCGGGCAGGCCCGGCACCTCGGGCAGCGGGCGCGGGGGCTGCCGCCCGTGCGGCCCGAGCAACTGGGTGACGCTGTCCGCCGAGTACGGCAGCCGCCCGGCCAGGCAGCAGTAGAGCAGCACACCGAGGGCGTACATGTCGGCGGCCGGGGTGGCCGGCGCCCGGCGCAGTTGCTCAGGGGCGAGGTACGCGGGCGTACCCACCACCACGCCGTCGGGGGTGGGGTCGGCGGTGCCGGTCGGAGTGGCGATGCCGAAGTCGAGCACCTTCACCCCGGACGGGGTGAGCATCACGTTCGCCGGTTTGACGTCGCGGTGCACGATGCCGTGCGCGTGGGCGGCGGCCAGCGCCGCGCTGACCTCGGCGCAGACCCGGACCGCGATCTGCCAGTCCAGCGGCCCGGCGCGCAGGTGCGCGGCGAGCGTCAGCCCCTCGGCCAGCTCCATCACGATGTACGGCTGCTCGCGCCCGGGCAGGCCGGCGCAGGTGCCGAAGTCGTGCACGCTGGCGACGTTGGGATGCACCAGGCGGGCCGCCGAGCGGGCCTCGGCGCGGATCCGCTCGACCGAGGCGTCCCCGTCCGGCTGACCCGGCGACACCAGCTTCACCGCGACCGGCCGGTCGAGCACCGTGTCGTGGGCCCGCCACACCTCGGACATCCCACCGACGCCGATGCGCTGTTCGAGCCGGTAACGCCCGTCCAGCGTCCGCATGGACCGCTCCTCGCCCTCGTGTTGCCCTGCCGTGCTCCACCTGACTGCGCGGCGTCGGGCACGGTACCCCGTCGTTGATCAGGGCAAACCGGCCTCCGACGGCGGCCGGTGCGTTAGCGTGCGAGCCGGGACGGCGACGAACCGGACGAACGGAGAGCGGAGCACACGATGAGTGAGGTGACCGTACGTTTCGTTGGCGGCCCGGCCGACGACCTGGTCCGGGCGTTGCCGGCCGGCCCCGACGGGGCGCCGCCCCGGCTGTGGGTGCTGCGCCGGCCGGAGTCCGCACCGGACCCCGCCGCCGACCATCTCTATGCGCGGCAGCGGCCCGACGGCACGGGGGACTGGACGATGCGCTTCGTCCGGACCGACCCGGTCGGCGTGAGCGAGTGAGCGAACCCGTACGCGGGGGATCCACACAGCCGGCACACAGCAACCGCACAAGCGGAGCCCAGTCCGTCCGCTCACGATGGGGACCATGATGAGCGAGGGAGCGGTCGGGCCGGGCCGCGTCGAGCTGCGCCGGCCCGACGGCGAACCGGTCCGCGTGCTGGTCGTCGACGACGAACCGACGCTGACCGACCTGCTGTCGATGGCGCTGCGATACGAGGGCTGGCAGGTCCGCACCGCCGGGGACGGGACGGCGGCGGTCCGCGCCGCCCGGCAGTTCCAGCCGGACGCGGTGGTGCTCGACGTGATGCTCCCCGACCTCGACGGCTTCCAGGTGCTGCGTCGGCTGCGCGCGGAGAGCGCCACCCTGCCGGTGCTGTTCCTGACCGCCCGCGACGCGGTCGAGGAGCGCATCGCCGGGCTGACCGTGGGCGGCGACGACTACGTGACCAAGCCGTTCAGCCTGGAGGAGGTGATCGCCCGGCTGCGGGCGCTGCTGCGTCGCTCCGGGTTCGCGGTCGCCGCCCGCCCCGACTCGGTCCTCACCGTCGGCGGTCTCACGCTGGACGAGGACAGCCACGAGGTACGCCGGGACGGTCAGTTGGTCACGCTCACCGCCACCGAGTTCGAGCTGCTGCGCTACCTGATGCGCAACCCGCGTCGGGTGCTCAGCAAGGCGCAGATCCTCGACCGGGTGTGGAACTACGACTTCGGCGGCCAGGCCAACGTGGTCGAGCTGTACATCTCGTACCTGCGCAAGAAGATCGACGCCGGTCGTCCGCCGATGATCCACACGCTGCGTGGCGCCGGGTACCTGCTCAAGCCGGCGGAGTGAGGGTGCTGCGGCGCTGGCTGGCCGGCTGGTCGCTGCGTACCCGCCTGGTGGTCACGCTGGTCGCGCTGCTGGCCGTGGTCAGCCTGGCCATCGGCGGCCTGACCACGGTGGCGCTGCGGCAGTTCCTGATCTCCCGGGTGGACCAGCAGTTGCAGTCCATGCCCGGCGGCCGTCCCGGCGTGCCGTGGGAGCCCGGGCCGGGCGGCGGGCCGTGGAACGGCGACGTGCGGGTCCCGCGCGGCTTCCCGTCCGGCACGGTCAGCGCGCGGATCGTCGACGGCCGGGTCACCGAGGCGTGGACGCTCGTCGACCGCCAGGAGCGGGAGGTGCCGGTCGAGGAGGTCTCGGCGCTGGCCCGGGTGCCCGCCGACGGTCGCCCCCGCAGCGTCGACCTGGGCGACCGGGGCGGCTACCGGCTGGTGGCCCGCCCGTCGGCCACCGGGACCGTCCGGGTGCTCGCGGTGCCGCTGTCCGGGGTGCGGGAGACCGTCTGGTGGATGGTCGCCGCGCAGGCCGGTGTCACCGCGGCCGGGCTGCTGGTCGCCGGCACCGCCGGGGCGCTGATCGTGCGGGCCACGCTGCGTCCGCTGCGTCGGGTCGCCGCCACCGCCGCCCACGTCAGCGAACTGCCGCTGGACCGGGGCGAGGTGGCCCTCTCCGAACGGGTGCCGGTCGCCGACACCGACCCGCGCACCGAGGTCGGTCAGGTGGGGTCCGCGCTCAACCGGATGCTCGGGCACGTCGCCGCCGCGCTCGCCGCCCGGCAGGCCAGCGAGACCCGGGTACGCCAGTTCGTCGCCGACGCCAGCCACGAGCTGCGTACCCCGCTGGCCGCGATCCGCGGGTACGCGGAGGTGGCCCGCCGGGGTCGCGACCAGGTCCCGCCCGACGTGGCCCACGCGCTGCGCCGCGTCGAGTCGGAGAGCACCCGGATGACCCGGCTCGTGGACGACCTGCTGCTGCTGGCCCGGCTCGACTCGGGCCGACCGCTGGCCGTCGAACCGGTCGACCTCACCGCGCTGGTCGTGGACGCGGTCAGCGACGCGCACGTGGCCGGCCCGGAACACCGTTGGCAGCTCGACCTGCCCGACACCGTCGTCCGGGTGTCCGGCGACCCGGCCCGGCTGCACCAGGTGCTGGCGAACCTGCTGGCCAACGCGCGGGTGCACACGCCGCCCGGCAGCACCGTCACCACCGGACTGCGGCTGGCCGACGGCGTCGCCGAACTCCGCGTCGCCGACGACGGGCCGGGCGTACCGCCCGAGCTGCGTCCCGAGGTGTTCGAGCGGTTCGCCCGGGGGGACAGCTCCCGTTCCCGGGCCCACGGCAGCACCGGCCTCGGCCTGGCCATCGTCGCCGCCGTGGTGGAGGCCCACCACGGGACGGTCACCCTGGACACCCGCCCCGGTCGGACCGTCTTCACCGTCCGTCTCCCGCACCTCGCCGCCGACGGCAGGTAAGCAGGGGTCCCCTGCTAACGCCTCGTGCATAGCAGGGGACCCCTGCTCACCTCCACGCCGGCTGGCGGGGGAGCGGGCGGTGCGGCGCGGGTGCGGGCGGGCGGAATCGAACGCGGGGAAGTACTCGGTTGTGCCCGACAGGCAGCGGCAATCCGCGTACGGTGGCAGGAGTCCGGCAAAACGTGCGAAACGTGAATTGTGTGCCGGATCAACGACGAGGACGGCGAGGGGAAGGAGCGGTCGGTGGAGCACCTGGCCTACCTGGACGCGGGATCCGGCAGCCTGATCGTGCAGGCGGTGGTCGGCGGCGTCGCCGGCGTCGCGGTGGCGGCCAAACTCTACTGGCGCAGACTCGTCGACCGGTTCCGCCGCCAGCCCACCGACCAGAACTGACCCGCCGGCATGGCGATCCCCGACCTCGGCCGGTCCACCCGGCCGGCCTCGTCCGGCGTCGAGCTGCGGTCCGAGCCCGGCTCCTTCCGCGACCCGGCCAACCGGGTCTTCCACGCCGGTGACGACGTGCTGCGGGCGCTGGACGAGACCGCGACCCAGCACTGGCGGGCGCTCGCGGGCAGCACCTTCTTCCCGCCCCTGCTCGCCGCCGGCAAGGTCTGCGGCACCGAGGAGCTGCCGGCGGGCGCGCAGGTGCCGCCCTCCGCCGTGCCGGTCGGCACGGCGGACCCGACCGGCACGGAACACCCGGCGTGGGCGGCGGTGCTGCGGCACGAGCGCATCCCGTTCGTCTCCCACCCGTACGAGTGGTCCTTCGCCATGCTGCGCGACGCGGCCCTGCTGCACCTGGAGATCCTCCGGGCGGCCCTGCCGGCCGGCTTCACCACCAAGGACGGCTCGGCGTACAACCTCCAGTGGCGCGGCGTGGAGCCGGTCTTCATCGACATCGGGTCCTTCGCCCCGCTGCGCGACGGCGAACCGTGGGCCGGCTACCGGCAGTTCTGCCAGACGCTGCTCTATCCGCTGATGCTCGGCGCCCACCTGGGGATGGACTTCCGGCCCTGGCTGCGGGCCCGGATCGACGGCATCGAGCCGGAGCAGATGGTCCCGCTGTTCCGGGGCGTACGGCGGCTGCTGCCGGGTGTACCGACCCATGTGCACCTGCACGGCAGCGTGCAGCGGCGCAGCGCCGACACCAGCACCGCCGACGTCCGCGCCCAGTTGCGCGCCGCCGGCTACACCCGGGAACTGGCCCTGGCCACCGTGCGGGGCATCGAGAAGCTGGTCCGCCGCCTCGACCACCGGCCCACCGCCACCCACTGGGTGGACTACCAGCGCACCTGCGGCTACTCCGGCGACGACCGGGCCGGCAAGGAACGGTTCGTCACCGCCGCGCTGACCTGCGCCGCCCGGCCGTGCCTGGTGCTCGACCTGGGCGCCAACGACGGCCGGTACGCCCGCCTCGCCGCCCGGCACGCCGACTACGTCGTCGCTGTCGAGCAGGACCCGGCGGTGCTCGACCGGCTCTACCGGACGCTGCGCGACGAGGGGGAACGGCGCATCCTGCCGTTGGTGATGGACCTCGCCGACCCGTCGCCCGGCGGCGGGTGGCGCGGCGTGGAGCGCGCCTCGTTCGCCGCCCGCGCCGAGGCGGACACCGTGCTCGCCCTGGCCCTGGTGCACCACCTGGCCATCGGACGCAACGTGCCGCTGCCCGAGGTGGTCGGCTGCCTGGCCGGGTACGCCGCCCGGGGCGGCCGGCTGGTGGTGGAGTTCGTCCACCCCGACGACCCGATGGCCGCCCGGCTGCTGGCGAACAAGCCCGACGGTCTCTTCCCCGACTACCGGCGGGACGCCTTCGAGGCGCTGCTCGCCGCGCACGGCACCGTCGAGGACCGGCTGGAGCTGCCCTCGGGCACCCGCACCCTCTACCGGGTGGCCCTGGGTGGCTGACCGACCCACCGACGCGACCCGCGCCGACATGACCCGCGCGGACGGGACGGACGCCGACGGGGTCGGGGCCGGGCAGGCGGAGCGCCGGTGGGTACGGGGCACGTGGTCGTGGGGCTGGGGCGGCTGGCGGACCGAGGGCGGCCGGGTGCTGGAGGTGACCGCGCTGGTCGGGCTGGCGGTCACCCAGCCGCTGCTGGACGTCCTCGGCCGCAGTCCGGACTTCTTCCTGTTCCACCGCGCCGACCGGGGCGAGATCCTATTGCTGGTCGCCCTCGTCGCGGTGGTGCCCACCGTCGCGCTCGGGTTGCTCGGCCTGCTGTCCGGGCTGGCCGGCCGGCTCACCCGGGCCGCGACGCACACGCTGCTGCTCGGCCTGCTGGTCGGCGCGCTGGCGGTGCAGGTGGGTCGGCACGTCACGCCGCTACGGGGCGTACCGCTGCTGCTGGTGGCGGCGGTGGCCGGGGTCGGGGCGGCGCTCGTCCACCGGCGGTGGCGGACGCCGGGGCGGGTGCTACGGGTGGCCGCCGTGGGGCCGCTGATCTTCGTCGGGCTGTTCGTGTTCGCCTCGCCGACCGGGCCGGTGGTGCTGCCCCGGGGCGACGGCGGCGCGGCCGGTACGGCCACCGGGGACCGACACCCGCCGGTGGTCATGCTGGTGCTGGACGAGTTGCCGCTGGTGTCGCTGCTCGACGCGGAGGGCAACATCGACGCGGCCCGCTTCCCGCACTTCGCCGAGCTGGCCGCCGGGTCCACCTGGTACCGCAACTCGACCGGGGTCAGCGGCTGGACGCCGTACGCGCTGCCGGCCATGCTGACCGGGCGCTACCCGGCCCAGCCGTACGCCCCGCACTACTCGCACTACCCGGACAACCTCTTCACCGCCTTCGCCGGGTTGTACGACATCCGGGCCGAGGAGAGCATCACCCGGCTCTGCCCGCCCAGCCGCTGCGAGCAGCCGGTCACCCCGGAACAGGGGATCGGGGTGCTGGTCCGGGAGACCGGCGCGCTGGCCCGGCAGATCACCGCCCCGCACGACAGCCGGATCGACCCGGAGGACTCGTACCGGGAACGCACCGCCGAGGAGGCGGGCATCGACGCCGCCGAGCCGGTGCCGAGTGACCCGAAGTTCCGCTGGGACAGCCTCAACGTCAACCAGCCGGCCCGGTTCACCAGCTTCCTCAACGGCCTCACCCCGTCGACCCGGCCCACGCTGCACTTCCTGCACCTGCTGATGCCGCACAGCCCGTGGGCGTACCTGCCGTCCGGCGCCCGCTACGAGGCGCCCGAGGACTTCCCGAACGAGGGGCGGGGGTGGGTGGACCTGGCCCGGCAGCGGCACCTGGCGCAGCTCGGCTACACCGACCGGCTGATCGGCGAGACGATCCGTACGCTGCGCGCCAGCGGGCTGTGGGACCGGGCGCTGGTGGTGGTCACCGCCGACCACGGCGTCAGCTTCACCGAGGGGGTGCAGGGCCGGGGCGAGGACGCCATCCGGGCCGCGCCCGATCAGGTGGCCTGGGTGCCGACGTTCGTCCGGACGCCGGGGCAGCGCGCCGGGCAGGTGGACGACCGCAACTGGGAACACGTCGACCTGCTGCCGACCATCGCCGACGAGGCGGCCATCCGGCTGCCGTGGCGGGTCGACGGCCGCTCGGCCCGGCAGACGCCGCGTACCGATCCGGGCAAGGTCTTCTACGACCGGCCGTCACAGCCCATGCCGATCAGCGGCGGCGTGCCCGCCGCGCTGCCGTCGCCGGCACCGCACCCGCTGGTCGGCACCACCGTGGGCAACGCGCCGCCCGGCGGCACCGCGATCGTCGGCGGGCAGGACGCCTTCCGGGCCGTCGACCCGGACGACGGCCGGCTGCCGGCGATGGTCTGGGGAACGGTGCCCGACCAGGTCGCCGACGGCACCTCGCTGGCGGTGGCGGTGAACGGCGTGGTCGCGGCCGTGGTGCCGGTGGTGGCCCCAGACCAGGGCGGTCGCCGTTTCGCCGCACTGCTCGCCGACGACAAGCTGTTCCGTCCCGGCGCCAACCGGCTCGACCTGTACCTGGTCGATGCCGCCGGCGACCTGCGTCGGCTGACCGTCACGTGACGTCGCGAGGGCTGTCCGGTCGGCAGTCAGCCGACGCCGCCGACGCGCCCGCACGCGACCTGGCCGTCGCCCCGCGCCGAGTGCGTGACTGAGCGCTCGGACAGTTCCGCACCCGTCGCGTACCGACACTCTTCGTGCTTTCTTCGTGCCTGTATGTCCTCGTCGTCGGGGTTTCCCAGCGCTGTGGTCGGGAATCGGGTGACGCATACCTCACCGCCGAACCACGGCAGGCGGTGTCGCCGCAACCGCAATTACGGTAGAAGCGAAGGCAATTCAACGTAGATCTGCCGGCGAAGCGAGGAACCACATGACGGAAGTCAAGCTCGATCACCCCGGCGGGCAGCTGTCGATGCCGGTACATTCCGCGGTCGAGGGCCCCGCCGGGGTCGGCGTGGGCAAGCTGCTGAAGGAAACCGGGATGACGACCTACGATCCCGGTTTCGTCAATACCGCCGCCTGTTCGTCCGCGATCACCTATATCGACGGCGATGCGGGCATCCTGCGCTACCGTGGCTACCCCATCGAGCAGTTGGCCGAGAAGAGCTCCTTCCTGGAGGTCTCGTACCTCCTGATCTACGGTGAGCTGCCTTCCACCGAGCAGCTCACCGAGTTCACCGAACGCATCCGGCGGCACTCGCTGCTGCACGAGGAGATGCGTCGGTTCTTCGACGGGTTCCCCCGGGACGCGCACCCGATGGCCGTACTCTCCTCGGCCGTCAGCGCCATCTCCACCTTCTACCAGGACAGTCTGGACCCGTTCGACGCCGAGCACGTGGAGATGTCCACGGTCCGGCTGATGGCGAAGGTGCCCACCATCGCCTCGTACGCCTACAAGAAGTCGATCGGGCAGCCGCTGCTGTACCCGGACAACTCGCTGGGCTACGTGGAGAACTTCCTGCGGATGACGTTCGGCGTGCCGGCGGAGCCGTACGAGGTCGACCCGGTGATGGCCCGCGTGCTGGACATGCTGTTCATCCTGCACGCCGACCACGAGCAGAACTGCTCCACGTCGACCGTGCGGCTGGTCGGCTCCAGCAACGCCAACCTCTTCGCCTCGGTCTCGGCCGGCGTGAACGCGCTGTTCGGCCCGCTGCACGGCGGCGCGAACCAGGCGGTGCTGGAGATGCTGGAGCGCATCCAGGCCGAGGGCGGTGACGTGCAGTCCTTCGTCCGCAAGGTCAAGGACAAGCAGGACGGCGTCAAGCTGATGGGCTTCGGCCACCGGGTCTACAAGAACTACGACCCGCGTGCCGCGATCGTGAAGAAGGCGGCGCAGGACGTGCTCGGCCGGATGGCCAAGCCGGACCCGCTGCTGGACATCGCCATGCAGTTGGAGGAGATCGCGCTCGCCGACGACTTCTTCGTCGACCGCCGGCTCTACCCGAACGTGGACTTCTACACCGGGCTCATCTACAAGGCGATGGGCTTCCCGACCAAGATGTTCACGGTGCTGTTCGCGCTGGGCCGGCTGCCGGGCTGGATCGCGCAGTGGCGCGAGATGATCAACGACCCGGAGACCAAGATCGGCCGACCGCGGCAGGTCTACACCGGTTCTGTCGAGCGGGACTACCTCCCCTTCGAGAAGCGCTGAGGTTAGCAAGGGTCCCTTCCTATGCCGTAGGCGTTAGGAAGGGACCCTTGCTTACATCCACGACGCGCGCGAACGGTCAGTGCGCCGGGTGGCCGTCGTCGTCCTCGCCCGCCGTGGTGGGCAGCGAGCCGAGGACCCGGTTGATGACATGGATCCGGGTGCCGGCGGCCTGGTAGTCCGCACAGACGGTCTGCGCCTCGTCGCCGAACCGGGCGGCCTCGCCCTGTCCGGTGACGGTGAGTTCGGTGTCGGCGAGGGTGCGCACGGTGCCGGCGGCGACCAGTTCGGAGGCCGACATCGGCCCGGTCACCACGTGCTCGCGCAGCAGGTCCCGCAGGTCGTCGACGTCGTGCAGCAGCAGCTCGTCGAGGTTGGTCCGGGAGAACTTCGCCGAGAAGGCGTCGTCGGTGGGGGCCAGCACGGTCACGCCGGCCAGTTCGCCGCCCAGACCGGTGGCCCGGACCGCCGCCTCGAAGGTGGTCAGCACGGGAATCCACTGGAGGGCCTGGTCGGCGGGCTGGCCGGCCAGCGAGCCCGGGTTGCCGGGTTCGGTGCCCGCCGGCAGTTGCTCGCAGAGCGGGCCGGTCACGGCGACGGCGACGGGCGTCCCGGCGTCCGCCGCGTCGGCGTCGCGATCCGCGCCGCCGGTGCAGCCGGCGACCGCGAGCAGCGCGGCCAGGGCCACACCGGCGACCGGGACCGCGCGCCGTCGGGCCCGTCGCAGGTCCGTCGTCGAGGGCCTGAGGGTGTCGGTCACGGTTGCCTCCACGTGCGTAGGTGAGAGGGGGGTACCGGCAGGCCGGGCGCGGATCCGGCCTGCCGGTACGTCGGTCGGTCGAGGTTCAGCAGGTCACAGGCGCGTGCACTGGCCGGACTTCGGACCGCTCACCGAGTTGACGACCTCCAGGCTGACCGGCGTGGCGGTGTTGCCGGAGCAGGACAGCGGGCCGTTCACGGTGTTGCCGGCGACCAGCGGAGCGTCACCGGTGTTGTTGACCACGTTGACCGGGCCGTTGGTGCGGTTGCCGACCAGGACCACCGGGCCACGGACGCCGGTGGCGTTGACCGGTCCGTGCACCGTGCTGGCGGTCAGGACGAACCCGGCCGCACCGCTGGCGTCCACCGGCCCGTTGATCGAGCTGCCGTTGACGATCAGCGCGGCACCCGGCTGGACCTTGATCGGACCACGGAGGGTGGCGTCGGCCACGCAGGTCACCCCGGAGACGGTCAGCGGACCGTTACGGGTGCCGGTCACGGTGGCGGCGATCCGCTCGCCGACGACCAGGCCTTCCACGGCCTGCTCGTCGAGCAGCAGCGGCACCAGACCCCGCTCGGGCTGGGACAGCGGCACGACGTACCCGTCGGCGACCTTGATCACCTTCCAGCCGTGCGCGGCGAGCCGCTGGGCCACGGTGGTCTGCCGGCCGGCGGGACCGTCGGTGCGGGCACCGTTGTACTGCGCCTCCGTGAGCTTGTACGCGCACGGCGCCTGCTCCAGGATCCGAGCCGGCGTGGGGGCGTCGACCGGCGGCGGGGTGTCACCCGGGTGCGGGGCGGGGTGCGCCTCGATCGGGCGGGAGCCGCGGAAGACGATCCGGCCGGTGTTCGCCGACTGGAACTTGATCGCCTCGGCCCGGGCACTGGTGAGGTTGTTGGCGCTCGCCTGGTGGTAGGCCAGGAACTGGTTGAACGTCCACAGCGCCGAGTAGGTCTTGCGGCGACGGTTGTTGGCCGTGTTGGTCTCGTCCGGCCGGGTCGGGCCGCCCGAGCTGCGCAGCTCCAGCAGGGAGTTGACCACGTTCTTCAGACCCAGAGTGTTCCGGAGGATGGTCTCCTCACCCAGGCCGACGCTGGCCCCGGTGCACCCGTACGGGCAGGCCCACCAGCCGTCCTTGGCGCCCTGGGTGTACATGTGACCCTCGATCATGTTCTGCGACTCGTCGAAGATCCCCTGCGCCACGTTGGCGTGCCGCGGCGGCAGCATCGGCAGGTCACCGGTGTTGGCGTTGCCGTACTCGTGACCGTCGTAGCTGGCGATCGGGCGGTAGTCGCGGATCATCTCCACGAAGGTCTGCGTCTCCGGCTGGCGGATCAGCGAGTAGTCCCGGTTCAGGTCCTGGCCGGTGGAGTTGCCCCGGCTGTTGGCGGCCCGACCGTCGCCGTTGATCGTCGGCAGGATCAGCATGGTGGTCTTCGACAGCCGGTCGAGGGTGGCCGGGTCGTCGGTGAAGGCCAGCTGGCGGGCCATGATGAAGCAGGCCTCGCGGTCACCCGGCTCGTTGCCGTGCACGTTGCAGTTGAGCAGCAGCGGGTTCGTCGCGGCCACGGCCTCCGGGGTCGCCGGCGGGGTGGGGTAGCCGATGACGAACATGTTGATCGGCCGGTTGTTGATGGTGCGGCCGAGCTCCACGACGCGGACCCGCTCGCTCAGCTCGTCGATGGCCGCCGTGTAGGCGTACTCGTTGACGTCGCTGGTGTACTGCGCGCCGAGGGTGTTCTCCCACTGCGTACGCAGGTTCTGGCCGGGGACGTTCGGGTCGCCCCAGTGCGCCTTGGTGGCGCCGCTGACGGCCGCCGAGTACGGCTGCGCCTCGGTGCCGAAGCGGGCGCGTACCCGCCACTGGAACCGGTTGCCCGGCACGAAGCCGGCGTCGGCGAAGGTGGGCTCGGAGTTGTTGATCTGACGGTTGGGCCGCCAGACACCGACGATCACACCGTTAGCGGAGGGGGTCCCGTCCTCCGCGAGAGCGGTGCGCTCGATCTGGTAGTCGGTGGCGCCGTCGACGTGGGTCCAGGCCAGCGTGGCGTACCCGTCGCTCTGGACGACCGTCAGGCCCTGGACCTGGTTCGGTTCCGCCTGCGTCAGGGCCGTGGCGGGCAGCTGCCCGTACGCCGGGACGGGCTGGGCGGTCGCCGCGAGTACCGCGACGAGAAGTGTGGAGAAGACACCGGCCGTTGTCCGTCTGTATCTCAAGGGGGGTTCTCCAAACAGGAGGGAGGGCTTGGATACCGACAGCACACCCGCAGACGGCCGACGACGGGGCTGCGAGCAGGGATTCTTGAGGATGCCTTGAGGTTCGCGCGCTCCCGGACCTGAGCCGACGCTCAGCCGGCCCGGAGGCGATAACCGACACCGCGTACGGTTTCGACCAGTCCGGCGTCGTCGAGCTTGGCGCGCAGCGCGGCCACGTGGACGTCGAGGTTGTGCCGGGTCGCCCAGGTGGTCTGCCAGACCTCCAACTGCAACCGGTCCCGGGGCACCACGGTGCCCGCCTGCCGGGCCAGCGCCAGCAGCAGGTCGAACTCCTTGCGGGACAGGCCGACCTCCCGGTCGGCCACCCAGACCCGCCGGGCGTCCACGTCGATGCGCAGCGTTCCCACCTGCACCAACGTCGCCGGCCGGGCGGTCCGCGTGGTCCGCCGCATCACCGCCTCGATCCGGGCCTGCAACTCGACCATCGAGAAGGGCTTGACCACGTAGTCGTCCGCCCCGGCACGCAGCCCGGCCACCCGGTCGTGCTCCTCGGCGCGCGCCGTCACGGCGATGATGGCGACCCCCTCGTTGTGCTGGCGGATCCGCCGGCACACCTCCAGGCCGTCGCGGTCCGGCAGGTTCATGTCGAGCAGGATGAGGTCCACCGGCTCCGCCTCGACCGCCTCGGCGGCCGTCAGCGCCTGCACGACCTCGTGCCCCCGCCGCCGCAGTGCGGCGGAGAGACCCGCCGACACGCGTAGGTCGTCTTCCACCAGGAGCACCCGCACGCACACCCTCCTCGACCTCGCGTAGGCGGGGGCCTTCCCCGAATCCCTGCGAGTCTGTCGGATGTTAAGTAGCGGTGACCAGTGCAGATACAAGATCGTAACGACAAAAACCTCTGGCCGAACGGGTCTGGCCGCCACCCGGCGCAGGCCGACACGCACTCGTTTGGTCCGGCTTGGTCGGAGTTGTCATCCGCGCGTCGCCGCCAGGTCGGTGCACTGGGGGCTGCTCGCCGTCGCGGTGGTCGACCACCCTCGACGCCTGTCGAGCTGACCCGTCCGTGCGTTCGCGGCCTGGGTCGAGCATCTGGGCGGCCTCCGTTCGCGGCCGGGGTCGAGCATCCGTCGGCCTCGTCCACCAGCCGGTCGAGCGGACCTGCACGGCGTCGGCGATCCGTTCTCGCCGTCAGCTCGACAGGCGCGGCGAAGGAGTACCTCTTCCGCCGCCACCGACCGCCGGGCTGGCCACGTCCCGGTCGGTGGCGGCATCTGCGGCGGTCGCATCACCCGGGCAGTGCCCACGCGGCACTCCCGCCACGCGGCACTTCCGCCACGCGGCACTTCCGCCACGCGGCACTTCCGCCACGCGACCCGAACGGTGCCGGAGACGGTGACGGCCCTGGCGCCCGCGTGCGGCGGGAGCCAGGGCCGTGTCGTGCGACGGCGCGGGTGTGGGTCAGCGTAGGCCGGCGGCGGCCAGCAGGTTGCCCTCCGGGACCACCGGGCGCGACCGACCGTGCGCCATGAGCTGCGCGGCGCGTTCGGCGGCGACGTTCGGGGCCTGGGCGATGGCCGCCGCGTACGCCGAGCCGGTGCGGCTGGCGATGGCCGCCCAGCCGTACTGCTCGTGCACCATGGCACGGGCGCGACGGGCCAGCGCCCGGGCGCGCTCCTGGTCGGAGAGCACCGCGTGCACCGCGTCGGTCAGCGCGTCCGGGTCGTGCGGCCGGAACGTCATGCCGGTGACGCCGGGCTCGACGATCTCGGCAAGCCCGCCGGTCTCGGCGACCGCGAGTGGGGCACCGGCGGCGGCACCCTCCAGCGCCACCATGCCGAACGGCTCGTAGATGCTGGGCACCGCGAAGCAGTCCGAGGCGGCCATCACCGCCGGCAGGTCGGTGCCGCCGAGGAAGCCGGGCAGGCTGACCATGCCGCCCAGGCCGAGCCGGTGCACGTCGGCCTCCAGCTCGCCACGGTACGGCCCGTCGCCGACGATCACCGCGCGCAGCCCGGGGTGCCGTTCGCGCAGCTTGGGCAGGCCGGCGAGCAGGTGCTGTACGCCCTTCTCGTAGACCAGCCGTCCGGCGAAGGTGACCAGCGGGCCGTCCCCGGCGAACCGGGCCCGAGCCTGCGCCACCGCGCTCGCCGACACCCGCCAGCGGTGCGGCTCCACCCCGTTGGGCACCACGTCGACGCGGTCGGTCGGCACCCCGAACAGGGCGCTGACCTCCTCGCGCATGTATCCGGAGCAGACGACCACCCGGGTCGACTCGGTGCTGAGCCAGTGCTCGACGCCGTGGATGGTGCGGTTCATCTCCTCGGGCAGCCAGCCCTGGTGCCGGCCCGCCTCGGTGGCGTGGATGGTGCTGACCAGCGGCAGGTCCAGGTGGTCGCGCAGGGTCATCGCGGCGTGCGCGACCAGCCAGTCGTGCGCGTGGATGACGTCGTAGCCGCCGGAGGAGGCGGCACGCAGCGCGGCCCGGGTCAGCGTGTGGTTGAAGGCCATCGTCCAGGCGAGCAGGCTCTCGGTGGCCAGCGGGAAGGCCACCGGGTCCTCGGCGGCGCGGACGACGCGGACGCCGTCGACGTACTCCTCCAGCGGAGCGCCCTCGCAGTGACGTGTGACGACGGTGACCTCGTGGCCGGCGGCGGCCAGGGCCACCGAGAGCGCGTGCACGTGCCGGCCCAGGCCGCCCACGAGCACCGGCGGGAACTCCCACGACAGCATCAGGATGCGGTGGGTGCGCGGCGGGGTGGCCGGACCGGGCTGGGCCGGGATCTGGGGTCGCGAGGTGAGGGTGGGCCGGTGGATTCGGTCCGTGGCGGTGGCGGAACGCCCGCCGATCCGCAGGGTCGTCACAAGAGTCTCCGTCCGTGCAGCAGAGAATGCGCCGGCATCGGTGGCGGCGGGGGAACAGCGTCGGATTTCGGGCACGCGAGAACTTGCCCGGTAACAAGGAAACGGCATGATGGCCGATAACGCACCTTGAGAACGGTCACAGTGACGGAGGGCACCGCAAGGGTTCATCTCGCATGAGTCGGCTGGATACCGGGCATTCACCCGATCGGATGGATTGGTGGCGGACCGTGCGGGGCATTACCGCCGCGCGCCTCGGCCGGGCTCCCCCGGACGGGTGCGCTACGGGCGCGGGCGCGCGCCCGTGACACGTGGCCGAAGGAGCGACATGCAGGTCTGGCCGGGCGAGCGGTACCCCCTCGGGGCCACGTACGACGGGATGGGCACCAACTTCGCGATCTTCTCCGAGGTGGCGGACAAGATCGAGCTGTGCCTCTTCGACGAGTGGGACGTCGGACACGAACGTCGGGTGGAACTGCGCGAGGTGGACGCGTACGTCTGGCACGCGTACATCCCGGGGATCGGGCCCGGCCAGCGGTACGGCTACCGCGTGCACGGCCCGTACGAGCCGGCGAACGGGCTGCGCTGCAACCCGCACAAGCTGCTCATCGACCCGTACGCCAAGGCGATCGACGGGGACGTGCAGTGGGACCCGGCGGTCTACGACTACGAGCACGGCGACCCGGACCGGATGAACGTCACCGACTCGGCGCCGTTCATGCCCAAGTCCGTGGTGGTGAACCCGTACTTCGACTGGGGTAACGACGCCCCGCCGCGCATCCCGTACCACCGCTCGGTGATCTACGAGGCGCACGTGCGCGGGCTGACCATGCGGCTGCCCGGCATCCCCGAGGAGTTGCGCGGCACGTACGCGGGCATCGCCTCGCCGCCGATGATCGAGCACCTGACCCGGCTCGGCATCACCGCCATCGAGCTGATGCCGGTGCACCAGTTCGTCAACGACCACCGCCTGGCCGACATGGGACTGCGCAACTACTGGGGCTACAACACCATCGGCTTCTTCGCCCCGCACCACGCCTACTCTGCGCTGGGCCACCTGGGCCAGCAGGTGCAGGAGTTCCGGGGCATGGTCAAGGCGCTGCACGCGGCCGGCATCGAGGTCATCCTCGACGTGGTCTACAACCACACCGCCGAGGGCAACCACCTCGGCCCGGCGCTCAGCTTCAAGGGCGTCGACAACCCCAGCTACTACCGCCTGTCGGAGGAGAACCGGCAGTACTACGTCGACTACACCGGCACTGGCAACAGCCTCAACGTCCGCAGCCCGCACTCGCTGCAACTGATCATGGATTCGCTGCGGTACTGGGTCACCGAGATGCACGTCGACGGCTTCCGGTTCGACCTGGCGGCCACCCTGGCCCGCGAGTTCTACGAGGTCGACCGGCTCTCCACCTTCTTCGAGGTGGTGCAGCAGGACCCGGTGGTGAGCCGGGTCAAGCTGATCGCCGAGCCGTGGGATGTCGGCCCCGGCGGCTACCAGGTCGGCAACTTCCCGCCGCAGTGGACCGAGTGGAACGGCAAGTACCGCGACACCGTCCGCGACTTCTGGCGCGGCGAGCCGGCCACCCTCGCCGAGTTCGCCTCCCGGATCTCCGGCTCCGCCGACCTCTACCAGGACGACGGCCGCCGCCCCTTCCACAGCATCAACTTCGTCACCTGCCACGACGGTTTCACCCTGGCCGACCTGGTCTCCTACAACGACAAGCACAACGAGGCCAACGGCGAGGAGAACCGCGACGGCGAGAGCCACAACCGCTCCTGGAACTGCGGCGTCGAGGGCGACACCGACGACCCGGGCGTACGCGCGCTGCGCGCCAAGCAGCAACGCAACTTCATCGCCACCCTGCTGCTCTCCCAGGGCGTACCGATGATCGGCCACGGCGACGAACTGGGCCGCACCCAACGGGGCAACAACAACGCGTACTGCCAGGACAGCGAACTGGCCTGGGTCGACTGGGACGCGATCGACAGCGACCTGCTCGACTTCACCCGCCGGCTGGTCCAGTTCCGGCGTCAGCACCAGGTGTTCCAGCGCCGTCGCTTCTTCACCGGCCTGCCGGTGCACGGTCGCGGGGTCGACGAGCCCCTGCCCGACCTGGCCTGGTACACCCCGGACGGGCGGGAGATGACCGGCGAGGACTGGGGCAACGACTTCGGCCGCTCGGTGGCGCTGTTCGTCAACGGTGAGGGCATCCGGGAACGCGGCCAGTACGGCCAGCGCCACCACGACGCCTCGTTCTGGCTCTGCTTCAACGCCCACGACGCGCCACTGGACTTCACCCCGCCGCCGGCCGAGTTCGGCCAGCGCTGGAAGCTCGTGATCAGCACCGCCGAACCCGACCAGGACAAGGGCACCACCGTGGAGACCGGCGATTCGGTCTGCGTACCGGACCGCTCGCTGGTGGTGCTGGAGAGGGTGGACTGACCATGACCGTGACCCCCGTCGGGGCGACCTACAGGGTGCAGGTGAGCCCGGGCTTCGACCTGGACGCCACCGCCGGCCTCGCCGACTACCTCGCCGACCTCGGCGTCACCCACCTCTACAGCGCGCCGCTGCTGGCCGCCGCGCCGGGCAGCGCGCACGGCTATGATGTCGTCGACCACCGCAGGGTCAACCCGGAGCTCGGCGGCGAGCCCGCCCGGCAGCGCCTGCTGCGGGCACTGCGCGCGGCCGGGCTCGGCCTGGTCGTGGACATCGTGCCCAACCACGCCGGAGTCGCCGTACCGGCCGCCAACCCGGCCTGGTGGGACGTGCTGCGCCGGGGACGCGACTCGGCGTACGCCCGCTGGTTCGACATCGACTGGACGCGCGACCGACTGCTGCTGCCGGTGCTCGCCGACGACCCCGACGCGCTGGCCGACCTGAAGATCGCCGACGGCGAGCTGCGCTACCACGAGCACCGCTTCCCGATCGCCGACGGCACCGACGACGGCAGTCCCGGCGAGGTGCACGACCGGCAGCACTACGAGCTGGTCTCCTGGCGACGCGGGGACGCCGAGCTGACGTACCGCCGGTTCTTCTCGATCGCCACCCTGGCCGGGCTGCGGGTGGAGGACCCGGAGGTGTTCGCCGCCACCCACGAGCTGATCCTGGCCTGGGTGGCGGCCGGCGAGGTCGACGGCATCCGGGTGGACCACCCCGACGGGCTGCGCGACCCCGGCGGCTACCTGGCGCGGCTGCGCGAGGCCGCCCCCGACGCGTGGCTGGTGGTGGAGAAGATCCTGGAGTACGGCGAGGAACTGCCCTCCTGGCCGGTGGAGGGCACCACCGGCTACGACGCCCTCCACGCCGTCGGTGGACTCTTCGTCGACAGCGACGCCGAGGCCGACTTCACCGCCCTGGACACCCGGCTGGTCGGCCGGGCCACCTCCTGGGCCGACCTGACCCACGACACGAAACTCGGCGCCGCCACCCGGCTGCTCGCCACCGAGCTGGCCCGGCTGGCCGCACTCGCCCCCGACGTGGAGCCGGACGCGGCGCGCGCCGCCCTGGCCGAGTTGGCCGCCGCGTTCCCGGTCTACCGGGGCTACCCGCCCGACGGGGCCCGACACCTGGCCAACGCCCGCGCCGAGGCCGGCCGTCGCCGCACCGACCTGACCGGTGCGCTGGACGCGGTGACCCGGCGGCTGCGCGACCCCGACGACGAGCTGGCCCGCCGCTTCCCGCAGTTCACCGGCGCGGTGATGGCCAAGGGCGTCGAGGACACCGCCTACTACCGGTGGACCCGTTTCGTCGCGCTCAACGAGGTCGGCGGCAGCCCCGCCCACTTCGGCACCCTGCCCGGCCGGTTCCACCGCTTCGCCGCCGCCCGGCACGAACGCTGGCCGGCGAGCATGACCACGCTGTCGACCCACGACACCAAACGCGGCGAGGACGTCCGCGCCCGCCTGGCCGTCCTCGCCGAGCTGCCGCGCCGCTGGGCCGAGCAGGTCACCGCCTGGACGTCCGCCGTGCCGCTGCCGGACGCCGCGCTGGCCCACCTGCTCTGGCAGACCGTCGTCGGCGCCTGGCCGATCGCGCGCGAGCGGATGCACGCGTACGCCGAGAAGGCCGCCCGGGAGGCCGCCGCCTCGACCGGTTGGACCGACCCCGACCCGGCCTTCGAGCAGGCGATGCACGCCCTGGTCGACGCCATGTACGACGATCCCGCGGTGCACGCCTCGATCGCCGCGTTCGCCGCCGAGATCACCCCGCCCGGCTGGTCCAACTCGCTCGGGCAGAAGCTGGTGCAGCTCGCCATGCCCGGGGTGCCGGACACCTACCAGGGCACCGAGCTGTGGGACGACTCCCTGGTCGACCCGGACAACCGCCGCCCGGTCGACTTCGACGTACGCCGGGAGCTGCTGGCCCGGCTCGATGCCGGCTGGCAGCCGGCGGTGGACGAGACCGGCGCGGCCAAGCTGCTCGTGGTGTCCCGCACCCTGCGGCTGCGTCGCGACCGCCCGGAGCTGTTCGGCGACTACCAGCCGGTCGTCGTGCACGGCCCGGCCGCCCGGCACGCCGTCGCCTTCGACCGGGGCGGCGCGCTCGCCGTCGCCACCCGGCTGCCGCTGGGCCTGGCGTCGGGCGGCGGCTGGCGCGACACCACCCTGTCACTGCCTGTTAAAGAGATGTCGTGCCAGTTCACCGGGCGGGTCTACAGTGACGGTCAGGTCCGTCTGGCCGACCTGCTCACCACCTATCCCGTCGCGCTGCTCGCTCCCCTCGAAGGCTCCGGGAAGGCGTCATGACCGAGTTCACCGTCTGGGCACCGGAGGCGTCCCGGGTCCGACTGCGCCTGCCGGGCGCCGCCGACCACGAGATGCGCGCCTCCCGGGGCGGCTGGTGGCGGGTCGAGGTGCCCGACGCCGGCGACGACTACGCGTTCCTGCTCGACGACGACGACCGGGCGCTGCCGGACCCCCGCTCGCGGTGGCAGCCCGCCGGGGTGCACGGCCCGAGCCGCCGCTACGACCACGCCACGTTCGACTGGACCGACAACGCCTGGACCGGGCGGCAACTGCCCGGCAGCGTCCTCTACGAACTGCACGTCGGCACGTTCACCCCGGAAGGCACCTTCGACGCCGCGATCGGCAAGCTCGACCATCTGGTCGACCTCGGCGTCGACATGATCGAGCTGCTGCCGGTCAACGCCTTCAACGGCGAGCACAACTGGGGGTACGACGGCGTCTGCTGGTTCGCCCCGCACGAACCGTACGGTGGCCCGGACGGCCTCAAACGGCTTGTCGACGCCGCCCACGCCAAGGGGCTGGGGGTGATCCTCGACGTCGTCTACAACCATTTCGGGCCCTCCGGGGCCTACGCGCCGATGTTCGCGCCGTATCTCAGCGACCGGGACACCCCCTGGGGCCAGGCGGTCAACCTGGACGGCCCGCACTCCGACGGCGTACGCCGCTTCATCACCGACAGCGTCCTGATGTGGCTGCGCGATTACCACGTCGACGGCCTGCGCCTGGACGCCGTGCACGCGATGCCCGACTCCCGCGCGGTGCACCTGCTGGAGGAGATCGCCGTCGAGGTCGAGTCGCTCTCGGTGCACCTGGGCCGCCCGCTCTCCCTGATCGCCGAGTCCGACCTCAACGACCCCCGGCTGGTCAGCCCCCGCGAGGCCGGCGGCTACGGCCTGCACGCCCAGTGGAACGACGACGCCCACCACGCCCTGCACACCCTGCTCACCGGCGAACGGCAGGGCTACTACGGCGACTTCGGCACCATGGAGTGCCTCGCCGAGGTGCTCACCGGCGCGTTCTTCCACACCGGCACCTGGTCCAGCTTCCGCCACCGCCAGCACGGCCGCCCGGTCGACCCGCGCACCCCCGGCCACCGCTTCGTCGCGTACCTGCAGAACCACGACCAGATCGGCAACCGCGCGGTTGGTGATCGCCTCTCGGCGACGCTCTCCCCGGCGCTGCTGCGGGTCGGCGCGACGCTGCTGATGACCGCCCCGTTCACGCCGATGCTGTTCATGGGGGAGGAGTGGGCGGCCTCCACCCCCTGGCAGTTCTTCACGTCGCACCCGGAGCCCGAGTTGGCGGCTGCCGTGGTCACCGGCCGGCGCAGCGAGTTCGCCGCCCACGGCTGGCCGCCCGGCGACGTCCCCGACCCGCAGGACCGGCAGACCTTCGTCCGCTCCCGGTTGGACTGGGCCGAGCTGGACAAACCCGAACACCGACAGATGTACGAGTTCCACCGCCGCCTGATCGCGTTGCGCAAGTCCCGCCCCGAGCTGTCCGACCCGCACCTGTTCGCCATCGACGTCCGCCACGGCGACCGGTTCCTGGTGATGCGGCGTGGTGGCTGCCTGGTGGCGGCGAACCTCGCGGACAAGCCACAGCGGGTGACCCTGCCCGGGGTGGCCCGCCGAGTGCTGCTGGCCACCGGGGAGGGCGTCACGGTGCAACGCGACCGCATCGAACTACCGGCGGAGACGGCAGCGATCGTGGCGCTCTGACCGGCCGGTCGTCCTCGGCCACCGGTGCGGGCCGCCGGTGGCCGCTGGCTAGTCGGTGGCCGCTGGCTACCAGAAGCGCCACCCGGCGGGATCCTCGCGGCCCTCCATCAACCGGATCGAGGCCGCCAGCTTCAACCCGTCCGCTCGATCCCCCATCACGGCAGTAGCGGTCGGCTCGATCCGCACCTCCGCGACGCACCCGGTGCACCCACCGGGCAGTCGGGCCACCCGGTAGAAGCTGTTGGTGCCCCTGCCCCGCGACTCGAAGGCGGTGGCGGGCCGGCCCGCCACGGTGACTCGGTCGAGGTGTCTGGCGCGGGCCAGCTTCTCCGTGCTGACCCCGACCCGAACGACAGGCCGCGGATCCGGCTGGTTCTCCTCGACCGGCCCCACCAGATAGTCGGCGGAGAACGAGATGTGTTCGTCCGCCTTCCAGTACAGCCACGTACTTTCGAGCACGGCGCCGTCGGGCAGGCCCTTCACCCGGATCGGCAGGGCCCGTGGGGTGGCTTCCAGGCGAACCCCCTCGGCCACCTGACGCGCGATCTCATCCCGGCGGTCGTCCGAGCTCTCCGCACTCAGCATCATGTGCATCCACGCGTCCGGCGCGTATTCCCAGGTCAGGACCCGGCTGTAGTCGAAGGTGGCCTGGAAGGCGGGACGATCGCCCACCCGGATTCGTTCTCCGCGAACGGGCACCTCGCCCGAGTCCTCGTCATAGGGAACGACACTGCGGATATCGACACCCCGCGCTGCCATCCGGATCTCGACCGACCAGTCAGGGTTGAATGAGGATGCGTGTTCCTCCTCGGTGGTCGGCGCGTCGTCGAACGATCCATGGATGTCCAGGTGGTGTACCTCGGGTCCGGTGGTGTAACTGGCGCTGACGACGGGGCCCGGCAGATAGCCGAAGCGGAGCAACTGCTGGCTCGGGTCGAATCGGACGGGTACCGACGTGGCGATGCCGCCCGTGTGCAAGGCCCGTCGGGCGCCCCACACGCTCAGACCCGCCACCATCGCCACCACGACCGCCACTGTCACCAGGATCAGAGGTCGGCGGTTGCTGCTGCCGTCGGCAGTGGACAGTCTTCCCGGTTCGTGCGCGTCACTCGCCACGGACGTCCTCCCGAGTCGGTGCGCCGTGCTGCGGCGCAGCCCGGGGAGTCTACGACCGGTCCCGCCCCCGCTGCTGCCCCCCGACTCGACCAGACCCCCGTCGGTGCCGCCCGCACCGCCGCTGCGGCGCTGGCGTCCACCGTTGTCGTGGCAGTGCAGCTGTTCCCAGCCCGGCGTGTCGAACAGCCACACTGCCACGATCAGGTCGCCGAACCCGGGTTGCGGCGATCGGGCAGCGGAGGCGCGGTTGGTCGCGCCTGTCGGCGTACAGGTCCGAGTGCTCGGCGATCCGTCAGGCTCTTTCGATCGTGGTTGCCGGGTTGGGCGCTGCGGGGGTGGGGTCGGCGGGGAGGTAGATCGGCCTGCGTCGGGATCGGGCGTGGAGGGCGGCGCTGATCCGGTGGGCCACTGCGGCGGGGAGGCGCTTCTCGGCTTCGGTGGGCGGGAAGAAGGCGGCCTCGGTGAGTTCGTCCTCGGGCAGGTCGAAGCGTTCCGTGCCGGTGAGCGTGCCGCAGTCGAAGGTGAAGTGGATCAGGGAGCGCAGGCGCGGACCGTCGGGTGGTGCCCAGTCCACCACGAGCAGGTCACCGACGGGCAGCGTGAGGCCCAACTCCTCGTGGACCTCGCGGGCGCACGCGTGGTGCGGCGCCTCGTCGGCCTCCACGCCGCCGCCCGGGAACGCCCAGTGGTCGCGGTAGCGGGGCTTGACCAGCAGGACGTCGCCGGTCGGGTCGGTGATCAGTGCGCCGGCCGAGGCGTGGAAGGTCGGCAGGTTGGCGTACCAGACAGCAGGTTCGGTCCAGGTCACGAATCGACGGTAGTGGTCCGGGTGTCGACGGTGCGGTCCCACGCCGAGGTCGATCGGTGCCGCTGATCCGTCTGCGCCGTCAGCTCGAAAGGGGTCGGTGAGCACATTGCGAGGCGCGAGCGGGGCCACGCACCGTGCCGGGAGGCGCGAGCGGGAGCCACGTGCGGCGCGGCGAGGCACGAGCGTGGCCGGGTGCCACCCGGTGGAAGGCGGGTCGGTGGTCGGCGCGTACTCCTGGCGGGAATGCCTGGCGACGGGCCGCACCGGCCGGCGTCGCGCGCCTGGCGGTGCGGCCGTGCCGTCGTTCTTTCAGCGGCGCGTCGCGAAGACCACGCCGGTCAGGCAGAGCGCGCCGCCCAGCAGGGCGAGCGGCGCGGGTACCTCACCCAGCAGCGTCCAGGAGAGCAGCACCGTCACCGGCGGGACCAGGTAGGTCGCGGCGGTGGTGCGGCCCGCGGTCCAGCGAGACAGGACGTAACCCCAGGTGAGGAAGCCGATCGCGGTCGGGAACACGCCGAGGAACAGCACGCCCAGGGTCGCCGGGAGCGGGGCGGCGGCGAACTCCGCGAGCAGCGTGGGCGCGAACGGCAGCAGGGCCGCCGTCCCGGCCGACGCGCCGAGCCAGGTCATCGTCACCGCGTCGACCCGCGCCAGGAGACGCTTCTGGAGCAGCACGCCGAAGGCGTAGAGCGCGGCGGCGAGTACCGCCAGCGTGACTCCCACCGGGTCGGCGTGCCCGGTGAAGCCGCCGACCGCGATCAGGGCCACGCCCGCGAAGGCGATCGTCACGCCGACGCCGAGGCGGCCGGTGAGCCGTTCGCCGAGTACCAGCGTCGCGGCGATCGCCACGAGGATGGGTGCGACCGCCACCAGCAGCGCTGCCGTCCCGGCGTCGATCAGCCGCTCGGCGGCGTTCAGCGCCACGTTGTACCCGCCGAACCAGGCCACGCCCCAGAGCACGATCAGCCCGAGCGTGCCGCCCCGGGGAACGGCGACCCGGCGGGGCGCCGCCACGTCGGTGTGCAGGACCCGGAACCGTCGGGTGACGACGACGAACAGGGTCAGCGCGGCGGACGCCGCCACCATGCGGCCCAGTGCCATCGCGCCCGGCGAGTAGTCGTGTCCGGCGAAGCGGATGCCGACGAACGCCGAGGCCCACAGCACCACCGTGGTCCCGGCGGCGGCCAGGATCGGCCAGGACCGACGGCGCGGTGCCACAGGTCGGGGGTACGCCGTGCCACGGGGCCTGTCGGCGGCGGCCCTGGTGGGGGCTTCGGTGAGCGTCATGGAACGATTCTCGAACGCCCGACGATTCAGCACCAGCGACTGTTTCTTCACGACTGTTAAGCTCTGCTTTACGGTTGTGAGGTGCTCGACGTTCACCGCCTCCGGGTCTTCCGTTCCGTCGTCGCGTCCGGCTCCGTCGCCGCCGCTGCCGTCAACCTCGGCTACACCCCCTCCGCCGTCAGCCAACACCTCACCGCGCTGCAACGCGAGACCGGCCTCACCCTGCTCGCCCGCGCCGGCCGGGGCCTGCGGCCCACCGCCGCCGGCCACGCCCTCGCCGCCGAGGCGGACCGGGTGCTCGCCCGGGTCGGCGCGGCCGAGTCGCTGATCGCGGACCTGCGGACCGGCCGCACCGGCTCGCTCTCCATCGCGTACTTCGCGTCGGTGGGCGAGGCGTGGATGCCGCTGGTGGTGCGGCGCATCCTCACCGAACTCCCCGGCGTCCGGATCGACCTGCAACTGCGGGAGCACATCCCGGACAGCCGGGAGGAACGCGCCGATGTCCAGGTGGTCGTGGCGGACCCCGGCTTCGAGCCCGGTACGGGCTTCACCGCCCAGCACATCGTCGACGACCCCTACGTGGCCGTCGTGCCCGCCGAGCACCCCCTCGCCGGCCACGACGAGGTGGACCTGGCCGAACTCGCCGAGGAACGCTGGGTCGACAACGACTTCGCCCGAGGCTGGTGCCGCGCCAAACTCCTCGAAGCGTGCACCGCCGCCGGATTCAGCCCGGCGTTCCGGGTCGAGGCGCACGACTACCGGACGGCGCTCGCCTTCGTCGCCGCCGGTATCGGCCTCACGGTGCTGCCCGCGCTCGGCGCCGCACACCTGCCCGACGGGGTGACCCCGATCCGGGTGGTCCGCCCGACGCCGATGCGCTCGATCCACGTGGTGGTGCACGACGCCGTCGCGGACACGCCCGCCGTACGCACCACGATCACCGCCCTCCGCGAAGCTGCCGGCACCCGGATGTAAGGAGGGGACCCCTGCTATGCACGAGGCGTTAGCAGGGGACCCTTCCTTGCGCCGCCAACTTGCATGGGTATGCGGGGTGGTGCATACTCTTCCTTGTGTCCAAGGTTCTTACCTCCCTGCCCACGGGTGAACGTGTCGGCATCGCCTTCTCCGGCGGCCTCGACACCTCGGTCGCGGTCGCGTGGATGCGCGACAAGGGTGCGGTGCCCTGCGCCTACACCGCCGACATCGGCCAGTACGACGAGCCCGACATCGCCTCGGTGCCCGGTCGCGCGCTCAACTACGGCGCCGAGCTGGCCCGCCTGGTGGACTGCCGCGCCGCCCTGGTCGAGGAGGGGCTGGCGGCGTTGACCTGCGGCGCCTTCCACATCCGCTCGGGCGGGCGGGCGTACTTCAACACCACCCCGTTGGGGCGCGCGGTCACCGGGACGCTGCTGGTGCGCGCGATGGTCGCCGACGACGTGCAGATCTGGGGCGACGGGTCGACCTTCAAGGGCAACGACATCGAGCGCTTCTACCGGTACGGTCTGCTGGCCAACCCGCAGCTGCGGATCTACAAGCCGTGGCTGGACAGCAGCTTCGTCACCGAGCTGGGTGGCCGCACGGAGATGTCCGAGTGGTTGCAGGAGCGCGGCCTGCCCTACCGGGACAGCACCGAGAAGGCGTACTCCACGGACGCCAACATCTGGGGCGCCACGCACGAGGCGAAGACCCTCGAACACCTGGACACCGGTATCGAGACGGTCAATCCGATCATGGGCGTCCGGTTCTGGGACCCGGCGGTGGAGATCCCCACCGAGGACGTGACGATCGGCTTCGACCAGGGCCGCCCGGTCACGATCAACGGCAAGGAGTTCGGCAGCGCGGTGGACCTGGTGCTGGAGGCCAACGCCATCGGCGGTCGGCACGGCCTGGGCATGTCCGACCAGATCGAGAACCGGATCATCGAGGCCAAGAGCCGGGGCATCTACGAGGCGCCCGGCATGGCGCTGCTGCACGCCGCCTACGAGCGGCTGGTCAACGCCATCCACAACGAGGACACCCTGGCGAACTACCACAACGAGGGTCGCCGTCTCGGCCGCCTGATGTACGAGGGGCGCTGGCTGGACCCGCAGGCGCTGATGCTGCGCGAGTCGCTGCAACGCTGGGTCGGCACGGCGGTCAGCGGCGAGGTGACGCTGCGACTGCGGCGGGGCGAGGACTACTCGATCCTGGACACCACCGGTCCGGCCTTCAGCTACCACCCGGACAAGCTGTCGATGGAGCGTACCGAGGACTCGGCGTTCGGCCCGGCGGACCGGATCGGCCAGCTCACCATGCGCAACCTGGACATCGCCGACTCGCGGGCCAAGCTGGAGCAGTACGCCAACCTGGGCATGGTCGGCGGTGCGCCGCAGCGGGTGCTCGGTGCCGCGCAGGCCGCCTCGACCGGGCTCATCGGGGCGATGCCGGAGGGCGGCGCGGAGGCCATCGCCTCCCGGGGCGTCTCCTCGACCGAGGACGCGGCCCTCGACCGTGCCGCCATGGAGTTCGGCGTCGACTGACCGTCGGGGCTCCGACCAGGCTCATCCGCCCGCCGTCGACGGTCACCCACCGTCGACGGCGGGCGGTGCCGTCTCCGGCACGAAGATCCGCGACCGGTACGCTGGCCGCCCCCGGGTGTCCCGCACGTCCGACGCCCCGGGTGTCCCGAAGGAGGTGGCCGTGCCCGCAGCCGTCCGACCCTGGCTGGCGGTCGCCGTGGCGAGCGTCGTCGCGGTCCTCGCCTGGGCCGGCTTCTGGTATCTGGCCGTGCCGCGCGTCGACGTGTGTCCGGCGATCCACCCGGCGCCGGCCGGGTGCCGGGTCGACGAACGGATCTCCACCGCGTGGGCCTGGACGATCATCGTGGCGGTGCTCTACGTGGCCACCGTCGTCGCCCAGGTCCGTCCGAGTGCGCAGCGCCGCCAGGCGGTCCTGCTGGGCACCGTGGCGCTCGGCGTCTCGGCCCTCTACGGCCTCTGGAAGGTGTGGCAGGCGGGCGGCTGAACCCGGGCGGCGCGCGGCCATCGATCGATGGCCGATCGACTGAGGTGACCTTCCTCGCGAATCCGTTCTACTGTGCGTAGTCGGCTGGTCGCCCATCGTCCATGGGGAGTGTGGATGGCGTGGACCGGTCACCGCTCTCCCGAGGAGGACCCGTTGACGTTGCCGACCCGTGTGTCCGCCGCCGTGACCACGACCGTGCTGGTCGCGTCCGCGCTGACCGTTCTGCCCGCCTCCGCCGCCCACGCCACCCCGCTCGCCTACCGCGCCGTCGACCTGGGCACCCTTGGTGGTGCCGCCAGCGCCGCCACCGCGACGAACGACCGGGGCACGGTCGTCGGCTGGAGCCTGACGGCCGGCGGCGCCCGGCACGCGTTCGTGTGGCGCGGCGGGGTGATGACCGACCTCGGCGTGTTACCGGGGCACCTGGAGTCCACCGCCGTCGACGTCAACGAACGCGGCGACGTGGTCGGCACCTCGACCGGGCCGGAGTGGATCACCCGGGCGGTGCTCTGGCGCGACGGCGAGATGATCGACCTGGGCACCCTCGGCGGCGACTACAGCGAGGCGGTGGCCGTCAACGACCGGGGGCAGGTGCTCGGGCTGAGCAACCCGCTCACCGACATCCCGCACCGCTTCCTGTGGCAGGACGGCGTCTTCACCGACCTGGGGCGGCAGGACTTCTACGAGACGACCGACGGACTCAACAACCGGGGCGACGTGGTGGGCACGTTCAACGTCCCGCCATACGACTACCCGTGCACCTGCGTGGGCGGCCGACTGCGCGATGGCGTCGTCACCCCGATCGGTCACCACGCGATGGCGATCAACAATCTGGGCCACGTGGTCGGCGTGGCCGGCGGCCGGGCCTTCCACTGGCGCGCCGGGGTGCTGACCGACCTGGGCACGCTGGGCGGCCCGAGGAGTTGGGCGACCGACGTGAACGACCTGGGCGTGGTCCTCGGAGTCAGCGAGACCCCCTCCTCCGCGCAGCGACCGGTGCTGTGGTGGGCCGGTCGCACCGTCGACCTGTTCACCCGGGGGCTGGGTACCGCCGACCAGGTGAACGACCTGGACATCCGGGGTCGGCTGGTGGGCAGCCGCGACGGGCGCGCCACGCTGTTCCGGTAGCGGTCCGGATAGGGCCGTGGCCGCGAGGTGCGGGACCGGGTGTCAGGCTGGGACGGCGGCACGTGGCGACCGGCATGACGCTGCGGGAGGTCGCCGACGCGGCGGTGCGCCACAGCGACAACACCGCCGGCAACCTGCTGCTGGACCGGCTCGGCGGCCCGGCCGGGTGACACCCGGGACACCAGTACGCCGCGCGCTGCTGGTCGACTGGCTGCGACGCAACACCACCGGCGACTCCACGATCCGGGCGGATGCGCCGGACGGCTGGGTGGTGGGGGACAAGACCGGCTCCGGCGGCTACGGACCCGCAACGACATCGCGGTGCTCTGGCCCCTGGACCGGCCTCCGATCGTGCTGGCCGTGCTCTCCAGCCGGAGCGAGAAGGACGCCGAGTCCGACGACGCCCTTCTCGCCCGGGCGACCACGCTGACCCTGGCCGCCCTGCGCTGAGCCGGGCTCACGGCACGGCGGCACCGGTGAAGTCGAAGTGCGCGGTCAACGGGGTGCCGCGTACCCGCAGGGGTTGGGCGCCGCCGATCTGCGCGGCGTTCGGATACCACCGGCTCGGCGTGTACGCGCAGTCGCAGCGCAGCACCACCGACTGCCCCGGCAGCAGCCGCAGCGTGTACTCGGAGGCCGCGTCCGCCACGCCCAGCACGTCACCCGTGCGGGAATGGAAGGCGATCACCTGCGCGTAGTAGGAGATGTCCGGGGCGGTGACGGTGCCGCTGAGCACCGTGCCGGGAGTGAGCGTCTGGTCGAGGGTGGCGGTCCGACCGGCGCGGACCCGGACCGTGCGTGCCTCGCGCCAGTCGGCGGTGCCGCCGGACCACTGGCTGGCCATGCGGGTCGCGCTGAAGTACAACGGCCAGTGGTACGGCCCGAGGCCGGTCAGCGTGTATCGACCGTCGTCGTCGCTGATGGCACCGGGGCTACCGTACTTGGGGTGCGCGACGAACGGCATCGTCGAGACGCTCGCGTAGTAGACCAGCGGCGTTCCGTCCGGCTGGGACAGTTGGCCGGTCACGGCACCCGGTGGGTCGAAGCGGACCGTCGGCGCGGTCACGGTCCGGCCGGCCCGCACCGTGACGACGGTCGCCTTCTCCCGTTGTCCGGTGCCGCCGTGCGCGCCGACCCACTGGAGGCCGTGGTGGGGTTCGTAGGGGCGGGCCAGCAGGCGGTAGCGGCCGGGTGGCACGTCGGTGGCGACCACCGCGCCGCCCTCGATGCCGGTGCAGCCGGCGAGCCGCCCGATCTGTTCCTCGCCGATGGCGACGACGGTGAGCGGGTCGCGGTCGACCGGGACCAGATTCAGGCAGCCGCGGGTGTCGGCGCCGGTGGCGGCGTCCCGCATCGTGGTCCGTAGCTCGCCGGTGGCGGCGGTTACGGTGCGCGGGCCGGCGGCGGCGGGCAGGGGATGGAGGGCACCGCCGACGAGGGCGAGCGCGAGGAGGGGTACGACGAGACGGGTGACGGAGTGTCGGTGTGACGGAGGCATCGGCGGATCCTCTCGACCCGGCGGAAGGAAGTCGTCCCTACGCTAGTGCCCGTGCCTGTCCGGTCACTCTCTGTGTCGGGAGGTCGTCAGGGGATCGGCCACTCGTGGACCGGGCGGTTGCTGTGCATCAGCTCCACGTAGTGCCGCAGCACCTCGCGCAGCGCCTCCGGCCGGTCGAGTTGATCGGTCGACTCCAGCCGGTGCAGGGTGGCGACCTGCCAGCTCGCGCCGTTGCGGCCGGTGAGGCAGCGCTGCTCGATGACGCCGAGCAGGCGGTCCCGCTCGTCCGGGTCGACGCCCCAGTGGTCCAGGCCCTGCTGGGCCAGCGGGAGCAGGCGACGCAGCACCAGCTCGGTGACGGGCAGGTAGCCCAGGCCGGGCCAGAAGACGCGCGCGTCGATGCCGTGCCGGGCGCAGGTGTTGAAGTTCTCCTCGGCGGCGCTGAACGACATCTGCGACCACAGTGGCCGGTCCGCCTCGGCGAGTGCCCGGACGAGTCCGAAGTAGAAGGCGCCGTTGGCGACGGTGTCCAGCACGGTCGGCCCGGCCGGCAGCACCCGGTTCTCCACCCGCAGGTGCGGGCGACCCCGGTGCACGTCGTAGACGGGTCGGTTCCAGCGGTAGATCGTGCCGTTGTGCAACCGCAGCTCGGCCAGGTTCGGTACGCCACCGGCGGCCAGCGTCTCGGACGGGTCTTCGTCGTCGCAGACCGGCAGCAGGGCCGGGAAGTAGCGCACGTTCTCCTCGAACAGGTCGAAAACCGAGGTGATCCAGCGTTCCCCGAACCACACCCGGGGCCGCACGCCCTGCGACTTGATCTCCTCGGGGCGGGTGTCGGTGGCCTGCTGGAACAGCGGGATGCGGGTCTCCCGCCACAGTTCCCGGCCGAAGAACAGCGGCGAGTTCGCACCGAGCGCCACCTGGATCCCGGCGATGGCCTGGGCGGCGTTCCAGTAGTCGGCGAACTGCGCCGGGGAGACCTGGAGGTGGAACTGGGTGCTGGTGCAGGCGGCCTCCGGGGTGATGGTGTCGGCGGTCACCGACAGCCGTTCCACGCCGTTGACCGAGATCCGCAGGTCCTCGCCCCGGGCGGCGAAGATCTGCTCGTTGAGCAACGCGTAGCGGGGATTGGGCGACAGCGTCGCGGCGGTCAGGTGCTCGGGGCGCACGGTCGGCAGGATGCCGATCATCACCAGGCGGGCGTCGACCGTCCGGGCCCGCTGGTCGGCGGCGTTCAGGCTGGCCCGTACGCTCTGCTCGAACTCGGCCAGGCCGGTGCCGGTCAGCCGCCGGGGCGCCACGTTGATCTCGACGTTGAACTGCCCGAGCTCCGTCTGGAAACTCGGGTCGGCCACCGCACGCAACACGTCGGTGTTGCGCATGGTGGGCATGGAGTCCTCGTCCACCAGGTTCAGCTCGATCTCCAGGCCGGTCATCGGCCGGTCGACGTCGAACCGGGACTCGCGCAGCATCTCGGCGAAGACGTCGAGACAGCGCCGCACCTTGTCCCGGTAGCGAGCCCGATCCTGGCGACTGAAGGTCTGCGCGCCGACTTCCTCGCCCATGGTCACCACCCTGTCACCCCTGGTACCCCCGACGTGACGCGTCCATGCATCCGGGCGGAAGCCCCGACCGCGTGCGGTTCCCGGATCCGGCGGCACATACCATGGCTGACGTGCGCGAAAAGGTGACCCGGCTGTTCGTGGTGGCGGCGATCGCGGAGGCGATCTCCTGGGCCGGCCTGTTGGCCGGCATGGCGGCGAAGTACGGCCCGCCCGACAACGAGCTGGGGGTCAAGGTGTTCGGCCCGGTCCACGGTGCGCTCTTCGTGGTGTACGGGCTGCTGGTGCTGGCCGTGGCCCGGGTGAACCGGTGGAGCCTGACGGCCACGGTGGTGGCGCTGGCCTGCGCGGTGCCGCCGTTCGCCACCATCGTCTTCGAGCGCTGGGCCCGCCGACGCGGCATGCTCGACACCACGTCCGCGCCGCAGCGGGAGCCCGCCCCGGTCGGCTGAGGCTCAGGTCAGCGCGGTGCAGGCGGCCAGCCCGGCCAGGAGCAGCAGGCCCAGCATGGCCTGGAGCAGCAGCGGCGGGCCGAGGTGCGACCACACGGTGGCGGTGCGCGGCCGCAGCAGTTGTCCGGTGGTCAGGTTGACGATCCGTTCGATCTTCGGTGCCAGGTCCGGGTCGCCCTGGTCGCGCAGGGTGAGCTGGACGTGGTCGGCCGGGTGCAGCGCGCTCTGCGGCAGGTGCCCGTGCAGCTCCACCTCGTACAACTTGCCGTCCGAGTCGCGCAGGCGGACCGGCGTGACCAGGTACTCCGGCCCCTTCTTCAATTCCTTGAAGCTGCGTCGGCCGGTGCCGGACCCGGCGCTGAGCACGGCCCGGACCAGCTTGGCGAGCAGGCCGATCAACCCTGCGGCGGCGACCACCACCACCAGCACCGGCTGCCCCACGCGCACCTCCCGCGGGTAGCCGTCCATCAGCCGCACGATCTGCGCGGTGAGGATCCGACCCGTCGGATGCAGGCTGCGCCGGGAGTACGACGTCGTGTCCATGTCCACCACCCAGAGTCCGCTTTCGCCTACAGATCGTATCGATCCTCGGGGTTGAACGACGTGAATGAAAACCGGTCACGCGGTGGCCGGCAGGTGACAAGCCGGGTGGTGCGGGTAAGCGGTGGGCCGAGCCGGAAAGGGGTCGAGCATGCAGCTGTCCTTCCTGCGCCCGCTCTACCAGCGCCCGGGTCCGTGGTGCTCGGTCTACCTGGACGCCTCGTTGGACACCGAGGACGCCCACGCCGCACTCGACCTGCGCTGGCGCGGTCTGCAACAGCAGCTCGCCGAGCAGGGTGCCGACGAACCGACCATCGCCGCCATCGACCGGGTGGTGCGTGGCCACGATCCGATGCCCGGGGACTACGGGCTGGCCGTCTTCGGGGCCCAGGGGCGGGTGGTGCTCTCCGAGTACCTGTCCGCGCCGCCCCGGCGGGACCTGGCCGCGTACGCGCCGCTGCCGCACGTGATGCCGTTGCTGGCCCAACGGGGTGAGCAGGTCGCGTGGGTGCGGGTGCTGGCCGACCGGACCGGCGCCGACGCGATGTCGGTCAGCGCCGGTGGGGTGCCCCGACGGGCGCACGTCACCGGTCGGGAGAGCTTCCAGTTGCGCCGGGTCAAGCCCGGTGGCTGGTCACAGTCGCGCTACCAGCGCGCCGCCATGGAGGCGTGGCACCACAACGCGGGCGACGTCACCGCCGCCACCGTGGAGCTGGCCGAACGGGTCGGCGCCGAGGTGGTCGTGGTGGCCGGTGACATCCGGGCCACCGGCATGATCGCCGCCCAGATGCCGGCCCGCTGGCAGGACATGGTGGTCCGCACCGACGCCGGTTCCCGGGCCGAGGGGGCCGACCAGAGCCTGCTCGACGACCTGACCGTGCAGACCATCGCCGAGGTGGCCGACCAGCGGGTCACCGCCGCGCTGGACCGCTTCGGCACGCAGGAGGACGTCGGCGTCGGACTCGACGCCGTGGTCGCCGCGCTGCAACGCAACCAGGTCGACACGATGCTGCTGGTGGACGACCCGTCCGCCGACGGGGAACTCTGGATCGGTCCGGCGGCCACCGACATCGCCACCGACCCGAGCCAGCTCGCCACGGTGTCGGACCCGGCCCGGGTACGCGCCGACGCGGCGCTGGTGCGGGCCCTGGTCGGCACCGACGCCGAGCTGACCGTGCTGGGTCCGGACGAGGCTCCGGAGCTGGTGGAGGGCGTCGGCGCGGTGCTGCGCTACGTGGACCCGGTCACCCCGGGACGGGGCGGTGCCTGACCCGGCCGTCGCGGACGCGGTCGTCGCACGGTTGCTGGCCTGGCGGGTCGCGCGGGTCTACGGCGCGCCGGGCCCGGCGACCGCGCCACTGGTCGAGGCGATGCGCGCGGCCGGTGGCGACCCGGAGTTCGTCCCCGTGCGGCACGCCGAGAGCGCTGCGCTGATGGCCGCCGGGCACGCCCGGTTCGCCGGTGGGGTCGGTGTCTGCCTCTCCGACGGCGGGCCGGACGCGTTGGGGCTGCTCGGTGGTCTCGACGCCGCCCGCCGGGCCGCCCTGCCGGTGCTGGCGGTGCTCGGCGAGCAGCAGCTCGACGGGCACCGCGACGACGGCCCCCGGTTCGCCGGGACGTGCCGGCACGTCCGGTACGCCGCCGACCCGGCCCGGGTGCCGGAGCTGGTGGACGAGGCGCTGGGCAGCGCGCTGCGCGGCGGCGGCCCGGTCTGCCTGGTGCTGCCCGGTGACGCGTCCGGTCACCGTCCGCCCGGGGACGCCGGCTGGGCGGTCGACCCGGGGCAGGCCCTCGACGACCTGGTCACCCGGCTGCCGGCGGGCGGCGCGGTGACCGTGGACGGCGGCGGCACCGTCGCCGGGTACGCCCGCCACCTGCGCATACCGGCCGGGGTCGAGGTGCTGCGCGCCGATGGTGCGCCCGGCGCCGCCCTGCCGTACGCGCTGGCCGCCAAGCTGGCCGCGCCGGACCGCCCGGTGCTCGCCGTCGTGGCCGACGAGGGGATGCGCGCCTCCGGGCTGGCCGAGTTGGTCGCCGTCGCCCGGCACCGGGCGGCGTGGACCGACCCGCGCCTGGTGCTGCTGGTGCTGAACACCCGCTCCGGGCACCCCCGGTACGCGCAGCCGCCCCACCCGCCCGCCGACGACGTCCCGTACGCGGGCTGGGCCCGCCTGCTGGGTCTGCGCGGCATCCGAATCGACCGGCCGGAGCTGATCGGAGCGGCCGGGGCCGAGGCGTTCGGCGCGGATCGGCCGTGCCTGCTGGAACTGGTGGTCGGTCCGGTCGGCGTGGGCCTCCCCGGGGCGTTGCGCACCGTCGGGGTGGACGGACGAAGATCACCTGATTGATCCCGCTCGGTGGAGGGATGCCCTGTTTAAGCCGCATCCGGGCGGGAAGCCGGGCCGCGTGAGCGAACGGGGCACGGTGGGGCCGGCGCGAGGATCGCGACCGGGACTCACGGCAGCGGGTGCGGGGCTGGCCGGCGACCGGGTGGTCGCGGTGGGCAGCACCTCCCGAATTCTCGTCGCGGCCATCGCCCGCGCGCTACGCGGCGCCGACTGCGCCGATCTCGGTCACGTCGGGCCGGTGTCCCGGTTCGCCGGCACCCCGGACCCGATCCGTCGGGCCGCCGCCGCGCGTACCGCCGGTCGGGTGGCCCTGACCGCCGGGCAGGCCGCCGAGGTCGACGCCGCCCGGGTCGCCGGGTGGTTCGTCGACCAGTACCCGCGCGGACGGTACCCCGGGGTGCTGCTGGGCTCGCCGCACGGCGCCGCCGCCCACCTGGCGACCGCGCTCGGGATCCCGTGGCTGCCCGCCGGGTTCGAGATGACCGCGCACTGGCCGCGCGGCGCGGTGGACCGCCCCCGCGCCGCACTGGACCACGGCGCCGCCCTCACCGGACGGCTGCTGGCCGGCAATCCCGACCTGCACGTACGCCAGGTGCACTGCCCGGCCAGCCGAGGCTCGCTGGCTGGCGTGACGGTCTCGTTGACCGCCCGCTGGCGGACGCTGCCGACCGCGTACCGGCGGTTCCTGACCGACCGGTTGACGCCCGGCGCGCCGGTGCTGGTGCTCAGCGACGCGCGGACCTGGCCGGTGCACGACGCCGCCGACGGGCACAGCTTCCAGGTCGGCTCCCCGGCCAGCGGGCTGGAACCGGTCGACTTCCACCCGGACAGCCACGCGCTGCGCCAGGTGCTGCGCTCGGCCGGGGGCGACGGCGTGAACTGGGACCCGCCGGAGATCTCCGCCCCGCCGGCCGCCGCCGAGCATGGGGTGGAGCCCGGTCTGGACCGCGCCGTCCGGGAGTGGACTGCCCGCGCCGGACGACCGGTGCACCGGCTGCTGTTCCCGGGACCGGAGGTGCTCAGCGCCGCCGTGGCCGACCTGTACCGGCGCTGGCTGCGCGCCGCCGGCAAGACCGGTGACCGGTTGGTGGTGGAATGCGGCCGACTGCTCGACCCGTGGCAGGTGGTACGGGCGGGGATGGTGCCGTACTGGTGTGAGAACGCCACCCGGCGCAGCGTCGAGCAGGCCGAGTGGTGGCTGGCCGGCAGCGAGCCGTTCGCCTCGGTGGACGTGCTTCCCGAGCCGCCCGGGGTGCGCTCGCCGGCGCTGGCCGGGCTGCCGCAGTGGCTGGCCGTCGCCGGGTTCGGTCGTCGCCGTCGGGCCCTGGACCGCGCCACCGCCCGGGGCTACCCGGTCACCTCCGTGCCCACCCGCCGGGCCACCGAGGTGCTCCGCGCCCAGCCGTACGACCTGCCCGTCCCGCCGCCGCTGGCGGTGTCCGACGCCCTGGCCGCGCTGCGCGCCAGCGGCACCCCGCTCGGCCTGCTCATCTGTTGAGGCGGGGCTGACGAAACATCCTCGCGAACCCGTGCCGCCGTGATTGAGTACCTACGGAGCGGGAACACCGCCGGCTGCGACAGGCTGATCACCTGTGCCGTGGCGTGGCGTCGCCCGCTGGCATCCCAATCACGAACCCACTTTTCGGCCCGTGCGTGTCCACGCGCGTGCCCGGTGTCCACGAATCCGGGCGGGGGTCCTTCCTGAGGGAGGCGCGGATGTTCGGACAGACCACCACGACCACACCACCACCGACGGATCGGGGACTGGAGGATCTCGACGCGGCGGCGCTCGCGTACGCGGCGCGGATCGCCGGGCTGCCGCCCGAGCGCCGCCACGAGGCGCGCGACGACCTGGTCCGCTTCGCGTTGCCGTTCGCGGGCCGGTTGGCCCGGCGCTACCGGGGACGCGGGGAACCGCTGGAGGACCTGGAACAGGTGGCCCGTCTGGGGCTGGTCAACGCCGTCGACCGGTACGACCCGGAACGCGGCTCGTTCACCGCGTACGCCGCGATCACCATTGTGGGTGAGATCAAGCGGCATTTCCGGGATCGCACCTGGGGTGTGCACGTGCCCCGCCGACTGCGTGACCTGATCCTCGAGGTCGGGCAGGCGACGGCGGCGCTGACCAGCGAGCTGTCCCGCGCGCCCACGGTGGCCGAGTTGTCCAAGCGGCTGGAGACGCCGGAGGAGGAGATCCTCGCCGCGCTGGAGTCGGCGGCCGGCTACAGTCCGGCCTCGCTCAACGCGCCGGTCGGCGGGGAGAGCTCGGCCGAGTTCGGCGACCTGGTGGGCGAGTCGGACATCGCGCTGGAGTCCGTCGACGACCGGGTGACGGTCAGCGGGCTGCTGCACCGGCTGCCCTGGCGGGAACGACGGATCCTGGCGATGCGCTTCTACGGCAACCAGACCCAGGCCGAGATCGCCGCCCGCTTCGGCATCTCCCAGATGCACGTGTCCCGGCTGCTGTCCCGTGCGTTGACCTGGCTGCGCCAGGCGATGCTCGCCGACGCGCCGCCGCCGTGGCAGAACGGCCCGGCCGAGTCCGAGACCACGAAGACGGCGCGGACGACAGTTCGGTAAGGAGGGGTCCCCTGCTAACGCCTCGTGCATAGCAGGGGACCCCTCCTAACGCTTTCCCCCGCGCACCCCGATCGGTATGCAGTACGTGCGATCCGGCTCAGTTCTCGGTGCCGTCACCGCGCCCGCGCGGGTGCCGCCACCGGTCGTTCTGCTCCCGGCGCTCGGCGCCCAGCGGGTTGTCCTCCGGCTCGTCGGTGTCGGCGAAGCTGGGACGACGCACCTCCTCCGGCGTCGGCACCTGCACCGGCCGGGCCCCGGACTGCGGTGCGGGCTGGTACGCCTCGGCCTCCGGCGCGCCGTGTGCGCCCCCGGCCGCCGGCGACTCGGGCGGGTGCGTCTCGCGGTGCAGTTCGTCGCGGAAGTCCTGCGGCGGCTTGACCGTCCGCTGCGGAAGGTCGCGACCCAGGTCGGAGACGAGTTCGCCGTACTTGGCGTCGAAGGCCGGGCGCTCGGAGCGGATCCGCGGCATCCGGTCGAAGTTGCGCAGCGGCGGCGGGCAGGTGGTCGCCCACTCCAGGGAGTTGCCGAAACCCCACGGGTCGTCCACCGTCACCTGGGCGCCGAACCGCCAGGACTTCCAGGCGTTCCAGATGAAGAACAACGTGGACGCGCCCAGCACGAACGAGAAGACGCTGGAGATCGTGTTGAGCGTGGTGAAGCCGTCGGTGGGCAGGTAGTCGGCGTACCGCCGGGGCATCCCCTCGTTGCCCAGCCAGTGGTGCACCAGGAAGGTGCCGTGGAAACCGACGAACATGGTCCAGAAATGGATCTTGCCGAGCCGCTCGTCGAGCAGCCGCCCGGTCATCTTGGGCCACCAGAAATAGAAGCCGGCGAAGAGCGCGAAGACCACCGTGCCGAAGACCACGTAATGGAAGTGCGCCACCACGAAGTAGGTGTCGTGGGTGTGGAAGTCGGCCGGCGGGCTGGCCAGCAGTACGCCGGTGAGGCCGCCGAGCAGGAACGTCACCAGGAAGCCGATGGAGAACAGCATCGGCGTCTCGAAGGTGAGCTGCCCCTTCCACATGGTGCCGATCCAGTTGAAGAACTTCACCCCGGTCGGCACCGCGATCAGATAACTGAGGATGCTGAAGAACGGCAGCAGCACCTGGCCGGTGGCGAACATGTGGTGCGCCCACACCGTCATCGACAGCACGGTGATCGCGATGGTGGCCAGCACCAGGCCGGTGTAACCGAAGATCGGCTTACGGGAGAAGACCGGGATGACCTCGGTGATGATGCCGAAGAACGGCAACGCGATGATGTAGACCTCGGGGTGCCCGAAGAACCAGAACAGGTGCTGCCACAGCATCGGCCCGCCGGTGTCCGGGTTGAACACCTGCGCGTCGAGCAGCCGGTCGGCGGTCAGCGCCAGCAGCGCGGCGGCCAGCAGCGGGAAGACCAGGATCACCAGCACGCTGGTGAACAGCATGTTCCAGGTGAAGATCGGCAGCCGGAACATGGTCATGCCGGGCGCACGCAGGGTCAGGATCGTGGTGATCAGGTTGACCGCGCCGAGGATGGTGCCCAGACCCGACACGACCAGGCCGACCACCCACATGTTCGCGCCGACGCCGGGGGAGTGCTCCACGGTGCTCAACGGCGTGTACGCGGTCCACCCGAAGTCCGCCGAGCCCTGCGGGGTGAAGAGTCCGCCGATCACCATCAGCCCGCCGAACAGGTACAGCCAGTACGCCAGCGCGTTCAGCCGGGGGAACGACACGTCCGGCGCGCCGATCTGGATCGGCACGATGTAGTTGCCGAACCCGAACGCGGCAGGCGTGGCGAACAGCAGCAGCATCACCGCGCCGTGCGAGGTGAACAACTGGTTGTACTGCTCCGGCGAGAGGAACTGCAGACCCGGGCGGGCCAGTTCGGCGCGGATCAGCATCGCCTCGATCCCGGCCAGCACGAAGAAGCCGAACGAGGTGAGCAGATAGAGCAGGCCGATCTGCTTGTGGTCGGTGGTGGCCAGGAACCTGACCAGCTTCGCGCCGGGCAGTGGCGTGCGGAGCGGGCCCGGGTAGCCGCCGAATCGGGCCGGGGCCAGGATGGCCGGCCCTCGGTCCTGTCCGGGTTCGGTGGTTACCCGCTTGGGCATGCGCTCTCACCCCGCTGACGACGCAAAAGGACGGGCGTGGCTACCCGCCCCGTCGACCATGTAACCAGGCGAGAGGGGGAATTTCGGTCAATTGGCCGGCAGCGTGGCCCAAACGGCCTTTCCGTCACCGGCCGGCGCGGTGCCCCAGCGGTCGGTCAGCTCGCGTACCAGCAGCAGGCCCCGACCGCCCTCGTCGCGGTGCCCCGACCGGCCGGGCCGGGCCGGCGCGCTGCTGCCGTCGACCACCGCCAGGTGCAGCCACGGCCGCCGCAGCGTCACGGTGACCTGCATCGGCGTGCCGGCGTGCCGGACCACGTTGCCGACCAGCTCGCTGAGCACCACCGAGGCCGGTCCGACCGCCTCCGGCAGGTTCCACCGCGCGCAGGCGTCCACGACCAGCTCCCGGGCCCGCCGGCAGGCCGCCGCCACCGGCTCCAGCCGCACCCGCAGCCGGGGTACGGCCGACGCGCCGGCGACCCGGGTCGCCTCGTCGCAGGAGCCTCGCATCGGCACCACCCGGCAGGCCGTCGAGTCGGTCAGCGAGTCCGCCGTCGGGCCCGGCGCGCAGAGCACCATCGGCACCACCGGCCAGCCGGCGGCCCGGCGTGCGGCGGCGACGAAGACCGACACCGCCAGCGGATCCTCCACCCGCAGCCCGGACAGGTCCACCACCAGCGCGTCGGGCTGGGCCGACAGGCACCGGTCCAGCACGCAGTACGCCTCTCGCGTGGTGGTCAGGTCGAGGGTGCCGGCGAGCCGGAGGACCGTGACTGGTGCTCCGTCGGCTACCTCACAGGTGATCCGGCTCGCCATCTCCGCCCTCGACTTGTCTCGCCCGCTTCTACGCCCGCCGCAAGGTCTGCCAACTACCCGGCCGGCCGTCGGGCGAAACCGTGCCGGGCTGCGGTCACCCACCCGTACCGCGTGGGAGCGTGACCGCGACGAGCGACGTCACGACGCGGCGACCACCCGGCGTCGCGGCACCCGGTGCCGCAGCTCCGCCAGGGGCGGACGCTCCTGGACCGACACGTCGCTGACCACGATCTCCCGGTCCAGGTTCGGCAGCGCGTCGGAACCACCCCGGCGGAACTGGGTGAGCAGCGCGGAGGGCAGCACGTCCGGGCCGGCCCAGCCCCGGCGCTGCAACCGCGACCAGGCGGTGAGCATGATCTGCGCGGACATCCGGCCCAGCGCGGCGGTGTCCTGGTGCCGATGCTTGCGCTCGCCGAGGTCGACCTGGGCCAGCGCGTCCAGCCCGACGAGCTCCAGCAGGTCGATCAGCATCGCGGTCTCCACGCCGTAACCGGAGACGAAGGGAACCTGGGCCAGCACCTCGCGGCGGCCGGCGTACTCACCGGCCAGCGGCTGCACGAAACCGGCCAGCTCCGGCCAGAACAGGTTGAGCATCGGTCGGGCCATCAGCTCGGTCACCCGACCACCGCCGTCGGCTTCCACCCCGCTAGTGTTGATCAGAGGCCGGTGGTAGAAGCCCTTGACGAAGTCGACCGACGGGTCGGTGAGCAGCGGGCCGATCAGCCCGGTGACGAAGTGCGGGCGGAACTCCCGCAGGTCGGCGTCGACGAACGCCACCACGTCACCCTCCGCCGCGGCCAGCCCGGCCCAGAGCGCGTCGCCCTTGCCGGTCAGCCGGGGCAGCCCCTGGGTCATCGCGTCCTGGCCGACCACCTCGGCGCCGGCCGCCCGCGCCACCTCGGCGGTCCGGTCGGTGGACCGCGAGTCGACCACGATCAGCTCGTCGACCAGCGGCACCCGGTCCATCAGGTGTTCGCGGATGGTCGACACGATCGCCCCGACGGTGGCCTCCTCGTTGCGCGCCGGCAGCACCACGCTGACCCGGCTGTCGCCCTTGGCCCGCAGCAGCCGCCGCGTCGGCCAGTCGGCAGCCGAGGTCGTCCGATACGTGGCCCAGGCCTCCACCACGGGCGAGACCAGAGATTCAGTGTTCCGCACAGGCACCCCCTGATCGTCGCGGGAAGACCGGGAGTCGGATTTCCCAGCCCCCCGCACGCTAATCGGATCCATCACCCAGCTTGATCACCACCGTGCTCCGGGCACGTTCCCGCCGGATGAACGTTTGATTGCGGGCGGTCCGGGCACGTACACGACGAGGAACGCCGCCGGGACCACGCGGTGTCCGAAACGGCGCTGACCTGCGCAGTCACCGCCTCCAGACGGCCGGAGGAGCGGTCGAGGGGGCCGGCTCACGCGACGGCACGCCGGTCGGGCCGTCACAACCGGCCTCCGGTCGCGTACCGTTGCGGCTCATGGGTGTGTCGCAACGGTTGAAGACCAGGTTCCGCCGGTTCCTCCAGCGCCCGGGGACCACGGTCGATCTGGCCCCGCTGGAGAAGCTGCTGCCGGCCATCGAGGCCCGCGAGGAGAAGGTCTCGGCGTTCGACGACGCCGAACTCACCGAGGCCGCCGACGCCGCGTCGAGCTACGAGGAGATCTGCGCGCTCGGCCGCGAGGCCGCCCGTCGTGGCCTCGACCAACGGCCGTACGACGTCCAGCTCCTCGGCGCGATGTCGCTGCTCTCCGGCAAGGTCGCCGAGATGGCCACCGGTGAGGGCAAGACGCTCACCGCCGCCATCGCCGCGTACGGGCACGTCCGGCTCGGCAACGGCCCGGTGCACGTGCTCACCGTCAACGACTACCTGGCCCGCCGCGACGCCCAGTGGATGGAGCCGGTCTACACGCTGCTCGGGCTCACCGTCGGGTGGGTCAACGAGGCGTCCACCCCGATCGAGCGGCGGGCCGCGTACGCCTGCGACGTCACCTACGTCTCGGTCAGCGAGGCGGGCTTCGACTTCCTGCGCGACCAGCTCGTCACCGACATCGCCGACCGGGTCCAGCCGCCGCTGCGCACCGCCATCGTCGACGAGGCGGACTCGATCCTGATCGACGAGGCCCGGGTGCCGATGGTGCTCGCCGGTTCGGTGCCGGGCGAGCAGGACCCCGTGCACACCGCCGCCGGACTGGTACGCGGCCTGCGCAAGGGCAAGCACTACACGGTCGCCGAGGACGGCCGCAGTGCCGCCTTCACCTCCGCCGGCCTGGCCGCCGTCGAGGCCAAGCTCGGCATCGACCTGTACGACGAGGAGAACGTCGAGCAGCTCTCCGCGGTGAACGTGGCGCTGCACGCGCACGCCCTGCTGCACCGGGACGTGGACTACATCGTCCGCGACGGCACGGTCGAGCTGATCGACGAGATGCGGGGCCGGGTCGCCCAGCGGCGTCGCTGGCCCGACGGGCTCCAGGCCGCGGTCGAGGCCAAGGAGGGGCTGGACGCCACCGCCGAGGGCGAGGTGTTGGGCACCATCGCCGTGCAGGCGTACATCGGCCTCTACCCCAAGGTGTGCGGCATGACCGCCACCGCGGTGCTGGTCGGCGACCAGCTCCGGGAGTTCTTCGGCCTGGAGGTCGCGGTGATCCCGCCGAACACCCCGTGTGTGCGGGTGGACGAGCCGGACCGCATCTACGCCACCCGGGCCGAGAAGGAGGAGGCGCTGATCGACGAGATCCGGCGCTGCCACGCCGACGGGCGTCCGGTGCTGGTGGGCACGCTCGACGTGAAGGAGTCCGAGCAGCTCGCCGCCGGTCTGCACGCGGCCGGCGTGCCCTGCGTGGTACTCAACGCCAAGAACGACGACGAGGAGGCGGCGATCATCGCCGAGGCCGGTGCCCACGGCACGGTGACCGTCTCCACCCAGATGGCCGGTCGGGGCGTGGACATCCGTCTCGGCGGCAGCGACCAGGCCGACCGCGACCAGGTCGCCGAGCTGGGCGGCCTCTACGTGATGGGCAGTGGCCGGCACGACAGCCGCCGGGTCGACGACCAGCTCCGGGGCCGGGCCGGGCGGCAGGGCGACCCGGGCGGGTCGGTCTTCTTCGTCAGCCTGGAGGACGACCTGGTGGTCCGGCACGCCGGCGACACCGTGCCGGCGTCGCCCCGGATGAACGCCGACGGCCTGGTCACCGACGCGCAGGTGGACTACGCCGTGGAGCACGCGCAGCGGGTCGCGGAAGGCGTCAACCACGAGATCCACCGCAACACCTGGCGCTACAGCGTGGTCATCGAGCAGCAGCGCAAGGCACTCGCCGAGCGCCGTGAGCGGTTGCTGACCAGCGACGTCGCGGCGCTGATGCTGCTGGACAAGATGCCCGACAAGGCCGGCGAGATGGACGAGGACCTGCTCGCCCGGGCCGCCCGGTCGATCGCGCTCTACCACCTCGACCGACTCTGGGCCGCGCACCTGGCCGAGCTCTCCGAGGTACGCGAGGGCGTGCACCTGCGGGCCCTGGGCCGCCTCGACCCGTTGGACGAGTTCCACCGCGCCGCCGTGCCCGCCTTCACCAACCTGGTGCCCGAGATCGAGGCTCGCACGCTGGCCACCTTCGAGGAGACCGAGTTCGACGAGGACTGGGAGCCGGACGAGTCCGAGCTGAGCCGGCCCAGTGCCACCTGGACCTACCTGGTGCACGACAACCCGTTCGGCTCCGAGCTGGACCGACTGATCGCCTCGGTCGGCCGTCGCCTGTCGGGAGCCGGTTCCCGCTGACCCGGCCACGCCCCTCCCGGTGGTCGTCGTACCCTGGGAGGGGCTCCGGTTTGCGCCGTTTCGACCCATGTTTCGGTGGGTAGTAGGGCGGGTCCGTGCTACCGGAGCCGCCGTCAGGTCGAGGCGCAGACCGAGGAGGAGTCAGGTGACGACGCTGGCCGCGGGAACCGGGGCGGGCTGCCGGTGAACCTGGAGACCAGCCCTCCGCCGGCCGAGACCCTCGGCGTCCTGGAGACGGCAGCTCTGCTGCGGGAACTCACCGCCGGGCTGATCGGGGTGGAGGACTTCGACGCAGCGCTCACCGCGCTGGTACGCATCACCCGTGACGCGCTGGCCGGGGTGAGCTGGTGCGGCTTCACCGCGCTGCGGGCCGGCGAGCCCGCCGGGGTGGCCGCCTCCGACGCTCCGCTCGCCGGGTTGGACGACCTCAGCTACGGCCCGGATACCCCGGCGATGGAGGCGATCCGCCGTCGGGAGATGGTCGGTGCCGAGAACCTCGACGCCGAGTCCCGCTGGCCGGACTGGACGCCCCGGGCGCGGGAACTCGGCGTGCACGGCGTGATCTCCGCGCCGGTCGACATCGACGAGCAGGTGATCGGGGCGGTCAACCTCTACGCCGGGGAGTGCGATGTGCTCTCCACCGGTCACCAGTTGACCGCGATGCTGCTCGCCGAGCACGCCGGCCTGCTGCTGGCCGCCGTCCGCGAGCGGGAGCGGCGCGCCGCGCTGGTCGGTGAACAGGACGCTGCCCTGCTGGCCGACGGCGTGATCGGCCATGCCGTCGGAGTGATCATGACGCAGCGCGGCTGCCCCGCCGAGGACGCCCTCGATGTGTTGCGCAGCGCCGCCTCGTCGCTGTCCATCCCGTTGCGGGAGGTCGCTGAGCGGCTGGTCAGCACCGTCTCCCGGCCGCGCGACAACTGAGCGTCGTTTCGCCCGCCTGCCACCCGGGTAGCACCCTGGACTGACGGCTGATCCGACCCAGGGGGGAATCGATGCAGAGCCGGCTGCGGGTGCAGGGGCACCCCATCCAACCGATGCTGGTGACGTTCCCGTACGGGCTCTTCGTCTGCGCGACCATCTTCGACCTCGCCGACGTGGCCGGCGGTCCGGTCTTCCTCGGTGAGGTCGGCTACTGGACGGCGGTGGCCGCGCTGGTGGCGGCGGCGTTGACCGCGATCGCCGGGATGGTCGACCTGTGGGACGTGCCGCCGGACCGGGTCCGCCGCACCGCGATCACCTTCAACCTGGTCAACGCCGGCATGGCCGGGCTGTTCCTGATCTCCTGCCTGGTCCGGGCCGACGCGCCGAACCGGGGCGCGGCGCCCGCGCTGCTGGTGGTCGAGGTGGTCGCGCTGGCGATCGGTGGTGTCGGCGTGCACCTCGGCTCGCGGCTGATGCGCCACTTCGAGTCCGCCGGCGCGGCGGCGCCCGGCTTCGACGGCCTGCGCGGCGTGGACGCCCCCACCGTCGAGGTGGCCCGCCCCCGCCCCTATTGAGATGTAAGCAGGGGTCCCCTGCTAACGCCTGGTGCATAGCAGGGGACCCCTGCTTACATCTCTAATCAGGTTGCCGGGCCAGCGGCCTCCCGAGGACGCTGGCCCGATGATGTCCACCGCAGCGAGCTTCGAGGAACTGGTCGCCGACGGCGAGTCCGCCCCGGTCGAGGGGTGGGGCTTCGACTGGCTGGCCGGGCGGGCCACCGAGGAGCGTCCACCCTGGGGGTACGCCCGCCTGGTGGCGGCGCGGATGGCGACGGTCGACGCGGCGCTGGACATCGACACCGGCGGGGGAGAGGTGCTCGCCGAGGTGCCGCGTCCGCCCCGACGGCTGGTGGCGACCGAGGCGTGGCCACCGAACGTGCCGGTGGCCCGGGAGAACCTGCGTCCGCTCGGCGCGACCGTGGTGGCGGTCTCCCCGGACGCGCCGCTGCCCTTCGCCGACCGCAGCTTCGACCTGGTGGTCAGCCGGCATCCGGTGCGGACCGACTGGCCGGAGGTGGCGCGGGTGCTACGACCGGGCGGCACGTTCCTGTCGCAGCAGATCGGGCCCGGGACGGTACGCGAACTCAGCGAGGCCGTCCTCGGGCCGTTGCCGCCACCGGCGTACCGGCATCCGGAGCAGGCGGTAGCGCAGGCCCGCGCGGCCGGTCTGACCGTGGTGGACCTGCGCGAGGCGACACTGCGGACGGTCTTCCACGATATCGGCGCGGTGGTCTGGTTCCTGCGCAAGGTGGTCTGGACCGTACCCGGCTTCACCGTGGCGGCGCACCGGCCGGCGCTGGCCCGCCTGCACGCGCGCATCCAGGCCGAGGGCCCGTTCGTCGCGTACGCCCGGCGCTTCCTGGTCGAGGCGACCCGCCCGGCGGCCTGACCCGTCGGCTCAGGCGGTCGGGCGCAGCAGCGTGAGCATCTCCGGCAGGTCGAAGAACTGCGCCGTCTGGACGGCGGACGGGTTGCCGTCGTCCGGGTCCGCGCCGGCGTCGAGCAGCGCGCGGACCGCCGGGCCGTTCTTGCGGAACACCGCCGCGGCCAGGGCGGTCTGACCCCGGTCGTTGGTACGCGAGTGGTCGGCGCCGCGGTCCAGCAGGGCGGCGACGGTCTCCGGGTGGGCGTGGTACGCCGCCAGGATCAGCAGGCTGTCGCCCCGCTCGTTGGTCAGGTTGACCGGCAGCCCCGCGTCGACGTAACCGGCGAGTTCGGTGGTCGCGCCGTCGCGCGCCAGGTCGAACATCCGGTGCGCGAACTCCAGGGTCTCGGCGTCGAGTTCCTCGCTCACCGGTACAGGTTAGAGGTGCGGCCACGGCGCCGCTCGGCGCGGTCCGTATCCGCTTCCCAACATGTAGGATTACCTACTAAACCTATAGGGTTTGCCGTCTAGACTGGTCCGGTATCCGCACCGCTGACCGTTCGTGAGGTCCCATGTCTGCTCTGCCCGTCACCGAGCCGGACCTGCTCGCCGTCGCCCGGCGGTGGGCCGCCGACACCGCGAGTTGGCCCGTGCCGCTGCGCTTCGACCCGACCACCCGGTGGTACGCCCGACTCGACGCCGACGCCCATCACGAGGTGTGGGCGCTGAGCTGGCTGCCCGGGCAGGGCACCGACCTGCACGATCACGGCGGCTCCTCCGGTGCCTTCCTGGTCGCGGCGGGTGTCCTGACCGAGGAGACGGTCAGCGGCGGGCGGCTGCGCCCGCACCTGCTCGCCGCCGGCTCCGGCCGACGCTTCGGGCCCCGGCACGTGCACGTGGTGACCAACCGGCACGCCGACCCCGCGGTCAGCGTCCACGTCTACCGTCCGGCCCTGCGCCGGATGACCCGCTATCGCCTCGCGCAGGGCCGGCTGCTCGTCGCCGAGGTGGCTGAAGCCGGCGTGGCATGGTGATCACCCACGCCGCGTCGCCACCCGAACGTGCACTCGGCCGCGTACCCCTTGGAAGGAACCGATGATGTCGCAGAACCGTTCCGTCGCCGCCCGCTGTCCGGCGTCGGTGCCGCCCCCGGGCTCCCGGGGCATCGACGAGATCCTGGCCGCCGCCCGCACCCGACTCGACCGGCTCGACCCCGAGCAGGCCCACGTGGCGTACCGGACCGGTGCCCTGCTGGTCGACATCCGTCCGGCCGCCCAGCGCGCCGCGCACGGCACCGTGCCGGGCTCGCTGATCGTCGAGCGCAACGTGCTGGAGTGGCGTTTCGATCCCCGCTGCGCCGCCCGGCTGCCGCAGGCCGTCGGGTACGACGTGCCGGTGGTCGTGATCTGCCAGGAGGGCTACACCTCGTCGTTGGCCGCCGCCGCGCTGAAGGACATCGGCCTGCACCGGGCGACCGACGTGGTCGGCGGGTTCGCCGCCTGGCGGATCGCCGGACTGCCCGTGCTCGGCCCCACTCCGCCCACCAGACCGTCCACCCTCGCGTCCCCGGCGACCGCCGGCCGGGCGTTCCGCTGAACATCCACGCCCACCCGGCGTGGCGGTAGTCCCCAGGAGGCCACCATGTCCGTCGTCGCGATCAGCCCGCGCCAGCATCCGCCCGGCCGTACGAACCGCGCTCGGCTGGTGCGGCAGCGCACCGGGCCGACCCTGACCATCACCGTCGACCTCGCCTCGGCGGCCGCGAGCCCCCGCCTGAACCGCCTGCTGGAGTTGCTGAGCGAGCTCGCCGAGTCGGGCGAGGGGCGGGTGTCGGGCGACGACGGCGTCGAGCGGCCCACCGCGGTGGAGGACCCGCGAACCGTGCAGATCCTCACCGGGCCACGCCGGGTACGTCAGGGCGACCGGGACGTCCCGCTGACCCGCATCGAGTACGACCTGCTGCTCTTCCTCGCCGAACGGCCACGCCGGGTGTTCACCCGCCTCCAGCTGCTCAACTCGGTCTGGGGCTACGACCACGCGGTGGCCCGCACCGTCGACGTGCACGTGCGCCGGCTGCGCGCCAAGCTCGGCGTCGACACGCCGCTGCTGACCACCGTCCACGGTGTGGGGTACCGCCTCGCCGACGACGCCCGGGTGACCGTCCAGCGGTGAGCCCGACCGACCGGTGCGGCGTGTCCTGCCACGGGACGTGCCGCACCGGTCTGTCCCGTACGCGTGACGGTGGTGGGCCCGCCTCTCGTGGCGTCGAGACGCGTCACACCATCGGGGGAACGCGAAAGCCGGCAGCCACCCCCACATCAGGTCAACTTTGCGACTCTGCTGTAATCAACTGGCCTCGTACGCAGAGCGAGCGGTCGGCTCCGAAGTGTCGGTCAATTGTCACATTCATGCAACGCGGCCGCCCCTTGACCCTCGCACGGGCGCCGGGAAGCATCGATAAGGCGGCGTCCCGGGGCCGTGGGGAAAGCCCGGACCAGCCAAGGAGGACCATGTCGGTCAGCCCCGCATCGTCGCGCGCCGGATGGCATACGTCCCAACCCGCGGTGCCCGGTCGCCCGCCCGGCGGTCAGCGACGTCCGGCCAACTCCACCACACCCGTCCTCACCGTCACGCTGTCCATTCCGCTGGTCTGCGAGGAGTCGTTGACGCCGGCCGCCCGGCGGCTGCTCGACGCGGCCCGCGAACTGCTGGAACGCGGCGAGGGGACGATCGTGGCCAGCCCGCCGGTGGTGCCGGAGCGGCGCACCGAGAGCGTCCCCGCCGGACGCGCGCCCGCACGGCAGATCGCCCCGACCATCCCGACCCTGCACATCCTCGCCTCGTCCCGTTCGGTGCTGCGCGACGGCGAGCCGCTGCCGTTGACCCGGCTGGAGTTCGACCTGCTGCTGCACCTGGTCGCGCACCCCCGCCGGGTGTTCACCCGACTCCAACTGCTCAACGCGGTCTGGGGCTACGAGCACGCCGGGGTCCGCACCGTGGACGTGCACGTACGCCGGCTGCGCGGCAAGGTCGGTGTGGACGTACCCCTGGTCACCACCGTCTACGGCGTCGGCTACCGGCTCGCCGACGACGCCCGCGTCACCCTCGACCGCACCGCCTGACCCCACCGCGTCGTCGTACCCGCCCGGGCCTCGCCCCTCCCGCCGGGACCTCGACGGCACTGCCGTCACCGACGGACCCCGACCCGGCAGCGCGACCGCCGGCCGGGTCACCCGGAACGCCCGACGGCGACCGGGCACGATGGTCGGATGCGTGTGCGTCCGGTCTCGCCCGAGCTGCTCGTCGCCGAACTGGCTGAACGGTTCGCCTCCGCCGCGCCGCCCCGACGGCTGCGGGTGGCCCTGGACGGCGCTCCCGCCGCCCGCCCCGACGAGCTGGCCACCGCCCTGATCGACCCGCTGCGCGCCCTCGGCCGCCCGGTGCTGCACGTCCGGGCCGAGGACTTCCTCCGCCCCGCCTCGGTACGCCTGGAGCGCGGACGGACCAATCCGGACGCCTACTACGAGGGCTGGGTCGACGAGGCCGGCCTGCGCCGCGAGGTGCTCGACCCGGCCGGGCCGGACGGCACCGGCCGCCTGCTGCCCTCGCTCTGGGACGCCCGCGCCGACCGGGCCAGCCGCGCCGACTACGTCACCTTGCCGCCCGGCGGGGTGGTGCTGGTCAGCGGCACCTTCCTGCTCGGCGGCGGACTGCCCTTCGACGTCGTCGTCCACCTGGAACTCTCGCCCGGCGCGCTGCGCCGCCGTACCGACCCCGACCTGGCCTGGACGCTGCCCGCGTTCGACCGGTACGCCGACGAGGTCGCCCCCGCCGTCTTCGCCGATCTGGTGGTACGGGCCGACGACCCGCGCCGTCCCGCGATCGTGGAATCCGACGACCTCTCGGTTTGACCTGCTGACGTGCGGGGTACTCGCGGGGCTCACGGCGCCCGGGAGTCCTCGCCTGGGCGGTATGACCGGGTGGGGAGCCTTCCGCCCGCGATGACTGACGAGGCTCAGGAAAGGCAGGCAGCGATGCTCGTCCACGACACGGTCGGCACGGGCCGATCCCAGGCGGAGATCGACCAGATCCGACTCTCCCTGCAGGCCCGCCACGACGAGCTGTCCGCGGAGTACGAGCAGGCGGTGCAGCAGAGCCACGTGCTGCGGCTGGTCGAGGTGGGCGACACCGCCGGCGACGACCAGGCCGACAGCGGCACCAAGACCGCCGAGCGGGACACCGCGCAGTCACTGCTGCGGACCATCCTCGACCGGCGCGCCCAGTACGAGCACGCGCTGACGCGTCTCGCCGAGGGCACGTACGGCTTCTGCGAGGGCTGCACCTCGCCGATCCCGGTGGAGCGGCTGGAGATCTTCCCGTCGGCGACCACCTGCGTGACCTGCAAGCAGACCCGCGAGCGTCGGGCTGCCTGAGCCGGCGGCGACCGGTCGGTCCGGGACGCGGCGGGGACCCCACCGATGGGCGAGATCAAGGTGGGTACCGCCTCCTGGACCGACCGGACCCTGTTGGACTCCGGCTGGTATCCGCAGACCGCCGACACGCCGGAGAAGCGGCTGGCCTACTACGCCCCGCAGTTCCCGCTGGTCGAGGTGGACGCCACGTACTATTCGCCGCCGGCCGAGCGCACCGCCCGGCTGTGGGCCGAGCGCACCCCGGACGGCTTCACCTTCAACGTGAAGGCGTTCAGCCTGCTGACCGGCCATCCCACCCGGCCCAGCGCGATCTACAAGGACCTGCGGCCGGTCACCGACAAACGCACCTCTATCCGGACGACCTGCCCCGACAGGCGTACGAGGAGGTCTGGACCCGCTTCCTCAGCGCTCTCGACCCGCTGGTCCGGGCGGGCAAGCTCGGTGCGCTGCTGTTCCAGTTCCCGCCTTGGTTCACCTTCCGACGGGACAACAAGCAGTACCTGCTGGAGGTCAGCCGGCGCTGCGCGCCGCTGCGGCCGGTCTTCGAGTTCCGGCACGCCTCCTGGTTCGACGGCGACCTGGCCGCCTGGTTGATCAAGAAGTTTGGGGCCTGGCGAGTGCGGAATGAGCGCCCAAACTCCTTGATCAACTCGCGGGGGGCCGGGCGGGGCCGGGCCGGCGGGCCGAGGGCGGGGTGGGGTCATCCGGTGGGGGTGAGGGTGGGTCACCCGGGGGGTGGGGAGGGTGGGGGTGTTGGGCGTTGGTTTGGGCGACACCGCGGAGGTGGTGGGCGATGACGGCTCGGGTGGTACGACGGCGGCGACAGGGCGCGGTGCTGCGGGTCGTCGGCGCGTCCGGCCAGGCCCGGCGGGCGCCACGAGCCGGGAGCAGCCCGGTACGGCCCCGGGGCGGCCCGGTGGGGCCGCCGCGACGGCACGACGACCGACGGTGGGAGACCGACCTACGGGGGTGGACTGATGTCTGAGCGGTTCGAGTCGGCGGTCGAGTCCTCGATGGACAAGACCATCCTGATCCTCAAGGACATCGAGCAGGCGTACGGGTGGCCCAAGGCGCAGCGCAACCAGTCGTACGCGGCGCTGCGCACGGTGCTGCACCTGCTGCGCGACCGGATGCCGGTGCAGGAGAGCGTGGAGTTCTCCGCCCAGCTGCCGATGGTGGTGCGCGGCATCTACTTCGAGGGCTGGCAGCCCTCCGACGTACCGATCAAGCTGAACCGGGACGACTTCCTGTACGAGGTCCGCCAGGGCTTCCCGTACGACGTGCAGGGCGGCCCGGAGCGCGTGGTCCAGGTGGTGCTGGACACCCTGCGTCGGCACATCACGCAGGGCGAGTGGGACGAGGTGAAGGACACCATGCCCGACGACCTCGCCCAGATCATGCCCTGACCCGGACACCGGCAGCACCGGCCCGCCCCACCGCGCGTGGAGCGGGCCGGTCGGCTACCAGAGGTCGAAGTGGAACACCTCGAACGAGGTGCCGTAGCGCACGCCCAACCGGCTCCCCACCGGCCGCGCGCCGCCTTCCAGGAACTCCTCGGCGTCGAAGCTGCCGTCACCCAGCCCGGTCAGGTACGCCTCGTGCGCCTGCAGCGACGCCACCCCCTGCGCGAACGTCTCGGTGGTGTCCACCCCGTGCTCGGCGCGCGGCGACGAGGCCGCCCACACCTGACGTACGCCACCCCATGGCTCGATCCCGTCGGTCAACTGCTCCGGGAAGATCCACCGGTTGCCGGCGTCCCGGACCGCGTCCAGCGTGGCCTGGCCCACGGCGATGTGGTCGGCCTGGTTGAGGGTGACCGCGCCGTCCCAGGTCTCCCGGAAGTTGTTCGTGATGACGATCTCCGGGCGGTGCCGACGCACCACGGCCGCCAGCTCCCGCCGCAGCGGTACGCCGTACTCCAGGATCCCGTCGGGCAGGCCGAGGAACTCGACGACGTCCACGCCGACCAGCTCCGCCGAGACGCGCTGCTCCTGCTCGCGTACCGTGCGGGCCTGCTCCGGAGCCATCCCGTCGATGCCCGCCTCGCCGCTGGTCACCAGGCAGTACACCACCTGCTTGCCCTGGCCGGTCCAGCGGGCGATCGCGGCGGCGGCACCGAACTCCAGGTCGTCCGGGTGCGCCACGATCGCCAGCGCACGCTGCCAGTCCTCGGTCACCGGGGTCAGCGGCGTGTCCATCGGCACCTCCATCCGGTCGGGTCCGTCCATCCTGCCACCCGCCGCACCCAGGAACGGCACGTGTGGACAGGTTCCGGCGTCTACGGTGGGGTGCAGTGTGGTTAGAGAAGATCGGGCGCGGGGTAACACCCGCCGCACGACGCACCCGACCAACGGCGGGGGCGGGTTGATCCGAGGGAGCACGATGCCACTCAACGACGATGACATGCAGACCAGCAGCGGCGGCGGGCTCGAGGGTCCGGCCGACGGCGGGGCGACCCCGGGCCAGCACGATGGTGGCGCGGACGGTAGCGCCGAGGGTCCGGCCGACGGCGGGGCCACTCCGGGCCAGCACGATGGTGGCGCGGACGGCAGCGCCGAGGGTCCGGCCGACGGCGGGGCCACTCCGGGCCAGCACGACGGTGGCGCGGACGGCAGCGCCGAGGGTCCGGCCGACGGCGGCGCGACTCCGGGCCAGCACGACGGTGGCGCCGACGGCGCCGCGCGATAGGCGATGACGCGACTCGACCCGCCGGGCGGCCACGGCCGCCCGGCGGTCCCGTCCGTACCCCCGGAAGCGGCACCCCGCGACACCGCAGCCCCGCATGGAGTCGCCGAGGCGGCGGCACCCGGCAGCGGATCGGCGTCGACCGCCGAGGCGGCGTTGGCCCGGTGCGTCAGTGTCGAGCCGGCCAAGTTCGCCGCCGCGCACTGGGGGCAGACCCCGCTGCTGTCCCGCGCCGCCGAGCTGCCCAATCCGGTGGGCTTCACCGACCTGCTCAGCCCCGCCGACGCCGACGAGCTGCTCAGTCGGCGCGGTCTGCGTACCCCCTTCCTGCGGGTGGCCAAGGACGGCCAGGTGCTGCCGGCGGCGCGCTACACCGGCGGCGGCGGTGCCGGCGCCGAGATCGGCGACCAGGTCCTCGACGAGAAGGTCATGCGGTTGTACGCCGACGGGGCCACCCTCGTCCTGCAGGGCCTGCACCGCACCTGGCCGGCGCTGATCGACTTCACCCGTGACCTCAGCCTGGCCGTCGGCCAGCCGATGCAGGTCAACGCCTATCTGACGCCGGCGGGCAACCAGGGCTTCGCCACCCACTACGACACCCACGACGTCTTCGTGCTCCAGGTCGACGGCCGCAAGCACTGGCGCATTCACCCGCCGGTGCTGCCCGATCCGCTGGAACGCCAGCAGTGGGGCGGCCGGGCCGACGAGGTCACCGCCACCGCTGCGGGCGAACCCGCACTCGACGTGGTGCTCGAACCAGGAGACGCGCTCTATCTGCCCCGGGGCTGGCTGCACAGCGCCCAGGCCCAGGACGCGAGCTCCCTGCACCTGACCGTCGGCATCCGCGCGCTGACCCGGTACGCCATGGTGGAGGAGTTGCTCGCGCTGGCCGCCGAGGACCGACGGCTGCGGGCCACCCTGCCGTTCGGCACCGACCTGGCCGACCCGGACGCCATCGAGCCGGAGCTGACCGAGACCGTGGAGGCGCTGCGCGACTGGTTGCTGCGGGCGGACCCGACCGAGGTCGCGGCCCGACTGCGGCAGCGCGCCTGGCCGGCGTCGCGTCCGGCGCCGCTGCGACCGCTCGCGCAGGCCGCCGCGATCGCCGCGCTGGACGCCGACAGTCGGGTCACCGTCCGTCCCGGACTGCGTCGACAGCTCGACGAGCACGGCGAGCAGGTGGTGCTGCGGCTGTTCGACCGCACCGTCACGCTGCCCGCGCAGTGCGCTCCGGCGCTGCGGGTGCTGCTCGCGGGGGAGGCCGTCCGGGTCGGTGACCTGCCCGGCCTCGACGACGACGCCGACCGTCTCACCCTGACCCGCCGCCTGCTGCGCGAGGCCGTCCTGGTCCCCGCCTGATCGCACACCCCGGGCCGCGCCCCGGGCCTCGTCGACGTCGTGACCACCCGGGCCGGTCACGACGCGGCGGGGCCACCGGGCCCGGTCACGGCGGGGGCCGCCGGCCGACTCAGGTCACGATCAGCAGGAGCAGCGTGGTGACCAGGCCGGCGGCGACCACCACGATCACCGGACGCGGGCTCAGCACCGCGTGCCGCCGGTCGGCGATCACCCGGGCCGGTACCAGCCCGATCACCGGACCGAGCAGCGACAGCACCAGCGCCAGCACCGGCAGACCCACGGCCAGCTCACCGTCGGCACGCCCACCCAGCGCCCGGGCGGACGCACCCAGCGCGTACGCGAGAACCCCGCCGACCACTCCGCAGAGTGCCAGCAGCGGGTTCACGCTGTTCGGCAACTCGCCCGGCTGGCGGGTGCGGCGCAGCAAGTCCCGCGCGGTGTCCAGCAGCGGCATCGGGTCGCCGGCGGCCTCCAGGTCCGGTGCCGGTGGCGTGCCCGCCCGCCGCCCGCCACCGCCCAGCCGGCTGTTCAGCTCCTGCCACAGCACCGCCGACTCGGCGTCCACCAGCTCCTGCGACTCACGGGCCGCGGCCAGCTCCCGCTCGGCCCGGTTGACCTCGTCGGCCGACTCGGCCACCGCCCGGTCGGCCGCCGCGCACTGCTGGTCGTACCAGGCGTTCGCCTCGGCACGCTGCTCCCGCACCCGGGCGGTCAGCTCGGCGAGCCGCCGGAGCTGGGCCGCGTAGGTCTCACTGGTCACCGGTTCGTTCATCGGGCCGGTCCGTAGGGGATGATGGTCTGCCCGGTACGGTGCACCGCCCGGTCGAAGAAGAGTCCCCGCCACGGCCGGGGATACCAGTCCGGCCCGCCGCTGCCCGGATACAACGGCCCGCTCAGGTCCCCGCCGTGGGTGTCCAGGGCCACCCAGGCGCCGATCTGGTCGGTGCGGGCGCCGGTGCCACCCAGGTCGGCCTTCATCCGCGCCACCCCCCGCCACCAGGCCAGCACGTGGGTACGCCGTTCCGGGCCGTCGTGCAGGATCCTTCGCAGGTGTTCCAGCCCGGTGGACCTGCCGGCCTTGGCGGCGAGCGCGCCCGACGCCGCGTCGACGGCGAACAGCAGCAGATAGTGCGGGGCGCCGCCGCTGCCCGGCCCACCGATGCCCGCGGCGGTCTCGGCCATCAGCTCGGCCACCGTCTCCTCGTCGTACCAGGCCGCGTCGTCGGCGAGGTCCTCGTAGAGCGCCCTGGCCGCCGGGTCGGCGTCCGGGTCCAGGCAGGCGATGGAGAACCGGGCGGTGCCGGGCCGATGCTGCCGGGCCAACGAGCGGGCCGCCGCGTCCAGCACCGCACACGCCTCGTCGATCCGGGTACCCAGCACCGCCAGGTTGCGTCCGGGGGCGCGGGGCAGCCGCAGCGCCGCCGACCGGGCCTGCACGTCGATGATCTCGCCGAGCAGCGCGACCGGGCCGCGCGGCGTACCGACCTCCGGCGGGGTCAGCGCCCGGAAGTCCGGCGCCTCGGCCAGCCTCGGGATCGCGTCGCCGTCGAAGAGACGGGCCGGTGCCGCCTCGGCCGGGCGCATCCGCCACAGCCGGTGCTGCAACTCGCTCCAGGTCTCCCACTCACTGGCCGACGGGATCCGGGCCACCTCGTTGCCCTCCGGCAGCCCCGACTCGGCATTGACCACCGCGTGGAACTTCGGCAACGACTGCGCGGCGTCGTTGCGTTCGGCGAGGATGCGCAGCGCCTTGGGCAGCGCGATGCGCAGGGTGAACTGGGCGACCAACGCCGGACGGCCCCACAGCGCCTCGATGCCGCGTACGTCCTGCGAGGCCAGCACCAGGTGGATGCCCTGCGAGCGGCCCCGACGGGCCAGGTCCTCCAGCAGGTCGGCCGCCTCCCGGGCCACCGCGTCCCGGCCCGCCAGCAGCATCTGGAACTCGTCGACCACCGCCACGATCCGGGGCCAGTGCCCGGTCGGGTCCACCGTGCGCAGCTCGGCCAGCTTGGTGACCTCGTGCTTCTTCGCCGCGTCGGCCCGTCGGCGCAGCTCCTCGGCGAGGAAGCGCAGCAACGCCAGGCCGAACTCACGGTCGGTGTTGACGTTGATGCCGACCAGCCGCATGTGCGGCAGCCAGCTCGGGTCCCGCCGTCCCTTGGCGAACCGGGCGAAGGACACCCCCTCCTTGAAGTCGAGCAGATAGAACTCCAGCTCGGCGGGGGAGTAGCGGGCGGCGAGCGCACCGATCCAGGCGAAGATCAGGTTGGTCTTGCCGGTGCCGGACGGGCCACCGATCAACGCGTGCGGCGGATAGTCACCGAGGGTCAGCAGCACCGGCCGGCCCTGCGGCCCCTCGCCGATCGGCGCGGTCAACCCGGTCGCCGAATCCTCCTGCCACATCTGCTCCGCAGGCGGCAGCAGGTCGGTGAAGGGGGTGGGTGCCGGACCGGCGCTGACCACCGAGGCGATCTGTCGGCAGGTCTCGGTGACCAGGGTGGCCGGCGGCGGCGGGTCGAGGCGTACCGGCAGGGTGCCGACCCGGGCGCCGTCGGCGGTGACCGCGATCCGGGTCAGCGCCGCGTCGTCGGGCAGCGGCACCCCGCGCACGATCAGGTGGACGCCGCAGGCCACCCCGGCGCGTACCACCCGGTCGAGCTGGCCGCGTTCGTGCCGGGACAGCTCGTCGCCGCCGAGCAGCACCGCCACCCGCCACGGCTCCGGCCGACGGCCGGTCGCGGCGGCCAGCTCCCGCAGCGAGGCGTGCTCACCGGCGAGCACCGTCTCGTTGATCCGGCGGATCTGCTCCACCAGGTCGTCCAGCAACCGGCCCAGGCCACCGGGGCCGACGAAGGTGAGCAGCCCGGCGGTGCCCAGCGGGGCGAACCCGGCGAGCCCGCCGCCGAGCTGGTCCGGGTCGTAGCCGACCACCCGGACGGTGCCGGGCGCGGCCCGGCCGAGGCTGCGCAGCAGCAGTGCCGACACCACGGCGGCGCAGCCTTCCGGGTCGCCGTCGAGCGCGACGTGTCCACCGTCGAGCAGCGACACCAGCGCCGGCACCGGCTCGGCGTCGGGCAGCCGGATGGTGCCCACCCGGGTGGCGCCCGGTGGCTCGCCACGGGTCGCCGGAGTGGGGCGCCACCCTGGCCAGTCCGCCGATCCGGCGCCCGGCGCCTCCCGGGTCGCCGCCTCGGCGGCCCGCCGGGCGAGGGTGGCCAGCCGCGAGGTGTGCCGGGCGTCGATCTCGGCGAGCCGCCGGTCCCGTTCGGCGCCCACCCGCTCCGGTACGCCGGCCGCGGCGCGACGGACCCGCACCGCCCGCTCGCGGGCAGCGGCCAGCGTCGTCTGGGCCGTGGTGGACCGGGCACGGGACGCGCCGAGCGCCTCGGCGAGCAGTTCCCGGACCCGGGCGACCAGCTGGCTGCGCCGGTCAGCCATCGACACCGTGTCCCGGTCGACCCGGACGGAATCCGCCGAACGGTCTTGCGGCGGCGGTGCCCGGCTTGGAACCGCCGTTCGTGCTCGCGCGGGGTGTGCTCGCGCGGGGTGTGCCGCCGGTGTTAGCAGGGGACCCCTTCACTACCTCAGGCGTTAGTACGGGGCCCTTCCTTTCACGGTCGTCGGCGGGCAGGTCGCGTCCGAGGCGGTCGAGCAGGACGCCGGTGAGCACCCCGGCGGTGACCGCCGGGTCAGCGGCGTGCGGCTGTTCGTCCTCGCCCCGGCGCGGTGGAGGCATCCGGCAGACCCGGGTCAGCAGCGTGTCCAGCACCGGGGCGGGCAGGCCGGGGAGCAGGTCCCGGACCCGGCCGTCCAGCTCGCGGCGCAGCCGGGACAGGTCGTCGCTGCGCGGCGGGTGGCCGAGCAGTTCGGCGGCGAGGTCGCGCAGCATCGGCGGGGCCACCGCGGCCAACCCCAGACCGACGTCGGCGTGCGCGCCGCGCAGGTCGCGGTGCAGCCCGTCGCGGTCGCCGGAGCGGACTCCGCGGACCACGCGGCGTAGCAGCTCCTGCGAGTCGGTAATGCGCTCGTCGGGTTCCTCGGCCGGGCCCTCCCGGCCGCCGGTCAGCTCCGCCACCCGCACCGACCACCAGCGGCGCAGCCGCACCTCACCGGGGGCCTCCGGGGCGTCGGCCACCGGCTCGACGGCCCGGGGGGCGTCGTGGGCCGGGCGACGCTCCTGGTCACCGACCGGCGGCGGCGCGGCGCCGTCGGGGGCCAGCCCGATCGCGGCCAGGTACGCGGTGAGCTGCTCCTGGGCGACGCGCAGCGCGTACCCGGCGGTCTCGGCGTGCTCGGTGGCGGCGGACAGCTCCGGCACGCCCAACGGGTTGGCGGACTCCTGCCGGACCCAGCGCAGCCGCTCGGAGGCCAGCCCGAACTTCTCCAGCGCCTGCCCGAGCAGACCCAGGGGAAGATCCTCGGCGGCGGCCCGGACCTGTGCGCCGACGTCCTCGACGATGGACACGCCCGCCCCTACAGCGTCGCGACGTACTGCTGGGCCTGCTCGACCGCGACGAGCGTCGCGGCGAGGCACTCCTCCAACTCCTGGCTGGCCTGCGTCAACGACGCCTGGGCCGCCTCGACGGTGGTGTGGCCGCTGCCCTCCAACGCGCCGGCCAACGTCTGTTGCGCCTCGGCCAGTTTCTCGCCGGCGGCCTGCACGGCGCTCTGGCCGTCACCGATCTGCTGGAGCGCGACATCGATGGCTGCCTTGAGCTCGGCGACGCTCGCCACGCGGAACCTCCTGGGGGCGGGGAGGACTCCATTAGAGCCTATGCCGGTCGGGGGACGAACATACCCTGTCAGTGTTGCTGCCCTACTGACCGGTTGTCGACCGCAGGCGCGGCGAGTCCGATTCGTGGGACCCGGGGTCGGAGGATCACGCAGGGCGACCGCCCCGGCCGCGCCCGCCCGGTCAGCCGCGCAGCCAGCGCGGACCGTACACCTCCGCACCGAGCGCGGTGACCCGGTCCCGCAGCGCCCGGTCGGCGGTGACCACCACCCGTCGCCGGTCGCCGCCGGTGGCCACCAGCTCGACCACGGCGTCGTCGCCGCAGCCGTCGGCCGCGACCACCCGGACCCCGTCGACGCCGGGTACGTCCCGCGCGGCGCCCTCCACCACCAGCACCACCTCGACCGGTGGGGACACCTCCGGCGGTACGCCGCGCCCGCCCACCGGAACCAGCGTGTCCCGCAGTCGGGCGGTGGCCCCGGCCCGGTCCCGCCACCAGCCGTCCGGGCGGGACCCGACGACGTTGGCGGCGTCCACGATCAGCAGCGGCGTCGACTCCATCCGCCCACCCTGCCATCCACCCGAGCGCCCTGCCCTCCGGCACGCCCGACGGGGTGCCGCCCCGGCCGGTGCCCGCCCGTGGCGTTTGTCCGGCCTGGGGCCGGGTAGCCCGTGCCGACCGTCTCGCGCCGACCGCGGAGGACAGAGATGATTGGACCCGGCGACTTCGGCTCCGACCCGTGGGACGAGTTCCTGGCGCGGTACTTCGGCCGGGGCGAGGGCGGACGACGTCCCGCGCACCGGGTCGACATCACCCGGCTGATGACCGCCGACGCCCGCGAGATGCTGGCCGACGCGGCACGCCGGGCCGCCCAGAAGCAGAGCAGCGACCTGGACACCGACCATCTGCTCTGGGCGGCGCTGCAACGCGAGCCACTGCGGGACCTGGTACGCCGGGCCGGCGCCGACCCGGACACGCTGCTCAACGCGCTGGGCGGACGCGCCGACGGCGCCCCGCAGGGCGACGTGCCGCCCAACCTGTCGCTCACCCCGGCAGCCAAGCGGGCGCTCCTCGACGCCCACCAGCTCTCCCGGGCGATGGGAGCGAACTACATCGGCCCCGAGCACATCCTGATGGCGTTGCCGCTCAACCCGGAGTCGCCGGCCGGCCGGATGCTCGCCGCGGGCCGGATCCAACCGGAGTCGTTGCAGGCCGCCAACGCCGAACGCGGACCGATGACCAACCCGCGACCGGACCGGGGCACCCCCACCCTCGACCAGTACGGCCAGGACCTCACCGACCTGGCCCGCAACGACCAGATCGACCCGGTGATCGGGCGCGCCGACGAGATCGAGCAGGCGGTGGAGATCCTGTCCCGGCGGACCAAGAACAACCCGGTCCTGATCGGCGAGGCGGGCGTCGGCAAGACCGCGATCGTGGAGGGCCTGGCCGAGCGGATCTGCGACGGCGACGTGCCGCAGACCCTGCTCGGCAAGCGGGTCGTCCAGCTCGACCTGGCCGGGCTGGTCGCCGGAACCCGCTACCGGGGCGACTTCGAGGAACGCCTGAAGAAGGTGATCGACGAGATCCGGGCGCACCGCGACGAGCTGATCATCTTCCTGGACGAGATCCACACCCTGGTCGGTGCGGGCGGCGCGGGCAGCGAGGGCGGCATGGACGCGTCCAACATGCTCAAGCCCGCTCTGGCCCGGGGCGAGTTGCGGGTGATCGGCGCGACCACGCTGGACGAGTACCGCCGCAGCATCGAGAAGGACGCCGCGCTGGCCCGACGGTTCCAGCCGGTCTTCGTGCCGGAGCCGACCGTCGAGGACACCGTGGCCATCCTGCGCGGTCTGCGGGACCGCTACGAGGCCCATCACCAGGTGCGGTTCACCGACGAGGCGCTGGTCACCGCCGCCGAGCTGTCCGACCGGTACGTCACCGACCGCTTCCTGCCCGACAAGGCGATCGACCTGATCGACCAGGCCGGCGCCCGGGTCCGGTTGCGCACCCGTACCCCCGCCGCCGACGTCCGCGACCTGGAGCAGCAGCTCGAGGAGGTACGCCGGGACAAGGAGCAGGCGGTCGCCGACGAGCAGTACGAGCGCGCCTCCACGCTGCGCGACCGGGTCGCCGATCTGGAACGGCAGGTGCAGCGCGCCCGGGGTGAGGACGGCAACGACAACCAGGTGCCCGAGGTGGGGCCGGACGAGATCGCCGAGGTGGTCTCCCGGGCCACCGGCATCCCGGCCAGCCAGCTCACCGAGGAGGAACGGGACCGGCTGCTGCGCCTGGAGGGCCAACTGCACGAGAAGGTCGTCGGGCAGGACGACGCGGTCGGGGCGGTCGCCGAGGCGGTCCGCCGCTCCCGGACCGGCCTGGCCGACCCGAACCGGCCGATGGGCAGCTTCCTCTTCCTCGGCCCCACCGGCGTGGGCAAGACCGAACTCGGCCGGGCCCTGGCCGAGGCGCTGTTCGGTGAGGCCGACCGGATGGTGCGGGTGGACATGAGCGAGTTCCAGGAACGGCACACGGTGAGCCGGTTGGTCGGTGCCCCGCCCGGCTACGTCGGGTACGAGGAGGCCGGCCAGCTCACCGAGGCGGTGCGCCGCCGCCCGTACGCGGTGGTGCTGCTGGACGAGATCGAGAAGGCCCACCCCGACGTCTTCAACATCCTGTTGCAGGTGCTCGACGACGGGCGGCTCACCGACAGCCAGGGGCGGACGGTGAACTTCAAGAACACCGTACTGATCATGACGAGCAACCTGGGCTCGGAGCTGATCACCGGCAGCCAGCGCGCGGTCGGGTTCGGCGCCGGTGCGCCCGGCAGCGAACAGGAGAGCGACGAGCTGCGGGAGCGGCTGATGCGTCGGCTCCAGGAGAACTTCCGGCCGGAGTTCCTCAACCGCATCGACGAGGTCATCATCTTCCGCCGGCTGGAGGCCGAGCAGTTGCGGCAGATCACCGGCCTGCTGCTGGAGGAGACCCGGCGGCGGCTGCACGCCCAGGACATCGAGGTGGACTTCACCACGGCCGGGGTGGACTGGCTGGCCGAGCACGGCTACCAGCCCGAGTTCGGCGCCCGGCCGCTGCGTCGGGTGATCCAGCGGGAGGTGGACAACCACCTGTCCCGGATGCTGCTGGAGCAGCAGCTCTCGCCCGGTCAGAAGGTCACCGTGGACGCCCGGGACGGTCGGCTCGCCTTCGACGTGGCGGCCGGCGCGCGTGGGCACGCCACGGCCAGCACCACCCACCCCCGCTGACCGGCCCGGCACCGACGATCGGAGAGGGCTAGGCGATGACGGAACCGGACGAGGCCCGGGACGACGAACGCAGCGACCCGATCCTGGCGCCGCCGACCGCCAACCCGGCCCGGGTGCAGGTGCCGGCGGAGGGGCTGGGCGGGCAGACCGACGAGGGGCACCCGGACGACGCCGGGTCACCGCCCGGAGAGGAGGCGTGATGGCACGCGAGCAGCGACTCGACCCCGAGGTGGAGGTGCTCTGGGAGGACTTCCACGCCGAGGTCAACGTGCCCTCCGAGCAGCTACGGCAGTGGCTGCTGACCCGGGGCTCCGGCGAGGAGGCGTTCGGCCCCGACCCGGACCTGAACCTGCCCGAGCCGGGCCGGCAGATCCTCGCCGTGCTGCGCAAGCGCAAGGTGGACCTGACGCCCGAGGACGTCGAGGTGATGCGGGAGGCGGTGGAGCGGATCCGCTCACTGACCGCGGAGAAGCCGCGCCGGGGCAACGCCGACGACGAGTGGCGGCACTCCCTGCTCGACCTCGGCCACGACGTCCTCGTCGAACGCTGACGTCCTCGTCGTGCGCCGACGCCGGTTCGGGCGGGCGCGGGGTGCGCGTGGTGTGAGGAGGGGTCCCCTGCTATGCCGGAGGCGTTAGCAGGGGACCCCTCCTTTCACACCGGCCGAGCGTCACTCGCTCTCCAGGCTGCCGATGGTCAGGCCGACGGCCTCACCGGCGGCCTGACGCTCGGCGCGGGTCTGCTCCTCCCGGGTGATCAGGTTGGCGTACTCGGCCAGGTCCGCCGGGTCGGGCACCTCCGGCACCCGGCGCAGGAACGCTTCCACCTCCCGGACGGCGGCGGTGTGCGCGGCGGCGGCGCGGCGCAGCACCTCACGGTCGTCGGCGGCGGGATAGAGGTCGGTCATGTCGCGCCGCATACCCGCCGTCGGCCGGTTCGCACCCGTCAGGCGCTTCGCAGCCCCCGGTCGGCCGTCGCCGCCGGGCGGCGTACCCCGAAGGCCGGATTACCGAGCAGCCAGGCCAGGTACGCCGGATGCGGCGCCAGCGCGTCCGTGTACGCCACCAGCGCCGTGTCCAGCACCAGCTCGGCCATCCGGGCGGCGGGCGACTCCGGGTGCCAGCCCAGCATCAGCCGCCAGCGCAGCGGGCTGCCGGCCAGTCGCCGGGTCACCAGCCCCGCCACCGGCCGGAACGTGGCCTGGCACAACGCCACCGCCTCCCCGGCGTCCACCAGGTCGATGCAGCCGCGCACGTCGGCCTCGTACAGCTTGCGCGGGGTGAAGCCGGCCCGGGCGCAGGCGGCGGCGAAACAGTCGCCGAAGCAGCCGTCGCCCGGTGCCGCCACCCACTGCTCGTGCCGCAGCTCGGCCAACGCCACCTCGCTGCGCCCGGCCAGCGGATGGGTCTCCGGCAACAGCACCATCACCGGGTCGACGGCCACCTCCCGCCAGCTCAACCCGTAGTCCGCCGACGGGGTGGAGTCGCCGCACACCCCAGTCAACGCGTAGTCCAGCCGTCCACCGGCGACCAGTTGCGCCAGTTCGTCGACCGACCAGGACGCGTACGTGGTGATCTGGGCCTGTGGCTGTTCGGCGGCGAGCCGGTGCACCAGCCGGCCCAGGATCGGGCTGTTCACCCCGCCGAAGCGGTAGCGGCGCGGGGCGTCGCCGGCCCCGGCCAGCCGGGCCGCCTCGTCCTGGAGTCCTTTCATCGCCGGCAGCAGCACCCGTGCCCGGGCGAGCACCAGCTCGCCGAGGGCGGTCGGCCGGGCGCCGCGCCGGTCCCGTTCGAACAGCGGCCCGCCGAGGGTCCGCTCGATGCGCTGGAGCTGGGCGGTCAGCGCCGGCTGCGCCAGGCCGAGCGTGGAGGCCGCCTTGGTGACGCTGCCTGTCTCGGCGATGGCGCAGACCACCCGCAGGTGCCGCAACTCCAGATTCATAGCGTGACGGTAGGGCCACGGAGCATCCGGCGGAAGGGCCCGGACGGATCAACGACCATGAACATGTCGCGGGTCACTCAGCGTTGCGGCGGCTCCGCGACCTCGCTCAGTTGGGTGTGCCGGCCGGTGACCGCGTCCCGGAACTTGTCCACCAGCGCCACCGCCGGCTCCACGATCCGGTTCCACGGGGGCGTGTGCGGGATCCCCGGGTGCGGGCGGGTCGGCGCGGCCTCCTCGGCGATCTCCAGCCGGTTGCCGAGCCGGATCAGCTCCTCCTCGGTGGCCGCCGCGCAGAGCCGCTGCACCAGGGCGTCGACCGCCGTCACGTGCGCGCCGAGCAGGTCGGCCACCATGGGCAGCCGGGCGTCGTCCAGCCCTCGCAGCGCCATCAGCAGCGCGGCGTCACCGGCCAGCACGTCGGCGACCGGCTGGTCGGCGTCCGCCAGCGCCTGCCGGATGGCGGGCAGCAGGCACTGCTCCTCGGCCGCCAGGTGCCGGGACAGCGCCGCGACCAGGATCTCCCGGCCGTGCGCGGGGTCCGGGCCGGGTTCGACCAGTCGCCGGGCCAGGCTCAGCAGCTCCTGGTGCTCCTCGGCGATGGTGGCGGCGATGCTCTGCCCGGCGGGCTGGTAACCGTCACCGGTCGACGGTGGCAGCGGCGGCAGGTGGACGGACACGGTCCCTCCTCGACTGGGCAGGCGGAGCGACGATGATATGGCACTCGGACGCGCGCGCAGTACCCGCACTCACCCGGGCCGAAACGGCCTGCTGGTATGAAGGGGCGATGACGAGCGACGCGCACCCCGCCTTCCCCGCGCCGACCGACGAGGTCGTCGACCTCTGCCGGGACCTGTTGCGCATCGACACCACCAACACCGGCGACAACGCCACCAGCGTCGGAGAGCGACTCGCCGCCGAGTACGTCGCCGAGAAGCTCGCGGAGGTCGGCATCACCCCGGAGATCCACGAGTCCGCCCCCGGGCGGGCCAACGTGATCGCCCGGATCCCCGGCGCCGACCCGAGCCGGGGCGCGCTGCTGGTGCACGGCCACCTGGACGTGGTGCCCGCCGACGCCGACGAGTGGTCGGTGCACCCGTTCTCCGGCGAGCTGCGCGACGGCTACCTGTGGGGCCGGGGCGCCATCGACATGAAGGACTTCGACGCGATGGTGCTCGCCGTGGTCCGCCACTGGCAGCGCACCGGCGTCCGCCCGCCGCGCGACATCGTGCTCGCGTACACCGCCGACGAGGAGGCCGGCAGCGAGTACGGCGCGCACTACCTCGTCAACCGGCACCGGGAGCTGTTCGACGGGTGCACCGAGGGCATCGGCGAGGTCGGCGGCTTCTCGTACACGGTGGACGAGTCGCGGCGGCTCTATCTGATCGAAACCGCGCAGAAGGGTATCGACTGGCTGCGGCTGCACGCCAAGGGGCGGCCCGGGCACGGCTCGATGGTGCACGACGACAACGCGGTGACCGCGCTGGCCGAGGCGGTGGCCCGGATCGGCCGGCATCGCTTCCCGGTGGTGGTCACCGACACCGTGCGGGCCTTCCTGGAGGAGGTCTCCGAGGTGCTCGGCATCGAGCTGGACCCGGAGGACCCGGAGACCGCCATCGCCAAGCTCGGCCCGATCGCCAACATCATCGGCGCCACCATCCGCAACACCGCCAACCCGACGCGACTCGCCGCCGGCTACAAGGACAACGTGATCCCGGGCCGGGCCAGCGCCACCATCGACTGCCGCAGCCTGCCCGGCCAGTCCGAGCTGCTGGAACGGCAGATGCGCGAGCTGGTCGGCCCGGACATCGCCATCGAATACGTGCAACGCCAGCCCGCCCTGGAGACCACCTTCGACGGGGACCTGGTCGAGGCGATGTCCGCCGCGCTCATCGCCGAGGACCCGGGTGCGCGGCCGGTGCCGTACATGCTCTCCGGCGGCACGGACGCGAAGGCTTTCGCACAGATCGGCGTACGGTGTTTCGGCTTCGCGCCGCTGCGACTGCCGGCCGACCTGAACTTCTCCGCGCTGTTCCATGGCATCGACGAGCGGGTACCGGTGGACGGACTACAGTTCGGCGTGCGGGTTCTCGACCGGTTCCTGCGCACCTGTTAGTAAGTGAGAGGGACGCCTCATGACCGACCAGCACGGTGAGCTGGAAGCCGCACTCGAGCGCGTGATCGAAGCGGCCCGCCACCACCTGGCCGCCGTCCGCGCCGCCGAGGGCCGGATCGACGACGACGACGTGTGGCAGGCGTACGTCGCGTTGAACAACGCGTCGTACGCCTACGACGAGCAACTCATGGACGCCTTCGGCGAGGTGACCCCGTGGGACGTCGAGTCGATCGACCCGAACGAGGCCGACCAGCGTTTCGGTGGCGCTGAGGGCGTGGAGCCGACCGACCCGCACCCGCAGGTGATCTCGGTACGCCAGCGCCGCGACTACCGCGTACCCAGCGTCTCCGCGCTGATCCGGGTGGCCGAGGCGGCCCGTCGCGAGGGCGCACCCGGCGAGGACCAGGTGCCGCCGGTGGAGGGCGTCGGCGAGGCGGTGCTGGAGCTGCTGCAGAGCGGCGACGGCTCGCTCGGCGCGCTCGACGTGCCGGAGCTGGAGCCGCTCGACGGCGTGGTGATGGTCAGCGAGGTCGGCACCCCGGTCGACCTGGAGTCGTTCGACGACGACGACCCGGTGGGCCCGTTCCAGCCGGCGGCCGACGACCGGCTGGTCGGCCGGCTCGACGAGCACCCGTTCATGGAGCTCGACGACGAGCACGACCACGTGCACTGACCCCACGTGTCCGTCGGTGGTGGGTACGTCTGTTGTCGCCGCAGCAGCAACAGATCTACCCACCGCCGGGTGGGCCCTGGTCGCCGCCGGTCAGTAGGACAGGCCGGGCTGCGGCGAGCCGTTCGCCAGGCGGCGGCGCAGCACCACCTGGCGGGTACCGTCGCGGAACAGCCGCACCCGGGCCAGCTCCCACCCGCTGTACTCGGCCTGGATCGCCAGTTGCGCGGCGGCGGTCAACCGGTCGACGTTCGGCGGTAACCGCAGCGGCGCGTACTCGTAGTCCATAGGCCCTATGCTGCCCATTCGGAGCTGCCGCGCGCCACCCTCCGGGCAGTTCGGCGGGTCACCCGTCGCGTTCGGGGTAGCCGACCTCCAGGGCCGAGACGTCGTCCAGCGCCGTGGTGATCTCCTCGGGCAGGGTCATCCGCTCCACCTGGAGGGCGCCGAGCAGTTGCCCGGAGGTCCGCGCGCCGAGGATCGGCGCGGTCACCCCGGGCCGGTCCCGGATCCAGGCCAGCGCCACCTCCAGTGGGGAGACCCCGAGGCCACCGGCGGCGGTGGCGACCGCCTCCACGATGCTGGAGCAGCGCGGCTCCAGGTAGGTGGCGACGAAACGCTCGAAATGGGGCGACACCGCCCGGGAGTCGGCGGGGCGGCCGTGCCGGTACTTGCCGGTGAGCACCCCCCGACCCAGCGGCGACCAGGGCAGCACGCCCAGGCCGAGCGCCTCGCAGGCCGGCAGCACCTCGCGCTCGACACCCCGTTCCAGCAGGGAGTACTCCACCTGCGCGGCGACCACCGGGGCACGTCCGGGCCAGGCCGTCTGCCAGGCCGCCGCCCGGGCGGTCTGCCAACCGGAGAAGTTCGACACGCCGACGTAGCGGACCCGCCCGCTGGCCACCGCGTGGTCCAGCGCCGCGAGGGTCTCCTCCAGCGGGGTGTCCGGGTCGTAGCCGTGCACCTGGAACAGGTCGACGTGGTCGGTACCCAGGCGTCGCAGCGAGGCGTCGAGCGTGCGCAGCAGGTGCCCCCGGGAGCCGTCACGACGCCGGGCGCCACCCGGGCGCAACCCCGCCTTCGTGGCGATGAGCAGGTCGTCGCGGGGCACCAGCGTGCCCAGCAGCGAGCCGATCACCGACTCGGCGTCGCCGTCGCCGTACACGTCGGCGGTGTCGATGAGGTTGCCACCCGCGTCGAGGTAGCTCTTCAGTTGCGCAGCGGCGTCGTCGGCGTCGGTGTCCCGGCCCCAGGTCATGGTGCCGAGCGCGAGCCGGGAAACCGCCAGCCCGCTTCGGCCGAGCGGTCGCTGTTGCATGGGTGAACCTTATTTCGAACGGGGGCCGAACCGATATCCTCGCTCCCGTCGAGTCTGCCCAGACGCACGGCGATTCGGGTGAGCCGGTGATCGTCGCGCTCGGCGGCATTGCGTAACCTGATGCGACTGCGGATGGGGGAGGACTCTGTGCGACTCGGGCTAAACCTCGGATACCAGACAGCCTGGAGCACGCCGGCGGATCATCTGGCCATGGCTCAGGAGGCGGACCGACTCGGCTACTCGGTGGTGTGGGCGGCGGAGGCGTACGGCTCCGACTCGCCGAGCATGCTCTCCTGGATGGCCGGGCAGACCGAGCGGATCGACATCGGCAGCGCGGTGATGCAGATCCCGGCCCGTACGCCCGCGATGACCGCGATGACCGCGGCGACCCTCGACGCGCTCTCCGGCGGCCGGTTCCGGCTCGGCCTGGGCGTCTCCGGCCCGCAGGTCTCCGAGGGCTGGCACGGCGTACGGTTCGGCAAGCCGCTGGCCCGCACCCGGGAGTACGTGGACATCGTGAAGCTGGCGGTGGCCCGCAAGGAGGTCGCCTACGACGGCGAGTTCTACCAGCTGCCGCTGCCCGACGGTCCCGGCAAGGCGCTGCGGCTCGGTTTCCATCCGCCGCGTGAGCACATCCCGATCTACCTCGCCGCGGTCGGTCCGAAGAACCTGGAGCTGGCTGGCGAGATCGCCGACGGCTGGCTGGCCGTCTTCTACGCCCCCGAGTTCGCCGAGGAACAGCTCTCGGCGGTACGCGCCGGCCGGGCCAAGGTCGGCAAGGAGCTGGCCGGGTTCGACGTGGTGCCGTCCGTGCCGGTCGTGGTCGGCGACGACGTCGACTCGTGCGCGCAACTGGTGCGCTGGTACGCCGCCCTCTACGTGGGCGGGATGGGCAGCCGGCAGCAGAACTTCTACAACCAGTTGGCGACCCGGATGGGGTACGGCGACGCCGCCCGCGAGGTGCAGGACCTCTACCTGGCCAAGCGGCAGCGCGACGCGGCGGCGGCGGTGCCGCTGGAGTTCATCGATCGGACGTCGCTGCTCGGCCCCAAGGAGCGGATCGCCGAGCGGATGCGCCAGTACGCCGAGTCCGGCGTCACCACCCTGTCGGTCACCCTGTTCGCCGGCGACCGGGACAGCGGGGTGCAGACCCTGCGTACCGTCGCCGAGGCGCTGGAACTCTCGGGAGTCGGGGAGTGACCTGGATCGAAGCCATCGTCCTGGGCATCGTCCAGGGCCTGACCGAGTTCCTTCCGGTCAGCTCGTCGGGGCACCTGCGGATCACCTCGGCGATCTTCTTCGACCGTGACGCCGGGGCGTCGTTCACCGCGGTCACCCAGCTCGGCACCGAAGCGGCCGTGCTGCTCTACTTCGCCAAGGACATCTGGCGCATCGGCCGTACCTGGACGGTCGGCATCTGGGACTCCTCCGTACGCTCCAGCCTCGACTACCGGATGGGCTGGTACGTCATCGTCGGCTCGATCCCGATCGGGGCGCTCGGTTTCCTGTTCAAGGACCAGATCCGGGAGACCGCCCGAAACCTGTGGGTGGTGGCCACCACCCTGATCGTGTTCGCCTTCGTGCTGGCCTTCGCCGAGTACTGGGGCCGGCAGACCCGGACGTTGAAGGACTTCCGGATGCGCGACGGCGTGGTGATGGGTTTCGCCCAGGCGATGGCGCTGATCCCCGGGGTGTCCCGGTCCGGTGCGACGCTGACCTTCGGTCTGTTCCTCAACCTGACCCGGGAGACGGCGGCCCGCTACTCGTTCCTGCTGGCCATCCCGGCGGTGGTGATGTCCGGGATCTTCAGCCTCGGGGACGTCTTCGAACCAGCGGCCCCGGGCACCTCGGCGCCCACCGTGGCGCAGATGGTGGTCGCCACGCTGATCGCCTTCGTCGTCGGGTACGCGGCCATCGCCTGGCTGCTGCGCTTCGTCGCGCACCACACCCTGTACGTCTTCGTGCTCTACCGGGTGGCGGTCGGCACGCTGGTGTTCGCCCTCCTGCTCACCGGCACCATCAGCGCCACCTGATCCTCGGATGTAAGGAAGGGTCCCCTGCTATCGCCTGGTGCATAGCAGGGGACCCTTTCTAACGTGCGGTGCTTGCGGGTGTCGCGGTGCTTGCGGGCGTC
>NZ_JBVHKD010000017.1:0-124358 GCF_055559695.1 Micromonospora sp. NPDC023869
CTCCAGTTCCTCTACCAAGGCCGCTCACCCAACTCCGGCGGCGACTACGGCCTCCTGCCCTACCGCCCCGGACTACTCACCCTGCAACGCTGACCCACCGCCACACACCCGACGGGCCCGCAGTGGGCCCGCCGGGGTGAGCACCCCGGCGGCCCTGTCCCGTACCCGTGGGACAGGGCCGCCGGTGGCGTTTCCGCCGGTCAGGTCTCGGGCCGTCCGGCGGTGACGGCGACGAGCAGCGACAGTTCCCGCACGAGGTCGTCGAGGGACTGGCCGCTCTGCGTCCGCAGCAGTCCGAGACCGAGGTCGGCGAGCAGATAGAAGCCGAGCGTCCTGGCCTGCTCGGAGTCGAAGGCGGCGAGGAGTTCCTCGGCACCGGCGAGGTCACCGCGGTGCTTGGCAGCGATCACCCCGGCGGCGCGTTGCACCAGTTCCGCCGCGGCCGGGGTATGGCCGGTCACGCCGGTCAGATCTTCGGCGCCGTGGCGCGGGCGGCGTCGAAGCGGGCGATCACGTCCGACCAGTTCACCAGGTTCCACAGCCGGTCCACGTAGTCCGGCCGGACATTCTTGTACTGCAGGTAGTAGGCGTGCTCCCAGGCGTCGAAGACCAGCAGTGGCGTGGAGCCCTGTCCGACGTTGCCGTGGTGGTCGTAGACCTGCTCCACGATCAGTCGCTGCCCGAGTGGCTCCCAAGCCAGGACACCCCAGCCGGAGCCCTGGACACTCTTGGTCGCCGCCGACAACTGGCCGGCGAACGCCTCGAACGAGCCGAAGTGCTCGTCGATCGCCGCCGCCAGCTCACCGTCGGGGCGGTCACCGCCGTCCGGCGACAGGTTGCCCCAGAAGATCGTGTGCAGGACGTGCCCCGACAGGTTGAACGCGTACGTCTTCTCCAGACCGACCAGCGTGCCGAAGTCGCCCTTGGCACGGGCCTCGGCGAGCTGCTCCAGACCGTCGTTGGCCCCCTTGACGTACGCGGCGTGGTGCTTGCTGTGGTGCAACTCCAGGATCTGTCCCGACATCGCCGGCTCCAGTGCGCCGTAGTCGTAGGGCATGTCGGGCAGGGTGTAGACCGCCATCAGGAAGATCCTCCACGTCTTTCTGCGAGATCCTTGCTGTTGCCACTATCTTGCAACAAATCGTCGCCGCGCAGTAGCAGGACCGGGTTCGCGTTCCTCGAATACCGGCGGGTGGACACGCCAGGGGCCGGGGTCGGGCTGCACGTCGGCGGAGCGGGGCGGCCCGGGGGGTGCCGCTCCGATCCGCCGGTCCCGTCGACCGGGCACGACGGACCTCCGCCACCCTGGTCAGCGGGAAGGCGCGAGGGTGGCGCTGTCGGCGATCGGGATGCCGGAGGCGGCTGCTACCGGCGCGGAGCCGGGTCCACCCGGGAGGTCACAGGGCCGGGCGGACGACGAAGGTGGCCGACGACGAGGAGGCGCCACCGTCGATCGGGGACATCTGCATCTGCCGCTGACCGTCGTGGCGCAGGTACCGGTTCGGGTAGTTGTAGGAGCGCAGCGACGTCTGCGTCCCGCTGATGCCGGTGACCTGGCAGAACGTCGAATCGGCACGGAACAGGTCGCTGCCGTCGGCGCGGTGCAGGAACACCCGGAACTCGTGGTGCCGCAGGTAGTGACCGGGAAAGTTGACCGATTCGAAGGAGAGACAGGTCCCGGCGAGGCCGGTCCGGACGACGAACGCGGCATCGGCCTTCGTGCTGGCGCTGCTGCCCGCGTCCACCGCGTCGACCCGGGCCTGGAAACCGGCGTGCCGAACCCGGCGGCCCGGCAGGGCGGCCACCTCCAGGCCGACGCGCGCGCCCGGAGTCAGGGCGGTGCCGGCCGGAGCCGTCGGCGTCGACGAGGGACGCGCGGGATCACTCGCCACCGGTGGCGGCACGGCGGGAACGGGAGGCGCGGACGTGGGGGCCGCAGTAGCCCGGCGGGACACGCTGGCACCGCCGCCGTCGGTGGTCGGGGTGGCGCCCGGCGACGCGGGCGGGGCTCCCGGCGGCCCGTCGACCTCGGGGGCAGTCGTGCCGATCGGTGGTCCGTCGACGGGCTGGTCCGGACGGGGCACCGCCGCGGCGAACTCGCCGCGGACCGGATCGGGTGCGGACCCGTCGTACAGCGCCGTCGCGCCGACGATGGTACTCACGGCGACCACGGCGACACCACAGAGCAGCAGCTTGCGCCGGACGTCGGCAGCCCCGGCCTGGTCCCGGCGGTGCGGGCCTCCGAACGGCGGGAGCAGGTCTGCGGCACGCTCGTCGCCGGTAGGCACCGGACCGGGTACGGCGCCGCCCTCGGCAGAGGTACGGGTCAGCCGGGCCTGGGCGGACACCACGATGCGGGGCAGGGCCGGGGACGCAGCGCTGCGTCGCGGCGGTTCACCGGGCCCGTGGTGCCGCCCGTCACCGGATCGGGCCGTCGCTGTCGAGCCGGCGTCCATGTCGGGCGGAGAGATCCAGCCACCGATACGCAGGCGTGGCTGATTGGTGCCCTTCTCGGACATGGTGGTCTCCTGCCGCTTCCCGCGCACGCGCCCGCCCGGACAAGTCATCTGGTTGCGGCACATACGCTCTCATCACCACACGGGTCGACGCCAGTCCTAGATCGCAGGCGTACCGCGACTATCCGGGGCGGTGTCGCGGACCAGGCGCTCGTTCAGCGCGGTCGAGATCGGCGCGAGACGTCGCGCGTCGGCTTCCACATCGGCGTGCGCGATGTCTCCCGACGGCGGTTCCACGCCGGGCTCCACCGTGCTGCCGGCCACCTGTCCCTGGGCGTACCGCCGGACGGCGTCCAGGATCCCGGCGGCCTCCCCGACGGCGGTCACCCGGGCCTCGTCCCCACCGGCCTCCGCCGCCCGCCGCCGGGCCCGCGCCACCACTCGCGGATCCGGCGGGCCCACCGCCTGGAGACCGTCACCGATCTCCACGCACCGCCGGTACAGCCGTTGCCCGACACCCCACACCCACCAGGGGTCGCGCTCCGGACGCCGGGGCGGATGCAGCGCGATGCTCGGGACGGCCCGATAGAGCAGGTGCCACAGCGGATGCAGGTCGCGGTACAACGCCCTCCTGCGGGGCCACGCGCGCAGGCCGTCGACGGTCTTCCACACCGTGGAGAGCACGAAGCTCGAACAGATCAGGACGACCGACAGCGTGACGAGCGACTGTGATGCGAGCGGTTCGGACCAGGCAGGGGTGGTACCGGCCAGTTTCCACGCGAGGAACAACGCCTTGTGCGCCACGAAGGCGGCGCCGAAGAACGCTCCGGCGCTCAGCAGCCGCATCACGACCTTCAGCCGGGTACCGGCGAAGCGCGCGTAGCCCAGCGACATGCGCAGGATGTCCACCACGGAGACGCCCAGGTACGCCAGGAACGCGAGCATGTAGACGATGACCTGCGGCATGTCGCCATAGCGCTCGGCGAAGTGCATCGGTTCGGACTCGGGGAAGTCCGCCGCCCAGAACATCGTGACCATCACGGTGGCCACCACCGCGAAGAAGAGCCATCGCCGCCGCATGGACCGACGCGCCCGCTGCGGATCTCCCAGGTGCAGGAAGAGGAACTGGATCGCGGTGGCGGTGACCAGCGCCGCCCCGTGCTCGACGGGCTTGGCCAGGTTCGGCACCCCGGACAGTCCGTCGATCCCGCTGTGCACCGGGGCCCACCCGGCGGTGACGGCGACACCGCAGCCCAGGCAGATCCCCAGGCTGGCCAGGACCCTCGGGTTCGACGGGTCCCGGCGGAGCGCGCCCAGCTTCACGACGAACGCCGCGACGGCGACCACCAGCGCCGCGACGTGGCCCGCCGCCACCAGCATGCGTACCTCCGGCTAGTCGGTCAGCGTGGCGGCGATGCGGTACATCACCGCCGCCGTCTCGTCCGCGAGATCGTCGAAGCCGCCGACCTGGCCGACGGCGGCCATCTGTGCGCCGAGGTAGGTGGCCAGCAGCTCGGCGTCGTGCTCCTGACGGTCGTGGAACGTCGACGACGCGCGGGCCAGCAGCGCCTGGACATCCGCCGGACCGGCCGGCTCCGGCATGGTGTGCGGCAGCACCACCTTCCCGCGGTGCCGCAGGGCGATGTGCATCAACTCGTGCAGAATCGTCTGGGTCTGGAGGACCGGGGACGAGTCTCGGCTGTAGAGCACGTAATCCGTCTCCGCGGTCGCCACCCACAGCCCGCACGGCCCGGCCTGCTCACCCATCGTCATGGCGAGGAGCTGGATGTCCCGGCGGCGGGCGTCGGCCAGGGCGGAGATCATCCCGGAGAGCGTCAGCGGTGCCGGCAGGTCGACCACGAGTTGGCGGATGAGCTTCTGGACCTGCCGTCTCTGCCGCCACATCGTCGCTGCGCCTCCCCCGTGCGAGCCCCCACCGAGACGATCCCGTGCCTGTCGCCCGTCCTCGTCCTGATCCGACGTCCGGTCCATCGAGCCTCGCGCTGCGCCACAATAGTGGCGGCGCAAGGGGGCAGCATAGCCAACCGGCGTCGACCGTGGGATCCCCGCGCGGTGCGCGCCCCTGCCCGGATGCTGCGACCGGACGAGGCAGAATGCGGGACGTGCACGACACCAGGGAGGTCAGGGCCGGTCGACCGGCGTTGCGGTCCGCGCGCGTGGTGACCGAGGTGTTCGCACCGGCACTGCTGGCCGCGGCCATGCCCGTCGTGATCGGAGTGACGAGCGTGTCGCCCCTCGCCGACGGCCTCGGGTGGGCGCTGGTCGGCGCGCTGTTCTGCTCGGCGATCCCCAACGCCCTGATCTGGTGGGACGTCCGTCGTGGGCGACTGACCGACCACCACATCCGGGTGCGCGAACAACGCCGGACGCCCCTGCTGTACGGCCTGCTCTCCGTACTCGTGGGACTGTCGCTGATGATCGGTCTCGGTGCGCCGCGTCCGGTCACCGCAATCGTCGTGGTGATGTTCCTGCTCGGGGTGGCGGTGACCGCCGTGAACCTGGTCTGGAAGCTCAGCATCCACGCCGCGGTGGCCGCCGGTTCGGCCGCGGTGCTCGTGATCGCGTTCGGTGCCGCGTTCCTCGCCACTGCGCCGGTGGTCGCGCTGGTCGGCTGGTCGCGCGTACGGCTGCGGGATCACACCGTCGCCCAGGTGATCGTCGGCACCGTCGTGGGTGTGCTGGTCGCCGCGCCGGCGTTCCTCGCCCTGCGGTGATCCCGGGACGCGCTACGGGTCGGACCGGTCCCGGCGTGCCTTGCTCTGCGCCTCCAGCGCGGCGACCTGCTCGACGATGGCCCGCAGGCTGGCCCGTGGCGCGCCGGGTGGCATCCGGCGGGCGAGCACGGTGATCGTCTCCAGATCCGGATCGCCGACGGACTCGGCGTCGGCCACCCGGTCGAAGAAGAAGTTCGGCTCCACCCGGAAGAAGTTGGCCAGCTGCTGGATGGCCGATCGCGACGGATTGTCGCGCTCCCCCCGGAGCAGGTAGTTGACGTAGCTGGTGGACAGACCGGTCGCCTTGGCCACCTCGTCCGGCGAGAACGCCTTGTCGGTGCCGGGCTTGAGTCGCGTCTCGAACAGGTGCCGCAACCGGGCGGCGAACGAGGTCGGCCCGTCGGCGCTACCCACGTCCGCCATGACCACCTTCCGATCCACCTGCGACGATCGTCGCGACCCGACAGGGGTCGACCACGATAGTTGCTGAACGTCGCAACGCTGTGCTCTACTGAGCTGCACCCGACAACTATTGTGGCAGTGACACCGTAGCGGACACCGCCCGATACCCAAAGGCATCCACGGCCACCGGCAGATGTCGAATCGGTATCGACGTGTCGGGTGTCGAGCGTCAGTGGTGGAAGCGGCACGGGGAAACGCAGGCTGTCACGGCGTGCGTTGCCGCACCTCGGGCGGCCGGCTGGCGGGAGCAGGGCTCACCGCCCTCCGTGTCCGGGACGCCCGCGCCCCTGGCGCCGGTGGCCCGGGACGGTGCACGTCCCGGGCCACGACTCGGTGTGGTGGCGCCACCGTGGCTGTTCGCGGACTGCCACCGACACCGCCGGGGCCTGCCACCGCCTGCGACGAGCAGGCCGAGGGCTAGGCTGGGCCGGTGATCCGGGCCGTGATCGTGGACGTCGACGACACCCTGTGCCTCACCCAGGCCGCCGCGCTCGCGCTCGAGAACGAGGTGCTCGCGGAGATGGGCCGACCTCCGATACCCCCGCACGTCCACCTGTCGACGTGGGGCGCGCCACTGCTGGACGCCATGCCCATCCGGTCGCCCGGGCTCGACCTGGTCCGGTTCACGACGCTGCACCAGCGGGCGCTGGAGCGGCACATCGCCGACGGACGACTGGACGTGATTCCACCGGAGAACCTGCGGGCGCTGGACGAATTCGTGCTCTCCGGCCGGGCGGTGTTCCTGTTGACGTCGCGCACCGAGGACGAGATCCGGCACATGCTGGCACCGGACCATGTTCTGGCCACCCGGGTCAGCGGCGTCTACCACGCCGGGAACACGCGTTTCCGCAAGCCGGACCCCCGGGCCTTCGACGAACTCCTCACCTCGACCGGACTCCCGCCGACCCAGTGCGTCTATGTGGGGGACTCCCCCGGTGACGCCCTGGCGGCCGGGGGTGCGGGCCTGCACTTCATCGGCTGTCTGCAGAGCCGGATCCGGACACCGGCGGACTTCGACCCCCGCTACGTCGACGCGTTCGTCGACGCCTTTCCCGACATCGTCGACGCGGTCCGGCAGCTCGATCCGGTCACCCCGGTCTCCGGCGGGTGACCTGCGGCCGAGCAGGGGGCGGCGGACGGCGGTCCCGGCCCTCGGTCGTCCACTCCGGCACCGGCTCGCGGCACCGGCGGGGATGGCATCGGTCGCTGGCGGCGGGTACGGTCGAGGGAAGGCGTCCTACGCGCCACGTCGAGGTCGGCACCTGAACGCTGTCCTCCCCGGCGCCGGATCGATGGTGGCAACCTCATCCGGCCGCGCCAGTGCCCTTCGCCAGGGCAGGGACTGAGCATTCGCATGAATGTCGTCACTGACCAGGACCTTCTGCAATTCCATCACTATGACGCCAGACCGAGCACCCGGCACGTGACCCTGTCCGGTGAGGCCGATCTGGCGACCGCCACGCGCATCCAGCACCACCTCGGGCAGTTCCTGACGCCCGAGTGGATCACCCATCTGGTGCTCGACCTGACTCCGCTGCGGTACCTCGACTGCGCCGCTCTCTCCGCGCTGCTCGTGATCAGGGAGACCGCCGCCGCACGAGGTCAGCGGATCACCGTCACCGCCACCAGCGGCGCGGCGAGGGTGATCGCGCTCAGCGGCGCGGAGCACGTCCTGCGGGCGCCGGAGCACCTCGCCGGGCCGACCGCGTCGATCACGCGCGAGGTGACCGGCCCTCACCGCCCGTCGGTCGCTACCGCGTCGGGCCGTCTCGTGGACGCGGGGCAGCCGGACCAGCCGGCATCCCGCTGACAGGTCTGCGCGGCAGACGGCGTCCACGCCGGTGACGCTCGGCCCAACCGGCGGCCCCGATCCCGGCGGCGGCCAGCCCGGCCGCCACCAGCACCGCCAGCGCGCCGCCGTAGGCGATCCACCGTCGGCGGCGGTGTACGCGATGCTCCACCAGGTCGAGTCGGTCCTGCGGGGGCCGCAGTACCGGCACCGCCTGGGTCAGCAGGATCCGGATGTGGTCGTCGTCGTAGGTCACGCCCTACCTCCAGACCGCGAAGAGTTCGAGATGCGGATCCGCCTGCACCGTCCGTAGCGCCTTCTGCTGCTGCGCCTCGACCGTGCTGGCCGGGCAGCCGAGAATCTCCGCCGTCCGCGCCACCGACAGCTCCTCGACACAGCGCAGTACCACGATCGCCCGCTGCCGCCGGGTCAGCCGGGCCAGTGCCCGACACACCGCGTCCCGGTCCGCGGAGCCGACGGCCATGTCCCCGTACCCCGGGTCCTCCGTGGGTGGCCTCGGGATCTGCCCACGCCACCGCCATTGCCACCGTGAGACGTACGTGGTGAACAAGGCCCTGCGCAGGTACGCCTCCGGCTGTCCACCGTCGGCGATCGTGGGCCAACGGCGCCAGGCGTCGGCCAACACCGTCTGCACCAGGTCCTCGGCCCGTTTCGCGTCCCCCGTCAGTAACCAGGCGGACCGCAGCAGGCCGTCGGACCGGACCCTGACGAACTCGACGAGACCGTCCGGCGGTCCCGCTTCCCCGTGTCGTCGCATCTGTACCTCCCGGTGCAGGAACGCGCTGGGCGGGCCGCGAGGTTAACGCTGACGCCCATTTCGTCGCCGCTCCTGCCGGACACGGATGAGCGCGCGCACTCCTCGTAGAGCGTCCTAGGAGGATGGCCTGATGGGGTGGCGGATCGTGGGACGGCCTGAGCGCGGGCGGATGTCGTACCCGTGGGCCATGATCTTGTCTGAACGGCGGCGCCGGAACCGGTCGGCGTGGCATCACCAGGGCGGACGCCGAGTCTGCGGCGGTCGGGAGGATTGCGGTGACGGACGCTGACGGGGCCGCCTGGCGGCGGCGGAGCGTGGTGGCGGTGGTGCCGCCGGCCCGCCCGCGCAAGCTGGCGAAGGTGCCCTTCGTCGAACTGGCCGACGGCCGATTGCAGGGAGTCGTCTCCAGCGGCTCGGACATCGAGCGGGTCTACGTCTCGTCGGTGGCCGCCGGCACCCACGCCTATCACTGCAGCACCAACAACAACCGGCCCTGCGGCGGACTGCGCGGCGCGCCCTGCAAGCACCTCCAGGCCCTCGCCGAGGAGGCCGTCCTCCAGTACGGCGTCGAGCGGGTCGCCCGGTATCTGCGGGTCGACGCCGGTGACGGGGTGCGCAGCGGCGCGGATCTGCTGACCCGGATGGACACCCGGCACGAACCGACCCCGGCCGCCGTGGTGTTCAGCCGGTTCCTGCGTCACCTGGCTTATCTCGAACTGCCGGACAGCACCAGCGCGCTGCCCGAGTTGCACTGGTTCCCGGCCACCGGGGCAGGTCGCTGATGCTCGGCACACAGGTGGCGCAGTTGCAGCAGGACCCTCCGGCCGGCCTGGCCGACGCCGACACGGTGGTGGCCGGCTTCGACGAAGCGATGGTGAGCGGTTTTGCGCGGGTCAGCGACGAGGCGGCGGCAGCGCTGGCGGCGTTGGCCGACGCGGTGGCGGGCACTCCCCTGGGCGTCCCGGTGGCCGACGCGGTCGGCAGGGTGACGTCCGGCGGGTTCGGTCCCGACGACCTGGCCGTCCTGGCGGGCGCCCGGTCGGCGTTGCTCGGCGCGGCGCACGACGCACTGCTCGACCGGTTCGACACCGCCGTCGGACGGGACCGGGCGCGGTGGACGGCACCGTCCGGCGCACCGGCGGAGATCTCCGCCGCGAGTGGCGCGGCCGCCGCCTGGCTGCACGAGGTGGCCGTGGCCGGTTGGCGCGGCGTCGACCACGAGTTGCTCTCCGCGGTCGGCTCGGCGGTCGAGGCCGCCCTGGCCGAGCCACGGCTGCGCCGCCTGGCGGTGCTGCTCGACGGGCTCGCCGCCGAGGTGCGGGCGAGCCTGCCGGTGGCCACGATGCCGCAGGTGCCGGCCCGCCGCTGGGCCGACCTGTGGACCCGCGCCGTGCTGCTCGCGCAGGACCGGTCCGGCCCGGCGGACGACGTCGAGCGGGTCTCCGGGCGGCTGCTCCCGCTCGGGGTGGACGTGCACGAGCACGCCACGGCGGTGCAGGTGCAGGTGCACGCCGTGCTCGAACCGTCCGACGGCGGACCGGCCCGACTGGTGCGGACGACGGTGGCGGCCGGGAAGGTCGAGACGATCACCGGCCCGGCGGTGTGGCGGCTCCTGGCGGCGTACCCCGTGCTGCTGGCGGCGGTGGCGCAGCGGCGGACGGTGAGCGTCACCGACCTGCCGGTGCGCGGCGGTGACCTGTCCTGGTGCGAGTCACAGGTACGCCCGGGCGAACCAGCCGATCCCTTCGCCACCGGCCGGGTGTTGCTGGCCGAGGCGACGGCGGCGGCCACCGCCCCGCTGGACCGACATCCGGCCGTGATCGCCGAACCGGTGCTGATGGAGGGCTACCGGGTGCGCAAGGACGGCGACGGCCTCACCCTCGAACGCGACGGAGAGTCGATCGGCGTCACCGTCGAGCGGCTGCCGGCGGCCGGTCCGCTCACCCCCGCACTGGTCGCCGCCTCGACCTCCTGTCTCGGTCTGGCGCGCTGGGACGACGGACGGTGGTGGGTGCAGCCCCTGGCGGTGCAGGCCACCGTCAAACGCGCGCCCGTCGAGGCGCACAACGGTGACTGGGCCGAGGGTGTCACCGACCCGAAGGTGGCCAAGGCCGAGGCCAGGGCGGGCGACGCCGTGGCCGTGCTGCGCGAGCGCGCGGGACGGTTGCTGCGCCGATGACCGACTCCCCCGAACAGGCCGCCGCGAACCGGCGGCAGGTGCTCTACTGGCGGCTGCTGGGCCGGATCTTCGACCCGGACGAGCAGCCCACGCTGGAGTCGGCGAGCATGGCCGTGGTCGAGGACCTGGGCCTGCCGGCCGCCCTGCTGGACCCGTCGGTGTCGGTGGACACCGTGGTGCAGCGTTTCCCCGAGGTGGCCGACGAACTGCGGGGTCTGCTCGCCGAGACCGACGCCGAGGTGGCGTCGGCCGACGGGCCGCATCAGCCCGGTGAGGCAGAGGTCCGTCGGGCCGCGCTGGTGTCGAAGGTGCTGCTCAACGTCTTCGCCACGGGTGCCGGGTCGGTCAGCGCCGGCCAGCTGGCCCGTTGGCAGGCCGACGCCGGCTGGTTCGAGCAGGCGCTCGGCACCGCGCCCGGCGAGCTGCGCCGGCAGGGCACCGGGCTCGGTGCCACCCTCGCCGGTATCGAGGGTGACCTGGTCCGGCGGATGCACCTGCGGGAGGTGCTGGCGGATCCGGCGCTGGCCCGGCAGCTCACGCCCAGCATGTCGCTGATCGAGCAACTGCTGCGGGACAAGTCCAACCTGTCCGGCGTCGCGTTGGCCAACGCCAAGGCGCTGATCCGTCGCTTCGTCGACGAGGTCGCCGAGGTGTTGCGGACCCAGGTGGAGCAGACCAGTGTGGGCAGCATCGACCGGTCGGTGCCGCCGAAGCGGGTCTACCGCAACCTCGACCTGGATCGCACCATCTGGCAGAACCTGACCAACTGGAGCCCGGAGGACGAGCGCCTCTACGTCGACCGGCTCTACTACCGGCAGACGGCGCGCAAGACCACGCCGTCGCGGTTGATCGTGGTGGTGGACCAGTCCGGGTCGATGGTCGACTCGATGGTCAACTGCACCATCCTGGCGTCGATCTTCGCCGGGCTGCCCAAGGTCGACGTGCACCTGATCGCGTACGACACGCGGGCGTTGGACCTGACCCCGTGGGTGCACGACCCGTTCGAGGTCCTGCTCCGCACCAACCTCGGCGGCGGCAACGACGGGCCGTTGGCGATGGCGATGGCCCGCCCGAAGATCGTCGAGCCGCGGAACACGGTGCTGGTCTGGATCTCGGACTTCTACGAGTTCGGCCGGTCCCAGCCCCTGTTCGACGGCATCGAGGCGGTGCACCGGTCGGGCGTGCGGTTCATCCCGGTCGGCTCGGTCAGCAGTTCCGGTCAGCAGAGCGTCAACCCGTGGTTCCGGCAGCGCCTCAAGGACCTGGGCACCCCGGTCGTCTCCGGCCACATCCGCAAACTCGTCTTCGAGCTCAAGAGCTTCCTCACCTAGGAGAGACACCCCTGATGTCCGAGATGTTGCGTGCCCCCGCCGAGGTCAAGTACGCCGACGAACTCGACTTCCTGGAGTCGGTGGACACCGGTCCGAAGCCGTACTCGTGGCGGCTGAGCCCGCGCATGGTCCGGCTGTTCGTGCTCGGTTCGGAACGCGCCGACGGTCTGGACCGGGAGATCCCGCAAAAGTGGTTCGGCGACCGCAGTTTCGTCGAACGCAGCATCGTGACGCTGGCGTCGGACCGTGGCCTGCTGCTCATCGGTGACCCGGGCACCGGCAAGAGTTGGCTCGCCGAGCTGCTGTCGGCCGCGATCTGCCGCAACTCCACGCTCGTGGTGCAGGGCACCGCCGGCACCACCGAGGACCACATCAAGTACTCCTGGAACGTGTCCATGGTGATCGCCAAGGGTCAGTCGCGCGAGTCGATGATTCCGTCGCCGATCATGACGGCGATGGAGCAGGGTGTGGTGGGCCGTTTCGAGGAGCTGACCCGTTCCACCAGTGACGTGCAGGACGCGCTGATCTCCATCCTGTCCGAGAAGTACGTCTCCATCCCCGAGCTGAACGACGACAACATCGTCTTCGCCAAGCCCGGTTTCTCCATCATCGCGACCGCGAACAGCCGGGACCGGGGCGTCAACGACCTGTCGTCGGCGCTGAAACGACGGTTCAACTTCGTCCGGATCCCGGTGGTCACCAACAAGCGCAGCGAGGCGGAGATCGTCCGGTTCCGGACCGAGGAGTTGCTGCGCCGCCACCACGTGGAGTTGGACGTGCCGCCCACGCTGCTGGACATCCTGTTGCAGAGCTTCGCCGACCTGCGGGCCGCCGCCGCGTCGGCGACCAGCGACGACGAGAAGCTGGAGTCGGCGCTGTCCACCGCCGAGCAGATCGGGGTGCTGGAGGACGCGATCCTGCACAGCCAGTTCTTCGGCGACCGGACCCTGCGGGCCGAGACGCTTGCCGGTTCGCTGATGGGGTCGCTGGCCCGACGCAGCCCGGAGGACCTGGCGATCCTCAACAAGTACCTGCACGCGGTGGTGGAGCCCCGGGCCACCGAGGGCGGCGGTGAGTGGCGCGGCTTCCTCGACGGTGGCCGTCAGGCGATCGCCGCCCTGTCATGAGCGCCCCGGCGACCGTCGGCGCGTTCGGCGCCCTGCGTGACCAGCTCACCGAGGCGGCCGCCGCGTTCGCGGGCGGTCCGGACGCGCTGGCCGACATCCTCGCCGGGATGGTCGACGACGTGGACCGGGCCCTGGGCGAGCGGCTGGAGATCTTCCCGGTCTGCCACCATTCGCCGGCCTCCGCGCTGGCCATGGTGCGCCGGTTGCGGAACAAGCAGCCTCGGGTGATCTATCTGGAGCTCTGCGAGGACCTGCGACCGTTGCTGGGGGAACTGCGCAACTGTCGGCTGCCGGTGGCGGTGCAGGCGTTCGCCTCCGAACTCGACGGTTTCCCCGCCGCGTGGGGTCCGCTCAGCGTGATCGCGCCGGTCACCGAGGCGTCCGCCGAATACCAGGCGATCGCGTACGCGTTGGAGACGCCCGGGGTGGAACTGGTGCTGGTCGACCGCTCCACCGATCACGTCTTCCAGTGGTCGCCCCGGGGCGAGACCCCACCCCAGGACGAGGTGGCCGGTGCGGAGGGCGGTGCCGAGGCGGGTGAGCAGGTCGCCCTGCACGGCGACGCGGTGGGTGTGGAGATCGGCGACCTGCGTCCCCGGTTCGCCGAGCTGGAGGCGCACCTGCTGCACCACGGCAAGGTGCGGCACTGGTCGGAGTGGTGGGACCAGTACGTCGAACGGCCGCTCACCGTCGCCGACCACGACACCTATCGGCAGGTGATGGTGCTGATCGGCAGCCTGTTCCGGCGGTTGCGTCCCGCCGGGTCGGACCGTACCGACCGCGACGAGGACCGGGAACGCTACATGTGGACCCGGATCCGACAGCACCTGGCGGCCTCCGGTGCCGCACCCGAGGACTGTCTCTACGTCTGCGGCGCCTTCCACGCCGCCAGCCGGGTCGCGCAGTTCGGTCTGGACTCGACCGCACCGGACTTCGACATCTCCCCGCGTACCGCGACCCGGTGGCGGTACGGCCTGATCCCGTCCAGCCACTCGGCGATCGAGGCGCAGTTCCGGCTCGCGCCCGGTTCGGTGTCGATCGCGGCGGCGAGCTGGACCAAGACGGTGAGCGGGTCGGGTCTGAAGCCGTACCGGCTGGACGGTCAGCGGGGCGGCACGTCCCGGGGCCGGCGGGGACGCGGTGAGCCGGATCCGGCACCCGACGAGGCGGTCAGCGACCGGCTCTCCGGGTTCCTCGCCGCGCCGCCCGCTCTCGACGGGCTCGACGAGGCGGAGCTGCGCCGGTGGTGCGTGGACATCGTCCGGCTGGCACGACGCAACGGCTACCTGGCCAGCACGGCCGACGCGATCGCGGTGTTCGAGACCTCGATCCTGTTGGCCGGGCTGCGCAACCGGGCCCGGCCCACTCCGTACGATTTCGCCGACGCGGCGGTGACCTGCATCGAGAAGGACGTGGTGCCGGGTCGGCGCGACGTGCGGCGGCTCTGCGAGATCCTGCTCGGCGGGGACCGGATCGGGCAGGTCGGCTACGACGCCCTGCCGCCACTGGCCCGCGACGTGCTGGACCGGCTCCAGCCGCTCGGGCTGGACCTGGAGAAGCGGACCGTGCAGCGGGCGTTGCTGGATCTGCACGGCAACCCGGAGCTGGCCGGCTGCTCGGACCTGCTCTGGATGCTGCGGCACGTGCTGCCGCCGGGCGCGGTCCGTCCGATCATGGGTGAGCGTCGGCTCGGCCACCGGTCCATCCAGGAGAGTTGGGACCTGGCACTGGGCCGTCACCAACGCGCGCTCATTGAGCTCGGGTACGAGGGGGTGACCGTCGAACAGGTGCTGGAACAGCGCCTGCGTCGGGCTGCACACGGCCCGGACGCCACCGCCGCCGGCGCTCTCGCCGCCGTGGAGGACGCCATCCGGCTGTTGGACAGCCCTCGGCTGGTCGACGAACTCGGCACCCGGGCGGTGGAGCTGCTCGCCGCCGAACGCACCGTCGACGACGCACCGCGCGTGCTGCGCCGGATCCGCCGCTTGCTCGCCCACCACCAGGCCACCGCGCCGACGCTGCCGGCCTGGTGCGCGGCGTTCGTGACCACCGGGTACGCGCACTACTGCACGTTGCTGCCGACCGCGTTCGTCGAGGAGGAGACCGGCGTACGGCAGGTCGGGGCGATGCTCGGCTTCCTGTTCAGCCTGGAGAGCCTGGCGCTCTCGCTGGGCTGCGACCGGTCCCAGCTCGAACTCGCGGTGGGTCAGTCACATCCGCAGGCGCCGGCCAAGGTGGCCCTGCTCTGGGCGGCTCGTCACCAGCTCGGGCTGCTGCCCCTGACCGAGCTACGGGCCCAGTGCCAGGAGCTGCTGGCCAACCCGCTGGTGGTGCCGGCCTTCCCGCAGTACCTGTCCGGGTTCGTGCACGCGCTGGAACCGGTGCCGGGGCTCACACCGTTCGTGGTGGAGACGATGTCGACGGCGTTCGCCCGGCTCCCCGACCCGGTCCTGCTGCCCTGGCTGCCCAACCTGGTCACCACACTGCGGGAGCACGGCGCCGAGTCGGTGCCGCTGCTGGTCCGCGAGGCGGGGCGTACGTTTCCGGGCAGCCTGTCCGCACTGGACTCCTGGGTGCCGCCCTGGCTGGGCGTGCCCGCCACTCCGGCCGTCGCGTCGCGCGCTTCCGGTGGGGTCGCCGGGCCGGTGCACGCCCTGCTGGCCGGTCATCCGGAGCCGGTGGACGCGGTCGCCGAGCTGTTCGGTGTCCGGGGCGACTGGCATGCTCCTCGCAGCGGCGCGGCGGTCCTGGTGGAGGCGCACCCGAGCACCGCCGAGGCGGTCGCGTCACTGTTGTCCGACAGGTAGCACGTCGGTGTCGGGGCCGCGTGGGTGTCGAGCCACCCGGCCCCGACACCACCCCGCAGGCCGGCCCCGGTGCGTCGGTCGGGGTCACTCGCAGAAGACCTGCACCTTGGCCTCAGACTGGTCCACGTCGATGGTCATGTCGTCGAGCTGCTCGACGAGGTCCTCGATGTGCTGCGGCTTGAGCTGGGTCAGGTCGATCGGCACGCCCGACTTGGCCAGCTCGACGTTGACCTTGCTGAGCGCCTGCGGCGGGACCAGGCTCGTGAGGCGTACCCCGGCGCGCAGCAGTTGCAGCGGGACCCGGATGTTGACCCGGCCCGGACCGTCCTCGTCCTGCGTGGTCACCATCACGCGCAGGTACTTCGGTCGGGCCTTCGGGCGGGTCAGGACGACCGACGGCGACTCCGGCTGCTCGCGCTCCAGCGCGCCGATGAGCTGTTCCGCCTCGTCGGCGGTGATCTTTCCGTCGGCCAGCATCTGCAGGATCTGGCGGCGCTGTTCGTTCATGTCGTTCCTCTTCCTCGGCTCATCTGACGCTTACCAGCAGGGTCTTGCCGCCCTGCGCGACCTCGATCCGGGTGCCGGGCAGGGCCCCCAGCACCCGCCCCACATCCCGCAGCGCGGCCACCGGGTTCACCCGGACGACGAGGCAGGCGACCAGTGCGACCGGCAACGCGAGCAGCAACAGTGGGCTGATCAGCAGCAGGACCGGCAGGACCGGCACGAACCGTCGCCGCCAGCGGCCCTCGGTGCGGCGGTGGCGGATCGTCACCAGCTGCGGAATCATCGCGACCGCTCCAGCTCCGCCAGTGCCTGCGCGACGTCGATCTCTCCTCGTCGCAGCCGGTCGACGACGTCGGCACCGGTGGGCGCCGGGTCGGTGTCCACGAAGTCGAGCTGCGCGGCGATCCGGTTGAGTCGGGACTTGATCGTCGGGTAGCTCACCCCGAAGATCCGTTCCATCTCCTTGATCGACCCGTGCGACCGCACGAACGCGGCCACGAACACCTGGTCGTCGACGCCGAGTTGAGCCAGTTGCGGCGGCTCGAACTGTCCTTCGACCGCGATGCCGCTGTCGGTGAGGCGGACCCGTTCGACGACGAACGGTTGCCCACGGGTCAGATCCGTCAGTTCCTGCCAGTCCACCTGCGGCCCCCTGCCGTCGACGACGTACCTGGAACTAGTTGTATCTTGATTTTCTTAATTCTGCAACGGCAGAACTTCAAGATAGTTGATAGTGGTCGAGTTTCGGTCTGGAACGAATACCGTGGTCGTTAAGGTCGAGGCGAGCTGGGTATAGAGGTACGACGATCGATGGTTCGACGGCACCACCAGAGACCCAGGGGGAAGCCCGTGAGTAACCGAATCAGCGCGAGCCGCGCCAGCCACCACACGGCGGCGGTGTTCGACCGCAGCGCCGCCACCTACGACCGCGTCGGTGTGGAGTTCTTCGGCCCGATGGGACGGGAACTGGTACGCCGGGCCGGGTTGCGCCCCGGCCAACAGGTCCTCGACGTCGGGTGCGGACGAGGCGCCGTCCTGGTGCCCGCAGCACAGGCGGTAGGGCCCACCGGCGGTGTCGTCGGCATCGACCTGGCTCCGACGATGGTCGACCTGACCCGCGCCGACACCACCCACCTCCCGCACGTACGGGTGGAGATCGGCGACGCCGAGGACCCGGCCCTACCCGAGGCGACCTTCGACGCGGTGCTCGCCGGACTCGTCGTGTTCATGCTGCCGGCGCCGCTGCCCGCACTGCGCGCCTACCGGCGGCTCCTGCGTCCCGGCGGGCGGCTCGGCGTCACCACCTTCGCCGCCTACGACCCGCGCTTCAGCGAGGCGCTCGGCACGCTGGCCCGACACCTGCCGCCGGAGCGCCGCCAACCGCCGGCCACCGGCCGGGAGGACGACTTCGCCACCCGCGAGTCGACCGGCGACCTGCTGCGCCGCGCCGGCTACCACCAGGTCACCGTGCACGACGTACCGTTCGAGAGCCGGTTCCGTGACAGCGACCACTTCGTCGCCTGGGTCTGGTCCCACGGATCCCGCGCGATCCTGGAGAGCATCCCGCCGGAACGGCTGCCCGCCGCCCTCGCCGACGTGGCAGACGTGCTGTCCCCCGACGGCGGGAGCCTCCGGTTGACCACCACCATCCGGTTCGCCCTCGGCACCCGCGAGGATTCCTGACCGGGGCAGAAATCCCCGGCGATGCCGGGAACTCCGGGCGGGGTGCGCCCGACCAGGTAAGCGAGGTGCGTACGCACCGGTCGCCGCACCCCTCCCGGAAGGTTGTCCAGACATGTTCTTCACACGTCGTCGGGTCGCGCAGCTCGGCGCTCTCGGGCTCTTCACCGCCGCGACGGTGGCGCTCACCGGCTCACCGGCCGCCGCGCACGTCACGATCAGCCCGTCGGTGACGACCGCCGGCTCGTACGCCGTGCTGACGATGGGTGTGCCGCACGGCTGCGACGGTTCCGCCACCACCAAGGTGTCCATCCAGATCCCCGAGCAGATCGTCACCGTCACGCCGACGGTGAACCCGAACTGGACGGTGGAGAAGGTGATGGCGGACCTGAACCCGCCGGTCAAGGACAGCCACGGCAACGAGGTCACCCAGCGGGTCGCGGAGGTGGTCTACACCGCCAGGACGCCTTTGCCGGACGACCTGCGGGACACCTTCGAGCTGTCGGTGAAGCTGCCCGACGCCGCCGGCGAGACACTGGCGTTCCCCTCGGTGCAGACCTGCGAGCAGGGTGAGACGCCCTGGGTGCAGATGCCCGCCGACGGTCAGAACGCCGACGAGCTGGAGTATCCGGCGCCGAAGTTCGTGCTGACCGCCGCGGCCGACGGCGACGCCGACGACGCCGCCGTGCAGCCGGTGGCCCAGACCAGCACGGAGTCCGGTGGCGGCAGCAGCGCGGTGGGGTGGATCGGTCTGGTGCTCGGCGCGCTGGGTCTGCTGGCCGGCGGGCTGGCGCTGGTGCGTACCCGCAGGACGGCCTGACGGGCGGGAACCAGGTGACGTCCCGTAGCGGCCTCGCGGCACGGCGGACGGCGGCAGGCGGGCGGGCGCGGTGGACATGGTCCATCGTGCTCGCTGGCCTGCTCGGTCTGCTGGCGGCCGTCCTGCCGGCAGCGCCGGCCTCCGCCCACGCCGTCCTGCTGGGCACCGACCCGGCCGACGGTGCCGTGCTGGCGACCACGCCGGCCCAGATCACGTTGACCTTCAACGAGCCGGTGGCGGTACGCCCGGGCGGCGTCCGGCTGCTCGACGCGGCCGGCGAGGAGGTGTCCGCCGACAGCCGGTCGGTGGACACAACGGTGGTGCTGACCGTGCCGCCGGAGTTGCCCGGCGGCACCTACATCGTGACGTTCCGGGTGATCTCCGCCGACAGCCATCCCGTCTCGGGCGGGTTCAGCTTCGCGGTGGGGGCACCGAGCAGCTCCACCGTGGCCGTGCCGGAGAGCAGTCCGGGACGCGGGCTGGACGTGCTGCGTCAGGTCTTCGAGGCGCTCGCGTACCTCGGTCTGCTGGTCGGTGCGGGCGTCCTGGTCTTCCTGCTGGTGCTGCTGCGCGCCGACGCGCCGGTGTTGCGGCGGCGGCTGCTGCGGCTGACCGCCTGGTCGGTGGGGCTGACCGTGGTGGCGCGGCTGGTCCTGGTGCCGGCCGTCCCCGCCTGGCAGGACGGCCGGGACCTGGACGGACTGGTCGACCCCGCGCTGTGGACCGCCGGCCTCGGTGCGGAGGAGTCCCTGAGCAGCCTGCTGGTGGTGCTGGGTCTGGGTGCTGCCTGGTGGGCCACCGCGACGGCCGGGTCTGCGCCGTCCGGCGGGGCGACCGGGCGACGGGCGGCGCTGACCGCGGTGACGTTCGCCGGTGTGGTCCTCGCCTGGGGGGCGGTCGCCCTGGTCGGGCACACCCGGACCTACGGTCCGGCCTGGCTGGTCGTCCCGGCCGACGTGCTGCACGTGGTCACCGCCGGTGTATGGCTGGGCGGACTGGTGGCCCTGGCGTGGACGCTGACCCGGTCGGCCGACCTGCCGCCCGGCGCAGCGGCGCGTACGGTGTCCGCGTTCTCGCGCACCGCCGCCGTCCTCGTCGGTCTGCTCGGTGTCGCCGGGGTGCTGCTCGGCTGGCGCATCATGGGGTCCTGGGCGGCGCTGTGGGGCACGGCCTACGGTCTGGCCCTGCTGACGAAGGTCGGGCTGACCGTCGTGGTGCTGGCGGTGGCCGCACACAACCGTTTCCGTCTGGTGCCCCGCGTCGTGGCCACCGATCGCGACGAGGGATCTGCGGCGGCGTGGCGGCTGCTGCGCCGGTCGGTCCGGTGGGAGGCGGCGCTGCTGGTCGGTGTGGTCGCCGCCACCGGGTTCCTGGTCACGCAGAGCCCGGTCACCGAGGCGGGTACGCGTCCGACGGCCGACGCCGGGGAGCGTCCGATCCTGGTGGAGGCACCGCTGGGGTCAGGGCGGGCCGTGGTCCGGCTGACCCCCGGGGTGGTGGGAGTGAACTCGATGGAACTGAATCTCTTCGACGCGGCGGGGCAACCCGTCGAGCCGGTCGACGACCCGAGGTTGACGGTCCAGTTGCCCGCGATGGACGTCGGCCCGCTGGAGCGGACGCTGTCGCCGACCGGGCCCGGCCGGTACGAGGCGGTCGTCGACCTGCCGCTCGCCGGCTCGTGGGTGGTCCAGGTCAGCGTGCGGACCTCGAAGTACGAGAGTCCGGTCGCCCGCGTCACGGTGGACGTCGGATGACGTCGCGACGGTGGATCCGGACGGCCGCCGTGGCGGGCGGCGTGGTCGCGTACCTGGCGTTGGGGGCGGCGCCGGCCTCGGCGCACGTCGAGGTCGCGGGGGCGCAGCCGAACGGTGACGGCAGCACGACCCTGACGTTCGCCTACGACCACAGTTGCGACGACTCCCCCACCACGCAACTCGTCGTGGCGCTGCCCGAGGGGGTGACCGCGACCGGCACCGTGGAACCGGAGGGCTGGTCCGCCGCGCTCTCCGGGGACCGTGTCACCTTCACCGGGCCGGGGCGCAAGACCGCCCAGGTGGGCGTGACCGCCCGGATCGCCGCCCAGGCGGGCGACACGCTGCACTTCCCGGTGCTGCAACGGTGTGCCGACGGCAACTCGCTCGACTGGATCGACCGTACCGCCGACAGCGACTACCCGGCACCGAGGTTGATCGCGACCAACGCGGTGTTGGAGAACCCGCCGGAGGCGACCGTGGCGCCGCCTGCCGCCTCGGGTGGCGGGTCCTCGGCCGAGGGCGGAGGCGCGACGCTGGGCCAGGCGCTGACCGTGGTCGTCGTGTTCGTCGCCGTCGCCGCAGGGGCGGGTCTCCTGGTCGCCCGCCGCGTCGGATAGGGCGACTGCGCGGTCTCCGAAAACGGGAGGGGCCCCGGTCGATCGTCGACGATCGACCGGGGCCCTCTCGGTGGGACCCGGATCAGGCCAGGTCGAACCGGTCGAGTTCCATCACCTTGGTCCAGGCGGCGACGAAGTCGGCCACGAACTTGCCGCGGGCGTCGTCGCTGGCGTAGACCTCGGCGAGCGCCCGGAGCTGCGAGTTGGAGCCGAAGATGAGGTCGACCGCGGTGGCGGTCCACTTCACCTGGTCGGTCGCCAGGTCGCGGATCTCGTACACGTGCTCCTCGGACTCCGACGCCTTCCACCGGGTGCCCGGGGAGAGCAGGTTGGCGAAGAAGTCGTTGGTCAGCACGCCGGGCCGGTCGGTGAGGACACCGTGGCGGCTCTCGCCGACGTTGGCACCGAGCGAGCGCAGGCCGCCGATCAGGACCGTCATCTCGGGCGCGGTCAGGTTGAGCATGTAGGCCCGGTCGACGAGCAGGACCTCCGGCTGGGTCTTCTCACCCGGGCGCAGGTAGTTGCGGAACCCGTCGGCACGCGGCTCCATGACCCGGAACGACTCGACGTCGGTCTGCTCCTGGCTGGCGTCGGTGCGACCCGGGTGGAACGGCACGGTGATCTCCACCCCGGCGTCACGCGCCGCCTTCTCCACAGCGGCGGAGCCGGCCAGCACGATCAGGTCCGCCAGAGAGATCTTCGCGCCACCGGCAGAGTTGAACTCCCGCTGGATGTCCTCCAGGGTCTTGAGCACCGCAGCGAGCTGCTCCGGCTGGTTGACCTCCCAGCTACGCTGCGGCTCGAGGCGGATCCGGGCACCGTTGGCGCCGCCCCGCTTGTCGGTGTAGCGGAAGCTGGCGGCCGAGGCCCAGGCGGTGGAGACGAGCTGGGCGGTGCTCAGCCCGGACTCCAGGACCTTGCTCTTGAGTGCGGCGACGTCGGCGTCACCGACCAGCTCGTGGTCGACGGCCGGCACCGGGTCCTGCCAGAGCTGGGCCTCGGGGACCCACGGGCCGAGGAAGCGGCTGACCGGGCCCATGTCGCGGTGCAGCAGCTTGTACCACGCCTTGGCGAAGGCGAGCGCGAACTCGTCGGGGTTCTCCAGGAACCGGCGGGAGATCCGCTCGTACGCCGGGTCCACGCGCAGCGACAGGTCCGTCGTGAGCATGGTCGGCTTGTGCTTCTTCGACGGGTCGTGGGCGTCCGGGATGATCGCCTCGGCGTCCTTGGCGACCCACTGCTTGGCGCCACCCGGGCTGGTGGTCAGCTCCCACTCGTAGCCGAAGAGGATCTCGAAGAAGCGGTTGCTCCACTCGGTCGGCCGGTCGGTCCAGGTGACCTCGAGGCCGCTGGTGATCGTGTCGGCGCCCTTGCCGCTGCCGTGGGTGCTCAGCCAGCCCAGGCCCTGGGTCTCCAGCGGAGCGCCCTCGGGCTCGGGGCCCACGTGGTCGTCGGCGATGCCGGCGCCGTGGGTCTTGCCGAAGGTGTGGCCACCGGCGATGAGCGCGACGGTCTCCTCGTCGTTCATCGCCATCCGGGCGAAGGTCTCCCGGATGAAGTGCGCCGCCGCGAGGGGGTCGGCGTTGCCGCGGGGGCCCTCGGGGTTGACGTAGATCAGGCCCATCTCGGTCGCGCCGACGCCCTTGGCCATCTCCTGCTCGGAGACGTAGCGCTCGTCACCGAGCCAGGTGTCCTCGGGGCCCCAGAAGATCTCCTCGGGCTCCCACACGTCGGGGCGGCCGAAGCCGAAGCCGAAGGTCTTGAACCCCATCGACTCCAGGGCCACGTTGCCGGCGAGCACGAGCAGGTCGGACCAGGAGATCTGCTGACCGTACTTCTGCTTGACCGGCCACAGCAGGCGGCGGGCCTTGTCCAGGTTGGCGTTGTCCGGCCAGCTGTTGAGCGGGGCGAAGCGCTGCCCGCCGTCACCGGCGCCGCCGCGACCGTCCTCGATGCGGTACGTGCCGGCGGCGTGCCAGCTCATCCGGATCATCAGACCGCCGTAGTGGCCGAAGTCGGCCGGCCACCAGTCCTGCGAGGTCGTGAGGACCTCGGTGATGTCCCGCTTGAGCGCCTCGACGTCGAGCTTGGCGAACTCCGCGGCGTAGCTGAAGTCGGCGCCGAGCGGGTTGCCCTTGGACGAGTGGGCGTGCAGCACCGAGAGGTCGAGCTGGTTGGGCCACCAGTCCCGGTTGGTACGCGGGCGACCGCCGGTCTTCGGGGTGGGCGAGTCGATCGCCGGGTTCTCGCTCTCGCTGCCGTGCGCGGTCACCGAGTCGTGCGCGACCGGGCAGCCGGACTCGGCCTTCTTGTCCACGCCCTGGGCGCTCGTCGGACCGTCGTGCTGTGGGTTACTCAATGTGCTGCTTCCTTCCGACCTGGCGGATCACTGGTGGTGCGTGTCACTGGTGGTGCGTGCGGTCGCAGTCGGGGCAGGTGCCCCAGTAGACGACCTCCGCCTCGTCGACCACGAAACCGTGGTCGTCGGAGGCGGTGAGACAGGGTGCGTCGCCGACGGCGCAGTCCACGTCGGCGATCGCGCCGCAGGAGCGGCAGACGACATGGTGGTGGTTGTCCCCCACCCGGGACTCGTACCGGGCGACGGCTCCGGCGGGCTGGATGCGCCGCACCAGACCGGCGTCGGTCAGCGCCCGCAGCACGTCGTAGATGGCCTGGTGGGACACGCTGGGATGGTCGGCCCGGACCAGCCGGGTCACCGCGTCGGTGTCGACGTGCGGGTGGTCCCGCAGCGCCGCGAGCACCGCCAGTCGGGGCCGGGTCACGCGCAACGAGACCGCGCGGAGCTGGGCCTCGAAGTCGGACGTCATGCCGGCCAACCTACTCCACTCTTTTGGAATCAATCAAGTTTGCTGACGCTCCGCACGTTCGTGTCACGGTCCGTCCACGTGCCGGCGCCGACCTGCCGACGGGTGACGCCGGTGAGCACCGTCACAGAGGCAACGTACGGCGCGGGGTGCCGGACACGGTGCCCAGGTCCCGCTACACCCGGAGCCCGCCGTGGTGCGGGTTTCGCCGTCGACGTACCGGAAATCAGAACAGATTGATCGAGCCGCCGGTTCCGTCCGGCCGGGAGCGCGCTTGAGGATGACGTGCAGACGCCCGAGGGCGTGGCTCACACCGGGACGGAGGGCGCAGATGAACCGAGACAGGACCACCGAGAGCACGGACAGCGGTGACCGGCGACACCGGGTGGTGATCGTCGGATCCGGCTTCGGCGGGCTGTTCGCGGCCAAGGCGCTCCGCCGCGCGCCGGTGGACGTGACCATGGTCGCGCGGACCACCCATCACCTGTTCCAGCCGCTGCTCTATCAGGTCGCCACCGGCATCCTCTCCCCCGGCGAGGTGGCGCCCGCCACCCGCGAGATCCTGCGCCGCCAACGCAACGCCGAAGTCCTGCTCGGCGAGGTGACCGACATCGACCTGGAGACCCGGACGGTCACCGCGAACGCGCCGCTGACCACGTTCCGCGTCGAGTACGACAGCCTCATCGTCGCCGCCGGGGCGACACAGTCGTACTTCGGCCACGACGAGTTCGCCGAACACGCGCCCGGCATGAAGAGCATCGACGACGCGCTCGAACTACGCGGACGGATCTTCGGGGCGTTCGAGCTGGCCGAGTTGGAGACCGACCCGGCGGCGATCGCGCGGTGGATGACGTTCGTGGTGGTCGGTGCCGGACCGACCGGCGTGGAGATGGCCGGACAGATCGCCGAGCTGGCGCACCGGACCCTGCCGGGCGAGTTCCGCCGCATCGACCCGCGCAAGGCCACGATCGTCCTGCTGGACGCCGGTGACTCGGTCCTCGGCACGTTCGGCGACCGGCTCTCCGCTAAGGCGTTGCAGCAGTTGCACCGCCTCGGTGTCGACGTGGAACTGGGCGCCATGGTGGTGGGCGTGGACGACGACGGCATCGAGGTGGCCGACCGGGACGGCCGGCGGCGGCGCATCGAGTGCAAGACGAAGATCTGGGCGGCCGGGGTGTCGGGCTCGCCGCTGGGCGCGCACCTGGCCGCCCGGGCCGGTGCCGAGACCGACCGGGCCGGTCGGGTCAGGGTCGAGCCGGACCTGACCCTGCCCGGACATCCCGAGGTGTTCGTCGTCGGCGACCTGATGGCTCTGGACCGGCTTCCGGGCGTGGCGCAGGTGGCCATCCAGGGCGGGCGGCACGCGGCCCGGCAGATCCTACGGCGGCTCCGGGGCGAGCCGGCGGGGCAGCCGTTCCGCTACCGCGACAAGGGCAGCATGGCGACCATCTCGCGCTTCTCGGCGGTGGCCACCGTCGGTCGGCTGCGGTTGGCCGGACTGACCGGATGGCTGCTCTGGCTCGCCGTGCACCTGTTGTACCTGGTCGGCTTCAAGAACCGGGTCACCGCCGTGCTGCACTGGTTCGTCAGCTTCATCGGGCGCGGTCGCTCCGAGCGGACCGTGACGTTGCAGCAGGTGGTGGCGCGTACCGCGCTGCAGGAGGCGACCGCCCAGGCCGAGCCACCGGCGGTCGCGGCCGCAGCCGGGTCCGACGGGTCGGCGGACGCCCCGGACGAGGTGCCCGGGCAGCGGGCGGCCGTGCCAGGGCCCGAGGCGGCGCGGCGCGGCGCGCCGGAGCAGCCGACCGGCTGACTTCGGCACCCACGCCGACGGCTAGACCGGGAAGTGGCCTCGACGCCAGTGCCAGTGGCGACCGGCGCGCAGGTGGTCGACGACCGCGCGTTGCAGCACGGTGCGGCGCGGCAGCTCGTCCAGCGGCGTGCTCAGGCTGCGGAACACGAACCGCAGCACCTCGACGTCGGCGTCGATGCCTTCCGGCTCCTCGTAGGGCTCCAGGGTGAACCGGCGCTGGAACCCGACGATGTGGGAGTCCTCCGGCAGGTACTCGCGCAGTTGCGGGTCGAGCAGCCACGAACCGCAGGAGAACGCCGTGTGCTGCTCGTCGGGGAAGTGACGCGGGAAGAAGGCGCGGGCCGCGTCGAGCGAGTCGGTGACCGCCTGCGGCGTCAACGGCCCCGCCTCGGGGATGTGCAGGCCGATCGTGTCGCCGCGTTGGTGCTGCAACCGGCCCAGCTCGTAGAGGCTGCCCCGGGCGTGCAGGGTCAACCAGCTCTGCATGACCGGCCAACCCTCGCGGTGCATCCGCCGGTCGATCGCGAGGTTGCGGCCCAGGTCCGCCAGGGTCGCCCAGGACACCGCGTCGGGGACGCCGTGGTCACGGTGGAAGGCCCGCACCACGTCGAGCAGCGCAAGGTACGCGTACACGTACAGGTGCCGCCAGGCCGGTCCCCGATCGCGGGGCAGCTCCGGGCCGGGCGGCAGCCATTCGTGGCCGCCGAGGTCGGCGCGGACCAGCGCGATCGAGCGGTCGAGCAGCCACCGCAGCTCCGGGGTCCACAGCGCCGAGTCGGGATCGGGCCAGCCGGCCATGATCTCGGCGGCGTCGTCGGGGCGTACGGCGAGCCGGTCCAGGATCGCGGGCGCGTCGGCCTTCGCGGGCAACGGGGCCGACGGCCGGTCACCGGCGAGTTGCCCGACGCGCGCGACGTCCTCGACGGGTACGCCGAGCCGGGCGGCGATGTCCTCCAGGTCCACGTCGACGAACCTACTCGGCGGCGGGGCCGCCGCAAGCCCCTACGAAGCAGCACGTCCCTCGTGGACAGAGGTCGGCGGCGGGTCGAGACGTGCCGGCGTGGTGGTCGGTCAGGCGACGAGAACGACCTTGCCCCGGCCGTGTCCGGTCTCCACCTCTCGGTGGGCGTCGGCGGCCCGGGCCATCGGATAGGTGCGGCGGATCGGGAAGCGCAGGTCGCCGACGGCGTAGAGATCGGCGAGCGCGGCGAGACGGGCGGCGGAACGCAGGTTCGGTGTGGTCCGGATACCGAGGTCGACGGCGCGGGCGTGCGCGGTCAGGGTGAGGATCCGGGACCGGTCGGGGCAGAGCGCGAGCGACAGGGTGAGGGCCTCCCCGCCGGCCCCGTCGAGCACGGCGTCGACGCCCTCGGGCAGCAGCGTACGGAGGTGGTCGGCCAGGTGCCCGCCGTAGACGACCGGCACGGCGCCCAGCGACCGCAGGTACTCCTGGTTGGCGGCGCTGGCCGTGCCGACGACGCGGGCTCCCGCCCGGAGGGCGAGTTGCACGGCGACCGCACCGACGGCGCCGGCCGCTCCGTGCACGAGCAGCGTCTCCCCCGGCCCGGGTCGGATCTGGTCGAGGGCGATGTGCGCGGTCTGGGCGGCACCGCTGAAACCGCCGGCGACCTCCCAGGGCATCGCGGCCGGTTTGGCGGTCACCTGCTCGGCGGGCACCGCGACGTACTCGGCCGCCGCGTTCATGAACCCGAAGCCCAACACCTCGTCGCCGACGGCGACCCCGGTGACCCCGGCGCCGACCTGATCGACCGTCCCGGCGAACTCGTTGCCCGGCACCGCCGGCAACGTCGGTGTCGCCCCGGCGGGCATCACCCCGGCCCGTACGGCGCAGTCGATGGGCTGCACGCCGGCGGCCCGCACACGTACCCGGACCTCGCCGGGTCCCGCCTCTGGGGTCTCGATCCTCCCCCACGTGAGCACCTCCGGCCCGCCGACCTGCCGGAACACCGCTGCCTGCATCCGTACGCCTCCCCGTGATCGTGGCCACCGGACCCAGTCTCGAACCTCAACCTCACTCGAAGTCAAGGACGTGACCGGTCGTCGGTGCGGGGGCGGGCACCACCGACGAAGGTGTCGAGCGTCGGCCCGTGCAATACCGCACCGGGCAACGGGTCCCGCTGCACCCGCGTCACCAGGCGCGACACCGGCAGCCGACCCGGGCGGTTGGCCGCTGCGAGCACCAGGTTGCCGTACCGCCGGCCGCGCAGCATCCGCCGGTCGGCGACGACGCAGACGTCGGCGAAGACCGCACGCAGGGTGGCCGCCTGCACCCGGGCGAGGACCAGCGGCGGCAGGTCGGTGACGTTGACCAGGTAGACGCCGTCCGGGCGCAGCACCCGGGCGACCTCGGCGGCGAACGCCACGGTGGCCACGTGCGGCGGCATCCGGGCCGCCCGGTAGATGTCGGCGAACACCAGGTCGTACGCGTCGGCGGGGGCATCGCTGACCGCCTGCCGCGCGTCGGCCACCCGGACCTCGATGCCGGGCTGCCGCAGCGGCAGGTCCCGGGTCACCAGGTCGACCACGGCCGGATCCCGCTCGACGACCAGCTGGGCCGAGCCGGGCCGGGTCGTCGCGACGTAGCGCGGCAGGGTCAGCGCGCCGCCGCCCAGGTGCAGCACGTCGAGCGGATCACCGGCCGGTGCGGCGAGATCGGCCACGGCGGCCATCCGGCGCACGTACTCGAAGTGCAGGTAGGTGGGGTCGGCGAGGTCCACGTACGACTGCTCGACGCCATCGGCCAGGAGCGTGCGCCCGGTGGGCCGGGCCGGGTCGACGACCAGTTCGAGACGGTCGTCGGTGGCCTCCATGAGCAGGCAGGCTAGCCCAGCCGCCGGTGCCGCACCGGCAGGACCCGGCGGCGTCAGCTCCCGAGCATCGGCGGGCGGTCGCTGTTGAGGTGGAAGGCGCGTTCCTCGGCCTCCTGCCGCGCCGCGACGAAGTCGCGTTGCCAGTCGGGAGCGCCGTCCGGGATGCGGGCGACCACGTTCTCACCGTGGATCCGGCCGTCGGCGTCGGTGAGGCTGACACCGACCACGGTGTGCCCCCGACCGGGGATGGCGTAGTGGCGCACCGTCCACCGCGCCGACACCTGCGCAGCGTGACGGCGGCGTCGGGTACCGGCCGTCAGCACCGCTCCGATGAGCGCAACGGCGGCCAGCACGACGAGGAGGACAGCCAGGAACGCGATGATCCGCACCCGCCCGAGGGTACCCGGACTCCCGCCGGACCTGCACGGAACGGCAGCGCCCACCGGACGGGAATCGATCACTCCTGATCCTCGAATACGATGCGCACATGCCCACCTCCTGGCCGGAGTTCCTCCTCGTCGCGGGCGTGCTCGCACTCCTCGGTCTCGCGGGCAACATCGTCGCGGGCCTGATCAACCAGAAGATCGCCAGCCTGCACGTCCGCACGGTGGCACTGTGCGCGGTCGGGTTCGTCGCCGCCAGTGTGGCGTTCGCCGCGTACCAGGCGGCCCGTTCCGCAGGTCCGGACGCCGCCGACGTCGGCGCGACCCCCACCACGGCGGACCCGGCCGCCCCTGCCAGTTCGTCGGCCTCGGTCGCGCCGACGGGATCGTCGGCGTCACCTCGGCCTTCGTCCGGGACGCCGAGCCGGCCGGACGGCTCCGCGTCCGCGACGCCGGGCCGCAAACGCACCGAGTACGTCGTCAGCGTCAACTCCTCCACCACCAGCACCATGCCGGAGCACCCGAGCGGCCCGACGTACCGCTACTGGTACTACGAGTCGGCCAACGACGTGATCGGCGAGATCCGGTACGAGTCCTCCGGCGGCGCAACCGGGCGATGGGGCTGGGTGCCCGTGGGGATCGGCAGGGACTGTGCGGTTCCCTACGTGATGTTCTGGCTGGCCGGCCTACCCAAGGGAACCTACGAGGTCAGCGTCCACGTGCCGGACGTGCCGAACCTGTCCGACCAGGTGGAGTACGGCGAGACCATCGTCGACCAGGCCGCCAACCGCGGCTCCTGGGTCTCGCTCGGCCGGCAGAAGGTGACCGACGACAACCGCGAGATCGGCGTGATGCAGAGCCAGCCACACGCCTCGTTCGGCGAATCCAGCGGCTGTCGCCGGAGCGAGCAGCGGGTGGCCTACGACGCCGTCCGGGCCAGACGGGTGTAGCACGGCGATCCGAGCCGTCGTCACCCGTCTCGCCGCGCTGCGCCGGCGTCGGACCGGCCTGATCCCCGGGTCAGCAGCCGAGGCGGCGGCTGGCCAGGGCGATGTCGTCGATCCAGAGGTCGAACGCGCCCGGGGTGGTGCCGCCCTGATAGAGCTGCCAGCCGATCTTCACGGTGTTGACGTTCGGCAGGACGAACGGCACGTCGTTGCCGCCGTGCTCGGTGGTGGAGGCGGTCAGCTCCGGGTTGGCGACTCCGTCGATCCAGACCGTGACGCGGTTGTCGGTCGGGTCGAGCTTCCACTCGAAGCACTGCCAGGTGTCCTCGACCACCGGGGCGGACTCGCGCCAGTTGGTCCAGTCGCCGGTCGGTCCGCCGTCGGCGCCGATCCCCCAGAAGATGCCGGGGACGGTGGGGGCGTACTGGCCGCCGACCGGGCGGACGACCTCGCTGCTGCCGCTGCCGGTGGCCTCGACGAGGGTGAAGTGCGCCCAGTCGGGGGCGGTCGGGAAGGCGTCCACGCGCAGGCGCATCCGGCCGTAGAAGCGGTTGCCCGGTGCGGCGAAGTCGTCGACGCGCAGGAAGGCGCGTCCGTTGTCGACGGTGTGGACGTGCAGCACCTGGTTGCCCCGGTGGGTGCGTTCCACGGTGAGCGTGCCGTTGCGGGTGTCGATGCCCCAGTTCAGGCTGCTGGCACCGCCACGCGGCAGGCGTTCGAAGTCCTCGCAGAACAGCATGTGCCGGGTGCAGGAGCCGCGATGCGAGGCGTTCGCGGCGTCGGACGGGACGCTGCCGGCCGTGACGGCGAGTGTCAGCGCGGCGGTCAACGCGGCGAGAAGTGTGCGCATGCCTGTCCTCCGATGGTCGCCACGGCGGCGGTCCGCCGCCGGGCACCCGGCGTCCGACCTCCGGTGCGTCACGGGTGCCCAGGCGGGACCAGAATCCGTCGACCGCCTGTGGAAGCGTTCCCATATATAGCAGACGGTGGATGCCTACGCTGACCCGTGGTCGGACCCGACCGGGTGACGGGCGTCAGGCGCGGGTGTCGAAGACGCTGACCGAGCGGTGTGCGGGGTCGTCGGAGAACAGCGACGGGCCGTGGCTGACCTCCCGGGGCATCGGGGACAACGCGGTCAGGCCGTGCCGGGCGGTGTACTCGCCGAAGGCGAGCACGTACAGGTATCCGGCTGCCGCCTCCTCGACGGGCGACAGGTCGCCGTCTGCGCCGGCGGTGAAGGTGATCTCCAGCCGGGCCGGCAGCGTCCCGGTCACCGCGCGGACGGACTCTCCGGTCCGGGAGCGCACCCGCTCCTCGATCAGGTCGCGGGCGGCCTCGTCGAGACCGGCGGGTCCGGGACGGGCCAGCAGCATCCGGGAGGCCGCGCCGGCCCCGACCGACTGCGCAGCGGCGGCCCAGCAGAGGCCGGCCCGGGGCACCGCCAGGTCGGCGAGGGCCTCGCCGAACGCCCGGTCGACCTCGGGCGTGACGGCGGCCATCTCGGACATCCGCCCGACCGTGCCCTCCACGTCGTCGGGGATGTCGAGATCCAGGATCACTCCCACCCACTCCAGGCTCGGTGCGGCCTGACGGTGGGCGATCAGGTCCGCCGGGTCGCACTCGGCGATGTGCTCGGCGACGGCCAGGAAGAAGTCCTCGAAGCTGCGCCGCATGACGACCTTGTCGCGCCACTGCGCGAACGGGAAGTCGGCGGCCTCCCCCAGCTCGGACAGGGGCACCTGGGCACGACGCAGGAGATCGGTCATGATCCCGTGTCGCACCTGCGAGCGCGCGTACTGCCGGTACCCGGAGCGCGGGTCGACCGACGCCGGGGCGAGGATGCCGCGCTCCGCGTACAGGCGCAACGCCTTGGCCGACAAGCCGGTCATCACCTGGAACTCACCAGCGGTGAGGTCGTCGTTCATGGTTCTCCTCGGGCCTGGCGCTTGTGGACCGACTCATCATCGGCCCGGCCCTTTGGGCAAGGTCAACCGCGCCTCGGACGCCGCCCGCCGGCCGGGGCGCCCGCGCTGCCGGAGGGACCAGCCCGACGACGGGGACGCAGACTGTTCGTCACCAAGAGCTCATCCGCCGGCCGACCAGCCCGCCGGAAGCTTCTCCACGCGTTCTGAGCTGGGACTTTACCTGCGCCGCAGGGAATCGCCGGGCCGGGAGCGAAGGTCCGTCCACGGCTAGCATTCGACGGCGGCTGCGCCGTGCGCAGGCCGCTACCGCGCGAGGAGGAGCACGGTTGGACACGCCGTCCCTGAGCGAGCTCGGCGGCTTCCTGGACACCCACCGGCAGACGCTGCCGACCGTCCTGACCGTCGTGGAGCTGGCGATCCTGCTGGTCCTGCTGCTGCGGTGGGTCAACCGTCGGTACGGCCTGCGTCACCTCGGGCGACGTCTCCGGCGCGGCATCACCGACACGGCCCGGGGCCTGGTAGCGCCGATCGTCGGTCGGCTGCGGGCCCGGCGTGGCATGCGGGTGGTCGCGGCACGGTTCGCCGGTCCCGGCCCGGTGCCCACGGCGCGAACCGGGCCCGGGTCCGCCGCCCTGCGACCGTCGGCGGAGTCCGGGTGGCAGGTCAGCGAACACCTGTGGCGTACGCGACGACCGCTGCGCGCCTTCACCGCCGGCTCTGCCGGAGAGCCGCCGGAGTCACCGCCCCAAGCCCGGATATTTAATACTATATGTCCCTTATGAGTTTTCGTGGGCCAGCCGCAGCGACGGTGCCGGCGGGCGGCCGGGTGCCGCGATGACCTCTGCCAACAGCCTGCTCCGCAGCGCCGCCACCCCACGCCGGGCCACCTTCCTGGAACTCTTCTTCGACCTCGTCTTCGTCGTCGCGCTCGCGTTGCTGTCCGAGAGTCTGGTGACCGAGCTGACCTGGCGCGGCGTCGCCGAGGCCGTGGTCGTCCTGCTCGCCGTCTGGTGGGTGTGGGTGCTGACCACTCTGGTCACCGACCTCTACAACCCGGATAGCTGGGTCATCCAGGTGGTGACGGTCGGGGTCATGTTCGGCGCGTTGATGATGGCCGCCGCGCTGCCGTCCGCGTTCGCCGACCGGGCGGCCATCTTCGCCGGGGCCTACGTGGCCAGTCACCTCGGTCGAGGGTTCCTCTTCTTCCTGACGTTGCACGAGCCGGTCCCGCGCCGACGGGCGGTACGGATCTGGGCGTGGTTCGGAGTCTCGGCCGTCGGGTGGATCGCCGGCGTCTTCGCCGACAGCACGACGCGCCTGTGGTGGTGGGGCGGCGCGGCGGCCGTCGACTATCTGGCCTTCGCGTTCGGCTACCCGTTCCCCGGTCGGCGGCGGATCGGCGCGGCCCAGTTCAACCCCATCGCCGAACACATGGCCGAGCGGTACCACCAGTTCTTCATCATCGCCCTGGGCGACATCATCCTGGTCGCCGGCCTGACGTACAGCGCACACCCGGTCACCGCCGAGCGCACCGCGGCGATCGTGGTGGCGTTCGCCAGCGCGACGCTGCTGTTCCGGATCTACGTACACCGCGCCGCCGCGCAGTTGACCCAGGCCATCGAGAAGGCCCGGCAGCCGGGCCGGTTCGCGCGGTCCGCGCCGTACACCCACCTGCTGATGATCGCCGGGGTGGTGACGGCCGCCGCCAGCGCGAAGCTGATCATCGCCGAGCCGACCGGCACGGTCGAGCCGGAGCTGCTCGCCGTCGTCGTCGGCGGACCGGCGATCTTCCTCATCGGTCGGACCCGCTTCGAGTACGAGGTCTTCGGTCGGGTCGCCTGGCCACTGCTGGCCGGCGTCGCGCTCCTCGGCGCGCTCGCCCCGGTCGCGCTGGCGCTCACCCCGCTGCTCGCGGTGGTCTGCGCCAACCTGGTGCTGCTGGCGATCGCCCTGTTCGATTTCGCGCACCGGCGACGTCGCACACCCGTGCCGGCGACGCCGCCGCTGTGACCGGTCCGGCCGGTGGCGCACGATCCGGTCGACTCTGCCGCACCGGCCGCCGCCGCGCCGCCGGGTGACGCCGTCCGACCGACACCGGTGTCCGGGAACCGGCCGGACAGCAGACGGTCGGGCCACCATGGGCGTACCCACCCGGGCCACCACCCCCGACGAAGGAGAACCGATGCCGAGAAGAAGTGGGGCGCTCGTCGCCCTGGCCGCCGTGGCGCTCGCGTCCACCGCCCTCGCGGCGGCACCGGCGGCGGCCGCGACGAGCTCCGGACCGGACAACCGGGTTCCGGTCACGTCGACCACGACGTATCCCGCCAGCGCCACCGTGCTGCTGACGTTCCCCGGCGGCCGGTGCAGCGGCTTCATGATCAGCCCCCGCACGGTGGCGACCGCCGGGCACTGCGTGCACACCGGAGGTTCCGGCGGTGGCTGGCGGACGAACATCGTCGCGTACCCGGGGCACAACGGGACGACCGCGCCCTTCGGCTCGTGTGCGGCGACCCGCCTCTTCGCCCCGCAGAACTGGACCGGCTCCATCTACGCACCCGGCGGCGGCGACCCGGCCCACGACTACGGGGCCGTGCAGCTCAACTGCGCCGTCGGCAACAGCACCGGCTGGTACGACCTCGGATCCACCACCCAGCCCCTGACCGGCTCGTGCACCGTCACCCACGGGTATCCGGCGGACCGGACCGGGCAGTGGGCGAGCACCGACCGCATCCGCGCCGAGACCGTCACGCAGCTCTACACGTCGCACAGCTTCGGCGGCGGACAGGACGGCAGCCCCGTCGCCTACACCCCCGACCCGGAGGACTGGTGCCCGCTGCCGCCGCGACTGGACTTCCCCTGGCCGAAGCCGCCCTGCCCCTGCCCGCCCACGCTCACCGCCCTGGGCATCCTGGCCAGCGGCGTGGGTGGCACCGGACCGGTCCACACCAACAGCGTCGTCACCCGACTGACGCAGCAGGCCCTCACCAACTACGCGCAGTGGCGGTGACCGCCGCCCACGGCCGATCCACGTTCGCGCCGGCCCGGTCAGGCCGACCGGGCCGGCGCGGCGGTCAGCCGCGCCCGGACCTGCGCGGCGTCCGTGTGGTCGAGCTGCTCCAGGATCTCCAGCGCCCGACACCAGGCGGTACGGGCGGACTCCGGCTCGCCGGCCGCGCGGTGGCTGTCGCCCAGGTGGGTCAACGTGGTCGCCTCGAAATAGCGTTCCGCCGCCTCCCGCCACAGCGCCAGGGCCTGGTGATAGCACCGGATCGCCTGCGGCTGCCGGTCCAGCCGGTAGTGCACGTAACCGAGGCTGTCCCAGGTGTGCGCCTGCCAGTAGCGGTTGCCGACCTGCTGTTGCAGCGCCAACGCCTGCTGGCAGTGCGCCAACGCCTGCGGGTATTCGCCGAGCTGGCTGTGGTACCAGCCGATGTTGTTCAGCGCGTTGGCCCGGCCGCCGACGTTCCCCGCCTCGGTGAACAGCTCCAGCGCCTGCCGGGCCTGGTCGAGGGCATCCCGCAGCCGCCCCTGCCGTTCGGCGAGGATGCCGAGGTTCAATTGGACCCGGGCGCTGCCGACGGCGTCACCGAGCCCGGCGTAGAGCGCCAACGAGGCGTCCAGATGGGACCGTGCCTGCTCGTGGTCCTCACGCCGTAGGCAGGCCACGGCCCGGTTCCGGTGGGCGCGGGCCTGGCCGTCCCGGTCGTCCACCCGTGCTGCGGCGACCAACGCCAACTCCTGCACGACCAACTGCTCCGGCCAGGCGCCGATGCGGTCGAGATAGGTGTTCAGGGTCCAGGCGAGCTGCCAGGCGTGCGTGTCGAAGCGAGTCTGGGCGGCGAGGGCGACGAGCGCGAGCAGCACCCGATGTTCCCGGACGAGCCAGTGCCATGCCTCGGCACGGTCGGCCGGCGGATCGACCACCGCCCCGACGCGCGCCGGGACGAGGTCGATCGGGTCGCGGTGGTCGTACAGGAGCAGCGCGGCCGCGTACGCGGTGTGCAGGTAGTGGTCGAGGAGACGGCCGAGGGCCTCCCGGCGTACCGGATCGGGGTCGTGTGTGGTCGCCTGCTCGGCCGCGTAGGCGCGCAACAGGTCGTGCAGGGCGTACCGGCCGGGCCGTGGCTCGGAGACCAGGTTCGCGTCGGCCAGCGCCGTCAGCGTCCGTCCCGCCTGCCCGGCGGACACGCCGGTGAGACTGGCCAGTGCCGCGACGGTGGCCTCCGGCCCGGGGTGCAGCCCCAGCAGGCGGAACGCCCACGCCGCGGTCGCGTCGAGACTCCGGTACGACCAGGAGAAGACCGCGCGGATGTCGAGGGTCCGGTCGCCGCCGGTGAACCCGTCGAGGCGCCCCGGCTCGGCCAGCTCGTCAGCGAGGCGGCCGAGGCTGAGTCCGGCCCGGGTGGCGGCCCGTCCCGCCACGATGGCCAACGCGAGCGGCAGTCCGGTCGCCGCGGCGACGATCCGCGCCGCCGCGTGCGGCTCGCCGGCCGTCCGGTCCGGACCGAGCCGGGCCGCGAGCAACTCGTACGCCTCCGGCGGCGACAGCGGCGCGAGGACGAACGGTTGGGCAGCCTCGATGCCGACCAGTCCCGGCAGGTGGTTGCGGCTGGTCACCAGCACCAGGCACCCGGGCGAGTTGGGTAGCAGGGGACGCACCTGCGCGGCGTCACGGGCGTTGTCGAGCAGCACGAGAACCTGCCGGTCGGCCAGCAGGCTGCGGAACAGCCCGGAGCGGCCGTTCAGTCCCGCCGGGACGCGCGGCGTGGACACCCCGAACGCCTCCAGGAACTCCCGCAGCACCTCCGCCGGTTCCGGTACCGGCCCGTCCGGGTCGAACCCGCGCAGGTCGACGTAGAGCTGCCCGTCGGGGAAGCGGTCGGCGACCCGGTGTGCCCAGTGCAGTGCCAGCGCGGTCTTGCCGACGCCGGCCGTACCACTGATCAGCGCGACCGGCACGGTGCCCGGCTCGCCGGGTCGGCGTGCCACCAGTGCCGCCAGCCCGGCGAGCACCGTGCGCCGGCCCACGAACACGGGTACGGCCGCCGGAAGCTGCCGGGGTGTCACCGGCGGCGTCACGCGAGGGGCGGTGTCCTCGGCGCGCCGGGCGAGCTGCGCGTGGGCGGCGGCCCGGAGCCGGTCCTCCGCGCGACCGGCGTCGACGGCACGCAACAGTCGCCAGTGCGCCGCGTCCCAGCGGCTCAGCTCGGCCATCTCGGTCGGCACCGGGACGCCGGACTGCTCGGCGTGGGCCAGGCAGGCGGTGACGTAGGAGACGACGAACGGCCACTCGGGCAACGACTTCGCGTTGAGCTTGTCGCTGAGGGTGGAGCGGGCCAGCGGTGACCCCAGCGCCGTCGACACGGCCACCAGGGTGTTCAGCGACGGGGACCCGCAGTGTTGCCGCAGGCGCCTGAGGTCGTCGACGAACCGGGCCAGAGCCGCCTGCGCCTGCCCAGCCGGTCCACTCATCCCCGCACCCCTCCCCCAGGCGGACGCGATCGCCCAACCCATAGAGGATTGTCGACCTCTTCCGCCGTCGCCACGGGTCGGCGCATCCGGCGATGTCGCGACATCTCGGGAAAACGTGTCCTGGCAGGGCGGGCCACCCCCCGCCCGGGTACGCCTACCGCTGCGCCTCGAAGTACTCCTTCATCGCCGGGTAGTAGTCGTCGAAGTTCGGCCTCGGCTGACCGGTGTGCGCGGCCACCAACGCGTCGAGGTAGTACTCCCATCCCGACCCGGACTCGCCGACGTGGTCGGTGGCGGTCAGGTGGTGGGTGAACCGCAGCTCGGTCACGCCCGCGTCCTCGGACAGCGCCATGTCCAGATGCCAGCTGCCCTCCTCGTCCACCGCGGAGACCGTGAGCCGGCTCGGCGGTTCGCACGCCTCGATGGTCACGTCCATCCAGGGTGCGTCCTCCTCGTATGCCATCTGCACCTCGATCGTGCGGCCGGGCCCCGCGTCGCCCCGCCACGGGCCGAACCAGCGCGCCGTCCGTGACGACTCGGTGAGGCTCGCCCAGACGTCGGCGATGGGTGCGCGGAACGTGCGGGTGAGCACGAGGTCGCGGTCGAACAGTCGGCCGGTCGGGGTCGGTGTCACGCTGTCTCCTTCGTCGATGGGTGCTGCGCGGTCGAGGTGGTGCGCCGCTCGCGGCGGGTGCGGAAGACCTCGGTCTCCAACGCGTCGAGGTGCTGCTGCCATCGGGACGGGCGCATCAGCCGCCCCAACCACCCGACCAACTCGTCGAGGGGCGCGGTGGTCAGGGTGTAGACCCGCCGACGTCCGTCGGCCGTGTCGCGCACCAGACCGGCCTCCCGCAGCACGCGCAGGTGACGACTGACGGCCGGTCGACTGATCACGAACCGGTCGGCGATCTGCCCGGCCGAGAGCGACTCGTCGCGCAGCATCAGCAGGATCTCCCGGCGCACCGGATCGGCGATCGCCGCAGTCACCTCGTCCACGACTAAAGCGTAACCCATAGGTTACGCTTCTGCTCGCCGCCGGACGCGCGGTCGTCTTCACCGCGACCTGAGCCGATCCCCGCTCCGGGTGCTGAACCTCAGGCCACGAGAAGTCGCAGGCCCAGCTCGGCCGCGTCGAGGTCGACGAGCTCGCGGTTGCGTTCGGCCCACCGGCCCGAGGACAGGTCCTGCCGGAGGGCACGGACGGCCCGCTGCTCGGCTGCCGGACCGACCCGGGTCCACACCGACACCGCCCGACGGACCTGCTACTCCAGGTACGCCTCGGGCCGACGCCAGTACGCCTCGAAGAAACCGTCGGCACAGTCCCACGGGACGAGCACCGGCTCCATGCGAGCCCCGATCGCGCGGGCCAACTCGTCCACCGAGGGGCGGCCGACCACCAGGCCGGCGACCTCGGGCAGGTAGTCCCGGCTGAGCCAGAACCGCTGACGCCAGCCGGTGTCGCTGGCGTCGTGCGTGAACACCACGCTCATCCCGCACCTGCTCGCGATCGTTCGCACTCCACGATCGCGAGCAGGTGTCGTCGGGTCAGTTGGACCAGGTGAATCCCGCCAGGTGCGAGATCTCCCGGGCCTGGTCGACACCGAGGGCGGCGACCACCCCGGCGGCGGCCAGCAGGATGAGGGACACGACCGTGCGGCGCAGGCGCATGATGACCTCCATGACGAGCAGCACGAGCTCGATTTCCTCGAAGGGTATCAATCCTTCGCCCCAAGCCGGGGGACGCCTCAGGGGATCGACTCGGTGGCTTCCCTGCGGGCCGGGCCGGCCAGCGAGTAGGCGATCAGCCCGCCGAGGGCCAGCACCGCCGCCGTCACCGTCGCCGCAGTGTTGTCGGTCGGCTGGCCCTGCCAGGTCAGGACCGCTCCCCCGGTGCCCGTCTGGGGATACATGACCGCGACGCTGGTCCAGCCCAGCGGCAGAAACCACGATCGACCGGCGCCCACCACCGTCGCACACAGCGCCGTCAGTCCGAGCAGGCCCGCGGCGTCGCGGAACACCAGCGTGGCCGGCCCGAAGCGGGCCCCGGTGTACCGCGTGGCGACCAGGGCCAGCAGGACGACCAGCAGGCCGACCAGCAGGTGTGCCGCACGCCGTGGCGGCCACCGCACCGAGGCGGTCCGGTCCAGGTTCTCGTCGGGTGCGGCCAGGGTGGCCGAGAGCACCGCGACCATCAGCAGGACCGTCAGGACGACCGTCGTCGGGGCGACGTCGCGTTCGTCGGCGATGGTCAGCCACAGCGTCCAGATCACCGCCGCGCCGCCGAGGGCCACGGCCACGGCCAGGGGTACGCGCCGGGAGCGCAGGTACAGCAGCGTCCAGGTCACCGAGTGCTCCGGGTCAGCAGTTCGCTCGTGTCCTCGCAGTCCCGTTTGGCGTCACGGACCGCCGTCACCCGGGCCAGCGCCTCCTCGGCGGAGACCTCGCGCAGCCCCTGCCACAGGGCGAGCGCCTCCGGGTTGAGTTCGGGGTCCTCCTGGATCATTCCGGGGATGAGCCCGACGTCGGACTGCGGCTCGCGGCCCAGCAGCCAGTACGCCGCCGCCCGTTCGACCGCCTCGTGGTGTTGTCGGCACTCGATGTCGATGGGGACGCCGAGCCCTCGGACGACCTCGACGGTCACGACGCCCGGGTGCGCGAGCCCGCCGAACTTGTCGATCCGGACCGGTACCTCGACGACGTCGTCGCGGGACGGCGTGGCCCCGCCGCGCCCGTACGTGGAGGTGTCCTCGTGCACGGCGGTCGGGGCGTCCGGGAGTTTCGCCAACGCCGCCAGACCTTCGCGGGCCAACGGGGTCAGGTCGTCGAGGAGCTTGGTGTTGACCCGGCTCACGCACACCGTCGGGGCATCGTCGGTGCACACCAGTTCCCGGGCGATCGGGTCCACCGGAGCGTCGAGCACCGCCGGGTCCCGGGGCACGACCGCCACTGCCGCGGCGAGCCCGAGCAGCACCGGGACCAGCGCCGCCGTACGGGCTCGCCGGCCACCGGCGACGAACAGCACCAGTCCGGCGACGGCGAGCAGGGCGAGCCAGATCGCCACCGCACCGCTGACCCGGTTGTCGATCGTCTGGTACGCGTGGAACTGGCTCGTGCCGTAGATCGGGGACACCGCCGCGGCCAGCCAGTCCGGGCGGATGAACATGCTGACCGAGACGATCAGGACGCCGGCCACGCCCAACGCGGGCGCGGTCGCCGGAACGGGTAGCAGACGCCCGATCCCCAGACCGAGCCAGGCCGCGGCGATCAGGGACAACACGCCGACGCCGGTGACGACGGCGAAGCCGAGCAGGGGCAGATAGCCGGCGCTGGTGCCGATCCGGGCGGCACCCGCCGCGGTCACCAGCAGGTAGGCGGTGCCGAGGGTGAGGGCCATCGCGCCGAGAACCGGCACCATCCGCTGGACCCGGGGCCGGGCGGTGGTGCCGAAGAGCTCACCGACGTTCGACCGGTGTTCCCGACGGCCCTGCCAGGCGCCTGCGGCCAGCGCCAACGGCCACATCAGCAGCAGGTACTCGCGGGTGATGAGAGCCAGCGACATCCAGCCGCCGGACCAGCGGGCCGGGGCGACATAGAGTGCGCCGATTCCGGCGAGCACGGTGATCAGCGCGGCACCGAGCGCGGCGGAGCGGCGTAGTTCGACTCCCAGGATGCTCATCGGGCGGCCTCCGCCCGGTGCCGGCGCAGGATGGCGGAGTAGCCCCGCTCGGTCGGGCTGTCGCCCGGGTGGCTCTGGTCGCCCTGGGCGCTGAGCGCCTCGGCGGTGCCCTGCCAGACCAGGCGTCCCTCGTTGACCATGACCACGTCGGTGCAGGCCGCCGCCACGTCCTCGACCATGTGGGTGGAGACCAGGACGCAACTGTCGGTGCCGAGGTCCCGCAGCAGTTCGCGGAAGTCGAGTCGTTGTTCCGGGTCGAGGCCGACGGTGGGTTCGTCGAGCAGCAGGAGCTGCGGGTCGTTGACGATGGCCTGGGCGATGCCGGCGCGGCGCAGCATGCCGCCGGAGAGGGTCTTCAGTCGGGCGTCGGCCCGGTCGGTCAGGCCGACCCGGTCGACGGCCCGCTGGACCGCCGCGGGGATCGCGGCCTTGGGCATCTCCTTGAGCCAGGCCATGTATCCGACGAACTCCCGCACCGTGAAGCGCGGATAGAAGCCGAAGTGCTGCGGCAGGTAGCCCAGGCCACGGCGGACCGCCCGCAGGTCGGCGCGGCCGTCGACCGGGTGTCCGAGCAGCGTCAGGCGCCCGGCGGCCGGCGCGAGGACGGTCGCCAGGCACCGCATCAGCGTGGTCTTCCCGGCGCCGTTGGGGCCGAGCAGTCCGTGGACCCCGATGTTCAGGGCCAGGTCGAGGCCGTCGACGGCCAGACGCCGTCCGGCGCGGACCCGCAGTCCCTCGGCGTGGACAGCCCAGGGATTGGTGGTGACGGCCGTTTCGGCCGCGCTCAGGGCACGCATCGGCATCCTCCTTCGTTCGGGGTCGGTGGAGCGGGACGCGGCGTCGCGCGTCCGGTGGGCGGAACGGTGTTACTGCTGGGCGAGTCGTCGGAGCCCGTCGGCCCGCAGCAGCGCGGTGAGGGTCAGAGCGACCGTGGTCAGTGCCCAGATGCCGGTGCTCTCCTCGGTCAGCACCAGTGGCGTACGGGCGGCGGCGAGGCTGGGTGTGATCACCGCGAGCGTCCATACCGCGACCAGTCCGAACGCGGCCCGACGTACGCCGACGAGACTGCCCAGCGCCAGCGTGGCGGCGGTGAACGTCAGGCACGGCAACAGCGTCAGCGCCGGTGGCACGCCGGTGCCGTAGCCGGCGAGGGCGAGGGGTGGGATGACGACCACCAGCACCGTCGCGGTGCGTCGCAGCAGGGTCGTCAAGCCGGCGCCGGGGGTGGTGGCGATCAGTTCCCAGGCGGGATCGGCCCGGCGGTGCCAGGCGACCGCGACGCCGGGCAACGGGGCCAGCGGCGCGAGCAGCAGCACCAGCGACGGCAACTCGGTCCACAACTCGCTGAGCAGGACGGCGCAGGCGAGTACCGCAGCGGTCATGGCCAGCCAGGGGACGAGCGTGCCGGCCAGCCAGCGGCGGCGCAGCACCGTCCAGGACCGGCTGCGGGCGGCCGGGGCCGGGGACGCGGCGATCTCCCGGTCCAGGGTGACGGCGACCTGGGCGAGGACGGTACGCGTGTCGACGGTGGTGCTGCCGGCCAGCCGGGCCCGGCAGTCGGCGCAGTCCTCCAGGTGCACCTCGACGGCCCAGACGCTGGGCTCGTCGAGGCGGGGGTCGGCGGTGGCGTACCGCTCGATCTGGGTGAGGGTCGGGTGGGAAGTCATGACAGGGCCTCCCGTAGCGCGATCCGGGCTCGGCGGACACGGGACTTGACGGTGTTCTCGGGTACGCCCAGCAGCACGGACGCCTCTCGGGGCGAGAGCCCGTCCAGGACGGTGGCGCGCAGGGCGGCCCGGACCTCGGGCGGCAGGGTGAGCAGCGCCTGTTCGAGTTCCTGCCCGATCCGGGCCGCCATCACCTCGTCCTCGGCGGCGGGTGCCGTGGTCGGCGTCAGTGGCACCTGCGGCAGTTGCGCCGTGCGGGCCCGGCGACGGAACGCGTCGACCAGTCGGTGGGCGGCGATGGTCCACAGCCAGCCCACCGCGGTACCCCGCGCCGCGCCGCCGCTTCCGCTCCGCACTCCGGCGAAGGTGCCCGAGGCCCGCCAGACGGTCAGGTAGGTGTCCTGGAGGACCTCGGCGACGATGTCGGGGTCCGCGCACCGGCGACGCAGGCGCACCTCCAGCCACGGCGAGGTACGCCGATACAGCTCGTCGAAGGCCCGCCGATCACCACGGGCGACGCGCCGCACGAGTTCGCCCTCGTCGGCTGCGTCCATGCCGGTACTCACACCGGGTAAGACGACGGGCGGACCGGGATCGGGTCCCGGATCACCGTGACGGTGGTCACACATCGGCGCCGCAGCGATGCGGGTTCTGCCCGGCCGACAGTGATCGTCGATCAGGCAGCCGATCGAAGCGACGCCGCCAGGCGGATCACCTCGACGTGACCGTCGACGCGCAGCGGGCCGGCGGCGTACGGGACCAGCAGGGTGTCGCCCCGTCGCAGCGCCAGGTCGTCGTGGTCGCCGGTCAGCCTGCCGTCCCCGGCGACCACGACCAGGACGCCGAAGTCCGGCTCCAGTCGGTCGCCGCCGTGCAGCCGTCCGGCGGCGAAGAACTCGTCGGCGGCCTCGGGCAGCAGCCGGTGCCCGCCGCGCAGCCGGTCGAGTCGGTCCGGTGTCCACCTGCTGCGGTCCACGCACTGCAGGGCGAGGTCGTAGCCGATCCCCAGGTGGCCGTCGGCGAGGCCGAAGCTGTCGTACTCGAGCAGCACGGAGAAGTCGGTCGGCTCCTGGACCTCGACGAGCAGGATTCCGTCGCCGATCGCGTGCGGCAGGCCGGCCGGGCAGAGGATCGCGTCGCCGGCCGACACCGGGATCCGGTTGGTGGCGTCGAGCATCTGGGCGGTTCGCTGCCCGGTCACCCAGCCGGCCAGTTCGTCGGCGGGCACGTCGCGGGAGAAGCCGAGGTGGACGTACGCGCCGGGGCGGGCCGAGACGATCACCCAGGCTTCGGTCTTGCCGTACGGCGAGGCCAGGTGGGCGGTGGCGAACCGGCGGTCCGGATGGACGTGCAGCGGCAGGCGTTGGCCGGCGTCGAGCAGTTTGACGAGTACGCCCGTGTCGGTGCGTCCCGGTCCGAGCCACCAGCGCGGGTCGGCGGCGATCGCCTCCGCCAGCACGCGCCCGTCGGCGAGCGTGGACAGCCCGGACGGGCCCAGGCCGAACCGGGTGGTCACCGAGCCCACCCAGTCCTCGGGTCGGTCGGGCGACGCGGGCACGGTGCGGAAGTCGGCGATCCGGCCGGCACCCCGATAGAAGGTCTCCGGCTGGTTGGCGGATAGGACCTCGACGGTCATCGGTGGTCAGTCCGTTCGTGGTGGGGGTGGCGGGGCGGTCGCGCCCGTCGCGGCGAGCGCGGCGAGGAAGCCGCCGACGAACGTGTCGCCCAGGCCGACCGTGGTGGGGTTCGGGACGTCGAGCGCGAAGCCGGGCACGCAGTGCACGGTGTCGCCCAGCCGGGTGCGCACCGCGGCGGCGAAGGCCACCGACTCGGGCCGGCGGGGCCGGGCGCGCAGGCGGGCGACGTCGGTGTCGGTGACGTCGTCGCCGTGGCAGTAGCGGGCGGCGGCCATGACGGTGCCCGTGTCGAGGGCGTCGGCGTAGCGGGTCGCGGCGGGACCGAACGCGGCGGCCCAGTACTTCGTGTGCAGGACCAGCGTCGGTGCCGGGATAAGCCGGTGCAACGCGGTGAGCGCGTCCGCGACCTCGGCCGGGGAGAGCAGGTCGACGGGGTGGCCGAGGTACGACTGCATCTCGTCCTCGTTGAGGCCGTACACGTCGATGACGTCGAGCAGCGCGTCCCGGACCTGGCCGCTGAACGCGGGCTCGTGGTAGGCCGCGTCCTCGAAGTAGGTCACCGCCCCGGGTGGCAGGTGGCGCAGGTGGGCACGCAGTTCGGTGAGCCGGTCGTCGAGCTGCGCCGAGGAGCGCATGGCGTTGAACCCGGAGATCAGGAACACCTCCGCGCCGCTGAGCCGGTGGCCGAGGTCGTCGCTGAGCAGCATGGCGCTGTTGGCGGGGTCGTTGACGTAGATCAGCCGGTTCGGGTGCGGCGCGGTGATGTCGAGCCGGTCGGTGCGTATCCGCAGGCCCTGGTCGTACTGGACGATGAGGTGTGGATAGAAGGTGTCCTCGGTGGCGGTGGTGAAGTGGTCGCTGTCGTGCGGCAGGAGCCGGCGGACGGTGTCGTTGACGGTGACCAGGTGCAGCGTCGACGGTATGCCCAGTCGACTCATCAGGATCCCGGCCCGCACGGAGGTGCCGCCCAGGGCCACCCGGTGTGGGAACCGCCGGGCGAAGGTCTCCAGCACCGGGGCGGAGGCGACGAAGTGTTCGCCGCCCCCGCCCCTGGCGACGTAGCCGAGGATCGACACCACGAGGTCTCGCTCGCTGGTCACCGGCGTCGACGCGGTCAGGTCGGCGGCGACGATGTCGTAGTCGCCGACCAGGCGCGCCAGCACGTCGGTGGTCAGTGTCACCTCGTAGTCGACGCAGCCGCCGAGGCCGAGGACCACACGGGACGCGTCGGCCATGTCAGTACAGCGAGCCCTTGCCGGCGGCGCCGAACAGCTCGATCTTCTGGGCGGCGACCACCTTCATGGCCTCGATGCAGGCCGGCTGGATGGCGTTGGGCTCGCGGGTCTTCAGGTCGTTGCCGAGCACCTCGCGCATCTTGGCGTGGTAGGCGAGCTTGATGTCGGTCGAAATATTGATCTTGTTGATGCCGATCTGCGCCGCCTCGCGGATCTCGTCGTCGGGGTTGCCGGAGCCGCCGTGCAGCACCAGCGGGATCTGCACCCGGCTCTTGATCTCCTTGAGCAGGTCGAGCTTCAGCTCCGGCTTGAGGTGGGCCGGGTACATGCCGTGGAAGGTGCCGATGGCCACCGCGAGGCTGTCCACACCGGTCTGCTCGATGAAGGTGACCGCGTCGTCGGGGTCGGTGTAGATGATCTCGGCGGCGCCCGCCTCGGCGTAGCTGTCGTTGCCGCCGATGGTGCCGAGCTCGCCTTCCACCGACACGCCGAGCACGTGGGCGGACTCGGTGACCTTGCGGGTGATGGCGACGTTCTCCTCGAACGGCAGGAGCGAGCCGTCGATCATCACCGAGGTGAAGCCGAACTGCACGGCCTGCAGGATCTGCTCGTAGGTGGCGCCGTGATCCCAGTGGATCGCGATCGGCACGCTGGAGCGGTGTGCCCGCTCGACGACGCCGTTGATCATCTCCCGGCCGATGTGCCGCATCTCGTCAGGGTGGATCGCGACGATCAGCGGGGCGTCCGTCTCCTCGCTGATCTCCACGATGCCCCGGAACATCGCCCAGTCGCTGATGTTGAAGGCGGGCACGGCGAAGTGGTGCGCGTTGGCGACGTCGAGGATCGCCTTACCGGTCGTCAGCATGTTCGCGTTTCTCCTTGTCACTGATGGGTGTTGCCGGTCGGTCAGGCCTTCACGGCGCCGGCGGTGAGCCCGCCGATGAACCGCCGCTGGAAGAAGAGGAAGAGCAGGAGTACGGGAATGGACCCGAGGATGCTCATCGCCATCATCTGGTTCCACTCGTACGAGTGCTGGCCCATCAGCAACTGGATGCCGATGGGGACGGTGCGCATCTCGTCGGTGCGGGTCAGCGTGAGCGCGAACAGGTATTCGTTCCACGAGATCATGAACGTGTAGACACCGACCGCGATCAGGCCGGGCACGGCGGTCGGTACGAGGATCCGCCACAGCGCGGTCCAGCCGCTGCCGCCGTCGACCTTGACCGACTCGTCCAGCTCGCGCGGCAGCGTGTTCAGGTAGGCGGTGACCATGATGATCGCGTACGGAAGGGTGAACACCATGTGGGTGAGGATCAGGCCGAGGTAGGTGTCGTACAGGCCGAGCGCCACGATGAGCCCGAAGTACGGAATGACGAGAGTGATCGGCGGTACCGCCTGGACGCTGACGATCGCGGCGTTGATGGTCTTCTTGAACGGGAACGCGAAGCGGGAGAAGGCGTACCCGGCCAGGATGGCCACCAGCAGCGTCAGGATGGTCACCGCGAAGGCGACGACGTAACTGTTGAGGAAGAAGCGCAGTTGGGCGGCGTCGCCCAGGATCGCGCGGTAGGCGTCGAACGAGAAGCCCTCGGTGATGAGCTGCGGCGGGTTCTGGAAGACCTCGCCGTTGCTCTTGAACGACGTGGAGAGCAGCCACAGGACCGGCAGGCCGGCGAAGAGTCCGCCGATGACCAGCCCGGTGACGACGCCGACTTTGGCGAAGGTACGCCGCATCTTGACGGTGGTCATGTCTCACCGCTCCCTTTGCGAGCGTACGTAGAAGAAGGCCAGCACCATGGTGAGCAGCAGGACGATCACGGCGGCGGCCGACGCGGTGGCGAACTCGTACTCGCTGAAGGCCTGCTTGTAGGTGAAGGTGCTGAGCATCTCGGTGGTGTTCAGCGGTCCCCCGCCGGTGGTCATCCAGATCAGCGCAAACTGGTGTGAGGTCCAGATCAGGTCGAGCACCGCCATGCTGATGATCACCGGCCGGAGCTGGGGCAGCGTCACGTGCACGAACCGCTGGAACCAGTTCGTGCCGTCGACGGCGGCGGCCTCGTACAGGTCGCCGGGGATGCCCTGCAACGCGGCCAACAGGCTGATCATGAAGAACGGGTAGCCGGCCCAGATGTTGACGAACGTCACCGCCCAGAGGGCCGTGCCCGGGTCGCTGAACCAGTTCACGCCCGACTGGATGACGCCCAGGGTCTGGAGCACGTGGTTGACCACGCCGGCCGGGTCGAGCAGCAGCCGCCAGATGACGGCGATCACCGCGATCGTGAACAGCCAGGGCAGGATGTAGACGATCCGGAAGATGGCCTTGGTGACGCCGCCCAGCAGCGGGCTGTTGAGCATCATCGCGAAGGCGAGGCCGAGGACCAGATGGGCCGCGGTGCTGACCGAGATGAAGACGGCGGTGTTCTTGAGCGCGGCCAGGAAGGCCGGGTCGGTGAGCACCGTGGCGTAGTTGGCGAACCCGGCGAACACCGAGTTCTCCTGGACGATCACGTTGTCCCGGAACGAGTAGCCGACCACCATGACGATGGGCACGACCATCAGGACCACGACCAGCAGCATCGTGGGGAACAGATAGCCGTACGGGACGAGGCGCCGGGTCAGGGTGGATCGGGAGCGCCCGGTGGTGCTCGGCGCGGCCCGCGTCGAGGTCTCCGGTGCTGTCAGGGTCATGGCTGTCTCCTTGGTCGGGCGCCGCGCCGAGGGTCCGGCGCGACGCCCGGGCGGGCTAACCGATTACCGAGGACCAGTTCTCCTGCGCCTTGGCGAGGGCGTCGTCGACGCTCGACTTGCCGGTCAGCACGAGCTGGAGCTGCTCGGCGAAGCTGCGCATCAGGTCCTCGGACTTGGGCAGTCCGACGAACTCGTTGGCCGGGTAGCCCTGCTGATAGATGTCGAAGGCGGTCTTGAACAGCGGGTCGCTGTTGCCGAAGTCGGGCTCCGCGGTCTTGTTGCCGGGGAAGCCGTTGGCGATCGTGCTGAGCTTCGCGTTGGTCTGCTGGCTCATCAGGTACGAGACGAAGGTGAACGCCTCGGCCTTGTGCTTGGTGGAGTCGGAGATGCCGATGCCCCAGGAGGCGTAGGGGATGCCGCGCTCACCGGTGTAGCCGTCCTCGGCCGGCAGCGGCGCCACCTGGAAGTTCAGGTCCGGCTTGTTCTTGCGGATCAGGTTGATGTGCGCGAGCGAGTCGATCATCATGCCGACCTGGCCGTTGGTGAACTTCTCGACCTTGTCCTGCTCTTTCATGGTGAGCGAGCCGGGGGCGATGACGTCGGCGTCGTTCAGGCTCTTCACGTACTCGATGGTGTTCTTGACCGGCGCGCTGGTCAGGTTCGGCTTGCCATCGGCCAGCATGCTGCCGCCGGAGGCCCCGAGCCAGGACATGACGTCGTTCTGGACGCCGTTGGGTACGGCGGTGTCCAGCGGCAGCACCCAACCCTTGGCGTCGCCGTCGCCCGCGCTGATCTTCTTGGCGGCGTCGAGGAACTCCGTCCGCGTGGCGGGCACCTTGTCGACGCCGGCGGCGGTGAGCAGGTCCATGTTGACGAACAGCGGGTAGACGAAGTTGACCACCGGGATCATGTAGGTCTTGCCGTCGACCTGCACCTGGCTGGCCAGCTCGCTGTCGTCGTAGTCCGCCTCGGTCATCAGCGCGGACAGGTCGGTGATCGCGCCCTGCGTGGCGAAGTCGTTGACCCAGGCGCCGTCCAGGCCCACCACGTCGGGCAGGGTCTTGGAGGCCGCGCCGGTCAGCAACTGCTGCTTGGTCGAGGCGTACGGCGCACTGAGCAGCTTGATCTTGATGTTCGGGTTCTGCGCGGTGAAGTCATCGATGATCTTGTCGAATTCTCCGGCCGGCAGCTCGGCCCCCCACCACTGCGCGAACTCCAGAGTCACGCTGCCGTCCGAGGCGGCGTCGTCCGAACCACAGGCGGCCACGGCCGCCACCATCGTCGCCGCCGTCACCACCCCGACCAGCCGCTTCAGCCGGGTAGCACGAAACATCATGGGGGACTCCTTCGATATCGAGATCCTTCGCTTCTCTGCGAGATTGGCGTCACGTTAGCAACGTGTTACAGGCAAAGACAAGAGGAGAACAGCAAGAAAACGCGTAGTACGGCAAAGCTGTGCGCCGGATGTGCGCGCGGGACGCTCCACCGCAGGTAAAGATGCACGCTGCGCTTTCGATGCACTCCACTGGGCTATGCCGCTCAGTGCCGTTCTCTGCCGCTGCGCGCGGCACCGACGCGGGGTTGTGGCATACTGCCGCATTGACAAGGGGGAACCATGAGTGTCGACAAGGACGAGCGACAGCGGCATCTGCCCGCCGGACGCAAGGCGCAACTGGCCGCGTACGTCGCCGACACCGGCCAGGTGACGGTCGGCGAGCTGGCCGAGCGCTTCGGCGTCTCCATCGACACCGTCCGACGCGATCTCGACCAGCTGAGCGCCGACGGCGTCCTCGTGCGCACGTACGGCGGTGCCGTCAGCCTCTCCACCGTCTTCCGCACCGACCGCGCCGTCGACCAGCGGCTCACCCTCCAGGAGCAGGAGAAGGAGAAGATCGCGGCGCTGGCCGCCGCGCTGGTCCGGGACGGCTCGACCATCATGATCAACGGTGGGACCACCACCCTGGCCGTGGCCCGCAACCTCGGCCAGCACCGGGACCTCACGGTGGCGACGAACAACCTGCTGGTGCCCGGCGCACTGCCGCCCACAGCGATCCGCGACATCTACGTCTTCGGCGGAGCGGTACGCACCCTCACGCTCGCCACCATCGGGCCGGTGAGCTTCCGGGCCGGTGGCGGTGCCGAGCTGGACATCAGCTGCGACCTGGCGCTGATCGGCGTGGGCGCGGTCGACGCGGACGCCGGCTACACCACCAGCAACCTCGCCGAGGCCGCGATGATGCAGGAGATGATCTCGCGAGCCGCCCGGGTGGCGATCCTCGCCGACTCCTCCAAATTCGGCCGCCGGCTGTTCGCGCAGGCATCCGAACTGGGCAGCGCCGACTACCTGATCACCGACACCGCGCCACCGGCGAATCTGCGCGACGCCCTCGCCGCGAGCGGGGTGCAGGTCATCACCCCGACCACCTCACCGCGTCAACGGGACGCCCGCCTCACCGACTAGCCGGGCCCGACCTTGCTCGGACCGGCCGCCGGGGCACCAGCGCCAGCCGGCGCCCCGCAGTCGACGCGTTCGACGGCCTCAGGTCCAGGGCAGCGCGGCGCGCTCCTGCCAGTAGCGGTCGACCGGCATCGCCAGCTCTGCCCACCGGGCCGGGTCGACGGTGAGCGTCTGCGCCCGCAGGTTCGAGGCCAGTTGGTCACCGGTGGCGGCTCCGGACAGGACGATCGTCGCCCACGGCTGGTGCAGCGCCGCCGCGAGCGCGATCGCGTCGCCGACGTCCTCGCGTACGGCGAGCCGGCCGTTGGCGAGGGCCTCCTTGACGATGACCACGCATCCCGCGTCGTGCGCCTCGGCCAGGGCCGGGCCCGCGCTGGGCTCCAGCAGGTTCCAGGTGACCTGCACACTGCGGAACAGCGGCTCGCCGTCGACGCGTACGCCGAGCGCGTCGCGAATGACCTCGGCCTGCCTCGGCCCGCTGGTCGACAGTCCCACCAGCACGCCCTGCCGGCCGAGGTCGGCGAGTCGACGGTGCAGGGCCACGTCGTGCAGCGCGGGACTGTCCGGGGTGACCGAGTGGATCTGGTAGAGGTCGAGGCGGTCGCCGAGCAACTCCCGGGTCTGCGCGTACTGCCGCTCGAAGGTGGCGAGGCGATGGTCCTTGACCTCGTGCGTCTCGGCCTCGACGCGCCAGCCTGCGGTGTAGGTGTAGCCCCACTTGCTCCCGACGACCACGTCGTCGACGTCCGGCCGGCTCCGCAGCCAGTGCGCGAGGAACTCCTCGGCCCGGCCGTAGGAGCGGGCGACGTCGACGTAGCGGACGCCGGCGGCGTACGCCTGATCGAGGAGTTCGGCCGCACGCGCGCGCAACGCCTCGACGGTCCGATCGGCCGGCAGGTCCGCGGCGCGTCCGAGATTGATGTAGCCCGGACGGCCGACGGCCGCCAGTCCGAGCCCGATCCGGGAGCCTGCGGCCAGGCGCGCGATGGTTGCCATCACCCCATCCAACACGGCAGGCTGCGCGTCGTCGTCGCCACCCGGGTCGTTCCCGTCCGGCCCGGCGGGTTCAGCGGTGCAGGTAGGCGGCCAGGCCGCCGAGTTCCTCGTTGGCGATGAAGACCGAACGGACGTTGATGATGGCTTCCTCGACGTGGGTGGGGCAGCCCCACGCGGCGTCGCCCCAGGAGTCGGCGATCTTGATCTCGGCCGGTGCGGTGCATCCGGCCGTACCGCCGAGTTGGCAGTGATCGGGGTGCGGCACCGCGACCTGCGCGGCGGCGGCCGACCGCATCCGGGCGTTGAGTTCCGCGGCGGCGGCAGCGCGTTGCTCAGCCTCGGCGCGGAGTTCGCGCTCGGCGCGGATCGCCTTGGCCAGTTCGTCGTGGGCTGCCGCGGCGCGTTCCTCGGCGGCCTTCTGCGCCTGCTCGATGTGGTGGCGTTCGATGGCCAGCGCCGCGGTGCCGGCGAACAGCCGGGCGATGGCGAGGTCGGTGTCCTGCGGGACGCGTGGGGTGCGGTGGTACATGGCGAAGGTGCCGAGTAGTCCGCCGTCGCGGGCCAGGATCGGCGTGGACCAGCAGGCGGCCAGCCCGGCCCGGTCGGCCAACGGGCGGAAGTCGCTCCAGAACGGGTCGGTGGCGATGTCGGTGACGACGACCGGCTGCCGCCGATGGGCTGCGGTGCCGCAGGAACCGACGCCTTCACCGGTGGCGATGCCGTCGATGGCCTCGTTGTAGAAGTCCGGCAGGCTGGGCGCGGCACCGTGGCGCAGGTGCCGGCCGTCGGGGTCGGCCAACAGGACCGAAACGAACACCTCCTGCGGAGCGAGGTTCTCGATGCAGCGGGCCATCCCGTCGAGCACCTCGGTCAGCGGTGCCTGACGGGCGATCTGCTCCAGCAGTGCGCGGTGTTCGGCCATCAGCCACTGGGCGTGCTTGACCTGGGTGGTCTCCACACCGATCACCCGGATGCCGATCACCGTACCGTCGGTGTCGCGGCGTGGTTCGTAGGTGAAGTCGAAGAAGGTCTCCCGGGCCTGCGGGCCGGTGCCCAGCACGACCCGGACGTCCCGTCCGGTGTAGGACTCCCCCGCGCGGTAGACCTGGTCCAGCAGGTCGATGAAGCCCTGACCGGCGAGTTCGGGCATCAGGTCCGCCAGCGGGACCCCGGTGCGTGCGCGTTCCTGGCCGATCGTGGTGAAGAAGGCCGGGTTCGCCGCCTCCAGCAGATGCGTCGGCCCGGTGAGCGAGGCGAACACGGCGATGGACTGGCCGAACAACGTACGCAGGTCGTCCTCTGCCGCGGGCGTGGTCACCGCCGGACCCGCAGCAGCAGGCCGCCCGCCCGATACCGCCGTCATGATGTGTGGTCCGCCCCTCGCCGTCGATCCCGTTCGTGCGCTATCAACCTACGGGACGACGCACCCGCTCACCGGTCGTGGCCCTGCTGCTGCCTCGGCGCCGGGGGCGCCGGCGGCGCAGTGGAAGGTCGATCGGCGATGCGAGCGGCGAAGACGGCACGTAGCCGGTCCTCGAAAACCCCCGGTCTACCCGGCCTCGATCCGGTGGGACCGAACGCGCCGAGCGATCCCCCGATCGACAGCGGCTCCCTGAACTGACCGGAGTCGGGGCGGCGGTCCGCCGGACCGTCGCCCCGACTGCGACGAATTCGCAGTGCCGGGGTGAATGTCGCGGCTTCAGAACATCGACTTAATAGATGATCATTGATATAGGGTATCCTCGATGCAACACTCGTTGGAAGCGCTCCCACACCGTCCCGGAGCGCTCGGAACGGAGGATGCACCGTGCGTTCACACCACCCCCCTCAATCCCGGTCGGTCGTCCGCCGACCTCTCCAGGCACTCGCCCTGGCGCTCACCATGGTCGTCGCGATGCTGCCCTGGGCCGGCGCCGCCCAGGCCCACGGCACCGTGATCAACCCGGCGACCCGCGCCTACCAGTGTTGGCAGAACTGGGGCCACCGGCACATGGATCCGGCCATGCAGACGCAGGACCCGATGTGCTACCGGGCCTTCCAGGCCAACCCCGACACCATGTGGAACTGGATGAGCCAGTTGCGCGACGGCCTGGGCGGGCAGTTCCAGGCTCGTACGCCTGACGGTCAGCTGTGCAGCAACGCCCTCTCCCGGAACAACGCCCTGAACCAGCCGGGCGCCTGGAAGGCGACCACCGTCAGCCGCAGCTTCACGCTCCAGTTCTACGACCAGGCCAGCCACGGCGCCGACTACTTCCGGGTCTACCTGACCCGGCAGGGGTTCAACCCGGCGACCCAGCAGGTCGGGTGGGGAAACATCGACCTGATCCAGACGACCGGGCGGTACGCGCCGACGCAGAACATCTCGTTCAACGTCTCGACCTCCGGCCGTAGCGGACAGCACGTCCTCTTCGTGATCTGGAAGGCGTCGCACATGGACCAGACCTACATGTGGTGCAGCGACATCAACATCGTCTGATCCGCGAGGTCGGCATTTACGCCGCTGCTCCGGTCCGGACCCCTTCCGGACCGGAGCAGCGGTGCGTCCGGCGTCGAACGCAGTCGAGAATGGCGTTCTCACGAATTCGCCCCGCCGACTCGGCCGACCGCTCCGCGAACAGTTCCCCGGGCGCCCTCCGCGCGAGATCGGGGTCGAATGCCTGCCGATCGCACGGCGGCAGCGACCCGGCGGCCCAAAACCGCACCGGCCCCGAGCACCGCCGTCGGCCGCGTCGGGTGCCCCGCGCGGCTAGGACCGCACCCGCCCGACCGGAATCGCTCGCGACGATCCCCGGGCGCACACCACCCGGCTCCCGGCCGGAGCCCGATTCGCGCGACGGCGGCGGGCAACTGATCACCCTTCGCCGCGACACATAGTCGCCATCCACTTACCGCACCGAACATTTTCGGCGCTCTCGGGACGGGCAGATCCGCCCGGACGATCGGATCGGTCAATGCCTGGACCGTTATGCGGATCCCGTTGACGCGGCAAGTAACGCAGGCGCTATTGTGACTACCACGTTCGCGGAACTGTCCTCACTGGAAGGGAATGTGCTCAGACGTGGCTAAGCAGATCATTCATAAGCTGGTCGACGACCTGGACGGCGGCGACGCCGACGAGACCGTGAAGTTCTCTCTCGACGGCGTGCAGTACGAGATCGACCTGTCCAGCAGCAATGCCGCGAAGTTGCGGGACGCGTTCGCCTCCTACGTCGCCCACGGCACGAAGGTGGGTCGCGGCGGCGTGGTCGTGGGCGGCCGGGCTGCCCGTGGTCAGGGTTCCGCCAGCACCGACCGGGAGCAGAACAAGGCGATCCGGGAGTGGGCCAAGAAGGCCGGTAAGGACATCTCCGACCGGGGCCGGATTCCGCAGGAGATCGTGGACGAGTACCACGCGAAAGCCGGTCGCTGACCGGCCGCACGGCTCATCTGGCGCGGCTCGGCGAAACGCTCGTTCCGGTGCCGTGAAGCCTCTGCCCGCCGGGGTCACGCGCACCGTGACGGGCCTTTTACCGGTCGTGCACGAATCTGACCGCTGGTGCATGAATCGCATCGACGTCCGGTCACCGATCTCCCCATCGGTGCCGGCGGAGCGAAGACGAAAAGGTGTCCGCCACCGGAGTCGCTGACGGTCGTCGCCGCATTTGCGGCGCGATCGGCCGTAGCACGACAGTTTTCTCGACCCGGAGGTGGTCGCCGATCCGGCCGCACCCACCGGGGTCGGCGCGGCGATGCTGAAGGTCGACCTGCTGACCGCGCACTACCCCCGCGCCCAGGTGCCGCGTACCAGCAGGCCACCGATGCGCTCGAAGCCGGCCGGACCGACGAGATCGGCGTCGAGCAGCGTCGTTTCCGGATCACCCGGGTCGAGACTCTCCTCCGCTTCGACGACGGTCCGGAAGGCCCCCGTCGCTCCGATCCCGACCCCGACCTGCCGCCGGAGTCCACCGCCGACGCCGACCGGTCGGCGCGGTGGATCGTGTGGCGACAGGACGACAACGGCAACCGGTACGAAGTGACGCGCACGGAGTCCCGCGCGGACGCCGAGGATCTCGTGGCAGTGATGGAGGCCAGGGGGCACAAGCAGTACTACTGGGCCGCGAAGGCGTCGGAGTGACCTGTTGCCCGCCGGGATCAGCCGTCACCGTCGACCGTCGCGGTGCGGGGTCAGGGGAACGGGTGCGGGTAGGGGTTGATCTCCTCGGGCGGAAGCGGCGTGGACCGGTAGCCCAGCCGTACCGGGAGTTCCCTGAGCCGAGGCAGGTCGACCCGGCGGTTCCGGTGCCCGAAGACCATCGACAGCGTGCCCGGGATGATGACCTTGACGCAGGTGAGGTCGACGGTGGCCTGTTCCCGGGCCGTCTGTTCGACGACGACCACGTCCAGGCCGCTGTCGAGGTACCGGTCGACGACCCAGCGCAGATCGTCGAGCAGGTCGGTGGCGGGTCGGTACCGCTTCGCGGGCGGGAACGCGGCCTCCATCGAGAGGATCTCGTCGCGCTGGTAGAGGAAGGCGAAACGGTCCCAGCTCTGCGGGGCGGCGGCGACCAGCGCGTGGTCCTCCATCGACCGGACCAGGTCGGAGTCGGCGACCAGGTCGGGCGCCGTGGTGTCGGCGGCCACCATCTCCTTCGTGGCGTCGGCGACGCTGGCCAGTTCGACCAGCCCGGACCAGAGCGCCCGTTCGGGGTCGAGGTGGGCGCCCGCGCCGCAGAACGCCTTGGGTTCGCCGGCCCGGTCGTCCTCGTCCACCAGCATCAGCCAGAGCGCGGGGATCCCCTCCGGCATGGTGATGTCGAAGACGTGCAGCCGGCTTCCGGTGGTGCGTTCCAGCCAGCGCACCAGCAGCCGGGTCGCCGGGTCCGCCGAGGTGAGCGGGTCGACCCGGGGCACCGGCAGCCGCGCGAACCAAGTGGCCAGGAACGCGTCGCGCTCGGCCACCTCGAAGATGCCGTGCAGGATGGCCTCCTCCAGGTTGCCGCCGAGCGCGCAGCCGTTGGAGCTCTCCAGGCCGAAGGCCGTGGCGTGCGAGCCGTAGTAGGCCGTGCTCTCCGGAACCAGGACCGGGCCGTCGCGGCGGAAGGAGTACGCGTACACCCACTCCACCGGCAGGTCCGGGTGGTATCGCACGGCATTGGGGTGCGGCGGCGAGTCGGGCAGGCCCAGCGCCGGGGGTGCGACGGCGCGGTCCGGGCCGAGTTCGCGGAACGAGGCGCGGACCCGGGTCCGACGGGCCCGCGGCAGGGTGCCGCCCAGCCGTTCCAGTGCCTCGGCGATGGCGACCGACACACTGGCCGGATAGCTGAACGTGCGCCCGTATCCGGACAGTTCGGTGCAGCAGGCCGGGCCGCCGATGGCGGCGGCCAGGATCATCGGGTGGTTGTGGTGGAGCGTCATCGACGAGATCAGGCCGGTCTCGACGTCGACCATGGACTCCAGCAGCCGCTCGTGCTCGGCGGGGAGGCTGCGGGCGCGGTAGTCGTCCGGCGCCGACTTGGGCCGGGACACCAACGTGAAGGTGCCCGCCTCGGGCCCGTCGTCGGGCAGGGTCGTACACGACGGGCACTCGGGGTCGGGGATGAACCGGTGGCGGCTGACCGCCAGGGTGGCGGTGCCGACCTCGAGCACCGCGCCGGCGCATCGTGGAGTCGCACCGCGTGTCACCCGCACGAGTTCGTCGGTGACCAGCGCGGCCACGGTGGTGCGCACCGGCGGGCCGAGGACGGGGGTCGGCGCGGTGACGGATTCCTCGTACAGGGCACGCCAGAGCGCCGAGCGCTGGGGTGTCCCGGTGACGCGGGCGCGACGTTCGCGGACGCGTACGCAGTGGTGGCAGCCGGGTCGCCCGGCCGTGACGTACGGGCCGACCCGGACACCGCGCGGCGTCGGGTAGACCGGGAGGAAGTCCCGTCCCTCCTGGTGGGCGCGGCGGGCCGCGTCCTGCACCCGGTCGGTCCGGTCGTCGACGACGAACAGGTCCACCGGGCGGTCGGTCCGGATCGGTGCCGTCGCGTCCGCGACGGCCTGGAACAGGGCGCCGTCGCCGTGGACGCGAACGGCGTGCGTCAGCGTGGTCGTGTCGGTCATCCGGCGTCTCCGGGTCGTGGCGTGAGCATGGCTTCGACGAGGAACGGGAGCACGTCCCGGGTGTCGGGCAGGTGGTCGACCGGCCGCAGGAGAAGTCGCTGCCCGGCGGCGTCCACCTCCTTGAGCAGTGGCGGGAGCCAGGCGTCCCACTCGCCGACTCCGAGGTCCGGGCCGACGTCCGCACCGGCCGGTTCGCGTCCGGTGAGGGCGGCGACCGCCGTCTGCATGGCCTGTTCGAGGGCGGTCGCGGTGTCCGGGGCGGTGCTGTGGGCGAGCCAACCGTCGGTGGTGCCGACGAAGACGGTCGGCGTGCTGGACGTGTCACACCAGGCGGCGAGGTCGTGTCCGAGGACGCTCATGTCCGCTGCCCTGGTCCGGACCGGTTCCGGCCAGTCGGCGGGGTCGAGTGCGGAACCGGCCGGGTGCGTCGCGTCGGAGGGTGCGTCGGACAGGTGACCGGCGTCCGGTGCCGTCGCGGTCGTGCGGCGCAACCTGAGCAGTGCCCGGCCCACCGCCTCGGTCCAGCTGAGACCGGCGGCCAGCAGCGCGGCGGTGGGCACCGCCGCGACGACCTCCCCGGCGACCGGGTCCCACCAGCGGGTCGGGGTGGTGTCGGCGACCGTGGCCGCCTGCCCGGCGAGCGACTCCACGGCGGCCACCGCGGCGCGGTTGAGCGCCTGGCGGCGGTCGTCGCCGATGGCGGTCACGGTCGTCGGTCCGGTCCCGGTGCCGGCCACGTCGGCGACGGTCGCCTCGATGCAGCTCACCGACGTCTGCGACTGCCGGCCGGTGCCGATGTCGAGCACCGGACCCAGTCGCGGGTCGATCAGGGTGGCCACCCGGGTGGCGAACGTCTCGGCGTCGACCGCCGGACGTCGGGTCACCGTGGCGATCCGCTCGGCGAGGTCGCCGGCCGGTCGGTCGCGGCGGCAGGCTTGGCAGCGGGGGTGGACGGTGAGCAGGTGTTCGCTGGTGACGGCCGATGCCAGGTCGATGTGGGTCATGCGGCTGGTGGTGACGGTCTCGGCGCCGACGGCGTGCCGGAAGTAGCCGAAGCCGAGGGCCGTGCCGACAAGGGCACCGACCGGGGCGGTCAGGTACTCCGGGACCTGGTCCGGCTGGTCGTCCTGCCACGGGGCGTCGCCGGAGCGGCTGGTGCCGTGCAGGCTCCAGACCACGCATTCCCAGCAACCGCCGGCGGCCCCGCCGCCGGTGGGGCCGACCCACGCGCTGCCGCCGGTGGCCAGCGCGTGCAGGGCGGCGACGCCGTGTGCGCGGGCCACCCGGTTCAGCGTCAGCGCCCGGCCCGCCATCAGCCGGTCGGTGCAGTGCAGCACGGCGTCGTGCGTACCGATCAGGGCGGCGAGCGCGGCGTCGTCGGTGAGCGCGGCGGCGAGGTCCGGCCGCAGGTCCAGCTCGACGGTGGGGTCGTCGGCGCGGTGGCGGTCGAGGATCCGCCGACAGGCCGCCGGGTCGGTCGGCGATTCGGCGGTCGGGACCAGGGTGGCCCGCCGGAGTCCGACGTCGAACAGGGTCTGGACCAGTGCGGCCAGGCCCGGACCGGCGCCGATCAGCAGGACCCGGCTGTTGCGGAAGGACTCGAAGCGGTGCGGCGGGGCGTCGGCGGCGTGCTCCGCGAAGGAGATGGCCTGGCGATACCGGTCCAGCTCCCAGTCCTGGAGCCCGTGTGGCGGATCCCGGTCCAGGTCGCGGGCGATGCCCCGGTCGACGAGCATGGTGACCAGGTCGGTGACCAGGCGCTGTGGCGGGGCGGGCAGGCCGGCGGTCAGGTCCGCGACGGTGCGGGTGCCGTCCAGGTGCGGGGCGATCCGGCGGATCAGACCGTACGCGGATCCGCCGCTGATCTCGGTGCTGGTGGTGCCCGTCTCCAGGTAGACGCCGTCCTCGGTGGGCACGTACATCAGGTCGTCGCGCAGTTTGGCCCTCATGCCGCCACCGCCCGGTCGAGCATGCCCATCCGGACCAGGACGGTACGGCCGGTGTCCTGGAACGCCTGGCGGCCGTGCAGGTACCGGGAGTTGTCGACGACCAGGACGTCACCGGCCTGCCAAGGCACGGTGACGGTGAGACCGGCCGCGATCTCGGCGGCGGTGGCGACGAGGTCGTCGTCGACGGGTGGCCCGTCCGGGGTACGCACCCGTAACCGCCGATCGTGGTACTCGTCGTCGCGGGGACGGCTGATGAACAGCGAGTTGCAGAAGGCGGGTACGGCACCGAACCTGGTCGGCGGCGTGCAGTGGGTGCCAAAGCCGGTCGTCATCCCCTCGTCGGTGACGTCGACGTGGATCGACTCCCAGGGGCGCAGGTACGGCTCCCACCGTCGCAGCGCGCCCTGTGCCTCGGCCGGGTCGGTGGTGCCGAACATCCGTTGCCAGTCGGCGGTGGGCATCCGGCTCTCCCAGATGATCTCCATCTGCGTGAACCGCTCGCGCACCGGCGCGGGCAACGCGGCGAGCAACGCGATCCCGTCGCAGAGCGTGGTGCCACCCCCGCCGTCGCCTGCGGGCCGTTCGCAGAAGAAGGTCATCAGGTCCGGGGATCCCGGCGCGTACGACGCCTCGCGGTGCAGCGGCATCCCCTGGGTGCCACGGGTGACCGTGGTGGTGGTCGGATCGTCGTCGACGACGTCCCGCTCGTCGTGGAAGGCGCCGTCGTACGGCAGCGGCGACATCACCGCGTCGCCGAACCGGACGAACGCCTCGCGTTGCCGGTCGCCGTCGCGCAGCAGGGCCGCCCCGTGCCGAGCCACCGTCGCCAGCACCGTCTCCGGCGCCGGTTGACCGGTGAGCACCGGGATCCGTTGGTCATCCATTCGTGGTTCCTTCCGTGAGTGCCACGGCCAGCAGTCCGGCACGCGACGTGGGCGCGCCGAGCAGGAGTTGCAGGACGGGGGTGTCTCCGCCGGGCAGGCCGAGTCGTGCGGCGACGTCGGGGGCCGAGAACCCGCCGATCGGGCGGATCGCCGCACCGACCGCCTGCGCGGCCAGGGCGGCCAGTTGCACGACGGTTCCGGTGAGCAGGTGGAGTCGGCGGAACTCCGTGGGGGTCAGGTCGGTCATGGGTCGCTCTCCCCCGGCGACGACGACGATGCTGACGCCGGCGGTCGCCATGCGGTGCGCGACCACGGTGGTGGGCGGTCCCGCCCGGTCGGCACCGGTCGACGGCCGGAGCAGGTGGTGTCGGGGGTCGTAGCGGTAAGCGCCGGGCGGCAATCCGTCCACCTGGCTGACCAGGCACCACAGTGCCGGGTGCAGCGGGTGCCGGGCCAGCTCGGCCAGGGCGGCGGTGGTGGTCCGGTGGCCACCGGCGTACGCGAGGACGTCGGCGAGCTGCGTCAGGCGCAGGCCGGGGGCGAGGTCGCAGGCCGACGCCCGGTCGGCGGCGGCACCGATCAGGTCCAGCGGCGTGACCTCGGGCAGATGGACGGGGGCCGCGTCCGACGGTGTCGTGACCTGCGGTGCAGGTAGTGGCGTGGCGCGCTGCGGCATGTCGGTCCCGGCCCAGGCGGCCCGGTGCAGGGCCACCGCGTGTGGATCGGCGTCGGCCAGGACGAGCCGGTCGTGGGCCAGGCCGACCGGTTCCGGTGGCGCGGTCCGACCGGGCGGGGTGCAGGTGCCGGGCGGGGTGCCGGCTCCGGGCGGGGTGTCCGGCGTGGTGCCGGTGGGGATCTCGATCACCGCGTAGACGGTCTCCAGCATGCCGTCGAGTCCCAGCAGGTCGTCGGCGGCCCGGGGATCGGGAGCCAGGTGGGCGGTGCCGGTCTGCGGCCAGGTGAGCAGTTGGCCGAGCAGCACGCCGACGTCGACGGTGCCGAGCTGGTAACCGAACGCGCCGTACTTGCTGCCGTTCTTCCACGGCCGGCAGGCCAGCAGCAGAGCGCTACGTTCTGCGCCGGCCGGGGCGGTCGTCGCCGGGCCGAGCAGCCGGTCGACGTCGGCGGCGGGGTTCGTGTCGCGCAGCAGTTCGAGGCAGTGGTGGACGTGGTCGTAGTGGTAGACGCCGGAAGGCAGGTCCCCGGATCCGGTCCAGGCGAGGTAGACCTCGCCCGGGTAGTAGGCGCCGCCGGACGGCACGGTCCAGCGCAGGGTGAACCAGGCGGGCAGGACGCGGGCGAAGGCCGGCCCACTCGACGGGGTTCCGGTCAACGCCGACATCCCGGCCTGGGTGAGCATCTCCACCCGGCGCGGTCCGTAGCCCAGCAGCAGCGTGCTGATCCGGTCCAGGCCGGTGTCGGCCAACGGTCGCGCGCCCGGCCCCGGCCAGGGCAACGGCGTACGCGGGCTGCCCGGGTAGCGTTTGCTCTGCGGCGGCAGGTAGGCGGCGGGTGCCGCGCCGGTCTGGGCGTCGACCGCGTCCAGGTAACGCGCCACGACGTCGCCCGGTGCTTCGGGTGTCATCTCAGGTCCCCGCGCTCTCGTAGCGACGAAGCCCGGCCTCGAAGATCCGCCAGGCGGCGAGGGCGCAGGCCAGCGCGACGACCGGGGTCAGCAGGCCGATCGTGGCCGAGACGCCCTTGTCCAGCAGGGCTGCGGCGGGAAAGTAGCCGACGAAGGCGACCGGGACGACGACGAGCAGCGCCCGTACGCCGGTGCCGTAGACGGTCAGCGGGTACCGGGCCAGGTCACCGAGCATGTGCACGCTGACCGCGACGGAGTTCGACGGGCTCAGCAGCCAGAACGTCAACGCGTTGGTGGCCAGGCTGACAGCGATCTTCACCAGCAGTCCGCTGGCCAGCAGCAGCCCCGCCCACAGCACGGTGACCGGCGACCACGCCACGTCCGTCCGTCCGACGGCCGCGACCAGCAGCACCGTGCCGACCACGACGTTGCCGAGGCCGTTGACGCCGACCGCCGCGCCGGTCACCTGGAGGATCACCGGGTAGGGGCGGACCAGCAGGTAGTCCAGGGCACCGAGGTTGACCATGCCGCTGAGGTGCCAGGTGCCCTCGAAGAATAGAGAGCCGATCCCCTCGGCGAGCATCACCATCGCGCAGACGCAGAGGACCTCCCACTGTGTCCAGCCTTCGAGGACGGGCACCTGCCGGAAGATCGTGGCCACGAAGATCAGCCCGGCCAGTTGGCCGAGTACGGCTGCGGCGATGGTGAGCATCGCGTCGGCCCGGTACTCCAGGACGGCCCGCAAGTGGGCCCCGAGCAGCCGTCGGTAGATCCGTACCGCCTCGATCGTTGCGAGCATGTCAGCCTCCGTGCACCACGAGTCGGCGTACGGCGACGCGCCAGAGCAGCCGGGCACCGGTCCAGAGCACCGCGACCCAGAGCACCTGGACGCCGATCAGGTACAGCGACTCGGTGCCCCGGACCTGGCCGAGGAAGATCAGTGCCGGGGTGGAGACGATGCCGGGGAACGGCGACCAGGCACAGATCGTCTGCAACCAGTCGGGATACAGGGCGATCGGCACCAGCGCGCCGGAGAGGATGTTGGTGATCGCGATCCGGGACATGCTCAACCCGTGGAAGTTGCCCGTCCAGAAGCAGGCCAGTCCGACCAGGTAGACCAGTGCGAACTTCAGCGGCACCATGGCGAGCAGGCTGAGCAGGAACAGCCCGGCCTGGGTGGGGTCGGGCAGCGGCATCCCGCCGAACGCCAGCAGCAGCACTGAGCCCATCACCGCGACCACCAGCAGTTCGCCGACGAGATAGCCGATCGTCTCGGCGAACCGGGCCAACTGGTAGTCGATCGGCCGGAGCAGGTCGATGGCGACCGAGCCGTCCAGCACCCGCAGGGCGACCTGCCCGTCGGTGAAGCTGGAGAGCAGGGTGCCGGCCAGGAAGGCGACGAAGAGGTACGCCTTCATCTGTTCCCAGGTCAGACCCGCCATCTCGCCGCCAGGGTCGGCGGCGAACAACGCGCGCCACACCGCGAACAGCGCCACGGTCTGCACCGCGACACCGGCAAGTTGCAGCAGGAACTCGCCCCGGTAGACCAGCACCGTCGACCAGGCCATCCGGGCCAGCGTCCGGTACGCCCTCATGCCGGTCGTCCCACCGTCGGCTGACCGAGTTCGCCCGCGTACGCCCGGCGGACCACGTCCTCGATCGAGGGCTCGTCGATCCGCAGGTCGACCACCGGCACCCGGGCGGCGACCGCGGCCACGATCTCGCCCGCGCCGTAGGTCGCGTGGTCGAAGGCGATCGAGACGTGCCGCGGTGAGGTGCCCGGAGACAGGCGGGTGCCCGGCAGGTCGGGATCGTGGGCGGCGGACCAGTCGGCGTCCAGGGTCAGGTGCAGCGTGCGTTGCCGGGCGACCTGTGCGCGTACGGCGTCGATCGGTCCGTCGAAGATGGCCCGACCACCGTCGATGATCACCAGGCGTTGGCAGACCTGCTCGATGTCACCCATGTCGTGCGTGGTCAGCAGCAGTGTCGTGCCGTTACGGCACTGGGCGCGCAGGAAGTCGCGGACCGCCTGGCGGGCGATGATGTCCAACCCGATCGTGGGTTCGTCGAGGAACACCACCGAGGGCGAGTGCAGCAGGGCGGCGGCGAGGTCGGCCCGCATCCGCTGGCCGAGAGAGAGTCGGCGGGTCACCACCGGCAGCAGCTCCCCCAGGCCGAGCAGGGCATCGAACTCGTCGAGCCGCTCCGCGTACCGTCGTTGCGGGATCCGGTGGATGTCGCGCAGCAGCGCGAGTGAGTCGCGGACCTGGAGATCCCACCAGAGCTGGCTGCGCTGGCCGAAGAGCACACCGATGTTGCGGGCGTTGGCGAACCGGTTGCGGTGCGGCACGATGCCACAGACCTCGACCTGTCCCGAGGTCGGCTGGAGAATGCCGGTGAGCAGCTTGACGGTGGTCGACTTGCCGGCGCCGTTGGGTCCCACGTAGGCAACGGCCTCCCCGGCCGCGACCGTCAGGTCGATGCCGTCCACGGCCGTGTGCGAGCGGTGCCTCGGCCGGACGAGATGGCGCAGCGACCCGGTCAGTCCCGGTTGCTTGTCGGGCGTCCGGAAGGTCTTGGTCAGGCCACGGGCCTCGATCACGGTGCTGGGTGTCATCGGCGTCGTGGGGTCGGCGTCACTCGGTCGGAAGGGCCGGTGGGACGCGCGGACGCAGGCGCAGCACCGTACCCAGTCCCTCGACCTCACCGACGGTGCTGTCGAACGCGGTCCGCAGGACGCGGCTGAGATAGCCGAAGGTCGACATGTCCGGGTCGACCGCGTTGGCGAGCTCGGCTCCGGTGTCGACCAGGTGGACCTCCCCGGCGAGGGCACCGGCCACGTTGACGAACTGGCAGAACTCCTCCCACCTCAGGTAGCGCCAGAAGTCGACGCTGACGACGGCGTCGAGGCTGCCGGGCGCGATCGGCGGGTCCATGCCGATCAGGTGGTGGTTGGTGGCGCTGGCCGGCACGGAGAAGTCGAAGGTCACGGCCCCCTCGGGCAGCGACGTCCGATCACTGCCCGTGCCGACCCAGAGCACCCGCTCGCCCGGCAGGTGCGGGGTGAGAAGCGCGACGGCGGACTCGATGCGGCAGGCGGACCGGGCCAGGCAGTCGGCGATCGCCGCGCGGTAGCCCACCACCCGCTCCGCTGAGTCGTAGACGTCCAACATGCCGAAGAACTCCCACTCCAGGATGAGATACTTCTCGGCGGCGAGGCTGCGGTTGGTCGAGAACTCCTGCCAGTTCCGGTCGACGTTGCGGTGATGGGGCAGGTGGTAGGCGGCAGCCGCTTCGTCGAAGGCGAAGTTGCGGTCGTGCAGGCCGAGGTGTTCGTGCACCCGGTAGAACAGCTCGATGTCCTCCAGCCCCCAGCGCAGGCCGAACCGCTCGTCGAATCCGCCGACCGCGTCGAACAGCGCTCGGGAGACCGAGATGTTGTGGGTGTACGCGAACATCCATCCCGCCTGCAGCCATTCCTCCCCGGACGGGGCCACCCCGGCCGGGAAGCGCAGGTCACCGCCCCCGGCGGCACGTCGGCGCGGCACCGGGATGGTCGGCTCGCCGGCCAGCGCGGCGTTGACGTACGGCAGTCCCAGTTCGTCCCGCCGCCCCAGCAGGACCGCGGGGCGGCCGGCGCCCAGGTGGTGCATCAGGTGCCGTTCCACCAGCTCGGGTGTGGCGTACGAGTCGGAGTCGAGAAAGAGCAGCAGGCCGGCCGAGGCGTGCCGTACCCCCGCGTTACGTGCCGCCGCCCGGCCCTGCCGCTCGGGCAGTTCGACCAGCCGTAGGTTCAGCCCCTTCCCGGCGTCGGCCACGTCGGTGTACTCCCCGCCGTCACCACCGTCGCGCACCACGATCACCTCGAACCGCTCCGATGCCAGGCTCTGCCGACGCAGCGACCGCAGCGTCAGTTCCAGACACTGGGCGTCCTCGTGCGTGGGGATCACCACGCTGATCTCGACACCGGTGTTCATCTCGGAGGCCATTCCTGAATCCCTTCCCGGATCCGCACGTACTGGCAGGGATTGGGGCGCCGACGCCGACGCCGACGCCCCACCCGGGCGCTGGACCACCGCGTCGCGGCTGACCAGCGCCCGCTACCCGATCAGTGGCAGTTGACGCAGCACCAGCTGATCGGTCGGCCGCCGCAGCCGCAGGAACCGCCGCCGCAGGTCTTGCCGTCGCTCGCGCCCTCGGTCAGGACGACGCTGCCGACCGGTGCCACCGCGTACAGGCCGGTCGACTGCTCGTCGCCGTCCGTCCACGAGATGTCGGTGGCGTCCAGGTCGGACAGATCCAATGCTCCACTCATCACAAACTCCCTTCGGGTGAGGTGATCATCGCGACGAGTGTAGGGAGCGCTCCCAAAGTCGCTCTATTCAAGAGAGGTAACAGGACGGTAAACCACCGTTGACGTGTCGCTTTGCCACACAATTCTCGGTGTTCAACCTCAGTTGAACAGGAAAAACACCCCTCGGCATCACTTGAACGCGCCACTATTTAATGATTCTCGTCGATACTAGTCACGTCTTTTCGGTCCATGCGTTCGCATCGACAAACAAACCGACGCCACAGCCGCGAGAGGTCGACGGCGACCGATATCCGAATGACACCCAGACGCCCGACCGCCCCCGCGCAAGCAGGGGACCTCGACGAACAGGCGCCCCTCACCCGCGCGGGCATCGGGCGCGGGGCGCGCGGTGACGCAGGTCATGCCGACCGGCGCCGGGCGTCTAGTACGTTTGTACTTGTACGGACGTACTAGTTCGAGAGGCTGAGCATGACCACCGGACTGCCCGCACGCGGGGAGCGCCCATGACCTCCCGCCGGGATCCCGAGGGGCGTCGGCGCGCGATGCTCGAAGTCGCCGCGCAGGAGATGATCGACAACGGCTGGGAGGCCCTGACCCACCGCCGGGTGGCCGAGCTGGCCCAGGTGCCGCTGGGCGCCACCACCTACTACTTCGACTCGCTGGACGACCTGCGCACGAGCGCCCTGGAGATCGTCGTCGCCCAGGCCGACGAGGAGATCCGGCAGGTCGCGCAGGCCGTCCACGCCTGCGCGGGAAGCCCCGAAGGTCTTGCCGCGTTGTTCATGGACTACCTGAGCGACCGCGCACGGCTACAGGCCGAGAACCTGCTCTACTACGCCGGCGTCCAGCAGCCCGAGTTGCGTCCGTACGCGCAGCGCTGGATCCGGGGCACGACCGAGATCCTCTCGGCGTACGCCACCCCCGAGGCCGCCCAGGCCACCGCCCTCTACCTGGACGGCGTCATCCTCTACACCCTGCTGCACGATCGGCCCGTCGACGAGCGGGCCCTGCGCATGGCCATCGCCGCCCTGATGGGCACGTCCCTCCCGGAGGACCAGTGAGCACGACGCACACCTCCGACGCACCCGGGGCCACCGCCGGGCACCTGTCCGCCCGGCGCCGGTGGGCCGCCCTGGCCGTGCTCTCCACCAGCCTGCTGGTGGTGGTCATGGACATGACCATCCTGAACGTCGCCCTGCCCGACATGGCCGCGGCACTGTCGCCGACCGCCGCCCAGCAGCTCTGGATCGTCGACATCTACTCGCTGGTCCTGGCCGGGCTCCTGGTCAGCATGAGCACCCTGGGCGACCGGTGGGGTCGCCGCAGGTTGCTCCTGGCCGGATTCTCGGTCTTCGGTGGCGCGTCCCTGCTGGTCCTGGTGGCCGAGTCGGCCCCGATGGTGATCGCGGTTCGCGCCCTGCTGGGCGTGGGTGGGGCGATGATCATGCCGGCGACCCTGTCGATGATCCGGAGCCTCTTCACCGATCCGGCCGAACGCGCCAAGGCGCTCGGCATCTGGGCGGCGGTCGCCTCCCTGGGTGCGGCCGTGGGGCCGATCGTGGGTGGATTGCTCCTGGAGCACTTCGCCTGGCAGGCGGCGTTCCTGCTGAACGTGCCCTGGATGGTCGCGGCGATCGTCGCGGCGGTGCTGCTGCTGCCGGAGGCCCGCAACCCCAACCCGGGCCGCTGGGACGCGCTGGCCACCGTGCTGTCGATCGCGGGCATGACCGCCCTGGTGTGGAGCATCAAGCGCATCGCCAAGGAGGGGCCGACCGATCTACTGGCGCTGGCGGCCCTGACGGCGGGGCTCGCCCTGCTGGTGTGGTTCGTGCTGCGGTGCCTGCGCAGCGACTCGCCGCTGCTGCGGGTACGCCTGTTCGGCGTCCCCTCGTTCACGGCCGGCACGCTGGCAGCGCTGTTCACCATGCTGGCCATGGGGTCGGCGCTGCTGCTCTCCGCCCAGTGGCTCCAACTCGTGCGGGGCATGTCGCCGTTGCAGGCGGGTGGCGCGTTGCTGCCGCTGGCCATCGCCGCGACGGTGGTCTCGCCGCTGGCACCGGCGCTGGCCCAGCGCATCGGCGCCCGTACCGTCCTGGTGGGTGGCCTGGCGCTTGCGGGTCTGGGTTTCGCGGTCCTGGCGGTGGCCCCCGAGCCGCTCGGCTACACCCCAGTCGGGATCTTCCTGGCCCTGCTCGGGGCCGGGATGGGCTCGCTGGCCATCGCCTCGGCGATCATCATGTCCGGGACACCGGCCGAGCACGCGGGCAGCGCCGCCGCCATTGAGGAGACCTCCTACGAACTGGGCGCGGTGCTGGGCGTGGCCGTGCTGGGCAGCACGGCGGCGGCGTTGTACCGCGCCGAACTCCCCGCCTCCGATCTGGCCGCTGCGGGGCTGAGCCCCGAGCAGGTGGGGGTGGCCCAGGAGTCGCTCGGTGGCGCCCTGCACGTGCTGGACGGCCTGGGTCCGGCCGGGGCTGCGGCTGCCGCCCAGGCCCAGAACGCCTTCACCCACGGACTGATGCTGGTCGGCGGCATCGGCGCCGCGATCATGCTGGTGTCGGTGGTCGTGGTGTTCGCCCTGACTCCGAAGGGACTGGACGTGACCAAGGGCCACTGAGGGGCCGGGTAGGGGCCGTCACCGGGCGATGGCGGTGCTGGTCATGGTGCCGTCGAGGTGGAACGTGCGGTCGGCGAGCGCCGTCTCGGCGGGGTCGTGGCTGGCGACGACCACGGCCGCGCCGGTGGCGACGCGCTCGGCGAGCAGCTCGTGGACCCGCTGTCGGCTGTGCGTGTCGAGGGCGGCGGTGGGCTCGTCGAGGAGATAGACGTCGGCGTCCTGGACGAGCGCCTGGGCGATGAGCGTGCGTTGTCGCTGACCGCCGGAGAGTTCGCGCAGCCGTTGGCGGGCCAGGTGGGCGATGTCCAGTCGCTGCATGATCTGCGAGATCGCCGCACGGTCGTCGCGGCTGAGGCGGCGACGCAGCGTGAACCGCCCGATCTGGACGCATTCGGCGACGGTCAGCGGAGTGGCGTCGATGTCGCTGGTGCGCTGCGGCAACAGGGCGAGGCGGGTGCCGGGCCGACGGTGGACGCGCCCCTCGGCCGGCTGCGCGACGCCGGCCAGCAGGTGCAGCAGCGTGCTCTTGCCGGAACCGTTGGCGCCGGTCAGCGCGATCACGGCTCCGGATGCGACGCCCAGGTCGACATGGCGCAGGACGGGAACGTCGGCGTATCGAAAGCCGACGTTCTCGGCGGTCAGGACGTCGGAACCCATAGCAACCCCTTAACGGCAACGATTTTCGTTTCAGTATAGTCGGCCGGGTGATGTCGTCCCTGGTCGAACCGTTCACGGTGTCCTTCGTCGTCCGCGCGCTCGTCGGCGGCGTGCTGCTGGCCGGCGCGTGCGCGCTGGTCGGCGTCTGGGTGATCGCTCGTGGGATGACCTTCCTCGGCGAGGCGATGAGCCACGGCATGTTGCCCGGCGTGGCGATCGCGTCGATCCTCGGCGGCAACCTCGTCGTCGGCGCCGCCGCCAGCGCCTTCGCGATGGCGGCCGGGGTCAACGCACTCCGACACAGCCGCGAGTTCGGACGCGACACCACCATCGGGCTGCTGTTCGTCGGGATGCTCTCGGTCGGCGTCATCATCGTGTCGCACTCGCGGTCGTTCGCCACCGACCTGATGGCGTTCCTGTTCGGCGACGTGCTGGCGATCCGCTGGTCGGACCTGGTGATGCTGGGCGTCGCGGTCACGGTGGTCGCCACGGTGACCGCCGCGTGCTACCGGCCGTTCCTCGCGCTGACCTTCGACCCGCGCAAGGCCCGGACCCTCGGGCTGCGCCCCGACCTGGCCAATGCGGCGATGCTCGCGCTGCTCACCATCACGATGGCGGTCGCCTTCAGCGTCGTCGGCACACTGCTCGCCTTCGGCATGCTGATCGCACCGTCGGCAGCGGCCATGCTCGTCGCGCGGCGGCTGCCGGCGCTGATGCTGACCAGCTTCCTGATCGGCTCCGCCGCCACCGTGGTCGGCCTCTGGATCTCCTGGTACGCCGCGACCGCTGCCGGTGCCACGATCGCGGCCGTCACCGTACTGATCTTCTTCACGATTCTCGGCGCGCGGTGGGTCACCACCGGGGTGCGGCGTCTCCGGTCCCCGGTGCCCGCATCCGTCGCCGCCCCCACGCTGGAAGGACGTCCGTGACACGAACCGACAGGCTGCTGGCCTGTGTCGTCGCCCTGAGCCTCACGCTCACCGTGGCCGCCTGTGGATCAGGTGATCCACCGACGAGCGAGGAGACACCGCACGGCTACGTCGCCGGCGCCGAGGAGATGGCCGAGGCCCAGTCGGCCATCGCGTACGCGACCCGTGGCGTCGGACGGCTGCACCTGCTCGACCTGATCACCGAGTCGGAGCACGGGATCGACCTCCCGTTCGGTGCCGAGCGGATCACCGAGGACGGCCGATTCGTCTACGTCGACGACGGTGACCGGCGGGTCGAAATCGTCGACACCGGGGTCTGGACGGTCGACCACACCGACCACGTCCACTACTACCGTTCGCCGGCACGGCCGGTCGGTTCGCTGACGCTCGACGCGCCGATCACGACGGTCGCCGGCGTCGAGGCGCACACCACCATCGGCACCGCCGACGGCACGGTCACCGTGCTTGACCGGCGTGCGCTCGAAGCAGGCCAGGTCACCCGGCTCGCCGCGATCCCCTCCGGCAGTGCCACGGCGCTCGCCGTGCCGTACGCGGAGCACCTTCTCGTCGCCGTCGGAGACGATCCGGGTCGGCCGGCGGACCGGATCGTCGCCATGGACGAGCGGGGCGAGCCGACCGGCGGACTCGACGTCGCCTGCGTCGACCCGCGCGGGTGGGCGGTGTTACGCGGCGGCGCGGTCATCGCCTGTGCGGACGGTCTCGTCCGGGTGAAGCTCGACGGTGACCGGCTCACCGCCACCACGCTGGCCAGCCCCCGTGCGCCGGTCGCCACCGACGCGTTCGGATACCGACCGCGCAGCAACGAGGCGGCAGTCGCGGACCACGACGGGATCTGGTCGGTGAACGCGGCCAAGGCCACCCTACGCTACCTGCCGGTGGACGATCGTCGGCTCGTGGCGGCGGCCTCGCCGGCCGACGGGAGCACGGTGCTGGCCCTGGACGACACCGGCAGGCTGGTCAGCTACGACCTGGAGACCGGGAAGGTCCTGGCACAGTCGACCGTACCGGCGACGAACCTGACGCTCGACGTCGACCGCGCCTACCTCACCGAGCCGGCGGCCCGGGTCATCCACGAGATCGACTATCGCGACGGGCTGCGTACCGCCCGGAAGCTGCGGGTCACCGAACGACCGGATCTCGTGGTGGAGGTCGGCCGATGAAGGCACCCAGACTCCTGACGGCGCTCGCCACGGCGGCCGTCCTGCTGGCCGGCGGCATCGCCTGCACCGGACCGCAGCCGACGCGCATCGTGGTCACCACCAACATCCTCGGCGACGTGGTCCGCGAGATCGTCGGCGACCAGGCTCGGGTCAGCGTGCTCATGAAGCCGAACGCCGACCCGCACTCGTTCGCCGTCTCCGCCCGGGAGGCGCACGCCATGCAGACGGCCGACCTGCTCGTCTACAACGGCCTCGGGCTCGAGGAGGGCGTGCTGCACCATGTGGAGGCGGCGAGATCCGAGGGGGTGCCCACGGTGGAGGTGGGTGCCCGGGTCGAGCCGATGGACTATCGGGACGGCGACGCCGCCGGGCTTGCGGATCCGCACTTCTGGACCGACCCCGTCCGCGTCGTCACCGCCGTGCGGATGTTGACCGAGGAGATCGTCACGCACGTCGACGGCGTGGACGCCGACGCCCTCCGGCGGCGCGCCGAGTCGTACGCGAAGCAGGTCGGGGAGTTGGACGCGACGGTGGCGGCGCGTTTCGCCGGGGTGCCGGAGCAACGCCGCGTCCTGGTCACCAACCACCACGTCTTCGGCTACCTCGCCGCGCGCTACGACCTCACGGTCGTTGGCGCGATCATTCCGAGCGGGACGACCCTGGCCTCGCCGAGCGCCTCCGACCTCGCCTCGCTGGTCACCGCCATCGAGACCCACCGGGTACCGGCCATCTTCGCCGACACCGCGCAACCCGCACGCCTCGCCGAGGTCCTCGCCAGCGAGGCCGGCATCTCCGTACGCGTCGTGGGGCTGTACTCGGAGTCGCTCAGCGACGCCGACGGTGACGCGCCGACCTATCTGGACATGATGCGTTTCAACGTCGACGCGATCGTCGGTGGCCTGAGCGGCTGACCCCCCCGGCGCGACCCGTCCGGGCCCCCTCTGTATCGTAATTGAAAATGGTTGTCAGTTTCAGAAGGAGAGTAATCGTCGTGACTCGACGCAGTAGCCGTGGTGTGGCCGTGCTGATGGCCGCATCGCTGGCCCTCGCCGCATGCGCCACCGAGACCACGGATGAGAGCGGATCACCCGCACCGTCGCCCAACGGATCGGTGCCGGATCCGGTGGCGATCACCTACGACGGCGGCATCTACGTGCTCGACGGTGAGACCCTGCGGGTGGCGCACACCGTCGCCCTCGACGGGTTCAACCGGGTCAACCCGGCCGGCAACGCCACCGGTGTCTTCGTCTCGACCGAGGCCGGCTTCCAGGTGCTCGACGCCGCCACCGGCACGATGACCGACATCACCTACCCCGGCGCCAAGCCCGGCCACGTCGTCCTGCACGGTGACCGCACCATCCTGTTCACCGACGGCACCGGCGAGGTGCACAGCTTCGTCTCGGCGGACCTCGCCGACGGCAAGCCCGCCGGGCGGCAGTACAAGACCGCACAGCCGCACCACGGCGTGGCGGTCGAACTGCGCGACGGCACCCTCGTGGTCACCCTGGGCACCGAGGAGTCCCGGCCCGGCGCGATCGCGCTCGACAAGGACGGCAAGGAGATCGCCCGCAGCGAGGAGTGCCCCGGCGTACACGGCGAGGCCGTCGCCCAGGGCGAGGTCGTCGCGTTCGGCTGCAAGGACGGCGTCCTGCTGTTCAAGAACGGCGCGTTCGTCAAGGTTCCCAGCGACCGGGCGTACGGTGCCGTCGGCACCCAGGCCGGCAGCGACGACTCGCCCGTCCTGCTCGGCGACTACAAGATCGATCCGGACGCCGAGCGGGAGTTCCCGCAGCAGTTCGCGCTCATCGACACCGCCGCGAACGCCCTGAAGGTGGTGCCGATGCCCGAGGGCGTCAGCTACAGCTTCCGCTCCCTGGCCCGGGGCCCGAAGGGCGAGGGCCTGATCCTCGGCACCGACGGCAAGCTGCACGTGGTCGACCCGGCCACCGGCACCTTCGCCGCCTCGTGGCCCGTGGTGGCCGCGTGGCAGGAGCCGATGAACTGGCAGGAGCCCCGTCCCGCCCTGTTCGTGCGCGGCGACACCGCCTACGTCACCGAGCCCGTGAGCAGGAAGGTGCACCGGCTCGACCTGACCACCGGCACGATCGTCGGCTCGGTGGAACTCCCGTCGGCCCCGAACGAGATCAGCGGGACGCTGTCCGCCCACTGACCGCACCGCAGTGGTCCCGAAACAGCAGCACTGTGCCGCCCGGTCGGATCGACCGGGCGGCACGGGGCGCTCTCGACTGCCGCGCCGGGCCGGTGAGGCCCGGCACCGCAGCCGAGGTCAGCCCGGCATCACCCGTTACGCAGCCGGTACGCCCGGATGATCGTCTGGTCGAGGCTGTTGCCCGCCCGGTCGGTCACCGAGGCACGCAGCGACACGAACCCGCCGGAGCGGGGGTGCTGGACCGTCGCGGTCCACTTCGTGCCGGTCGACCGGACCGTGGCCGGCTGCCAGGTCTTTCCGTCGTCGTAGGAGACCTGCACGGTGACCGTCTTCGGCGTCACCGCGGCCCCCTCGTTGCCGAGCACACGCAGCGGGATGTCGAGGCGCCCACCGGCCGGCGCAGCGGCGTCGCGGTCCAGCTTCGGATCGAACCGCACCACCATGACCGGCAGGCGTTCCCAGTCGTCCCCGGCCGGCCGGGCGGACCGGAACTGCCAGGTCAGAGCGACCTCGGTGGACAACTCGGTGAAGCTGCGCCGGGAGGAGGTCTCCAGTCGGTACGACGCCGCTTCCGGCGGCACCTCGAAGAAGCCGAAACCGGCGTCGAGCGCCCCGGTGTACTCGTCGACCAGTTCGTCGCCCCGGTACAGCGCGGTGCGACCGGTGTCCCCGTTGGAGACGCCACCGTGCCCGGCCGCGTCGCCGTGCAGCGGGATGTCGATTCGCATGAAGTCCTCGAACCGGCTCGCGCTGCTGTACGGGGTGTCGTTGCGCAGCAGGGTCGGCCCGATCGGCGCGGCGTTCCACACGTCCCGGTAGCTGCGGCCGGCCCGGTATCGCTCCGACTCGCCGTAGAGGATCTTCCGGAACTCCTCGTCGAGCTCTCCGTCGCCGCTCTGCGCGACACTGACCGCACCCGACCAGGCAGTGTCCGTGGTGCTGTGGTACTCGGTCCAGGCGTCCCCGACCAGCACCGACGCGCTCGCGGTCCAGCCGTACACCCCGTCGAACTCCGCCGACATGCTCCGCTCGACCACGTCGCCCAGGCGTTCGCCGCGCAGTTCGTGCCGTACGGTGGCCAACTCCGCGCGCCGCACGTCCTTGCGGTAGCCGGTGGGCAACCGGCCGGGGAATCCCTCACCCAGGTGATAGATGTACGGGCTACCGGCGAAACCGCCGTCGCCGTCCGGCCTGGCCCACTGGTGTGCGACGAAACCGCTGATGTGGTCGTGGGTCGCCCGGTCACCGAGTTGGGCCGTGTAGAGGCCGTCGAACCCGCCGGCCCACACGTCGATCTTCGCCGGTGAGTTCTCGTACATGTCGACCAACACCCCGGCCTGCACCAGCACCGGGCGGGCGGTGCGCTCCGGCACCGTCGCCGTGATCCGCTTGCCCTTCCTGGCGTCCAGCGTGACCGTCAGGTCCCGGTCCAGGTCGATCTCCGGTCGGCTCAGCACGGTGCTGCGCTCCCGCTCGCCGAACTCCTCGACAAGGCCGGTCACGGCGTAGCGGCCGGTGGGGATCCGGATGGTGGTGGGTCCGCCGGACGTGCCGTCGAGCGACTCGTACGCCGGACCGTCGATCCCGTTTACCAGCGTCCAGTACGTGTCGGCCGCCGTCCCCGTCGAGTCGAGGTGTCGGACGGTCAGGTCGTAGCTCTCCACCTCGCGGTGCACCCCGACCGGGACGACGGTGCGGCGTTGACCGGCGGCCGCGACCAGGTGCCCGCTGTAGTAGCCGTCCACCCCGTCGACGCTGGTGTCCACCGTGGCGGCCACCTCGGCGGTGCCCCCGGCCGGCACGGTGACCTGCGGCGCGGCGGTGCGGAACATGCCGGCGGGGGCGGCCTTGCCGTCGGGCCCGATGATCTGCCAGGTCAGGTCGAGGGTGAGCGGCTCGCTTCCGTCGTTACGAAGGGTGACCGTCCGGGTGATCGGGTCGTCGTCGTGGTGCGGCCACTGGGTGCGGCCGTACGACACGCTCGGCGGATCGGCGGTCACCGCCTGCCCGACGGCCCGCGCCACGTCGACCAGGCCCGCCCCCTGCTGGTACGCGGTGTCCCCCGGCCGTGGGTTGGCCGAGCCCATCAGGGCGGACTTGAGGCGCGTCGCGTCCCAGTCGGGGTGCTGCTGCGCGAGCAGTGCCGCCGCGCCCGCCACGTGTGGCGCGGCCATCGAGGTGCCGGACTCGGCGACATAGTGCTCGCCGACCGGTACGCCCATCACGCCCTCGGCAGCCCGGGCGGCGACGATGCCGACGCCCGGAGCGGTGATGTCCGGCTTCACGGCGTCGTCACCGACCCGCGCGCCCCGGCTGGAGAAGTCCGCGAGACTTCCGTCCCGGTCGACCGCCCCGACGGTGAGCGCGGCGTCCGCGCTGCCCGGCGAGCCGACCGTACGGTCGCCCGGCCCGTCGTTGCCGGCGGAGACCACGAAGAGGGCACCGGTCTGGGCGGTGAGCGTGTTCACCGCCTCCTCCATCGGGTCGATCTCCGGCCCGTCCCACCCGCCGAGGCTCATGTTGATGACGGTGGCCTGCTTGTCCACGGCCGCCCAGTGCATCCCCGCGAGGATCGCCGAGTCCTCGCACCAGTCGTCGCAGACCTTGGCGGAGACCAGGTCGGCGCCCGGGGCCACACCCCGGTACGTGCCGCCGGAGGCGGTACCCCGGCCGGCGATGGTCGAGGCCACGTGCGTGCCGTGCCCGTACCGGTCGACCGGATCGGTGTCCGGCACGAAGGTGACCGCCTCGCTCACCGCGTCGGCCAGGTCGGGGTGGGTCAGGTCGACGCCGCTGTCGAGGACTGCCACGGTCACTCCGGCTCCGGTGAAGCCCGCCTCGTACGCGGCGGGTGCCCCGATCTGCCGTACGCCCCGGTCCACCGCCGGGCGGCGCTTCCCGTCGAGCCAGATCCGTTCGACGCCGGGAATGCTGTCGGCCGCCTCCGGTCCGGCCCCGGTCAGCTTCGTCCAGACGTCGGCCAGGTCGACCTTGTCCGCGCTGACCGCGACGCCCTCGATCGCTGGCAGCGCCCGGTCCACCCGGACCTCGCCACCGGGCACCGGCGAGCCGCCGCGCCGGGCGGCCACCCCGTCCGGGTACGCCATGATCATCGGCAGCCGGTCACGGGCCGCGTCGTGGTAGCCGTACTCGATCAGCTTGCTGACGTTGAACAGACGGCGGTCCAGCACGCCGGAGGCGATCAGCGGCACCGCGTCCACGGGTACGACGTGCAGCTCGCCGCCGATCTCGTGGGAGCGGAACCGCATGTCCGCGCGACCCTTCGCCGGACGGATCGTCACCCGACCGCCCCGGTCGACGGTGATCCGGTCCCCCGTGATCAGCGTGACCGTGGCCGGCTGGTGGTCGGCCCTGGCGGGCGTCCCGCCACTGCGGCCGGGTCCGCCGCCACCGGGCGTACCGCCGCCCGGCGCAGACCAGCCGGGTTGCCCCAGCCCCAGCACGAGAGCGGTCGCCAGCCCGGCCGCACCGATCCGTTTGAGTCCCCTCATCAGACCTCCACATCAGACGATCAAGACGTAGAAGCATCATCCGGACCACTCATCAGATTCCTGTTAGGACGGTCGGTTTGCGGGCGCGGGCGGTATGGTCCGGCGGCATGGCCGATCATGGAACGGTGATGGATCCTGCCGCGTCGTCGGCCACTCCCGGTGGGTTCTCGTTGGCGGTTCCGCCGTTGTTCGCCGCGCTGGCTCCCGCGCGGAACATCCTCATCGCCGGGGCCGGCGGAGGCTTCGACCTGTACGCCGGCCTGCCCCTGGCGCTCGCTCTGTCCAGTGGTGGTACTCAGGTGCACCTGGCGAGCCTGTCCTTCTCCGAACTCGAACTGATCGACCGCACCGCATGGCTGACGGAACACGTCGCGGCCGTGCATCCGGACACCGGCAGCCCGGACTGGTACTTCCCGGAACGCACTCTCGCCCAGTGGTTGGCGACGCAGGACCTCCCGTCGACCGTGTACGCCTTTCCACCGTTGGGCGTCCAGCCGCTACGGGCGGCGTACCGGCATCTGGTCGAGCACCTTGGTGTCGACGCGGTCGTCCTGGTCGACGGCGGCACCGATGTGCTGCTGCGCGGCGACGAGAGCGACCTCGGCACCCCCGTGGAGGACATCACCAGCCTGGCCGCCGTCACCGCCCTGGACGTGCCGATCAAGCTGGTCACCAGCCTGGGCTTCGGCATCGACGCGCACGACGGCGTCAACCACGTCGAGGTCCTGGAGAATCTCGCCGCACTCGACCGTGAGGGCGGCTACCTGGGCGCACTGTCGATACCCAACTCCAGCCGTGAGGCGACCCTGTACCGCGACGCGGTGGCCCACGCCCAGCACGCCACCCCGGACCGGCCCAGCATCGTTCAGGGGCAGATCGCGGCAGCCACCCGTGGCGCGTTCGGAGACGTTCGATTCACCCGACGCACCAGCGAAGGGAACCTGTTCGTCAATCCGCTGATGGCGATCTACTTCACCGTCGACCTCGACGCGCTCGCCGCACGGTGCCTGTACCTGGACCGCATCGAGAACACCATCGGCCGGCGACAGGTGATCACACGCATCCAGACGTTCCGCGACGAGCTCCTCCACCACCGCGTTCCCCGCGCCTTCCCGCACTGACCGCCGTCCGCCGACCTCGAACGGTCACCGAGAAAATCTATGCTCGAAGTACTAGACATTCACATTGGGCCAGACTAGTGTTCCTGGTGTTGAGAGATGAGGTCCGAGAAAGACGCAGACGACCAAGACCGAGCATCACGCAGGGCCCGGACGTTCGCGGCTCGCTCGGCACAGCGGTGCAAGGACCTGCAACCGCAGCAGCAACCTGACGAGATTCCAGGTCAGGGCAAGACGGGCGGGGCACTCCCCAGCCCGGTAGGACAGCTCGCCGCACGTGTGCGGGGCCATGAAGTCGCGTGGGCTCCGGCACCGACGGGCAGCACGGCTCATGTGTAAGCAGAGGAAAGGGAGGGCTGAACACCGTTGGATCGCCCGCTGCCAGGACAGATGCAACTCTGGCGCGGACACCGCAGTTTCCATCGAACGAGAGGTGGTCTCCGGTCACGCTTATGCGATCCTCGCACCCCACGCCGCCGACGGCGTCAGGTGCGGACACGACAACCCGACGAACCAGTCGGTAGATGGTGTTTCCAACCCGTAACCCCGGGCCCCGGCGCTTGTGTGCCGGGGCCCTCGTCATGGAGAGATTCGTTTATGGCCCAACCCGATGACATGTTCGGTGACGATGACTACCCCGCCTACACGATGGGCCGCGCTGCGGAGATCACCGGCGCGTCACAGGACTTCCTGCGCAGGCTCGACGAAGCGAAGCTGATCGCCCCGTCCCGGTCGGCCGGCGGGCACCGTCGATACTCCCGCTACCAGTTGCGACTGGCCGCCCGAGCCCGGGAGATGGTCGACCAGGGCACTCCACTGGAGGCCGCCTGCCGGATCATCATCCTTGAGGACCAGCTCAAGGAGGCTCGCCGGCAGAACGAGGAGTACCGGCGCCGATCGGAAGCCGACACCTGAGTCGTACCCCCTGTGAAGAATGGTGGGCATGGCTCAGCAGACCACGCACCGACACCATGCTCTCGACTACGTCGAGCTCACCGTCACCGACCTGGCCGACGCCAAGCGCTTCTACGCCGACGCGTTCGGGTGGCGGTTCACCGACTACGGGACGGCCTACGCCGGCATCCAGGGTTCGAGGCCCGGGTCCGAGGTGGGCGGTCTACGCCTGGACCAGCAGGTGCGGACCGGCGGCCCCCTGGTGTTGCTCTACTCGACCGACCTGGACCAGAGCGTCGAGGCCGTCCGGAAGGCCGGCGGTGAGGTGATCGAGGGGCCGTACGCGTTCCCGGGCGGTCGTCGCTTCCACTTCACCGACCCGAGTGGAAACGAGCTGGGCGTCTGGGCCGAGGCGTAGTGCCACGCAAACGGTGACGAGAGGTCGGCGTCGGACCGGTCGGTCCTCTCGCCGTCGGCGCCACCGGCACGAGCGTCGGGGCGCAATCGGCACCGGCCCCGGATACCCTTGCCGCATATGGCTACTTATCGCAGCGCCTCAGTGCTCCTTTCCGCCGACGGCACCAGGACCCCCGGCACCGCCGCACTTTTCGCCGAGCCGGCCCGCAAGGGTGGGGTCCCGCCGTGGGCGGGTGACTTCCGGCCGGCCAACAGCGCCGGCAACGGCCCCAAGAACGCGGTCGGGAAGACCTTCACGTTGGAGCTGCCCGACGGCAGCACCGGCACGGTCGTGGTCCAGAGCCTCAAGCGCGGCAAGGGGGGCGTCGTCCTGGCGCTGATGGGCGAGGACGCACCCCCCTTCTGATCACGGCGACGGATCGCCGCCGCCTGCTGACGGCACCGGTGACAGCGGGCGGCGGCACTGCGTCACGACCAGGCGCCGGCCGCCGCGGCCTGCTGGGCGTAGGTGTCGAAGTCGATCGGTTCGCGTCCGAGCAGCCGCCGCACCGTGTCGGTCGGCTCGGCGAGGTATCCGGCCCGCATGCCGGCGAACATGAGGTTGAGCGCCGCCGCGTCCGCCTCCGACCAGCCCTCGGCGAGCACCTCGGACCGGTACTCCTCCGGCGTCAACTCCACGTACTGGATCGATCGGCCGGACGCCTCGGCGATCGTCGCCACCGCCTCGGCGAAGGTGAGTGCCCGTCGGCCGGACAGCTCGTACACCTGCCCGTGATGGCCCTCCTCGGTCAGCAGGATCGCCGCCACGTCGGCGATGTCCTGGGCGTCGATGAAGGGTTCCGGTGTGGCGTCCATCGGCAGGGCGAGGCGACCGTCGACAAGCGGTTGGCGCCACAGGTCCTCGTCGAAGTTCTGGTGGAAGTTGTTCGGGCGGATGATCGTCCACTCCACGCCGGAGTCGCGCACCGCCTGTTCCGCGCCGAGCATGCTCGGCGAGAAGTCGCGGTCGATCTTGTCGATCCCGCGTCCGGAGAGCGCCACGAATCGGCCGACGCCCGACTTCACCGCCGACGCCACGAAGGCGTCGGCGGCTGCCGGGTCCGCCGGGGCAGTCAGGTAGACAGCCGAGGCTCCCGCCACCGCCGGCTCCCAGGTGGCCGGCTCCGTCCAGTCGAAACGCACCTCGCCCGAACGGGAAGCCGCCCGTACCCGCTCGCCCGACGCCCGCAGCGCGTGCACCAGCCGACGTCCGGTCTTCCCGGTCCCCCCGATGACGAGGATCTCGTTCGCTTCTTTCGTCATGACCACGAGTCAACCCGCCCGGCCGCCGGCAGGACATGGCTCGTCGTACGCCCGGCATGCGCGATCGTCCGCACCCCTAGGGTGAGGCGATGGACCCGTTCGACACCCTGCTGCGGGACGTACGCGCCGAGGGCGCCGCCTTCGGCAGATCGGTACTCTCGCCGTCGTGGGCGCTGCGGTTCACCGACGGCGCACCCCTGACGCTCTGCGTGCCGCTGCGCGGCGAGGCGTGGATCGTCCACCCGGAACGCGACGAGCCGATCCTGGTCCGGGTCGGTGAGGCTGTCGTGGTGCGGGGACCGCAACCCTTCGTCCTCTCCGCCGAGCCCCGGTCGACCTTCCGACCCGACGAACTGCGCGACGTCGACTGTCGCCAGTCGCCGGGCATCCGGACACCAGACCCGGACCCGGACCCGGCCGAGCAGATGCTGCTCCTGGCCGGGGCGTACCACGTCCGGGGTCAGGCCCCGCAGCGGCTGCTCGGCGTGCTCCCGCCGGTGCTGGTCGTACCGGACGACCACGACTGTGCGTCGCTCCGTGACTACCTGGACTTCCAGCTCGGCGGGTGCCGCCCGGGTCGGCAGGTCGTGCTGGACCGCCTGCTGGACTGGCTGCTGGTCTGCACGATCCGGGACTGGTTCGATCAGCCGGGCGCCGAGGCTCCCCGCTGGTATCGGGCGCTCGGCGACGACACGGTGGGTCCGGTGCTCCGCGCCATGCACGACGCCCCGGGTGAGCCGTGGACGCTCGCCTCCCTGGCGGCCCGGGCCGGGGTGTCCCGCACCACGCTGGCCAAACGGTTCACCGAGCTGATGGGTGAGCCGCCACTGACCTATCTGACCGACTGGCGGATGACCCTCGCCGCCGACATGCTGACCGACACCACCGCGACGGTCGCCGCCATGGCGCGTCGACTCGGCTACTCCGACGCCTTCGGTTTCAGCACGGCCTTCAAACGGGTCCACGGGGTGAGCCCCAGCGAGCACCGCAGGCTCGCGCAGTCTGCGGGATCGGTGGCGGCGACGATCGACCCACCGTCTCCGGGTCAGCTCCCCCGGCAGCCCCTCCCCCGCTGACGCCCTGCCGAACGGGCGGTCGGCCTCAACCAGCTTGGGCAGGTGGGGCGGTGATGATCCGGTCGACCAGTTCCGGCACCCACTCGACGTACTCGACCTCGGCCCCACCGGCATGCCGGGCGTACAGGTAGCGGCCGGTCGGGCTGGTCGCCTCCGGCGTGGTGACCACCCCGCCCTCGGCGGTCAGCGCGGCCACGACAGCGTCCAGATCGTCGACGACGACGGTGGCCGAGGCATGCGCGTAACGGGCGCGTTCCGCCGGTGGACCGGCGATCACCAGGAAGTCGCCGAGCACGGCCAACTCGATCGCGTCGAAGGCGAACCGCAGATCCGGCTCCGCGCCGACCAGGGTCCGCAACGACGGCAGCGAGGCGTCGAGGTCGTCCACCCACAGCCGGGCGCACGTCTTCAAGACGGTCATATCCACTCCTGTACGTTGAGGTCGTCGACAAGACCGTAGGGCCGGCAGCATTGATGGGTAAGTACGCACCTTTCGGTAACCGGTGCGGGTGAAGGAGCAGCGGCACGTGGACGAGCCCGGCACTCCGACGGCGGCGCAGGTGAACCAGGTACACCTGGTGGCTCGGGAGGTGTTCGGCGTGGTCGGCACCAAATGGGCCCTGCCGGTCATCGAGGCCATCGGTGCCGACACGCGTCGCTTCGGCGAACTGCGCCGGACCATCGCCGGGATCAGCCATCGGCTGCTCACCGCGACGCTGCGGCAGTTGGAACGGAACGGAGTGGTCGACCGGACGCTCCACCCGACCGTGCCGCCCCGCACCGAATACCGGCTCACCGCCGCCGGCCTGGAACTCCATCAGACGATCAACGGGTTCTGCCGGTGGAGCCGTCGTCATCTGGACGAGGTCCTGGCCTCCCGTCGCCGGTTCGAACAGACGTGACGTCCGCACTCGCCGGCCGCGCGGTGGCGGCCCGGACGAGGAAGACTGACGGGTATGGCTGACGAAGACGACGCGAAGGCGGCGTTACTGCACTACCTTCAGGCGACGCGCGACGACCTCATCTGGAAGCTCGACGGACTCAGCGAACGCGAAGCCCGACTCCCCCGTACGCCGACCGGCAACAATCTGCTGGGGATCGTCAAGCATGCCCTGAACACCGAAGCCGGCTACTTCGGGCCCACCTTTGGTCGCGCGTTCCCGACCCCCGAGGAGCTGGTCTCCGAGTCGGCTTTCGACGAGGACCCGCAGGCGGACTGGTACGCCCGTGCGGACGAGACGAAGGACGGCCTGATCGACCTGTACCGCCGCGTCGCGGCCTTCGCGGATCAGACCATCACCGAGCTGCCGCTCGACGCGCCCGGACGGGTGTCGTGGTGGAGCCCGGAGCGGCAGGCGGTGACGTTGCAGCGGGTCATCATCCACGTGACCTGGGACCTCACGCGTCATGTCGGTCACGCCGACATCATCCGCGAGCAGCTCGACACGGCGATCGGCCTACGGCAGGAGAACACCAACATCCCGACCGATTATCCGTGGCCGGAGTACCTCGCCAGGCTGACGCGACTGGCCGACCGCTTCGCCTAGCCGCTCCGGCCGGTCACCGCGTGCGGGCGACGTTACGCTGGCCGCGTGCGGTTGGTCATCATGGCGGACACCCACCTGCCGAAACGTGCTCGGGACCTGCCCGCCGGGCTGTGGGCGGACGTCGACGCGGCCGACCTCGTCATCCACGCCGGGGACTGGGTCGACGCGTCGCTGCTCGACGAGGTGTAGCGACGCAGCGCCCGGCTGATCGGCGTCTTCGGCAACAACGACGGCCCCGAGTTGCGTGCCCGGTTGCCGGAGATCGCCCGCGCGGAGGTCGGCGGTCTGCGGATCGCGGTGGTCCACGAGACCGGTCCGGCCGGTGGGCGGGAGCGGCGGTGCGCGGCCCGGTTTCCCGACTGCGACCTGCTCGTGTTCGGGCACTCCCACATCCCCTGGGACAGCGAGGCCCCCGGTGGCCTGCGGCTGCTCAATCCAGGTTCCCCGACCGACCGGCGGCGTCAGCCGTACGCGACGTACCTCACCGCCGAGGTCGGCGACGGTCGGCTCGACGCCGTGACGCTGCACGAGGTGCCGCGATGACGAGGGGTGGACCGGCGGTCGGATCGGCATAGTCTGGGCACATGCCGAGAGCGATCTGGAACGACCTGGTCGTCGCCGAGAGCACGGACACCGTCGTGGTCGAGGGAAATCACTACTTCCCCCGTACGGCGCTCCGCGACGACCTGCTGCGCGACTCCGACACGCACACGTTCTGCCCGTGGAAGGGCACCGCGTCGTACTACACGCTGGAGCACGACGGGAAGAGCAGCGTGGACGCGGTCTGGTACTACCCCGAGCCGCTGCCGGAGGCGGAGATGGTCCGGGACCGGGTCGCGTTCTGGAAGGACGTCACGGTCGTCGGGTGACCACCACCGCGGTCGCCCAGAGCACCACGGCCGCGCCGAGCGAGGTCACGGCCGCCGCGAGTTCCGGCATTCCCATGGCGTACGCGACGAGGCAAACGACGGCCACCAGGGCGAGCGCGACCGCGGTGGCCGCGTACTCGCGTTGCCGGAGGATCGTCACGAGCGGCACGAAGTGCGCCGCGACGACGACCAGGACGAGAGTGGGGATCAACCTCGGGTGTCCGGTCGGCACGGCGACGAGGCAGACGCCGCCGATCAACAGTCCCTGCACGACGCCGACCCGGTTGAACCGGCGCATCCAGGACGCCGCCAGGCGCCGGGTGACCTGCGGTCGAGGCCGGGTCAGCCCCAGGGCGAGGACGATGGCGGTGAGCACGGTCGCGGCGACGAGCAGCGGGATGCGCGCGGCGGCGGGCGCGACGTGTAGGCCGGAGACCGCCCAGAGCAGCGCGAAGCCGGCGAGGACGAGGGTCCCGGTACGGGCCAGGGCGCGCTCGGACACGGCGACGTCATCGGTGCGCGTGCGGGTCTTCCCGGTCTCGGTCATGACGTCCCTTCCGTGGTCACGGAGCCGGGCAGCAGGTGTCCGAGCAGGAGTTTGAGGATGAGCATCGGTGCCAGCCAGGCGAGTGCCGTCGGGACCGGTGACAGCGTCACCGCCGCGACGAGCAGCACGGTCGAGGCCGCGAACGCGAGTGGGCGTTTCAGCGCCGGTGCGGCGGTGGCGATCAGCACGGCGGCGGCGAGGGTGCCGGCGTAGAGCACGATCGCGGTCGACCACGGGTACGCGGGCAGGACCAACGCGACGACGGGCAGATGGACGTGGGCCGCCACGAAGACCAGGTGTCGTCGGACGGTGCCGGGTCCGGTGTGGAACCGCCTCGATGCAGACACGGTGGCGTTCACGACGGCACCACCGAACAGGTCGAACCCGAGCACCGTCAGCAGGAGCACGATCGGCACCGGGTAGCCGGCAGCGGCACCCACGGCCCCGGCGACGGTCGCGCCGACACCTGCGGTGAGGTAGCTGAGCCGACTCTCCGCCCGCGTGGCCCCGGGCGCGACGAGCAGGTCGTTGAGCCGCGAGACCGGACCGCGCGGCGGACTCGGGGACGTGGTCGTGGGCATGGCCGCCGTTCGCTCGGAGACGATTGATGAACTATCGCTCAGCATAGTGAACATTTGTGCACCCGTCGAGCTGGGGCTGTTCAGGGCCCCATGGAGCAGCCCCACCCGCAGGCGGCACTCAGCCGTCGGACGGAACGGGGTCCTGGATCGCGGTGCCGGAGTACAGCCGGTCGATGGTCTCCCACCAGCGCCGCAGGCCGTCGTGACCCATCGGATCGGTGCCGAGCACGTCGGTGATGCGGTCGCGCAGCAGGATGATGGAGAGCTCGTGGGCCAGCAGCACGACCGCGAGCTGTGCCCGGTCCACGTCCGGGGCGACCGCGCCCACGTCGGCCATCCGGCGCAGGAGCGAGTCGGCGAACCCCTGCAGCATCCGGTACGCCTCGACCGAGCGCGACGTGGTGCCGACGAGCAGGTGCGCGAGATACCGGGTGGCCGACGGGGAGGACAGCGCGTCGGCCGACGCGAGGAAGCGGTCGGGCGGGCCGGAACCGGCTGTCTCGGCGAGTGCCTCCAGTGCGTTGCCCAACACGCCCAGCACGTGCGCGTCGACGGCGGCGACCAGGCCCTCACGCGACCCGTAGTGCTTGATGATGAGCGACTGCGAGACTCCCGCGCGCTCTGCCACCTGCTTGAGCGACGCGGCCGCCGGCCACTGTTCGCCGAAGAGTTCCAGGGCGGTGTCCCGAATGATCGCCTTGGCGGTGCGATCCTCCGGTGCATACATGTTCACCACAGTAGCAATCCCGGCGTGCGGTGCGAACGGGCCGGCAGTGGCACCGGCGTCAGGTCAGCGCCTCGGCCATCCGCCGCACACCTTCGGTGATCAGCTCGGGGGTGGTGCCGAGGTTGAATCGCGCGTGTCCCGCTCCCCCGGTGCCGAAGACGGGGCCGGGACTGAGCGCCACTCGGCCGCGATCGAGGAAGGTCGCGGCGGGGTCGTCGCCGAGACCGAGGGCGCGGCAGTCGAGCCAGGCCAGGTAGGTGCCCTCGCCGGGCCGGTATCGGACCGTCGGGAGGTGTTCGGCCAGCAGCCGGGCGAGGAGACGACGGTTCTCGTCGAGATCGGCCAAGAGGGTGTCGAGCCATCCGCCGCCGTCCCGGAGGGCGGCGACATGGGCCAGCACCCCGACGTGGCTGGGACTCTCGTTGACCCAGGCGGGGATGCGGGCGAGATCGTCGACCGCGGCGGGTCCGGCGACGGCGACGGCGGCCTTGAGACCGGCGAGGTTCCACGCCTTGGACGCGGAGATCACCGAGAAGCCGTTCTCGGCGCCCGACACGCTCAGGTACGGCGTGAACCTCGCCCCGGCCAGCACCAGCGGCGCGTGGATCTCGTCGACCACCACACGCACACCATGTCGGCCCGCCAGCGCGGCGACCTCGGCGAGTTCGTCGGCGGTGTGCACGGTGCCGGTCGGGTTGTGCGGGCTGCACAACAGGTACGCGGGCCGGGAGCCACGACGTGCCGCGCGCCGGAAGGCGTCGTCCAGGACCGTCATGTCGATCCGGCCGTCCGCGCCGAGCGGGGCCTCCTGGATGGGGCGACCGGTACGCCCCACCACCTGGTAGAACGGCGCGTAGACCGGACAGTTGACCACGACGGCATCGGTCGGGCCACAGGTCACGTCGAGGACCTCGAGGATGCCGCTCATCACGTCCGGGACCATCGTGGTGCGGTCCACGGCGATGCCGTCGAAGTCCCACCGGTCGCGGGCGAACTCGGCGAGCGCCTCGGCGTAGTCGGTGCCGGCGGGGTAGCCCGTGTCGCCGCGCCGTACGGCCTCGGTGATCGCGTCGACGACCGGCCCGGCCAGCGGCGCGTCCATCTCCGCCACGAACATCGGCAGCACGTCGCTCGGGTAGGCGCGCCACTTCTCGCTCGTCCGCTTCCGGAGCTGGTCCAGGGTGAGCTGCCGCAGGGGCCTGGTCTCGGAGGTCACGACACCGAGACTAGTGACTCGATCTTTCGACAGCGCCGACGGAAGACGGTGTCCGGTAGGGTGCTCGGCGGCACGAACTGTTGCGAGGTGCCCCACCCGTGGTGGGGAGAATCGGGAAGCCGGTGAGAGTCCGGCACGGGCCCGCCGCGGTGACCGGGGAGCTGCCGCCCACGCGCGTCACGCGCAGCCACTGGCCCTGCCCGGGCCGGGAAGGCGGGCGGTGAGGTGACGATCCGGAAGTCCGAAGACCGGCCTCGCGCCTGGTTGCCCTGCCGTGAGGGCAGGGCCTGGAGCGCAGCGGGAGCCTGCCCATGTTCGACGATGTGTACGAGGTCATCCACGCCCGCCGGGACGTACGGGGTGAGTTCACCGGCGCGCCGATCCCGGCCGAGGTCCTCGATCGGGTGCTGGCCGCCGCGCACGCCGCGCCCAGCGTCGGCCTGTCGCAGCCGTGGGACTTCATCCTGGTCCGCGATTCCGCGCTGCGGGCGGAGTTCCACCGCCACGTGCAGCAGGAGCGGGACGTCTTCGCCGCGACCCTGGACGGGGAGGAGGCGCGCCGGTTCGGCCGGATCAAGATAGACGGGGTGCGGGAGTCGACCCTGTCGGTCGTGGTGACGTACGACCCGGACCGGGGCTCCCCGGCGGTGCTGGGTCGGCACGCCATCGCCGACGCTGGCCTGTACTCGGTGTGCCTGGCCATCCAGAACCTGTGGCTGGCGGCCACCGCCGAGGGGCTCGGCGTGGGCTGGGTGTCGTTCTACCGGGAACCGTTCGTGCAGGACCTGCTGCGGATCCCGGCGGTTGTCCGCCCGGTTGCCTGGCTGTGCCTGGGTCCGGTCACCCACCTGGAGCAGGTGCCGGACCTGGAACGACACGGCTGGCGGCAGCGCCGTCCTTTGCGGGCAGCGGTGCACCGGGACCGCTGGGAGCCGGCGGGCCACTGACCGACGGCGCGAGGGTGCGTCAGCCGGGGGCGAGGAGGCAGAACTCGTTGCCCTCCGGGTCGGCCATGACCGTCCACGGCAGATCGTCGCGGCCCACGTCCACGGTGGTGGCGCCGAGAGCCCGCAGCCTGGCCGCCTCGCCCTGCGGGTCGTCACCGGGGTACGGGCGGACGTCGAGGTGGACCCGGTTCCAGCCGGTCTTCACGTCGGGCGTACGCAGGAACTGCAGGTACGGACCCACGTCCGCAGCGGAGCGCAGGACCGCTCGGCGGTCGGTCACCTCGTGCAGACGCCAGTCCATGGCGGTGCTCCAGAAGTCGGCCATGGCGCGCGGGTCCGCGCAGTCGACCACGACGGCGGCGACCGGTCCGACGTCCCGGTGGGCCGGTCGGGGGTCCAGGACGCAGAACTCGTTGCCCTCCGGGTCGGCCATGACCGTCCACGGAACGTCGCCCTGTCCCACGTCGGCGAGGGTGGCGCCGAGATCCTTCAGGCGCGCGACCGTCTCGGCGTGGTGGTCCGCCGAGGTGGTGGCGAGGTCGAGGTGCACGCGGTTCTTCACCGTCTTGGGTTCCGAGGAGACGACGAGGTCGACGAAGACGGCGATCGGGTCGGGATAGGCGACGCCCTCGGGTTCGAGGTTGGTGACGCCGGGCTCCTCGCTGGAGATCCCCCAGCCGAGTGTCTCCGCCCAGAAACCGCCCAGCGCGGAGTCGTCCCGGGCCTTCATGTTGATCTGTACGAGCCGTGTTGCCATCCGGCGATGCTAGCGGCATCGCGAAACGAATTCGATTTACTTGATGCTGGTCGATACACCTCCGTGAAGTTTCGGAGTTTATGCCCGACTTGTCCGTATTGGAGCTTTATCGTGTCCCTGCGTGACAGCACGCCAACGGGGATGCACGAGGAGGACAAGTTGACTGGACCGACAGGGATGACGACGGGCGAGTCGAGCAGTCGAGGAGGTCGTCGCAAGCTCAAGGCGATCCTGGCCGGCGGGCTCGCGCTCGGCCTCGGCGGCACGATCACCCTCGCCGCCTGGAACGACTCCGAGTACGCCTCGGGCACGTTCACCGCCGGTAGCTTCAGCATGGAGGGCAGCACGGACGGCACCACCTACGCCGAGCACCCGACCGCCGGCACGGCGGCGGCGTTGGCGTTCAGCACGGGCTTCGACAACATGAGCCCGGACGACGTGGTCGCCGCACCGTTCGCGGTGCGCCTGACCGCGGCGACGACGTACGACGCGACCGTCACGGTGGCGTCGGCCACCCCCGCACCGCCCGCCTTCGCCGGCCTCACCTACGGGATCGCGACCGTCCCGACGTTCGGCGACTGTGCTCCGACACCCACGACTCCGACCTGGATCGTGGCCGAGGGCACCGCGCTCGACTCGGTGGCCGGCGCGGTGTCGTTCAACCTGACCCAGGGCACTCCGCCCACGACACCCGGCGCTCCGGTGTTCCTGTGCTTCGTCGTCACGGCGGACGCCGGTCTGGTGCAGGGCACGTCGGTCACGGAGACCTGGCAGCTCCTCGCCGAATCCGTGTAGGTGGTGGCCGTGGTCAACCGTCGCACGCCGGCCGGGACACCACGGCTCCGCCGGACCCGTGCCGTACTCGCCGGCGCCCTGGTTCTCGGCCTGGGCACGACGTCCACGCTCGCCGCGTGGACCGACGGCGAGTACGGCACCGGTTCGTTCGCGGCAAGTGTCTTCGGCACCGAGTCGCGGACCGCGACCACCAACTGGGGCAGCAACACCCCGGCGGCCAACGCCGCATCGCTGGCGTTCAACGCGACGGCGATGTCCCCCTCGGTCTCGTTCTACGCCTATCTCGATATCAGGACGACGACCACGACGAACGTCGGCGGCACGGTCGCGCTGACCAGTTCGTCCAACAACGCCGGTGCCCTGCTGCCGGTACTGGAGTACCGCGTGGTGCGGACCGCCACCGTCAGCACCACCTGCGCGGCCGCCGCGTTCACCGGTACGCCGACGTGGATCGTCGGGCCCAGCTACCTGGGCGTCACTTCGGTCCCCGGGTCGCCGGTGTCGTCGGTGATCACCACGCCGGCCGGCGCGACACCTCAGTTGCGGTTCTGCTTCGAGGCACGTGTGCAGTCCGGCGCCGGCAACGCGTACCAGGGCACCACCGGTGCGGTCACCTGGGAATTCACTGCCACGTCTACGTAAAGGACCGGTCGGATGGTGGGACCAGTACGTCAGCGGCGTCGACTCCTCGCGAGGATCGGCGACCTGGCGCTGACCCTGCTCGCCGTGGGCGGGACGGTGTGCGTCGTCCTCGTCCCGCTGGCGTTCTTCTTCGACATCTCGCTCATCCTGTTCAAGACCGGGTCGATGAGCCCGAGCATCCCCGCCGGATCCCTGGCGGTGGTGCGGGAGATCCCCGCGTCCGAGGTCGCCGTGGGAGACGTCGTCACCATCGACCGTACGCCGCTGGCGCCGATCACCCACCGGGTGGTCGAGATCGCCGACGGGGGCGGGTCCACGCGCCTGCTCACCCTGCGCGGGGACGCGAACGACTCCAACGACACCGCTCCATACGCGGTGACCCACGTACGGCTGGTCGAGTGGTCGGCGCCCCGGCTCGGATACGCGGTCCGCGCGGTGTCGAACGTGTACGCGATGAGCGCGATCACGATCGGCACCGCCGCGATCGTGACCTGGGCCTTCTGGCCGCGCAGCGAGCCTCGGCCACCGTCTCGCCATCGGCGGCCGGGGCCGGACGGGGCGACACCGGATCGCCAGACTGGCGCGCACCCGAGTTCGACCCTGCGATGCCTTCTCCTGGCCGTGGCGGTGCTGCCCGGTGTCGCCGCTGCGGTGCTGGCGGCACCGAGCCCGGCCCGCGCCGACCCGACCGAGGAGGTCATCCGGAGCCGGTACCTCACCCTGGTCTCGATCGGCGACGAGGCGCGGATGACCACCATGGCGCCGGAGGAACCGGTGCCCTGGCAGGTGGGCGTCTCGGCACACGCGCCGCAGCCGGGCACGGTGACCATCTCGCTGTCGGCCTCCGGCCCGCTCGCCGCCAGGCCGGACGGACTCCAGGTGACGGCCGCCGTCTGCCCGCAGCGGTGGGTGAAGGGCGCCTGCCCCACCGGCCAGGAGAAACAGGTCCTGGCGGACGGTCCGGCCACCAGGTTGACCACGGCGCCGATCACCATCGACGCGATGCGCGCCGACCAGCAACGGTGGGTCCTCGTCACCGCGAGCCTGCTCGCCGGCGCGACAGCCGCCGGGTCGGCGGACCTGGTCGTCACCGCGACCGGGTTCGGTGATCGGGCCTCGGCCGGCGGCACGGTCGGCCCGCTTCCGCGCACCGGGCCCGACCTGCGGACGCCGTTGGCCGTCGGGGCCGGTGCGCTGCTCGCCGGCCTGCTGCTCGTACTCGCCGTACGCAGGCGTCGGGTCCGGGTGGAGCAACCGTGAGGCGTCGGTGGAGGCCGGCTCGACCAGCCACCACACAGGTCGGGTGCCGGTGGCTCGCGGGTACGGCCGCCCTGGTCCTCGCCTTCACCGTCGGGGTGCTCGCGCCGCCACGGTCGACGCTGGCGGCGTGGACCGACACCGAGTACGCCCGGGGCACGCTCCAGGCCGGCATCGTCAGCCCACCGACCAACCTCCAGTGCAGCGCGGGTGCGCTCACCCCGCCGACCTTCACCTGGACACTGCCCGTCGGGGGCCTGACCCGCAGCGGTTTCACGTGGTCGCTGTCCGGCAGCTTCACCGGCGGCGGGACACTCGCCTCCACCGCCACCAGCGTCACCGTCCCCGGCGGGCTCCTCTCCATCGGCAGCGGCACCTTCCGACTGGTCGCGAACGGACCCGGCGGTTGGACGTCGACACAGGTCACCGGCTCGCTCGGCATGCTGACCGCGGTGCTCTACACCTGCAGCGTGCCGTAGGCCCTGCCGCAGGGCGACGGCGGCGGGCTCAGGGCTGGCCGAGCAGTGCGAGGAACCTGTGCAGGGCCGGGTTCGTGCTGTCCCGGGGCCATGCGAGGGCGACGTCCACGGTGGGTGTCGGGGCGGTGAAACGACGCAGACGTACCCCGCGCATCCGCAGCGCGCGTGCCCGACCGGCCGGGACTGCCGCGACCACGTCGCCGTGCGCCACCGCCCGCAGCAGCTGCTCGTCGTCCGGCTCCTGCCGGACGAGCCGGAAGCCGCCGTGCGGCCAGACCTGTGCGATCGTCCGGTCGAACATTCCGGGGCCGTTCTCCCGGGGCCACATCACGGCCGGCAGGTCGACCACCTCGGCCCGGCTGATCCGGCGGCGACCGGCGGCGAGAGCGTGCCCTGCGGGGAGCGCCAGCAGCAGTTCCTCGGTGTCGACGGTCCGGCAGGCCAGCGCCGGTTCGTCGAGCGGCGGGCGGACGAACGCCGCGTCGAGCCGACCAGCCAGCAGTCCGGCCACGTTCGGTGCCGTCCAGGCCGTCTCCGGGACCACCTCGACCTCCGGGTGGGCGGCCCGGAACCGGGCCACGAGGTCGTCGACCCGGCCGCCGCGCGCCGAGCGGGTGTACGCCAGGCGCAGCCGGCCGCCCCGTCCGCCCGCCAGGCCCCGGATGCGGGCGGTCGCCGCGTCCACCTCGGCGAGCAGCCGCGCGGCTTCGTCGGCGACCCGCGCGCCCACCTCGGTCAGCGTGCAGCCCCGGCTGGTGCGGTGCACGAGCGGCACGCCGAGCTGACGTTCCAGCGCGCGGATCTGCTGGCTGAGCGCGGGTTGGGCGACGCGCAGCCGCGCGGCGGCCCGGGTGAAGTGCAGTTCCTCGGCGAGCACCGTGAAATACCGCAGTCGGCGCAGGTCAGACCAGGCTTCCCGGACCGGCACGTCGGACATGCAGCCACCATAAGCGCCGCTTATCGCCGAGTGCCCCATGTCGTCTTGGACGTCGCCGCGGCGTCGCCGCCACGATTCGAGACAGGCGGTACGACGGACGGGAGCGAACGGTGACGGCAGCGACGGACGTGGTGGTGGTCGGCGGCGGGATCGTCGGGATGACGGTGGCCGTCACCCTGGCGCGACGCGGGGCACGGGTGACCGTGCTGTCGGCGGACGATCCGGCGGACACGGTGTCGGCGGTGGCCGCCGCGGTCTGGTATCCCAGCCACACCGACGAGGATCCACGGGTGTCGGACTGGGCACGCCGGACCCGGATCGAGTTGAGCCGCCAGGCGGCCGACGGCGTGCCGGGGGTGGTCGACCGGCCGACCCGGATGCTGCTGCGCGGTCCGTACACCGGGCCGCCCTGGTGGTCGGCGGCGTGCGCGGACCTGGTGGCGGAGCCGGCGACGCCGCCGTACACCGCAGTGCTGCGGTTCACCGCGCCGACGGTGGAGATGACGCCGTACCTGGACTGGCTCGGGCAGCGGTTGGAGGCCGACGGTGGGCGGCTGGTGCGCCACCGGGTGGACCGGCTCACCGACGCGTTCGACCTCGCGCCGACGGTCGTGAACGCGACCGGCCTGGCCGCCGGTCGGCTCGCCGCCGACCCGGCCGTGCACCCGGTACGCGGGCACCTGGTGCTGGTGGCGAACCCGGGCCTGACCGTCTCGGTACGCGACGAGGACGACCCGGCCGGGATCACCTACGTGCACCCGCGCCGACACGACGTGGTTCTCGGCGGCACGTACCAGCCGGGTGTGGGGCACACCGCGCCCGACCCGGACACCGCGCTGGCGATCCGACGGCGCTGCGTCGCCCTCGTGCCGGAACTCGCCGACGCCCTGGTGCTCGGCGAACGGATCGGCCTGCGTCCGGCCCGGCACGGCGGCCCCCGGGTCGAGCTGGACCCGTCGGCCGGCCCCGGACGCCGGCTCGTGCACGCCTACGGCCACGGCGGGGCCGGGGTCACCCTGTCCTGGGGATGTGCCGCCGAGGTGGCCGATCTCGCGGTAAGCGGCTGAGCGGGACACCGACCTCGGAGCCGATCCGGGAAGGGCTTGACGCTCCGCACAGCATCGAGCAAAGTCGATTTGTATAGATGTCTTGCCACGGGGAGGACACATGAGGGGTTTCGTCACCACCGTCTCGGCTGCGGCCCTGCTGTTCCTGGCCACGGGCAGCGCGCCCGCCGGTCCGCCGCCGACCGACGCGCCCTGCGCCGGGCAGATCCACGCCAATCCGGGGTTCGAACGCGGCACCACCGGCTGGACGGCCGGACCCCGCATCGTCGTGCTCGGCGACGCGGCGCGGCCCGCACACGCCGGCCGCGCCTACGCCACCTTCGCCGGGCTGGACGTGACCCGGTCGGATCTACTGCGTACCACCGTCACCGTGCCGGCCGACTGCGACCTGACGGTCCGCTTCTGGGTCCGGACCACGACCACGGAGACCAGCCGGAGCGACTACCTGAACGTCGGGCTGGCGGTCACCGGGATACCGCCGAAGACGAGGTTCTCGCTGGCCTTCGACGGCGGAGCGCAGTGGCGGGAGTACACCATGTCGAGCGGTACGGCGACGGTCGAGCGCACCGCGACGGTCAGCTTCCTCGCCAGCGAGACGGCCGGCAACGGCGTCACGACCTTCGACGTCGACGACGTGACCTTCACGTTGAGCTGACGCCGGAGTGCCCGTCGCGGCCGGGCTCGGACGTCACCTCGGCGTCCGGCATCGCGGCGAGGACCTCGTCGAGACGCTGGTAACGCTCCTCGGCCCGCTGGCGGTACCGCTCGATCCACCCGGCCATCAGGTCCAGGACCTCCACTTCGAGGTGGGCGGGCCGGCGACGCCCGTCCTTGCCACGGGTCACCACGCCGGCGTCCTCCAACACCGCGAGGTGCTTGGCCACGGCCTGGAGGCTCATGTCGAACGGCTCGGCCAGCTCGGTCAGCGTGGCGTCCCCGGCGGCGAGCCGGGCCACGATCCGCCTGCGGGTCGGGTCAGCCAGGGCCGAGAAGACGGGCGACAGCGTGTCCGCGCTCATGCCCGCCGCCGAATGGTCATGCGCCCTGCCCGGCGAGCAGCTCATCGAGCTGCTCGTAACCCTCACGGACCCCGGTCTCCATACCCGAGGCCAGGAACGCGTCACGGTCCTCGAACGAGTCGACGAGAGCGGTCGCGGTCAGCCGGGTACGCCCGCCCAGGTCCTCGAAGGAGAGTCGTTCCAGCGCGACGCCGTCGGGCATCCCCTCGAAGGTGAAGGTCTGGACGATCAGCTCACCCGGCCGCACGTCGTGGAAGCAGCCCCGGAACCCACCCTCGAACCCCTCGGTCTGCTGGACGTAGCGGTACGACCCGCCGCTCCGGCAGTCCCACGTGTCGATCACGGTCGTGATGCCTCGCGGACCGATCCAGCGGGCGAACAACTCGGGATCGGCGTGTGCTCGGAACACCGCGTCGGGCGGGGCGTCGAACTCGCGGGTGATGATCACCTGAGGGACCGTGGGGTCGGCCACGATCCGGGTCTCACGGGTGCTGGCGGTCATGGTGGCGCTCTCCTTCGCAGCAACGTCGACAAGCAAGCTGAACTGCCATTTCAACTATTCGGCTGAGCATCGCAGGGCGCCCCGATGATTGTCAACCAACTGGTTGAGTAACCTCGGTCGGGTCTCGTCCGCTGCCGAAGACGGCTCTCAGAGACCGACGTCGCGGGCGAGGAGAGCCGCCTGAACCCGATCGGAGACCCCGAGCTTGGCGAAGACCGCGGAAAGCTGGTTGCGGACCGTCTTCTCGCTCAACCCGACCCGGCGGGCGATGCGGGCATTGCTCTCGCCGGCCGCCAGGTAGCGCAGGATGTCCCGTTCGCGCGGGGTGAGCTGGTCGAACGGTGCGGGCAGCTCCACCGGCCGGCGTTGCAGGTCGGCCAGCACCCGAGGGCCCACGCGGGGGCCGAGTACGAGGCCACCGCCGGCCACGGTGCGCAGCGCGTCGACGATCACGTCGGGGTCGGTGTCCTTGAGCAGGTACCCCCGGGCGCCCGCGTGCAACGACCGGCTCACCACCTCGTCGTCGTCGGCCATGGTGAGCATGAGCACTGCCGTGGCCGGACGGTCCCGCACGATCCGGCGGGTGGCCTCGACACCGTCGCCGTCGGGCAGACCGACGTCCATGGCGACCACGTCGACCGGCTCGGTCATCACCAGACGGATCGCCTCCGCGCAGGTGGCGGCCTCCAGCACCGCGCTGACCCAGCCCTCCCCCTCCAGCATGATCCGCAGTCCACGGCGGACCACCGGATGGTCGTCCACGATCAGCACCCGGCCCTGTCCGGACATCTCCTCGCCCCACTTCCGGCCCGACCGCCTCGACCGGCCCGCCTCATGGTGTCAGCCGGGTTCGTCCACCGGAACGGGGGCCGACGCGACCGGCTGGAACGGCAGTCGTACCCGTACCAGGGTGCCCTGCGGTTCACGGTCGACCAGGTCGCACTCGCCGCCCAGTTCGGCGGCGCGCTCGCGCATCGAGTCCAGGCCGACGCCACCCGGGCGGCGGGCGCGGACACCGACACCGTCGTCGCTCACCTCGACGACGAGGGCGCGACCCCGGCGGACCACCACGTCGCAGGTGGTGGCCTGGGCGTGCCGGGCCACGTTGGCCAGGGCCTCGCCGACGATCCGGTACGCCGCCACCTCCACGGCGGCGGGCAGCCGGTCCAGTTCGTCCTCCACCCGCAGTCGCACGGACAGGCCGGGGCCGTCGAAGCGCTGGCACTCCGCCCGCAGGGCCGATTCCAGCCCACGGTCCAGGGCGGGTGGACGTAACTGGTCGACCAGTTGGCGTACCTCGGCGGTGCAGGTCCGGAGGTCCTCGGCGAGCCCGTCGAGGATGCCGACCAGTCGCTGCCGGTCGGTGGCGAGCTTGCGGGCGGCCCGTACCTGCATGGACATGCCGGCGAAGGTGGGACCGAGCCCGTCGTGCAGGTCGCGACGCAGCCGGCGCCGCTCCTCCTCCCGCGCCGTGACCAGTCGCTCGCGGGAGGCCCGCAGGTCACGGATCAACCGTGCGGTCGCCGCCGCCACCGAGGCGTGCAGGGCGACGTCGCTGAGCAGGCGTCGCTCGACGGAGGTGAAGCGGGTCCCGGGGGTACGGTGTGCCACCACCAGCGAGCCGACGCGCTCGCCGTGGGTGACCATGTCGAACCGTTCCACCGAACCGGTGGGCCGGCCGTGTTCGGCGTGCACCCTCGGCGGCCGGTCCGGGTCGTGGTCGGCGGTCAGCTCGACCGCGACGTAGGGCACCTGCAGGGAGCCGGCGACGGTCCGGGTGAGCAGCGGCAGCACGGCCTGCGGCTCGACGGTGCGTTCCAGCAGGTCCCCGAGGCGGGCCAGGACCGCGTACGGTTCGTCGCGCTCGCCGTAGAGCAGCCGGTTGACGCCGCGCTGCACCCGGTGCCGCAACGGCTCGAAAGTCACCGCGATGAGTCCGGTGGTGACCAGCGAGGCGTTGGAGGTGTCGCCGCGTAGCACCAGGTCACGCAGCAGGCTCACGGTGGAGACGAAGGCCACGATCAGCAGCAGGCTCATCACCAGCCACACCAGCGTGCGGTTGATCACCTGTTCCAGGCCGTAGAGCCGGTAGCGCAGCACGGCGAGTGTCATCGCCCCGGGAATGGCGATCACCATGAGGACCCAGGCCCCGGAGAGGTTGAGCGCGTCGAGCACGAGTCCGAGCAGGAACAATGCCGCGGCGGCGAGCAGGCAGGCCAGCTGCTGGCGGGTCTCACCGGTGGCGCGACGCCAGCGCACGGCCAGCGAGCAGAGCACCGCCAGCAGCGCCAGCACCTCGACGCCGATCGCCAGCAGGGCGATCTGCACCAGCGTACGGGCCTGGGCGGTGGCGGCCGGCTCGGCCGAGAGCAGCAGCCGGCGGGGGTCGCTGAGCGCGGCAACCGCCAACGCCACGGTGGCCACGGCGGTGGTGACGACGATCAGGTACGCGACCGGACGCCACCGCCGTCCCGGCAGCCGGCCGTCGGGGAAGACCAGCAGGGCGAGGATGACCAGTCCGTACGGCGGCCACCAGAGCCACTGCCCCACCCAGGCGACCGGAGTGATCCCGGTCCAGCTCAGCGACAGGGCCGCGACGGCGGCGGTGAGTCCGGCCGCGGTCATCAGTCGACCGACCGGATGGCCCGGCACACCGGCGAGCACCAGCGTGCCGAGCGCGGTGAACGCGGCGGCCATGCTGGCGGTCACCGCGACCGGGCCCTGGGCCGCGGCGTCCCGGCTCCACAGGTGGCCGATCACCACGAGCAGCGCGACGGCCGTCCCCGCCACCGCCAGGGCCCGACGGCGGACGGTCACTGGTGGCGGGGTCCGCGACAAGGGAGCCTCCGGGACGGGTCGGGAAGGTGTCGGGTCAGCGGGCCCAGCCCGCCGCGTGCATGGCGTTGTGCAGCAGATTGCCTCGATGGCCGTGCGAGTGCCACGGCAACGCGTCGACGACGTCGGTGAAGTTCGGAGCGTCGCAGTCGGGTAGCTCGGAGAGCACCTCCTCGACGTCGATCCGGTGGTCGCCGAGCACCTGCGGGCGTTCCCGGACGAACCGCTCGACGTGCGCCAGGACCGCCTTGAACCGTTCGCGCAGGATCTCCGGCGCGGCCGGGCGGGGCGACGGGTGCAGTTCCACCAACTGCCAGTCCTGCGAGAAGACCGGGATCAACTGCCGTCCGGTGGGGTCGAAGAACTCCACCGGGCCGTCGAGCTTGTCGTAGTGCCTCTGCTCGTCGAGTAGTTCGGCGAGGTTGCGGTAGACGTGGCAGAAGGTGTCGTCGCCGGCGACCAGCACGATGCGCGGGTCGGTGTCGGCGGAGGCGCGGTCCGGTTCACGAGTGGGCAGGGTCATGGTGGTCTCCTCAGGATCACGCGAAGCGTAGACACGCGCGGAGGTCCACAGTGCGACTGCCGCGGGTGTCGCGTTCGTCGGCGAAGGTCCGACCTGCCCATCGTCGCGCGGCGGGTGTCCCGCCGACCCGGGGCGGATGTCCCGGGTCGGCGGGATCGTGGCCCGCCCGGTCAGCCCAACCGGATCGCCCGGCTGGCCGCGCGGGTCATGTCGACCGTGGCGGTGACGTCCGGCAGTCCTTCGACGTGCGCTCCGGCGTCCACCCGCCCGGACCAGTGGCTGTATCGCGCGGCGAGCTGGTTGGCCCGCAGCTCGGCGGCGCCGAACAGGCAGGCGCTGAGCGGGTCACGAGGTGCCCCGCTCGTCGCCTGCGGGCAGCCGGCACCGTACTGGCCCTGGTTGGCCAGGGGGTTGAATCCGGACTGGTCGCCGCCGCACGGGTCCCAGCCGTCGACCTGCGTGCAGCCGGCGTAGTTCGCCATCGCCTGCGCCATCGCGTTGTGCAGGTGCCGGTTGGCGGACTGGTCGGCGTCGCTGCGGGGCCGGGCCCAGTCGGCGGGTAGGCCGTGGCTGCCGAAGAGCAGACCGCGCAGGCCGTCGTCGGACTCCAGGGCGGAACCCCAACCCAACTCGGTGTACGCCTGGAGCAGTCGCAGCGCGTTGGAGACCTTCTTGCCCTGCTGCCACAGCGCCTTGGCCGAGTCCCAGGTGCCGGGGTCCGGGGCGGCGGTGCCGGAGCCGGCCAGCATCACCCGGTAGAAGTACTTCTGCCGGCCGGCGAGCATGCTGGCGGCCTTGGCCCGGGCGGTCGCCGTCTGGGCGTCGACCGTCGGGATCGCGGCGGACTCGAAGGCCGTCCGATAGGTGGTGTTCCACCGCTCGTCGAGGAACTTGCGCTCGTCGTAGCAGTAGCCGTCGGGCACCTGAGAACGGACGTTCCAGGAGCAGTAGACGCCGATCGGGAAGACCCGGGTGGCGCTGCGGACCTGCTGCCAGTCCCCGCCGGCCCACTTCACCCGGGACCGCACGGTGATCTGCAGGTCCCCGCTCGTGGTGTGGAAGCGGGGACCCTCGTTCTCCACCACGTTGACGAACTGCGCCTCGTAGCAGCTCGTGAAGGAGGGACGGTGGGCCGGCGGCAGGCCGTGGGCGGCCAACTGGAACGGGTTCGGCAGGGTGTTGTGCCGCAGGGTCGCCGGGACGGCACGGTTGCCGAGGGTGCCGGTGCAGGGACCGATCGAGCCGGTCTCGCTGATCCGGTTCCCGGCGGCGATCTGCTGGTCCGGGCTGCCCCACATGTCGTACTCGGGGATCGCGTCGCTGCCGTTCCAGAGCACCGCGCGGCGGACGTTGTCGACCTGGTCCCGCCAGCCGTTCATGGCGGTGCGGTAGTCGGCGACCAGCGCGGTGAACAGCGGGTTGGTGGCCCCGTCGTCGGTCGGCTCGCTGAACTGCCGGACCCGCTCGTTGATCTCGTCACCGGCCAGCGCCACCGCCTCGGCCCGCCCGGTGTCGATCCGCCTGGCGTACTGCGGGTTCTGTAGTTGCAGGATGTTGTAGGTGCGGGCGGCGGTCTTCCAGGCGGCGGCGTTGGCCACCGGTCCGGTGGTCCAGGCCCCGCCGACCCGCTGACCGGCCCACTGGGTCAGGTAGTTGATCGAGCCCTCGGGCAGGAAGAGGTCGAGCTGCGAGACCGGGTCGGCGGTGCTCGTCCCGGCCGGGACGGTGAAGGTGCCCTCGGCGGCGGCGCGCAGCGTGGCGAACTCGAACGTCGGCGACTCGGCCTTCGGGAAGTACGTGTTGATGTAGTCCGGGATCGGTTCCCCGGTGATCTCCTTGTGGTGCACGTAGGTGGTGATGACCGTGTTCAGCGGGTCGCGGGCGATGTTCTGCAACGCCACGTGGGTGGCGAGCGCCATCGCGTCGACCTTGCGTTCGATGGTCTGCAACTGGGTGGCGATCCGGCTCAGGTTGGCGTGAACCTGGTCCAGCGACCGGGTCAGCGCGTCGAGCTGGGAGACCAGGTTGGCGTACATCTCACCGAGCGCCGCCTCGATCCGGTCGAAGCGCCGGTCCATGCCCTGGGCCAGGCGGTTGATCTGGTCCCGGAGCTTGCCGATCTCGGCCTGCACGGCGGCGTTCGGGTCCCCGCCACCGGCGAACAGACCGATCAGGCTCACCGCCGCGCCGAGCAGGTTACCGGTGAGCACCGCGGTGCCCATGGCGATGGCGGCGGTGCTCAGCCCCTGGCCGAGCACGGTGGTCATGTAGGTGTTGATGGCGGTGACCGAGGTGACGATCGCCTTGCCGATGGTTTCCAGTTGCTTGCCGAACTTCTTGTCGTGGAACCCCATCACCGTGGAGAGCACGCTGACCGTGGAGCCGAGCCCCTCGAAGATGGTCTTGTTCTCGGCGGTCTTGCGCTTCTCCTCGTCGATGACCGCCGAGGTCGGCTTCGGGTCGCCGTTGAGCGGGTACGTCGCCGCCCTGGCCACCACCTCGTCGGCCCGGGCCCGTCCGCCCGCGTCCAGCACGGCCAGCGCCGCGTAGGCACGGTCCTGCACCAACGCGCGGAAGGCGGCCGGGTCGTCGCGCTCGTCCCGGATGGCGGTCAGCGGCACGTAGTGGCCGAGCGTGCCGGCGTTGCCGTCTGGACGCGGTTCGTGGATGCGGGTGGCCAGCAACGTGTCCACCGGGGTGCGGACCGCCGTCTTGGTGCGGCCGGTGAACGCGGCGTCCCACCCGACGGTCAGCGGGTCGTCCACCTTGGCCCGTCGGTGCAGCTCCATCCAGGTTTCGCGGACGACGTCGCGGGACTTCGCGTTCCACGCGGCGTCCTGGTAGCCGCCACGGACCAGGTTCAGCATGTCCGGTACGACGTTGGCGCCCTCGGCGCCGACGGTGCTGTCCAGGAAGAGCCGCAGCGCCGGGCCGGTGAGCACCGCGCCGCTGCTCGGGGTCTCCCCCAGCCGCGCGAGCAGGGCCATCGCCAGGGCGAAGCGGGACCGCTCCTCCCCGCTGCCGTCGGGCGCCACCGTGGCGACGGCCGCGCGGGTGCCGTTGGCGTGTGCCGCCACCTGGGCGGCGTCGGCGTTCGGGTTCGCCGTGCGCCAGTCCAGCAGTTCGGCGGTGAGCAGGGCGTCGGTGAGCCCGGCGGCACCGTTGTCGTGGAGCTGCACCACGGCAGCGAAGAGCGCACCGTGCACGGTGTGCTCGTCGAACGGCACCTGCTCGACCGCCCGCGCCGGAGTCTGGTGCATGGTCACGGTCAGCACCGCCGCGATCCCGACGGCACACCACCGTCCGAGGGTGCCCCGGCGGCCGGTGGGCCTGCCGTGTCGGCCGGGCGGTCTGCCCGACCCTTTCGCCGCTGTCGTCACCACGTGTTCCTCCCAAGACCGGGACCGGACGGGCCGGGCCACATCGAACCTGACCGTTCCGAGGCTGGTGGACGGGATGTCCCGCAGGGCAGGGACGACCGCCCGCCGTCCAGGGACATCCGTACCGGCCGGGTGGCGGGTCATGCGCAAGACCTGCGGCGGTGGTGCTGCGGTAGGTCGCTGGTCGAATGCGGCTCACTCCGCAGTGGGAGGCGAATCTCGCGCCTGAGCACGATGCACTCCGACCAGGACACATCGATCCTATTTCCATGTCTCGCACTCTTCGGACAATGAAGGTGGTGGCCACCAGCCTCACGCTGGTCGCCACGATCGCTGTCGTACCCGCCTCCGCCGTGGCGCAGCCCGGGGCGTCCGCCGAAAAGCTGGACCGCACCGGGCTGCGTGCCGCGCTGGCGGCCGTACCCGAGGCCGGCGTGCCCGGCGCGCTGGCCGCCGTGCGCGACGGCCGACACGACTGGCAGGGAGCCGCCGGCCAGGCGTTCCTGACCACGCCGCGACCGATGCAGCCGCAGATGCGTCACCGCATCGGCAGCATCACCAAGACGTTCGTCGCCACCACCGTGCTCCAGCTCGTCGACGACGGTCGGCTGGGTCTGGACGACCCGATCGGGCAGCGGCTGCCCGACGTGGTGCCGGGCGAACTCGGCACCCAGGTCACCGTCCGGATGTTGCTGAATCACACCAGCGGCATCGGCAACTACACCAACGCGATGATCGACTCGTACGCGGCGATCGACCGGATGCAGGTCACCACGTACGCGCCGGCCGAGCTGGTCGCCATGGGCCTGGCCATGCCGCCGACCAACGCACCCGGCGAGCGGTTCAGCTACTCGAACACCAACTACGTCCTGGCCGGAATGCTGATCGAGGCGGTCACCGGCAACAGTACGGCGACGGAGGTGCAGCGGCGGATCCTGCGACCGCTGAAGCTGACCGGTACGTCCTTCCCGGGCACCGATCCGACGATCCGTGGCCCGCACGGCGGCGCCTACTTCGCCCCCTTCGGCGTCCGCGACATGAGCGAGTTCAACATGAGCTGGGGAGGTGCGGCGGGCGAGATGATCTCCACTACGACGGACCTGAACACGTTCTTCCGGGCGCTGCTCCGTGGTGACCTACTCCGTCCGGCCACCCTCGACCAGATGTTCACCCGGGTGCCGATGGTGCCGGAACTGCCGGAGGCCGGTGGCTACGGTCTGGGCATCTATTCGCTGCCCACCCCGTGCGGCGAGTTCTGGGGTCACGACGGCGCGGTCATCGGTCACCTGACGTACTCACTGCACAGCCGGGACAGTGGGCGTCAGGTCTCCTCCGGGATCAACCTCAGCCACTTCCAGATCGGGCTGCCCGACGCGCATCCGGTCGACGTCGCCTGGCAGACGTTCCTGCTGACCGCGATGTGCCCGGCCAACGGCGTGAGCAGTCGTTCGGCACAGGCGGCGCCACAACTGCCCAGCGTGACCCGGATGCCGGGCAACGACGCGGTGGTGGCGGTCTCCTGACCCCGCCCGGACATCGACGGTGCACGGGCGATCCGATGATCGCCCGTGCACCGGTTTGGTCGGTGCGCGATCGGGAAGATCTTCTGCATGTCTATCTGGAGCAGGTTCACCCAGCGGCGTAGGCGGAAGATCGAAGAGCAGCGCAACGCGGCCGTGGCCAGGGCCATGGCTCGCGGGGCGACCCCGGAGGAGTCGGCGGCCGCCGGAGACCGTGCGGCGCGCGGTGACACCGCCGCCACGGTGTTCCGCATCTCCAACATCTGATCCGCACCGTGCGGCCGGGACAGCACCGTCCCGGCCGCACGTCTATGCGTTGTCCGATCAGGCGGACGATTCGCGCGCAGGCAGCGTGCGCGACGTGCCATAGGTGGTGCCGGCGCGGTCGCGTTCCAACCAGCCGGCGTCGACCAGCATCCGTCGCGCGCCGGCCACGTCGTCGGTCACCGCAGCCAGCCGCCGGTTGATCTCGTCCTCGTCGCACGGGCCGTCGAGGTCGAGGAAGCGGACCAGCATCTCGGCCAGCAGTTCCCACCTCCGCGACAGGGTCGGCGGAAGGGCGGTCAGCCGGCCGTGCGAGAAGACGCTCCGCAGCTCCGGATAGATCACGAGCAGACGGCTGATCGGCTGCTGACGGTCCAGGTCGGCGGCGGTCTCGCGCAGGGCGTCGAGCCGGGCCCGGTACACGCCGGTGCCGGTGACCACACCGATCGCGTGGAGCCGGGCGAGGGCCGCTCCGGCCTTCGACACGGGGATGTCCAGCGCCTGCGCCAGTTGGTTGACGGTGAGCCCGTCTTCGCCACGGCGGGCGAGTTCAGCCAGCGCCTGCAGGCGCTCGGGGGCGGCGAGCGCGGCGAGGATCTCCGCGGCGTGCGCGGCTTCGGCGGACATCCGATCATTCTGCCCAGTCACCCTCGACTCCGACGAGCAGGTTCCCGGGCAGGCCGGGGCCGGGGTGGACCGTCGGATCCCGACATCGCAGGTTGTCCTGTGGATCATCGCCGCGTACATTGGCCGCCACGGTCTAGCAGTTGCAAGTTCTTGGCAATAAGGTGGTGGAAATGTCCCTCGTGTTCAGAGAGGTGGACGGAGTCGGGCTGCGGCAGTCGGTCGCACAACTCCATCCGATCTACCGAGAGTGCTTCGCGGCACCGCCGTGGAACGAACCGGCCGAGAAGATCGCGGACTTCCCCACCCGGCTCGCCCGGCATGCCGGGCAACCGGGGGCGTACGGCTGGATCGCCGAGCAGGACGGCGAGGTCACCGGCGTCGTGTACGGGTGGCCCGCGCCGACCGAACTGCCGGCGGCAAACGCGTTCGACATCGCGGTGCGGGAGGCCGCAGCGCCGGACGTGGCAGCGCTGCTGGTGGCACCGGCGATGGTGGTGGCAGAGCTGATGGTCCCTGCGGCACATCGAGGACGGGGATTGGGTCGGGACCTGCTGGCGCGTCAGGTCGGTGATCACCCTGCCTGGCTGGCCACCCATCCCGACGCGGCGGCAGCGCGACTCTATGAGCGGGCGGGCTGGGAGCGCCGGTTCTCCTATCAGGTGGAGGGACGGCCGTTGACGGTGTTCACCCGTGCGGCGAGGCCGACGGGCCACTGAGGATGCCGCTCGGACCCCGCACGGCGGCGGCGACCGGGAGTAGTTCGGGCCGGGCCAGGTGCCGGGACACCCGAAGGTCGGAGCGGCGGACCTCGAGCACGTGCCGTTGGTCCAGGTGGTGCCAGGGCGGGGTGGGCTGGTCCCAGCCGGTCGAGGCGACCACCACCCGATCGGGTTCGACGAGGTAGTTGAGGGGGAAGAACCCGGGGCCGCGACGTCGGCTGACAGCGGAGTCCGGATCGTGGTCCGCGTAGGCGAACAGCGACTGCTCGGTGAGCAGCAGGCAGTTGAGGCCGCTGTACCGGGTGGCACGACGCCGCACCTCGGCTGCTGCCGAACTCAGCGCGGCCACCGGGTCGGTGCGGCGCAGGAACTGCCTGACCAGGAGGAAGAACCGTTCGCTGTCGGTCGTACCGGTCACGGCTGCGCGCATCGCCGGTTCGAGCAGATCGTCGACGGCGTCGGCCGGGGAGAAGTCACCGTTGTGGGCGAAGGCGACCGTGGCCGACCGGAACGGATGGGTGTTGGCGAGGACGAGCGGTGACCCGGGGTTGGCCAGCCTGATGTGCAGCAGGGCGGCATCGGTGGTGATCCGGCTCAGCGCGGCGGTGAATCCCTCGCTGGTGTGGGCCGACGTCGGCTCCTTGTCGACGCGGAGTTCACCGTCGTGCCAGTGGGCCACGCCCCAGCCGTCGCCGTGTTCGGCCGACAACTCGGTGAATCCGGGCAGTTCGGTGGCGAGCAGATCGGTCAGGCGACCGGCGGACGCGCCGACCACACCCAACAGACGGCACATGGGCATACTCCCGGGGTCAGGGTGGGCGGTCAGCTCCGCCGCTGCAGAACCGCGGCGAGCCACGACAGCAGCGCGTTGACCGCGACGAACATGAGGGTCATCACGAGATAGGTCTGGATGAGGGCGTGCGTGTACTCGCCGAGCACCCGCCCTGCGTGGAGCAGTTCGAGGAAACCCACCACGTAGCCGAGCGTGCTCTCCTTGAGCAGGCGGATGAACTGCGTCACCAGCGCCGGGGCGACGCGGCGCAGCGCCTGCGGGAGCACCACCAGTCGCATGGTGGCCGCCGGGCTCAGACCCACGCAGAGCCCGGCCTCGGTCTGTCCTGCGTCGACGGCGAGGATGCCGGCGCGGAAGATCTCGGCCAGGGCGGCCACGTTCGAGACCACGATCGGTACGACCAGTTGCCAGAAGATCGGGAGGCGCAGCCCGAAGCGAGGCGCCAGGATCAGGAAGGCGAACAACAGCAGGAGGATCGGCACCGCGCGGAACAGTTCCACGTACGCCACCGCCGGCCACCGGATGACCCGCCGCCGGGACAGCCGGCCGAGCGCGACCAGCAACCCCAACGGCGCGGCGATGACGGCGCTGACCCCGGCGGCCAGGAGAGTCGCCGCGAGACCCTGGAGCAGGAAGGCCATCACGGGCCACTGCCCGAAGATCGTCCACTTGGCGGGGTCGAGCTGGCCGTGGGCGTGGAACTCGGTGATCGCCCGCCAGAACAGCCCGACCAGGAGCACGGCGGTGCCGATGGTCGCCAGCCGGATCCATCGCCGACCCCGGGGACCCGGCTGGTCGAACAGGGCCTGCTCGGACACGCTCATCGCTCGATCGCCACCTTCTTCTCCAGCAGCCCGGTGACGAAGCCGATGCTCAGGGTCAGGATCAGGTAGAGCGCCGTGCTGACCAGGAAGGTCGGACCGGCGTCGGCGAACTCCAGGTTGATCAGGTCGGTCTCACCGGTCAGTTCGGTGACGCCGACCGCCGCGGCGAGGGAACTGCTCAGGGCGATGGCGATGAAGATGTTGCCCAGCGGCTGGACCATCGAGCGGAAGGCGCGCGGAAGGATGACGTGGCGCAGACTGCGTGCCGTGGTCATGCCCAACGCCCGGGCCGCTTCCGCTTCACCGGGCGGTACGGTCCGGATGCCGGACCGGATCGTCTCGGCGATCAGTGCCGCCCCGTACATCGCCATCGCGGTGGTGACCGTCCAGAACAGGTCGTACAGGATCCCGATCTCGGGCAGCCCGAACACGAACAGCACCAGCAGGACCAGCAGCGGCGTGTTGCGCATGAACTGCACGTAGACCGCGGCGCAGAACCTCAGCAGCGGCACCGGCACGATCCGCATGATCGCCACCACGGTCCCCAGGACCATGGCGCCCGCGAACGAGGCCGCGGTGAGCTCGATGGTGACCAGGAGGCCGGCTCCCAGCCGGCCGAGGTGGCTGAGCACGCCGTCGACCAGCGGGAACCCAGCCACCTCCGACACGTACGACACGTGGATCGCGCTCAGCTTCCGGCGGCGGAGCCGAGAACCGGCGGGGCCGGCGGTTCGCCCTCGATCGCGGTGCCCACGGTCAGCTTCCAGATCCGGTCCCACAGGCCCGCTTCGATGATCTTGGTGAGCCATCCGTTGACGAACGTCTTGAACTGCGCGTCGCCGGGCGGCAGCCCGATTCCGTAGGGGTCCTCGGTGAACGGCTCACCGACGACCTTGACCTGCGGGTCGCGCTGCGCGTTGCCGAGCAGGATGGCCTGGTCGAGCACGTACGCCTCGGCCCGGCCCTGGCGAAGCGCCTGGACGCACTGGTCGTTGGTCTCGAGCAGCAGCAGCTTCGCGTCCGGCACCACCTGCTTGAGGGTGTTGACCGCCGTGGAGTTGGCCTGGGTCACGACCGTCCGGCCGGCCAGGTCCGACGGCTTCGTGATGCCGGTCTCCGCCTTCTTCACCAGGATGGAGGTGCCCGAGTTGAAGTACGGTCCGGCGAAGTTGATCTTCTCGGCCCGGGCCGGGGTGATGGTGTAGGTGGCGAGCACCGCGTCGACGGTGTCGTTCTGCAGCAACAGCTCCCGGGTCTGGGCCGTCACCTGGACCAGTTCGACCGACGGCGTCCCGGTGATGTACTTGGCCAGGAGCTGGGCCAGGTAGGCGTCGAAGCCGGACACCTTCCCGGTGGTCGGGTCCTTCAGCGAGAACAGGGCTGCGGTGGCGGTGCCGCCGACGCGCAGGGTGCCCGCCTGCTTGATGGTGGCCGCCCGACTACCGGCCGGCAGATCGGCCGGATCGGCGACGGGGGCGTCGGCCAGGATCTTCTCGATCGACTCGCCACCCGCTCCCCCGTCGGCGGCAGCGGTCCCGGGCGGTGCCGGCAGGGAGGCGGAGCTGCACCCCGCCGTCATGCCGAGGGCGGTGGCCAGCGCCACGGCGGTGGCCAGGACGACTGCCCGTCGACCCGAGGGCCGGCGTCGGCCGCGAGCGGCCAGGGCGGTTGACGGTTCCACTATGTCTCTCCTGAGGGTGTGTCCGGGAACTACTCGGGGGTGGGTGAACGCCGGCCGCTCGTGGTCGGCCGTGGGCCGCCGACGGATACCTGGGGCACCCATCCGATAGCGAGGGTCAGCCGGATTTCGGTTGCGGACAAAGCATCGGGGCCGACGCTGCCGAACGTCCAATCAAAACGTCACCGAGCATTCATAAGTGGTCTTTATGATTCAGCTCGTGTTGGACACGCATCAGTTGCTCATCCTGGCCGAGGTGGCACGCTACGGCTCGTACACCGCCGCCGCCAAAGCACTCGGCTATTCCCAGCCGGCCATCAGTTATCAGATGCGGCTTCTCGAACGCGCCGCCCGGGCGCCCCTGGTGATGCGGGCGGGACGAGGAATCGTGTTGACCGAGACCGGCCGCCGACTGGCCGACCACGCCGAGATCGTGCTGACCGCCCTCGCGGCCGCCGAGTCCGAGCTCAGGGCGATGAGCGAGCAGCGGGCCGACACCGTACGTCTGGGGGCGTTCCGGAGCAGCTGCGCCACCCTGGTCCCCTCGTTGCTGGACCGACTCGCCCGGAGCACGCCTGACGACGGCGGGGATCCCGCACCGCAACTCGTCGTGCAGCAGGTCGAACCACCCGAGGCCGCGCAGCTCCTGCGGTCCGGCAAGATCGAGATCGGCCTGCTCTGCGACTGGAGCAACGAGGGCACCGCCGACGCGGAGCGCGGCCTGCGCCGCGTCTCGCTGATGACCGATCGCCGGTGCGTCGTGGTGCCGGCCGACCACTGGCTGGCCCGGGAGACGGCCGACGGTGACGAGGTCGACTTCGCCGACCTCGCCGACGAGCCGTGGGTCATGGAGACGGTGCGGGACCGCTTCCTCGCCGCCTGCGCGGCGGCGCGTTTCGCACCCCGCCTGGTGGCCACCGCGGACGACCATGTCACGATCCAGAACCTCGTCACCAGCGGCGTCGGCATCACCCTCATGAACGAGCTGGCCATCTCGGCCCACCTCGACAGTCGGCTGCGCGTCCGGCCGCTGGCCAACTGGCCGCACCGTCGGATCTACGCACTGGCGTCGCCGGAGGTCCTGCGCGAGGCGCCGGTGGCGCACACGGTGCGCGAACTGCGCACGGCCGCGCGCACCCTCCGGGGCCGCCTGCGGTCGGCCCCGATCGGCGTCCAGCGCCCTGGACTCCAGGCGGCGTAGGGGCCGCTGCGGCCGCGCCCCACGGGGCGAGGCGCGTCCGCAACTCCCACTTAACCTATAGGTTAACGGGTGCATTGGATCACACTTGCTGACATCGCACCGCCGCCGGACCTAGCCTGTCGGCATGAGTGCAAGCAGGTGTCCCATTCGACGCCACTCCGTCGAAATCCTTCGGTTCCGCGGCACCACCGGCTGAGCTTGACGACGAAGCCGCAGACGGCTTCTCGATAGCGCCGCCGGTGGCTTCGACATTGCGGCGCAATTCTTCGCTCCGGTAATTGTTCCTGCATTTGTCATGCGCGGGTAGCGCATTCCTCGATCGCATCGCTCCGCCGTTGCGAACGGTCGTGCCCTCAGGCGGTGAACCGGTACGCGGACCGCCGGAAACGAAGGGGGGAACCAGCGGTTGACATCGCCACAGGGCGAATCCGGGGAAGAATCGACGCCCAGGTCCACGCGCCGGGGCATCACCGAGGCGGTACGGCAGTACGGATCGCGGTTCGACGGCATGCAGGGACTCGAACACATCGCGCCGGTGCCCGAGGCCGTGGTCCAGTGGCTGCTCGCGCAGGTGAAGGCGGCGGCCGGTACCCCCGACTCGCATGCCTCCCTCGACGCGGATCTTGGACGGCGCCTCACCTCGGACTACCTGCTCACCGAGTGGCCCCGGATCCGCAGCGAGACCGGGTTGCCGCTGTCGAGCCCCGCCGACGGCGACCGGACCCCGTGGCTGCGGGTGCTGCTACGCGACGCAGTGGAAGCGGACCCCGACATCGAGCAGATGCCCGACGGCCCACCCGTCACGCTCCAACGCTGGGCATTCGGCGGATGGGAGGTGGCGGAGAGCGGCGGCGCAAGCGACCTGCGGACCGTACGCGTGCCGTTGACCTACTCGCACCCGGTGCCGGCGGACAGCGGCGGCGTACTGCGGCGGATGGCGCTGACGGTGCAGCCGACCGTGACGTACAACCAGGCGTCGACCTCCGCGACGGTCACCGGCGCGGTGCAGGCGCTGACGCTGCTGCGCAGTCGCGAGCGCTCGTGGCCGTACCGCTACCGGATGCGGTGGCAGCTACGCATGGGCGACGACGTGCACCGTCCGTGGGCCGACCTGGAGAACCCACCGCCCGAGCGGTTGACGGTGTGGTTCCCGAAACACCTGGTCCAGGCTCCGAGCCCGGACGAGGAACAGCCCGTACCGGCACCGCTGGAACTCCTCCGTACCGACCTGCCGCTCTTCGGCGTGCAGTCGGTGCTGAACGCCGACCTGATCTTCCGCGACGTCATGGCGTCGTTCCGGCCGCACCTCGCGGCGCTGTCCCAGACGTCCAGACGAGACCTGTGGGAGTTCTTCGGCGAGTACAGCCTGCGCGCGAACATCCCGTTGTCGTGGACGGGCAGCCACCCGTCGCCGCTGTTGTTCGACGACGACGGGTCCGTGATCGGATATCTCCGGATGCGGACGGCGTTGGTCGCGCGGGAGGTCACCGGTCCACCGACGCAGGACGCCGTGCTGGAGTCGCACGTGCTGCGGATCCTGCGGGTCGACGGTTCGGCAGAGGTCACCAACGCGGTCGGCGTCGACGTCTTCGCGAATCTCGGCATGTCGGCGCCGTCCGCCGATCCCGACACCGAGCCGGCCGGCGGGTCCGTCCGGGGGCAGGTCGGTGCGCGGCACCAGGTGTCGCACACGCTGGGATCGGGTGGTGGGGCGCGCACCTCGCACTCGCTGCGGGTGCGCAAGCCGCTGATCCCGCAGGCCGTCGACGTGATCTTCGAGGTGGAGCTGGTCCGCGCGACCGGTGCCGCCGCCCGCCCCGAACCGGTGACGCCGCTGGGCTCCGGCGTGACGCACCGGGCGATCCTGCGGGTACCGTCCGCGGACGTCGTCGGCCGACGACCGACCACACCGCGCTACCTGCCACCAGAGATCGCGCAGCTCCGCTCGATCGGCGTCTCCACCACACCGTTGCGGGTCACGGCCGACGACTCGTTGTTCGCAGCGGTCGAGACCTGGCTGACGGAGCACGGCTTCCTGCCGCCCGAGGACGAGTCGGCGCTGGAGAAGCTGACCGACGAGGCGACCAGGGTGCAGCGCCTGGTGAACGCGCGCAAGCTCGACGTGGCCCGCTCCGGTGTGGGGCTGCGCGGCGCCGTGGACGAGATGATCGAGGGTGGCTATCCGATCGTCTTCGAACTCCCGGTCCGTGGCGAGATCCAGCGTGTCGAGGCGCGCATCGTCGCCGAGCGCCGTTTCACCGGCGCACCCCAGGGAGGAGCCGCCCACTTCCTGTTTCTGCCCGACGTCCAGACGCTGAACTGGACGGGTTCGACCCTGCCTGCCAGTGAGGGTCGCAGTCGTTCGCCGTTCGGCTGGAACGGTGGCGTCGCCGGTTCCTCCACCAACCCGACCGGAACGACCGAGGCGGATCGGCCGGTGCAGGGTCTGTCCGGTGGCGTCAACCGCTTCTCCCGGCCCGCCACCATCACCGACACCACCATCGGGTTCGGACAGGAGTCGTACGCCCTCAACCCGACCGGTGACGGTTCGCAGGCGTTCCGAGTGCCGGTACGGTTCCGCCTGGAGATCTCGTGGAGCCACGGCGATTCGCCCCCGCCGACCGAGGCCGACGGCACGTTCGCGTTGGCGGTGCCCACCTATCGCACGCTCGCCGAGCCGGCGGAGATCCGCCCGCACCGGGATCCCGCACCACGGGGTGTCACCGACCAGGATCGCACCAGCCTGGACCAACCAGACGAGGTGATCTACCGCAACGGGGTGCTGCGGTTGCCCAGCCTGGCGCACGTGGACCGGGTGGAGGGCAGCCGGGTGATCCGGGCGGTGGTCAAGGCCCTGATCGGGGGCGACCTGGAGATGCAGCCGGTGCGGCCCCCACGCAGGCTGCCGGGTGCGGCCGAGACGGATCGACCGCTCCCCATGCCCGGCGCCTTCCCGGTCGACGACGCGATCGCACCGGTGGCGGCCCTCGGTGACGACGCCCCGGCCCCGGAGAACCGGATGGTCTGGCCGTGGGGCGGTCGCACGGCCCGATGGCTCGGCGAGACGGCGATGTCCGGGTGGGCATGGTTGCGGCGGCGGACGATCGGCGAGCCGCTGGACCGACCGGAGACCATGGCGCAGGAGGTGGCGCACGCGGCGTTGTCGCCGCACCACCTGGTGGCCAACGCCCTGCAGGTCTTCAACAACCAGTACGTGACCGAGAACATCGGCGGGCACGGCATGGTGTCGGGCACCGACGTGTCGGTGACGGTCGAGGGCTATCTCACCGACGTGCGACTGCTGCCCGCGCCCGGCGTCATGGACATGGAGAGCTGGCTGCAGTCCTTCGACGGTTCGTCGCAGACGGCGGAGGACAGCGTCGGGTACGAGCTGCCGGCGACGCTCACCGGCACGTACGGCAGCGTCACGCAGTTCGTGCCGTCCGGGACGTACACCCATGTCCGGCGGACGGACACCCGCACGACGTTCAGCGACAACACGATGGCGTTCCGGGTCACCACGGAGAACGACGTCACGGTGTTCCGCTTCTCGGCGACGGCCGTCTATCTCGTCACGGTCACCAAGGGCCTCCGCAACGTGGTGGCCGGGACACTCGCCGGCCGGCCGTACGTCGAGTGGCAGGTCGCGGTCGAACTACCCGAGGCCGTGGAGTTCCTGCTCGTCGAGAACGACCTGATCAACCACCCGGAGCTGCGGCAGATCCCCGGCGTCGCGCCGGCCGACCCGCAGACTGTCGCGATCGCCGACCGCACGCTGCCCTCCTGGTTCGTGCACGGCCACGGCAGGCTCGGTTTCGGTGTCGCCACCGCAGTGCTCCCCCGGGGTCCGCGTCCGCAGTTGCGCACCCACGTCCGCGCGCTGGTCGAGGCCCAGGCCCCGGGGGTGACCCGCCCCGGCCACGCCGCCTACCTGCCCGGTGTCCGATCGCGGATCGCCGACCACACGTCCACCCTGGGGCTGCGGACCCTGATCAACATCGGCCCCGAGGGCCGCGCCTCGTTCCACTTCGTGCACCGGTCGTGGCTCGGGCCACGGCTGGTGGAGGTCGAGTTCCGCGCGCAGCCGGTGGAGGACGCCACGCAGCTCGCGGCGCGGCGAGGCCGGCCGACCTCGTCCAGCGCGGGCCTGGACACCATCCTGGCCCACTCGTCCGGCGAAGGCGGCTCACTGCAGACCCCGGGCGCGAGCAAGCAGAGCGTCACCCGGGTCGTCGCCAACAGCGCCGCCTTCTCCCCGATGGTCAAGCAGCACGGCCACCAGGCACAGCCGACTCTCTCGATCGGCGCCCAGCACCAGCGTGTGCAGACCGCGACGTCGCTGCGGGAGTACCGCACCTGGGAACGGACGATCGCCACCACCCAGTTCGACCGTGTCCCCTACACGCTCGGCGTCGCCGTACGCTCGATGCCGTTGGACGACGCCCTCGTCGTGCGGGTGGGCCGGGCCGCGCTCAACGGGCTGCTCACCCCGGGCCGTCTCGTCCGGCTGGCCTGGCCGAACCTGCCGACGCTCAGTGCGGTCGGTGAGTCGTCCCACGCCTTCGCGGCCCTGGTCACGTTGCGTTTCAGCGAGGCGGAGACACCGCGGGTCCGGGTCGCCGACCAGCGGCGGGTCGCGCCACTGCTGCTCACCTCCGCCCCGACCTCCGTGGTCCCCCCGCCCACCGACGCGGTCGTCATCGAGCTGGAGATCCCGGCATCGGTCCGTGACCTGGTCACCGGCCCGTGCTGGCGGCCGAGCCGACCGTTCTCCGTGTACGACTTCGACGCGGTCACGCAGCTCGCCCTGGCCATCCGGACCGTCGACCCGTCCCTGGCCGACGACGATCAGCTGCACAACTCCACGTCTGCCGAGGGCATCTTCGTCCGCCTGTCCAGCCTCGCCCGCACGGGCCGGGTCACCATGCTGGAACCCGCCGCGGTGGGCCGGTTGCTGGGCCGTGCGGGCAGGCCGGGTACGTCGCTGCAGTTCGCGCTCTTCTCCCCACGGCCCGCCAGCTCCAGCCGCAACGTGGCCATCGACGGCATCAACGCCAACACCGACAGCTTCACCACGACCGTGATCGGGTCGGTGATCCCGACGATGACCTTCGGCGACGCCCACCCGCTGACCCGAGACGTCACCAACACCGGTGGCCCGACGGTGCCGGTTCTCGGGGTCGACGCACCGCACGGTCAGGGCGTCGGTGGCTCGGCGCAGCGCCGCGAGATCCTCCGGTTCGGCACCCCCATGGAGTCGGCCGCCGGGCTCGGCACACCCGGATACGAGGTCGTCGCCGTCGCGGTGGTCCGGGTCGACGGTCCCCACGGCACCCGCTGGGTCGTCGGCAACATCGAGATGCGCACCACGGAAGCACCGCCCGGCCCGACACCGGTCGAGGTGGTCACGCCCAGGGCACCGGAACCGCCCACTCCTGCTCCGGACGTCGCGCCGACGCGTACACCGAGCGTGGCTTCGTTGGACGTCACACCGACACCGCCGCGTACGCCGAGCATCGCGTCGCTGGACGTCGCGTCGGCCTCACCGGCACGCTCCGCACCGCGTACGCCGCGCATCGCGTCGATGGGTGTGGACGTGGAACCGGGCGCGGTGATCGCGCACGACGACGTCGCGTCCCTCGGCGTCGAGACCGGCGCGGAGCAGACGCCGGTCGACCTGCCGTCCACGTCGGCGGCCCCACCGTCCGTCGCGTCGACGGTCCGCGCGGACGGCGGTCCGGCGGCCGTCGTCGCCGCCCCTGTCCGGGACGACCCGCTGATGCCCGAGGAGATCAGATCCGTGGACGGGGTCTGGTTCGCCGGCGCCCCGCCGGGACCGCGCGACGAGCTGGCGCTGGCCTCGCTGACGCAGGCGGTGCGGGCGGCGGGAGCGCAGCGGCACGTCGTGGTCGTCAACACGCCCCGGCTACAGCCGCAGCACGCCTCCGTCGTCGCGGCGATTCGTCAGGCGGTGGATCGGCTCGCCTGGTGGGACGGGCGTGGCGTGGTCGTCGCGGTGCTGCGCGCCGACTCGCTGCTGGAGGCGTGGCTCGACCGTGCGGCGGTGGTAACCGTGCGGCGGGTACCGGCACCGGTCGACAAGGACCGGGTGGCCCTGGACACCGTATGGGAGCTTCGCGGCACGGGTGGTCGGCGCGAGCTGTTCCGGGAACGACCGACCGCCGACCTGGTGACCGCAGCGGTCGAGGCGAGTCGGACGGTGGCACGCCCGCCGCTGCCACGGGACCTGGCTCGGTGGCTCTCCACCAACACCTGGCCGCAGCGGCAGGCCATTCTCGACCAGCTCGGGGAGCGGCTCGTACGCCCCGAACTGCTCGACGCGCTCGAACAGACCATGACCGCCGAGGGACGCCCGGGGGGCGTGCTGACCTGGCTCGACCAGGTTGGTCCGTGGCAGGTGGCCGAGCGCATCAGACGCGACTCGGAACGCGTTCGCCACGAGCTCGGGCTGGCCGATTCCCACAGCACGCGGCGCGGGATCGCCAACCGGGTGCTGGAGGAGATGTGGGCGGAGAGCCGCGTCGCCCGGGAACTCGCCGCGATGTCCGTGCTCCTGCGGCGTGAGCTGGCCGCCCGTGACGACACCGTGCCCCCGGGTGAGGCGGTGACCGCCCCGGTCGTCACCGACCCGTGGAGCCCACGTCCTCCGGTCGCCGGGCTGTCGGCCGGGCAGATGTTCGCCTACCTGACGCGCAGCGAGCCGCAGTGGCGGGATCCCCACGCCGGCCGCTTCCTGCTTCGCGCGGTGTTCGACCGCCACCTGTCGTACGACGATTACGCCGCACTGGTCCTGGCGGGCGGCACCAGCACGAGCCAACGGGTGGAAGGCGTCATCGCCACGGCGGTCGCCGTCATCCTGGAGCTGTCCCGACGGGTCCCCGATGAAGACCGCGACGAGGAGGTGCTCCGCAGCATCGACGACGTGATCACGAGCGTGCAGTGCCTGATCGACCCGACGCTGCGGGTGGAATGGGTGTCGCGGACCGATCCGGCCTGGTGGAGCGGTACGCCGCTGGCCGCCAGCCTGCACCGCGACGGGCGGCTCTCGTCCGCGTCAGCCCGACTCGACCACCTGGCCGCGCTGATCGCCTCGTGCGGCTACTGATGCCGACGAGTTCTTGCCGCGACATCGGCTACCTGGTCCCCGGCAAGGGTGCCCTGACCCTGGTCCTCTCGACCTTCGGGGCTGCGGAAGGCAATTCATGTTGGATAGTGTCTGCCTCGCTACGGCGTGTGTTGGACGCCAGTGCCCCGCAGCGGACCGGAAGGACGGCATGGCCAGCATCGAGCAAGTCAAGGCCGAACTTGCCCAGGCAGCCGAGCAGTGCAACGCCACGACGAACCAGATCAGAGCTGCCATCGACGGCACCGAGCAGGTGCTCTCCCCGGCTGAGGGCGGTCGCGGCCGGCACCGGGCACCCCGCGCTCTCGGAGGCGATCAGCCGCGCCGAACAGAGCAAGCAGCGGCTGATCGAGGCGGCCACCGTCCTCCAGGGCAGCACCCAGGCCGCCCGGCAATACATCAGCATCCTTGGCTGACCGGTGAGCGTCGGCGAGGTCAAGGCAGCTCTCGGCGACGCCAACTACCTGCTTGAGCAGGGCAGGAAGACGATTGAGGGTGTCGGCGACTCCCTGGACGTCGTCTCCGCGCTCCTTCTCGCCACCCTGCACGACAGCCGACGGGACGAGGCAGCACAGGCCCGCAAGGCCATCGCCGACGCGGTGCGCGAGGTGAAGTTGACCCTGCGGGCGATCACTGCCGCACAAGAAGGCGGCAACGCGTACCGGAAGGTGTTGGGATGAGCAGCCTGCTCGCCCAGGTCATCGCTCAACTCAAGTCGGCCGTGGACGACCTGGACGCACTGGCGGTCCGGGCCACACGCGCCGCCACGGATGTCAGCGAGGCAAACAATCGGTATGTGGCGGCTGGCAGGGGTTCCGATCACCCGACGCTCCGCGCGGCGGTGGCCCAGAGCCGCATCGGCACCGACAAGGCTCACCGGTTAGCGCGGCTCAGCAGCGAAGCAGCCCGGAGTGTGAGTGCCTACCTCAATGCCATCGCCCCGGGCTCGGTGACTCAGGCAGCCGCCGCATACGGGCCACCTTCTGGCGAGGATCTCGTGGCGGACAGCGACCGACGCGACCTCGCTCGGTCGAGAGCGGGCGGATTCCTGAACCGCTTTGCACGAAAGGCCGACGATGCGCAGGACCTGGCGTCAGAGTCGACGCAGGCGCTTACGCAGTGGGCCAAAGCCCTTCGCGACACCAACGGTCCCGCCGGAACCCAATCAGCCGGAACCGGAACCCCGCCTACCCCGGCACCCCCACCTCGGCAGAAGATAGATGGGGCAGAAGCCGCAGGCAACCTTGTCGTGGTCGGTCTGCTGGCCGGTGTGGCAACCCATCGCGCGGCCAGATTGATCCGCAAGTGGAGAGCGAAGGGACAACAAGAGTGACGAAGCAACCGCTCGGCGACCTGATCCGAGCTCTAGCCAAAGCGGACTGGGATGCTGTCGACACTCTCGTGGTCGAGATCGGCCAGCATGGGATGGCGAACAGCCTGCGGGATATCGGGGCCGCCTTCGCCCTCGCGGCCAACCGACACTTCGGCCCCGACACCACCCCAACCGAGGTGGCTCAGTGGGTAGCCGGGCTCCGCGCGCAATACCGAGGACCTGAGCCCTTTCCGGCCCTCGAAATGGAGGGTCTCATTCGAGCCGCTCTCGGCGAACCGGAACTGGTCGACACCATCGCCCCCGAAACCGCGCTCGGCGCAGAACTCTTCATGCTCGGACAGATACTCCTTGAAGAGAACCTGAGTGCAACGGAACTCGACGAGCTCGTGACGGATGCGGAGGAACTCGCGGCCGAACACCTGTAGGGATCGGTCGCCGGGCAGCAGCGTTCTCAGCAGACGATGACCTCTTCGTCGGTAACGAAGTCGAGCGTCCCGGCAGCGAGGCCCCCCTTCCTTCAGCCCTGCGGCTCGACGGGCCTGCCGTCGGACCACAGCGACTCGAAGTGCTCCACGTACCGGTCGAACACTCCGCCGTCCTGCGCACGCCGCAGATGCAGCGTCACGGAGTCATGCCCGAGCCCCGCACCGATATGCGTGGCGACGATGGCCTCATCGTCGAAGATCCACACGGACATGGCGAGATGGCGATCAGACAGCCGGACCGGGACCCCTGCGTCGACCTTGCTGACCTCAGCCCGTGTCATCGCGATGCGCGTCGCCAAGGTGAGCGGGGTCGCTTCCAGCCGGTCGCGTTCGGCCGTGACTGAACTGTCCGGATCACCGAGCAGGAAACGCACGTTAGCCCCGGCCTTGGCCTTGGCTGCGAGGACTGCGGCACCATCGGGCACCTCCAGCCACACGAAATAGCTGGTGTATCCACCGAACCACAACCGGGAGGCGGCACGCGCGATCGCTTCGCGAAAGATCGATCGGGGAAGATCGGCCCGGCGTGGGTACATGCCGACCAGTTCCCGGTCAGTCCCAAGCTTCGCAGCGCGCCGGATGATGTCGGGCCACAGCATGCTCACATCTTTGCTCAACACCGCTCCACGGCCTTCGCGCCCACCTCGCATCGTTGAGCGACGCCAACCGACCGTCAGTCCTCGTCGGTGGCCCGAGGCTGCCGGTACTTGGAGATCCACTCCTCGATGTCCTCGGCAAGCCACACCTTCATTCCCCGTAGCTCCTGATACGGCTTTGGGAAGGTGGGGTACCGGGCGAGCTGCTGGAACCGCTGTCGCGAGACGTCGAGGCGCTGCGCGATCTCGTAAGGCCCCATCAGGCGGCCTGGCCCACGGTCCACGCTTCCGAACGTAGGTAGATGCACTCTACCCTTTTGGCAATTGCCTGTTGACTAGACCATCGGGTGGATGCAAACCTGAACAGGTGAACCAATACGTCTCACAACATGATCATCTGACTCTCTACGATGTCAGCGTTCCGTCACCCCCAGTCGAGGCATCCCCGAGTTCGGGCAGCGACCGGGCTCCCGCCCCTGCGGCAAGGTGAGGGTGGCGTGATTGTCGAGATGGTGCCGGTGCTGCTCGGTGCCGTACTGCTGGGGTTCCTGGCCGGGCTGTTCGCTTTTCGGGTGAAGTCGCGGTGGTGTCCGCGCTGTGGGGAGTCGACCGACGCCATGCCCCCGACCGGCGGCAGCAGATGAGCCACCGGCGTGACCACAACTCCGTACCCCTCGGGCGGCGGGTGGCCGAACTGCGAGCACACCGGGGCATGACCCAGCAGGCGTTCGCGGATCGGCTCGGCAAGTCCAAGAGCTGGGTCGACAAGGTCGAACGCGGAGTACGACAGCTCGACCGGTACTCGGTGATCCAGGAGATCGCCGACGCGCTGCGCCTCGATCCCGAGATGCTCCTCGGTCCCTGCCGGCCGCCACCCACGACGCCGGGTCTGGACGGTGTCGACGCGATCCGGGCCGCTCTGGCCCGTTACCAGCATCAACCGGCGCACACCGTCACGGCGCAGCAGGCCGATCGGCAGGTCGCGCACGCCTGGATGAGCTACCAGCACGGCCGGTACCCGCAACTCGTGGGGACCCTGCCCGGCCTGCTCGACGCCACCCACGGTCTCCGGAGCCTGCTGGCGTCGACCTACCGGATCGCCGCCGCCGTCCTGGTCAAACTCGACCACGCCGACCTGGCCTGGCTCGCCGCCGACCGGGCCGTCGCCACCGCCGCCGGTGACCCCACCCTCGCCGCCAGCGCCACCATCGCCGTCGCCCAGGCGCTGCGTGCCCTCGGCCACCACCGAATCGCGCTCACCGCCGCGCTCACGGCGGCGGACACCACGGACGACGACGCCGTACGCGGCACCCTGTTCCTCCAGGCCGGGCTCGCCGCCGCCGGTGACGCTGACCGACGCAACGCCCACGACCTGCTCGACCACGCCGCCGTCCTTGCTGAAGGACCCCTCGACCAGACCGATGGGTATCACACCGGCCTCGGACCGGTCGCCGTCCAGGTGGCACGTTGCCTCGCCGCCCACCGCCTCGGCGACACCGTCGAAGCCGTCCGGCGACACGAACTCGCCCTCGCCGACGACGGCTGGCCACGGCTCCCGCCCGAGCATCGCGCCGCCCACCTGCTCGACGCCGCCCGCGCCCACCTCGACGTCGGCGACCCCGGCCGAGCCGGACACGCGCTGCTCTACGCCGACAGCGTCGCACCCGCCGAGGTCCGCAGCCGTCCCGTCGCGCGTACCCTCCTCGCCGAGATCATCCAGCGCAGGCCCGCACCGGCCGACGTCGCGCGACTGGCGGCCGTCGTCGGCCTGACCCGACAGTCTTGATGTTAGGAGGGGACCCTTCCTATACACGAGGCGTTAGCAGGGGTCCCCTCCTTACATCCGTCGACGTTCCGGATGGGCGGACGCACGCTGTGGATCCACTCTGACTCGATAGTAAAATGATTTGTATATTCTATCGTGTGACACGTCCGATGAGAGAACCGACGTTCTGGATCCTGACCGCCCTGGTGGAGCAGCCCCGCCACGGATACGGCGTGATCCAGCAGGTAGCGAAGCTGTCCGGTGGTGAGACGCGGCTGCTGCCGGCCACGCTCTACGCCGCACTGGACCGGCTGGCCGCCGAGGGCCTGGTGGAGGTCGACCGGGAGGAGGCCGTGGACGGACGGCTCCGCCGCTACTACCGGCTGACCGAGGAGGGCGGCGCCGCGTTGACTGCGGAGACGCACCGACTCAGTCGCAACGTGCAGACTGCCACCCGGCTGCTGAACACCCTGCGTCCGCCCGCCGGGCCGGCGACGGTGACGTTCGGATGAGCGAGACGAGATCGGCGACGCACCGGCGCTACCGTCTTCTCGCACGCGCCTACCCGCCCGGGCCTCGCCGCGCCGAACTGCTCGACACGATGCTCCTGGCCGCCGAGGACGCGGGTCGCCGCAGACCTGCCGTACGGGAGATCCTCGACGTGCTCCGGCACGCCCCGCGAGCGCGGCTGGGGCGACCGGGCAGCCGGGCGGTGGTCCCCGTCGCCGTCGTCGTGGCGCTGCTCAGCGGCTTCATGACCGCGTCGCTCGCCGCCCGTCTCGTCGGCGAGACCGACCGGCAACTGCCCACCACGACGGAGATGGCCGGCATCGCCGACCTGGTCACGCCGGGTGTCGCGGCCCCCGCGCTGGAGCGGCACGACCGCGTCTTCGTCAACGGTAACGGCGAGGCCCAGTTCAGCCAGGTCCGCTACCAGGCCGATCATGTTGCGCCGATACCCGACCTGCGCAGCTATGACGCCGAAGTCGCCGGCCGGCTGACCGCCGCCGGCTGGAGGCTCGAGCCGACGTCCTTCGCGGGTCACACCGATCTACGGACCGCCGAGACGCTGACCGCCGTCAAGGACGGCTGGGTGCTGACCTTCGCTAACAACAACCATTCCCTGGAGCCGGCAGACGGTGGTTGGTTCGAGGTCTCGGTACGCCGGGCCGAGCCGGCCTCGCTGCCCGCCGCGTTCGCGGCCGGTGGGCTGCTCGGCACCGCAATCGGCTGGTTGCTGGCCGGCTGGGCGAGCCGCCGCTCGGAGCACCATCCGGCGGCCAGTGGCCTTCTCGCCCTGCTGGCCGTCCTGGCCGGCGGGAACGCCGCCTTCTTGATCGTCCACGTCGTACGGGACTACATCGCCGTCGTCGACAGAGGGTTCGCCACTCACGAGGGACCGATCTGGTCGTGGATGGTTCTCGGCGACGAAGGCCAACTGCTGCTCGCGCCGACGATGCTCGCCGCCGTCGTCGCGGCCGTGATCCTGGCCCTGTGCCGCCCTCACCGCGCAAGACCCTCGTCCCGCCCGTCCCCGGTCCCACGCGTCAGCAAGCCGATCGTGCTCGCGACGTTCGGGCTGTTGGCGATCAGTACGGTCGCCTGCACAGGGTTCGGCCGGGAACTGGTCGTCATCGCGGTGCTCATGGCGATCGTGTGGGCAGTGCACCTGGGGCGGACCAGACCGGCCGCCGTACCGCCGGATCCACAATCCGGCGCCCCGGACGACCGGCCGGGTATCACCAACTAACTGCGCACCTTCAGGTCGATCGGCGCCGACGACGGGCGGCACACTATTGCCCATACGTGGAGCAGCCAGGTCGTCGGCAGATTCTTGACTCTGCCGACGCATTAGGACGGTCTGGCGCGGGAGAGGTGCCAACGCCTCTCCCGCGCTGATTCGCACCGCAGACGATCTGCCCGTTCAGAGGATTCAGCGCATACCGCCAGTCGCCCCTACGTGCCCCGCGTCACCGTCTGCGAGACCGCAGAGCATCTGCTTGTAGGCAGCAGGGTGCACGATCGGAATGCCGTACTGGCGGGCCTTCTCTGCCTTTCCGGACATACTGTCGGGGTCTGCGGCCACAAGCAGGCAGGTACGCTTCGTGACGTTGCTGCCCACCCGCAGCCCGGCGGCTCTTGCCTCATCCTCCCATTCCGACCGTGCGGGTCGCATCTCACCGGTGAAGACCACCAGGTCACCGGGCCGGAGATTCCACTTGTTGCGGCGGCGCGGCTGCTTCGGTTCAGTGTCGGCCAGGGCAAGACGCAAGGCATCATCGGGGCTTGACCCCTGACCCTGGACACGGGGTTTATGCGGCCGGGGCCAGCGTAGCTGGCGCTGGCCGGGTGCTCTTCTCGTAGGTGATCGGTGATTGCTGTCCGAGCCGTGAGTGGCGTCGGACGGTGTTGTAGCGGTGCAGCCAGCGAAACGAGGTCAGTCGTGCTTCGCGTTCGTCGGTGTAGGCGCGGCGGCCTTGCAGGGTCTCGCGTTTGAAGG
>NZ_JBVHKD010000018.1:0-101591 GCF_055559695.1 Micromonospora sp. NPDC023869
GAACAACCACACACCATCAGAACACCCGACCAACAGGCACCCCTCCGGGGAACAACCCGCACCCACCTCGCGGCGAGCACTTTTACTACGTTACCTTACCGTCTGGCCCGTGTCAACCGGTGTGTCCCGGTACGTCACGCTTCTGGCGGTTCGGCATCCGTGATCAGGCACAGCGGTGACCGCTTCGCTCGATCGTCGGATTTGGCAGGCCGGCCGCTGCGGTCTCCCGCTAGCTCGCCCGGTTCCCTGCCGGTCGTGAACATTACCCGGTCGTTTCCGCTCCGCCAAATCCGCCCCTCGGCGTCTTCGTCGGGCCCCGCCCGGGCCGCGTCCATTGAGGATCACTCCGCACTGAACTCGGCACCGCCTGGTCCGGACCTCGTGGCTTTCGCCCCGTTTGCCCGTTCCGCAGCGGCAGAGAGAAAGTTACGCGTCCACAGGTTTGATCGTCAAATCCGGGGGAAGCGGTCCCCGTCACACTCCGGCGCCCGCGAACGCTTCCCCGGTCCGAAGTGGTCCGTCCGACCAGGCCCACACGCAGCGGCACAGGGGAATCGGGCCGCAGCTCGCCCCGAGGCGGGCCGACTCGTTGGCGACCCGTTTGCCCAGCTCAGCGCGGGACGCGTCGGGACATCCGCCAGGCGCGTACGCCGAACAGACCCACTGCCGTACCGATCGCCAGTGACGCCCCGATCAGCAGCGCGTGCACCCAGAGGAAGCCGGTCGCCGGCCAGTCACCGACCGTGCCACTCGACCAGGACCGCTCGTCGTTCCAGATGGCCACCGCGAACCTCGGCCAGATCACCCAGGTCCACACGCCCACACCTGCGAGGAACACGGCCCAGCCACGCGACACCACCATGGTCGGCGAGTATGCCAGCGGACGACGGGGACAGTGCCCGGATCGGCCGATCGGTACGGTGGGTCGATGACCCCGCCGCTGAGCCGCACCAACGCGGAGGCGCATCTCTACATGGACCTGCGCCCCTGCTCGTGCGGGAACGTCCGCTTCCCTCGTCAGAGCGCGGTCGTCGCGTTGGCCGACGGCGAGCTGGCGAGTCGCTACACCGGCGCCTGCGCGGGGTGCGGCCGGGAACGGGAGTTCGTCTTCCGGCTGCCGCCGGGACTCGGCGCGGCGGGCACCGGGTTCCGTTACGGTGGCGACGAGCCGTCCGAGCTGCTCGACCCGGGCGAATGGCTGCTCGTCGCCGACGCGTACGCCGGACAGGTGCCGGCAACGCTTGCGGACGGCGACGCCGGGCAGCGGGCTCGCGTCGCGTTGACCCGGGCCGTCGCCGCGCTCGACGAGGTCGGCAAGTTCATCCCGGCGGGCGGTGACACGGTGCCCCCGGAGACCTTCGACAGTGACCGGGGGCGTCAGCTGCACCGGCGTGAGCCCGGTCGGTTCCGCCGGGACCGGCTGCGGGCGGTGCGCGACACGTACGCCGGGATGCTGACGCAGCTCGGCTGAGGCGGCCCTGCCGGCCCCCGACGGCGGTGCCGCGGTCAGAGGCCGCGGGCCTCGTCCAGGCAGGCGGCGTTGGTGGCCAGCAGCATGGGCAGTGCCCCGAGGAACTCCCGCAACACGTGACGGGGATCGTGCTCCCGCTCGTCGACGAAATCGACCCGTGCGCCGGCCTCAGCGAACACCTCGCACACCTCCCACAGGCTGTCGCCGACGCTGCTCCACTGCCAGACGTCGTGCACGAGCGTCGGCACCCGGATCACCGGCTCCATGCCGAACAGGCCGATGCCGTAGTTCAGTGGGTCGTCCGGACTGTTGCCGAGTGACACCATCAGCGGCAACACCCGATGCGCCCGGGCGAACCCCTCCAGATCGGGATCGTCCGGGCTCACCTCGATCAGCAGACCGTCCTCCAGGAACCCCTCGACGATCCGCTCCGGATCGGTGACCCCGACGGCGGTGGCGGACTCCACCAGGGCGCTCCTGGTCCACGCCCGAGCCGTCGCGTCGGTCGGAGGATGGGCGGCAGCCCAGACGGCGAAAGCCTGCGGGTCCTCCATCGTCACCACGAGGCGACCGATGCCCAACGAGTAGTAGGCGACCGGGGCGCCCGCCTCCGGATGGAACTCGCCGGTGTAGCGGCCGACCGGCAGGATCAACGGCTGGGTCATCGGCGGCGTCCTCGTCTCGGTCACGGCTGCGGCTCCAGGTAGACCACGCTGGCCAGCAGCAACGGGTGCAGGGCACGGAAGAGCGCGGTGAGCAGCAACTCCGGCTCGGTCAACTCCGTGTCGGTGCCTCCGCTCTCGCGCTCGTCGGCGGCCAGCGACTCGCACACGTCCCAGAGGCTCTCCCCGGAGCGCCCGCTCTCCCAGAGGTTGTACACGGTGCGGGTGACCTTCACGATCGGCCGCTCGAAAAAGCCGATCGACCACAGCCAGGGCTCGTCGGCGCTGTTGCCCAACCCCACCATCCGTGACCCCAGCCGGTGCCGCTGGGCGAAGTCGACCGCCGCCGAGGTGTCCGGCGTCACCTCGGCGAGCAGACCCTCGGTGAGCAGGCTGTCGAGAAGCGGTCCGACGTCCACACCGGGAAGGTGTACGGCCGCCGCCTGCCGCACCGAGGCGAGCGACCAGGGTTGCTCCTCCTCGCGGTCGGCGGTGCTGTGCGCCAGCGCCCACAGCGCGAAGCGTTGATCGTCCAGGTCCCAGACGTCCGGGCCGAGCCGGACGCGCTGGTAGCGCTCCGAGGCGCCGACCTTGGGGTGGAAGGTGCCGAAGAACTGCCCGAGCGGAAGCAGCAGGGCCTCTGGGGTCGGCGTACTCATGGCTGCCCGTCCTGGTGGTTGCGGGGGTCGGTGAAGGTGCCGGGTGGCAGCATCTGCGCCGGCGGGAGGTGGTCGACCTCCACGGGGGTGAGTCGGCCCAGCAGATAGCCCATGGACCTGGCCACTCCGCGTAGCTTCCTCTCCCGGGCGGCGGAAGCAGGTGGACCGGGCGGGCCGACCAGGTCCAGTTCGTGAACGAAGTACACGATCGAGTCGCCCGACTGCGTCGAGACGACCAGCAGTCCGCCGGAGGCGTTCGCGATCACCAGCCAGGCCGGCGACAGCCACAGGTCGCGGTGTCGGCGCTGGGCATACACCAGATCGAAGAACGGATAGTCGGGGTGCACTCCGAACAGCGGGCGTTCCGGCGTCAGGGCGAACGGCACGCCGGGTACGTGGTGCGGTACCTCGGGCTGCGCGCCGTTGTTGCGGCGCAACCATTCGCGGTAATCCGCGGGCAGACGGAGCCCTAGGGCGGACTCGACCGACTGGAGCTGTGTCTCGTCGAGTTGGCCGTAGGTCCGCAGCCGAGCGGGCTTCCACAGTCGTCCGGTGGGTGGATCCATCACCTCGTTGGCGTCCACCCGACGAACCGTGACCTCCCACTGGTCCTCGCTGGCCATGTCGAGGTCGGCGAACCGCCAGGTCTCGTCGCCCACCGGGAACGTCTCACCCAGCCTCACCTCGTGATGCGTGGACTCCTCGGCCCAGTGCGGAATGACGATCATTTCGGCGCGCACCGGCGGCCCCACGTCGACCCATCGCACCGCGAGGCGGGCGTGCCCGATGTCGACCGGGACGTTGTTCGGAATGGAGGTGATCTCCGTGAAGGAGCGCAACGGCCGTTCTCCCTGTCCTGTCGTCGGCATCGTCAGCCGTTCACCATGTCGTGCAGCACGGACTCCTCAGGGAGCCTGAACCCGAGCACGTCCTGCGCGAGCTGTTCGGCGGCCTCCCGACTCACGGGCATCGATCCACCGACGCCTGGTTGCCCACCGTCGGCGCTCCAGTGGGCCGTGCGCTGCCCATGCTCGGAGAAGACGACCACGAGCAGACCATTCACCGTACCGTCGGCGCCGAGCAGGGCGAAGTAGCCGACCGTCGTCGGGTGCTCTTCCAGGAAGGTCCGACCGAGCGAATGACGGTGCGAGCGTTCCGACTCTCTCTGAGCAGGCACCTTCGGCGCGGCACCAGGCGTGTCGAGCCGCGCCGGGGCGGCATCGGTGACGAGCGGGCCGGAGGCTGCTTCGGCTGGCCCGGCCGCGACTGCGGGCGCGATGTCCAGGTGAGCGTAGGAGGCACTCATCAGTTCCAGGAAGTCCCGGATCGGCATCGCCGCCGGATGATCGAAGTTCCACGGATTTCGTAGCGACACGCGACCATCGGCGACCGCAACCACTTCGTACGCGTGGCCGGGTACCAGGCCGAACGGGAGATCATCTCGGATCTCCTCGGGGTAGTCCCGCTTGGGCAACGTGCAGATGATGACAGGGCTGCCGGAGGCCAGAAGTTCGCCGAGTCTCGCCGCGACCGCAGCCTCCTGTCCTGGCCGGGCGTCGAACGTCGACGCACGACTAGGAGCACCCGTGATCTGGGTCAACAGTTGCGCCTGCATGTCTGCGGTGCTTCCGACGTCCAGTCGCGCGTAGCCGGTCGGCGCCGCCTGGTGCGGATCGTTCGGGCTGTGCCAGGCCAGCCATCTCGACTGCCAGAGTTGGCGCTGCTCCGCACTCCAGGTCCGGTCGACGGCCGCCAGAGCCTTCTCGAGCAGGGAGGCCCAGGCCGCCCCATTGAACGACTGGTCGGCGTAGGCCGTCGATCCGGCCGCCACGGATTGTAGAGGTACGTCAGGGGTCACTGTGATGCGCAGTCGACGACCTGTGGGCGCCATCGTCTCACCGAGCATGGTGCTCTCGTGCAGCAGCACGTCGACGGTGCCGTCAGCATTCGTACGGAAGAGTTGCGCCAGCACGTCCGGCCGGTGACCGGCGACGGCAGCGATGCTGGCGAGCATTCCGCAGTCACCGAGCATGCCCTGTCGTACCTGGTCACGGCGTGGTGGACCGTCGAAGACCGGTGCTGGTCGCCCAGTCCTGGCATCCATCGGTCGCCCGTACTCGACGGGGCGTCGGGGAGCAGGGTCGGGCAGGGTGAGCCGATCGGCTGCCACCACTACCTCGTTGCCGGTGTCGACGGAGGTGACCTCGATGTCGACCTCGGTCTCCGGCGGCATCATCAACCGCAGCGCCTCGGTCAGCGCGTTCGGCACCAGCGCCATCCGCCGCGCGTCGGTCTGGTAGTGGAACGCGTGGGTGGCGAGTGCGGCCATCGTGGCGGAATTCGTGTCGTAGGCGGCCCGGAAGGCGGCGTCGACGCGGACCCGGTCCTCGGCCAGGAGGGCCTGGCGGCCTGCCGGGGTGCGCAGGTCGTACGCGGGGGCCGACGAGCCGAGTGTGAACGCCGGTACGCCGTCGAGGGTGTACGGGCGCAGGTCGAAGCGGCCGGTCAGGTCGACGTAGACGCCTTCGGCGGCCACCCGGTCGGCCAACCGTGGATCGACCTGGCGGATCTGGTCCAACAGGTTCGGCGGCAGATGGATGAGCTGCCCGGCCAGGGCTGGCATCCGGGGCATCGAGGACTGGCGCTGTTCCCCGTGCACAGCCAGCTCGCGCAGCTTCGCGGTCAGTTCGGCAGCCTCCGGCGGCGGCCGGAAGTCCGGGGCCAGATGATCGCGGTAGTCGATCGCACGGTACCGCTCGACGAGCGTCGGGTCAGGTTGGTACGCCAGGACGTCGGTCACCGTCTCCGGTGTCATCGCCGGCAGGCTGAGCATCAGCACGTGGTGCCAGACGTCACCGGGCACGACCGCCAGGCGTTCCTGTACGTCCGGCGTACCCCAGCGCAGGCCCAGGTGGTCGACCAGCGCGTCGATCTCGGCGCGCAGTGCCACCCGGGTCGCCGGTTCTCCCTGCACGTACCAGGCGGCCATCACGCGCAGCTCGGCCAACCGCCCCCGGTCGGCGGCGGTGAGACCGGCCGGGTCGATCGGTCCGTCGACGGCGTCCAGGTCGAAGAGGCCGACCTGGGCGTCACCGGTCTCGTGCCGGGCCAACAGTTCGGCGGTCTCGTGCGCCAGCGCACGGTCGACCGCGCTGGCGGCGGCCCGGTCGGAGACGGTCAGGGTGAAGGTGCCGTCCAGGCTGCGGATGGTCTGCGCCACCGTGCCGGTGGCCAGTTCGCCGGTGGTGACCCGGACCCGCAGGGGATCCAGGCCGTCGGCCCGCACCTCGAAGACGTCGGGGCCGACGGCGACGACCTGGGTCGCGCCGATCGTGTCGGCGAGGGTGGGCAGCACCAGTCGGGCCCGGTCCAGGACCGCCGTGGGATCGGCCCCGGGGCGACCGTGACCGTGGAATCCGGAGTCCGGCAGCGCCGTGACCGTGCTGCGGGCCAGTTCGACGTGCGCGTACGTGGGGCTCGTCAGGTCGAGGAAATCGCGGATCGGCATCGGCGCGGGGTGGCTGTCGTTCCACGGGTTGCGCAGCCGCACCTTGCCGTCGGTCACCGACACGACCTCGTACGCGTGCCCGGCGTACAGCCCGTGGGGCGGTTTGCCGTGCTCGTACGACTCGTAACTCTCGGCGGGACGCGTACCGGTGATCACCGGGCTGCCGGCGGCGAGCAGCTCGGCCAGTCGGGCCTGGGCGTCGGCCTCCCGTCCGGGTGTCGGGTCGAATTCGTTCACCCTGGTCGGCAGGCCGGTGAGCTGGCTGAGCAGTTCCGCCTGCATGTAAGCGGTGCTGCCGTTGTCCAGCCGGGCGTAGCCGAGTGGGGCGGCCTGGGCGGCGTCCACGTCGGGTTGGGCGCTCCACCCGCGCTGCCACTGGTCGTGGCGTTGCGGGGTCCAGGTGCGATCGACGGCTGCGATCGCCTTCTCCAGCAGGGAGGCCCAGGACGTGCCGACCGTCGACTGGTCGGCGTAGGCGCTGCGTCCTCCCGCGGCGGCGTGCACGGGCACATCCGGGAACACGGTGACCCGTAGCCTGCGTCCGGTGGGGGTGTTCGTGCTGCCCGACCCGTCGGTCTCGTGCAGCAGCACGTCCACCGAGCCGTCCGGGTTCGGCTGGAACATCTGCGCGACGGTGTCCGGCAGGTGACCGGCGACCGCGCCGATCACGGCGATCATGCCGCAGTCACCCAGCCCACCCTGCTGCACGTCCGCCCGCTTCGGCGGACCGTCGAACAGTGGCGCCGGTTGGCCGGTGCGAGCATCGCGCGGCGAGCCGTAGACCGGTCCGCCGCCGGTTGTGTCGGAGGGGAGCGTCACCCGGTCCGCGGTGACCGAGACGTCCCCCGACGGCTCCTGGGTCGGGACGGTCTCGGCGGCGACGACGCTGTCCCGTGGCACGGGGGTGATGGCGCGCAGCGCCTCGGTCAGGACGTCGGGCACCAGCCCCATCCAGCGGGCCGTGCCGTGGTACTGGAACTCGTGGTCGGCGAGCAGGACGGCGGCCTGGTCGCCGTGCAGCGCCCGTAGGGCGGCATGGGCACGTTGCCGGTCCTCGTGCAGTTGGGCCCGCCGGCCGGACTCGGTGGTCAGGTCGAACGCCGGCCGGGCCGCGCCGAGGTCGATCTCCGGAACGCCGTTCACCATGTACGGGCGCAGGTCGTAACGGCCCGCTACGTCGACGTAGACGCCGTCACGGGCGACTCGGTCGGCGAGGTCGGGATCGACCGCCCGGATCCGTTCGATCTGTCCGGGGCGCAGGCCGACGATCTGTCCCGCGAAGGACGGCATTCGGGGCAGCCCGGTCTGTGCCCACTCGACCTCGACGGCGAGTTCCCGCAGCCGCGCCGTCAGATCCGCCTGCTGCGGCACCTGGAAGTCCGGTGCCAGCCGGGCCCGGTAGTCGAACATGCGAACCCGCTCGACCTCGGTCAGGGTAGGTGCGCCCGCCAGCACCGCCGACACCGCGTCCGGAGTGAGGGCGGGCAGGCTGAGCTGCACCAGGTGGGCCAGCACGTCGCCGGGGAGCAGCGCCCACCGGTCCCGGACGTCCGGATCGCCCACCCGGAGGCCGAGGTGGTCGGCGAGGGCGTCGATCTCGGTACGCAGTGCGAGCCGCCCGGCCGGGTCGGCGTCGGCGTACGCGGCGGCGAGCAGGCGGATCTCGGCCATCCGGCCGAGGTCGTGGGCGCTGAGCCCGGCCGGGTCGATCCGGCCGTCCACGTTGCCCGGGTCCAACGGCCCGACGAGTGCCTGCCCGGACTCGTGCAGGGCCACCAGCTCGGCCACCTCGTGCGCGAGTGCCCGCGCCACGACCTGGTCGACGGCCCGGTCGGACACGGTGACGGTGAAGGTCCCGTCGGGCTCGCGGGTCGACTGGGCCACCACGCCGTCGGTCAACGTGCCGGTGGTGAGGCGCACCGTCAGCGGGTACTGCCCGGCCGCGCGGATCTCGAACAGGTCCGGACCGACCTGCACCACGGCGTCCACCTGGGCGTACGGCGCGATCTGCGGCAGGGCGGCCCGCGCCAGATCGAGTACGGCCGCCGGGTCGGCGGTCGGACGGCCCAGTCCGTGGAACCCGGAGTTCGGTACGGGAGCTGCGGTGATCCGGCCCGAGTCCGGGTCGGTCCCCCCGTCCGGCCGACCGGCGGTCGGGTCCGGCGAGGTCGGGTCCGGCGAGGTCCGACCCGGAGCGGTCGGGTCAGGGGCGGCAGGGTCCGGCGAGGTCGGGTCGGCGGCCGGGTCGGCTGAGCGCTGGAAGGCACCGAAGAGACGCCCGAGCACGCCGTTGCGCTGCTGTGCCCCGGCCAGGCGCTCGGTGAGCCGGTCGGCCGCCGACTCGGCCGCGTCGAGCCGGGCCTCCAGGTCGGCGGTCGCCTGTTCGAGCTCCCGGACCGGTTCCTGCAACTGGTCGACGACCTGGTCCACCCGGTCGGCCGCCGACCGGGCGTCACTACGGGCGTCGAACCGGGTCCGTACGTCGTCGGCGGCGAGGCCGGCACGTTTCGCGTACCACTTGGCGGCGCCGATCACCGGGACGGCGGCGAGCGCGGCGACCGGGATGATCGGGGCGAGCGGACTCGACAGGGCGATCGCGATCGCGGTACCCCCTGCGGCGGCCAGACCGGTCGTGGCGATGCTGGCACGCAGGTACGCCTTCAGGCTCGGCACGCCCGGCGGACGGTCGACGCCTCTCTGTTCGGCGCGCAGCGTCCGGAGCCGGACCGACCGGCTGGCCCGGTCGCCGCCGTAGTCGACGACCACCTGGCGCGCCTCGGGTGGCAACTGGGCCAGCCGCTCCGCCCGGCCGAACATGCCCTCGCGCAGACCGAGTCGGTCGATGACCGCGTACAGCTCGCGCAGGGCGGGCTTGAGGGACATCGGGTCGGCGTTGCGTACGTGGCTCTGGGCGACCTGCAGTTCCCACGAGTCCGCTCGACTGAGGACATCCCGGCCCTCGGTCGTGGTGGTGTCGCCGTCCTGAGAGGTCGGCGGGGTCGGTGCCGGCGGTCCGGTCTCCGAGCGATGCGCCGCCAGTCGGTCGACCGCCGCGGTGACCCGGTCGAGGTTCGCCACCGCTACCCGGAGCCGGCGGGCCGCGTCGGCGACGACGACCTCGGTCGGTGCGGCGAGCCGGTCCACCCGTGCCGACGAGTCCGCCGCCGGGTTCGGATGGTCCAGGTCCCACTTGCGGCGGGCGTCCTTGACGCTGGTCTCCATCCGCTTCAGCGCCAGGTCGCGGACCGGGCCGAGGACGCCACCGGCGGCCATGTTCAGCGGTCCCGCCCCGGCCGCGACCTGGACGACACCCGCCAGACCGACGGTGGTGGCGGCCTGTACCAGCGGCCCGGGGCTCTGTTCCACCGCGTACACACCGGCGTTCGGCACATTGCTCGGCCGGGCGTCGCTGTCCGTGGCGTCGGCCGGTCGGCCGACGAAGATCCGTGCCATCCGGTCGGCCAGCAGTCGACGGCCGTGGCGCTCCGCGACCGGCCGCAGCTCGGCCGGCAGGTGCTCGCGTCGCTGCTCCGCCCCGGGAGTGCCGTCGCGCAGGCCGAGCTGGTCCAGCAACGCCCGCAGGTGACGGGCGTGTCGGATCCGGGCCGGACCGCTGGCCGCGTCGTGCTGGGCCGCCAACTCGGCGAGCTGCGTGAGCGCCGCCGCGTCGCCGGGATCGCGGGTACCGGTCGACGGATCAGCGGTGGTCGTGACAGCACCCGCCGGATCGCCGGGTCGGGCCGACGACGTGGCGTCGGGGGCGGTGAGCCCCGCCCAGGCCGGATCGCCGAAGAGCAGTCGCCGGAACGAGTCGGCGGCCCCGTTGCGGCGGTGCGACTCGGCCAGCCGCCGGTCGAGGTCGGCCACCCGCTGTTCCAGGTCGGCGGCGCGGCGGGAGACGTCCGCGACCCGTTCGGTCACCAGGTCCACCGGACCGGCCACGGCCTCGGTGAGCTGGGTGAGCTGGGCGTCCGCCGGCATCGCCGGGTGGTCCGTGTCCCAGGTGTCGCGGGCGTCCTTGGCCGCCGCCTCACGACGAGCCATGATCGGGTCGACCACGGCCCCGCTGGCCATCGCGGTCAGACCGGCGGTGATCGCGAACCAACCGAGCCGGAGCTGACCGATCAGGTCACCGACGACGGCGATGCTGCCGGCGGCGAGCACGCTCGGCGTGTTCTCCACGGTGCCCATCCACCAGGGCGCCACCTTGCCGGGCCGGTCCCCTTCGGCCGGTCGCCCGTCCGCGACCGCCGCCAGCCGGTGCCGCACCATCGCCGTACGCGTACCGCCGAAGCGGTCCGCCATCGACCGAAGGTCTTCCGGCAACAGTTCCCGGCGCTGCGCGACGCCGGGCGTGTCCTGCCGCAGACCGAGTGCGTCGAGCAGGCCCCGGATCTCGCGGGTCACCCGGGGACGGGCGAACGTCGATGCGGCGTCGCGTTGCGCGGCGAGGGCCCGCAACTCGGCGAGCCGCCCCTGTTCGTGCGGGGTGAGGCCGACCGGGTCGGGGGAGGCCGTCGTCGCGGCCGGATCGCCGGGCAGGTTGGTGGTCGGTGCGGGGGCGGTGCCCGCCGACGGGCCGGGATCCGGCGGGGCGAAACGTCGCGGCCGGCCGATCAGTCGACGGCGGCGCTCCCCGGCGTCGAGCCGCTGTCCGAGCGCCTCGACGTGGCTCTCCAGGCTGACAGTCGCCGAATCGGCCGCCCGGGAGGAGGCACCCACGTCGTCGGCCCGGCCGGCGACCTCGCGGCCCGTGGTGAGATCGGAGTCGGCGGCGGAGCGGGCGTCCTGACGTGCGTCGTGCCGGGCCCGACGGTCCTCGGCGGCCAGACCGACCCGCTTCGCCAGCCATTTCGCCGGGCCGGTGGCGACCGCGCCGATCGCCCCTCCGACGCCGAGCATCAGTGCCAGCTCCGGTCGACCTGCGTCCACGGTCAGCTTCACCGCCAACGCGGCGAGCAGCGAGTTGGTGGCGAAGTGGGTGATCACATACGTACGCAGCCGGGGCAGACCGGTCGGACGGGGGTCGCTGGTCGGCGCGGCGGGCAGACGGTCCAGCGCTTTGCCCCTGCGGTCGGTGTACCAGTCCGGGTACACCTCGGTCAGGGCGGTGCGCGTCGCATCCGGCACTCCGGCGAGGCGCTGCTCCGCGCCGAGCATGCCGTCCCGCAGGCCCAGGCGGTCGACCACCGCGGCCAGTTCGCGTCGGGCCGCGCCCAACGACCAGCGGTCGGCGACGGCGACCTGGTGCGCGGCGGTCCGCAGCTCGGCGAGGTCGGCGGGCGAGAGCGGGGCGACCGTCGGTGCCCCCGGGTCCATCGGTCGCCCGAGGGCCGACAGCTCGGCCACCTCGTGCGCCAGCGCCCGCTCGACCACCCGGTCAGCGGCCTGGTCCGAGAGCGTCACCACGGCGACGCCGTCGCTGCCGAACCGGCCGGTCGCCACCGCGCCGTCCGCCACCGGCCCACTGGTCAGGCGGAGCGTGAACGTGCTGCCGTCGGCCCGGGTGACCTGGTACGTACCGTCCGGGCGGATCGACACCTCGGCGACCCCGGCGTGGGTCGCCACCTGGCCGGCGACCGTACGTGCCCGGTCCAGCACCGCGTTCGGGTCCGGGTCCGCCCGGCCCTGACCGTGGAAGTCGGTACCGGGCAGCGCGCTGGCGGTGATCACCGTGCCGGCGCGGTCACCGTTCGCCCGGGCGTCGCCGACCTCGGTCCGGTCGGCTGGTCCGGTCAGGCTGTCGGTTCCGCCTCGGGCCACACCTGCCGGCCCCTGGTCCGTCCCTCGCGTCGCGCCTGGGCGTACTCCTGCATGACCCGCCGGGGCGGCAGGCTGGGGTGAACGGTGATCACTCCCGAGCGGTCGATGATGTAGCTCCCCTGGCCCACGTGCGTCCCCGAGGCCCGTTCCTGCTCCGAGAGTCTCTCCCGGGCCAGCCAGCCGAACTCGAACTCCCGGAGCACGATCGGATTCCGGGTCGCCAGCAGACGGCTGATCAGTGTCAGCGCCTCGTCCTCGGTCAACTCGCCCCTCTCCGTCAGGCATCATCATCGCCCAGAGGGCATGGGTTTCCCGGATGTCCGCGGCTGGCATGTCCGTCGACGTCGTCCCGCTCTGCGGATCCCACCACACCGGCGCGTCGGCGCCGATCGGGAAGACGATCACGAACGCGTGGGCACCGTCGATGTCCAACTGACCGCTGGCGTCCAGGACGGGCTGCCCGGCGGAGTCGACGTACACCCAGTCGGCCACCACCAGCGCCGATGCGCCGGGCCCGGCCTCCACCACCTGCTGGTAGAGGTCGGCGTACTGGTCGGCGACCGCCTCGGTCCGGGCCGACAGGTCGGTGGGCAGGATGTCCGGCCCGCCGATCCACTCCCCGCCGATCCACGCCTCGGCGCGCTGGAGGCCGCCCCGCTCACCGGAGACCAGGTCGATGGCGCCGTCGTCGGCGCGGTCCGCCCAGCGGGGCACCGACACCTGCGGGTCGCCGTGGAAGCTGGCCAGGGCCGCCAACGACGCGTCGAGACAGTTGTTGGCCCGGCCCGGCTGCTCCGGCCCGCCGTCGTTGACCAACTGACCGTACGGGTGCGTGGACGGGTCGGCGAAGACCGCGTACCCCTCCGGTGTGGCCAGGCTCGCGGCCAGATCGTCCTGGAAGCGCGGATCCTCAAGTGGTGCCAACGCGCCCGGCCCGTACCGCCGGCTCTCCGGCAGCGACGGCGCGGGACCGACGTCGGTCAGGCCGTCGGTTCCTCCGTCGGCCAGACCTGGCGGCCGGTGATCCGGCCCTCCCGGCGGGCCGTCGTGTACCGCTTCATGACCAACGGTGGCGGCAGGCTGGGATGCGCGGTCACCACTCCCGTCCGGTCGATGATGAAGACCCCCTGGCCCATCTGTCGTCCCTGGGCCCGCTGCTGCGGGGAGAGCGTCTCCTGGGCTGCCCAGCCGAACTCGAACGGGAAGACCGCCACCGGGTTGTCCGTCCCGAGCAGCCGAGTCATCAGCTGCTGGGCTTCCTCCCTGCTCATCGGCATAACCGGGGTGCACCTCCATCGACCACAGGTTGTGCGTCAGTCCAACATAGTCGCCGGGGTGCGGGTCGGTGGCGGTGCTGGCGTACAGCGGGTCCCACCACACCGGCCCGTCCGCGCCGTCCGGGTACACCAGCAGGAAAGCGTGCTGGGCCGCCGCCTGGGTGTGACCGTCGGCGTCGAGCAGCGGAGCCGCGTTCCCGTCGAACTGCACCCAGTCCACCACGACCACCGCCGCCGCGCCCGGCCCCGCGTCGCGGACGCTCTGGTACAGCTCCGCGTACCGGTCGGCCATCGCCTCGGCCCGCTCGGCGGGCGTACCCGGCATCGCGTCGTTGGCACCGTCACCGACCCAGTCGCCACCGATCCAGTTCGCGATCCGGTCGACGCCGGCCAGCTCGCCCAACTCGGCCTCGATGGAACCGTCGTCGAGCCGATCCGGCCAGCGCGGGTGGGACACCTGCGGGTCACCGTAGAAGCTGGCCAGCGCGGCGAGCGTGGAGTCGACGCAGTTATTGCTCCGCCCTGGCTGGTCCGGCCCACCATCGTTGATCAAACGCCCGTACGGGTGCGTGGACGGGTCGGCGAAGACCGCGTACCCCTCGGGGGTCCACAGGCTGTCCGCGACGTCGTCCTGATAGCGCGGATCCTCCAGCGGCGCCAACTGCTCCGGCCCGTACTGCCGGGTGTCCGGCATCGGCCAGCCCTGCATGTCAGGCCAGATCGCGGCGTTCGGATCGGTGAACCTCGGGTCGACCACCGACGCAGGATCGATGCTCTGCTCGATCCTCGGACCGTCGTCCGACGCGGTCGAAGCCGGCGGCAGGACCGCGCTCGTGGTGCCGTCGGTCTGGGCCGGCAGAACCGGGTCGCCCTCGGCGTCGAGGACGATGACCCAGACGTCGCCCACCCTGTCGGCGTACAGAGGCTCACCGTCAGACAAGGTCGCGTTTTGGCCATCGAGCCAGATGATCGTTCCCTCGTGGTTGACGGCGTTCCATGTGTGCCCACGCTCGTCGGAATCCGCAAGGTTGGCCGCGACCAGGGCCGCCGAGCCGGGTCCCGCCTCAAGAAGCCGCGCCGCAACGGCCTCCAGAGCCGTATTGCCGCTTCCCTGATGGGAGAAGCGTGCCTGCAATGCCTGTTCCTGACGAGCAGTACTGCCAAGCTCTGCCTCTGCCGAAGGTTCCGTCAGCGCTGCCACTTCTGGACGGCCGTACCAGGTTGAAAGGACAGAAAGGCCGACGTCCGCGCAATTCGTACTCCGACCTGGAACGGTGGGACCACCGTCGTTCAGTAGTCCAGCCCAAACTCCAAGACGGGGATCTGGGTAGGGCGTCGGGCGTCCGGTTACCGGTTCTCGGGGCACGGCATCGGCTAGAGCATCCTGGTCGGCCTGCTGCGGCGCTACCAGACCCTCCGGTCGCCCATACGGTCGAGTCTCGCTCAGCGGTCGTGCGTTACCCACCAATCCGGGCACCGGTGGTTGGTATGTATCGACGCTCCGTTCTGAGTCTGTTAATGGCTCTACATTGAACTGCGGCAGAAAGTGTGCGCAGGACCGGCAAGGCGGCCGATAGTGCCCGAGTTCATAGGGAACACCGTCTACCCATGCGGACTTAACCTGGTGAGTGACGATCTTGGCGCCGTTCAGTGCTGTCAGCGCGTATTGCTCAAAGGCGCCGGGTTTTCCCGCGTCGTGCCACTGCTGCTCGATTTGGTAAAGCTGATCGGAAACCAGAGCTACCTCGGCACATTTCCCGTGGCCTCCTCCCTTTCCTTTACCGAGTTGCGCTGCAATACGATCAAGCGCAGCCTGGGCAAGGGGGTGCACTGCAGGCTGCGTTGGAGGACTGGTGCTCCTGTCTGCAGTCATGCTGGTGTGGGTCGTAATGACACCACCGGGCATGAGTAGCGCTCCAGCCATGCCCGGCTGTTTGCTCTTGGAAACAACCGCGCTTTTGATCGCCCTTCGGACGGTCTCGGCCAGCGTCCGCGAAGCCTCTACGAGGCTGCGTTGAGCATCTGGACCTGCAGGGTCACCATCCACCGATGTCGGATCGAGCTGCCAGCTGTGCGTACCCCGGCCGGTCGGTGACTCCGAGCGTCGGAGAGTCTCCGGGTTCACCTGCCCGGTGTCCGCCCCCGGCCCGACCGGCCCGCTGTTGACGGTGCTGCCCGTACTGCCCGGAACAGGAACGACGACCGGCCCGTCGGTCTGCGAGACCTGGTCGGTCCGCCCCAGCGCAGGATCGCCGGCGGTGTCGGGAGCGGTCGGCCCGCTGGTGTCGACGGTGGTGGCTGCCGGATCGCTGCCGGCCGTCTGGGCCGGCACCGTGGGTGCGGTCGGCACACCCGCGTCCGCCCGGCCCGGAGCGGGTCGATTGTCCGGGCGGCTCGTGGTGTCCTGCTGGGCCGGCACGCCCTGGGCCGGGGTGGCCTGCTGGTGGGGGGCGCTCTGCTGGGGACCGGTGCCAGGCTGGTTGGGGCTGGTGGAGGTCGGGCCGGTGGACGGGGACAGCGATACCGATCCCGCCGAGTTCGCCGCCGCCGGATTGACGGTCGGCCCGACCGGAGGCGTACGGTTCGCCGCCGGCTGCGCGGTGGGGTTGGTGGTGCTGGGCGCAGTGGTGGTGGCCGCATTGTTCGTGCCGGTCGTCGGCGGGCCGGCGGTGGTCGGCGGTGCGGTGTTGGCCGGCGGTGCGGCGTTGGGGCCCGCCACCACCTGGGGACCGGTGGACACCGTAGATCCGGCCGGGGGAGCCGAGTTCGTGGCGGGCGGGACCGTCGCAGCGACGTTGCCCGGCGTCTGAGCGGCCGGCGGCGCGGTGACCGAGTTGCCGGGAAGCACGGCTGGTGGCGTGTCCGCGACAGTGGGATCGGCGCGAACATCGACAGACCTGGTGTCGGCGAAGCCGTCCGTGGTGGGTGTCTCGGTCACGCTGCGGGCGGGTCCGGCCGCGCTGTCTCCGGGTGTGGTGGTACCCGCTTCGGGCCCCGGAGCCGTCACCGGTCCACCGCTGGCCTGATCGGTGGAGCCGCTGCCGAGTCGGTCGGCACCGACCGAATCGGGGGTCGGGGCGACCTGCCCGTCCGGGACACGCTGTGTAGTGGTGTCGCTGGCGGGTGGGCTCGTAGCGGCGGTGTCGCCGGCAGGCGCCGTGGCCGGGCCCTCGGCGACGACACCGGCCGGAGTTCCGGTCACGCTGTCCGTCGTGGTCGGAGCACCCGTCGTAGCCGCGTCGGCCGACGGGACCGCCGAGGTGTCGGCCGGCGAGGTGACCGCCGTGTCGGCGGTAGGCGGCGCGAGGCTGATCGAGCCTGAGCCACTGTCCGGCACGGTGTCTACGGGAGTGGTGTCGATGTTCCCGTCGCCGGGGACGTTCAGCGCACCGTCGGTGCCACCGGTGACCGTCGCGCCGGAATCGGCACTGGTGCTGCCGGTCGCGCCGGACGCCGTACCACTGGTGTCGGTGTTCGTCGCGCCGGTGCTGCTTCCCGACGTCGCGTTGGTGGCGGCACCGCCGTTGGTGCCACCTGTGGCACCGCTACCGGTGGAGCCGGCTCCGGCCGAGCCGGTGCCCGCGCCGCCGTTGACGCCGCCGACGTTGCCGAGACCGTTGGCGCCGCCGACGTTCAGCGCCGGGTCGATCCCGCCCGCCGGGAGACCGGCGCCCGGGTTGAATTCCGCACCCGTCCGGCCGAGGCCCCAGTTGGTGACGTTCGCACCCACGTTGCCCATGCTGCTGCCGATCATGGTCAACCCGGTGCGGCCGGCGCCGCTGGTGAACCCGCCGAGGAACGCTTCCGCGCCCGGCATCGCCCACTGCCCGTTGACCGTGCCGTTGGCGAGCACGCTGGCCGCAGGGGACACGACCGCGTTCTGCATGCCGGAGGCGAGACTCCTGCTGCCCCAGCGGACCACCCCACTGCCCGGGAAGGTGAGACCGGAGGGGCTGAACGAGAAGGGCATCCGGGGTGCCAGCCGCCGGCCGGCGAAGCTCATACCGGTGCCGAGCACACCGCCGAACGCGCCGCCCACCCCGGCGGTCAGCGTGCGGTTGCCGTCCCACTGCCGCCGCTCGCCGGTGTGCATCTGGTACGCCTGGGCGCCCACGTCGATGATCAGCTCTTCGCCGATCTCCTCGACAAGTTCCAGGCCGAGCCGGGTCATCCCCTGACGGAATCCCTGACTGCTGACGATCTGCCCGAGCCGGGTGCCGGCGGCGCGCAGGGCTGTCTGCATGCCGGCGCGGGTGAGCAGTTGCCGGCCCATCTGGGCGATCAACCGGCGGAAGGCGACCGTCACGGCCTGCCGTCCGGCCGCCAGGATGCCCGGAATCGCGCCGGCCGACACACCACCCAGCCAGGCCATCAGCAGCGCGACGAAGACCGCGATGACGGTGATGAAGACCGCGATGAGTACGGTCAGCTTGGCGTACTCGATCTCCAGGGCGGCCTGGTCGCAGCCGGCGGCATACGCTGCGGCGACCTCCTGCATCAACGGCAGGCCGGTGTTCGGGTCGACGGCGATCTGGTTCCACAGCCCGCCGAACGCCTCGCCGGCACCGCCACCCCAGGCCTGCAAGATCTTCATGACCGCCGGGTCGGCCTCGCCCAACGCCTCGGTGATCGCGTCCGCCATCACCTGCCAGGCGTCGGCGAGCTCCCGCATCTTGTCTTCGTCGCCGCTGGGCCACGCCTCGCCCGCGCTCACCCAGCAGATGGCGTCCCAGACCCACGCGTACTCGCCCAGCGAGTTCCTGGGATTGGGTACCGCCACCCCGCGTGCCCTTCCGTCCGATGTCGACCGGTGTACGGCCGCCGGCTACTTCTCTTCGCCGCCGAACAGCGTCCGGGTCATGTCGTCGACGTCGACGGTGCCCTCGACCGCACCCTTGACGGTCGGACCCAGCAGCTCCACCACCGGCACCAGTCCGTGGCCCATCTCGAGGACCTTCTGCGCCGGCTGGTTGTCACCGCCGAGGTAGTTCTTGTTGAACTCGTTGCCCGGTTCGTCGTCGCCCCACGGCCGACCGCCGTTGAGCGTCTCGATCGTCGTGGCCGCACTCCGGAAGCGCATGGCCAGCAGGGCACCGGCGGAGCCCAGTTGGTTGGCACCGTCCAGAGCCGCGTCGGGCTTGACGAAGGTCTCGCGCAGTTCGCTCACCGCTTCTCCTCCCCGGGCAGGTCACTGTCCAACTGTCGGAAGATTCCGTCGAGATCGTGGTCGATGTAGGCCTGGAACTGGCTGTCCGGCACGTACGGCTGGAGGAGCTGCTCGACCTCGGCCATGGCCTTCTCGCTCGCCCGGCGGATCGTCTCGGTGACGGTGGCGGACAGCTCCTTGGAATCTGGCCGGCGATAGATGCGCGGGTCGAACTCGACCTTCGTCACCTGCCCACGGGGCCCGGCGGTCACGGTGACCAGGCCGTCGTCGGAGGTGACCGTGGCCTTCACCGCCTTGATCTTCTGCTGGAGATCACCCACACCGGAACGCATCCGCTCGAACTGAGCCATCAGTTCGTCGGCACGCGCGCGCAGCGCCTGTACGTCCATGGCGTGTCCCTCCCCGCGCACGTCCAGCCCTTCCCGCGCACGTTCCTTCCCGCGAACGTCCACGTCTCGCCCGCGCCTTGGGCGTGGCGACTCGACCATACTGAATGGGCGCGACATCGGGGTGGTCGGTCTGCGGCCGAGCGTCGTTAGGATGCACCCGCACCGGTCGACGGGGAGGTGGGCAGGCAATGTTCCGTGACCGTCCGATGGCGGCGTTTGCCCTCGTGGGAGCCATCCTGGCCACGATGGTGACCGCACCCGCTCCGACCCCGGCCCGGGCCGATCCGACGATTTGCCGGAATCCCAGCGATCCGGGAGAGATGAACATCGAGACCCCGTGGCACCAGCGGTGGTTGGCACCGCAGCGGGTCTGGCCGTTCAGCACCGGCGCACGGGTGAAGGTCGCCGTGATCGACTCCGGCACGGACAGCACCCACCCGCAGATGGCCGGTCGGGTGGCCAGCGGATTCGACGCGTTGCGCGGCGCACCGGGGGGCGATGTGGACTGCGTCTCCCACGGCACCGCAGTGGCCAGCATCATCGCGGCCGGTCGGATGGAGGGGGTCGGGTTCTACGGCCTCGCCCCAGACGCCACGATCGTGCCGATCCGGGTCAGCGAGCGCAACGCCAACGAGCAGCCGGGGACCGGTGGCGAAACCGTCACCGGCGAGGTCTTCGCCCGGGCGATCCGGCGGGCGGTCGACGATGGCGCCAAGGTCGTGAACATGTCGGTGACGCTCTACTACTGGGACAAGGACGTCGAGCAGGCCGTCAAGTACGCCGTGGACCGGGACGTCGTACTGGTGGCCGCCGCGGGCAACCAGCACCAGGACGGTGCCCGTCCCGACCCGGTGCCGTACCCGGCGGACTTCGACGGGGTGATCGGCGTGGGCGCCGTCGACCAGAACGGGGCCCGGATCAGGCAGTCCCAGATCGGGCCGTACGTGGACGTCGTCGCTCCGGGAGGGGCGGTGGTGGCCGCCACCCGCGTGTTCGGCCACAGCGTCTGGGACGGCACCAGCTTCGCCGCCCCGATGGTGAGCGCCACCGCCGCGCTGATCCGCGCGGCGGAGCCGAACCTGTCGGCCAAGGAGGTCACCCGCCGGATCCTGGCCACCGCCGACCCGGCCCGTGGCGACGCCGAAGCCGGGTACGGCAGTGGAGTCGTCAATCCGTACCGCGCGGTCACCGAGCGGCTGACCAGCGCGCCACCGGTGGCCCAGCCTCCGCTGCCCGACGTGCCCTATGACGCCGCATCGGCGGCCCGTGCGGAACGGTGGGCGGTCTTCGGCCGGTGGGCGCTCTGGATCGGCCTGCCGCTGGCCGTGCTCGCGGTCGGCGTGGCGGTGCTGGCGGCGTTGCTGCCGCGCGGGCGACGCACCCGGTGGCAGCCCACCCGGCCGTCCGCGCCACCCGCCCCGATGCCCGAGATCGACGAGCCCGAGGAGGCGTTCTTCCGGGTGCCGACGTCGACGCCACGCGGCTGAGCAGCGCGGCTCTCAAGAGAGGGTGAGACGCCGACGGCCCGGCACAGGGCCGGGCCGTCGAGGTGTCTCTCGGGGGCGGGGTCAGCCGCCGAACTTCTGGCGGTTGGCCGCCTCGCGGGCCTGCATCTTGCCCGCCGACTCGCGCAGCGCGCGCTCGATGCGGGTGAGCAGGTCACGCAGGTCGTTGGCGGCCGACTCCCACTCGCCCTGCCGCTGGAAGTACGCCTCGCGGGCGTCGCCGTCCCAGGTGGCGAGCAGCGGGGCGATGCCGGACTTGAGCCCGTCCAGCTCGCCGGTCATGTTCCGGACCGCACCACCACAGCTGTCCGCCGCCGCGTTCAGGCCGGCGAAGTTGTACCGAATCTCCGTCATGACTTATCTCCCCGTCAGAGCTTCAGCGCCGCGGTGATCTGGCCGGCGGTCGCGCCCGCGCCCTCCATGTCCGACCGGATCTCCTCGTCGCTGACGTCGTAGTCCTTACCGGCCGATCCCACCGCCTCGGCGATCGCGCGCAGCGCGACGTTGAGCCGGGCCATGTCCTGGTCGAACCGCTCACGAACCTGGTGGAAGGAACCCGCGCCAGCACCCTTCCACTGGTCGTACAGCGGAGCGAGCTGGTCCATCAGCGAGTTGAGGTTGCCGGTGAGCCGGTCGGCGACGGCATCGACGTCACCCTCGGTCTTCAGCATCAAGCCGGTGTCGGTATTCATCGACATGGCGGAAGTCACCCCCGTCCTCGTTCGATCGCCCCGCGTCACCGGGGGCGGCGTGTCAGTCGGCGCTCACGCACCATCGTCGTACGAACGGTAACGGGTCGTGTCCAGTCGACGCTAGACCAGGAACCCGGCCCGCCATATCCATTGTGGCTGGTCGGGTCATTCCGGGTCGAGTGCTCGCTTGGCTATCGCCGGGTCGAGGGCGGGACCGGCGGGCAGCCGGACCACCAGGCTGGCCGGCAGGCGCACCGGCTGCACACCGGAGTAGCCGAGCATCGCCGCCACCCCCTGGGATGCCAGCGGGTAGCGGTAGCCGATGTCGGTGACCAGGTTGAGAGTGCCGGTCCGCTGATCCGGCGAGGGCACGGCGTCGACCAGGACGCCGAAGCCGGGTGCGATCACCACCCGGTCGGCCAGCGGGATGCCGTCGCCGGTCTGCTCACCGGTCCGCACCGGCTCGCGTACCGGTTGCACCTGGGCATCGAGCAGCAACGTCGGCTCGTCCTGGTCCGGCTGGTACGCGGCACAGACGGCGGGCTGGTCACCGGTCAGTCGGGCGATCTCGGGCCGCTGCTCCGGGGCACGGTGCCGGCCCTGGGCCGGTGCCTCGCCCTTCGGCGCGGCGGCGGCGGTGCCGGCGGCGAGTTCCAGCGCCCGGGGCTCCGAGGAATCCGGGTACGCCGCGCGGGTCTCCGGGTCGGCCAGCACCACGTCCGCCTGCACCGGAGTCAGCGGTACGAGCCGGTTCCGCTCGGCCTGGTAGTGCTGGCGCGTGCCGTTCTGGCTCTCCACCACGAAGACCTGACCGACCCGGGCGTTCGCCAGCGCGGTCGAGGTCGTACCCCGGTCGGAGACCCGACGAGGCGCGATCGGTTCTCCGGCGGGCAGCGCGTTCAGCCAGGCGCCACCGACCTCCACCACCGGTTCGGCACTCATGGTGAGTCCCTCAAGCACGATCTTCTCGTTGCGGATCTCGTACCGGTGGTCGCGCCAGACCAGGTGCAGTCGCTCGGTCTTACGGTCGCGTACCAGCAGCGCCGCGTCGCCGGGCTCGCGCCCGCCCTCGGGTGCCCGGCCGACCGTGAGCACGGTGGTGGCGACGATCCCGCCGGCCGGGTTACGGGCGGGCTGCGTGCACAGCGTCCACGGTCCGTCCAGGATCCGGTTGGCGGCCGGCAGCGAGTCCGGCGCGAACGGGATGCCGAGGCGGGGGCCACGGGGAGTACCGACCAACGAGTTGCGCGAGACCGACACGGTCGGTGCTGCGGACTCCATGGCCAGCAGGGCCGAGGCGTAGTTGAGCACCGGGTGCAGGCGGCCCTCCCGGTAGAGGTAGCGGGTGCCGGTCTCCTTCTCCAGGATGACCGCGCCGCCTTCCTTCCACTTCGTGGCACCGCCGGGACGCAGCAGGCCGTAGACGCCGACCGCGCCCAGGAACAGCACCGCCACCATCACGCTGGCGAAGCCGGCGCCGCCGAGCCGACGAAACGGCGCGGACTCCGGATCGGGCTCACGCGCCACCAGCGCGGAGGTCATCCGTTGCACGAAGAACTGGTACGACTGGACCTGGTCCCGCCGCGACGGCATGGCACCCCTCCCCCTGGCGTACACCGGCACGGTCACGTGGGCCGCGCCGCGCGGTGCCTACCATATGCAGGGCACCGGAGCAGCCGATGCCCGCACCCGGCCCCGCCCGGCGAAACCGAACTCGGCAGTCCGAGGAGTCGTTCGATGATCAGTCGCGAACAGGCCCTGGCCATCGCACGCCAGTGGGCCTCCGCCAGCCGACCCGGCCCCGAACCCGACATCGAACTGTACGAGTTCGACCTCGGCTACGTCGCCTGGCGAGTAATGCCGGCACGACCGATCACGGACGGACCACCCGTTCCTCCGGCGTCCACCGGCTACCCCAGTGCGGTGATCGACCGCGAAACCGGCGACGTGTCACAGTGGGCATCGCTGCCTGCTCAGTTGGTTGCCGAGCAGTACCGACAGCATCGCGCCGCCGAGGGACGTTTCCCGCCGGACGTACGACATGTACTGGACAAAGCCGGCTGGCGGCCCGGCCGCGACGCCACCTCCGCCGTCAACCACTGGATGCGACGCTTCGCCGACGAACTCACCGGACTGGAATGCTCCCCCGCCGCCCGCGCCGCACTGATCGAATTCGGCGGACTGCGACTCCCCCAGTTCGGTGATGATGACGACCTAGGCGGAGGTTTCACCAGCTTTATCCATCCCACCTTAGGTGGCGTGGCAACAGAGGGCGCCCGGGAATTCGTGGAGGAGTTCAACAACCCGGTCTTCCCGTTCGGCAACAACGAGGACGGCCCCTCCGAACTCGTCATCGACGCCCAGGGACGCGTCTTCATGCTCCACTGGGCCGACGACTTCTTCGTCGGCCCCGACATCGACACCGCCATCGTCAAACTCATCCGAGGCGGCCCGATGACCGAGGCCGCCGACCTCGACTGGCAAACCTGAACGTCGACGGAGCCGGCATCGCCTGCAGTCCGAGGAGTCGTTCGATGATCAGTCGCGAACAGGCCCTGGCCATCGCACGCCAGTGGGCCTCCGCCGGCCGACCCGGCCCCGAACCCGACATCGAACTGTACGAGTTCGACCTCGGCTACGTCGCCTGGGAGGTGATCCCGCCGCCACCACCCACCGACGGACCACCCGCCCCTCCGGCGTCCACCGGCTTCCCCAGCGCGGTCATCGACCGCGAGACAGGCGAGGTGTCACGCTGGCGTTCGGTACCTCCCGATCTGGTCGCCGAGGAGTACACCCAGCACCGAGCCGCCGAGGGACGCTTCCCGCCGGACGTACGACATGTGCTGGACAAAGCCGGCTGGCGCCCCGGCCGCGACGCCACCTCCGCCGTGAACCACTGGATGAAGCGCTTCGCCGACGAACTCGCCGGACTGGAATGCTCCCCCGCCGCCCGCGCCGCACTGATCGAATTCGGCGGCCTTCAACTACCGCAGTTCGGTGGTCATGGCGAGCCCGGCGGCGGCTACATGAGCTTCATCTTTCCCACGATCGGCGGCATCGTGACCGACAAGGCGCGCGGCTTCTCGGAGGAGTTCGACAACCCGGTCTTTCCGTTCGGCAACAACGAGGACGGCCCCTCCGAACTCGTCATCGACGCCCAGGGACGCGTCTTCATGCTCCACTGGGCCGACGACTTCTTCGTCGGCCCCGACATCGACACCGCCATCGTCAAACTCATCCGAGGCGGCCCGATGACGGAAGCCAGCGACCTCGACTGGCCGGACGCGACGGACCAGGGCAGCCGAGAGGTGGCTCAGTGATCGACCACGAACAGGCCCTGACGATCGCACGCCAGTGGGCCAGCGTTCACGAGCCGGTACTCGATGTGATCCTCTTCGAGTTCGATCTGGGCTACGTGGCGTGCCTGGTCGAACCGGTGGCGACCACGACCGGCGGGCCACCCGCACCGCCGCCGTCCACGGGCTACCCGCGCGCCGTCGTGGACCGGGAGACCGGCGAGGTGTCCCAGTGGCCCTCGCTGCCATGGCAGGTGATCGCCGAACGGTACGCGCAGCGCCGCAGCGCCGAGGGACGGTTCCCGCCGGACGTACGGGCCGTGCTGGAACAGGCGGGGTGGTTCCCGGGCCGTGACCTGAGCGCGTCGGTGGACCACTGGATGCGACGCTTCGCCGACGAAGTCGCCGGGCTGGAATGCTTCCCCGCCGCCCGCGCGGCGATGGTCGAATTCGGCGGCCTCCAGCTTCCTCAGTTCGGCCGCAGCGGTCGGCTCGGCGGGGGGTTCACCAGCTACATCCACCCGACCCGGGGTGGTGTCACCACCGAGGGCGCCCGCGAGTTCATCGAGGAGTTCGACAACCCGGTCTATCCGATCGGCAACAACGAGGACGGACCCTCCGAACTCGTCGTGGACGCACAGGGACGCGTCTTCATGCTGCACTGGGCCGACGACTTCTTCGTCGGCCCCGACATCGACTCGGCCATCGTCAAACTCATCCGAGGCGGCCCGATGACCGAGGCCAGCGACCTCGACTGGCCGAAGTGAGGGTCAGCCGTTGATGGCGCGCATGAAGGCGTACAGGCCCAGCACGCTGCACGCCACCGGCACGATGGCGAGTTGGAGCAGGATGTCGCACACGTCGCCGAGGCGGGCCAGCCGGGGTGACGGGGGACGTCGGCTGTAGGCGAGCCCGGCGGCGGCAGCGAGCCCGGCCGCAACCAGGGCCACCGGCAGCACCGCCAGCACCCGGGCGGCGGTCGACGCGTCGGCCGCACCGACCAGGGGCAGCAGGCCCAGACCGGCCAGGCCGGCGGCGAGCATCGGCACCCGGTGCCGGACCGTCGACACCAGCCGGGCCCGGAGCAGGTAGCCGAGCGAGATCACCCCGGCCAGCAGCAGCGCGGAGACGGTGCCGGTGGCGGTGAGTACGACCAGGCAGCTCACGGTGATGACGAAGGCCCCGAAGATCATGCCGGTGAGCACCTCGTCGGCCCGTGCGGTGGCCTGGTAGACGATCTCCCGCTTCGGCTGCGGCTCGTCCCGCAGCAGGTCCTCGGCGGTACGCGGCAGTGCCGGCATCGGCATCTTGCCGAGCCGTACGGAGAGCAGTGGCATCGCCGGCAGCAGGAGGGCCACCGCGCCGACCACGACGGCGGTGCCCTGGGCGGCGTCCATCGAGCCGAAGGCGAGCAGCCCGCCGACCATGCCCCAGAACCCGACGAAGACGGCGGCGACGAAGACCCTGGTCGCGTCACCGACGCCGAGCAGTCCGAGCAGTCCGGAGAGCAGCAGCACGGCGGAGCCGAGCAGCACGTGCGGCGCACCAAGCGCCCAGACCGACTCACCGGAGCCGATCACCAGCACACCGCCGACGAAGGCGTAGGGCAGCCCGGCGGCGGCGACGACCGCTCCGGCCAGGGAGTCGGCCATCGCCCGGGACAGCACGATCCCGCCGGCCAGCAGCACTGCGGCCGTGCCGAGCGCGACCGCGCCACCGAGCCATCCGGGTTCGGTGGAGGTGACGATCACGACCAGGCCGAGCAGGAGCAGCACGCCCGCCACGATCAGGCCGGTCAGGCGGGTCGCGAACGGGGTCCAGGCGACACCCCGCCGCCGGGCGCCGTCGGCGACGGCCTCCATCAGGTCGTCGTACGCCAGCTCCGGCCACTCGGTGCGGCGCGGCACCAGGTGCAGCGTCTCGCCGTCGCGGATGCTCTGGGCGGCGAGCGTACGCGTCAGGTCGACGACGCTGCCGTCGCTGCGGCGCAGCATCCACCCGCCGTGGCCGGTGCCGTCCGACGGTTCCTCGTCGGCCTGGCGCAGCACTGCGGGCATCAGTCCGACGAGCGGCAGATGCTCGGGCAGGGCGAGGTCCAGCCGTCGGTGCGGGGCGACGACGGCGATGCGCGCGAGTCCGGTTCCGGCCTGGGTGACCACTGACGACCCCTCGGTACGAGGAGCGGGCCGATGGGCCCGCGGCTGTCCTGACGGGAGAAGGCTACCTACCATGTGCCGGTGACGCGGGTGCCGGTTCTCCGCGACGGCCGAGCGCACGGGGGTGTCGGGCGTACGCACCACGCCCGCGAGAGGCAACGGAGGTCTGTCACGTGAGCACCGTGGTCGTCAAACGACCCGCCCGGCAGCCGGAACCGGAGTACCCCTCCGGCGAGGTGCTCCTGGAGGCGCCGCCCGAGGTACCGGCACCGACCGGTAAGGCCTGGGGGCAGATGATGATGCTGCTGCCGATGCTCGCCGGTTCGTTCGCGATGGCCCTGATGTTCGCCGGGCGGGGCGGGTCGACGCTCGGGTACGTCACCGGTGGCCTGTTCGGGCTCTCCGCCATCGGCATGCTCGGCTCGCAGTTGAGCAACAACGCGGGCGGGCCGGGCAAGCAGGAGATGCTCCAGCGACGCCGGGAGTACATGACGCACCTGTCGCGGCAGCGTCGCCGGGTGCTGAAGACGATCCGCAAGCAGCGCGAGGCGGCCTTCTATCGGCATCCGGACCCGGACATCCTCTGGTCGCTGCCGTTGGGGCAGCGGTTGTGGGAGCGTCGGCGCGGCGATGTGGACTTCGGCACGGTCCGGATTGGCCTGGGCCCGCAGGAGCTGGCCACGCCCCTGGTGCCGCCGCCGGCCACGTCGTTGGAGAAGTTGGAGCCGATGTGCGCGCTGGCGTTGCGTCGCTTCCTCACCACCTACGGTGAGGTGCCCGACCTGCCGGTGACCATGGCTCTGAACGGGTTCGCCCGGGTGCACCTGCGCGGCGACGTCGAGGCCGCGCGGGGCATGGTCCGGGCGGTGCTGGCCCAGGCCGCCGCGTTCCACGCACCGGACGACATGCTGATCGCGATCTGTGTGGCACCGGATCGGCGGGCCGAATGGGAGTGGACGAAGTGGTTGCCGCACGCCCTGCACCCGTCGCGTACCGACGCGTTGGGGCAACTGCGGCTGGTGTCCCCCTCGGTGACCGGCCTGGAGGCGATGCTCGACGACGTGCTCGCCAGCCGGCCCCGGTTCAACGCCAGCGGCGGTGGCCCGCAGGTTTCCGGGCCGCACGTGCTGGTGGTCGTCGACGGCGGTGACACCGCCGGTTCGGACCACCTGATGACCGAGGGCGGGGTGGAGGGCGTGACCCTGCTCGACCTCTCCACCCCGGCGCCGCGTCTGCTCGACCGGGCGCGGCTGGTGCTGGAGGTGTCGGCCGACCGCAAGCTGGACAGCGTCACGGTGGACGGGCCGGCGGAGATCGGGCGGGCCGACGACTGCCGACCGGCCGAGGTCGAGGCGTTGGCCATGCAGTTGGCTCCGCTGCGCCTGTCGGCTGCCTCGCGGGGCGGCGGTGACACGCCGCTGACCAGCGAGTTGGGCCTGGCCGACCTGCTCGACATCGGCGACCCGTACGAGTTCGACGTCGACCGGGCCTGGCAGCCGCGACCCAACCGCGACAAGTTGCGGGTGCCGATCGGGATCGGCACCGACGGTGGGCCGGTGGAGCTGGACCTGAAGGAGTCCGCGCAGGACGGCATGGGTCCGCACGGGCTGCTCATCGGCGCGACCGGGTCCGGCAAGTCCGAGCTGCTCCGCACGCTGGTGCTGGCGCTGGCGGCGACCCACTCGTCGGAGAGCCTCAACTTCGTCCTGGTCGACTTCAAGGGTGGTGCCACCTTCACCCGGCTGGACGGGTTGCCGCACACCAGCGCGGTGATCACCAACCTGGCCGACGAACTGCCGCTGGTGGACCGGATGACCGACTCCATCAACGGGGAACTGGTCCGCCGGCAGGAGCTGCTGCGGGCCGCCGGCAACTACGCCTCGCAGCGGGACTACGAGAAGGCCCGGGCGGCGGGTGCGCCGCTGTCGCCGTTGCCGAGCCTGCTCATCATCTGTGACGAGTTCTCCGAGCTGCTCACGGCGAAGCCCGACTTCATCGACATGTTCGTGCAGATCGGCCGGGTCGGCCGCTCGCTCGGCGTGCACCTGCTGCTGGCCAGCCAGCGGTTGGAGGAGGGGCGGCTGCGGGGGCTGGACACCCATCTGTCGTACCGGATCGGTCTGCGGACCTTCTCCGCGATGGAGTCGCGGGTGGTGCTCGGCGCGACCGACGCGTACGAGCTGCCTCGGTCGCCGGGTCACGGCTACCTGCGGTTCGGCACCGAGCCGCTGGTGCGGTTCAAGGCCGCGTACGTCTCCGGCGCGTACCGGAGCAAGACCGCCGCTGCGGTCGCGGCGGGTGACGGCGGGGACCGGGTACGCGAGTACACCACCGCCTACGTCGCCCCGCCGGTGACCCGGACGCCGAAGCCGGAGGAGGAGCCGGAGCCGCTCGACGGGGTCGGCGAGAGCGTGCTGGACATCCTGGTCGGCCGGCTCGCCGGTCGGGGCAAGCCGGCCCACCAGGTGTGGTTGCCACCGCTGGCCGAGCCGCCGACGTTGGACCAGTTGCTGCCGCCGTTGACCGCCGACCCGGCGCGCGGGGTGACCGTGGCGCACGCCGGCCTGCTGGGCGAGTTGCAGGTGGCGGTGGGCATCGTCGACAAGCCGTTCGAGCAGCGTCGGGACGTGCTCTGGTTCGACCTGGGCGGGGCGGCCGGTCACGCGGTGATCGTCGGTGGTCCGCAGAGCGGCAAGAGCACGTTGCTGCGTACCGTGGTGACCTCGCTGGCCCTGACGCACACCCCTCGGGAAGCCCAGGTGTACTGCCTCGACCTGGGCAGCAGCGCGCTCTCCTCGCTGCGCGAGCTGCCGCACGTCGGTTCGGTGGCGACCCGACTCGACGCCGGTCTGGTGCGGCGTACGGTGGCCGAGTTGCAGTTGCTGATGGGCGAGCGGGAGCGCCGGTTCGCCGAGCGCGGCGTCGACTCGATGTCCGAGTACCGGCGGGCACGTCGCCACGGGCAGCACGACGACGACCCGTTCGGCGACGTCTTCCTGGTCATCGACGGCTGGGCCACGCTGCGGTCGGAGTTCGAGGACCTCGAACCCACCATCAACGACATCGCCAACCGTGGGCTCTCCTTCGGCATCCACCTGATCGTCACCGCCGGACGCTGGATGGACCTGCGTCCGGCCGTCCGGGACGTCTTCGGCACCCGGCTGGAGCTGTGGCTGGCCGACGCGAGCGACTCCAACCTGGACCGCCGGGCGGCGATGAACGTGCCGGACAAGTCACCGGGACGCGGCATCACGCCGGACGGCCAGCAGTTCCTCGCGGCGCTGCCCCGGGCCGACAGTTCGCAGGAGGCGGAAACCCTGCCCGAGGGGGCACGCAAGCTGGTCACCGATCTGGCCGCCGCATGGCAGGGCCCGGGTGCCCCGCCGATCCGGTTGCTGCCGCCGGTGGTCCCGTACGGCAGCCTGCCGGACACCGGCCGGCCGGGGGTGCCGATCGGCATCGCCGAGGTGGACCTGCAACCGGTGCACCTGGACTTCGCCGCCGACCCGCACTTCATCCTGTTCGGCGACGGCGAGTCGGGGAAGAGCACGTTCCTGCGGTCGCTGGCGCAGACGATCGTCGACCGCAACGAGCTGACCCAGGCGCGGCTGGTCCTCGTCGACTACCGGCGCAGCCTGCTCGGTGACATCGACTCGCCGCACCTGATCGGGTACGGCTCGACGGCACAGGTCACCGAGGGCATCGTGACCGAGGTCGCCGCCGTGATGCGGGACCGGCTGCCACCACCGGACATCAGCGCGGAACGGCTGCGGGCCCGCGACTGGTGGAAGGGCCCCGACCTGTACGTGCTGGTCGACGACTACGACCTGGTGGCGGGCGCGGGCAGCAACCCGCTGACCCCGTTGCTGGAGTTCCTGCCCCAGGCCCGGGACATCGGCCTGCACCTGGTCATCGCCCGACGCACCGGTGGCGCGAGCCGGGCGTTGTACGAGCCGGTGCTGATGCGGCTACGGGAGATCAGCACGCCGGGCATCGTGATGTCCGGCAACCGGGACGAGGGGGTGCTGCTCGGCACCGTCCGTCCCGGGCCGCTGCCGCCCGGCCGGGGCTGGCTGGTGTCCCGGCGCGGCGGGACCCGACTGGTGCAGTTGGTGCACCTCCCACCGCGTTCCTGAGCGCGGTACGGGGTTGCCCGGACGGGCTACCGTCGGCCAGAGTGGATTACCGTGCGCGGCTGCGGGACCGTCACCCGGGTGCGAAGCCGCAGGCGCTGACTCCGGCGCAGGGCCCGGCCCTCACCGGGAGGCAGCGGCCGGCCGCGCCGGTGCCAGGTGAGTGATCGGGGGAGGGACATGGGCGACGAGTGGCTCGTCGACGAGGAGATCAACGTCGACATCCTGCAGCTCAAGGACTTTGCGCAGGCGATTCAGAAGGAGCTGGACGAGAACTTCCGGCCCAGTTTCGAGGGCGGCCTGCAACCCATGCTCACCGTGCAGGCGCCGTTCGGCGGCGGCGGGATGAAGGAGGCCGCGTTCTTCCGCGGCCGGCACGACGAGAGCCGGATGGCGGTGTCCCACTTGATGGGCGACGCGATGAAGGGACTCGTCGCGCTCAGCACCGCCGCCATCTCCATCTCGGCGGAGTACCTGACCGGTGACGCGCTCGCCCAGGCCACCAACGACGACGTCCTCAACGCGTTCCACGGGGTCGACGGTCAGGAGACGCTCAGCGGCGCCTGGCAAGAGGGCAACGCCGACGATCCGGCCGGAACCGTTCCTCAGGAGGCCGCCAACCCCGTGCCGATGGACCCCTACTACGGCATGGACTCCTGCCCCACTGGTGACCAGCGGGAACAGACGCCGGAGTGGGCTCAGCGGGAGGTCGTCGGCGAGGGCCCCGGCGCGTACGTGATCCCGGGCGACAGCGAGCGTATGCACGGTGAGGATCTCCGACTGGACCAGTCGAGTCTGCAGTGACGGCGGGGCGGAACGTGGGACCTGAGGAGCGGGGATGAGCGACTACTACGGCTGGCAGCCGCCGAGCTACCACATGTATTCCGGGGTGTCGGACGACTACGCGGCCGAGCGGGCCGCCCAGTCCACGCCGTACGAACCCACCTCGTGGGACTCGGTGAACATCGAGCAGATGTGGGAGTACGTCCGCAAGGAGAGCGACGAACGCACGACCGCGCTCGCCGAGATGTGGCGACGTGCCGCCAGTCTGCTCCAGTCGACCCGAGACAACCTCCAACGCCACGCGGACGCGCTCGACGCCAAGTGGCAGTCACCGGCCGCCCGCGTCTTCATGGGCCGGGTCGGCGCGACCCTGCACTCGCTGGACGAGTGGAAGACCGTGGCGAGCAACAACGCCACCGGTCTGGAGCAGCTCGCCAGCAAGATCAAGACCACCCAGACCGAGATGAAGACCCTCTGGGAGGAGTACCGGGCCGAGCAGGTCCGGCAGGGCGAACGGCGCTCCGACGACAAGGGTTTCCAGGCCTCCGACCTGGTGGACTGGATCCCCGGCGTCACCGGCAACAACGGCAGGTCGTACGAGGACGTCCAGAAGGACTACCACCAGCGCGCCAAGAACATCGTCAAGCCGCTGGCCGACTTCTACATCGACACGTACATCACGAACATCTCCCGGGGCGGGAAGTTCAAGGGCCCGACCGACGCCGTGCTCTTCGACCAGTCGAGTGTTCCCCGGCCCACCGGGCCGGGCGGACCACCGGGCGGTCGCCCCGGCGCGCCCTCGCTCAACGGCGCCCGGCCGAACCGGCCGGACATGCCGAACCGGCCGAACACGGGCGATCGGCCCACCGAACCCGCCGCTCCGCCGCCGGGTACGCCGGACGGCGTCAGCCTCGCCGGCACCACGGCTCCGGTCGCCCCGGCCGGTCCGCCGCCGGCCGCACCACCGCCGGTGAACACGCCGAACACGCCCGTCGCACCCGGCCCGGCCCCGCCGCCGGTGACGGGTCCCGGACTTCGTCCGGCCAACCCGGGCCTGAACCAACCGGGCTCGGGCGGTCGACCGAACGCGCCCCGCACCTCGCTGCCGGGCGCCGGTGGACCCACCACGCCGGGCAGCCGAGGGCCGGCACCGAACCGTCCCACGCTTCCTGGAGCCGGTGGACCGGGTAACGGCGCCGGGGCGCCTCCGGGCGGCAAGCGCGGTCCCGCGCCGAACCGTCCGACCCTGCCGGGCAACACCGGCGCACCGGGCGCGCCGGGTGCACGTCCGGGCCGACCGGGCGGGCTGCGGCCGACCGGTGCACCCACCCCACCGGCGTCCAGCCCGCAACTGCCGGGCTCCACGGCCCGTCCGGGCCAGCGGGGTGCCGCGCCCGGCCGTCCGGCCGCCTCGCCGCCGCCGAGCCTCGGCGGCCAGCGCGGCACCGCACCGGGCACGCCGCCCAAGGCGGGTGCCGCTCCGGGTGGCCGGGGTACCACGCCCCCGGCCACGCCGTCCGGCAAGCCCACTCCGGGCACCGGTGCCCGGCCCGGCCTGACCGGTCGCACCGGCGTCGCCCGCCCGGCTCCGACCACCGGCCCGGCACCTTCCCTCGGTGGACGCCGCGTCGGAGGCTCGGTGCCCAAGCCGCGTACCGGTCAGGCGCGCGACGGGGAGCAGGAGACCTGGGAGTACGGCGAGGGCGACGACGAACTCTGGGTCACCGAGTCGTCGGCGGTCGGTGTGGTCGAGGCGCCGGCCGAGCAGCGCCCTCGCGAGCAGGGACGGGCGCTCGGGCAGGCCTGAGCAGCGGCGGGCCGGTCACCGGAATTCCGGTGACCGGCCCGTACCATGCGGTGACCGTCCACGTTCCTCGCCGTCGGACGACCCGGCGGCCCACAGCGGAAGGCTGACGGGTATGCGAGTCCTCACCCGACCGGTGACCACCGTGGCGATGACCGCCGTGGGCGTCCTGGCCGCTCTGGTCGTGCCCGCCGCACCCGCGCTGGCCGACTCCACCAGGGACGACTCCTGGCACGTCCAGGCCCTGGAACTGGCCGAGATGCACCAGGTCAGCCGGGGCGAGGGCGTCACCGTCGCGGTGATCGACACCGGGGTGGACGCGACACACCCGGATCTCAAGGACAACGTCGTGCCCGGCGTCGACCTCTATGACGACGAGGCCAAGGGGCGCGTCGACCGGGAGGGGCACGGCACCGGCATGGCCTCGCTGATCGCCGGGCACGGACACGGACCGGGTAACCGCGACGGCGTACTCGGCGTCGCACCGAAGGCCCGCATCCTGCCGGTCACGATCAAGAGTCCACGTGCCGCCGTGATCGCGCCGACCGCGATCGCCGCCGGCATCAACTGGGCGGTCGACAACGGCGCGGACATCGTCAACGTCTCGCTGGGCGCGAGCCACAGCGAGGAGCTGAACCGGGCGGTGGACCGCGCGTACCAGCGGAACGTCGTCGTGGTCGCCGCGGTCGGCAACCGCAAGGACGCGATCATCGGTAACCCGGCCCGGCACCCCGGCGCGATCGCCGTCAACGGCACCGACCGGGCCGGTGTGATCAGCAAGGAGGCGGCGCTGCCGGCCGAGGAGGTCGACGTCGCCGCGCCGGGCGAGGACATCGTCCAGGCCGCTCCCGGCGGCCGGTACGTCACCGCCGTCGGCAACAGCGGATCGGCGGCGATCGTGTCCGGGGCGTTGGCCCTGGTCAAGGCGAAGTACCCGAACCTGACCGCGTTCCAGCTCTTCGAACGGCTGCTCGAGACCACGCGGGACGCCGGTGACCCGGGCAAGGACCTGTACTACGGATGGGGTGCTCTGGACCTGCGGGCCGCCCTGACCGGTGAGCCGGACGGCCGGGGCCGCAACGTACCGGCCCCCGCCGAGCCGGACCTCGACGCGGATCTGGCGGCGGCCCGTGCCGTCGAGGGGCCCGGCCCGGCGGAGACCATGGTCGTGGTCCTGGTCTGGGTGGGGATCCTGGTGCTCCTCGTCGGGGTCGTGACGGCCGTCGTGCTGCTGCGTCGCGCCCGTCGGGGCAGGGCCGTCGCGGACGACGACCGACCCGCACCCGTCGGACCGGCACCTGGGACGCCCGTCCCATCCGGTGCACCGGACTCCGACGAGCCCGTCGACGACTCGGTCTGGCGCCGGCCGCCGGGCTGACCGATGCGCCCCGAGGAGGAACCCGTGACGTCGCCGCCCACCGGTGGATCTCCGTACCCGCCTCCCGGCCCCCCGCCGGTCTCCGGCCCGTACCCCGCGCCTGCCCCCTCTCCGATCCTCGGCCCGGCGCCGACGGTGGCCGGGTCGGTGGCGGCGGCACCGTCCCACGGCGCCCAGGGTGAGCCGCCCGTCCTTCCCGGCCCCGAACGGACGGCCGCGCCGCGCCCGCCCGTGGTCACGCTCGCGGTGTTGCTGATGCTGCCTGCGGTCGTCGTCTGGCTGGTCGCCGGGATCGCCTTCTTCCTGGCCATGCTGCGCACGGAGGGCACCGGGATCGGTCGGCTGCTGGTGGTGGGCATCGGCGGCGCCGTCCTCGCGCTCGCGCTGCTGGTGGTGTTCCTCGCCTCGCTCGGGATGATGATGGCCTGGCAGGGCGACGGCGCGGCCGGATTGACCGTGCCGGCCGGCTTCACGTTCGGGATCTTCGTCGTCGTCATCGTGACGCTGCTGGCACAGGGCAAGCTGACCTTCCAGCCGACGATGGTCACCCCGCTGGTGGTGGGCGGGCTCGCGGGCGTCTCGCTCGCCCTGGTGTGCAGCCCGCCGGCCCGCGCCTGGTTCGCCCGCCGCCGCTCCTGATCAGGCCGGGGACCAGCGCCGGGCGGTCGCGTCGAAGCGGGCCAACAGCTCGTCACGACCGTCCTGGTGCAGGCAGTGCAGCGCGGTGCCGTCCGGTACGACAAGCGACTCCATCCGTGGCCCGCCCTCGCCCCACTCCGGCGGCGTGGTCTCGCCCGGCGGCCAGCGCAGCACCGCCACCCACTCGTCGCCCTCCTCGAAGGGCGAGCCCTCGCCGAGCAGCCCGAGGCGGCGGTAGAGCCGTGCCGGGGTGTCGCGTCCCGGGCCGTGCCAGGCGTGCACCAGCCCGGCTGCCCGGTCGTACCCGTCGTCGAGGTAGGACGGCAGGTAGCGGTGCGGGATGACCAGTTGCAGCAGCAGCGGTACGTCCGGATCCGGCCCCTCGTCGACCTCGGGTTCCGAGGGCGTACGCGGCACCGGCACGCCCCGCCGCGACGGCTCGGCGTACGCGGCCGTCTCGCGGCGACGCTGCTCCTCCTCGGTCGCCTCGGTGATCACCTGCCGCAGCTCGCCGACCCACTCACGCAGCTTCAGCAACGCCTCGCCGGGCAACGCCGCCGCCAGCGCGGTGTCTGGGTTGAGCAGCAACTGCCAGGAGAGGTCCGGCCAGTGGTCGGTGAGCTGGAGGCTGTTGATCACCACCAGATCGTGCTCGCCGAACGCCTGCCGCATCCGCGCCTCCGAGGTGAACACCGGAAGGCTCGTCCGGCCCTGCTCGTCGGGCAGGCTCCACCAGGGGAACTCCGGGTCGGAGAGGTCCCGGGTGACCGGGCCGTCCGGGCGCAGCGGCAGCACCAACTCGGCCCGGAACAGTGCCGACATGAGCGCGTTCGGGTCCTGTCGGCGGACAGCCTCGCGCAGCGGCCGTTCCACCTCGACCACCGGCGCGGCGATCGACCGCAACTCCTCGGCGGTCAGCCGCAGCGCGATCGGCAGCCCGGCGTCGACGGCCAGCATCCACGCGTCGTCGGGCCAGTCGACGGCGAGGTCGGCGAGCCCGAACACGTGGTAGTTGACCGACCGGCCGGGTAGACCGGCGGCGACGGCCGCCGCCGAGGTGTAGGCCAGCACGTGGGTGATCCCGTCGTGGGTGCCGGTGGGCCAGGCCACCGGCTCCAGACCGGCCGCCGCCGACGGCGACACCGGCAGCAGCAGCGGACCGTCGGCGAGCGCGGCGAGGAAGGCCCCCCGGTCGTCGGCCTCGGCGGCGGCCAGCATCGCCCGCTCGGTCGCGGTGCTGGGCTGCCAGTCGATGGTGGGCTGCCCGTCGGCGCGTTGCCGGTCAGGGGTGGGTTGCCGGTCGGCGATGGGCTGGCGGTCGGTCACCAGCCGCCGTCCCGGTCCACCCGCTGCGGCTGCCGGCCGAGCACCAGACCGGTGATCGCCTCGTCCAGGTCCGCACCGAGGAACCAGTCACCGGTGTGGTCCAGCACGAACACCCGGCCCTGGGCGTCGACAGCGAGGATGCCGGTGCCGTCGCCCTCCTCGCCGAGCGGGCTCAGCGGCGCGCCGATCGCCTCGGCCAGTTCGGCGAGCGTCTCCACCGACTGCCGCACCAGGAACGGGTCCAGGTGGAACTCGCTCGGCGCGATCTGCTCGCCGTCGCCCCGTGGGCTGATCCGCAACCCCCCGAACTCGGCGTACGCGGCGATGGCCGCTGCCGTCATCATGTGCTGACGGCCGCCGGGGCTGGCCTGGGCGGCGATCCGCAGCCCCCACTCGCGGCCCCGGTCGTCGTCGCGGCCGTCGGGTGACCAGCCCGCCTCGGTCAGAGCCTCGGCCACCAGGGCGGGGAATCGTTCGGTCACGTCAACGCCTCCATACCGAACCAGTCGAGCAGCGCGGCGCAGGATCGACAGGGCGGCTGGACCTCGCCGTGGCGCGGGTCGCCCTCCTCGCGTACCCGGGTCACCCGCACCTTCGCGCCCCAGAGCAGCGCCCGGGCCCGCGCCGCCTCGATCGGCGGACCACCCTGCTCGGCGGCGTACAGGCGGTCGGAGACCAGCACCGCCTCGGCACACCAGCCCGCGAAGCGTTCGCGCTGGTCGACCGACAACCCGTGCAGGAAGCGTCGGACCACCGGGTGCAGGTCCGGCGGCACGTCCCCGCGTACCGACGTGTGGGTGTAGACGGTGCCGTCGGCCAGCAGCGCACCCGCCGCCAGCGGCAGCATCCGCGGCTGCGTCATCCGTCCTCCCGGAGGTCGTCGTCTCCCGGGCCGACCGGCCGGGACCGCCCGCCGAGCCTAACCAGCGACGGCGCTGCGGCGCGGCCCGGTCCGCGTCGTCCCGGCCAGGCGCGTCGCCCGTCGCAGGAGCGTGCGGGGCTCACATTCGGTGGAGCGGCTGGGATATCGTCGGTCCGACCCCCCGCCTGCTCGCCGCACGAAGCCCGGAGCCATGACGCGCACCCTTCTCGTCTCGACCGACCAAGCCGGCGCCTACCCGTCCATCGGTGAGGCGCTGGCGGCAGCGGGCGACGACACCGTCGTCGCGGTCAGCCCCGGCACCTACTACGAGGCGCTGTTCGTCAACGACCGTGGCGCCACCGTGGTCGCCGCCGAGGGGCCGGGCACGGTCACCATCGACGCCTCCTCCGGGACGTACCCGACGGTCTCCTGCAACTCCGGTCGTCTGGAGCTGCGTGACCTCGTGCTCAAGGCCGGTGACGCGCCGGTCGTGGTGGCGGACCGGGCGAAGCTGACGCTGACCGGTTGCGAGCTGAGCGCCGGTTTCGGCGCCGCCGTCCAGGTCGCCGGTCGGTCGGAGTTCAACCTGGCCCGCTGCCGGGTCACTGGGGGACGCTACGGCCTGGTGGTGGAGGACTCCGAGGGCAGCGTCGAGGGCTGCGAGTTCACCGACCTCGCCGAGGACGGCATCATCGTACGGATCGGCGCCGCCCCGACGATCCGCACCACCACCGTCACCCGCTGCGGCAACCGGGGCATCTACATCTACCAGTACGGCAAGCCCACCATCGAGGCGTGCGACATCTCGCAGACCGGTCAGGCCGGGATCGCCGTCGTGCACCAGAGTGCACCGGTGCTGCGCCGCTGCCGGATCCGGGACACCCGTGGCCCGGCGGTCTCCTTCGGCCGGGGCTGCCAGGGCTCGGTCACCGAGTGCACCACCGAGAACACCGCCGAACCGGCGATCGAGATCGCCGAGGGCGCCTCACCGACCATCGTGGAGGGCCGGGTGCACCGGCAGGCGGCCTTCGGTGCGGCGGCGGCCCGCGCCGCCACTCCGCAGGACACCGCGCGGGTGGAGAAGCTGCTCGCCGACCTGGAGGCGATGGTCGGCCTGGAGTCGGTGAAGGAGGAGGTCCGCGCCCTGATCGACGAGATCCAGGTCAACGAGTGGCGACGCAGCGCGGGGCTGCCGGTCGGTGCGGTGAGCCACCACCTGATCTTCGCCGGTGCGCCGGGCACCGGTAAGACCACGGTGGCGCGCATCTACGGCGAGTTGCTCGCCGCGCTGGGTGCGCTGCCCGGCGGCTCGTTCCGCGAGGTGTCCCGCCGTGACCTGGTCGGGCAGTATCTCGGCCACACCGCCGAGAAGACCGCCGCAGCGTTCGAGCAGGCGCGCGGCGGCGTGCTCTTCATCGACGAGGCGTACACCCTCTCCCGGTCCTTCGGCAGCGGCGGCGACTTCGGCCAGGAGGCCATCGACACGCTGGTCAAGCTGATGGAGGACCACCGGGACGAGATCGCGGTGATCGCCGCCGGCTACACCGGTGACATGGTGACGTTCCTCGACGCCAACGCCGGTCTGGCCTCCCGTTTCGCGAGGACGATCGAGTTCGGCAACTACTCGCCGGAGCAGTTGGTGGTCATCGTGGAGCGGATGGCCTCCGGCGACGAATACCTTCTGGACGACGGGGCGTCCGAGGTGCTCCGGCAGCACTTCGGCACGATCGAGCGCGACGAGAACTTCGGCAACGCCCGGGAGGCGCGCAAGCTGTTCGAGGGCGTACGCAAGGCACAGGCACAGCGACTGCGCCAGTCCGGCCAGCGACCCAGCCTCGACGAGCTGCGTACCGTGACGGTCGCCGACGTCCAGGCCGCGATCGGACGCTGACCATGCCGGGCCGGTCAGGGAGGGACGTGCGGTGACGCATCCGGGTGCGGCACGGCCGGGCGAACCGGGTTGGCAGCAACACCCGGGGGCCACGGCACCGCCGCAACAGCGCACGGCACCGCCGCAGCAGGCCGCCACGCCGGCACCGACGCTCGGCGGGGCCGGGCCGGGGCAGGCGTGGGCCGCTCAGCGTACGCAGGGGCGGGCGACCGTCGGGACCGCGTACACCAGCCAGGCCGCCGCGCTGGCCGCAGCCGCTCCGGCCGCCGAGCCGGCGGTGGAGCAGAGACCGGCGCCTCCCGCCCAGCCCGACGTGGCGGCCCGACCGGAGGGCCTCGACACGGCGGCGACCGCGCCCGACGCGGCCACGATTCCGGTGGTACGCCCGCACCGGCGTCCGTTGCGGGTCGGCGGGATCCACGTCGCCCAACTCGTGGCCTGGCAGGCGGGTGCGGCCGGGGTGCTGGCCGCGAGCGCGCACGGACTGCCGTTGACCATCGCGGTGGCCACCGGTGTGGTGCTGCTGCTCTCGCCGACCCTGCTGCGGCATCGGGGCCGGTGGCTCTATCAGTGGCTGGCCGTCTGGTGGGGCTACCGGGGTCGACGTCGGCAGCTCAATGCCACCGGCACGGACGCGGCCTGGCAACTGCTGACCAATCTGGAGGGCAGCGTCGAGCTCGACCAGGTCGAGATCGACGACCAGCCGGCCGTGCTGCTGACCCACCGGGGCGGCCTGAGTGCCGTGCTGGAGGTGGACCCGACCGAGGGTGCCCTGCTGATGGGCGCGCCGCAGGCCCTGCCGTCGCCGGTGTCGCTGTTGCCGGCCGCCGACCCGGACACTCCGGCCGTGGCGGTGCAGGTGTTGATCCAGGTCACCCCGGCACCTCGGGCCCGCTCCGCAGCGGTGGACCGGGCGTACCGCGAACTGACCGGCGGGGAGGTGCCGGCGAGCCGGCAGGCGTGGGTGGTGCTCCAGGCACCGCGTACCCCCGACTTCCATGCCGACCGCGACCTGCGCCCGGCGCTGACTGCGGCGATCCGCCGCACCCGGCGGCAGTTGCGCCAGGACCGGGTGGCCGCCCGGCTGCTCAACCGGGACGAGGTGCTGGCCGCCGTCGCCAGCCTGACCCATCTCACCGACGGGCCGGCCGGCGGTGACCGGCCGCTGGCCCGGGAGGGCTGGCGGCACTGGTCGGCGCAGGGCGTCCCGCAGAGCTGCCACCGGCTGCTCGACTGGCCGCGCCGGTCGTGGGAGGTCGATCCGCTGCTGCGTGGGTTGCCCGCGGCGGCCGGCGTGGTGTCCATCGCGGTGGCCCGGGAGACCGGTCGCACCGGCGCCGCCGACGCCGTGGTGGAGGTGGCGTTCCGGCTGATCGGCGCGGACGCCGACGCGCTCGCCGCCGCCGACCGGGCCCTGGAGGAGGCGGTCCGTGGTCACGGTGGCCGCCTGCAACGACTCGACGGCGAGCACGCGTACGGCGTGGCCGCCACCCTGCCGTTGGGAGGCTTCCTCAGGTGAACGGCGTCGCGTTCCCCGGCAGCCGGATGGGGCTGCACGTCACCGACGAGGCCGCCGTCGCCGGCCTGCACCTGGTCGCCGGGGGCGGCGGGCTGGTGGTCGGGCGCAACCGGCAGCAGGAGCCGGTGGGGCTGCGGGTGTTCCGGGCCGAACCGACCCGGCTGATGCTGACCGGCGGGGTACGCGCCGCCGAACTACTCGCCTTCCGGGCCCTCGCGCTCGGTGCCCGGCTGTTCATTCAGACCGCTCGCGAGCAGGAGTGGGACGCCTTTCTGCGCCGCTGTGTGATCGGCCGGGAGATCGCCTCGTTCCTTCCACCGGGAGTGGCCCCGCCGGTGCCCGCCACCCCCACCGAACCGCAGCTCGTGGTGATCGACACCGGTCCGGTCACCGGCCCGGACACCAACCTCAGCGCACCCTGGCGGGCCACCCTCGTGGTCCGCGACGACCTGGCCGGTTGGGACGTCGAGGTGCTGGTCCGCAGCGACATCGTGGTACTCCAGCGGCTCACCGAGGCCGAGGCGGCGACCGCCGCCACCGCCCTCGGTCTGGTCAGCGTGCAGGGCTGGTTCACCCAACTGCACCCGGAGATGGTCGGCCTGATCACCAAGGGCAAGGTGCAGTGGGTGATGCTCAGCATGACCGGCACCGAGGGTCAGCTCATCGGACCGGTGGCCCGGGGCGGCTGAGGCGATGGTTGCCCCGGCGACGCTGACGGACGGCTCACCCGGCGGCGCCCTCGCCGGGCAGCGCGGCGGCCCGGACCCGTCCCACCAGGACGATCACGGCCAGCACCATCACCAGCACCACCACGAAGGCCAGCCGCAGGTCGAGCGCACCGGCGAGCAGACCGATGACCGGCGCGGCCAGCAGCGCGCCGGGCCACTGGCCCATCGCCACCACCGAGACCCCCTCGCCGGAGGTCAGGCCGGGCTGCTCACCGGCGAAGCCGAGCACCGTCGGCGTGACGCACGCGAGACCGAAGCCGAGCAGGCCGAACCCGGCCATCACCGCAGCGGGATGGGGCACGGCCAGCGGCAACGCCAACCCGGCGGCGGCGACCAGCGCGGAGAGCCGGACGAACCGGATCCGGCCGAAGCGCCCCGCGAGCGAGTCGCCGACCAGCCGGGCACCGGCGGCGGCCAGCGAGAGACAGGTGTACGTCGCGGCGGCCAGCACCGCCCCGGCGGCGGCGACCTCGGTGGCGTACAGGGCGCTCCACTGGGCACCCGCCATCTCCACGAACGACGCCAGGAACGCGATCGCGGCGAGCAGCAGCAACTGGGGCGTGAACCGGTCGCGCAGCCGGCGGAGCGCCTCACCCTCCTTCGTCTCCTGACGGGGCGTGTCGGGCAGCCAGCGTTGGGTGCCGATCAGCACCGCACCGAGCAGGGCGCTGGTGATCGCCATCTGGATCGACGGGGAGAGGCCGACGGCGGCGGCTCCGGTGCCGCTGAGTCCACCGGCGAGCATGCCGATGCTGAACCCGGCGTGGAACGTGGAGAGGATCGGGCGGCCGTACTGCTTCTGCACCTCGACCGACTGCGCGTTCATCGGGGTGGCCAGCAGGTTGGCCGCGAACCCCCAGACGGCGAGCCCGCCCACCAGCGCGACCACCGTGGTCGAGGCGGCGAGCAGCGGCGCGTTGACCAGGATCAGGGCGGCACCGGCCAGCGCCAGGCGGCGGGTGTTGATCCGGCTGATCAGCACCGCGACCACCACGAGCGAGATCAGCTCACCGGCGTTGGTGGCGATGTTCGCCAGGCCCCAACCGGTGTTGCCGAGGCCGACCGCGTTGCGGACGTCCGGCACCCGGGAGGACCAACCGCCGATGGCCAGGCCCATGATGACGAAGAGCAGCACCACCGAGTAGCGGGCCCGGACCGCGCTGCGCGGCACCGGCGGCGTCTCGCGGTCGGCGTGCTGGTGCGTCGAGGTGTCCGTCATGATCGTCGTACCTCTCCCGAGTCGGCCTGGATCCTGGTCCCCGCCCCTCTCCGCGCCCCTTCTACCCCGCCGCGTGATCGAAGAAGCACGCGCCGTCAGGAAGCCGGAGCTGCGCCGGGCAGCGGTCCGGGTCGTCGACGAGTGCGGCGACGACCGCCAGGTAGTCGTCGATCAGCCCACGGACCAGGTCGTCGTCGAAGAAACTGCGGTTGCGGATGAAGACCCCGCCGGCCCGGTCGTCGTCCACCACCACGATCGGCGACCCCCGCTTGAGCCAGACCGGCAGGCAGTCGGCGGGTACGTCGGCGGCGACCACCGGCGCCGGTGTGCCGGGTACGGCCCGTGCGGTGATGTCGAGCGGCTCGACCCGCAGCCCGGGGCAGTGCAGCACCGGTGAGGCGGTGGCCGCCGACTGGAACCAGGCGTCGAAGAGGTGGCTGTCCGGCCAGGGACGCTGTCGGGCGAAGTCGGGATGCACCGCCTCGGCCACCCGGTGGAACGGCGCCACGTGGGCGATCGCCTCGGTCAGCGCGGTGTGGGCGGCACGCACCACCGCGCCGAGTGGCGCGTCCGGCGCGATCTCCACCGGCACGTACACGTTGTTGGTGAACTGGCAGATCAGGCGCTGCGACAGCGGGCTCTCCCGGCCGAGCGTGGTGGTGCCGAGCACGATCCGCTCCCGACCGGCACGCAGCGACAGCATCACCAGATAGGCGGCGAGCAGCAGGACGTACGGGCTGGTCCGGGCACGTCGGGCCGCCGGGCGCAGGCGGGCGGTCACCTCGGGCGGGATCGCGAAGCGGGTGGCCACCTCGGCGCTCAGGTCGGCGTCGGGGGCGGGCGGGGTGGCCGGGAAGAGTTGGTACGGCGACACCGGCCGCAGCCGATCCCGCCAGTGGGCGGCCCGGGTGGCTGCGTCGACCCCGCCACCGGCCAGTTCCGTCTCCTGGATGGCGGCGAGCCGGGCGAAGTCGACGCCGAGCGGCGGTTGCGGGCGGACCGCGCCCAGCCGGGCCGCGTACGCGTGGCAGAGGTCCTCCACGAACAGCCGGCACGACCAGCCGTCGGAGACCATGTGGAAGAAGCAGAGCGCGAGGACGTGTTCGGTCGCGGAGAGCCGGATCAACGCGGCCCGCCACAGTGGCGCTTCGGTCGGGTCGTACGCGACCGTGCGGTGCTCGTAGGCGATCTGCTCGATCCGCGCCTGCTGGGCGGCCGGCGACTGGCCGGTGAGGTCCACCTGGACCAGGGGTGACCGGACCCGGGGCAGAATCTCGATCTCGGGCCGGACGCCGATCTGGACGAACCGCATCCGCAGCGCGTCGTGCCGGTCGATCACGTCCTGCACGGCCTGCGCGAACGCGTCGACGTCGAGTCGGCCGGAGAGTCGACGGAACTCCACCACCACCAGCCGGGCGGCACCCGGGTGGGCCGGGTCGAGGGCGGTCATGAACTCCCACATCATCTGCTGGCTCGGAGCCAGCGGCAGGGTGGTCGGCACACCGGCTCCTCTCACGCCGCGACCGGTTCGGCCCGCGACGGGGCGACCGGCTGGTAGTCGTCCTCGTTCGGGGCCCGGAACCCGGTGAAGAGCAGATCGGGGCGGCGCATCCGGAGTGCGGTGACGAAGGCGGCGCCGTCGAAGAGGGTCTCGATCGCGGCACAGGCCACCGACTCGGCGAGGGCGCGCGGGCCACGGTCGTCGCCGAGCCGACCGGGTGTCTTCGCGGCCACCAGCGCCGCCGCGACGGCCGGCACCGCGAGCAGGCTGCGTCCGCCGGTACGCCGAGCCGTGGCCAGCCCGACGGCGGCGGTCACCGCGAGCGCGCTGACGGTGTTCAGGACGAACCGGCGGCGGTGCGGGTGGGCCACGCAGAGCCACTGTTCGGATCGCCCGTACGTGGTGAACCGGTATGCGACGGCTCCGACGGTGTCGGCGACCGAGGTGTCGTGGGTGACGACCGCCTCGGGCTCGGCGAGCAGCGCGTACCCGGCGTCGGTCAACAGCAGGCCGAGGTGCAGGTCCTCGCCGCCGATCGGCATCGGGGAGTCCTCCGGGAAGCCGCCGACGGCGTCGAACGCGACACGTTTCACGGCGGTGTTCGCCCCGGCGCCCCAGGACACCCGCTCGTGGTGCAGGGGCCGGGTCAGGTCACCGAGCAGCAGGTAGGAGCGGCTCATCACCCGGAAGAAGGCACCCTCGCCGGGTTCCACCAGGACCGGCCCGGTGACTCCGGCGACCTCGTCGCCGCTGGCGCGCAGCCGGGCGGCGTACCGGGTGATCAGGTCCTCCGGCACCCGACAGTCGGAGTCGGTGAACAGCACCAGGTCGTGGCGGGCGTGCCGGACGCCCAGGTTCCGTTTGGCCCCGACGTGCCGGGGACCGCGTACGTAGCGGGCACCGTACTGGGCGCAGGCGGCCCGGTGCGCGGCGGCGGCCGCCGGTGCGGAGTCGTCGACCACCACCACCTCCACCGGCTCCGGGCAGTTCCGGGCCGCGCGTTGCAGGCTGCGGAGCTGCCGGCGCATCTCGGGCACCCGGTCCTTGACCGGGATGACCACCGAGACGCCACGCTCGACGCCGGGTGGTGCGGTCGGCTCGCTGCGGGATGACTGCGGGGATCGGCTCATGTCCCGAGGGTCGGCCAGGCCGATACAACGCCGATACACGGCATCGAACTCGGTCGGTATCCGACGTGTACGGAGGATGTATCGAGCGGCAGCAGTGTCGACGGCATGACGACCTCCATCCGTACCGACCGACGGCTCGCCGTCGACGGCGGCCGACCGTTGCGGCCGCCGGACCGGCCGTGGCCCCGCTGGCCGGTCCCCGCCCCGGACGCCGAGCGAAACCTCGCCGCCGTGCTGCACGGTGGCCGGTGGGCGATCAGCAGCCCGACGTGCGGCGACACCCCGCTCTTCGAACGCCGGTTCGCCGCCGACTTCGCCCGCTACGTCGGCACCCGCCACTGCGTGCCCGTGGACCACGGGTCGAGCGCCCTGGTGGTGGCCCTCGAATCCCTCGGTCTCGACTTCGGTGACACCGTGCTCGTCCCGGCCCTGACCTGGACCGCCTCGGCCACCGCCGCGCTGCGTGCCGGTCTGGTGCCGGTGCTTGTCGACGTGGACGCCGACACCGGCTGCATCGGGCCGGACGACCTCGACCTGTCGGTGGACCCGCGCGCCGTGGTGGCCGTGCACTGGGCCTCCAACATGGCCGACATCCCGGCGTTGGACGCGGCCACCGCGACCCGGAACATCTCGATCGTGGAGGACTGCGCCCAGGCGCACGGCGCCACCTGGCAGGGCCGCCAGGCCGGCTCCCTGGGTCGGATCGGATGCTTCAGCTTCCAGCACGGCAAGGTCCTCACCTGCGGCGAGGGCGGTGCCGTGGTCACCGACGACGACTCGCTGGCACCGGTGCTCCAGGAGCTGCGGGCCGACTCCCGCCGCTACCGCGACGGACGCCCCGCCCCGGGTGAGCTGGACCTGGAGGAGAGCGCCGGGATCCAGGGCGCGAACTTCTGCCTGAGCGAGTTCTCCGCCGCCGTGGCCTGCGCCCAACTCGGCCTCCTGGACGAGCAGCACACCGTCCGGAACCGCAACTACGCCCTGCTCACCGAGCTGGTGGCCGACCTGGACGGGGTACGCCTGCTGCAACCCGCACCGGCGCAGACCCGGATCTCCATCTATGAGGGCACCATCGTCGTCGACGAACTGCCCGGCGGGATGAGCAACGCCGACCTGGCCACCGCGCTCACCGCCGAGCTGGGCAAGCGCTTCTATGTCACCGACGAGCCGCTGCACCGCAGCCCGCTGCTCCAGCCCTGGACCAAGCCGCTGCTCGCGCCGCTGGCCGAGCGGTTCACCGAGATCCACCGCGACCGTGCGTACCCCAAGACCGAGTGGCTCGCCGCGCACACCGTGCAGACCCACCACAGCACGTTCCTCGGCGACGAACGCGACATGCACGACATCGCCGGTGCCCTCGGCAAAGTGCTGGCCCGCTGAAACGCGCCACCGATCCGCGTGCCACCGACCCGGCGCGCCCAGAGAAGGGACCCTTCCGTGACCATCACGCACAGTGAGACCCCGCAGAGCACGTCCTCGTCGCAGACCTCCTACGGGCCGATCGGCCTGTGGCTCAACGGCGCCCGAGGCTCGGTCGCCACCACCGCCGTCACCGGCCTGTTGGCGCTTCGGGCCGGGATGACCCGGTCCACCGGCTGCGTCACCGACACCGACATGCTGCGCGACGCGCCGCTGGCGAGCTGGACCGACATGGTCGTCGGTGGGCACGACGTGGTGGACACACCACTGGAGAAGAAGGCGGAGGCGCTGGTCGACTCCGGCGTGATCCCGGCCCCGGTCCTGGCCGCCGTGCGGGGCAGCCTGCCCGAGGTCGAGGGCGAGCTGCGCACCGGCTACGACGCGCAGTCCCACACCGGCAGCCAGGCCGAGGCGATCGACCGGCTCGCCGCCGACATCGAGGAGTTCCGCACCCGGCACGGGCTGGCCCGGGTGGTGGTGGTCAACGTGTCGTCGACCGAACCGCCCGTCGACTTCCGGCCCGAACACGACGACCTGGAGGCACTGGCCCGCGCGCTGACCGACCCGGACGCCCGGGTGCTGCCGCCCAGCTCGGTCGTCGCGTACGCGGCCTTCCAGGCCGGTTGCGGGTTCGTCGACTTCACCCCGTCGACCGGGGCGCGGTTGCCGGCCCTGGAGTTGCTGGCCCGCCGCCAGCAGGTGCCCTTCGCCGGCTCGGACGGCAAGACCGGTGAGACGCTGCTGCGGACCGCCCTCGCACCGATGTTCACCTGCCGCGCGCTGCACGTTCTCTCCTGGGCCGGGGTCAACCTGCTCGGCGGCGGCGACGGGGCGACGCTGGAGGACCCGGCGAACGCCAAGAGCAAGCTGAGCTCCAAGTCGGGTGTGCTGCCGGCGCTGCTCGGCGAGGACGTGACCGCACCGCTGCACATCGACAACGTGCCGGACCTCGGCGACCACAAGACCGCCTGGGACCACGTCTCCTTCGAGGGCTTCCTCGGCGTCCGGATGTCCATGCAGCTCACCTGGAGCGGCGTCGACTCGACGCTGGCCGCGCCGCTGGTGCTGGACCTGGCCCGGCTGACCGCCGCCGCGCACCGGGCCGGTCACGTCGGCCCGGTCGAGGAGCTCGGCTTCTTCTTCAAGGACCCGATCGGCTCCGACGAGCACGCCCTCGCCGACCAGGCCCGCGTCCTCACCGAGTGGGCCAACGGACTCGACCGCGAGGCCGAGAGCTGAGCCGTCCGCGCCGCCGGCGCGGGCGACCGCGCCGGCGGTTCCGCCCGCCGTAGCCACGAGGAGCCTCCCATGCCCCCACACACCCAGAGCCGGCCGGACCGGCGGACCGGAGATCCGGTGTGGACGCCGATCCTGACCGCCCTGCGCGCCTCCGCGCTGGACTGCCTCCAGACGAGCTTCGCGCTGCTGGCCGACCACGCGCACGGCACCGGCAGCCATCTCGCCCTCGGCGCACGCGTCGAGTTCCGCACCCGGGAACGCGCCGGGCTGCCCACCGTCGAGGCCACGCCGGACGACCGCGCCGCCGAGGCGGTGGACCTGCTCGGCCTGCGGGTCGAGGGCCGGTGGACGCAACTGGACGGGCCGCGCGTACGCCGGCTGTTCGCCACCGGCCAGCCGCTGTACGTCATCGCCGACGCCTACGACCTGCCCTGGTGTCCGTACCAGGGGCACGAGCACATGCGGCACAGCTTCCTCGCCACCGACGCTGGCTCGGGTGCGGTGACCGTGGTGGACGCGTACCACAACGACACCGCCGGGGGGCCGGCGCGCCCGGGGGTGTGGCGGTTGCCGGTGGACGAGTTCGACACAGCGCTGGCGGGCGGTGCCCACACACTGGCCATCACGGCCGGTCCGCCGCCGGTCCTCGACGTGCCGGAGATGCTGGCCGGCAACGCGGAGCGGGCCCGGCAGTCCCGTCCGGCGGTGGCCGGACATCTCGCCTCGCTGACCGAGAGCCTGACCACCGTGGACGGCCTGCACCGGTTCGTCCTCGACGTGTGGCTGCTCGGACGGGCCCGCCAGTTGCACGAACACTGGCTGGAGTCGGTCCGCCCGGAGGCCGCCGCCGCGCTGGCCGGGCAGGCGCAGCGATGGCAGCAGCTCTCCGCCCGCAGTTACGTGGCGCTGCGTCGCGCCCAGGCCGGACGCCCCGCCTCCCCCGAGCTGGCCGACGCGCTGGGTGCCCTGGTCGACGAGTACCTCTCGGCGGTGGAGGCGATCGGGGCCGCGCCGGTAGCGAGCGACGACGAACCACGTACCGCTGACGGCTCGCGTACCGGTGACGGCCCGGTGCAGGCGGCGGTGCTCGGTGCGCTGCGGGACACGCTGCACCTGGACGGGGACCGCCTGCGCCCCACGGACGTACTGCGGGATCTGCCGGGCTTCGACTCGTTCCGGCTGGTCGACGTCATCGACCGGGTCGAGCGGCGGCTGGGCGTCGAGGTCCCGGCCACCGCCCTCTCCGCCGCCGACCTGCGGGACGTCGGCTCGCTGTGCGCGATGTTCGCCGACGCCAGCCGTACCGGAGGTGCCTGATGAGCACCGACCTGCTGCACGGCCTGCTCGACCGGGCCGCGTCGCGGTGGCCGGACGCGGACGCGGTCAGCGACGGCACGGTCCGCCTCAGCCACCGGGAGGTGGACGCGCACAGCCGCCGGCTCGCCGACTGGCTGTACCGGCAGGGCGTGCGGCGCGGTGACCGGGTGGTGGTCGCGGTGACCGCCGACGCCACCCTGCCCGCCCTGCTCTACGCGGTGTCCCGGATCGGTGCGGTCTTCGCGGTGATCCGGGTGCCCGCTCCCGAGGTCGCCCTGGCCCACGTGCTGGACGACGCCGAGCCGATGCTCGTCGTCACCGACGACCCGCTGCTGCGCGAGCTGGCGCGGGCCCGGAACGTCGCCGTCCGCGACTCGGCCGCCCTGACCGGCGCGGCGGAGGGCACCTCACCGCTGACCCTGACCGGCACGCCGCCGCTGGCGGTGGACCCGGTCTGCCTGATCTACACCTCCGGCAGCACCGGCATGCCGAAGGCGGTGGTCTCCACCCACGCCCAGGTCACCTTCGCGGTACGCGCGATCCAGTCGGAACTGTCGTACCGCCCGGACGACGTGGTGCACGACGTGCTGCCCACCTCGTTCGACTACGGCCTGTACCAGATCTTCCTGAGCACGGTCGCCGGATGTCGGCTGCACCTGGGCGACGCCGGGCAGACCGGAGGACGCCTCCTGGTCGCGCTGCGCGAGTCCGGAGCCACCGTGCTGCCCTGCGTGCCGTCACTCGCCATCAACCTGCTGCGACTGCTGCGCCGTCCCGGTGCGGTACGCCCACGGCTGCGCCTGATCACCAACACCGGGGCGACCATGCCGCCCGAGGTGCTCGCCGGTCTGCGCGAGGCGCTACCCGACCTGAAGGTGCAACTCATGTTCGGACTCACCGAGTGCAAGCGTGCCGCCATCATGCCGCCGGACGAGGATCTGCGGCGGCCGGGCGCGTCCGGCCGGGCGCTGCCCGGCACCGAGATCTTCACGGTGGACTCCACCGGTCGGCGGCAACCCCACGGCACCCCGGGTGAGCTGGTGGTGCGCGGCCCGCACGTGATGGCCGGCTACTGGCGACGCCCCGAGCTGACCGCCGAACGCTTCGTCCGTCGCGACGGGCTGTTCCCGCAACTGCACACCGGCGACTACGGCCACGTGGACGCCGACGGTTACGTGCACTACGCCGGTCGGCGCGACGACGTCTACAAGGAGAAGGGGACCCGGGTCAGCGCGACCGAGGTGGAGGCCGCCGCGTACCGGGTGGACGGCGTGGAGGTGGCCGGAGTGCTGCCGCCCGCCGACGGTCGCGACGGCGCCACCCTCTTCGTGGTCGCCGAGCTGGCGGCCGACGACATCCTGCACCGGCTGCGCGGCCAGTTGGAGGAGATGAAGGTGCCCGCGCGGTGCGTGGTGCTGCCGAGCCTGCCGCTCAACGGCAACGGCAAGGTCGACCGCCGCGCGCTGGCCCGGTTGGCGGGTGAGCGCCGTGGCTGACCTGCCCTTCGAGACCCCGGCCTACCGTTACGACCTGGCCGACGTACGCGCCAACCACGCCGCGTTGCGCGCGGCCCTGCCCACGCCCAGCCGCCTCTACTACTCGCTCAAGGCCAACCCGCACCCGGCGATCGTGGCGGCACTGCACCAGGCCGGATGCGGTGCCGAGATCTGCTCCCCCGGCGAACTGGCCACGGCGCTGGCCGCCGGTGTGCCCGGCGACCGGATGCTCTACACCGGCCCCGGCAAGCGCGACGCCGAGGTGGTCGAGGCGGTCGAGGCGGGTGTGCGGTGGTTCTCGGTCGACTCGCCGGGTGCTCTCGACCAGGCCGACCGGATCGCCGGTGGGTTCGGCACCACGCTGCACTGCCTGCTGCGGGTCAACGACCGGGTGCCGAACCCCGGCCAGGGGTTGACCATGACCGGCGTCGCCTCGCAGTTCGGTGCCGACGTGGACTGGATCGAGCGCCAGCCGGAGGCGTTCCGGTCCCGGTCGGCGGCGGTCGTCTCCGGGTTCCACCTCTACACCGGCAGCAACGTCGAGTCGGTGGACGCGCTGGTGACCCAGTTCGCCGCCGCCGCCGCCACCGCGCACCGGCTGCGCGACCTGCTCGGCATCGAGCTGACGCTGCTCAACCTGGGTGGTGGCTTCGGCGCGCCGTTCGCCCGCGCCGGGCACAACGCCGACCTGACCGGGCTCGACGCGCAGGTCCGTAGCGCCCTGGACGGCCTCTTCCCGGGCTGGCCGGACGGCGACCCGGTGATCGCGTTCGAGTCCGGCCGCTTCCTCACCGCCACCGCCGGGACCCTGCTGACCCGGGTGCTGGACGTCAAGCACTCGCACGGTACGCCCGTGGTCGTGCTGGAGTCCGGCATCAACCACCTCGGCGGGATGTCCGGCCTGCGTCGGCTGCCGCCGCTGGTTCCGGCCCTGCACGCGGACGGGTCCACCGATTCGGCCGACGAGCCGGCGCTGACCGGGGCCATCGTGGCCGGTCCGCTCTGCACTCCGCTGGACACCTGGGCCCGCGCCGCGACGCTGCCCGACGTACGCCCCGGTGACGTGCTCAGCGTGCCGAACGTCGGCGCGTACGGGCTCTCCGCGAGCCTGCTGGCCTTCCTCGGCCACCCGGCGCCGCTGGAGGTCGTCTGCGACGGCGAGCAGGTCGTCGAGACGTCCCGGCTGACGCTGACCCGGACGCCGGGAACCGCACCGGACGACCCGACCGATCCACGAGACGAAAGGTGACCGTCATGAACGCCGAATTCACCGAGATGCTCCGGCCGTTCCTCAAGTTCGCCGGCGACAAGGAGATCACCGAGGAGTCCCGCCTGCGTGACCTGGGCCTGGACTCGATGCGGGAGATCGAGCTGCTCTTCGCCATCGAGGACACCTTCGGCGTCGCCGTTCCCGACGACAAGCTGGTCGACTCGACGTTCGCCACGGCGGGCGGGTTGTGGCACGTGATCGAGGATCTGCGGACGCCGGTCGGTGGTGGTGCCCGATGACCGGGTACGCCGAGGCGCTGACCACGGTGGCGGAGGTCGCCGCCGCGCACGCCGAGGCCGCCGACACCACGGCCACGTTTCCCACCGAGGCGCTGGACGCGATGCGCCGTACGCGGCTGCTGGGCCTGCTGGTGCCGACCGCCGAGGGTGGTCCCGGCGGCACGCTCACCGACATGGTCGACGTCACCGAGGCGTTGGGTCGGGTGGACATGTCGGTGGCGATGGTCTTCACGATGCACTGTCAGCAGGTGGCGGCGCTCGCCACGTACGCCGGGGAGAAGCTGCGCGCCGAGGTGCTGCCGGCGGTGGCGCGGGGCGAGGTGTACCTCGGCTCGGTCACCACCGAGCCGGGCAAGGGCGGGCACCTGCTCACCTCCGAGTCGGGGCTGGAGCAGGACGGGGAGATGCTGCGCGTCGACCGGCAGGCCCCGATCGTCACCGGCGGCCCGTACGCCGACGCGTTCCTGATCACCACGCTGGCACCGCAGGCCGAGTCGGCCACGCAGGTCGACCTGGTCTATGCCGCCCGCGACCAGTTGGAGATCGAGGTGACCGGCGGCTGGCAGCCGTTGGGCATGCGGGCCACGCACAGCGTGCCGATGCGGCTGCGCGGCGCGGTGCCGCAGTGGCAGGTGGTCGGCGAACACGGCGGGTTCCGGGACATCGCGACCCGGGTGTTCGCGCCGCTGGCCCACATCGGCTGGGCCGCTGCCTGGCTCGGGACGGCGGCCGGCGCGTACTCGCGGGTGCTGCGGCACGCGCGCAGCGAGGCGGGACGACGGCAGTTCGCCCCCTCGTCGGAGCTGGTGCTGCTGCGCCTGGCCGGGATACGGACCCGGCTCGACGCCACGAACGCCCTGCTGCGGCACACCGTGTCGGTCGTCGACTCGGCACCCGACATGTCCGCCGCGCCGGTGCAGTCGCTGCTCAACACGCTCAAGATCCGGGCCGCCGAGGAGTCCTTCGCCGCCGTGCACGAGCTGGTCGAACTGGTCGGGCTGCGGCACGGCTACCTCACCGGCTCACCGCTGGCGGTGGAGCGCGCCTTCCGCGACCTGCGGTCGGCGTCGCTGAACTACGGCAACGACCGCCTGCGACTGGCCAACGGGGCGCTGGCGCTGCGCGACCCGGGGGTGCGTCTTGCCTGAGCCGACCGCCGATTTCACCGCCGCGCTGCGCAGGACGCTGGCGGGGGTGGACACCGCCGACGCACGGGCCCTGTGGCGGGCACTGGGCGTCGGCGGTGTCGTCGCTGCCCTCTGTCCCGACGGCGGCAACCAACCTGACCCGCGCCGGCTGGCGGCGCTGTTGACCGAGCTGGACGCCCGCTGTCCGCTCGGCGTGACCCTCTCGGTCTGCGTCCAGGTGGCCACCGTGCTGCCGCTGCTCTCCGAGGCGACCACCGCCGGACCGGCCACCGGACCGGTCGCCGAGACGGTGGCCGGCATGGTGCGCGGTGAGACCGTGGTGGCGCTGGCCGTCACCGACGCCGGTGCTTCCGGCTCGGACCTGCTCGACGCCACCACCCGGGCCAAGCTCGGCGACGACGCCGTGACCCTGGACGGCGGCAAGGAGTGGATCACCAACGCGACCACCTGCGACGCCGCGCTGGTGCTCGCCCGGCACCGCGAGCCCCGACACTTCACCAGCTTCTGCTGGCTGCTGGTGCCGATATCGACGCCGGGGGTGACGGTCGAGCCCACGGGGCGCGCCTTCGCCGGGTCCGGCGTGGGACAACTCCGGTTCGACGGCGTGGCCCTGGAACCGAACGCGCTGGTAGGGCGGCCCGGTCGGGCGCTGGCCGGATTCGCCCGGCAGGTCGGCGTCGAGCGGCTGGCCGGTGCCCTCTGGTCCCGGGCGATCTGCCGCCGACTGTTGACCGGGCTCGGGAAGTGGCTGCGGGCCCGACCGGCCGCCGACGGCACGCTCTGGGACCACCCGGCGGTCCGCGAGCGGTACGCCCGCTGCCTGGTCGCCCTACGCCAACTGGACGCGCTGTGCGCGCCCCTGCTGGACGGTCCGCCCGGTCCACCATCGACCGTCACCGGCATGGTGCTCAAGGTGGCCGCCGCCGAGACGGTCGAGACAATCGCGGCCGAGGCGGTGCACCTGCGTGGCGCGGACGCGTTCCGCGACGGCGGCGAGGCGGCACTGCGTACCGAGGCGGCCATGTTCGGCATCGCCGGGGGTGCCACCGGGACGATGCTGGCCGGACTCGCCGACCACGCGGACGACCTGCTCGGGAGCGGGCCATGAGCAGCGGCTACCGGCTGCCCGACATGCCGGGCGCGGTGGCGGTCGCGCTGCCCGACGGGGTCTTCGCCGCCTACGCGCCGATCGGTGCCCTGGAGACGCCGGAGCAGGCGGCCGGTGACGTCGGCCGGGGGCTGCCCCGGTGGCGGGTGACCGAACGGGTCGGCGCGCGGCGACTGCTGGCCACGCTGGTCGGCGCGGTGGCACCGGACGGGACCGGGCACCTTGCGGTGGGCAGCCGCGCGGGCGGCCAGCCGTACCTGCCGGACCGCCCCGACCTCGAAGTCAGCCTGGCGCACTCCGGTGGCGTGGTCGCGGCGGCGGTGCACACCCGGGGCGGCGCGGTCGGCGTGGACGTGCAGGAGCCGTACCCGGTGGGTGACGCCCTGGTGTGGCGCTGCTGTCCGCAGGGCGCCGTCGCGCTGCTGCGACACGACCGGTCCACCCGCGACGCGGCGGTGGCCCGGATCTGGACCGTGCAGGAGTCCTGCGCCAAGGCCACCGGGCGCGGGCTGGGCATCCGGCCGTGGCGGATCCCGGTCGGCCCCGACCAGGAGCACGGGGGGTGGCGGCACCTGCGCTGGCGGACGTTACCGCCGACCGGCGGTACGCCGTGGAGCTGCGCCTGGGAACCGATCGACGACAGGAAGGGAGCAACGCCGTGAGTCTGTACCAGTGGTTCCAACGCAGCGTCGCGCGGTCGCCGGAGGAGATCGCGCTGGAGGTGGGCGCGGAGGCGGTGACGTACCGGCGGATGGACGAACTCGTCGTGCACCTGGCCGGGCAGCTCTGCCACCCGACCGGCCGCCCGCCCGCCGCCGTCGGTCTGCTGGCCGCCCGCAGCCTGCCCGCGTACGTCGGTTATCTGGCCGCATTGCGCGTCGGGGCGGTCGTGGTGCCGCTCAACCCCACCTTCCCGATCTCCCGCAACGTGCAGGTGTGCCAGGGCGGCGGGGTCGAGGTCGTGGTGGTGGACGAGACGGGTGCCGCCGTCGCCGCCGACCTGTCGGCCCGGACCGGTGCCGTGCCGGTACGCCTCGACGCCTCCCGCACCGGCACGCCCGTGCCGCCGACCGAGGTCGCCCCCGACGACGTGGCCTACACGCTGTTCACCTCGGGCTCGACCGGGCGGCCGAAGGGTGTGCCGATCCGGCACCGCAACGTCGACGCCTACCTCGCGTACTGCCTCGACCGCTATCCGATCGGGCCCGGTGACCGGCTGTCGCAGAACTTCGACCTGACCTTCGACCCGTCGGTCTTCGACATGTTCGTCGCCTGGGGCAGTGGGGCGACGCTCGTCGTGCCGCAGCCCGACGAGGTGCTGACCCCGGTGCGCTTCGTCAACGACCGGGGCATCACCGGATGGTTCTCGGTGCCGTCGGTCGTGTCGCTGGCCCGCCGGATGCGGATGCTGTCGCCGGGTGCCATGCCGGGCCTGCGGTACAGCCTGTTCGCCGGTGAACCGTTGACTTTGGACCAGGCGCGGGCCTGGGCCGAGGCGGCCCCGAACAGCGTGCTGGAGAACCTGTACGGCCCCACCGAACTGACCGTGACCTGCACCGGTCACCGGCTGCCGGTCGACGTCGCCGACTGGCCGGTCACCTCGAACGGGACAGTCCCGATCGGCGAGGTGTACCCGCACCTGGACGCGATCCTGCGGTCCGAGACGGGCGAGATCGTCGACGACGACGGCGAGCTCTGCGTACGGGGACCGCAGTGTTTCACCGGGTACGTCGACGCGGCCGACGACACCGACCGTTTCGTCACGCACGACGGGCGGCGGTACTACCGCACCGGTGACCGGGTCCGCCGCGAGGACGGTGTACTGGTCCACCACGGACGCCTGGACGACCAGGTGAAGATGCACGGCTACCGGATCGAGCTGGGCGAGATCGAGATGGTCCTGCGCGGCCACCCGGGGGTGCAGGACGCGGTCGTGCTGGCGCTCGGCGCGGGCGAGCGCACCTGCCTCGAAGCGGTCTACACCGGCACCGAGGGGATCGGCGAGGAACTGCGCCAGAGCTGCGCCGACCGGCTGCCCGGATACATGGTGCCGAGCCGCGTCCACCACGTGCCCGCGCTGCCCACGAACGCCAACGGCAAGACCGACCGACGCCGGATAGCCGCCCTGGTCGACACGGGTGCCGGCGAGACGAGAGGAGCGTTGTGATGACCGACGTGTCGCGTCGGGTCGACACCGACCGGGGTTTCCGGTCGGTCGCCGGCCGCTTCGCCACAGGTGTGGCGGTGGCCACCGCACGAGGTTCGGACGGGCCGGTCGGCATGACCGTCAACTCGTTCACCACCGTGTCGCTGGACCCCCGGATGCTGCTGATCTGCCTCAAGCACGACTGCCGGCTGCTGCACGCGGTGCGCCGGACCGGCCGGTTCGCGATCACGGTGCTCGCCGACGACCAGCGGGCCGAGGCGGCATGGTTCGCCTCGCACGGCCGACCGGCGGGGACCGAGGGTTTCGCGGACATTCCGCACGACCCGGAACGGACCACCGGCTGCCCGCTGCTCACCGACGGGGTCGCGTACTTCGGCTGCGAGGCGGTCCGCACCGACCCGGCCGGTGACCACATGGTGTTGATGGGCGTCGTCCGGTCCTCGGGCCTGCTGCGCCCGAAGCCGCCGCTGCTCTTCGTGGACGGCCACTACGCCCGCGTAGCCGACGCCGAGCAGGTGACGGCATGAGCGAGCGAATCATCAGGCCCAGCACAAATGCCGGCCCGCAGCGCAGCGGAGGGACGGCATGAGTGTCGGGGCGGCTCCTACCGACCTGCGGAATCTCAGCGTCCGTGCGGCGCGGGCGGGTGCGGACGCGATCCGCGCGGTGTGCGAGCGGGGAGTGCGGCTCTCCTACAAGGGTGGCGCGGCCCAGAACCCGGTCACCACCGCGGACCACGCCAGCGAGCGGGCCATCCTGGGCCTGATCGCCCGCTCCCGGCCGCAGGACGCGGTGCTGGCCGAAGAGTCCGGGTTGACCGCGGGCTGCTCGGGTCTGCGCTGGATCGTCGACCCGCTCGACGGCACGCTGAACTTCAGTCACGGTCTGAGCCGCTACGCCGTGAGCATCGCCGTCGCGGCGGACCGGGGCGACATCGGCGGGACCGACGGGCGCGGCACGGGTGCCGACGGCCGGGTGGTGGCCGCGACGATCCTTCAACCGGCCACCGGTGCCTGCCTGATACTCGGCGGCGACGAGGTGCGCGACGGCCGGGACGCCCCGGTGACGGTGGACCGGACGGCGTCGCCGGGGCACGCGCTCGTCGCGTTCGCGGTGCCCAACACGCCCGGTCCGCGCCGTCAGGCGTACCGGTTGTTGAGCCTGGTCGCGCCCCACATCGCCGACCTGCGCAACTCGGGCTCGACCGTCTGCGACCTGGCCGCCGTGGCGACCGGCGAACTGGACGCCTTCGTCAGTTTCGACCCCGCGCCGTGGGACATCGCCGCCGGCACCGCCCTGATCGAGGCGACCGGCGGCACGAGTCGACGCTGGCGCCGGGCCGGTCGCCGCGTCTTCGCCACCGGTGCACCGGCGGTGGTGGCGGCGCTTGCGGAGTGGCTCGGCCCGACCGGAGACGACCGTCCCGACGAGGAGGAGTGGCGAGATGACCAGCAGTCCTGAGTTCCGACTCGCGTTGGTGGGTGCCGGCCGGATGGGTCGGCACCACCTGCGCGCGCTGACCGGCAACCCGACGGTGGCGGTCACCGCGGTGGTCGATCCGGTGCCGGCGGCCCGGGCGGCGGTCGCCGACGCCGGGCTGCCGGCGTACCCCTCGGTCGAGGATCTGCTCGCCGAGACCACGCCCGACGGTCTGCTGGTGACGGCGCCGACCGGCCGGCACGGCGCGCTGATCGCCACCGCCGCCAAGGCCGGACTGCCGGTGCTGTGCGAGAAACCGGCCGGACTGACCGCCGACGACGCGCGGGAGGCGGGCCGGGTGGCGACCGCTGCCGGTATCCCGTTCCAGGTGGCCTACTGGCGCCGTTTCGTGCCCGCGCTGCGCGAGTTGCGGGACCGGATCGCCGCAGGTGAGCTGGGCGAGATCCTCTTCGTGGCGGCGTTGCAGTGGGACGGTGAACCGCCGGGGGCGGCCTTCCGCACCGGCAGCGGCGGCATCTTCGTCGACATGGGGGTGCACGAGTTCGACCAGATCCAGTGGTTGACCGGGCAGCGGGTGGTCCGGGTCTGCGGGCAGGCCGCCGGACCGGTCACCGACCCGGCGGTACGCGGGAGCGACGTGGACAGCGCCCAGGCGCTGCTGGGCCTCTCCGGCGGTGCCACCGCGCTCGTGTCGTTGGGACGGCATCACCGGGGCGGCGACATGGCGAGCGTGGAGGTCTTCGGCACCCGTGACCACGTACGCCTGACCTTTCTCGACCCGGCCGACGGGGACGCCACGATGTACGCCGCACTGGCCCGCCAGGCGGAGGACTTCGTGGACCTGGTGCGCACCGGACGCTCTACCGGGGCGGGGACGGCGGACGCGGCGGCGGTGCTCGACGCTGCGTACCAGGCCAGCGCGGCGACGTCCGTTTGCGGCGTGACAAAGCCCGATCGGTGACTGTTTTCATCATCTGCTGGCCGTGTTACTACTCCCTCCCGGCGGGGATTGCGAAATAGAGAAATCGCTCATCGGCGATATCCTGCAGGGGGAGAGAGAATTTATGCAATTCAATGTGCTCGGACCATTGACATTGGCTACCGAGGCTGGTCCGCTTCCGATCAACGGAGCAAAACCCCGCTCCCTGCTCTCCATCCTGCTGATGAACCCCGGCCGGATGGTAGCCACCGGTCGCCTCATCGACGGTATCTGGCCGACGTCCCCGCCCGCCTCCGCGCTGCACAACGTCCGCACGTACGTGCACCGGCTGCGGCAGCTCCTGCACCGGGTCGGGGACTCGGCCGACCGGCTGGTCCGCGACGGCACCGGCTACCACCTGCAGGTCGAGGAGGACGAACTCGACCTGCTGCGCTTTCAGCGATTCGTCGACCAGGGACACCGGGCGGCCCGGGAGGACCGCCTGGACAGCGCCGTCGACCTGCTCGGCAGAGCCCTCGACCAGTGGCACGGGCGACCGCTGGAGGATCTGCCGGACCTCGGCACCGACGTCGCCGCGTTCACCGTGGCACTCCAGGAACAACGCCGGGCGGCGGTGACCGAACTCATCGACGTACGGCTGCGACTCGGGCAGCCCGCAGCGGTCATCCCACAGTTGCGGCGGATGGTGGCCGAGGAGCCGCTCGACGAGCCCCGACAGGCCCAGCTCGTCGTCGCGCTCACGCTCGAAGGCCGCGTCGCCGAGGCGCTCGCCGCCTACCAGGAGGCGCGACGGGTGATCGTCGACGAGTTGGGTGTCGATCCGGGCGCCACCCTCCAGGGCGCCCTACAGGTCGCGCTCGACGCCGACTCGACCGAGGTCCGGCCGCCCGGCGGCTGGCCGGCGCTGGTCGGGGGCGGGACACCACCACCGCCGGCCGTCCCCGATCCGCCGGCCGGTCGACGGGCCCTGCCGATGAAGCCGCCCCGGCTGGTCGGCCGGGCCGCTGCGGCCCGCCAGTTGCGCGCCATCGCGGACACCGTCGGCACCGACGAGCACGCGGGCGTCGTGCTGGTCACCGGAGCGCCGGGCGTCGGCAAGTCCAGCTTCGCCGTGGCCAGTGGCTACGAGTTGGCCGACCTCTTCCCCGACGGGCAACTCTTCGTCAGCTTCGACCATGCCGCCGGTACGCCCCGGAGCACCGCCGACCTGATGCGGGAACTGCTCGTCGAACTCGGCGTCGCCCTGACCGACGTACCCGAGGACGTCCGCGAGCGCGCCGCGGTGCTGCGGTGCACGCTCGCCGATCGGCGCCTACTCCTGATCATCGACGACGTCGACTGCGCCCAGCAGGTCCGGCCCCTGCTCCCGGGCGCCGGCCGCAGTCTGGTGCTGATCACCAGTCGGCACCGCCTGCTCGACCTCGACGTGGGGTGGCGACTGAATCTCGGGTCACTGAGCCGGGGCGACGCGGTGCGGCTACTGGCGACCATCGCCGGTGAGCAGCGGGTACGCGAGCAGCCGGAGGTGTTCGGCCGGATCGCGGCGGCCTGCGACCAGTTGCCGTTGGCCTTGCGGATCGTGGGCAGCCGGATCGCCGCCCAGCCCGGCATCGCCCTGCCCAGCTTCGCCGAGCAGTTGGAACAGGAGGAGAACCGGCTGGAGGAACTCGCCGTCGGCGACATCTCGGTCCGGCACAGCCTCTCCGGCAGCTACCAGGCGCTCACCCCCCAGGCGCGGGCCGCGCTCAACGCACTGGCCATCAGCGACCTACTGATCACGCAGTCCAGTGCCGGCGACATCCTGCACCTGCCCGGACCGCAGGCCAACCGGGTGGTGGAGGACCTCGTCGCGCACAACCTGCTGGTGCCGGTCGACTCGGACGGCACCGGGCAGCGTTTCCACCTGCCCGTCCTATTGCGCATCTTCGCCCGGGAGTGCGCCACCCCGCGCGCTCAGCTCTCCCCGGTCGCCTGACCACTCGCCCGCCCGGTGCCCAGCGCATCGGCCAACATCTCGACGAACCGGGTCAGCACCTCGTCCTCCGGCAGGTGGTCGGGGTTGATCTCGGTGACCGTCAGCCCGGCGAAGCGCGGGCTGCGCACCAGCGTGGCGAGGGTGGTCGACGCCTCGGCCAGCGTGAGCCCGGTCGGTTCGGGCACGTCGGCCAGCGGGGTCTCGACGAAGTCGAGCACGTCGACGTCGAAGTGCACCACGAACGCCTCGGCGGCGGCCTCGGCGGCGGTGCACGCTCGCCGTGCCGCCGCGACCGGATCGGCGTGCACCTCGTCCGCCGGCACGTACGTGATGCCCAGCTCGGCCACCAGGTCGTACTCGTGGTCCCCCGGGGGTAGCGAGTCCCCGTACACGACCACCCGGTCGGGAGTCAGCAGCGGCACGGCACCACCGACGGCGGCGACCTCGGGCCGGGTGCCGGGCAACCCCAGCATGTGTGCCAGACCCATCGCGTCCATGTTCCCATTCGCCCTGGTCAACGGCGTGTACAGGTCCGGTCCGCCGTCCACGTAGACCAGCGCCACCGGTCGTCCCGCCCGGGCGTGCCCGGCCACCAGTCCCAGCGTCACCGTGCAGTCACCGCCGAGGACCAGCGGCAGTCGGGACCGGCGTACCGAGGTCTCGACCTGCTGCGCCACGTCCGTCGCGACCCGCGCCACCTCGGTCGCGTTCTGGCCGGTGCGACGTGCCGGGTCCGGTCGCCAGCGCGACGGCGGCACGTCACCGAGGTCGTCGACCTCGGCGGTACGTCGCAGCAACCGGACCAGGCCCGCGTCGCGCAGCGCGGCCGGTGCCTGCTCCACTCCGGGGGTGTGCGCCCCCGCGCTCGACGGTGCACCGATGACGTCCCACGTCGTGGTCATGACCTCATCATCACCCCGTCGGCGCGTCGACGCCGGGCACGACCGCGCTCGCGATAGCGCGGAACCGGCGATCCGGCAGGCCAGGACGGTGGTCCATGCCACCGACTTTCCCCTGCTTTAGTACATCTGGTGGCTCCCGTACGGACACCGACGCCGCTTATCCTCCCGAGGTCTAATCCCTCGGAGGCCGCGCACATGCAGCGAAGAAGAAGTACACGACTACTCACAATCCCGGGCGTACTGGTCACCGCCGCCGCGCTCACCCTCTCCAGTGGCACCGCCGCGTTCGCCGACCCGGTGCCCACGACGCCGTTCATCAGTGAGATCCACTACGACAACGTCGGCGCGGACGTCGGCGAGGCGATCGAGATCGAGGCGCCGGTCGGCTTCGACCTGAGCGGTTGGCAGATCGTCCTCTACAACGGCGCCAACGGTGCGCCGTACAACACCAGGACGCTCAGTGGGTCCGTCCCGGCGGCGGGTGTCGTCGTCGCGTCGTACCCGGCCGACGGCATCCAGAACGGCGCGCCCGACGGCGTCGCGCTGGTCAAGCCCGACGGCGGGGTGGCCGAGTTCCTCACCTACGAGGGCACCTTCACCGCGGTCGGCGGCCCGGCGAACGGCCGGACCGGCGTCGACATCGGCGTGGAGGAGACCGGTTCCACGCCGGTCGGCCACTCCCTCCAGAAGATCGACGGCACCTGGCGGCCCCCGGCCCCGAACAGCTTCGGGGTGCGCAACAGCGACTCCGGCCCGGGCCCCGATCCGGACCCGGATCCGCCGCTGGGCTGCACCATCACGGTCGACCGCACCATCGCCGAGGTCCAGGGCACCGGCAACGCGACTCCGCTGGCCGGCACCCGGGTCACCGTCGAGGGCATCGTCACCGCCGACCACCGCACTGGTGGCTACAACGGCGTGTACCTGCAGACGGCGGGCAGCGGCGGGGAGCGCACCGTCGCCGCCGGGACCGCCTCGGACGCGGTCTTCGTCTACCTGACCACGAACACCGCCAACCACCCGTCGGTCGCGATCGGCGACCGGGTCCGGGTCAGCGGCACCGCGAGCGAGTTCAACGGCCTCACCCAGCTCACCATCGGCGCCAAGAGCGATGTCCAGGTCTGCGAGCAGGGCGCACCGCTGCCCGCCCCGGTCCCGGTCGAGCTGCCGCTGAGCGACGACGCCCGCGAGTCGGTCGAGTCGATGCTGGTCGCCCCGGTCGGCTCGTACGCCGTCTCCGAGGTCTACAACACCAACCGGTTCGGCGAGGTCGTCCTCACCGCCGGTGACAAGCCCGCCGCCACCCCCACCGACAAGGCCCGCCCCGGCTCGGAGGCGGCCCGCCAGCTCGCCGCCGACAACAAGGCGCGCCGACTGCTGGTCGACGACGGCAAGACCACCAACCTGGCCAACGCCGGGCTGCTTCCGCCGTACGTCTCCCCGGCCGCCCCGCTGCGGGTCGGTGACTCGGTCGAGGCGTTCGGTCCGTCGGTGCTGTCGTACGCCTTCAACGAGTGGCGTCTGCAGCCGACCCGTCCGGTCGACGCCGACACCGTGCCGGCCGCCCGGACCACCTTCAAGTCCACCAACCCGCGTACCGCCGCTCCGGTCAACGTCGGCGGCGACCTGCGGGTGGCCAGCTTCAACGTGCTGAACTACTTCGTCCACTTCGGCGGAGACGCACGCGGTGCCGCGAACGAGGCGGCACTGGTCAAGCAGGAGGCGAAGATCGTCTCGGCGATCAGCGCGCTGGACGCCGACGTGGTCGCGTTGCAGGAGATCGAGAACTCGGTCCGGTTCAACGCCAACGACCCGCAGCAGGCGCTCAAGCGCCTGGTCGCCGCCCTGAACACCGAGGACGGCGCGGGCACCTGGGACTACGTCCGCACCCCGACGGAGCTGCCGGGCGCCGCCCAGCAGGACGTCATCACCACCGCGATCATCTTCAAGCCGGCCAAGACCCAGCCGAAGGGTCCGTCGCGTTCGGTGAACGACGAGTCGGTCTGGTTCAACGCCCGCGAGCCGCTGGCGCAGACCTTCACAGCCGGTCCGCTCGACTTCACCGTGGTCGTCAACCACTTCAAGTCCAAGAGCGGTGCCGGCAGCGGTGACAACGCCGACTCCGGGGACGGTCAGGGCGGCTGGAACGGTGACCGGGTCCGGCAGGCCACGGCACTGGCCACCTTCGTCGACCGGGTGAAGGCCGACAGCGGCACCGACAGCGTGCTGCTGCTGGGCGACTTCAACGCCTACACCCACGAGGACCCGATGCAGGTCCTCTACGACAAGCAGTACGCCAACCTCAACGACACCGGCAAGACGAGCTACGTCTTCGGTGGCGAGTCCGGCTCGCTGGACCACGCCCTGGCCTCGCCGTCGCTGGCGGACCGGGTCACCGGCGTGGACGTCTGGCAGACCAACGCGGTCGAGTCGTACGCCTTCCAGTACGACGGCCTGGCCTCGTTCTTCGCGCCGGACCCGTACCGGGCCAGCGACCACAACCCGCTGATCGTCGGGCTCAACACCGGGGCCAGCCCGGTGGACCTGCAACTGCTGACCATCAACGACTTCCACGGTCGGCTGGAGTCCCCGGCCACCGTGAACGGTCAGCCGGTCGGCGGTGCCGCCCAGCTCGCCGGTCTGGTCAACCAGCTGCGGGCGCAGAACCCGAACACCGCGTTCGTCTCCGCCGGTGACAACATCGGCGCGTCGACCTTCATCTCGGCGATCGACGACGACAACCCGACGATCGACTTCCTCAACCAGGCCGGTCTGACCGCCTCGGCGGTGGGCAACCACGAGTTCGACCAGGGCATGACCGACCTGACCGACCGGGTGATGGAGCGGGCCGACTTCCCGATCCTGGGCGCCAACGTGTACCGGGGCGACTCCCGGGCGCTGCCGGCGTACTCGGTCAGCACCATCGGCGGGGTCAAGGTCGGCTTCATCGGCGTGGTCACCGAGCAGACCGCGTCGCTGGTCAGCCCGGACGGCATCGCCGGCCTGACGTTCCGCGACCCGGCCGCCGAGGCCAACCTGGTCGCCGCCCAGCTCAAGGACGGCAACCCGGACAACGGCGAGGCGGACGTGGTGGTGCTGCTCACGCACGAGGGTGCCGCCACGGAGAACATCGACTCCCCCGAGGCCCTGGCGAACGACCCGGTCTTCGGCAAGTTCACCCGGGTCGACGCCACCATCGACGCCATCTTCAGCGGCCACACCCACCAGCCGTACGCCTTCGAGGTCCCGGTCCCGGGCACCGACAAGCTGCGTCCGGTGGTCCAGGCCGAGGACTACGGCAAGCGACTGGGCAAGGTCACGCTGACCTTCGACCCGCAGTCGAAGTCGGTCACCGCCGCTGACGCCTCGCTCGTCGACGTGCTCGGTGCGCCGCAGGACCCGGCGGTGGCCGACATCGTGGCCGCCGCGAAGGTCCGGGCGGAGGAGTTGGGTCAGCGCAAGCTCGGTGAGATCACCGCCGACATCCGGCGGGCCTACACCGGCGGCAACGAGGACCGGGGCAAGGAGTCGGCGCTGGGCAACTTCATCGCCGACGTGCAGCTCGCCGGCACCGCCGACGCCGGCCGGGGCGGGGCGCAGATCGCGTTCATGAACCCGGGTGGTCTGCGGGCCGACCTGCTGTACCGGACCGACGGCACGGTGAGCTACGCCGACGCCTTCTCGGTCCAGCCGTTCTCCAACGACGTGGTCACCAAGTCCTACACCGGCGCCGAGATCAAGCAGGTGCTGGAGCAGCAGTGGCAGCCGGCGGGCGCGTCCCGTCCGGTGCTGTGGCTGGGCGTGTCGAAGGGCTTCAGCTACACCTACGACCCGACCGCCGCGCAGGGCTCGCGGATCACCTCGATGCAGCTCAACGGCGCGCCGATCGACCCGGCCGCCACCTACCGGGTCACGGTGAACTCGTTCCTCGCCTCCGGTGGGGACAACTTCACCACCCTCGGTGGGGGCACCGACCGGGTCACCACCGGCGACAACGACCTCACCATGCTGACGAACTACCTCGCCGGCAACTCGCCGGTCACCGCGGACACCACGCCGCGCTCGACCGTCGGGCAGGGCGACCCGGAGTGGGACGTCACGGTGCAGGCCCGCACCCAGTGCGTCGGCACCAACGCGTACGTCTCGGTCAGCGCCCAGAACGCCGACGACGTCGCGCTCACCATCGAGCTGGTCACCCCGTACGGCTCGCGCACGGTCACCGATGTGGCTCCGGGCAAGGCCGCCTTCCAGGCGTTCAACACCCGGGCCAAGACGGTGGCGGCCGGTACGTCGACGGTCAAGGTCACCGGTACCGTCAACGGCCAGCCCGTCACCACTGAGGTCGAGGCACCGTTCCCCGCTCTCACCTGCGGTTAGTTCGCTCGCGGTGGCGGTGCCTGCGGGTGCCGCCACCGCACCATCCCCCGTTCGAAAGACATAAGCACCAAACGGAGCATCGAATGCACACAATGAACCACAAGCGCCTGATCGCGGCCGCTGCCGCCGGTGCGCTGCTGGCCGGGTCGGTGGCGCTGGCGTCGCCGGCCCTCGCCGAGCCGGTCGACAGCACCGACGTCCGCGTCACCGTCGACATCGAAGAGGTCAAGGAACCGGGCGTGCTCGCCCTCTCCGTCGCCGGCAACTCGGTGGCGCTGTCCGAGGACGGCTCGACCCTGCTGGTCCGTCAGTTCACCGGCACCCTGCCGACGGTCACCGTCACCGACACCCGGACCGCCGACGAGGTGCCCGAGGGCTCCGCCTGGGCGGTACTGGGCAGCGCGACCAACTTCGTCGGCAGCAGCGGCCAAGACCCGATCAGCGCCGGACACCTGGGCTGGAAGCCGCGCCTGATCGACGGCGGCGACAGCGGGCTGGTCAGCGAGGGCGAAGAGGTCGTCACCGTGCTGGACGAGCCGACCCAGCCGGGCAACAACGTCGGTCTCACCGACCAGGAGCTGCTGGTCTCCACGTTCGACTCGGGCGCGGTCGCCGGTGACGCGTACTCCGTCAACGCCGGCCTGTTCCTGCGTACCCCGGCCGACGTGGCCGCCGGGTCGTACACCTCGACGCTGACCCTCTCCCTGTTCGAGTAGTCCCCTGGTCGGGGAGCCGCCTCGGGCGGCTCCCCCGGCCGCACCCTACCGCCGAAGGATCCCGCCATGTTCCGAACCTCGCCGCCGCGAGCGCTGTCGCGGCTGCTCGCCGTGCTGGCCGTGGTGCTCGTCGCCACGCCGATCGCGCCGGCCGGTGCGATGGCGGAGCCGACCACCCCGACCGTCACCTGGGCGGTGCAGCCGGCCGACCGCAACGGCCCGGACGGGCGGCGGTGGATCGAGCACACCCTCGACCCCGGTCAGGTCATGACCGAGCACCTGGCGGTCCGCAACTTCAGCGACTCCTCCGTGGTCTTCTCCCTCAAGGCGGCCGACGGCTACCTCACCGACAAGGGCCGCTTCAACATGCTGCCCTCGAACGAGACGTCGGTGGACGGCGGCACCTGGATCGAGGTGCAGGAGCAGGTCACCGTCGGGGCCAAGCAGACGAAGGTGGTGCCGTTCACCATCACCGTGCCGGGCAACGCCACCCCGGGCGACCACCCGGCGGGTATCGCGGCGACCGTCACCAGCACCGGCGGCACGGTCGCCGTGGAGAGCCGGGTCGGCTTCCGGGTGATGATGCGCGCCAGCGGCACGGTCACCGCCGGCCTGGGTGTCGACGGGCTCACCGCCTCCTACACGCCCTCGTGGAACCCCTTCTCCGGCGGCACGGTCCAGGTCAGCTACACCGCCACCAACAACGGCAACGTCGCGGTGACCGGCGTCGGCGACGTGACCGTCCGCGAACTGTTCGGCCTGACCGGGCGGGAGACCCCGACCGAGGTCGACGAGATCCTGCCGGGTGGCCAGAAGTCGTTCGAGGCCCGGGTCGACGGGGTGTGGGGGTTGGGCCGGATGCGGACCACCGTCGACCTCACCCCCGCCGTGCTCGGCGGCGACGCGACCGACGCGGTGATCCGCCCCGCCTCGGCCAGCGTCACCACGTGGAGCGTCCCCTGGGCGCAGCTCGTGCTCCTGCTGGTCGTCGTCGCGCTCGTGGTCGTCGTGGTCATCGTCCGTCGGCGCCGTCGGCGGCGACTCGCGCAGATGCTCGCCAGCGCCCGCGAAGAGGGCCGGGCCGAGGGCCGCAAGGCCACCGTCGGCTGACCGGCCACCCGGCGTCCGCCTTGGCGGGGTGCCGGGTCAGCCGGTCGGCGGCGACTCCAGGTCGGTCGGCAGAAGCACCCGGAACTGCGTGTTCCCCGGCGTGCTCGTCACCCGGATGTCGCCGTGGTGCTTGTTGACCACGATCCGGTACGAGATGTCCAGCCCCAGCCCGGTGCCCTCGCCGACCGGCTTGGTGGTGAAGAACGGCTCGAAGATGCGCGGCCGGATCTCCGCCGCGATACCCGGTCCGGTGTCCACGATGTCGACGGCCAACTGGTCGTTGACCAGGGCGGTGCGGACGGTCAGCGTGCCGCTGTCGCGCATCGCGCCGAGGGCGTTGTCGATCAGGTTGCTCCACACCTGGTTCAGCTCGGCCGCGTACGCCGGGATGGCCGGCAGGCTCCGGTCGTACTCCCGGACCACCCGCACCCCGGCCGGGACCTTCGCCTTGAACATCACCAGCGTGGCGTCGAGCAGTTCGTGCACGTCCACCACCTGGTACGGCGCCCGGTCGAGCTGGGAGTACTGCTTGGCTGCGCCGACCAGCGTGGAGATCCGGATGGCCGCGTCGGCGATCTCCGCCATCAGCAGCTCGGTCTCCACCGCGTAGGTCAGCCAGCGCACCGCCGCCTCGACGTCCTCCGGCCCCACCGCCGTGCGGACCCGCTCCAGCCAGTCGACGTCCAGCCCGGCGCTGACCAGCGTCTCCGCCAACTGCCAGCCGGAGGTGAAGCCCTGCTCGTCGAACCAGTCGGTCAGCGCGTCCTCGGCGTCGCTGGCGGCCAGGGCGGAGAGCGGCGCGGCCTTCGCCACCCGTTCGACCGCCTCCTCCTGGAGGCCGACGAGGGCGTGCAGCCGTCGGCCGTCGATCCGACCGTCGGCGATCAACGCCAGTTTGTGCCGCATCGCGGCGATCCGCTCGCGCAGGCTCGATGTGGCGCGCACCGCCGCGCTCGCCGGATTGTTCAGCTCGTGGGTCAGCCCCGCCGACAGCGAACCGAGGGCCAGCAGCCGCTCCCGCTCACCGACCAGCGTCTGGGTGTCCCGCATGCCGATGAACATGCCGTCCAGCAGGTGCATCGCCATCGGGAACCAGGACCGCACCGCATGCGCGAACTGCTCCGCCGGGAGCACGAAGAACTCCGCGTCGGTCAGCGCCCACATGCTGTTGCGATACTGCCGGGCGTCGCCCACGTACGCCTGGGTGGCACCGCCGTACGCGCCGCGCTGCGAGGTGCGGCTGATCTCCACCTCGTCGCCGTGCACGGTGCGGCATAGCCGGACCGTGCCGTCGAGCAGGACGAAGAAGCATTCCGCCGGGTCGCTCTCGCCGTAGACCAGCTCACCGCCGGCCCGCCGCTCGACCCGCCCCTGACTGGCCAGGAACGCCAGCTGTTCGGCGTCCAGCGACTCGAACAGGAACAGTGTCCGCAGCTCGTCCTCGGTCAACCGCTGCGGCTCCGCGCCGGCTGTCGGTCCGTCGGTGGTCATTGCGCCTCCAGGTAACGGTGCACCAGGGATACCGCCATCGCGCCCTCGCCGACCGCCGAGGCCACCCGCTTCACCGACGCCGCGCGGACGTCACCGGCGGCGAAGACGCCCGGCAGGCTCGCCTCCAGGTGGTACGGGTCGCGGGGCAGCGACCAGCCGGGTGGCCGGCGTCCGCCGGTGACCAGGTCGGGCCCGGTGACCACGAAGCCCCGCTGGTCGCGGACCACCGTGCCGTCCAGCCAGCCGGTACGCGGTTCCGCGCCGATGAAGACGAACAGCCAGGAGGTGTCCACGTCCCGCTGCTCGCCGGTGCGGGTGTCGCGCAACGTCAGTCGTTGCAGGTGTTCGTCCCCTGCGGCGGCGGCCACCTCGGTGTGCGGGTGCACGATCACCTGCTCGATGCGGCCGAGTTGCTCGATCAGGTACTGCGACATCGAGGCGGTCAGGTCGGCGCCCCGGATCAGCAGGTGCACCCGCTGCGCGTACCGAGAGAAATAGACCGCCGCCTGCCCTGCGGAGTTGGCCCCGCCGACGATGTAGACGTCCGCGCCGACGCAGCTCGGTGCCTCGCTGGCGGCCGAGCCGTAGAAGACCCCCCGGCCGGTGAAGTCGTCCAGGCCGGGTGCCGCCAGCATCCGGTACGACACGCCCGTGGCCAGCACCACCGAGTGCGCGGCCAGGCACTGACCGTCACTGAACCGCAGCACCCGCGCCGAGCCTGCCTCGTCCAGTCCGACCACCTCGCGGGTGCTGAGCAGCTCGGCACCGAACTTGAGCGCCTGCCGACGGGCCCGGTCGGTGAGCTGCGCACCGGAGACGCCGTCGGGAAAGCCGAGGTAGTTCTCGATCCGGCTGCTCTGCCCGGCCTGCCCACCGGTGGCCAGCCTCTCCACCAGCACCGTCCGCAGCCCCTCGGACGCGCCGTACACCGCCGCGCCCAGCCCGGCCGGGCCGCCGCCGACCACGATCAGGTCGTAGAAGTCCGCCGTCGGGGTGACGTTCAGACCGATCAGCCCGGCCAACTCCGCCTCCGCCGGAGCCACCAGCGTCTTGCCGTCGCCGGTGACCACCAGCGGCACGTCGGCCTCGGTCACCCCCGCCGCCGCGAGCAGCCGCGCCCCCTCGGGGTCGTCGACCAGCAGCCAGCGGTACGGCACCAGGTTGCGGGCGAGGAAGTCACGGATCGCGAAGGACTCGGCAGACCACCGGTGCCCGACCACCCGGATCTCGGTCGCCGCCGCGATTGGGCTGGCCGACCAGGCGTCCAGGAGCGAGTCGACCACCGGATAGAGCTTTTCCTCCGGCGGGTGCCAGGGCTTGAGCAGGTAGTGGTCGAGGTCGACCAGGTTGATCGCGTCGATCGCCGCGCCGGTGTCGGCGTACGCGGTCAGCAGTACCCGGCGGGCTGCCGGGAACAGGTCCATCGCCGCTTCCAGGAACTCGATCCCGGTCATCTCCGGCATCCGGTAGTCGGCCAACAGCAACGCTACCTGTTCACCGCGCAGTTTGATCTCCCGCAGCGCCTCCAGCGCCTCCGGGCCGGCGTTGGCGCGCACCACCCGGTACCGGTCGCCGTAGCGACGCCGCAGATCCCGGGCGACGGCCCGCGAGACCGCCGGGTCGTCGTCGACGGAGAGAATCACCGGGTTCGCCATGGGCCAATGAAAGCACGGCGGTGTTCCACCTCGGTTGCCCGCGAAACGACCACTGACGGTGGACGCTCAGGCGTCGAGCGTCCCGTCCGTGACGCCCTGGACGCAGGGCAGGGGCTGTGGACCTGCCCCCGTGTTGCTGGCACGAGGAAGGTGCTACCGGAGTACGCTGACGGTATGACCACGGTGAAGAAGCTGTCGATCTCCGTCCCTCAGGATGTGGCAGAGACGTTGGAGCAGCAGGGCCCGGGCAAGGCGAGCGCCTACGTGACCGGGGCCGTGCGCGCCCAGAGGGCGTGGGAGCAGTTCCGTGACGAGCAGGTTCGCCGTGGGGTGGCGCTGACCTCGGAGGGCATGGCCGCCGCCCGCGCGCGCCGGTACGCGGTGCAGGCCGAGTGGCCTGCGGAGCGATTCGCGGCGGTCCGCGAGCGGGTCCGTCAGCACATGGAGCAGGATCAGGCCGGCGGGGACCAGTCGGCGTCGGCCGCGTGATCCCTGAGGACGACCTGCCCCCGGTCACGCTCGTGCTGGACCGCTCGGCGCTGCTGGCGTACGTAGCAGGGTCGATCCACGTTGTGGAGCCAGTGGGCGAGGTCATCACCGACCGGCAGCGTTTCGGTGTCACCGCCGTCACCGCCGCTGAGGCATTGAGGCTGGCGACCGTCTCGAAGGACCGGACAGACCTCCACACACTGCTGGCGATGGATGCCTGCGCGGTGCTGCCCACGTGGGGCGAGGACTGGTGGGAGCTGTCGTACTGGCTGGGGGTGACCAGTCGGGTCGACCTGGCAACGACGGTGCTGGCGTCGCTGGAGCACGGGGCGCAGATCCTGACCGGGGAGGGGCATCGCTACGGCGAGGGCCTGCCGATCAACCACATGCCGGATCAGTGACCGGGGCGCCAGCCCCGAGGCCAGCGTCACAGGCCACATTGATCTCCCGCAGCGCCTCCGGGCCGGTGTTCGCGCGCGCCACCCGATACCGGTCGCCGTAACGACGCCGCAGGTCCCGGACGACGGCCCGCGACACCGCCGGGTCGTCGTCGACGGAGAGAATCACCGGGTTCGCCATGGGCCAATGAAAGCACGGCGGTGTCGCACCTCGGTTGCCCGCGAAAAGCCCGCTTCGGCCGCGATCTCGGACTACCCCGGCCTCGGTCGACGTCAGTCCTCGTCGGTCGGGCTGGGGCGATTCTCGGCGATCCAGGCCCGGACGGCCTTGCCATCCCAGACGCGGCCCATCTTCAACGTCACGACCGGATCAGGGAATCCCTTACGGCCCACGATGATCGTGGCGCGCTGCTTGCTGATCCCACCAAGCAGATCACGGATCTCATCCAGCCCGAGCAGCTCCACAAACTGACGCTATGGCCTATAGGAGTTACACAAGGGGGAAGGGGGTGCAACATTGCCCTTGGGGGTTGTCTTTGTACAACCCCCGTGATGCCATGGATGCATGACACGATTCGTCTCGTTCAAGGAGTATCTGGCCGGCGTTGCTCTGACCCTCGCGCGAAGGCACAGACCGGCGTGGAACCACATCCTCAAACGAGTGACCTGTCGGTGCGGACGGGATCTCCCTTGCCGGGTGCGGCACCGGGTGCCGATCAACCGGGGCCACTGGCCAGGGGAAGCCTCGTGACGATGCACGGGCCGGTTCTGCCGATCTGGACCTGCGCGGGCTGCGGTGCCCCCTGGCCCTGCCGGACGCGCCGTCAGGAGTTGCAAGCCGAGTACGCCAACGCCCCGGTGTCCCTGGCGCTCTACCTGGGCTCGTGCATGCTGGCGGCCAGTCGGGACATGGGATGGGCTCCGGCCGGGCTGCTGCACCGAAGGTTCCTCGGGTGGCTGTCGTGACCACACCCTGCCCCGGCGATCTGCTCCGCGTCGGACGTGAGGCCAGCGTGCAGTTCCGACAGCCGATTCTGTTCCGCGTGATCCGGGTCCTGAACTGGACCACGTACGACGGATGGATCTGGTTGGAGGGGTACCAGCTCAACGGGCGAGGAGATGCGGTCGACCGCCGTGCCATCTTCGTCCAACCGGCCGGACTCCGGACCGCACCGGCACCCGTGGCGGTCCGGCGATCGGGGCGGAAGAGAGTTTCCTCCAAGCGCTGCGGCACGGCTCGCGCAGGGACAGCGGACCCGGGAACGCCGCCGTAGGCTTCCGCCATGCTGGCGTACCGGTCGGTGGACATGGGGTGGGGTCGGCTGGCGTACCGCAGCATCGAGGGCGGGCCGGGCACGGAGGCCGCGCCGCCGATGGTGCTGGTGCACGGCGGCGGGGGCGACGGGACCACCTGGGACGCGCTGGCACCGACGTTCGCCCGGCACCGCAGCGTCCACCTGCCCGATCTGCGGGGGATGGGACGCAGCGACCGGGTCGGGCCGTATTCGCTCACCGTGCTGCGTGATGACCTGCTGGCGTTTCTCGACCGGCTGGCCCTGGATCGGGTGGTCCTGGTCGGGCATTCGCTGGGTGCCGCCGTGGCACTGCTGGCCGCCGAGCGGGCACCGGAGCGGGTGCTCGCCCTGGTGCTTGAGGAGTGCCCGCCGCCGGTGCCGCTCGGGATCATCGTTCCCACCGACCTGCCGGACAGCGCGCCGCACTACGACCGGGAGGTACGTCCGTCGGTGCTGGCGGAGTTGAACGCTCCCGACCCGGCCCGCTGGTCGGCGTTGGCCCGCCTTCCGGTGCCCACGCTGGTGCTGGCCGGTGGGCCGGGCAGCCACCTGCCCCAGGAGCCGATGGCCCGGATGGCCGACAGCCTCCCCGCCGGCAGTCTGGTCACCATTCCGACCGGCCACCACGTACACGCGCAGGCACCCGACGCCTTCGTCACCGCCGTCGAGTCCTTCCTCGCCGACCCGCCCACGGCCTGACGCCGCCCCGTCCACGGCCCGCGCCGAGCCGTCAGGCGCGTAGTCCCCGGAGCAGGATCTCGACGTACCGGTCGCGGTCGGTGTCGCCGCTGACCGTGACCGCGTGCTGGAGGCCGCAGAACAGCGCCCGCAGGTCGTCGGCGGTGATCTCCGGGCGGATTGCACCGGCGGCGCGGGCGCGGTGCAGAAGTCGGTCCACCGCTACGGTCAGCGCCCGGCCCAGTTCCCTGGTCTCCGGGCGGGCGGGCTCCGGCTCGGCCAGGACGGCGGCGAGCGCCGGGTCACCGAGCTGGTGATCGAGTGCGACCCGGAGTAGCCGGGCCATCTCGGCGGCGATGTCCGGGCCGGCGGCGGCCTGTTCGGCCGCGTCGACGAGTTGGGTGAACCGGTCGGCGGCCAACGCCTCCAGCAGGGCCAGTCGGCTGGGGAAGTGCCGATAGACGGTGCCGACGCCGACCCCGGCCGCCTTGGCGATCGCGTTCATCGGCAACTCCACGTCACCGGCGGCCAGCCGTTCCCGGGCTGCGCGCAGCATCCGGGCACGTACCCGGGCCGAGTCCGCACGCAGGGGCTCGGCATTCGTCGGCGGGTCGGTGGACACAGCACGAGGATAATCCATCCGCACACCAGCGGATTACTTATCCGCTCCGTGCTACGGTCGACACCACCGCAGCGGATAGTTCATCCGCTGCGATCGACCGGAGGTGCCTCATGCCCGTTTCCTGGACGTTCGACGACATCCCCGACCAGCGCGGCCGTACGGCGGTCGTCACCGGGGCCAGCAGCGGTCTCGGCCTGGTCGCCGCCGGGCAGCTCGCCGCCCGGGGCGCGACGGTCGTCATGGCCGTACGCGACCCCGCCAAGGCCGATCAGGCCCGCGCCGGCATCGCCGGTGACCTGGTGGTACGCCGACTCGACCTGGCCGACCTCGACTCGGTCCGCGAGTTCGCCGCCGAGCTACGTGCCGAGGGCCGACAGGTCGACCTGCTGCTCAACAACGCCGGGATCGCCAAGTCGGGACACGAGCGGTCCGCCCAGGGGTACGAGAGCGTGTTCGCCACCAACCACCTGGGCCACTTCGCCCTGACCGGCCTGCTGCTCGACCTCTTCCGGCCGGATCGGGACCCGAGGGTGGTCACCGTGGGCTCCGGCTTCTATCGACTGCTGCGCGGCGGGCCCGACCTGGACGACCTGACCGGAGGATCGGCCGCCGCCGAGCCTGTGCCGTACATCCGGTCGAAGCAGGCCAACGCCCTGTTCGGCGTCGAACTCGACCGTCGACTGCGCCGCGCGGGGAGCCCGGTACGCAGCCTCCTCGCCCACCCCGGCATGGCCCGCACTCCGATGAACCGGCGGTACGACAACGCCGGGGAATGGGCGGTGACCCGGATCGGCGGTCTGCTGCTGGCCCGCAGCTCCGAGAGCGGCACTGTCCCGCTCCTCTACGCCGCCACCGCCCCGACCGCCGAGACCGGCGTCTTCCACGGCCCGCCGCTGTTCCGGTGGGGCAACCGGGTGCACGCCCGCCCGGTCGTCGCCCCCGCCGACGACCGGGCCCTGGCCGCACGGCTCTGGCAGGTCTCCGAGGAGGCGACCGGCGTGCGCTACCTCGACGACGTGTCGGCGTCCGCCGCCTAGCCGATGTCCTCGCCGTAGACGTGGTTCACCGTCATCGTCATGAGCACCCTGCGGTCGGCGACCATCACCGCCCGGTACTCGTCCCAGTCCGGATGCTCCCCGGCAGCAAGCCGGTAGTAGTCCACCAGGGCGTCGACCTCGGGTCCGTACGGGTCGTCGCCCGGTCCGGTCAGCGTCACCGTGCCGTCGGCGGTGGCCCAGGACAGGCCGTCGGCGCTGGTCACCTCCAGGGCGGCGCGCGGGTCCCGGCGCAGGTTCACCGTCTTGGCCCGCCCGTCGGTCATCGACACGTACAGGACGCCGGCGGACCGGTCGAAGTAGGGCATGACCGGGGAGAGTTGGGGGCGACCGTCCGCCCTGATCGTGGCCAGCACCCCGAGCCGACTCTCCGCCAGCAGGGCGCGCGGGTCGTAGGCCGCCGCCACGGCGGGGACCGGCGTGCCGGACTGTTCGTCGCGGTCGTGCATCGTCTGCTCCTTCGCAGTGGAATCCGATCCAGGTGGGTATCGTCGACCTTCACATCGATATCAAGGTCAAGGAGATTCGGCGTGCTGATCGGGGAACTCAGTCGGCGCACCGGAGTCAACCCGCACCAACTGCGCTACTACGAGAGTCAGGGACTGCTGGAGCCGGCCCGGGGCCACAACGGCTACCGGGAGTACGCCGACGAGGCGGTCACCACCGTGACCCAGATCAGGCGGCTGCTCGCCGCCGGGCTGTCCACCGACGACATCGCCTACCTGCTGCCCTGCGCCACCGGCGAGGGTCCTGACCTCGAACCCTGTCCCGAGTTGCTGGACGCGCTGCGCACGCGCCTTCGCGGTCTGGACGAGCGGATCGACGCGCTTACCCGCTCCCGCCAGGCCCTGCACACCTATCTGGTCGCCACCGAGCAGCGGTGACGCACCCGGTCAGGACGACGGGTCGGAGGTCTTCTCCAGGGCGGCGCGGAACACCACCGTGACGCTGAACGTGGTGCCGTCGACCTGGTACGCGTAGCACCCCGGCCCACCGACCATGGTGGTCGCGGGCAGGTCGTTCTCCGGACGGACCAGCAGGGCGTGGTGTCCGCCGTCGCGCGGATCTCCGAGGTAGGAGAACTCCGCACCGGCCGGGCCCGGCCCGTCGATCCGGGCCGCCCGCACCAGCACCGGCCCGGCATAGCCGGAGCCGATCCAGCGGACCTTCTTCGTGTACGTGCCGTCCTGTTGCCGGTCCATGGCGCGCAACTCCAGTACGCCGTTCCGGAAGTAGTCGGCGACCGGATAGAGCGGCCCGGGGCCGAGCACCCGGCTGGCCTGGTCGGGGTGGGGCCAGGGCTGTGGCTCGGTGACCGGGCAGGCGTCCCCGGGTGCCACGGTGGGCAGCCGCAGCGGCGGAGCGGCGAAATCCGTCGGGGTCGCCGTGGTGCCGACCTGCCCCGACGGGGCGCCCGACGGGCTCGGACTCGTCGTCCCGTCGCAGGCCGTCACCGTCGACAGTAGCGCGGCAACCAACACCCAGCCCATTCTCACCACCACCGCATTATCGACCGGGTGCGATGGACGCGCAGCCCCGCTCAGCCGAGGCGGGCGATCAGCCGCTCCCCTTCGGGCCAGGGGCCGAACCCGGCCGCACTGTCGAGGTGTCCGACCTCACCCGCGTCGACCAGTTCCGCGCCCCAGTCCTCGGCGTACTCGGTGAACTGGGCGAAGGTGGTGTACGGGTCGGTCCGGCTGGCGACCAGGACGGTCGGGAACGGCAACGGGGTGCGGGGCACGATCCAGGGCAGGTCCCCCGGCTCGTCCGGCTCGTACCCGTCGATGACCGGCGGGGTGACCAGCAGCGCGCCGACGATCGGTCCGGGGTGCCCGGCCGCCCACACGACGGTGCTGACGCATCCGGCGCTGTGCGCGACGAGCACGGCCGGCTCGGTCGAGGCGTGCACGGCCTCGTGCAGCGCCGCCACCCGGTCCCGCAGGACCAGCGGCGGGCCGGGCGGCTCGGGTGCCCATCGGTAGTCCGGGTGCCGGCCGGCGAGCCAGTTCATCCAGTGCTCGGGTCGCGGCGTTCCTCGTCCGGGCACGAGCAGGTGTCGGGTCACCCGGCCGACGGTAATCGCACGCACCCGTCCCGTCAGTCCTGTTTCGACGGACGGTCAGGCGGCTAACGCCGAGACGAACGGCGAAGACCGAGACAGACGCTCAGGCGGCGAGGGCCGAGACGGCTGCGGCCACGTAGAGGCATCCGCCGAGGCAGACCGCCGCACCGGCGATCGCCGGCATCCAGGCCGCCAAACCGGCCACCAGCGCACCTCGGCCGGCTCGCCCCGCGAGCAGCGCCTGCCCCCGGATGGTGAGTACGCCGACGCCGGTGAGGGTCAGCGCCATCCCGACGCCGAACCCGAGCACGATCACCACCGCGCCCACGGAGCGGCCGGTCAGCAGGCCGCTGACCAGGATCAGGAAGGCCGACGGCGAGGGCAGCAGCCCACCGGAGAGCCCGAGCGCGATCAGCCCGCGCCGGGACCACGGGTCGACCGGGACGTCGTGGTGATGGTGGTGGCCGTCGTCGCCGTGGTGGTGGTGATGGTGGTGGCCCCGCTTGGTGAGGTGACGTCGGATCAGGTGCGCGCCGACACCGATCACCACGATCCCGGCCACCACCTGGAGCACGGCGGTGATCGTCCTGGTGCCGAGGTCGGCCACGCCGCTCAACCCGGTCCAGACCAGCGCCAGCACCAGGACGGAGAAGGTGTGCATCACCGCGACGATGACGCCGAGCCGAAGCGCGTCCCGGTAGCGGCCGTGCGTACCGACCAGGTACGCGGCGGTGATGCTCTTGCCGTGTCCGGGTGCCACCGCGTGCGCGGCGCCGACACCGACCGCCACGACCAGGGCGACCCAGAACAGGGCCGCGTTGTCGAACAGGGCGATCAGGCGCTCGTCGAGCCCGTTGAGGTCGTTCATGCCGTACTCCGGTTACGTCGTCGGGTCAGGGCAACGAGCAGCGCACCGAGCCCACCGGCGGCGACCACGCCGACGGCCAGCGCGGCGGCCGGGGCGGATCCGCCGCCCGAGCGGGTGAAGTCGACGCGGTGGGTGCCGACCGCGCCGGTGAACAGTGCCTCGGCCGGTGTCGCCGACTCTGCGCGCAGCACCGTGCGGTACGCCTGGTTGAGGTCGGTGAGCGCGGTCACCGTGATGTCGAGCGCGGTGATCGGGGCCGGACACTCGAAGCGCAGCCGGGCTCCCTGGGCGAGCAGGGCGTCCAGCGGCTGGAGTTCCCCACGGCAGGGTCGGCCCTGCTGGCTGACGGTGATCCGCTCGCGCAGGTAGTCCTGGACGGCGGTGGAGTCGCGGAGCTTCTGCTCGCCGGTCACCTGGGTGGCGACCGGGCCGGTGCTGGGGTCCTCGAACGCGCCGAGCGACTGGCCGAGCGCGACCCAGTCGTCCTCGGCGGGTTGCCAGGACAGGTCGACCCGGGAACCGTCCACGGCGACCTGGGCCGTCGTGGGCGGCCCGAAGGGATGGGCGGCGGCGGGCACGCCGCCACCGGTGGTGACGGCCAGGGCCGCCGTGCCGGCGAGCAGCGCGCCCGTGATGTTGCGGTGATTCATGGTTCTCTCCGGAACGCGCCGGGCCGTGGGGGTCCGACCGCGCGTCCCCCACGGCCCACGGCGGTCATTCGAACAGGGACAGGGTCAACGTCGAGGTGTACGCACCGGCGGCGACATCCGCCGGCGTGCGCAGGAACAGGTCCGCGTCGACCGAGTACGCCCCACCAGCGACGGCTCCGGAGTCGAACGTCGAGACCAGCAGCTCCTGGTCGGTGAGGCCGACGTTGTTGCCCGGCTGCGTCGGCTCGTCCAGGACGGTCACGACCTCTTCGCCCTCGCTGACCAGGCCGGTGTCCCCACCGTCGACCAGCCGCGGCTTCCAGCCCAGGTGCCCGGCACCGATCGGCTCCTGACCATCGGCCCCGGTGAAGTCCGTGGCGCTGCCCAGCACCGCCCACGCCGCGCCCGAGGGCACCTCGTCGGCGGTCCGGGTGTCGGTCACCGTCACCGTCGGCAGACCACCGACGAACTGACGCACCAGCAGCGTCGACCCGTCCTCGGTCAACGCCACCGAGTCGCCCGCGATCGACATGGCCAGCACGCCCGGCTCGACGATCTCCTCGATGTCGACCGTCACCGACACGTCGCCGCTGGTGCCGGGCTCGGCCAGCGCCGGTGACGCGAGCGCCACCGACCCGGCCAGCAGCGTGCCGGCGGCGACCGCCGCGAGCAGCCGCTCACGATTCCATGTGTTCATCCGTTACTCCGTCGATCTGTTGCGGAACTGATGGCTTCGCCGGACGGTTTCGTCCAGGCGGGAGACGGTGGCGACGCCGGGGAGGACGCCGCCACCGCAGGGGAACTAGTCGCAGCTCGCCGCGTCGAACGGCACCTCGACCCGCATCGTGACCGGGTCGCCGCCGACCGTTCCGGTGACCTTCACCGTGGCGGTGCCGGCCGGTACGGACCTGGCCCGGCTGGTGAACGCCTGGCTGGCGGACTTGCCGGGGGCGACGTCGGAGACCTTCCGCGAGCCGTACGGCGTCACCAGCTCGACGTCCAGCGGACCGGCGTCGGTGTTGCGGGCGGTGACCGAGACGTGCGCGGTGGTGCCGACGCAGTGGGCGCGGGCCTGCACGTCGACCTTCCAACCGGTCACCGCGATGGCCGGGCTGGTGATCTTCTGGTTCTTGCTGGTCAGAAACACCTCGTACGCGCTGCCCGCGTTGGCGCTGGCCGGCACGGTCAGCGGGTAGCTGATCCGGCCCAGCTCGTCGGCGGTCACGGTGGCGATGCGGTCCTCGTCCCGGCCGGTGTCACCGGTGCTGCCGGCCGGGCGCAGGTGGACGGCGACCTTCTCGGCCGGGTCGTAGCCGTACGCGGAGACGGCGACCGTGCCCTTCACGTCGACCGTGGTCTTGTCGACCGAGACCTGCTGGCCGACCGTGTTCTGCGGGGTACGTAGCTCGTTGACGGTCCGGTCACCCTGGTCGTTCTTGCGGATCAGGAACCCGTCGTGGTGCTGCCCGTTGGCATAGCGCGACTCGTAGCGCAGCGTGCCCTGCTCGACATCGATGAGCTGGTAGAGCTGGGTGTTCTGGCTGGTGCTGGTCACCTCGGCACCGTTGCCGGTCCAGTTCTGCCCGTTGTTGAGCTGGTACATCTTGCCGCCGGAGACGGACACCGCGTAGACCGTGCCGTCGTGCACGGCGGCGGAGCGGCGGTTCGTGGCCACGTTGCCCCGGCCGTACGAGTGGTCGTGGCCCTGGAGCACCAGGTCGACGCCGTACTTCTCGAACAGCGGACCCCACTGGTTGCGGACCTGGGCGTTGTTGCGGCTGCCGGTGGTCGAGTAGACGGGGTGGTGGAAGGTCACCACCGTCCACTTGTTCGGGTTGTCCTTGAGAACCCCCTCCAGCCAGGCGGTCTGCGCGGCCATCAGGGTGGCGTTGCTCTGGTGGTTGGAGTCCAGGGCGATGAAGCGCACGCCCTGGTAGTCGAGGGAGTAGACGGTCTGCTTGAGCTCCGGGTTGCCCGGCCCGTTGTCCGGGTACGGGAACTGCGGTCGCCAGAACTGCGACAGGCCGCCGCTGTACTCGTGGTTACCCGGGACCGAGATGTTGTTGATCTGGCCGTCGATGAAGCCGCTGGCCTTGTACCACTGGCCCCACTGCTCCTCGCTGTTGGCGTGGTCGATGAGGTCACCGGCGTTGACGATCGCCTTGGCCTTCGGCCGGTCGGCGAACGCCTGCCGGAAGACCCGGGGCACGGCCGAGTCGATGTAGTTCTGGGCGTCGCCGTAGTAGATGAACGAGAACGGCGCGAAGTCGGCGGCGGCGGTGGTGAAGTCGATCCACTCGCTCCAGTTGCTGCCGTCGCCGACCCGGTAGGTGTACCGGGTGTTCGGCGTGAGGCCGGTGAACTCGACGGTGTGGTAGGTCGAGGCGTACCCGAGCGAGGTGTTGACCGCCGTGCTGGACAGCGCGGAGAGGCGGGTCACCGCGCCGGTGGGCGGTACGACGTCACCCAGGGCGCGGGGTGCTTCGAGGATCTCGGCGCGGGCCCACTCGGCCGGCGCCTCGGCCCGCCAAGTGACGCGCTGTGAGGTGGACGGTGTGGTGGTCGGCGTCAGGATGATGCGGTCGGGTACGGGCGAGGGCTTATGGATCTCGGCGGCGGGATGCTTGGCCGGCGGGGCGTCGCCGAAGGCGGCGGGGCTGATCGCCACACCACCGACGATCAGGGCAGCGGCACCGATCGCCACGATCTTGGTCCGGCGCGCACCGATGCGCCAGGGAGCCTTCTGGTCGGTCAAGACTCTGGTCACCCTTCAATGAGGAGGCGGACGGCGGCACCGGTGGTCGATCACCTGCCGGCACGCGCCGTCGTCATTCGCGCAGTCGTGCCCGACCGGACGGCAACAAGATCCTTTCGAGCGAGTGAACAGTCGCCCGTGATCCCGCCCTGACCAGCAACTGTTGGCCTGTCGGTCATCCGGTCGACACCGACGTACCGCCTGCGTTCAGGTCTTCTTCGTACGCTCGGCGGCGTTATGACCGATCAGCACACCGCCCCGCCGCCCCACCCCGACCGCACCGGCCGTCGACTGCGTGCCGGCGGCGCCCTGCTCTGCACTGCGGTCCTGCTCGGGGCCCTGGTCGGCAGTTCCGCCCCGGCCGCCGTGGTGGTCAAGGACGAACACTTCATCAGCGCGCAGACGCCGGGCGTCCTCGACATCGAGGGTGGCGAGTGCTTCGACGATCCGGTGCACCTGCCGGAGGCCGGCGGGGCGGTCGTCCGTTACCGGCCGTGCGCGCTGACGGCGGACAACCAGACGTACGGGTTCGTGCACGCCGACGACGACGCGGACTGGGCGCCGGCCGCGTTGGGCGAGTTCGCCTGGAGTGCCTGCCGGGACCTGTTCACCCGCACCTGGCCCGACGGGCAGGACCGGGACCTGCGCTTCTATCCGGTCCTGCCGACCGAGGAGACCTGGGCGGCCGGTGATCGAGACGTGATGTGCGTGGCCTACCGGCCCGGCGGCCGGTTGTCCGGCTCGATGCTGCCCATGTGGTGAGCGGAGACCGAGTCGAGCACCGCGTCCAGCGGGCGTGGCATCCGGTCGAGGTCGAGCGCCTGCACCATGAGCCGGGCGTACGCCTCCTTGCGGCCGGACCGGGTGCCGACGAACCGGTGCAGTTGGGCGGTCAACTCCCGTCCCTGCTGCGCCGGCTGTCGCTGGAACAGCCGGAAGGAACGCAGGTCCCCGACCGCGTCCAGGAACTCCTGCACCCCGTCGGTGCCGACGGCCCGGATCAACTCGTCCTCCAGATCCCGTACGCAGACGTGGAACCCGAGTTCGGCGATCCGGGCGGTGGAGGCGGCGGTGGCGATCCCGGCCCGGTCGAGCCCGCGCTGGACGAAGCCCTCCTCGGCAACGTCGTAGAGCCCGGCCAGCGGTAGGCCGCGCCCCTGCGGGCCGAGCAGGACCAGGTGGTGCCCGATGTTGGTGATACCACCCATCGGCAGCACTCGTACGCCCTCGGCGGCCAGGTCCCGACCGCGCCGGAGGGCGAGCGCCTGCACCGCCGCCTGGTCGCTGGCCCCCTCGACCAGGAGCACGGCGCGGGCGTCACCCAGGGCGTCGATCGGGATCCGCACCCCTCACCTCCTGGCCGGTCAGCACCATCATGCCGACCTGCCCCCGGGTGTCCCAGCGAGTTACCGCGGCGGCCGAGCGGTCAGGAGGCGAGTCGCCCGGTGGACGGGGTCGGCTCGGCGAGCCGGGTCGCCAGGTCGTCCAGCGAGAGCCCGAGCACCCGGGCCAGGGCGGCGACGGTGAAGTAGGCGGGCGAGGCGATCGCCCCGCGTTCGATCTTGCGCAGCGTGTCCAGCGAGATGCCGGCCTGGAGGGCGACGGCGGCGGCACTCCGACCGCCGCGCGCCTGCTGGAGCAGGCGCCCCAACGCCAGGCCGCGCGCCCGCTCGTCCTCGGTCATCGGGGTACGCACCATGGGCCTATAGTAATCCTGGTATTAAAATACCAGGGCCGGAGTGCACACCGCCCCGCCGGCACGAACGACGAAGAGGTAGAGATGGTCGAGTTGAAGACGCCGGACGAGATCGCCGTGATGCGCGAGGCCGGGCGGGTGGTGGCGACGGCGCTCGCCGCGACCCAGACGGCGGCCACGGTCGGCACGTCCCTGCGGGAGTTGGACGAGATCGCCGCCACGGTGATCAGCGAGTCCGGCGCGAAGCCCTCTTTCCTGCACTACCACCCCCGGTCGGCACCCAGCCCCTACCCGGCGGTCATCTGCACCTCGGTCAACGACGCCGTGGTGCACGGCATCCCCACGTCGTACCGGCTCGCCGAGGGGGACGTGCTGAGCGTCGACTGCGGCGCGTACATCGACGGGCTGCACGGCGACTCGGCGGTGACCTTCATCGTCGGCGCCGCCGACCCGGACGACCAGACGCTGGTCGACGAGACCCGCCGCGCCCTGCACGCCGGCATCGCCGCCGCCACGCCCGGCGCCCGGATGGGCGACATCGCCCACGCCATCGGCACCATCGGCCGGTCGCGGGGATTCGGCCTGATGGAGAACCACGGCGGCCACGGGATCGGCCGCGCCATGCACGAGGACCCGTTCGTGCCCAACGAGGGCAAGCCCGGCCGGGGTCTGCGGCTCAGGCCGGGGCTGGTCCTCGCGCTCGAACCGATGTTCCTCGCCGGTGGTGACGACAGGTACCGGGTGGACCGGGACGGCTGGACGCTGCGGTCCGCCGACGGCAGCCGGGCCGCGCACTGGGAGCACACCATCGCGATCACCGAGGACGGGCCGGTGATCCTCACCGCTCGCTGAGACCGGCACCCGCAGACACGTCAGGCGCTCGCCGCCTCCCCGGCGGCGAGGAACCTGGCCCGGTCGGCCTCGGTGTCGATGTCACCGCCGTCGGCCACGTCGGCGACCGGTACGACCCGGATCTGCTCGGCACGTTCGCGCAGGTAGGGACGGGCGCCCACGTCACCGACAGCCGAGGCGGCGACACCCGCCCAGTGCGCCCGGCCGAGCAGGACCGGGTGACCGCGACCGGTGTGGTAGCCCGCCATCGCGAGCACCTGCGGGGCGGCGAGACCGACGAGCCGGCGCACCGCCTCGGGGGTGACGCCCGGCATGTCGACCAGGAGCACCAGCGCGGCCACCGCCGAGGTAGGCGCCAGCGCGGCGAGACCGGCGCGCAGGGACGACCCCATCCCGCCGGCCCACTCCGGATTGACGGCCACCGTTGCTGCGGCCAGATCGGCGCGGGCGGCGACCGACTCCGCGTCGGCACCGAGCACCACGGTCACCGAATCGCAGCCACCGGCCGCCAGGGTGGCCACCGCACGTTCCACGAGCAGCCGGCCGTTCACCTCCACCAGCGCCTTGGGCCGCCCGTACCGGCGGCCCGCGCCGGCCGCGAGCACCAGCCCGGCGACCGGCGAGCCGGACCCGGCACGTGTCGAATCCACCCCTGGACGTTAACACCGGGCAGCCGAGAACTCAGCGCCACCATTGCACGGTGGACCGATTTTGAATAGTGCCGGCGACAGCCGCCGCAGCTCGATCGACCACCGCGAACCTCAAAGTTTCCTCAAACACGCTGGTCGACACCGATGCACATTAACCAACGCCTTTAGTTTTGCCTCATCCGATCGACGGATTCACGCCACCGAACGCCTGCCAGCAGGCGATACGTGGCCGCAGAGGACAGCGAAAATGAGGTGGGAGCCGCCCGAAAAACACCCGGATCGACGCACCGCGCAGCCGAATTCATACAGATGTAGGAGGTCTGATGCACCGTCGCCTTTTGGTGTCGACAACTGTCGCAACAATGTGTGCCGTAACCCTGTTTGCGCCGTCCTCGTCAGCGGAGAACGTGAACGCGAACTGCGGCAATCTTCCCGGCAACCGATCCGCCTCCGGGTGGACCGACTACGCACAACTCGGCAAGCAGCTCGCCCAGATCGAGGCGACCAGCAACGGCCGGGTCGCCGTGGACGTCATCGGCCAGTCCCACCGGGGCCGGGACATCTACACCGCCCGCGTCGGCACCGGTGACCGCGTACTGCTGATCACGAGCGAGATCCACGGCAACGAGAAGACCGGCACCGAGGCGCTGCTGCAGATGCTCAAGACCCTCGGGTCCAGCGGGAGCCCGCAGGCCAAGGCGATCCGGGACAACCTGACCATCGTCGCCGTTCCGAAGTTCAACCCCGACGGTGCGGAGCTGAACCGTCGGCAGAACGACTTCCCGTGGAACGAGGTGGTCGAGAAGTTCCCGCAGTTGGCCGGCACCAACGCGCCGTACTACTACAGCAACGGTGCGCAGGGCTTCGACGTCAACCGGGACTTCAGCGCGGACCTGACCGCCGAGCCCTCGCCCGCGACGCGGCCGTCCAACGAGACGCTGCCCGGCATGTACCTGACCAACGAGTCCCGGGCACTGCGTGACCTCTACGTCAACCTGCGCGACGAGTTCGGCAAGGTCCACGCCTACGTGGACCTACACCACATGGGCCCGTGCAACGAGAACATCGGGACCGACCAGTACGTCACGGTGGCGCTGGACTTCCCGCCGCTCGGCTCGGAGGCCGCCGGCAACCCGAGGTACGCCGACTGGCCGCTGCTCGACCAGGACGCCTCCCGCCGGCACACGCTGGCCGCTGCGCTCGGCATGATGCAGCACGCGGGCAACGGCTCCGGCACCGGCTCGCCGTTCTTCGGTGGGGTCAGCCAGTACGTCCACTACCAGGTCGCGGACGGCTACAGCTTCGACCGTGACTACGCCGGGCAGGCCCGGTCGGCGTTCGCCCTCATCGGCAGCGCGAGCGTCCTGTTCGAGGTACGCGGCCAGTCCCACGCCTGGGGCCAGAAGCAGAAGGGTCAGCTGACCAAGGCCGTCGAGGCCGGCATCTTCGGCATCGCCGAGCGGATGGCGGACCGGTCGGTCGACAACCTGAACGGTGACGACTTCTACGAGCTGCCGAAGTACTGGTAGGCAGCACCACAGGTGACCGGGCGCATCCGGTCACCGAGCGGGCCCCCTTCCCCGGGCGGGAAGGGGGCCCGTCGTCGTCGTGACGGTGGCCGGATCAGCCGATCGCGTACGCCCGGATGATCGTCACGTCGGTGTAGCCGCCGACGGTGTCGGTGACCCGCGCCCGCAACGAGACCGCGCCGGACGTCGGGTTGCCCACCTGGGCGGTCCACACGCCGTTGATCTTCTTGACCGACACCGAACGCCAGGTCTTGCCGCCGTCGAAGGACGCCTTGGCGGTGACCGTCTTCACCTTCGGGTTCTTGCCCAGCTTGGCGTCCGGACCGGCCTTGGGCCGGCTCAGCTTCAACTGGACGTTCGTGCTGCCGCCGGCCTTGGCCCGGTTGTGCAGGTCGAGGCCGGCGGGCAGCATGGTGAGCGCGTACACGGGCGCGGTCACCGAGGTGTTCGGCTTCGCCTTGAACCGGTACGTGACGCTGGTCTTCGGCGACAGCATCCCGGCCGGGAAGGTGATCTCCGGGTAGTACCGGCTCGCGTCGTTGGTGAGCGTGTACCAGCCACTCTTCTTGACCTTGTACTCCAGGCTGGTCATTTCCGACTCCCAGCCCCTGTCCTTCTTGGTCTTGACCGTCTTGCCACCGAACTTCAGCGTCGCCGTCGCCTTGTCGCCGCCCTCGACGCTGTCCCGGGGGAAGCCGGGGTCGGCGAACATGTCGTTCAGCACGTACGACAGCCAGCCGTAGTTGACCTGCGGCAGCCGGGTGGACGGTCCCCAGGCGGACCGGAAGAACCGCAGCGTGTACGACTTGCCCGCGCTGACCGTACGAGGGACGAAGTAGTGCCCGACGACCGGTGCCGATCCGTCCTTGGCTTCGGTGTAGGCGTGTACCCCGACGTCCCACTTGCCCGCCGAGAGGCGGATCTTCGTCCGGTACGGCTGATCGGTGCTGACCAGGCCGGCGTACATGTTGCTGCCGCAGGAACGGTCGATCGGCTGCACCCCCAGGCTGCTGTAGTTCCCCGCCGACGGGCCGCGTCGGGTCTCCACGTCCACCGTGGCGAGCGAGGACTGCTTGAAGGTCCGGGTCGGGGTGCTCGGGACACTGGTCGTGGTGTACATGACCGCGTAGTCAGGGGACGCTCCGGCGTGGTCGACCCAGGACCGCATCGCGGCGAAGGCCAGCCGTTTCGAGGAGTTCGGGACGACGTACAGCCCACCGCCGGGGTCCCACCCGTCGACCGAGTAGGTCGCGGACGCGGAGCGGGTGCAGATCTGCCCGTTGGTCAGGATCTCCCGCCCGGCCGTGTCGATCGCCGGGCTGAGGCCGAGCGAGACCCGCTTGCCCTTGCGGGCGTCCACCGTGGTCTTGCTGGCGCCGGAGACCTTGACCGTGCGGGCACCGAGGGTCGAGGTCTCCCCGGTGCGGATCGAGGCGAGCACCGCGTAGGTGCCCTTCGGCAGCTTCTTGGCCTTGTTGGACTTGACCGAACGGCGCTCGTTGGTGGCGAGGTTGACCACGGTCGTGGTGACGGTGACCTTCTTGCCGTTGCGGTCCAGCGTGGTGACGGTCAGCGTGTTGGTCGCCGCGACCGCAGGCGCGCCGGCACCGAGCAGCAGCGCCGGCACCAGTGCCGACGCGACGGCGGCCCGGGCCAGGACGCGGGCACGCGAGGACGATCCGGGGCCGGAGGCGGCCCCGATGCGAGATGAGAACAATCCAGGAACTCCCGTGAGTGGAAGCCGATCCCGCAGTACGACAAGGCGGGAAAGCTGATGCTAGATGACATCCGCCGCCCGTACCGTCCCGTCCACAGTCGCGTCAGGGCAGGCCGATCAGGTCGGCCATCCGGCGCATCTGGTGGTCGAAGTACTCGTCCCGTGCGGTGATCAGGCCGTCGAGCTGGCCGAAGAGTTCGAAGCTGACGGTGCCGAAGCAGTGGATCCAGCCGACGGAGCCTCGGGCCAGCAGGGTCTCGGGCAGTCCGGGGAAGAGGTGATCCCGCACGGCGGCGAGGTCGGCGTGCACCGGACCGGGCAGATCGTCCGGGCCGGGATCGGCCAGGACGCCGGTGGCGAAGCCGTCGAGCAGGATCCGGATCAGGGTGGTCGGGGTCCGGGACGCCGCCACGGTGGTCTCCTGCGGTGCGGCGTACCCGGGCACCGGACTACCGAACAGCAGGGCGTACTCGGCCGGGTGGGCCAGCGCCCAGCGGCGTACCGCGTGAGACACGGCGAGCCACCGGCCGCGCAGGTCGGTGCGGTCGGTGACCTCGGCGTCGGCCGCCTCGGCCGCGTCACCGAGGGCCTGGTAGCCGTCCAGGATCAGCGCGGTGAGCAGCTCGTCCCGGCTCGGGAAGTAGCGGTAGATCGCCGAGGAGACCATCCCCATGTCCCGGGCGACGGCACGCAGCGACAGGTTCGCCCCCTCCGCGGCGAGGTGGCGGCGGGCGATCGCCTTGATCTCGTTGATCATCTCGGCTCGGGCCCTGGCCCGGATGGCAGCGGCAGGCATACCGGAGAGTGTCGCACACATTCGAGAGCACTGCTCTTGACGAAAGGCGCCCTCGTGCATGAGCATTGGTCTCAACAGAGAGCACTGCTCTCAAACGAGGGGAGACTTCGATGGCCGTTCACCTGATCGTCGGCGCCGGCATGGTCGGCTCGACCACCGCGCGACTGCTCGCCACGCGTGGTGAGCAGGTCCGGATCGTCAGCCGGTCCGGGCGGGGCCCGATCCACGCCCGGGTCGAGCGAATCGTCGCCGACGCCACCGACGCCGACCGGCTCAGCGAGCTCGCGCAGGGCGTCACCGCCGTCTACAACTGCCTCAATCCCGCCTACCACCGCTGGCTCACCGACTGGCCGCCGATGGCCGACGCGCTGCTCACCGCCGCCGAGCGGTCCGGCGCGCCGCTGGTGATCGCCGGCTGCCTCTACGGGTACGGCGAGGTCAGCGGGCCGATGACCGAGCAGACCCCGCTCGCCGCCACGCACCCCAAGCTGCGGATGCGCGCCGACATGTGGCGCGACGCCCTCGCCGCCCAGCGTTCCGGTCGCCTCCGCGCGGTCACCGAGGTACGCGCCAGCGACTACCTCCAGGCACAGTCGATCCTCACCCTCTTCCTCGGTCAACCCCTGCTCGCCGGACGGCGCGCCGTCGTCCCCGCCCCGCTCGACGTACCGCACACCTGGACCTCGATCAACGACGTGGCGGCCATGCTGGTCACCGCCGCCACCGACGAGCGGGCCTGGAACCGTCCCTGGCACGTGCCGAGTGCGGCGCCGATGACGATCCGGCAGCTCGCCACCCGCTTCACCGAGCTGGCCGGAGTGCCCGCGCCGAGGCTCACCAGCGTTCCCGCGCCGGTCTTCCGGGCCGCCGGCCTGTTCGCCCCGATGCTGCGCGAGTTCCGGACCACGGCGTACCAGTTCACGCGGCCGTTCGTGCTCGACTCCTCAGCCGCCACCGCCGCGTTCGGCCTGCGCCCCCAGCCGATCGACGAGGGGCTGCGCGAGGCGATCGCGTTGCTGCGTGACGCACCGAGCAAGAGCGCCGCTGCCCCCCTCGCCGCTGCCTGACGACGACACCGGAGGTTCACCATGTCCACTCTCACCATCGCGCCCACCGTCGTCCTCGACAGCCGCAGCCGCAGCGTCCCCGGTCAGGTCGACAACCGCCTCGCGTACGCCGGCTTCGCCCTCGCCTACCTGCTCGGGCACGGTGCCGCCGCCGTGTCGTCCGGCAGCGACCCGCTGGTCGAACTACCCGGCTGGTTACCGATGGCCCTGCTCGCCACCGGTCTGGTGGGCGGCTCGGTCGCCGCCACCGTGGCCGCCGCCCGGGCCCAGCGAGGTGTCACCGGTCCCGAGGCCCTCACCGGCAGGCTGCTCGGTGCCGCCTGGGTCGTCGGTTTCACCGCGCTGTTCCTCGCCATCACCGGTCTGACCAGCGCCTTCGACCGGCCCGAGTTGCCGACCGTCCTCTGGCCCACCGGCTCGGCGTTCGTGGTCGGGCTGATCTACCTGGCCGAGGGAGCCGCCCGCCGTAACCTGCTGCACTATCTGCTCGGGAGCTGGCTCGCGTTGGTGGGCACGGCGGCGCTCTTCCTCGGTACGCCGGGCCCGTTCTGGGTCCTCGCCGTCGCCGGTGGTGGTGCGTACGTGCTCGCCACCGTCCTGGAGGGCCGTCGACTCGCCGCGCACCGATAGCTTGACCCCGCACACGGGAAACGGTGGTCCGAGGACCACCGTTTCTCGTTGCCGCCTACGTGGCCGAGGCCCTACCAAGGTTCACGAGACCGGCACCGTCTGCCGGGTCTCCGCGTCGCGGTCGACGCGCCTGCGGGCCCGCACGCTCTCGGTCTTGAATCGCAGGGCGGGACGTTCCACCAGGTGCCAGGAGGGTACGGCGAACACCAGGGTGCCGAGCAGGCTCAGCACGATGTAGCCGAACATCCCGAACTCGGCACCACCCACCAGGGCGAGGACCTGCTGCACCGGGAAGCCGTAGATGTAGAGGCCGTAGGTGTAGTCGTGCCGTCGGCTGACCCTGGACAGTCGCTTCGGCAGCGCCACTGCGGCGTACAGCACCAGGTAGGCGAAGGCCGGCAGGCCGACCGCGAAGAAGCCCCCCTTGAGCATCGAGCCGGTCAGCACGACACCGGCCACCAGCGCCCACACGCCGTTGACCGGGATGCGGTGCGCGTACAGACGGGCGGCCGTGCCGAGCAGGAACAGGAAGCCGAGCATCAGCGTCCAGTCGGCGGCGAAGGCACCGAGCAGCGGGAACGGCCCGATCGCGCCGTGCTGCGGCGGGCGTGAGGTGATGGTCGGCGCGTTGAGGAAGTCCCACAGGACCAGCGCGTAGCAGACGACCGTCAACAGCAGGACGGCACGCGGCGACCGGCGTAGCACTGCGGTCATCATCAGCAGGGCCACCACGCCGTAGAAGGCCAGGTCGTACCGGAGGGTCCAGAGCGAACCGTCGAACGCGCTCGGACCGCCGCCGAGCCGCCCGTACGGCGTGTCGGCCAGCAGGCCGGAGATCGGAAACTGCTCCATCGACGCGAGGACGTTCGTGGTGACGTAGTCGAACGGTCCCTCCGGGTGTCCCCAGAAGCCGTCGAGGTTGCCATTCTCGTAGAGGGCCACCAGCGGCGCGATGACGAAGGCCGTGACCAGCAGGCAGACCCACAGGCCGGGAAACACCCGCAGCAGGCGGGCGCGGATGTACTGCGGCAGGGACGAGCGCAACGCGCTGTCGGTGATGAGGAACCCGGAGATCAGGAAGAAGCCGTAGAGGGAGATCGTGCCGATGTCGCTCTGGCCCGCGAAGAGGCCCGTCCCGAGATTGCCCACACCGAATCCGATCGGCCCGGCATGGGCGATGATCACGCCGCACGCCATCGCCAGGCGCAGCGCGCCGAACGCGTTGTGCCGGGCCGAGTATCTGTCCTGCAGCGTCGGCGAGCGCCCTTCGTTGAACCACGCCTGCACGTGACGACTCCTTTGCGGATCAGATCCGAACGGAGGTCGAGTCGTCGTGCCGACCGCCGCAAGTGACCCATGCAGTATCGACATTTTTACGGCATTCATCACGACTTTGGCGATTTGTCCACTCTGCACGGGATGGCCAGGCGGCAGCGGACCCCACGACGGCCGCCAGCGGCGGCCGTGGCCGACTCGCACCACGACCGCCGCTGGGCAGATGTCCGAGCAGACCGTCGACAACCGTCCACAGTGCACCGACCCGGGCCGATGAACCGGCGCAGGCGCGGGTCACCTCTGGGCGGAGCCCCGAACGCGGCGTGGCGACCTCTGCGGCGCGTACCCGGATGCTGTCCGGAATCGGCCGGCTCGTGTCGTCTCCTCGGGTCACGAGGAGACGGCGAGATCGGAGGGTCGTCCTGTTGCACCCGGCCGGGTGCCGACCAGGTTCAGGACCGCCCGCGACGTTCGACTTCTCGTACGCGGGTCAGCATCACACCGCCGATACGGACAAGTAGGTCGAAATGCCCCAAGTAACCCGGAAGGCTGAATCCGCCATGCCGTCTCACGACAGGTGCCGCGCGGTGTGCCGGAGCAGGAAGTCGTCAAGTCGGGGCGCGAGACGGCGCGCGTACGTCGCGGTCAGATGGTGCGCGTCCCGATAGACGAGCACCCCGTCGACCACTGCGGGACAGCGCTCGCCCGGACAGATCGCGTCGTTGAGGTCGGCCAGATGCACCTGCGCCACGGCGGCCGCCGCCCGCTCCTGCGGTACGCCCCAGACGAGCGCGGGCTGGCGCGGCTGGGCGCAGGCGCTGAGCCGTTCCCGGTTGGCGGAGACGCACTCGGCCATGTCCACCCGGAACGCCGGAGTGGCTCGGATGACCACCAGCGGCACCCCCGCCCCGGTCAACTCGGACCAGGTCCGGGCGAGCGCCTCCGTCTGCGCGTCGGCCGTCGACGGGCCGGGTGCCGGAGTAGCGCCATCCACCAGCGGGATCTGGGTCACGCTGGAGGCGATCAGCAGCCGAGGTCGTCGCTCGCCGGTGAGCGCCGTCCGCAGTTCGCGGTTCCATTCCGTACAGCTCTCGTCGACCCGTCCGCCGACGACCGTCGGGGCGGTCATGAGCGAACAGGCGGTCTTGATGTAGGTGACCAGCCGCCAGCCACGTTCCGTCGCGACCTGCTGCAACGCCGGCACCCAGTGCGCCGCGTGCGAGTCGCCGGCAAGCGCGACCTCCACCAGCGAGTCACGGTCGCCGTAGACGCAGGTGCGCAGGCTCGACTCCTGCGCCTGCGTGATGCAGTCGTCCCGATAGACGTCGGGCAGGTCGTCGCGGGCGTGGAGCGGGTCGGGCGTGATCCGGGCGAACCGGTCCACCAGCGCCGGATCGCCGCCGGGCGACGCCAGGCCGGCACCGGCGAGCTGCGTGGGGCCCGGTGCGGCCGGTGGCCGTACCGCGAGGCTCAGGCCGACACCGGCCAGGACGGTCAGGCTGGTGGCGACCAGTCCCATCCGCAGGGTGCGGGCCGGGGAGAACTGCGCGTACCGGAACGGGTTCTCCACCAGGTAGTGGGTCAGCACCGCCGGGACCGCAGAGCAGAGGATCATCGCCAGGCCGGCGCCGGTCCCCAACGGGCCCCAGCGCGCCTCGGCGACGACCAGCAACGGCCAGTGCCAGAGATACCAGGAGTACGAGACGACTCCGACCGCCCGCATCGACCGCCTCTCCAGCAGCAGCGCGGGCCCGTACCGCCCGGCCCCGGGACCGGCCGCGATGATCGCCACCGCACCGAGGGTGGGCAGCAGCGCGAGGTGTCCCGGATAGGCCGCATCCGGCCCGATCAGCACCGCGCCGACGGCGATCATGGCCATGCCCGCCCAGCCGAGCGTGACCGCGGCCGGTCGGGGCAGCCGGGAGAGGTGGCCGCTCAGGATCGCCAGCGCACCGCCCAACGCCAGTTCCCACATCCGGGTGGTGGTGACGAGGTACGCCCGCGCCGGCTCGGTCTGGCTCAGGTGCACCGACCAGGCGAGCGACGGTAGGCCGACCAGGGCGATCGCGACGAGCACCGGCGCGGACGTCCGGTCGACGAAGAACCGTCGGCGGTGCCGACCACGGACGTCCACCGGCGATCGCGCCTCGACCGACTGCGCCCGTCGGCGACCGAGCGCCACGGCGGTCAGCAGGAGCAGCGGCCAGACCAGATAGAACTGCTCCTCGACAGCGAGCGACCAGAAGTGCTGGAGGATGCTCGGCGCCTCCTCCGACCGCAGGTAGTCGGTCGACTGCTCGACCAGCCGCCAGTTCATCGCGTAGGCCGCGCTGGCCAGGGCGTCCCGAGCGGTCTCGGACCACCGGATCGGCGGCAGGAAGAGGTACGTGAGCAGCATGCTCGCCACGACGACGACGCTGGCGGCGGGCAACAGTCGCTTGGCGCGCCGGACGTAGAACGCGGTGATGGAGATTCGGCCGGTCCGGCGCATCTCGTCGACGAGCAGGCCGGTGATCAGGAAGCCGGAGATCACGAAGAAGACGTCGACGGCGACGAAGAATCCCGGCAGCGCTGCCACTCCGGCATGCCCGACCAGCACCAGCACGAGCGCGAGACCGCGCAGCCCTTCGACGTCATCGCGGAACCGGCCCGTCAGGATCGTCCCGGCTCGTTCCCCTGTCCGTGTCATCTCCACCCCTCTCGGGGCGGAGCATAGAGGCAATAATGGGGCTTTTGACCGTTTTCAGGTACCCCTTCGACCCACATGCCCCACCAGTGGTTCCGCGTGGTGTCATGTGGTGTCAATTAGGCTTGGCCTGACACCACTCTGGCGCTATGGTGGTGTCATGAACCTGGAGCGATACGTCACGGAGCTGCGCGCACAGCTCGCGGCAACGGCGGAGACCGGCGATCCCGAGACACGAGCCGTTGCCGAACGGCTCAGTCTCACGCTCGATGCCGCGACCCGGTTGATGGTGCTCGAAGTGCTCAGCGACGCGGCGAGCGAGATCACCAGGGAGATCGCTCCGGGCTCGGTCGACGTGGTGTTCCGGGGACGCGATCCGCACCTGGTCGTGACTCCTCCGCCCGGCTCGGCGGAGGAGCACACCCCGGCCCCGGAGGATCCGCCCGCTCCCACACCGGATCCGCTCGACGACACCGTCACGTCCCGCACCACGCTCCGACTGCCCGACCGGCTGAAGGCCCGCGTCGAGCAGGCCGCGGCCGAGGAAGGGCTCTCGGTCAACTCCTGGCTCGTCCGGGCGATCGGCACCGCGCTCGAACCGAAGACCCGCCGTGCCGCGAAACGCGACACGCGAGGTGGCTCACGCTTCACCGGTTGGGCCCGCTAAGCCCCGCCGCACCCACTCTTCCTGTCGTCCCGCCGTCGGCGGGACCGATCCGGCGCGCCCTGTGGAGGTAGCACCATGCCCACCTACGACACCACCGGCCCGATCGACCTGGACGCCACACTCGGCGTCGGTCTGGTCGAACTGATCGCCTCGGACCGAGACGACGTCACCGTCGAGGTCGTACCCAGCCGGCCCGGCCGATCCGGCGACGTCTCGCTGGCCCGGGACGCCACGGTCTCGTTCGACGGTGGCCGGCTCCGGATCACCGTGCCGCGCCGGCTCAACCTCTTCGGTCAGAGCGACTCGGTGGACGTCCGGTGCGAGCTGCCCACCGGATCACGGGTGGCGGTCGAGAACGCCTACGGATCGGTCACCCTGCGCGGCAGGTTCGGCGACTCCCGCGTCATCGCGAAGTACGGCAACGTCAACGCCGACACCGTCGACGACCTCGTGCTCGAATCCCCGCACGGCACCATCGACGTCGCCCAGGTCACCGGCCGACTCGACGGCACGGTCGGCCACGGACTGGTGAACGTCCGGCGAGTCGGGGGCGAGGTCCGGCTGCGCGGCTCGCACGGCCCGATCGAGCTCGGCACCACCGGCGGATCGGTCACCGTGGCCACCTCCGGTGCGCTGACCATCGGCCGTGCCCTCGGCGACGTGACCGCGCGCAGTGCCCACGGCCCGGTCCGGATCCGCGAGGTGAGCGGCGGAAGCATCCGGATCGAGAACGGACACGCGGACGTGGAGGTCGGCGTACCGGCCGGGCTCGCCGCCTGGATCGACGCCTTCTCCGCGCACGGCCGCGTACGCAACGAACTCACCCCTGACGCCGACGCCGCGAACACCGGACGGCACGTGGAGTTGCGCCTGCGTGCCGACTACGCCGACGTCGTCATCCGCCGCGCCACCGACTCACCGGAACGGGAGGCCACCGCATGAGCAGCGCCATCACCGCCGTCGGGCTCCGTAAGACCTACGGCGACCGGACCGTCCTGGACGGCATCGACCTCACCGTCGAGGCCGGCACCGTGTTCGCCCTGCTGGGTCCGAACGGTGCCGGCAAGACCACCACCGTGCACATCCTCTCGACCCTCGTCGCCCCGGACGCCGGGACGGTCACCGTCGCCGGACACGACCTGGTAGGCGACCCCGACGGCGTACGCGCGGCGATCGGGCTGACCGGCCAGTTCGCCGCCGTGGACGGGCTGCTGACCGGGGAGGAGAACCTCCGGCTGATGGCGAGACTGCGGCACCTGGGCGCTCGCGCCGGCCGCCGTCGCGTGGACGAGTTGCTGGCCCGGTTCGATCTCGTCGAGGCCGCCCGGAAGCCTCTGCACACCTACTCGGGAGGCATGAAGCGACGGCTGGACCTGGCGATGACCCTGGTCGGCAGCCCAAAGGTGATCTTCCTCGACGAGCCGACGACCGGGCTCGACCCGCGCAGCCGGCAGACCATGTGGGAGATCGTCCGTGAACTGCTCGCCGACGGGGTGACCATCCTGCTCACCACCCAGTACCTCGAAGAGGCCGACCGGGTCGCCGATCGGGTCGCCGTCCTGCACGGCGGCCGGATGGTCGGCGAGGGCTCCCCGGCCGAGCTCAAGTCCCGCGTCGGCACCGAGGTCCTCGTGGTGCACGGGCCGGACGGCAAGGTCGTCCGGGAGATCCCCACCGACGGCACTGCCGACGGTCTCCGCCGGGCTCTGGCCGACATCGACGACGTCCGCTCCGGGAACGTCAGCGTGCGCGCCCCCAGCCTCGATGACGTGTTCTTCGCACTGACCACGACTCCGGCCGCCTCGACGAGGGAGCACCGATGAGCACCAGGACCACCGTCGCCGACTCGGTGACCATGCTCCACCGCAACCTGCTGCACATGATCCGCTATCCCGGGCTCACCGGGTTCGTCATCGGCATCCCGGTCGTCCTGCTGCTGTTGTTCGTCTACGTCCTCGGCAACACCCTCGGCGCCGGCCTACCGGCCGGCGGGACCGGCGGCGCGACCCGGACCTACCTCGCCTACGTCGTACCCGGCATCCTGCTCATCGGGGTCGCCGGCATCGCCTCCGGGGCCTCCATCGGCATCGCCCAGGACATGACCGAAGGCATCGTCGCCCGGTTCCGGTCCATGGCGATCTCGCGCGCCGCCGTACTCACCGGACACGTGCTCGGCAACACCGTGCAGGGCGTCCTCTGCCTCGCCGTGGTCCTCGGCGTCGCCGTGCTGATGGGCCTGCGGCCGACCGCCGGTCCCCTGGACTGGCTCGTCCTCACCGCGTTCCTCGCCCTGGTCTGCTTCGCGGTCTCCTGGGTGGCCATCGCCATGGGGATGAGCGCGAGCACGGTGGAGACCGCGAGCAACACCCCGATGATCTTCACCTTGCTGCCCTTCCTCGGCAGCGGCTTCGTCCCCACCGACTCCATGCCGGCGGGGGTGCGATGGTTCGCCGACTGGCAACCGTTCACGGCCTTCATCGAGACCACTCGCGCGTTGCTCGCCGGGGCGGATCCGGGGCGGGACGCCTGGCTGGCCCTCGTCTGGTGCGCCGTCATGATCGTCGTCGGCTACGCCTGGGCCCGCACCCTCTACCTGCGCAAGTCCGTCCGCTGATCGACACGGGCGGACCCGAGGATCTGGAACGCATGCCGTCGGGGCATGCGTTCCGGCCGTGGCGGACCGGCTGAGGGCGGCAGCTCACTGCCGTTCGGTGACGACCTCCTTGGAGCCCGGCACCACGTTGCGGGTGGCGCGCAGGCTGGTGATCGTCACGACCGTCAGCACACCGATGATGACCAGCAGGGACGCCAGCGTCGGGATCTCCGGCACACCCTCCCAGACGCCGTGCGCCCAGTGCAGGCCGAGCTTGACGCCGATGAAGGCCAGGATCACGGCCAGGCCGTAGCTGAGGTGGACCAGGCGGCTGAGTGCGGCGTGCAGCACGAAGTAGAGCGCCCGCAGGCCCAGCAGCGCGAAGGCGTTGGTGGCGAAGACCAGGTAGGGATCCTCGGTGATGCCGTAGACCGCCGGCACCGAGTCCACCGCGAAGACCGCATCCGTGGCGAAGACGGCCACCACCACCAGCGCCAGCGGAGTGAGAGCGCGGCGGCCGTCGACCCGCACGGTCATCTTGGTGCCGTGGTACTCGCGCACTACGGGCATGAACTTGCGCAGCAGTCGCACCGAGCGCATGTTGCCGATGTCGACCGACTGCTCGTGCCCGGTGAACGCGTCCCGCAGCAGCTTCGCGGCGGTGAACAACAGGATCAACGCGAAGATCAGGAACGCGAAGTCCAGCGTCTGCAACGCCGCCGCGCCCAACGCGATGAAGACGCTCCGCAGCACCAGCGCCCCGGCGATGCCGAACAGCAGCACCCGCTGCGCCAACTCGGTCGGCACCGCGAACGCCGCCAGCAGCAGCATGAAGACGAAGAGGTTGTCCACCGACAGCGACTTCTCGACCAGATAGCCGGTGAGGAAGTGGACGCCCTGCTCGGAGCCGAACTCGGACCACACCCAGGCACCGAAGATCAGCGGCAGCGCGATGTAGAAGGCCGACCAGCCCAACGCTTCCTTGAGCGACACCCGGTGCGGGCGATGGGTGACCGCGAAGTCGAGCACCAGCAGGGCCAGCACCCCGACGATGGTTACCGTCCAGAGCAACGGCGTGCCCACGGAGTGAAGTTCACCGGCTGAGTAAGACAATTCGGGCATGGGCCTTCCTCGAACACCGTGCATGTTCGAGGTCTCCTTCACCCACCGTTCGTGGGCAACCACCCGAGGCACACCCGGGGTGCGCCGTACTGACCGGTATGGTTCGTGGGAAGTACTCCCCTCGTACCGCCAAGGTTAGGACAGGCCGACCCCGGCCGCCAGGCGTCGGCGCGCGGCGCGTCGGCATGACGGCACCCCGCCCGCTCCACACGAGGTGGGCGACACCGGCCGGGGCGCGACCGTGGTGGAGATCACCGAGGGCGTCATCCCACGTCACCGACAGCGATCGCCCACCGGGGCGAACACGAACGCCGACGTCTTTCCACGCCGAGGCCGCACATCCGGCCGCCGATCGGTATGGCCTGGGCCACGCCGGGCGGATTGTCGGCGTACCCGGCATGCGTGCCGGGTAGCTACGGAACTTTGCACCGACCAGCGCCACCTGCGGAGGTGATCGGATGACCGGGACGTTGCAGCAGCTCGTCGACCGCAACGACCTCGAGATGATCCGTGGGTGGTTGGACAGCAGACCGCCGTACGAGATCGCCGACGAACTCGCCCGACTCGACGCGGTCGCCGCCGGGGTGCCGTTCCGGCTGCTCGACAAGGACCCGGCACTCGCCGTCTTCGAGGAACTGGACCCGGTGGACCAGCAGCGCATCCTGGTGGGGCTGCGCGACCAGGCGTTCCACGAGTTGGTCGAGGAGATGGACCCGGACGACCGGGCCCGCATGCTCACCGAGGCGCCGGCCAAGGTCGCCCGGCGCGTCCTGGCCGGGCTGTCGCCGCGCGAGCGACAGATGACCGCCGAGCTGCTCGGCTATCCGCCCGGCTCGGTCGGGCAGATCATGACGCCGGAGGCGGTCGCGCTGCCCCGGCAGGTGACTGCCGCCCAGGCGCTCGACGTGGTGCGGCGCAAGGGCGCCGAGGCAGAGACCGTGTACGTGTTGCCGGTGGTCGACCCGGGCCGCCGCCTGGTCGGCGTGGTGGAGTTGCGGGACCTGGTGCTGAGCGCCGCCGACGTGCCGGTAGCCGATCTGGTCGACACCCACGTCTTCCGGGCCCGCGCCACCGACCCCGCCGAGGAGGCCGCCCGCCTGATGCGGGAGACCAACACCATCGCCCTGCCGGTGGTGGACAGCGAGGACCGACTCGTCGGCCTGCTCACCATCGACGACGCGATGGAGATCATCGAGGCGGCGGACACCGAGGACGTGGCCCGTCAGGCCGGTACCGCGCCCTGGCCCGGTCACTACATGGCGGTGAGCGTATGGCGGTTGGCCCGCTCCCGGGCGCCCTGGTTGCTGCTGCTCATCGTCGCCTCGGTGCTCACCGTCAACGTGCTCCAGGCGTTCGAGGCCACGCTGTCGCAGGTGACCGCGCTGGCCCTGTTCATCCCGCTGCTCGTGGGCACCGGCGGGAACGCGGGTGCACAGGCCACCACCTCCGCCGTACGCGCTCTCGCGCTGGGCGAGTTGCGCGGCTCGGACCTGCCGGCGGTGATCTGGCGGGAGTCCCGGGTCGGTCTGCTGCTCGGCGCGTTGCTGGCAGCGGTCGGCCTGGTCGTCGGCGTGGTCGTGGTCGGCGGTGAGATCGCCCTGGTCGTCGGCGTCTCGCTGGTGATCATCTGCGCCTGGGCCGCCACCGTCGGCGCCACCATGCCGGTGCTGGCCAAGCGGCTCCGTATCGACCCGGCGGTCGTCTCCGCGCCGATGGTGACCACGCTCGTCGACGCCACCGGACTGATCATCTATTTCGGCGTCGCGCACGTCGTGCTGACGTTCTGACCTGACCCTGATCGCGCCGGCAGCCGTGCACCCGACGGGCCGGTCGTAGGCCCGTCGGGTGCGTGGTGGTGGCTCAGCGTTGCAGGGTGATCAGCGTTGCAGGGTGAGTAGTCCGGGGCGGTAGGGCAGGAGGCCGTAGTCGCCGCCGGAGTTGGGTGAGCGGCCTTGGTAGAGGAACTGGAGGT
>NZ_JBVHKD010000019.1:0-89457 GCF_055559695.1 Micromonospora sp. NPDC023869
CCCCACACCGGGGGCCGGCCGTCGTGGCATGCAAGGAAGGGACCCCTACCAACGCCCCGTGCATAGCAAGGGACCCCTCCTAACACCCAGCGCACACCGTCGGAGGACCGGCACGGGCATGCACCGCCGGCCGGGGCGGCCGCGCGCACGGTGGTGAACGGCGGCGGGCTCAGCCGCCGGAGTCGTCCAGCTCGGCGCCCACCGGCACGGTGTCGTCGTCGCGGCTTGCCAGCCAGCCGTCGGGCAGGAACACCTTGCCCGGGGAGTTGGTCCGGCCCCGGGGCTGACCGAGCGTCTCCACCGGAAACGGCACCGTGGGGTCGAGCTTGCCGAGCAGGTCGTCGAGCTGGGCCAGGGTGTCGATCATCGCCAGCGCACGGCGCAGCTCACCGCCGATCGGGAAACCCTTCAGGTACCACGCGACGTGCTTACGGAAGTCGGTACAGCCGTCCCGCTCACCCCGGGCCGGGTTGCGGGCCCCGGCGGTGAACTGCGCGACCAACAGCTCGGCATGGCGGCGCATCGTCGTCGCCACCTCGCCGAGGTTCGGCAGTCGCCGCTCGGCACGACCGTCGAACGCGACCTCCAGGTCGGCGAAGAGCCACGGCCGACCGAGGCAGCCGCGCCCGATCACCACCCCGTCCACGCCGGTGTGCGCGACCATCCGCAGCGCGTCGTCGGCCTCCCAGATGTCGCCGTTGCCGAGCACCGGTACGTCCAGCGCCTGCTTCAGGGTGGCGATGGCGTCCCAGTCCGCGGTGCCCGAGTACCGCTGCGCGGCCGTACGCCCGTGTAGGGCGACCGCGGCTACTCCGGCGTCCTGCGCGGCGAGGCCCGCCTCGACGTACGTCAGGTGTGTGTCGTCGATGCCCTTGCGCATCTTGACCGTAACCGGCACCCCGGCGGGTGACGCGGCGTCCACCGCGGCCCGCACCAGGCGGGCGAAAAGCCGGCGTCGCCACGGCAGCGCCGCGCCACCACCCCGGCGGGTGACCTTCGGGACCGGGCAGCCGAAGTTGAGGTCGATGTGGTCGGCGAGGTTGTTCTCGACCACGATCCGCACGGCGGCGGCGGTGGTCCCCGGGTCGGTGCCATAGAGCTGGAGGCTGCGTGGGTTCTCGTCCGCACCGAAGGCGATCATGCGCAGCGTCTTCGGGTTCCGCTCGACCACCGCGACGGTGGTGATCATCTCGCAGACGTAGATGCCGCCGCCCTGCTCGCGGCAGAGCTGGCGGAAGCCGACGTTGGTGATGCCGGCCATCGGCGCCAGCACGACCGGCGGCCACACCTGATGCGGCCCGATGGTCAACGGGCGCAGGACGGGAGCGGTAGTCGGCACGCGCCCAAGTGTAAGGAAGGGTCCCTTCCTAACGCCTCGTGCATAGCAGGGGACCCCTGCTAACGCGACGCATACCACATCGCCAGCGACCCGGCGGGCTTGTCCACAGGCCCGGCGGCTGTCCACAGGCCCGGCCGGGGGCCACCCACGGGACGAGATCACGATCGATGCTGTCCGGCATGCGCAGCCTTCCTCCCCACTTCGCCGACCTGGCCGAACACCAGCAGCAGATCGCCAGCCGCGCGCAACTGCTCGCCGCCGGCTTCGACGACATGTATCTCTACCGGCAAACCCGACGCGGCCTGTGGCAGCGGGTGCTGCCCGCCACGTACGCCCTGGTCACCGGCGTCCTGACCGACGAGCAGCGACGGATCTCGGCGGCGCTCTACGCCGGGGCGGAAGCGCAGTTGACCGGCCTCGCCGCGCTGGTCTGGTACGGCTTCCGGCAGAGTCCGCGCACCGACGCCGTGCAGCTCGTCGTACCGCATCACGCCCGCCGCACGTCCGCCGGCTTCGCGGTGATCTCGCGGGCCCTGACGCTGGACAGCCGGGCCCGCGCCACGCCGTTCTACCCGGTGTGCTCGCCGGCCCGCGCGGTGGTCGACGCGGCACGCGGCCTGCGGCAACTCCGTCCGGTGCGGGCCGTCGTCGCCGAGGCCGTGCAGCGGGGGTACGCGGACCTCGCCGACCTGGACGAGGAGATCCGTCGCGCCCGGCGTAGCCGTACGGCGCTGGTCAGGAAGGCGTTCGCCGAGGTGACGCAGGGCGCGCGGTCGGCGCCGGAGGCCGAGCTTCGGGACTGCCTCGCGGCGAGCACGGTGCTGCCGGAGATCCTGTGGAATCCCCGACTGCGGGACGCGGCAGGCCGGGCGGTGCCGACGCCCGACGGCTATCTGCCGGAGGCGGCGGTGGCTCTGGAGGTCGACTCGCAGGAGTACCACTTCCGCCCCGGCGACTGGGCGCGCACCCTCGACCGGCACAACGAGCTGAGCCGGCTGGGTGTGCTGGTACTGCACTTCACGCCGGCACAGATCCGCCGCGAGCCGCACCGGGTACGGCGGTCGGTGGAGGAGGCGTACGAGTCCCGGCGCGGGCTCGGCGCCGGCGTCCGGTTACGAGTCGACGTATCGGTGACGCCGACACCGCCGAGCGGCGATCCGCGTGGTTGACGGTGTTAGGAAGGGTCCCCTGCTATGCACCAGGCGTTAACAGGGGGCCCTTCCTTTCACGTCGGCAGCGCTTCGGCGGGGCGCGTCAGCAGCCGGGGAGGTGGTCGATCAGGTAGCGCTCGACCTGGTCCAGCGCGATCCGCTCCTGAGCCATGGTGTCCCGGTTCCGGATGGTCACCGCGTTGTCGTCCAGCGTGTCGAAGTCGACCGTGACGCAGAACGGGGTGCCGATCTCGTCCTGCCTGCGGTAGCGGCGGCCGATCGCCTGCGAGTCGTCGAACTCGACCACCCAGCGCTTGCGCAGGTCGGCGGCGAGCTGCTTGGCCTTGGGCGAGAGCGCCTCGTTGCGGGAGAGCGGGAGCACCGCCACCTTCACCGGGGCCAGCCGGGGGTCGAAGCGCATCACGGTGCGCTTGTCCACGCCGCCCTTGGTGTTCGGCGCCTCGTCCTCGTCGTACGCCTCCAGCAGGAACGCCAGCACCGCGCGGGTGAGGCCGGCGGCCGGCTCGATCACGTACGGGACCCAGCGCTCCTGCTTGGTCTGGTCGAAGTACGACAGGTCGACGCCGGAGTGCTTGCTGTGCGTGGACAGGTCGAAGTCGGTGCGGTTGGCGATGCCCTCCAGCTCGGCGAACTCGGTGCCGCCGAACCGGAACTTGTACTCGATGTCGACGGTGCGCTTCGAGTAGTGCGAGAGCTTCTCCTGCGGGTGCTCGAAGAAGCGCAGGTTCTCCTCGGCCAGACCGAGGTCGATGTACCAGTTCCAGCGCTCCTGCAACCAGTACTCGTGCCACTGCTCGTCGGTGCCGGGCTCGACGAAGAACTCCATCTCCATCTGCTCGAACTCGCGGGTGCGGAAGATGAAGTTGCCCGGGGTGATCTCGTTGCGGAACGACTTGCCCGTCTGCGCGATGCCGAATGGCGGCTTCTTGCGGGCGACGGTCTCGACGTTCTTGTAGTTGACGAAGATGCCCTGGGCGGTCTCCGGCCGCAGGTAGTGCAGGCCCTCGTCGCTCTCCACCGGGCCCAGGTAGGTCTTCATCAGGCCGTTGAACATCCGCGGCTCGGTGAAGGTGCCCTTGTTGCCGCAGTTGGGGCAGTTCAGCTCGGTCAGGGCGGCCAGCGGCTTGCCGTGCTTGGCCTCGTATGCCTCTTCCAGGTGGTCGGCGCGGAACCGCTTGTGGCAGGACTGGCACTCGGTCAGCGGGTCGACGAAGGCGTCCAGGTGCCCGGAGGCGGCCCACACGTCACGCGAGAGGATCACCGCGGAGTCCAGACCCACCACGTCGTCACGCTGCTGGACCATGGTCTTCCACCACTGCCGGCGGACGTTCTCCTTGAGCTCCACGCCGAGCGGACCGTAGTCCCACGCCGACCGGGTGCCTCCGTAGATCTCGCTGGAGGGGAAGACGAATCCTCGACGCTTGGCGAGGCTGACGACGGCGTCGATACGGTCGGCTGGCATTTTTCCTCCTACGCCGACTGGCGGTCGGCGGGGACAGTGTGGGATGAATCGAACGGTCCGGGACCACGGTACGACCCCGCCGGTCCTCGGACCCAGCACATTACCTGCGGCCGGTCAGTTGACTCCGCAGACCTCCATGCCACCGGTCTGCTGGTCCTGCTGGAGCACGACCTGCTGGCGCTCCTGGCCGCCGCCGCTGAAGGTCACGTCCACCGGCACGGTCAGCGTGGTGGTGTCCACCTGGCCGACCCGGTAGGAGGAGATCTGCGGTTCGGCCGCCGACCGGCGCTCGAACTCCTGCCGCGACTCGCGCCGCCGGGCGTCCTCGCAGAGCTGGTCGTAGGCCCGGCCGAACTCGCCGTCGGCCAGCGCCCGGTAGTAGTCGCCGGAGACGGTGCGTCCCTGCTCGTCGATCGCCTGCACCCCGCTGACCAGCAGGCCGACCACGGCCGTACCGCCGCCACCGCAGCACAGCACCAGGGCCAGCGCTCCGGCGCCGAGGCCGAGCCAGAGCCGGGTACGGCCGCCCTCGGTCGGTGGGGCCGCGAACGGCGGGGCCACACCCGGCCCGGCAGGCGTGGCCGGTGTGCCGGGGTCCGATCCGCCGGACGGGGGCGGGAAGCCGGGAGCACCGGTGGGCGCAGGCGGCATGCCGGGGCCGCCGGTGGGCGGCACGCCGGACGGTGCCGGTGGCGGGCCGGGATCGCCCGGGGCCTGAGGTCCCTGCTGGCCGGGCAGCGGCTGGTGCGGTGGTGGGGCTGCCGGTCCGGGAGCGGTCATGGAAGCCAGCGTAGTGCCCGGCGGCTCACCGGTAAGGACCCGCAGCACGATCGCTGGCAGCCACCACCACGTCCCCACCGGGTGCCGCGGTCGCCAACGGCTCGTACGCGGACGGCTCGTCGATACTCTCGGCGAGCAGCGGGACGGCGGTGACCTTGACGTCGAAACCGCCCAACGCCCGGCGGTAGGTGCCCACCGACTCCCACTCCGTCACCAGGCACCAGTGGCGTGGGTCGTCCAAGGCCCGGACGAGTTGTCCCCGCAGGTAGCCGGGCCGGGCGGCGAGCGCGGCGAGGGCCGCGTGGGCCCGTCCGGCGAAGTCCTCGGCGGCGTCTTCCTCGACCACGAACCGGTTGGTCACCAGCACCGGCTCCCCCTCCTCGTAGAGTCTGTGGGATGCAGCGTACGCAGCGCGGGATCCACGAGCGGTTGGCCCGGGCCAACCCGACCACGGTGTTCCTGATCACCCTGTTCCTGATGCTGGTCGCGTTCTTCGTCCCGGGGGTGGTGGGCGGGCTGTTGACCTTGACGATCGCCGCCGCGCTGGCCGCGCTGCTGGTGACGACCTGGCAGGTGCAGACCCCACCCACGCGGACGATCCGGCTGCTGGCACTCACCCTGCTGGTCACCGTCGGTCTGGTGAAGCTGCTCTGACATGCACTCATGCGTTTTTGACAATCATTGTCGTTGTCGCGGAGAGTCGGTGTCATGACCTACCGCACCGCTCCGCGCGCTCTGGCCACCGCCACGGCCGCCCTGCTCGCCCTGGGTGGCGTCACCGCCTGCTCGACCGAGGACAGCCCGGCCGGTGCCGACCCGAATCGGATCGACGTGGTGGCCGGCTTCTACCCGTTGCAGTTCCTCGCCGAGCAGATTGGCGGCGACGCGGTGGCGGTGACGAACCTGGCCCGCCCCGGCGCCGAGCCGCATGACCTGGAGCTGAACCCGGGGCAGGTCGGTCAGATCAGCGAGGCGGAGCTGATCATCTTCCTGCACGGCTTCCAGCCCGCGGTGGACGAGGCGATCGACCAGAACGGCGGTGACCGCGCCTTCGACGTGGCGACCGTGGAGCCGCTGCTCGACGCCGCCGCCGGTGGCCACACCCACAGCCACGGCGACGACGACCACGGTCACGAGGACGACGACCACGGTCACGACCACGACGAGAAGAAGCCGGCCGACGAGGCCGAGCACGCCGAGGAGACCTCGGACGGCGCCAAGGACCCGCACGTCTGGCTGGACCCGACCCGACTGGCCACCATCGGCGACAAGCTGGCCGAGCGCCTCGGCACCGTCGACCCGGACCGGGCCGGCGAGTACACCCAGCGGGCGACCACCCTGCGTACCGAGCTGGAGAAGCTGGACACCGAGTTCAGCGAGGGGCTGGCGACCTGCCAGCGGCGGGAGATCGTGGTCAGCCACACCGCGTTCGGCTACCTGGCGCAGAAGTACAAGCTGGAGCAGATCGGCATCACCGGGCTCTCCCCGGAGGACGAGCCGTCGCCGCAGCGGCTGGCCGCGGTCACCGAGGAGGCGCGGGAGCACGGCGCCACCACGATCTTCTTCGAGACGCTGGTGAGCCCGAAGGTCGCCGAGACCATCGCCAAGGAGGTCGGCGCCCAAACCGCGGTGCTCGATCCGATCGAGGGTCTGTCCGCCGACAACGGCGGGGACTACCTTTCGGTGATGCGCACCAACCTGCAGACCTTGAGGACGGCGTTGAGCTGCTCGTGACACCTGACGTCATCTCCGTGGAGCACGGGGTGGTCGGCTACGACGGCCGCCCCGTGCTCCGCGACGTATCCCTGACCGTGACCACCGGCGAGGTGGTCGCGGTCCTCGGCGCCAACGGCTCCGGCAAGTCCACCCTGATCCGCGCCGTGCTCGGGCTCGTCCCGCTCACCGCCGGCTCGGTCACCCTCTTCGGTCACCGGGTACGCCGGTTCCGACAGTGGCAGCGGCTCGGCTACGTGCCCCAGCGGCTCGGCGCGGGCAGCGGCGTACCGGCCACCGTGGCCGAGGTGGTCGCCTCCGGCCGGCTGGCCCGTCGAGGCATCCTGCGTCCGCCCGGCCGGGCCGACCGGGAGGCGGTGGCGGAGGCGTTGCGCGCCGTGGGCCTCGCCGACCGGGCCAAGGACCCCGTCTCCACGCTCTCCGGCGGCCAGCAGCAACGCACCCTGATCGCCCGCGCCCTGGCCGGACGCCCGGAGCTGCTGGTGCTCGACGAACCGACGGCAGGAGTGGACGCGGCCAGCCAGGAGGCGTTCGCCGGGGCCTTGCGCGGATTCGTCGACGACGGCGGCACGGTCCTGCTCGTCGCGCACGAGCTGGGCCCGCTCCGGCCGCTGATCAGCCGCGCGATCGTCGTACACCAGGGGCAGATCGCGCACGACGGCGCGGTCCCGGACCCGGCCGGGCACCACGCGGAGCCGGACCACGACCACGTGCATCCGCACGGTCCCGAGGAGCCCGCCGGCATGTGGAGCACAAGGTGAGTCTCTTCCAGTACGAATTCATGCTGCGCGCCCTGATCGGCGCGCTGATCATCGGGTTGGCCGCCCCGGCGCTCGGCATCTACCTGGTGCAGCGGCGACTCGCCCTGATCGGCGACGGCATCGGGCACGTGGCGCTCACCGGCGTCGGTGCCGGCCTGCTGTTCCAGACCTCCCCGGTGATCATGGCGGTGATCGCGGCCACCATCGGGGCAATCGCCATCGAGCTGATCCGCGAACGCGGTCGCACCTCCGGTGACCTGGCGCTGGCCCTGCTGTTCTACGGCGGCATCGCCGGTGGCGTGGTCCTGGTGGGGCTCTCCGACAGCACCAGCGCCAACCTCAACGCATACCTCTTCGGTGCGTTGACCACGACCTCCCGCGAGGACCTGGTCACCATCGCGGTGCTCGGCGTGGCGGTGCTGGCCGCGATGCTGGCGCTGCGGCCCGCGCTGTTCGCGGTCTGCCACGACGAGGAGTACGCCCGAGTCTCCGGGCTGCCGGTACGCGCGCTCAACCTGTTGCTGGCGATCACCACCGCGGTCACCGTCACGATCGCCATGCGGGCCGTCGGCGTCCTGCTGATCAGCGCGTTGATGGTCGTCCCGGTGGCCACCGCCCAGCAGGTCACCCGGGGTTTCCGCAGCACCATGACGGCGGCCATGGCACTGGGCCTGTTCGCCGCCGGTGCGGGCATCTGGATGGCGGCGCTCGCCGACACCGCGCCGGGCGCCTCGGTGGTGGTCCTCGCGATCGCCTCGTTCGTGGTGGTCACCCTGCTGGCCGCCGCCTGGCGCCGGCTCCGCCGCTCCCGACCGCAGCCCACGCCGGATCCGGAACCGCACGAGGTGGTGCTCAGCCGGTCCTGATCACGGGTTCCGCTTCGGTATTGGTTACCGTTGCAGGGTGACCAGCGGATCCGGCTATGACGCCTTCGAGGGTGCCAGCGAGCTCCTGCGCGCCCTCTCGGCGCCGATCCGGCTCGCCATCGTCAGCGAGCTGGCCGACGGCGAGCGCTGCGTGCACGAGCTGGTGGATAAACTCGGCGTCGCGCAACCGTTGGTCTCCCAGCACCTGCGGGTGCTGCGCGGGGCCGGCGTCGTACGCGGCTCGCGGCGGGGCCGGGAGATCGCGTACGCCCTGGTCGACGAGCATGTCGCGCACATCGTCGCCGACGCGGTCAGCCATGCCGGGGAGGAATCATGAGCGAGCCATGCGAGCGAATCATCAGGCCCAGCACAAATGCCGGCACGCAGCGAAGCGGAGGGTCGGCATGAGCGAGCCATGCGAGCGAATCATCAGGCCCAGCACAAATGCCGGCACGCAGCGAAGCGGAGGGTCGGCATGAGCGAGAGTGCGGTGGTCCGGAACACCCGCCAGCGGTCGGCGGTGAGCGCGTTGCTGGCCGAGCTGGAGGGCTTCCACAGCGCCCAGGACCTGCACGCGATGCTGCGTGATCGCGGCGAGCGGGTCGGGTTGACCACGGTCTACCGGACGTTGCAGGGTCTGGCCGACGCGGGCGAGATCGACGTGATGCGCCCGCCCGGCGGCGAGCACCTCTACCGCAGGTGCAGCGAGGGGCATCACCACCATCTGGTCTGCCGGGCCTGCGGTCGTACGGTCGAGGTGGCCGGGCCGACGGTGGAGAACTGGGCCGACCGGGTGGCGGCTCAGCACGGCTTCACCGACGTCAGCCACACCCTGGAGATCTTCGGGACCTGCCCGGACTGCGCCCGCTGATCCCGCGCACTCCCGGGATCGGGCGTCCGTGGGAGTGCCCGCCGCGCCCGAGCGTGGCACGCTGTCCGGCGTGAAAATCTACGCTGATCGTTTCCCGACCGCGCTGCGCCAGTTCCTCACCGATCTGCTCGTCGTCGCCTGGGTGTACGCGGCGATCCGTGGTGCGCTCTGGCTGCACGATCTCGTGCAGAAGCTGGCCGTACCCGGGCAGAAGCTGGAGGGGGCCGGCGGTGGGCTGGCCGACAACCTGGCCGACGCGGGCGGCAAGGTCGGCCGGGTGCCGTTGGTGGGCGACGAGCTGACCGGCCCGTTCGAGCGGGCGGCCGGCGCGGCCCGTTCGCTCGCCGAGGCCGGGCGTGACCAGCAGGAGTTGGTCGACCAGTTGGCGCTGGCACTGGCCGTCGGGCTACTCATCGTCCCGCTGGGGCTGGTGCTGTTCGGCTGGCTGCCGCTGCGGGTGCGCTGGATGCGCCGAGCCGCTTCGGCGGCGGCCCTGGCCGCCGCGCCCGCCGGTCGGGACCTGCTGGCCCTGCGCGCCCTGGCCGGTCAGCCGCTGCGCAAACTCACCCGGATCTCCCCCGACGTCGCCGAGGCGTGGCGGCGCGGCGACGACACCACCGTCAACGCCCTGGCCGCCCTCGAACTCCGCCGCCTCGGCCTCCACGACCCCCACCCCTAACCCCATCCACCCCCGCCCCCTCCCCGGCCCCCACCCACCCCACCCCCGCCCCCGCCGGGTTGATCAAGAAGTTTTCGCCGTCCGAGCCGACGAGCCATGACCAAAACCTCTTGATCAACGCCGCAAAGCGTGGGGGTGGGTCAGGGGGGTGGGGGGAGGTGGCGGCGGGCGTTCGTGGGGACGGTGGAGGGGCCGGGGGTCCAGGGGGCGACCCAGGGGCGGTCGGCGGGTGGTGGGATGACGCCGTCCTCCAGGGCGCTGTAGCGGCCGGCGAGGATGCGCTTGGCGGCCACCACGTCGACCGAGTCGGTGTTCTCCCAGAGGGCGGTGAACAGGGCGTCGATCCGGACCCGGGCCTGGCGGCAGAAGAGGTCGGCCAACTCCACGTTCTCCGGTCGCTCCGCGCGCTCGGCGTGGGCACGTACGCAGACCGCGCTCATCGCGAACAGCTCGGCCCCGATGTCCACCACCCGGCCCAGGAACGCCTGCTTGCGCTCCATCTTGCCCTGCCAGCGGGACATCGCATAGAACGTCGACCGGGCGAGCTTCCGGGAGGCGCGCTCGACGTGCCGCAGGTGTGCGGCGAGCGGGCCGTACTCGGCAAACGCGGTGGGTTGTTGGCCCTTGCCGACCGCGAGGGTCGGCAGCCAGCGGGCATAGAACGCGCCCGCTCGCGCGCCGGCTCTGGCCTTGCGTGCCAGTCCGGCGTCGGGGTCGATGATGTCCCCGGCCACGGAGAGGTGCGCGTCCACCGCCTCGCGGGCGATCAGCAGGTGCATGATCTCGGTGGAGCCCTCGAAGATCCGGTTGATCCGCAGGTCCCGCAGCATCTGCTCGACGGCGGCCGGCCGTTCTCCTCGGGCGGCCAGCGAGTCGGCGGTCTCGTATCCCCGGCCGCCCCGGATCTGGACCAGCTCGTCGGCGATCCGCCACGCCATCTCGCTGGCGTAGAGCTTCACCAGCGCCGCCTCGATCCGGATGTCGTTGCGGTCGTCGTCGGCGAGCAGGCAGCAGAGGTCCAACATGGTCTCCATGCCGTACGTGGTGGCGGCGATGAAGGACAATTTTTGCGCGACCGCCTCGTGTTCGCCGACCGGCCGGCCCCACTGGACCCGCTCGGCGGACCACTCGCGGGCCACGTGCAGCGCCCACTTGCCGGCGCCCACGCACATCGCCGGCAGCGACAGTCGACCAGTGGTCAGGGTGCTCAGCGCGATCCGCAGGCCCTTGCCCTCGCCGCCGATGACGTTCTCGTTGGGCACGAAGACATCGTGAAAGCGGGTCAGGCTGTTCTCCAGGCCACGCAGGCCGACGAACTCGTTGCGGCGCTCGACGGTGATGCCCTCGGCGTCGCCGTCGACCACGAACGCGGTGATGCCGCCCCTGCGTCCGTCGGTCCTGGGCACCCGGGCCATCACCACGAGTTGGGTAGCCACGGTGCCGTTGGTGGCCCACAGCTTCACGCCGTTGATCCGGTAGCCGGTGCCGTCCGGGGTCGGCTCGGCGGTGGTGCCCAGCCGGGCCGGGTCGGAGCCGACGTCCGGCTCGGTGAGCAGGAACGCGGAGACCTCGCCGGCCGCCAGTCGGGGCAGGAAGCGCTGTCTCTGCTCGTCGGTGCCGAACATCTTCAACGGTTGCGGCACACCGATCGACTGGTGTGCCGAGAGCAGCGCGCCGATCGCCGGGCTGACCGAGCCGGCCAGCATCAACGCCCGGCAGTAGTGCAGGTTGCTCAGCCCGAGTCCGCCGTACTCCCGACCGATCTTCATGCCGAACGCGCCGAGTCCGGCCAGGCCCTGGAACACCTCGTCGGGGATGCGGGCGTCGCGCTCGATGGCGGCGCCGTCCACCTCGGAGGCGACGTACGCGCGCAGCCGGGCGAGGAACTCACCGGCGCGTTCGTCCTCTGCCGGGTCCGGCCGGGGCCAGGGGTCGATCAGGTCGAGCCGGAGTCGGCCCAGGAAGAGTTCCTTCCCGAAGCTCGGTCGGTCCCAGGTGTCCTGTCGGGCCGCCTCGGCGACCTGGCGGGCCTCCTTCTCGGACACCTGCTTCTCGGACGACACGCGACCCGCCGCACCGGGCGGCGGGTCGGTGTCCTGGTGGTCGTTGGCGGGTGGACGGTGGTTCTCGGCGATGGCCACGGCAACCCCCGGGAGCTGGATCCGGCATTCGGACTGTTCCGCCTGCTCGGCAGGCTACCCAGGTGGTGTTACCCAGCGGTAGTCACGGTTATCCATCGCCGGACCGGCCCCTCGCGGAGCCGGATCCCGCCCCGACCCGACCGTTCAGCCCGGGGAGAGCCCGCTCGGGTCGTCCTCGTCGTCGATGTCGTCGTCACCCCAGTTGCGGCGGCTGAACGGCAGGATCATCCAGAACGTGAGGAACCACAGGCCGGTGACCGCACTGAGCAGGAAGGCGATCGGCCGGGCGAGCACGAAGTCGGTGATCAGCAGTACCGAGCTGACCATCGCGACCAACATGAAGGCGAGACCGGCGCTGGCCATCTTGTGGGCGAACTGCACCAGCTCCGGCTTGCGGCCCTGGCGGAACAGCGCCCGGTGGAACGCCACCGGCGAGATGATCATCGCGGTGGCGCCGGCCGCCGCGATCAGCGCGACGACGTAGACGTCGCGCTGGAATTCTGTGGTACGCGTGAAGCCGTTACTGAACGGCAGGGTGAGCAGGAAGGCGAAGAGGATCTGTACGCCGGTCTGCGCGACCCGCAACTCCTGAAGCAGGTCAGCGAAGTTCCGCTGCCACCGCTGCTTCTCGGTCTCCTTGGACACCGCGAACCTCCGAGGGAACACGCTCCACCCGGTCGGAACCCCCGACCGGCGGAACGCAGATGCCCCGCCGTGCACCACCCGAAACCGACTCAGGAACCGCGCCGGATCCGCCCTGCGTAACGGGCCTCCAGCGCGTCGTTGTGCGCGTCGCCACCGGCGATGTTGGCCGACAGGTAGACCGGCGGCTGCTCGTCGGCGGCCAACAGCCGGGCCACCACCTCGACCACGATCTGCTGGGCCAGCAACGCCGCCGTGATCGAGGAGACCGCGCCCACCGCGCCGCCGGACGGCAGCGGCAGGGTCGCGTCCCCGTACGGGGCACCGTTGTCCAGCACCACGTCGGCGAAGTCGGCGAGCTTGCGCCCGGACGGGTGGCGGGACTCCATCCGGGCCGAGTGCGCGGCGGAGGTGATCGCCACCAGCGGATGGCCCCGCGCGACGACCAGCGAGGCGAACTCCACCATCGCCCCGTTCACGCCCGAGTTCGAGGCGAGCACGAAGACGTCACGCGGGCCGGTCGGGGCGAGGTCGTAGAGCCGGTGCGCGACCGACGGGTCCCGCTCCAGTTTCGGGCCCAGCACGTCGGCCGGCTCCCCACCGTGCAGCACCAGGTCCCGCAGCGCGATCCGGTTAGTCGGCACCAACCCGCCGGCCCGGCCGGCGATCTCCATCGCCAGGGCCTCCGAGTGACCGGTGCCGAAGGCGTGCACCACCCCGTCGGCGCGGATCGCCTCGGCGATCAGGTCGGCCGCCCGGCCCACCTGCTCCCGCTGGCTGGCCGCCACCCGGGTCATCGTCGCGGTCACCTCGGCCAGGTAGCCCTCGGCACTCACCGTCATGCTCTCTCCCGCCTCCCTCGGATCGCCGCCGCCGACGACCCCACCCAGCTTCCCGCACGGCCCAGTCGTCTTGCCGGTCGGTCCGGACGCTCTCAGACCGACGAGGCGCTTCCGCTGCGACCGCGGCAGGTGGGCGTCGGCGCTCAGGCGGTCGGGCGGGCGCGGGACAGGATCGCCTCGGCCAGCGGCGTCGGCGCCTCGTCCGGGATCCAGTGGCTGACGCCGGACAACTCGACGAGGCGGTAGTCGCCGCTCACGTGTGCGGCGCAGGCTTGCGCAGCGGTCCGTCCGATGGCGACGTCGCGGTCGCTCCAGACGAAGGTGGTCGGCACCGACACCGGGCCGACCGCCGCCAGCTCGGCGCGGGACATCGCCCGGTACCAGTTCAGCGCCGCGGTGAGCGCGCCCGGCTCGCGCAGCGGATCGGCGTACGCGGCGACCCGGGCGTCGTCGCCGACGTCGCGCAACAGCCGCCGCAACCCGAGCGCGTCGAGGGCCAGCAGCGTCTTCTCCGCTATGCCCGCCTTCCGGAACAGCAGCATGTACGCCGAGCGCGCCTTCTGCTGCGGGTCGTTGGCCAGCGCGTGCGCCATGGCGGCCGGGTGCGGCACGGAGACCGCGGTGAGCGTACGCACCCGGTCGGGGTGGCCGGCGGCGAGCGCCCAGGCGACGATGGCACCCCAGTCGTGGCCGACCACGTGCGCCCGCGTCACGCCGAGCGCGTCGAGCACCGCCACCGCGTCGGCGACCAACTCCCCCAGCCGGTACGCCGCCACCTCGCTCGGCCGCGCCTGCGGCGAGTAGCCCCGCTGGTCCAGCGCGTACGTGCGCAGGCCCGCCCCGTGCAGGACGGGCGCCACCGCGTCCCACTCGCCGGAGTGTTGGGGGAAGCCGTGCAGCAGCAGCACCGGCTCACCCGACTCGGGGCCACCGGGGTGGATCTCGAACCGCAGACCTCGGGCGTCGACGTGCATGCCCGGAACGCTACTCGTACTGGCGCTTGGGCACCGGCACCTGCCGCCACGACTCGATCTCCAGGTACGGGATCTCGGCGTCGTTGACCGGGTCCCGACCGATCCGGTCGCTGTACCGGCCGACCACCTCGACCCAACTGTCGTTGGGCAGCCCGACCGGCACGTCACCGGTGAGCCCGAGTTTGATCGGCCGCCCGTCGGCGGCGCAGCAGGAGAGCACCATCCGGGCCAGGATCGGCTCACCACCGGCACCGGTGGCCAGGAACCCGGTGAGGACCACCCGCCGGTCGCCGATCGAGGCGCCCCGGTCGAACAGCGCCCGGGAGGCGTAGTCGAGCACGCTCACCTGCACCGGATCGCCCTCGGGCAGCGGCGGGTAGTCGGACTCCCGAGGGGCGTTCAGCGCGGTGCCGGCCTGCCCCGCCGCGTACGACCCGAGGGCCGGCGGGGCCACCAGCAGCAGTCCGAGCACGGGCAGGATGAGCAGCCAACCGATCCGGGGTTCATGGTGGCCGTGTCCGTGACCGTCGTGGTCGTCGTGGTCGACCGTCAGCGGGGCGCCACCGCTCGCCGGGCCGGTGGACCCGCCGCCGGTCGGGGCCGTCGCACGGGGCGCGGAGGGCCGCAGTTCGTACCAGAGGGTCATCACCGCGGCGACCACCAGCAGCAGACCGGCGGCGATCAGGAAGGGACGCAGGCCCTCCTTGACGTAACGCAGATAGAGGTCGGTGACGCTGGCCCGGATCACCGCCCCACCGAGCAGCAGCAGGATCACCGCTTGTGCCTGTCGGTTCACAGCAGCACCATCCCGACTCCGGTGGCCACCAGCAGGGCGACCGCGAACGTGGCCGGCGCGAACCGGAAGGCGAACCGCCGGCCGAAGACACCGGCCTGCATCGAGATCAGCTTGAGGTCGACCATCGGCCCCACCACCAGGAAGACCAGTCGGGACGTGAGGGAGAACTGCGACAGCGAGGCCGCGACGAAGGCGTCCGCCTCGGAACAGAGCGAGAGCAGCACGGCGAGCAGTGCCAGCGCCAGGATCGACAGCCAGGCGTTGTCGGCCAGGGTCTGGAGCCAGCGCTCCGGCACCAGCACGTTGATGCTGGCGGCGGCCATCGCACCGAGCACCAGGAAGCCACCGGCGTGGGTGACGTCGTGCCGGACGGCGGCCCAGAAGGCCCGGCTCCGCCGGGGGTCGTCCAGCTCCGGGCGGCGCGGCATCTTGATCCACTCGGTCCGACCGAGTCGCAGCCAGAGCCAACCCATGATCATTGCCACGACCAGACTGGCGACCCCCCGGGCGAGGACCATCTCGGGGTTGTTGGGGAAGGCGACGGCGGTGGCGACCAGCACGATCGGGTTGACCGCCGGTGCGGCCAGCAGGAACGCCAGCGCCGCCGCCGGGGTGACGCCCCGACGGATCAGCGACCCCGCGATCGGCACCGATCCGCACTCGCAGCCCGGCAGCACCACCCCGGCCGCGCTGGCCGCCGGCACCGCAAGCGCCGGGTGCCGGGGCAGTGCCTTGGCCCAGAACGACCGGGGTACGAAGACCGCGATCACGGCGGAGAGCAGGATGCCGAAGACCAGGAACGGCACCGCCTGCACCATGATCGAGACGAACACCGTGGTCCACGTCTGGATGCGGGGATCATCCAGCGCTCCGGCCAGCGGATCACGAAAGATGATCAGCAGGACCAGCAGGCCCGCCAGGATCTCCACCGAGCCGATCCGGTCACCGAGCCAGCGCCGGGGCGGCTCGCCGCCGCCCGGTCGGGCCGGTCGTTCCTCGGTGGCCACGCCCGTTGGACGGCCCTCCGGTTCACCGGCCGGCGCGGCATGGTCCGTGTCTGTGCTCACCCTGTCGCCTCTCGGCCAAGTGGATCGGCGGCCTGAGATTACCGTCCGGAGCCGATGACGTCGATGGATGTCACGAAACCGGGCGGGTTCCGGCGCGCGCCGACCACCGCCGGAACGCCCGTCGTCGGCACCCGGCATGACCTGCGTAGATCACATTGTCCGTCGATCTTCGGAGGTGTTAGCGTCGGCGGGACAACACCACCTCCGACAGGGGAGCGCACAGCGCTGAGAGTGCGGGTCCGCCCGCAGACCCTCCGTACCTGATCTGGGTAATGCCAGCGCAGGGAGTTCGGTCCACCTCCAGCCCGCCACGGCCCGGCCACGCCGGACGCGGCGGTGCGTCTTGCCTGGTTCGACACTGGACTGGGAGCACTCATGAGCCAACCGACCACCACTCGATGGCGCACCGTCGACATCGTCGTGGCCGCGGTGATCGCCGTCGGCTTCGGTGTCATCTTCTGGGCCTGGGGCCTGCTCTGGCGGGCGGTCGACCCGGCCTTCGCCTTCTTCCCGGCCAGCCAGGCCGTCATGTACGGCGTCTGGCTGGTGCCGGCGGTGCTCGGCGGGTTGATCATCCGTAAGCCGGGTGCCGCGCTGTTCTGCGAGGCGGTCGCGGCGACCGTCTCCGCGCTGCTGGGCTCCGAGTGGGGCGGCATCACCATCGTCCAGGGCCTGATCCAGGGCCTCGGCGCGGAACTGGCCTTCGCCGCGTTCCGGTACCGCTCGTTCCGGCTCCCCACCGCGCTGCTCGCCGGTGCGCTGACCGGTCTCGGCGCCGCCCTGTTCGACTTCTTCGCCTGGAACGCCGCGTACGAGCTGGGCACCTACCGCATCCCGTACGCCCTGCTCACCGTGCTCAGCGCCACCGTGGTCGCCGGTGCCGGCGGCTACGCGCTCACCAAGGCGCTCGCCGGCACCGGCGTCCTGGACCGCTTCCCCGCCGGCCGCGAACGGAACCTGGTCTGACCTCGCCCGGTGGAGCCGGTCCGGCCGGCTCCACCGGGCCACCGACGGGTCGGGAACGAGGAGCGGGGGTAGCAGGTGGGCGAGGTGCGGCTGCGCGGCTTCGGCTGGCGCCACGCCGGGCGGCGCGCCTGGGCGGTACGCGGCGTGGACCTGCGGGTACGCCGAGGCGAACGGGTACTGCTGCTCGGGCCCTCCGGCGCCGGCAAGAGCACCCTGCTCGCCGCGCTGGCCGGGCTGCTGCCGGAGGACTCCGGTGAGCAGGAGGGCACCATCGAGATCGACGGCCGCCCACCGGCCGAGACCCGCGAGCGGGTCGGCATCGTCTTCCAGGATCCGCAGTCCCAGCTCGTCATGGCCCGCAGCGGCGACGACGTCGCGTTCGGGCTGGAGAACCGGGGCGTACCCGCCGGGCAGATCTGGCCCCGGGTGGACGAGGCGCTGCGTCGGGTCGGCTTCCCGTACCCCCGGGACCGCCCCACCGCGGCGCTCTCCGGCGGCGAACAGCAGCGGCTCGCCCTGGCCGGAGTGCTCGCGCTCCGCCCAGACCTGCTGCTGCTCGACGAGCCCACCGCCAACCTCGACCCGGCCGGGGCCGACCTGGTCCGCGCCGCAGTGGGCCGCGCGGTCGACGACGACACCACCCTGATCCTGGTCGAGCACCGGGTGGCCGACGCCCTGCCGCTGGTCGACCGGGTGGTGGTGCTCGACGCCGGTGGCGGCATCCGCGTCGACGGCCCGCCGGAGAGCGTCTTCGCCACGCACGGCGACGCCCTCGCCGCCGACGGCGTCTGGGTGCCCGGCCGCCGGATCCCGACCCGCCGGGCCACCACCAGCCCCGGCGAGGTGTTGCTCACCGCCGACCGGCTCGGCCAACCACCCCGGCTGGCCGCCACCGACCTGGCGGTACGCGCCGGTGCGGCACTCGCCGTGCTCGGCCCCAACGGCGCCGGCAAGTCCACCCTCGCGGTGCTGCTCGGCGGGCTACTCAAGCCGGGCATCGGGCGGCTGGTGGCCGGCGTCGACCTGGCCGGCGCCGACGCCCGCACACCACCGCACCGGTGGCGGGCACCCGCGCTGGCCCGCCGGATCGGCTCGGTGTTCCAGGACCCGGAGCACCAGTTCGTCACCGGCACCGTCTACGACGAGCTGGCGCTCGGGCCCCGACGTACCGGCGCCACCGAGACGGAGGTACGCCGACGCGTCGACGAGCTGCTGCACCGACTGCGGTTGGACCGGCTGGCCGGCGCGAACCCGTACACCCTCTCCGGTGGCGAGGCGCGGCGGCTGAGCGTGGCGACCGCCCTGGCCACCGCGCCCCGGCTGGTGATCTGCGACGAGCCCACCTTCGGCCAGGACCGGCGCACCTGGCGGGAGCTGGTGGACCTGTTCGCGGAGCTACGCGACGCGGGCCACGCCCTGGTGACGGTCACCCACGACGCCGAGTTCGTCGCCGCGCTCGCCGACCGGACGCTGACGCTGACGCCCGCGCCCGGCGCCCCGTCGTCGGCGTCTTCTCCGGCGGGGTACCGATGATCGACCTGGAACCGGTCGCCCGGCCGGACGCGCCGCTGGCCCGGCGTAATCCGGTGGCCAAGCTGGCGGCGGCGCTGCTGTTCGCGTTTCCGCTGCTGGCGACGCTGGACCCGGTCGCACCGGCGATCGCGATCGCGGTCGAGCTGGCGGTCCTACCGCTGTTCGGCGTGCGCTACCGGGTGCTGTTCCGTCGGGTGTGGCCGTTGCTGGTGGCCGCCGTGGGCGTCCTGGTCACGCTGGTGCTCTTCGCCGCGGACCGCTCGGGCCGGGTACTGCTCGACGCCGGACCGGTCGTGGTCACCTCGACGGTGCTGCTCACCGCGCTCGGCCTGGTGCTGCGCCTGTTCGCGGTGGCCCTGCCCGGCGTGATCGTCTTCGCCACCACCGATCCCACCGACCTGGCCGACGCGCTGGTGCAGAACGCCCGCGCACCGGCCCGCTTCGCGATCGGTGCGCTGGCGGCGTTCCGGCTGCTGCCGCTGCTCGGGCAGGAGTGGCAGATGATCGTCATGGCCCGGCGCGCACGCGGGGTGGAGGCGGGACGCAACCCGGTGGCGAAGCTACGGCTCTTCGTGTCGACCGCGTTCACGCTGCTGGTCGGCGCGATCCGCCGGGGCACCCGGCTGGCGGTCGCGATGGACGCGCGCGGCTTCGACGCCGGGGTACCGCGTACCGCCGCCCGCCGACAACACTTCGGTGCCGCCGACTGGCTGCTGGTCGTCGTCGCAACGGCGTTGGCCGTCGCCGCGTTGGGCGTCAGCGTCGCGCTCGGCACCTTCCGGCCGCTGCTCGGCTGAACCCTACGACCGTGGTGGGTAGATCTGTTGTCGCTGGAACGACAACAGATCTACCCACCTGACGTTCATACGGGACGCACCCGTCGATCAGTCACACCCACGCCGGGTGCAGCGGGCCGGTCAGCTCCGCCGGAAGGCGTACTGCCGAGCCGCACCGGCACGCTGCGGACGGCCGGAGCCATACCCCTTGCCGCGACGGGTCACCGTCGGGCCGGTCGACCGCGCGACTTGCGCTCGCGGCACCTCACGGTCTTCGGAGCGATCCGGCATGGACGGATCAAGCGGATCGCGCAGCGGAGCAAGCCCCGCCGAATCGCGCAGCGGGACAAGCCCGGTCGGGGAGTGCAGCGGGACAAGCCCCGCCGGGGAGTGCAGCGCGGCCAGCGCTGCCGGGGCGTCGAGCCCCGACGGCACGGGCAACCCGCCGGGTTGCGCCGGGAACTCCCGGCCGATCGGCGGAGTGAGCGCGTCGGTCGACGCGTCGAAGTCGGGCGGCGTCACCTCGGACACCCGGGCGGCACCACGGGACTTCTTCGGTTTACGGCTGGCAGGCATCTGAGCCTCCTCGCTCGGCGGTGTCGGCGCGTACGCCACGGCACCGCCGTCGGTGGGGACCGCCGGTCGGCGGTCGGGCGGGATCAGCGGAAGCTCGCTCCGGAGCGGCCACGGAGAACGTCGCGACAACGGCGACGAGGAGGACGCGCGGACACCCGGGAGCGACGGGTCCACGGCCACAGGGGCGGCGGACCGGCTCGATGAAGCGGGTGTCAGTAGCGCATGCCCGCACGCTATCCGGCCGGTACGAGGAACGCATCCGAATTATCGACGCCCCCGGTGGCGTGCGCTACGCGACCACCTGATGACCAGCGGTGGGGGGACGGCGCGGTCCCGGGGCCGGCCGCGATACCGTCGCAGCACTACAGGTAGACGGCGGAAGGTGGCGACGAGGATGGCGGATCGGGCTACGGCGCAGATCGGTGTGACCGGGCTGGCGGTGATGGGCCGCAACCTGGCCCGGAACCTGGCTCGCAACGGGTTCACCGTGGCGTTGCACAACCGCTCGCCGGAACGGACCCGGTCGCTGGTGGCCGAGCACGGCGACGAGGGCACGTTCGTCCCGACGGAGTCCCTGGCGGACTTCGTCGCCGCGCTGGAGCGCCCCCGTGCGGTGATCATCATGGTCAAGGCGGGCGGTCCCACCGACGCGGTGATCGACGAGTTGGTGCCGCTGCTCGAAGAGGGCGACATCATCATCGACTGCGGCAACGCGCACTTCGCCGACACCCGCCGCCGGGAGGAGGCGCTGCGGACCAAGGGTCTGCACTTCGTCGGCACCGGCGTCTCCGGTGGCGAGGAGGGCGCCCTCTGGGGGCCGAGCATCATGCCGGGCGGGTCGGCCGAGTCGTACCGCAAGCTCGGGCCGATCTTCGAGAAGATCGCCGCGCAGGTCGACGGCGAGCCCTGCTGCGAGCACGTGGGGCCGGACGGTGCCGGGCACTTCGTGAAGATGGTCCACAACGGCATCGAGTACGCCGACATGCAGCTCATCGCCGAGGCGTACGACCTGCTGCGGGCTGGTCTGGGCGCGACCCCGTCGGAGCTCGCGGAGATCTTCCGGGAGTGGAACTCCGGTGAGCTGGAGTCCTTCCTGATCGAGATCACCGCCGACGTGCTGGCGCACACCGACGCCGCCACCGGCGAGGCGTTCGTGGACGTGGTGCAGGACCGGGCCGAGCAGAAGGGCACCGGCCGGTGGACCGTCCAGATCGCCCTCGACCTGGGCATCCCGATCACCGGCATCGCCGAGGCGACGTTCGCCCGGTCGCTCTCCGGTCACGTCGACCAGCGCGAGGCCGCGGTGCGGGCGTTCCCGGACTCTGGGGAGAAGTGGCAGGTCGCCGACCGCGAGGCGTTCATCGAGGACGTACGCCGGGCGCTGCTCGCCTCCAAGATCGTGGCGTACGCGCAGGGCTTCGACCAGATCCGGGCCGGCAGCGCCGAGTACGACTGGAACATCGACCTCGGCGGCACGGCGAAGATCTGGCGGGGCGGCTGCATCATCCGGGCCCGCTTCCTGGACCGGATCAAGCAGGCGTACGACGAGCAGCCTGAGCTGCCCACGCTGCTGGTGGCGCCGTGGTTCGCGGACACCGTGCGTGACGGTGTGCCGAGCTGGCGGCGGGTGGTGGCCGAGGCGGCCCGGGTCGGCGTGCCGGCACCCGCGTTCGCCTCGTCGCTGGCCTACTTCGACGCGCTGCGCGCGCAGCGGCTCCCGGCCGCGCTCATCCAGGGCCTGCGGGACAACTTCGGGGCGCACACCTACCGCCGTGTCGACCGCGACGGTTCCTTCCACACCCTGTGGGCCACCCCCGACCGCGCCGAGACCCCGGCCTGACCTCCTTCGCGCCGTCTTCGGCGTTAGGAAGGGTCCCCTGCTATACACCAGGCGTTAGCAGGGGACCCCTCCTTACACGCACGCCCGCACGCACGACACCGCCCCTGGCTCCACGTGGAGCCAGGGGCGGTGTCGTGTACGTCAGAAGAAGCGGCGACGTCGGGCCTTCTGCGGACGGATCAAGTCCGCTCCCTGCGTGAGCAGGCGACTGGCCCGGGACGGGCCCCGCCGGGATTCCATCGAGTGGCTGAGCCGGCGGGCACCGGCGGCCGCCAACGGAACCGCAACGGCCATCACCGCCCACTGGGCAACACGCTTGCGCATCATGTGGGTTCACCTCCGTCAGTGGCTGCTGACGACACTGATACCCAGTCCGACCGGTCGCTAAGCGTCACACGGTCGGGGCCACCGGGTTGGGCAGCGCGCCGCCGAAGCGGCGGTCCCGCTGGGCGTACAGCTCGCAGGCGTACCAGAGGTGGCGGCGGTCGAAGTCGGGCCAGAGCGTGTCCAGGAAGACCAGCTCCGCGTACGCGCTCTGCCAGAGCATGAAGTTCGAGGTGCGCTGCTCGCCGGAGGGTCGCAGGAACAGGTCCACCTCGGGCACCTCGGGATGGTAGAGATAGCGCTCGATGGTCTTCTCATTGACCTTGCCCGGGTCCAGCCGGCCCGCGGCCACGTCCCGGGCGATCGCGGCGGCCGCGTCGGCGATCTCCGCCTGCCCGCCGTAGTTGACGCAGAACTGGAGCGTCAGCGTCGAGTTCTCCCGGGACATCTCCTCGGCGGTCTGCAACTCGGAGATGACGCTCTTCCACAGCCGCCCGGACCGGCCCGACCAGACCACCCGGACCCCGAGGTCGACGAGTTGGTCCCGGCGGCGGCGGATGACGTCCCGGTTGAAGCCCATCAGGAAGCGCACCTCGTCCGGCGAGCGCCGCCAGTTCTCGGTGGAGAAGGCGTACGCCGACAGGTAGGGGATGCCCAGCTCGATGGCGCCCTCGACGGTGTCGAAGAGGGAGAACTCCCCCGCCTCGTGGCCCTTGGTGCGGGGCAGCCCGCGCTCCTTGGCCCAGCGGCCGTTGCCGTCCATCACCACGGCGACGTGCCGGGGCACCGCCTCCGACGGCAGCGTCGGAGGTCGGGCGCCCGACGGGTGCGGCGTCGGCGGCACCGGCGCGCGCCGGACGGCCCTGGTGGATCGGATCACTCGGCTCTCCCTGCTCGACTCCATCGACGCCCGGTCGGGCGTCAGCCCTCGCCGGCCGGGTCGCGCGGCGGGGCCGCCCCGGCGCGTCCGCCACCGGGTCGGACCGTGCCGGTGGCCGGGCCGCCCCGGTCCACCAGCGGCAGCGAGCGTAGCGCGCGCTCCAGGTGCCACTGCAGGTGCGCCGCGACCAGGCCGCTGCACTCCCGGCGTACGCCGGTCTCGGTGGCGTCGGCGATCCGCCAGTCACCGGTGGTCAGGGCGGACATCAGGTCGATGGTGGCCGGTGCGGGATGGGCCGCGCCGGGCGGGCGGCAGTCCGGGCAGACCGCGCCTCCGGCCGGTACGGAGAAGGCCCGGTGCTGCCCGGGGGTGCCGCAGACCGCGCAGGCGGTCAGTGCCGGTGCCCAACCGGCCAGCGCCATCCCGCGCAGCAGATACGCGTCGAGCACCAGCGTCGTCGCGTGGCTGCCCTCGGCCAGTGCCTTCAGCGCGCCCAGGGTGAGCTGGAACAGCCGCAGCGACGGCTCCCGCTCCACCGGGGTGAGGCGTTCGGCGGTCTCGGCGATGGCGCTGGCCGCCGTGTAGCGGGGGTAGTCACCGAGGAACCGCTTGCCGTACAGGTCGATCCCCTCGACCTGGCTGACGCTGTGCAGCGAACTGCCCAGCTCGCCCTTGGGGTCACCGGCGAGTTGCAGGTCGACGTGGCCGAAGGGCTCCAGCCGGGCACCGAACTTCGAGGTGGTGCGGCGTACCCCTCGGGCGACCGCGCGCAGCCGGCCGTGCCGCCGGGTGAGCAGGGTGATGATCCGGTCCGACTCGCCGAGTTTCTGCACACGCAGCACCACCGCGTCGTCGCGGTAGAGCTGTCGGCGGTACCCGGCCATCGCGTCATTCTCCCTCCCCGCTCCCTCCCGCTCGGAGTGCGGGTCTGCACCGGGTCGGATCTCAGGGTTCGCTCGGGGTAGGCGGGCCGTCTTACCCCGATGTGCGCCGGGCGGCACCGGACGTAGCGTGCTCGACATGGCTCTGCACCCGACCACCCCGGCGCGCCGGACCGCCACGCCACACCCGGCCGCCACCTCCCGCCGGATCGCCTCCACCCGCCGGGGCGGCTCCACCCGTCGGGGCAGCACCGCCCGCCGAGGATTCGTGGCGGCGGTCGCGGCCACCGCCCTGATCGTCCTCGCCGGGTGTGACAACCTCTCCTTCGGCCGGCTGGACTTCGACAACACCGAGTCCACCCGGATCACCGCGATCCGGCTCCTGCCCGGCGCCGGTGACGTGGTGGTCCGCGCCGACGGCGGAGTGGACGGCGTCCGCATCAAGCGCGTGGTGCGCTACCAGGGCAACCAGCCGCGCACGTCGTACGAGATCACCGGCACGGAACTGGTGCTGGACACCTCCTGCGGCAACCGGTGCAGCGTCTCCTACGAGGTCACCACCGGCGAGGGGGTCAGTGTGCGGGGCGAGACCGGCTCCGGCGAGGTCGACCTGAGCCGGGTCGGCACGGTAGAGGTCACCGTCGGCTCCGGCGACGTCCGGGTGGCCGGCGCCGCCGGCCCGGTCCGGGTGGAGACCGGCTCCGGCAACATCGAGGTGTACGACGTGACCGAGCCGGTGGTGCTACGCAGCGGCTCCGGCAACATCACCGCGAACCGGCTCGGTGGCGAGGTGGACGCGGAGGCCCGGTCCGGCAACGTCACCGTGGAGCTGAACCGACCCGCCCCCGCCCGCGCGCACGCGTCCAGCGGTCACGTCGAGTTGACCGTGCCGGCCGGCGCCTACCAGGTGTTCTCGACGGTCGGTTCGGGCTCGGCCGACCTCGGCGTACCGCACGACCCCACCGCGAAGCTCGTGCTCGACGTCGCGACCGGTAGCGGCGACCTCGCCGTCACGTCCCGCTGACGTCGCCGCTGCGCCCTCGCTGCTCCGGGACGGACTCCTCCCGCCGCTGGGCGACCCGACCGGCGGCGCGGCCGGCGCCGACCGGCTCCTCCCCGCCGGTCCGGCCGCCATCGGTCGGCACCTCCCCGCCGGATCCGGGACGGCCGCCATCGGCCGGTCTGTCCCCACCGGGTCCCGGACGCCCGCGATCGATCCGCAGCATCTCGCCATCGGGTCCCGGACGCCCGTCCGGGATCAGGCCGCCCACCGGCCGACGTGGTGCGGCCTGCGGACGGGCCGACGGCGGACGCCCACCGGGGATCAGCTCCGGCGGGCGCTGCGCCGCCACGTCCTCGACCCAGCCGAACGCGGCGGTCACCACGCCCACCAGGGCGAAGACCAACACCACCCGGATGGCCTGACCCAGCAGGTTCTGGTGCGACCAGCCGACCACGTCCACCAGCGGCGTGAGTGCGACCACGAAGGCCATGTGCCAGAGATAGACGGTCAGCGCCCGCCGGTTCAGCACGGTGACCGCGCGCCCGATCAGCTCGTTGCGGTCCACCCAGGCGGCGGCCGACGGTGCCCGGCCGAGCGCTACCAGGATGAACGCGGCCGACCAGAGGGCGTTGCCGAGCGGGATGTCGTTCAGGTCGTAGCCGCGCGGACCCGGATTGGCCAGGATCCAGGCGCCGCCGGTCGCCGCGAGCGTCAGGACGACCGGCACCAGCACCCGGTTCGTCATCCGGCGCAGCATGCCCGCCTGGTGGGCGAAGCCCAGCAGCCACGCGCCGAAGTAGAGGCCGAACTCGCGCAGCACGCCGTGCGGGTTCTGATAGATGCCGAACTCGATGGAGATCAGCAGGAAGTAGGGGGCGAGCAGGGTGGGCAGCGGGAACCGCCGGAACAGCCAGATGGCGATCGGCGAGGCGAGCACGAACCAGAGGTAGTCCCGTAGGTACCAGATCGGGCTCAGCGCCAGCGCCCCCCAGTAGTTCGCCGGTGGGTCGACGACCGGGAACAGCCAGAACAACACCTTCGGGGTCAGCGGCAGCCCGGTGAGCAGCATCGCCGGTACGAAGATGGCGGCGACCACCCAGAGCGACGGAAGCAGTCGCCGCAGCCGCCGCCCCACCGCCGACGGGCCGACCCGGTACAACGTGGCGGCCATCAGCGACCCGGCCATCGCGAACATCACCGACATCGCCGGGAACAGCACGGTCAGCGACGCCCAGCCGGTGACGTGGTAGACGACGACCCGCACGATGGCCAGTGCACGCAACAGGTCAAGGTAACGGTTTCGCATCAGCCTGCATCTATGTCCGGGGGCAGAGGCATACCCTCCCTACCCTCCGATGCGCGCCGCGGAAACGACCAACTACCCAGCGGTATAGTGAAACTTCCCATATGCCTGACCGGTACCGATCAGACACTCAGGCGCTCGTCGTCCATTTCGTCCGGTACGCGTCGGAGCCGTCAGAAACCGAGCTTGCGCAACTGCTTCGGATCGCGCTGCCAGTCCTTGGCCACCCGGACGTGCAGGTCGAGATAGATCTTGGTGCCCAACAGCTCCTCGATCTGCCGCCGCGCGGCGGTGCCCACCGCCTTGAGTCGCGCGCCCCGATGCCCGATCACGATCGCCTTCTGGCTCGACCGCTCGACGTACACGTCGGCGTAGATCTTCATCAGGCGGCCCTCGGGGATCATCTCCTCGACCACCACGGCGATGGAGTGCGGCAGCTCGTCGCGTACGCCCTCCAGCGCCGCCTCCCGGATCAGCTCGGCGACCAGCACCTGCTCCGGGTCGTCGGTGAGCATGTCGTCCGGATAGAGCTGCGGAGACTCGGGGAGATAACCCGTCATCACCTCGACCAGGGTGTCCACCTGGTGCCCGGAGACCGCGCTGACCGGCACCACCTCCGCGAACTCGCCCAGCTCACTGACGGCCAGCAGTTGCTCGGCCAGCCGCTTCTTGTCGACCAGGTCGGTCTTGGTGACCACCGCCAGCACGGTCGCCTTCAGCTCGGCCAGCTCCCCGGTGATGAACCGGTCACCACGACCGACCGGCTCGTCGGCCGGGATGCACAGGCCGATCACGTCGACCTCGCTCCAGGTCTGCCGCACCAGGTCGTTGAGCCGCTCCCCGAGCAACGTACGCGGCCGGTGCAGGCCCGGCGTGTCGACCAGCACCAACTGCGAGTCCGGCCGGTGCAGCACCGCGCGGATGACGTGTCGGGTGGTCTGCGGCTTGTTCGAGGTGATGGCGATCTTCTGGCCGACGATCGCGTTGGTCAGCGTGGACTTGCCGGCGTTCGGCCGCCCCACGAAACAGGCGAACCCGGCCCGATAGTCCCGCTCGCTCATGCCGGCACTCCGCTACGCTCCGCGCCGCCATGAGGCACCACCACACTGCACCTGATGATTCGCTCACTCCGCTCGCTCATGCCGGCACTCCGCTCGCTCATGCGGTCACCGTGCCGAGGACCGTGCCGTCGGGAGCAGCGAGGTGGACCGGGGCGTCGGCGGCCAGATCACGTACGGCCGCGTAGCCGGCGCCGTCCAGGGTGGACGCCTCGGTCACCACCACGGCGGCCTCCAGCCGGGTGGCACCCGCCGCAGCCGCCGAGGCGACCGCCAACTGGAGCGCGGTGATGGTCAGCGAGGGCAACGACACGCTCGCCGCCGCGTACGTGCGACCGTCCTGGTCCCGGACGGCCGCGCCCTCCACGGCACCCACCCGACCCCGGGCACCCCGGGCGAGGATGACCAGCTTGCCGTCCTCGGCGCTCAGTTCGGCCTCGGCGGGCAGGGCGGCCGGTACGGCGGGTGACTCAGGCATCGGCGGGTAGCCTCTCCTCGGATCGGTCGGTGTCGCCCCGGGAGGCCGTCGCCTCGCCACCCGGGTTCTCCTGCGTGTCGGACGGCTCGACCCGGTGCACCAGCACCGTGTCGATCCGGTTGCGGCGGCCGGTGGTGCCCTCGGCGATCAGCCGCAGGCCGGACACCTCCGCCTCGGCGCCGGGGATCGGCACCCGGCCGAGGGACTGGGCGAGCAGACCGCCCACCGTCTCGACCTCGTCGTGTGGCAGCTCGGTGTCGAACAGCTCGCCGAGCGCCTCCACCGGCAGCCGGGCGGTGACCCGCACCGCGCCGTCCGGCAACTGCTCGATCGGCGGGCGCTCGACGTCGTACTCGTCGGTGATCTCACCGACGATCTCTTCGAGGATGTCCTCGATGGTGACCAGACCACCGGTGCCGCCGTACTCGTCGACCACGATGACCAGGTGGTTGCGGGCGGCCTGCATCTCGGAGAGCAGGTCGTCGACGGGCTTGGACTCCGGCACGAAGGTCGCCGGCCGCATCAGCTCGGCCACCGGGAGCTGCGCGTCCTCGGCGGCCCCGCCCTGGGTACGCCGGATCAGGTCCTTGAGATAGAGGATGCCGAGCACGTCGTCGACGCTCTCGCCGATCACCGGGATCCGGGAGAAGCCGGAGCGCAGGAACAACGCGAGCGCCTGGGACAGGTTCTTGCCCGACTCGATCCACACCATCTCGGTACGCGGCACCATCACCTCGCGGGCGATGGTGTCACCGAGGGCGAAGACCGAGTGGATCATCTGCCGTTCGCCGTGCTCCACCACACCCCGCTGCTCGGCGAGGTCGACCAGTTCGCGCAGCTCGACCTGGGTGGCGAACGGTCCCTCGCGGAAGCCGCGCCCGGGCGTCACCGCGTTGCCGATCAGGATCAGCAGCGACGCGAGCGGGTTGAGCACCCGGCCCAGCCAGCGCACCAGCGGCGCGGCCGAGCGGCCCACCGCGTACGCGTGCTGCCGGCCGAGGGTACGCGGACCGACGCCGACCACCACGAAGCTGACCACGGTCATCGCCCCGGCGGTGATCAGTGCCGCCCGCCAGCCCGCGCCGAAGGTGTCCACCGCGACCAGCGCCACCAGCGTGGTGGCGGTCAGCTCGGCGAGCAGCCGGAGCAGCAGCAGGAGGTTCAGGTGACGGACCACGTCACCGGCGACCGCCTGGAGCGTACGGGCTCCCCGGGCTCCGTCGCGGGCCAGTTCGGCGGCGCGGGCCGGGGAGACCGCGGCCAGGGCCGCCTCGGTCATCGCGATCAGGCCGGCGAGCACCACCAGCCCGGCCGCGAAGACGAGCAGTTGCAGATCGGGTAGGCCGGTGGCGGGCGCGGCCAGCACAGTGTCCATCACCGGGAGCGGGTCGACCGCCAACTGGACAGCAGCCGGGCCTGGAGCCCGAACATCTCCCGCTCCTCCTCCGGCTCCGCGTGGTCGTAGCCGAGCAGGTGCAGCACGCCGTGCACGGTGAGCAGGTGCAGCTCGTCGGCGGCGCCGTGCCCGGCGGTCGCGGCCTGTTTCGCCGCCACCTCCGGGCAGAGCACGATGTCACCGAGCAGGGCCGGCTCGCCACCGGCGGCGGCGTTCTCCCCCGGCCCGTGGTCGACGCTGCCCTCGTCCATGGGGAACGCGAGCACATCGGTGGGACCGTCGCCGCCCATCCAGCGATGGTTCAGCTCGGTCATGTAGTCGATGTCGACCAGCAGCACGGAGAGCTCGGCGAGGGGGTTGACCCCCATCTCGTCGAGCGCGTGCCGGGCGACGGCGAGTACGGCGTCGGTGTCGACCTCGACACCGGACTCGTTGGCGATCTCGATGGACAACTGTCTTCCCTCGGTCTAGCGGCGCCGGCCGGCGCGGTTGCCCTGGGCAGTGCGCCCGGCCACCGCGTGCACGCCCTGGGCCTGCTGGTTCTCGCGCTCGGCGTCCCACCGGGCGTACGCGTCGACGATCTCACCGACCAGTCGGTGCCGCACCACGTCGGCGCTGGAGAGCTGCGCGAAGTGCACGTCCTGGACGCCTTCCAGGATCTCCCGGACCACGCGCAGCCCGCTGGTCGTCCCGCCGGGCAGGTCCACCTGGGTGACGTCACCGGTCACCACGATCTTGGAGCCGAATCCGAGTCGGGTGAGGAACATCTTCATCTGCTCGGGCGTGGTGTTCTGCGCCTCGTCGAGAATGATGAACGCGTCGTTGAGCGTTCTACCTCTCATGTATGCCAGCGGGGCGACCTCGATGGTGCCCGCCGCCATCAGCTTCGGGATGGTCTCCGGGTCCAGCATGTCGTGCAGCGCGTCGTAGAGCGGACGCAGGTAGGGGTCGATCTTCTCGTTGAGCGTGCCGGGCAGGAAGCCCAGCCGCTCCCCCGCCTCGACCGCCGGTCGGGTCAGGATGATCCGGTTGACCTGCTTGGCCTGCAACGCCTGGACCGCCTTCGCCATGGCGAGGTAGGTCTTGCCGGTGCCGGCCGGGCCGATGCCGAAGACGATGGTGTGCCCGTCGATCGCGTCGACGTAGCGCTTCTGCCCGAGCGTCTTGGGACGGATGGTCCGCCCGCGCCGGGACAGGATGTTGAGCGTCAGGACCTCTGCGGGCCGCTCCGCGCCGCCCTGTTCGAGCATGCCGACGGTACGCCGGACGGCGTCTGTGGTCAGGGTCTCGCCTTTCTCGATCAGTTCGAGGAGTTCGCTGAAGATCCGCTCGGCGAGAGCGTTGTCGGCGGGGGCACCGGTGATCGTGATTTCGTTGCCGCGTACGTGCACGTCACTGTTCACGGAGCGCTCGACCAGTCGCAGGATCTCGTCACCCGCGCCGAGCAGGTTGACCATGATCTTCGAGTCGGGGACCGTGATCTTGGTCTGCACCCTGGGCGGGCCGGGAGGTGGGGTGCCGGTCATAGGTCGGGCCGAGGGGCCCTGCGCCACCTGCTCTCGATCTCGGCGCCGGGCCTGCTGCCACGGCGTGCGGATGTTGGCTCCATCGTATCGGTTCAACGGCGCGGACACGCCGCCCATTTCCCCCGGCAACGGCCGGGCGTGGCCCCTCGGTGCGCCTGCTCACACGGGCGACGGCGAGCGACCGCCGCGCCATCCGACGACTGGTGCACAAGTAGACAAAACTCCTCAGCTTCCGGCCCGGAAGTCGTACCTGTCGAAGGTCTCCTGCCGTCGGGTGAACCGGTAGGTCGCCCAGTGCATCCGGACCACCTCGCCGACGGAGTCCCGGGTCAGCCGGAGCAGTTCGCCGACCTCCCGGCCGGAGACCGTCCGGAACACGTCCGGCTGCTCCGGCACCGGCGCGAAGACCGCCGGCGGCTTCTCCGACGGGTCACCGGCACCCCGGGCCTGCAGGGCACCGTCGTGCCAGCCGAAGACGTACTCGAAACCCTCGCCCCACCAGCGACCGAGCAGCCCGCGCAGGTGCTCCGGAGCCGGTGTGCCCGGCTGCCACGGCACGATGTCGGCCGGGTCGTGCTCGACCGAGGCGGCGAGCAGCCGGTGCGGCAGCTCCAGCACGTCCACGGCGGTACCGGAGGAACCCAGCACGGCGGCGCCGAACGCGGCGGGAGCGTCCTCGCCGCCCCGCCGGCCGTACACCCCGGCGAGGAACCCGGGCATCGCGCCGTCGTGCCCGACGTGCACCACCCGCTGGCCCTGCGGCAGCAGGAGCAGGCCCAGGCCGAAACCGCCGGACCACGACGTCTCGTCGGTGACCGTCACCGGCCAGCGCATCTGTTCGAGCGTGGCCGGCGCGAGCACCGCGCCGGTCGGATCCAACGCCACCGGATCGGCCAGGAAGGCCGCCCAGCGGGCCATGTCACCGGCGGTGCTCCACAGCTGCGCGGCGGGGCCGACCGCGCCGAAGTCGGTCGGCGGCTCCGGACGCGCCTCGTCGGAGTACGCGTCGACCAGGAACCCGGTCGCCGCGCGGGGCCCCGGGTCGACCGTGGTCGCGGTCAGCCCCAGCGGGACGAGTACCCGCTCGGTCAGCACCTCGGCCCAGGTCCCGCCCCGCACCTGGCCGACCAGCCGACCGAGCAGGGCCATCCCCAGGTTCGAGTAGTGGTAGCGACGGCCCGGCGGCAGCACCCGCTCCGCCCGGGCCAACTCGGCGACCAGCCGGTCGGCGTCCGGTGCCCGCAACGTGTCCCAGACGTCGCCGTACGGCTCCCGTTGCAGGCCGGCGGTGTGCGACAGCAACCGACGCACGGTCAGCTCGCCGTGGGCCGGCAGGTCCAGATGCCGGTCCAGCGGATCGTCCAGGTCGAGCAGGCCGTCGTCGCGGCACTGGAGGGCGAGCACGGCGGTGAAGGTCTTGGTCACCGACCCGATGCGGAACCGGGTGTCCGCGTCCAGCGCGGTGTCGTTGCCGGTGCCGCCGACCGCGCAGGTCCACAGCGGGCGGTCGGCCCGGTGCACCGCCGCCGCCAGGGCCGGCACCCGTCCCCGTGCCTGGACCTGCCGCACCATCCGGTCGAGCCGACCGGTGGCGGCTGTGGTCACGCCACGCTCCGGGCCAGCATCGGCCCGAGCGGCGCACCGCCCAACAGGTGCGCGTGCACGTGGAAGACCTCCTGGCCGCCGTACGCCCCGGTGTTGAACATCAGCCGGAAGCCGTCCCCGAGCAGCCCCTCGTCCTCGGCCACCGCGGCGGCCGTGGCCAGCACCTCACCGGCCAGCGCCGGGTCGCCGGCGGCCAGGGTGGCCACGTCGGCGTAGTGCTCCTTGGGAACGATCAGGACGTGCACCGGCGCCTTCGGGTCGATGTCGCGGAAGGCGAGCGTGGTGGGGGTCTCACGGACCACGGTGGCCGGGATCTCCCCGGCGACGATCCGGCAGAACAGGCAGTCAGGAGTACTCACCGGGGCAGTGTAAGGAAGGGTCCCCTGCTAACGCCTCGTGTATAGGAAGGGTCCCTTCCTCACATCCGGGCGGGTGCGGCAGGATGGCGCGCATGGCAGGGCGGGCGGTACTGGTCACGGGTGGTTCACGCGGCATCGGGCGGGCGGTGGTCACGGCGTTCGCCGCCTCCGGCGACCGGGTGGCGATCCACCACCGCGACTCGGCGGAACTGGCCGAGGCGTTGCGGGCCGAGCTTCCCGGCGACGGCCATCTGGTGGTCCGCGCCGACCTGGCCGACCCCGACGCGGTACGGGCGATGGTGGACGAGGCGGCGGAACGACTCGGCGGGCTCGACGTACTCGTCAACAACGCCGGGGTGTTCGGCCCGGCCGATCCACCGCACCCGGTCTTCGAGAGCAGCTACGAGCAGTGGCAGCGACGGTGGCGCGAGGTCCTCGACACCAACCTGCTCGGCGCCGCCAACGCCGCCTGGTGCGCGGCCCAGCACATGCGCTCGGGCGGTGGGCGCATCGTCAACGTCTCGTCGCGTGGCGCGTTCCGGGGCGAGCCCGCCAACCCGGCGTACGGCGCCAGCAAGGCCGGGCTCAACGCGATGGCCCAGTCGCTCGCGGTGGCGCTGGCGCCGTACGGCATCGCGGTCGCCACGGTCGCGCCCGGTTTCGTGGCGACCGACATGACCAACGAGCACCTGAAGTCGCCGCGCGGCGACGCGGTCCGGGCACAGAGCCCGTTCGACCGGGTGGCCCGCCCCGAGGAAATCGCGGCGGCGGTGCACTGGTTGGCCAGCCCCGAGGCGGAGTGGGCCTCTGGCACCATCGTGGACCTCAACGGCGCCTCCTACCTGCGCACCTAGAGATCCCCGGCCGGAGAGTGCCGCGTCCGACCACAAACCGTTGCGTCCGTTGAAGCAGAGCAAAGGGGCCGAGGCGCATACCCCCGGCCGGTTTGACGGTCACCAGCGCAGCAGGCGGGTGGCGAGTACGGCCAGGGCGGCCACCCCGGCCGTGGAGGTACGCAGCACCGACGGGCCGAGTCGGACCGGCTGCGCGCCGGCCTCCTGGAAGGAGGTCAGCTCGGCCGGGCCGATGCCGCCTTCCGGGCCGACCACCAGCACGATCTCGCCCCGGTCGGGCAGCTCGACGGTGGTCAGCCGGTCGCTCGCCTCCTCGTGCAGCACGTAGCCGGCGGCGGCACCGGCGATCCGGCGGGCCACCGACGCGCTTGACTCGTCCGGGGCGCCGGCCACCACCGGCAGCCACGCCCGGCGGGCCTGCTTGGCCGCCTCCCGGGCGGTCGCCACCCACTTGCCCCGGGCGCGTACGCCTCGTTCGCCGCGCCACTGCACCACCGAGCGGGACGCCGCCCAGGGCACGATCTCGTCCACGCCCGTCTCGGTCATCGCCTGCACGGCCAACTCGCCCCGGTCACCCTTGGCGATGCCCTGCACCACCACCAGTCGCGGGTTCGCCGCGTCGACGTACCCGCGACCGGTGATGTCCAGGTCGAGCGTGCCTCGGCCGACGGCGGTGACCACGGCGTCGGCGGTGCCGCCCCGACCGTCGGCGAGCAGCAGTTCCTCGCCGACCCGGAGCCGCTGCACGGTGGCCGCGTGATGGCCCTCCGGCCCGTCGAGCACCGTCGAGTCGCCCGTGGGCAGCGACTCGACCAGGAAGAGCGGTGCGGACACCTCAGGCGTGACCGTTGAAGGCGTCGCGCATCCGGGAGAAGAAGCCGCCCTGCTTGCTGAGCTCGGCGACCTCCTCGCCCCGGGTCACGGCGAACTCCCGCAGCATCCGCTCCTGGTCGGCGTCGAGCTTGGTCGGGGTACGCACGTCGAGGTGGACGTAGAGGTCGCCCCGACCGGCACCGCGCAGGTGCGGTACGCCCCGGGCCCGTAGCCGCAGCGTGCTGCCCGGCTGGGTGCCCGGTTTGACGTCGACCGGCTCCTCACTGTCCAGCGTCTTGATGGTCAGCCGGGTGCCGAGCGCGGCGGCGGTCATCGGCACGGTGACCCGGCAGTGCAGGTCGTCGCCCTTGCGGGAGAAGACGTCGTGCGGCCGCTCGTGGATCTCCACGTACAGGTCACCGGCGGTGCCGCCGCCCGGGCCGACCTCGCCCTGCTGCGCCAGGCGGATCCGCATCCCGTCCTCGACGCCGGCCGGGATCTTCACGGTCAGCGAGCGGCGGGTCCGGACCCGGCCGTCACCGGCACAGGTCGGGCAGGGGTGCGGGATGGTGGTGCCGTAGCCCTGGCAGACCGTGCACGGTCGGGCGGAGACCACCTGGCCGAGGAAGGTGCGCTGCACCGACTGCACCTCGCCCCGGCCACCACACGCCTCGCAGGTGGCCAGGTGGGTGCCGGCCGCCGTGCCGGCCCCGGTGCAGGTGGTGCAGAGCACCGCGGTGTCGACCGTGATCGGGGCCTCGACCCCGAAGGCGGTCTCCTGCAGGTCGAGTTCCAGCCGCAGGATCGCGTCGGCCCCGGGCCGGGTACGCGGTCGCGGGCCACGCCCGGCGCCGGTGGCCCCGCCGAAGAAGGCGTCCATGATGTCCTGGAAGCCGACGAAGGGTCCGGCGCCACCGGGGCCGCCCGGTCCACCGGCACCGCCGCCGCCCGGGGCGAGCGGATCGCCACCGAGATCGACGATCTGCCGTTTCCGGTCGTCGGACAACACCTCGTACGCGGCGTTGATGTCCTTGAACTTCTCCTGGGCCTCCGGGTCCGGATTCACGTCCGGGTGGAACTGGCGCGCCAGCTTGCGGTAGGCGCGCTTGATCTCGTCGTCGGAGGCCCCTCGGCTCACGCCGAGAATGCCGTAGTAGTCCCTGGCCACTGGGTTCCGTGTCCTCGTGTTCGTCTCGCGTTACGCCGGTCGGTGGCGGCAGCCTGCCGTCGGCCCTGACTGGTCAGTTCTGGGCCAGCAGCTCGCCCACGTAGCGTGCCACGGCCCTCACCGTGGCGATTGTTCCGGGGTAGTCCATCCGGGTCGGTCCCAGCACGCCCATCCCCCCGACGATGGTCGCGCCCGGGCCGTATCCGGTGCTGACCACGGACGCCGCCCGCAGGTTGTCGATCTGGTTCTCGTCGCCGATGCGGACCCGCAGCGTGCTCGGTTCGACCTCGCCGATGAGCTTGAGCAGCACCACCTCCTCCTCGAGCGCTTCGAGGATGGGGCGCAGCGACCCCTGGAAGTCGAGCAGGCCACCCCGGGCCAGGTTGGCGGTGCCGGCCAGGGCGAGCCGCTCCTCGTGCCGTTCGACGAGGGTCTCCAGCAGGACGGTGGAGAGCGTGGTCATGGCCGCCCGCAGGTGCGGTGCGCACTCGTCGATGAGTGTCTGCACCAGCGGTGGCGTGTCGGACAGGCGGGTGCCGACCAGCTTCTCGTTGACCAGTCGGCGCAGGTCCAGGACGTCGTCGGCGGGGACCGGCGCGGGCAGTTCGACAAGCCGCTGCTCCACCCGGCCGGTGTCGGCGATCATCACCAGCGTCAGCCGGGTGGTGGAGATCGGCACGAGTTCCAGGTGCCGGACGGTGGAGCGGGCCAGGCTCGGGTACTGCACCACGGCGACCTGGCGGGTCAGTTGCGCGAGCAGGCGTACGGTCCGGTGCACCACGTCGTCGAGGTCCACCGCGCCGACCAGGAACCGTTCGATCGCCCGGCGTTCGGCCGGGCTGAGCGGCTTGACCCGACTGAGCCGGTCGACGAAGAGGCGGTAGCCGCGATCGGTGGGCACCCGTCCGGCACTGGTGTGCGGCTGGCGGATGTAGCCCTCCTCCTCCAGCACGGCCATGTCGTTGCGTACGGTGGCCGGGGACACACCGAGTTGGTGCCGTTCCACGAGCGCCTTGCTGCCGACCGGCTCCTGGGTGGCGACGTAGTCCTCGACGATCGCCCGGAGCACGGCGAGTTTCCGGTCGTCGAGACCCATCCTCCCACCTCCTGTCGCAGGTCAGCCCGGAGCGCCCAGAGTGCCAGAGGAACACTCTGGCACTCGACTGTAGCGAGTGCCAGTCTACGTCGGGGTTCCCGTGCCCGCGATGATCAAGTCGTCCCGGTGGTGGCGGAAACCGGCCGACGGGTTGACACGCCCCGGTGTCGCTATGGTGCGTCCGTTGCCGCTGGCACCTACCGTGACCACATGACTGAACCACCTCGTCCTCCAGGGTCCGGCGACGACCCCACTTCCCCACTGTCGGGCTCCTCCGGCCAGCCCGGCTATCCCCCGCCCGGCGACTATCCGCCGCCCACCGGCGACCAGCCCCCGCCGCCCGGTGGTTACGGCCCGCCCGGTGACTATCCGCCGTCAGGTGGCTACCCGCCGCCGGGTGGCTATCCCCCGCCGGGCGAGTACCCGCCGGGTGGCGCACCCGGTGTCGGGTACCCGACGGGTGGTTACGGTCCTCCCGGCGGCGGCTACGCCAACAACGAGGACAAGACCTGGACGCTGATCGCCCACTTCGGTGGCCCGCTCGGGGTGATCGTGGGTGGGGGTCTGCTGGGCTGGGTCGCACCGCTGATCGCGATGATGACCCGAGGCCAGCAGAGCCCGGTGGTCCGGGCACACTCGGTGGCCGCCGTGAACTTCCAGATCACCTGGGCGATCGCCGGGTTGCTCAGTTGGGTGCTCACCGCGATCACCTGCGGCCTGCTCTTCTTCGTGCCTTTCCTGGTCTGGATCGTGCCGGTGATCTTCGGCATCATCGCCGGGGTCAAGGCCAACGAGGGCGCCCTCTACCGCTACCCGATGACCTACGCCTTCGTGAAGCGCTGACCTCGGAGGCGCTTGTCAGGGCAGCAGGTCACGCACCACGGCGTCGGCGAGCAGCCGGCCGCGCACCGTGAGGACGGCGCGGCCGGCCGCGTGGGCCGGCGCGGCGAGCAGGCCCTGCGCCACCGCCCGTGCGGCGGCCGCCCGACCGGCCTCGTCGAGGACGTCCAGCGGCAGCCCGGACGCGAGCCGCAGCCGGAGCATGACGTCCTCCATGTGTGCCTCGCCGTCGGTGAGCACCTCCCGGGCCATCCCGGGAGACTCACCGGCGGCGAGCCGGCTCGCGTACTCGCGGGGGTGCTTCACGTTCCACCAGCGCACGCCACCGACGTGGCTGTGCGCGCCCGGGCCGAGGCCCCACCAGTCGCCGCCGGTCCAGTACAGCAGGTTGTGCCGGCACCGGGCGGCCGGTGTCCGCGCCCAGTTGGACACCTCGTACCAGGAGAAACCGGCCGCGTCGAGAGCGGCCTCGGCGGCCAGGTAACGCTCCGCGGCGACGTCGTCGTCCGGGTACGGCAGCTCGCCGCGTCGCATCCGCGCGGCCAGCCGGGTGCCGTCCTCGACGATCAGGGCGTACGCGCTGACGTGGTCGACGCCCGCCGCCACCACCTGGGCCAGCGACTCGGCGAAGTCCTCCGTCCGCTCCCCCGGCGTCCCATAGATCAGGTCCAGGTTGACGTGCGCGAACCCGGCGTCGCGCGCCTCCAGTGCGGCGGCCGGTGCGCGACCGGCCCGGTGCCGGCGGTCGAGCACGGCGAGCACCCCGGGCGTGGCCGACTGCATGCCGAGCGAGATCCGGGTGTAGCCGGCTGCCCGCAGTTCCTTGAGCGAGACCGGATCGACCGACTCCGGGTTGGCCTCGGTGGTCACCTCGGCGTCGGCGGCCAGCCCCCAGGTGCGGTCGATCGCGTCGAGGATGCGGGCCAGGTCGTCGGCGGGCAGCAGGGTGGGGGTGCCGCCGCCGACGAAAACGGTCTCCACCCGGCCCGGCGGCGTCTCGCCCAGCACCCGCGCGGCGAGTGCCAGCTCGGCGAGCACCGTGTCGGCGTACCCCTCCCGACTCGCGCCGCCGCCCAACTCGTCGGCGGTGTACGTGTTGAAGTCGCAGTAACCGCAGCGGCTGGCGCAGAACGGCACGTGCACGTACACGCCGAAGCCCTGGTGCCCGACGCGGGCGCGGGCGGAGGCGGGCAGCGACCCGTCGGCGGGTACGGGTTCGCCTGCTGGAAGGAGGCCGGGCATGGCCACTAGTGTGCCCTCACATGACCTCTCCCGACGCGTTCGTGCGGGTCGCCACGGCCCACGGGGTGACCACCCTCACCCTGGACAGCCCGCACAACCGCAACGCGCTCTCCACCCCGTTGATGACCGAACTGCTGGCCGGGCTGGCTGCCGCGGTCGACGACGACGCGGTCCGGGTGATCGTGCTGGACCACACCGGCCCGGTCTTCTGTTCCGGGGCGGACCTGAAGGAGACGGCGGCGGCGTACGCCAGCGGCACCGTGCCCGCCGGGATGCTCGGTGACGTGCTCGCGGCGGTCCGGGAGTGCCCGAAGCCGGTGCTGGCCCGGGTGGCCGGTCCGGCACGGGCCGGCGGCCTGGGCCTGATCGCCGCGGCCGACCTGGCGGTCTGCGCGGCGGAGGCCACCTTCGCCTTCACCGAGGTCCGGATCGGGGTGATCCCGGCGGTGATCTCGGCGACGGTGCTGCCCCGGCTGCTCCCTCGGGCCGCCGCCGAGCTGTACCTGACCGGCGACACCTTCGACGGCCGACGGGCCGCCGAGATCGGCCTGGTCACCACGGCGGTGCCCGGCGACGAGCTGGACGCCACGGTCGGGCGCTACCTCGACTCGCTGGTGCGTGGCGCCCCGACGGCGCTGGCCGGTGCGAAGGACCTGCTGCGCCGCCCGGCCGGCACCGACCTGCGCGCCGAGCTGGCGGAGCTGTCCGCGCTCTCCACCGGCTACTTCCTGTCCGGCGACGGCATCGAGGGGGTCACCGCGTTCCGGGAGAAGCGCCCGCCCCGATGGGTCGCCGAACTCGACAGGTGAGGAAGGGCCGCCCCGGGGAACCTCATCAGGCACCGACGACGGGGGAAACCGGTCGGAGCGCTCGTACCGGTCGACGCGGGACGTACGCTTGGCGGACCTTGATACCGGGAGGTGTGGGTGCGGACTCGGGCAGTCGTGACGGGTTTCGTGGTCCTCGTGCTGATCGCCGTGATCGGGATCGTCCTCGGTCTGCGGCAGGTCGGTGAGCAGTTGCGGCTGCCGTTCGCCGGCCGGGCGTGCACGGTGCAGGCCGACGGTGAGGTGACGCTGGACTCGCAGCAGATGGCCAACGCGGCGACGATCGCGGCGATCGGTGCCCAGCGCAAGATGCCGGAGCGGGCGGTGGTGGTGGCGCTGGCCACCGCGTACCAGGAGTCCGGGCTGCGCAATCTGGCCGGCGGCGACCGCGACTCGGTGGGGCTGTTCCAGCAGCGGCCGAGCCAGGGCTGGGGCACACCCGAGCAGATCGGCGACCCCCGGTACGCGTCCCGGAAGTTCTACGCGGCGCTGAAGAAGGTGCGCGGCTGGGAGGACATGCGGGTCACCGACGCCGCCCAGAAGGTGCAGCGCTCCGCCTTCCCGGAGGCGTACGAGAAGTGGGCCGACGAGTCGGAGGTGCTGACCCGGGCGCTGCTCGGCGACGCCACCACGGCGGTCACCTGCACGGTGGGGGGCGATCCGGCGCTGCGCGGCGCGGCGGCGATCGCGAAGCTGGCCGAGGGGCTGACGCTCGACTGGGGGCTGAGCGACTTCGTGGAGAGCCCCGTCGGGCTGACCACGTCCGCCGACGGCGAGCGCGCCGGCTGGCGGTACGCCCACTGGATGGTCTCGCACGCCAAGGAGCACGGGGTGAAGCGGGTCACCTTCGACGGCCGGGAGTGGACCGCCAAGCGCGGCACCTGGAAGCGACTGCCGGAGCAGGACCGAAGCGACTCCCAGGTCTTCGCCGAGGTCCACGCCGACGTCTGAAAGACCTCGATCTCCTTACCCGCAGTCACCGCGAAAACCGGCTATCCGCCCTTATCCCCCGCCTGTTGCGATCATTCGTGACTCTCCGCAGTTGATCCGCCGCCGTCGGTCGCGATGGCGACGTGAAGGCCCCGGGGCACTCCCCGGGGCGTGTCGACGAGAGTTACGATCGGCGGCCTGTGCCCGAAATTGGTTTCACCTCTTGGGGAGGGGTACGACGTGGCATTCGACTACGGCGACCGGACCGGCTACGAACCGATCAGCGACGTCGATCGCAAGGAGTTCCACGAGCAGGGCTTCCTCCTGCTGCGCAACGTCCTGACCGAGGACCACCGGGCCGCTCTCGAGGCCGCGGTCGACCGGGTGTACGAGGAGGAGAAGGCCAAGGGCAAGACCACCAAGGACGGCACCCTGCACCTGCTCGGCTTCCTCGAGCGCGACGAGCTCTTCGGTGAACTGCTCACCCACCCGATCGCCTTCCCGTACATGTGGGGTCTGGCCGGGTGGAACATCTACTCGCACCACAACCACCTCGACGTCACCCCGCCGGCGCTGGAGCCGGAGAAGCCGTACTGGGGGTGGCACCAGGACGGGTACCGGCAGAACTCCGACCCGGAGACGATGGACCCGAACCTGCCTCGGCCGATGTTCTCGCTGAAGGTCGCCTACGTGCTCTCCGACCTGTCGGAGAACGGTCGCGGCGCGACCAAGGTGATCCCGGGCAGCCACCTGTGGAACTCGCTGCCCCGTCCGGCGGACACCACGGTGCACAACCCGGACCCGGAGGGCACCGTCGAGATCACCGCCAACCCGGGTGACGCGTTCATCTTCGACCGCCGCCAGTGGCACTCGCGGTCGACGAACCTGTCGACGATCACCCGCAAGATGCTCTTCGTGGGCTACACCTACCGGTGGATCCGCCCGCTGGACGAGCTGCACATCGACCAGAACGGCGAGTGGTGGAACAACCGCACGCCGGTGCAGCGCCAGCTCTGCGGTGAGGGCACCCACACCGCGAACTACTGGGGCATCAACTGGGACGGCTACATCGACGACGAGATCCCGCTGCGCAAGGAGCTCAAGGAGCGCGGTCAGCTCAACCGCAACATCCCCTGGCTCCGCTGACCTGATGTAAGGAAGGGTCCCCTGCTAACGCCTGGTGCATAGCAGGGGACCCTTCCTAACATCCAGCCGCACCGCAGCACGTCCGGCGCGCTCCGCAGCGCGTTCGGCCGCACCGCAAGCGCGTTCGGCGCGCAGCGGCGCTCGGCGGCGGTCAGCCGGTGGGCGTACGCAGGCGTCGGTGCACCTTGGCACGGGTCGACTCGGGCAGGTCGTCGGCGTCCAGCAGCCGGGGCAGCAGCGCGGGCTCCAGGCTCAGCGCCCGGAACACCTCACCGATGGTCACCCCGTGCGCCGGCCGGTCCACCACCTCGACCGGGTCGCCGGCACCCACCGTCCCGGCCCGCAGCACCCGCAGGTACGCCCCGGGCGCCGCGCATACGGTGAACCGCTTGATCAGGTCCGGTACGCCCCAGAACCCGGCGAACGTCCGGCAGGGCGTACGCGGCTTGGTCACCTGCAACAGCGCGGACCCGATCGCCCACCGCTCCCCGATCACCGCGTCGGTCACGTCCACCCCGAGCGTGCTCAGGTTCTCGCCGAAGCGCCCCGGCGGCACGTCCCGCCCCAACTCCGCCGCCCACCACTGCGCGTCCTCCGTGGCGTACGCGTACACCGCCTGGTCGGGACCACCGTGGTGGGCCCGTTCGCCGATGAAGTCACCGACGACCTCGTCGGCGCGTACGGTCACCCGCTCGGCGGCCGGCCGCTTGTCGATGCCGCTGCGTCCGCTGGCGTCACCGGCCCAGGCCGCCTCGGTGACCACCGCGAGGTTCACCGAGATCAGTTTCCCCGTCATACCGGCCAGCCTACGACCGGCTCATCCCTTGACCGCGCCGGCCACCAGGCCGGAGACCATCCGCCGCTGCACCAACAGGAAGAAGATGATCACCGGCAGGGTGAACAGCGTGGAGGCGGCCATCACCGGCCCCCAGGCGGTCTCGTCGCGCCCGAAGAAGAAGGTCATCGCCACCGGCAAGGTGTAGCGGTCCTGCCGGTTGATGAAGGTCAACGCGAAGATCAGCTCGTTCCACGCGACGATGAAGGAGAAGATGCTGGTCGCGACCAGGCCCGGCGCCACCAGCGGGAACAGGATCCGGCGGAAGATCTGCGCCCGGTTGGCGCCGTCGATCGCCGCGGCCTCCTCCAGTTCCTTGGGTACGGCGGCGACGAACCCGCGCAGCATCCAGATCGCGAAGGGCAGCGAGAAGCCCAGGTAGGTGAGGATCAGGCTGGGCAGGGTGTTGTAGAGGCCGAGCCGCTGGATCATCAGGAACAGCGGGATGACCAGCGCCTCCAGCGGGATCATCTGCACCACCAGCAGCATGATCAGGAAGCTGGTCCGGAGGGTGAAGCGGAACCGGGCCACGGCGGTGGCGGCGAGCAGGGCCACCAGGCCGCTCAGCAGCACCGTGGCCACCACGACCAGCAGGCTGTTGAGGAAGAAGTCGGTGTAGCTGACCCCGGGGATCAGGTTCCCGGTAAGGATCTGGCGGTAGTGCGCCAGCGTCGGCTCGGCCGGCAGCGGGCGCGGCGTGCTGGCGAAGATCTCACTGCTCGGCTTGAGCGAGGTGGTGATCATCCAGTAGACCGGGAAGGCGGCGAAGATCGCCACCAGCAGGCCGGCGCCGTTGAGGGCGATCCGCCGGACGGTACGGCTGCGCCGCCCACCGCCTCGGCTCCGCCGGCCGACAGCGGTCAGACGCGGCTCGGCGTCCTGCGGGGTACGCCCGGCGGCGGGTGCCGTGTCGGCCGTCACGCCTCCTCCTCCTGCTTGAGCACCATCCGCACGTACACCCCGGTGACGACCAGCAGGATCAGCGTGAGAATCACCGCGACCGCCGCGCCGAGGCCGTACTTGGGCGGGGGTGAGAACGCCTCGGCGTACGAGTAGACGGAGAGCATGAAGGTCGGTCGGTCCTGGGTGCCCCCGGCGAGCACGTAGTACTGGGTGAAGACCTTGAAGTCCCAGATCGTGGAGAGCGCCACCAGGATGCCGAAGACCGGCCGCAGCAACGGCACGGTGACCTGCCAGAACACCCGCCACGGCCCGGCACCGTCGACCCGGGCCGCCTCGTGCAGCTCGCTCGGCACGCTCTTGAGCCCGGCCAGCACGCTGACCGCCACGAACGGGAAGGAGTGCCAGACCACCACCAGCGTGAGGATCGCGAAGAACAGCAGCGGGGAGTTGAACCAGCCGTACCCGGTCCAGTCGGTGCGGCCGAAGAGCGCCTGCGAGAGCCCGTCCGGCAGCGCGTTGAAGGCCCAGGTGACCAGCCCGCTGGTGTCGTTGAAGATCCATTTCCAGACGATGGTGCCGGTCAGCGCGGGGGTGGCCCAGGCGAGCATCACGCAACTGGCCACGAACGCCGCCATCCGTCGGCCCAACCGGTTGAGCAGCAGCCCGACCAGGGTGCCGAGGACCATCGTCAGCGCCACGTTGGCCGCGGCGAAGAGCACCGTGTTGCGCAGCACGGTCCAGAAGAACGGATCGCCCAGGATCTGGGCGTAGTTGCCCAGCCCGACCCAGGGCCAGTCCCGGTCGCCGCGCAACTGGCGGACGTTGTCCAGCCGGTGGAAGGACATCACCACCACCTGACCGAGCGGCCAGAGCAGCAGGACGCCGATGATCACCAGGCAGGGCAGCAACAGCAGGTACGGCAGGCGGTCCACTCGGCGGCGCCGCCGCACAGGGGTCTCCCGTGCGGCAGCGGCCTCCGGCGTCTCGGTCAGCGTGGTCACTTGGCGTTGAGGATGCTTTCCATCTCCGCGGCCGCTTCGGCGGTGGCCTGTTCGACCGTCTTCTGACCCTTCATGACCGAGCTGTTCATCGCCTGGGTCACCGTCTTGGTCCGGCTGACCTCGACCCACCTGGGGGTGAGCGGCGTGAGCTTGGTGTTCTGCATCGTGGTCGCGAACGCCGCCATGATCTTGTCATTCGCGTACCGGTCGCCGCCCACCAGGTCGGAGTAGACCGGGAAGAAGCCGAGGCTGTCCGCGAACTCCTGGGCGTTCTTCTTGTTCAGCAGGACGGCAAGGTAGTCCCAGGCGAGGTCCTGACGCTGACTGTCCTGCCAGACGGCGAGGTCGGAGCCACCGGCGAAGGCGGGTGCGGGCCGGCCGTCCGGGCTCGGGATGGGGAAGGTGCCCCAGACCTTCTCGATCTCCGGGTTGTCCTTGGCGATCGCGCCCTGCTGCCAGCTCCCGGCGAAGGCCATCGCCGCCTTGCCGGTGGCGAACTGGGTCCGCGCGTCGATCTCGTTCCACCCGGCGGCAGCCGGCGGGGCGACCTTGTGCACGGTCACCAGGTCGGTCCAGAACTTCACCGCCTGCTGCGCCTGCGGCGAGGTCAGGCCGGAGGTCCAGGTGTCGCCCTGCTGGGTGGCGATCTCACCGCCGGCGCCCCACAGGAACGAATAGAACGGCAGCTCGGAGTTGCCGGGCAGGGCGATGCCGTACGTGCCGGGCTTGACGGCCTGCACCGCCTTGGCCGCCGCCACCAGCTCGTCCCAGGTCTTCGGCGGTTGCACGCCGGCCTCGGCGAACCAGTCGGTGCGGTAGTAGATGCCCCGGACTCCGGCGTACCACGGCACGCCGTACTGCCGTCCGTCGAGCTGGGCGTTGCGCACCAGGTCGGGCAGGATGTCCTTGCCCTCGGCCCAGCCGTTCATCCGGTCGGTCACGTCGGCGAGGGCCTCCTGCGCCGCCCAGCCCTGCGTCTCGGTGTTGCCCAGCTCGGTGATGTCGGGGCCTTCGCCACCGGCGAGCGCGGCCTGGAACTTCTTGGGCGCCTCCAGCCAGGGGACGTACTGCACGACCACGTCGGTGTCCGGGTGCTTGGTGCGGAACTCGGTCTCCACGGCGTCGAGGAACGCGGTCTGCGCCTCGCTGCCCTCGCCCATCATCCAGACCGTCAGTCTGCTGGTGTCTGCCGCGTCGTCACCGGAGCCACCGCAGCCGGCCAGCACCATCGCGGTCGTGGCCACCACGGCGGTGACCGGGACCAGCCGTTTCCACCTGTTCACGCGACTCCCCTCCCGCCTGGCATTAACCTTCTCCGTCGCACCCTAGTACGAAGGATTCCTTTACGACAGTGGGCGGGCCCGACGGTATCGCAGGACGGAGTGGCGAGGAGGGGGTACGCGACTGGCAAACCGGGGCGTACGACAACGAAAGGCGCCCGACCTCGACGGTCGGGCGCCTTTCGAGACTCAGCTGTTACCGGGTGACACCCCGGCGGCTGCGGCCCACCCCGGAGACCAGCGCCACCGCGACGGCCGCCAGCAGCACCTGGAGCATGAGCTCCCGCCAGTCGATGCCGGCGGTCTCGGCGAAGCCCGAAGCGCGGGCGATGACCGTGCCGAGCAGGGCAGCGCCGACACCGATCACCATGTGCAGCCAGATCGGCATCGGCTGCCGGCCCGGCACCACCAGGCGTCCCAGCGCGCCGATGATCAGACCGACGATCAGCGCGGTGATGATGCCCCAGACGGTGAGCTCCATGGTCGTTCTCCTTTACAAAAGACTTCCCACGGTTTTCGTGGTTTTTCTGTCGTCGACAGAGCTATTTCCCGACCCCATCGAACCCCAAACCGAATTTCTGCGCCCAGACGGCACGAGATCACCCAGAAGTGCGGTTCACGCAGCTCGGGAAGGGCGATCCGCCGGACGAGATCCGGCGCGGACCCGGGGCCCGACCACAGTAGGCGCGGGTGCCGGGGCAAGGAAGGGTCCCCTGCTAACGCCTCGTGTATAGGAAGGGACCCTTCCTTACCTCCGGGAGTCGGGGTGCCGCCGACAGACGCCAGCGGGCGCCCGGCCAGACGGCCGGGCGCCCGCGAAGGCGTATGGGGGTGTTTACCGGTGGGTCACACCACGGCGACGGCTGCCCACGCCCGCGACCAGCGCCACGGCGATCGCAGCCAGCGCGACCTGCACCAGCAGCTCGGCCCAGTCGATGCCGGCGGTCACCGTGGCGATGCCCGCGGCCCGGGCGAGAACGGTACCCAGCAGCGCGGCGCCGACACCGATGACCATGTGCAGCCAGATCGGCATGTCCTGCCGGCCCGGGACCACGAGGCGGCCCAGCGCGCCGATGATCAGACCCACGAACAGTGCGGTGATGATGCCCCAGACGGTGAGCTCCATGGTGGCCCTCCTCAGCAGAAGATGTCATTCGGCGGGGTTTTCCTGTCGGGCGAGTCAGTTCCCTCGACGCCGAATTCCCAAACCGATCGGAGCACCACGGATGGCATCCCGGCCATGTCGCCGGTCGATGCCGCCACCATTCGCGCACGTCGCAGCCGGGTGCCGGGCCCACCGGCCCGGCACCCGGCTGGCGACTACTTCTTGCCCGCCTGCTTGCCGTCGCCGGAGTCGGAGGAGAGCGCCGCGATGAAGGCTTCCTGGGGGACCTCGACCCGGCCCACCATCTTCATCCGCTTCTTGCCCTCCTTCTGCTTCTCCAGCAGCTTGCGCTTACGGCTGATGTCACCGCCGTAGCACTTGGCGAGCACGTCCTTGCGGATCGCCCGGATGGTCTCCCGGGCGATCACCCGGCTGCCGATGGCGGCCTGGATCGGCACCTCGAACTGCTGGCGCGGGATCAGGTTGCGCAGCTTCGCGGCGATCGTGGTCCCGTACGCGTACGCCTTGTCCTTGTGCACGATCGCGCTGAACGCGTCCACCGGCTCGCCGTGCAACAGGATGTCGACCTTCACCAGGTCGGACGCCTGCTCGTCGGTGGGCTCGTAGTCCAACGAGGCGTAGCCCTTGGTGCGGCTCTTGAGCTGGTCGAAGAAGTCGAAGATGATCTCGGCCAGCGGCAGCGTGTAGCGCAGCTCCACCCGGTCGGCGGAGAGGTACTCCATGCCGAGCAGGCTGCCCCGGCGGCCCTGACACAGCTCCATCACCGCACCGACGTAGTCGTTCGGGGTCAGCACGCTGGCCCGCACCGTCGGCTCGTACACCTCGGCGATCTTGCCGGTCGGGTACTCGCTCGGGTTGGTGACAATGATCTCCACGCCGTCCTCCTGGATGGCCCGGTAGACCACGTTCGGCGCGGTCGAGATCAGGTCCAGGTTGAACTCCCGCTCCAACCGCTCCCCGATGATCTCCAGGTGCAGCAGGCCGAGGAAGCCGCAGCGGAACCCGAAGCCCAGCGCGCCGGAGGTCTCCGGCTCGTAGGTCAGCGCGGCGTCGTTGAGCTTGAGCTTGTCCAGCGCGTCCCGCAGCGCCGGGTAGTCCGACCCGTCGATCGGGTACAGGCCGGAGTAGACCATCGGCTTCGGGTCCTTGTACCCGCCGAGCGCCTCGTCCGCCGGCCGACCGTTGATGGTGACCGTGTCGCCGACCCGGGACTGCCGGACGTCCTTCACACCGGTGATCAGGTAGCCGACCTCGCCGACCCCGAGCGCCTCGGACTTCACCATCTCCGGCGAGATGACGCCGATCTCCAGCAGCTCGTGGACGGCACCGGTGGACATCATCTTGATCCGGTCCCGGGCGCTGATCCGCCCGTCCACCACCCGGACGTAGGTGACCACGCCCCGGTACACGTCGTACACCGAGTCGAAGATCATCGCGCGGGCCGGGGCGTCGGCGTCGCCGACCGGCGGGACGAACTGCCGGACGATCTCGTCGAGCAGGTGCGGCACACCCTCACCGGTCTTGCCGGAGACCTTGATGCAGTCCGCCGGGTCGCCACCGATCAGGTGCGCCAACTCCTCGGCGTACTTCTCCGGCTGCGCGGCGGGCAGGTCGATCTTGTTGAGCACCGGGATGATGTGCAGGTCGTTCTCAAGCGCCAGATACAGGTTGGCCAGCGTCTGCGCCTCGATCCCCTGCGCGGCGTCGACCAGCAGGACGGCGCCCTCGCAGGCGGCCAGCGAGCGGGACACCTCGTAGGTGAAGTCCACGTGGCCCGGGGTGTCGATCATGTTGAGCACGGCCTGCTCACCGATCCGCTCGCCCTCGCGGATGGTCCACGGCATGCGCACGGCCTGGCTCTTGATGGTGATGCCGCGTTCGCGCTCGATGTCCATCCGGTCGAGGTACTGCGCGCGCATCTGCCGCGGGTCGACCACACCGGTGAGCTGCAACATCCGGTCGGCCAGGGTCGACTTTCCGTGGTCGATGTGGGCGATGATGCAGAAGTTCCTGATCCGCCCCGGGTCGGTGGCACCAGGAGCGTTCGCGCCGGGATCGAGCGTCGGTGGCACAGCGGTCCGTTCTGGTCGGCTGACGTGAGCGGGCCGGCACCGCCGGCCCCCTCTATGCTCCCACGTCCCCGGCGGACGACCGCCGCGCGGGCGAACCCGGACTCACTCCGGCGGCGGCTCGACGAAGAGGGCGGCCAGCCGGGGCAGCCGCCGCTGGGCCTCGTCGGAGTTGTCGAAGTCCCAGAAGTCGTTCAGGTCCGGCGTCCGCGCCGCCTCACGCACCACCGGCATATCGGACGCGGTCGCCTTGCGGTACGCGTCCCACGGGACGGCGAGCATGTCCTCGCACTCGAACTCCTCGCCGCTGAGCGAGGCCGCCCGGACCTCCGGCAACTCGGCCAGCGAGTCCGGGTCTGCGACCGCGCGGGCGAAGACCTCCCGGCCCCGCGTCATCAGCCAGCCCCGGAAGTACTCGAAGCCGTCGTCCGAGGCACCGTAGTTGATCATGTACGCGGCGCCCCACAGGTCGACCCGGTAGGAGGCGGCGAGCACCCGCCGCTGGTGTTCCGCGTACCCGACGATCTCCTCCGGGTCACGGGCGGCGAGCAGCGCGACGGCGCGGGCGGCGATGGCGTCCGGCTCTCCGCCACCGGCGCGGGCCCGGTCGATCAGCTGCCAGAAGTCCTCGGTCCTCATGACCCGGCAGTCTGACAGAGAGGTCGGACGGCGGCGGCACCCGACGAGTCCGGCGCGCGGCGCACGGCGGCGACGCCGCACCGGGCAGCATGGTCGGGTGAGCAACCCGGCCCCGCCGCCCGTGCCGTACCACGCGACCGCCCAACGCCCGCCCTGGCACACCCTGCCGGGGGCGGTCCGCGCCGCGCTGTCGGACCGGCTCGGCGCCCCGGTCGTCGCCGCCGAGACCGCCGGTGCCGGTTTCACCCGGGGCTTCGCCGCGGTGCTGCGCACCGGCGACGGCGACACCGCCTTCGTCAAGGCCGCGTCCCGCGCCGAGCAGCCGCACCTGGTCGACTGGTACGCCCGCGAGGCGGCCATCCTCGCCCGCCTGCCCGCCGGTCTCCCCGCCCCGCGCCTGCGCTGGACGCTGTTCGAGGCCGACTGGTACGCGCTCTGCCTGGAACCGATCCACGGCCGCCTCCCCCGGTTGCCCTGGGACCCGGCCGAACTGGCCGGCACCCTCGCCGGGTACGCCGATGTCGCCGCCGCGCTCGCCGAACCGCCGCCCGACCTGGTCGCCCTCGGGCTGCCCCGGCTCGCCGACCTCGCCCGCGACGACATCCTCTGGTGGGGCGAGGTCGCCGCCGGCCGGGAACCCGTACCACCGCTGCCCGAACCGCTGCGCGGCCGGATCGCCGACCTGGCCGCGCTGGAGTCCCGGCTCCCCGGGTACGCCGCCGCCACGACCGGACTGACCCACGGTGACCTGCGGGCGGACAACGTCCTGATCGACGTGGCGGGCACGGCCTGGTTCTGCGACTGGACCTGGCTCTGCCACGGCCCGGCCTGGTTCGACCTGGCCAACCTGCTGATCACCGGGTACGCCTCCGGCCTCGACGCCGACGCCCTCTTCGCCGCCCACCCGACCGTCGCCGACGCACCCGACGACGCGCTCGACGTGACCCTGGCCGCCCTGGCCGGCTACCACCTCACCGCCGCCGCGTCGGCACCCCCGACCGCGTCGACCCACCTACCGACGCACCAGCGGTGGACCGGCGAACAGGCGCTCGGTTGGCTGGCCCGTCGGCGGGGTTGGTCCTGACCACGCCCGGTGGCGCGGCACCTGCCCACGAGGGCTGTTTTGGCCCGTGCCGACCGACCTGGTAACCTGGCTTTTCGCGCAGCGATGACGCATGCTCGTCGTCGCGCGCACAAGCTGACCAACCCGAGCTATCAAGACGAGGCTGTCGCGTGGCGAACATCAAGTCCCAGATCAAGCGCAACCGGCAGAACGAGAAGCGCCGGCTGCGTAACAAGTCGGTCAAGTCGTCGCTGAAGACCGCCATCCGCAAGTTCCACGAGGCCGCTGAGGCCGGTGACGTCGAGAAGGCCACCACCCTCATGCAGGACGCCTCGCGCAAGCTGGACAAGGCCGCCAGCAAGGGCGTGATCCACGCCAACCAGGCCGCCAACCGCAAGTCGGCGATCGCCAAGCGCGTCACGTCGCTCGCTGCCTGAGACAGCGACCTGAGACCTGACGGAAGCCCCGGGGCACTGCCTCGGGGCTTCCGCACGTCCCCCGCCCGGCTCGGGCGCAACCGATCTTGCATCCCGGCCCGGCGCACAGCCTCAGCCGCCCTTGCCCGACTTCTGCGTCGGCCGGGTCTTCGGGACCCGTCGGGCGGTGCTGGATCAGGAACCGGGTTCGCAGGTACGGCGGCGACGTCCGGGAGCCTTGGACGTCTCCGGAGCCGGTGGGCGCGGTGACATGGCGTCCGAACCGGCCTTCGCTGATCCGGCCTTCGCCGATCCGGTCGAGCCACTACCGGCGGGCGTCGTGCCCGTGACGTCCGGCCGGGCCGGCCGCAGAGTGGGTGCGGGCGGGGCGGGCGGACGCGTCGGTGACGACGGGTCCACGGTGGGCAGCGGCTCCGACCGGAGCACGACGCCGGGCACGGTGTGCGGCAGCCAGTCGACCCGGGCCCGCCCGACCACGGGTTCCATCTGCTTGCGGAACCGGTCGCGTTCCTGCTCGGGCACGGCGGCCGCGGAGCGGACCACCACGGCCGCCACCAGGTCGTTGAGCTTGACCATGACGGCCACCGCCGCCGGCAGCACCAGCACCGCCCACCACTTCACCAGCTCGGCGAGCACGAGCAGGGCGGCCAACGCGATCGCGCCCTCGAAGAAGAGGAAACAGAGCACTCCACCCGGGTTGACGACACGCAGCCCGAGCACCCGGGCATAGAGCGGCCGATACCGCTCCTCGTCGGCCGGGATCGTGGCCCAGGAGCCACGGAGGGCTCCGCTCATCTGGCGCCGCCCTGCTGCCGCGCGGCGGCCACCGAGAAGACCGCCTTCTCCAGCGCGTACGCCCGGTCGTCGGAGCCACCCTTCACCGCCGCGTTGCACTCGGCCGCCGCCCGCATGGCCTCGACCAGGGCGTCCGGCGTCCAGCCCCGCGCCTGTCGCTGGGCCCGTTCGACCTTCCACGGCGGCATGCCCAGGCTGCTGGCGAGCTGGTACGGGCTGCCCCGACCGGCCGAGGCGACCCGGGCCACGGTGCGGATCCCGTCGGCGAGGGCGTCGGCGATCGGCACCGGGTCCACCCCGACGTGCAGCGCCCAGCGCAACGCCTCCAGGGCGGCGGGCAGGTCACCGACCATGGTGGCGTCGGCGACGGTGAAGCCGCTCACCTCGACCCGACCCCGGTAGTAGCGCGAGACCGTGTCGGCACCTATCCGGCCATCGGTGTCGGCGATGAGCTGCGAGCAGGCTGCCGCGAGTTCCCGGAGGTCGTTGCCGACCGCCGCGATCAGCGCCTCGGCCGCGTCGTCGGTGCAGCGCCCACCGGCCCGGCGGAACTCGTCCCGCACGAAGGCCACCCGATCGCGGTGTCCCTTGAGCTTGGTGGCCGGCAGCACCTGCGCACCGGCTGCCTTCAACCCGTCGGCGAACGCCTTGCCCTTGGCCGCGCCGAGATGCTGGACGACGAGCTGCACCTCGGGGTCGGGATTCTTCGCGTAGGCCAGCAGGGCGGCGGTCAGGTCCTTGCGGGCGTCCTGACCGGACCGCAGCACCAGCACCCGTCGTCCGCCGAACAGTGAAGGGCTCAGCATCTCGTCGATCTCGCCCACGGCGAGCTGCCCCGCCTGGTACTCACGCACGTCCGCACCCGGGTCGGCGGCGCGGGCGGCGGCGACGGTTTCGGCCACCGCACGCGTGGCGAGCAGCTCCTCGTCGCCGAGGACGAGCACAATGGGAGCGGCATTGGCGGCGGTCACGCCGCCCATACTCGCACGCTCTGCGGCGAGGTCCAGTCTGCTCGTCGGTACTGTGCTGGCAGACCCCGCACTCAGCGCAAATCCAGACATATATACAATTAGCCTCCTTTCTCCATAAGTCGGATCCGCTCATCGGTTTGCCCTGGTCAGGTCCACTCCCCCCGACACGACGGCCAGCCCGGACGGCCCGACCACCACGGCCACGTCCCCGTCGAGGTCGGTCCGCAGCACCCGCGCCCCACCCCGGCTCAACCGGGCCAGCACAGCCTCGTTGGGATGTCCGTAGGTGTTGCCCGCGCCCACCGGCACCAACGCGACCGCCGGTGCGATCGCGTCCAGAAAGGCCGGATCCTGGTACGCGCTGCCGTGGTGGGCGACCTTCAACACGTCGGCCCGCAGCCCGTACGGCGGCAGGTGTTCCCGCAGCGCCTGCTGCTCCTCGGTCTCCGCGTCCCCGGCGAGCAGGATCCGCACCCCGGCCACGGTGGCCCGCAGCACCAGGGAGTTGTTGTTCGGGTCGGACCTGGTCCCCCGCATCGGATAGGGCGGACCGAGGACCACCAGGTCGACCGCGCCCGCCGCATACCGCCACCCGGCCGGGGCGGCCACCACAGGCGTGCCGTGCACAGCGGCCGTGTCGTGCACCAGGTCCCGCCCGATCGCCGGCTCCGGCCACCGGGGTGTGACCACCGTGTCCACCCGACGGTCCCGGAAGACCCCGGCCACTCCCCCGGTGTGGTCCACGTGGAAGTGGCTCACCACCAGGAGCGGCACCCGCCGTACGCCGAGCCGTCGCAGACAGGCGTCCGCCGCCGCCGGATCGGGACCGGCGTCGACCACGACGGCGCGCCCCGGCGCCACCGGCAGCAGCACGACGTCGCCCTGACCGACCGCGCACGCGACGACCACCCATCCCTTCGGCGGCCAGCCGGGTGCCGCCACCCGCACCGGCAGGGTGCCGACCACGACGGCGGTGGTGAGCACCGCCACCAGGCGACGCACCACCGGCCACCGCGCCGCCACCAGCAGGGCCACGGTCAGCGCCGCCAGCAACAGCGCTCCGGACACCCCACCCGGCCAGGGCAGGTTGCCGGCCGGGACGCGGGCCCCGTGCCGGGCCACCAGCACCAGCCACCACGCCGGCCAGTGCGCCAGCCAGGCGACGGCCTGGGCACCGGCGGGCCAGACCGGCGAGATCGTCGCCGCCAGCACCCCGAGCACCGTGGCCGGGGCGATCGCGGGCACGACCAGCAGGTTCGCCGGGACCGCGACCAGACTGACCGTGCCCGACAGACCGGCGATCACCGGGGAGCAGGCCAACTGCGCGGCGGCCGGCACCGCCAGCGCCTCGGCCGCCCCCGCCGGTACGCCCCGTCGGCGCAACCCGTCGCGCCACCGTGGCGCGAGCAGCAGCAGACCACCGGTGGCCAGGACCGACAGCGCGAACCCGGCGTCCCCGGCCAGGTCCGGGTCGACGAGCACCAGCACCGCGATCCCGGCGGCCAGGGCCGGCACCGCCGCCCGGGGCCGGCCGGTGGCCAGCGCGGCGAGTCCGATCGCGCCCATGGTCGCCGCACGCACCACGCTCGGCGAGGGCCGGACCAGGATGACGAAGCCCACCAGGGCGAGCCCGCAGAGCACGACGGCCAACGTCGGCCCGACCCGGGCCCAGCGGGCCGCCAACAGCACCGCCCCCACCACGATCGCGACGTTGGAACCGGAGACCGCGTTGAGATGTGTCATGCCGGTGGCCCGGAAGTCCTCCTCCACCGTGTCGGGCAGTTCGCTGGTGTCGCCGACGACCAGACCGGGCAGCAGGCCGCCCGGGTCGTCGGGCAGCGGCGCGCAGGCGCGTTGCAGACCGGCCCGCAGCAGCCCGGCGGCCCGTTGCAGCACCGATGCCGACCCGAGCCGGACGGGTTCCCCCTCGGCCAGCAGCACCGCGCCGGTCAGGTCACCGCCGCGCGGCTCGGTCAGGCGGCCCTCGGCGGTGATGCGCTGCCCCGGCAGCAGTCCGCGCCAGGCGGGGTCGTCGGCGAGCACCAGCATCCGGGCCGGCGCGGTGACCCGTTGCCCCGCCGGCCCGGTGACGGTCACCAGCCGGGCCGGCACCAGCAGCGTCGGCGGGCGGCCGACGATGCCACCGCGTAGCGCCCGGGGATCGTCCCGGACGACCAACTCCGCGGTGACGTGCCCGCCATCCTCGACCAGGGCGCGCATTGGGCCGGCGTCCCGCACCGCCAGTCGGGCCGAGGTCGCCGCGCCGCCGCAGACGATCCCGATCAACACCGCCACCGTGATCCAGCCGAAGCGACGGGCGACCGCACCCTGCCGCCCGACGAATCCGAGCAGGTGCACCGCGACCAGCACGGCCACCGCCGCCGCCACCACGGCCGCCAGCAGTGTCCGCGCAGCGGTGAGGTGCAGGCCGGCCAGGGCGGTGAGCCAGGCCGCCACGGCCAGTCCGGCCAGCCGCAGATCGGGGACCTTCGCGTCGGCCGTCACACCGTCACCAGATCCTTCAGCTCCTCGTACCGGGCGTCGCCGATGCCGTTGACCTGGCGCAGGTCGCTGACGGCACGGAAGCCGCCACGTTGGTCGCGGTGCTCGATGATCCGCTGCGCGAGCACCGGTCCCACGCCGGGCAGCGCGTCGAGTTGCGCGAGGGTCGCGGTGTTCAGGTTCACCCGTCCGCCGGGTTCGGCACCGGGCACGGCGGCACCGGGGGCCGGGGCGGCGGGCGTGGGCGCTGGTACGCCTACCACGATCAACTCGCCGTCGGTCACCTTGCGGGCCGGATTCAGCATCGCCACGTCCACCCCGGGCAGCGCCCCGCCGGCTGCCTCGACGGCGTCGGCCACCCGCGCCCCGGCCGGGAGCCGCACCAGACCCGGCCGACGCACCTTGCCCGCCACGGCGACGACCACCTCACCGGCGGGTACGGCCGACGGGTCGCTCATCGACTCGCGATCGGCCGGGCCGGACGGGTCTTCGACGTCGGCGGCACCGCTGGGACCGGTGACGGCGACGACCGGCTCGACCTGCGGACGGGACCGCCACGCCCAGACGGCGGCGACGACCACGACCAGGACGGCGACGACGGCGAGCACCCGGACCCCGCGCCGTCCGGGGTCGAACGCCCCGGGACCCGGCAGCCGGGACAGCGCAGGCGTCGCGTCGACGTCCGCCTGATCCTCAGCGCTGGACCGGCCGGTTCGCTCCGACGCAGGATACGGATCGGCGACCACGGTGGCGGTAGGTGTCGACGAGGTCGGCGGACCGGTGGCGTGGGTCCCGATGTTCGACGAGAACTCGGCGCCTGTGGTGGCGTGCACGGGCAGCGCAACGGTCGGCCACTCCATCGGGGTACGCCGCAGCGACGACGCCGGTGAGAGGTTGTGCGGATTCGGGCCGGTGACACGCGAGGGCGTCGGGCCGGTGTCTGCCACTGCCGGGGCAGTCCGGCCGCCAGGCATGTGGGCATCGCCCGCTCCCGTGCCGGGCATCAGCCGCCACAGGCGGTCCCGGACCACCGTCTCCTCGTCGTCATTGGGCACGGCGCGAGGCTAGGACGGCGAGCCCGACGCGTGCCGCCGTCAATCGCCCCGGCTGTGGATAACCGGTCGCCTGTGGACAACGCCCTGATCACGCATCGTTCGTGCTATGGCCGGACCCGCCGACCGAGGCTGCTTCCGCACGGTCCTGCCATCCACCTCGATCGGTCGACTGATCCACCGCACGAACCGGCCGATCAGCGCGACGATGCCGGCCCCTCATCGAGCACGCGAAAAAGCCCCCAGCCGCGCCCGAGGGCCCTTCGGCGTTGGTCACGCTCGATCCCGGATCGAGTGGTCATCGTCGCGCTCGGACACCACTCGATCCCCGGATCGAGCACGATCTTGCGACCGGGAGGACGTGCATGGTTCATCGGTGGAGAGCGACCGGCACCAGGGCGGTGCTGGTAAGGCGGGCGCTGCCGTGACCGGCCCGGGTCAGCGGGATTCCGGATCGAGACCGAGGGCCGCGCGTCCGCCGTCGACCGGCAGGGTGACGCCGGTGACGAAGCCGGCCGCCGGGGAGAGCAGGAACGCCACCACCTCGGCGACGTCCTGCGGGCGGCCGATCCGGCCCACCGGGTGCAGGCGGTGTAGTTCCGCCTCGACCCGGCCCGCCTGCTCCGGCGTCTGCGCCGCCAGGAACGCCTCGTGTCGCTCGGTGCTCACCGAGCCGAGGGCGACCGTGTTCGCCCGGATGCCACGCGGGCCGTACTCGACCGCGAGCGCACGGGTCAGCCCTTCGATGGCGGCTTTCGCGGTGGCGTACGGCAGGCAGCCGGCCACCGGTCGAGCGGCCTGGTGGGAGGAGACGTTCACGATCGCGCCGTCGGTGCCGGCGGCCAGGAATCGGCGTACCGCGGTGGCCGAGCCGACCACGGCAGGGCGCAGGTTGCGGGTGATCAGGTCGACCACCTCGCCGACCGGGGCGTCGTGCACCGACGCGTCCCGGAACACCGCCGCGTTGTTCACCCAGCCGGTGAGCGGCCCAGCTCGCTCGGCCAGGTCGGCGGCGCGCCCGGCGACGCCCTCGTCGGCCGCGTCACCGACCACCGCCGTCAGCCGCCCGTTCGCCGCATGATGCTCCACCCAGGACATAGCGTCGCCATCACGCTCGACGATCACGACCGCCTCACCCGCAGCGAGCAGCCGCTCCACGATCCCCCGCCCGACCCCGCGCCCACCACCGGTCACCACACAGGACATCCGCCCCTCCTCCCACCCCCGCCCATCTTCCCGCACCCCCGCACCCACCCCGTCGATCATGGAGTTGCGGCATCGCCATAACAGGTCAAACACCCACGAGCCGCCGACCACCACTCCATGATCGCCGAGCCGAGCCGAGCCGAGCCGAGCCGAGCCGAGCCGGGCGGCAGCGGGCCCAGCCGAGCGGCAGCGAGACCAGCCGGACGGGGGGCGAGCAGCCTAGGGGTGGCGGTGGGTGACGACGCAGGCGAGGCCGGGGCCGGCGTGGGCGGCGACGGCGGCACCGGCCTCGGAGACGTACGTGTCGTGCAGGCGCCCGCCCAGCCGGGCCGTGAGCGCGCTCAGCAGTGTCTCGGCGCGCTGGGGTGCGGCCGAGTGGTGTACAGCCAGGTCGATCTCCGCGTCACCGGCCGCCTCGACGGCCAGGTCCACCAGGCGGGCCAGGCCACGGCTGGCCGTACGTACCTTGTCGCAGAGCACGATGACGCCGTCCGGCATGTAGAGGATCGGCTTGACCGAGAGCGCCGTGCCGAGCAGCGCCTCGGCCGCGTTGATCCGGCCGCCCCGGCGCAGGAACTCCAGCGTGTCGACGTAGAAGTAGATGGTGGTGCGGTCGATCGCGGCGACGGCCTCGGCGCGTACGGCGGCCAGGTCGGCTCCGCGGTGGGCGGCCCGGGCGGCGGCGATCACCGGGAAGCCGAGGCCCATGCCGCAGGAGAGGCTGTCGACCACCGTCACCCGGTCACCGAACTCTGCGGCGGCCAGGTCGGCGGCCTCCACGGTGCCGGAGAGTCCCGCCGACAGGTGCACCGACACGACGCCGTCCGCACCGGCGTCCAGCAGCCGACGGTACGTCCGGACGAACTGTTCCGGGGAGGGACGAGACGTACTCACCGAGACCCGCCGGGCGCTCAGCGCACGGGTGGCGTCCGCCGGGGAGGTCTGGACCCCTTCCAGTCCCTCGACGCCGTTGAGCACCACGGTCAGCGGCACCACGGTGAGCTGGTGCGCGGGCACCAGCTCGGGCGGCAGGTAGGCGGTGGAGTCGGTCACGACCGCGACGGGCATGCCCGGCACGGTAGCCGATCGGTGGGGTGCGGCGTCAGACCGCTTCGGCGGAGCCCGGACGGGCGGATGCGGTGCCGGCGGGTGTGACCGGCGGCACGTCGACCGGGCCGACGTTGTGCGTCCGCATCTGCCACCCACGGTCGGCGTCGTGCCGCAGCTCGGTCCAGTGGCAGTTGCGCAGCGAGCCGACGGCGCGCAGCACGCTGGGCTCCCAGCCGAGCAACTGACCGCAGCCCTGCCGGGCGGCACCGCCGTGGGTGGCCACGACAACGGTGCGACCGGCGAGTTCGTCGGCGAGCTCTTGTAGGGCGGTGCCCATCCGCTTGCCCAACTCGCTCAGCGGCTCGATCTCCGCGCCCGGGTCGGGGTCACCGGCCCGCCAGCGGGTGAACTCCGACGGAAACTGTGCCGACGCCTCGGTGAGCAGGAGACCCTGCCAGCGTCCGAAGTGGCGTTCGCGCAGTCGGGCGTCGGAGCGTACCGGCACCCCCGTGAGCGCGGACAGCGCACCGGCGGTGTCCGCCGCGCGGCTGAGGTCGCTGGCGACGATGGCGTCCGGTCGCAGCGCGGCCAGCAGCGGCGCGGCCTGGCGCGCCTGCTCGCGGCCGAGGTCGTTGAGGGGTACGTCGGTCTGCCCCTGCACCCGGCCGGCGGCGTTCCAGTCGGTGTTGCCGTGCCGCCAGACGACCAGCCGGGTCACTCGCCGGATCCGCTGGCGGCCTCGGCGCTGGCCAGGTCCCGGTCGACGAACGGGATGGTGGGGCAGTCCTTCCAGAGCCGGTCGAGGGCGTAGAACTCGCGCTCCTCGGTGTGCTGCACGTGGACCACGATGTCGACGTAGTCGAGCAGCACCCACCGGCCACCGCGCTCGCCCTCGCGCCGCACCGGCTTGGCCTTCTCGGGCAGGTCGAGCAGGGCTTCCTCGATGGCGTCGACGATGGCGAGCACCTGACGCTCGTTCGGGGCCGCGGCGATCAGGAACGCGTCGGTGATGGCGAGCTGGTCGCCCACGTCGATGATGACGATGTCCTGAGCCTTCTTGTCGGCCGCGGCCTGGGCGGCGGCCATCGCCAGCTCGTGAGCGCGTTCCGAAACTGTCACCGTTCTCCCTCGATCACCCGTGCGATGCTCTCAAGCCTCTCACACCCGGCGGATTCCCGACTTGGCGGTTTCACGCAGTAATCGGGATGAAACAGGCTAATCACCCTGGTAGAGCCGCCGTTTCGCGATGTATTGCACCACACCGTCCGGCACCAGATACCAGACCGGTACGCCCCGGGAGACCCGCGCCCGACAGTCGGTCGACGAGATGGCCATCGCCGGCACCTGCACCAGGCTGACCGTGTCGGCGGGCACGTGGGCGTCGGTGAGTTCGAAGCCCGGCCGGGTCACCCCGATGAAGTGGGCCAGCTCGAAGATCTCGTCCAGGTCCTTCCAGCTCAGGATGCGTTCCAGCGCGTCCGCGCCGGTGATGAAGAACAGTTGCGCCTTCGGGCCGTACTCGGCGCGCAGGTCACGCAGCGTGTCGACGGTGTAGGTGGGACCGCCCCGGTCGATGTCGACCCGACTGACCTGGAAGCGGGGGTTCGACGCGGTCGCGATCACCGTCATCAGGTAGCGGTCCTCGGCCGGGCTGACCGGGACGTCCGCCTTCTGCCAGGGCCGCCCGGTGGGCACGAACACCACCTCGTCCAGCCCGAACCGGTCCGCCACCTCGCTCGCCGCGACGAGGTGGCCGTGATGGATCGGGTCGAACGTGCCGCCCATGATCCCGACCCGCCGGATGTCTTCCCGCACACCATGATCCTATGCCGAATCCGGTTCACGCCGGGCCGGGCCGTGACCCACGGCACCGACCCGACGACACCAGGTCAGGCGGTCATCGCCGCCACCGCCGTTCGCGCCAGGAGCGCCCGCCGCAGGTCGTCGTCGGCGTCGGTGACCACCCGGCGCAGCCCCGGCGTGAGGTCGTCGCGGGCCAGCAGGGCCGCGGCCGCCTCCCGGGTCGATCGCGCCACCGCGTACCGGGGGAACGCCAGCTTGGCCACCCCGTCGGCCACCCAGGGGGTACGCAGCCGCGCGGCGGCCGGCATGTCGTCGAAGTACCGGGTCACGTAGTCGGCGGTCAGTTCCGCCTGCTCGGGACGCCAGAAACCGGCGGCCGTCGCCTCGACCAGCCGGTTGGACAGCTCGGTGTTCGACACGATGATCTCCCACGCGGCCTGCTTGGCGGCCGGGTCGGGCAGGGCGGCGCGACAGGTGGCGGCCCGCTCCGCACCGGCGGCGCTCGGGTCGGCGGCCGTCTCGGCGGCGATCTCGGGCGCACCGGCGGCGCCCAGCACCACCAGCCGGGCCAGGACGGACCAGCGCAGCTCGGTGTCGACGGCCAGCCCGGCCGGTACGCCCCGACCGGCGAGCCAGCCACCCAGCAGGTCGGCGTCGGTGGTCACGGCGATCAGACCCCGCGCGGCGGCCAACTGCAACGACTCCCCCGGCGCGGCACCGTCGAGCAACCGGCGGCAGGCGGCGGCGATCCGGTCCAGGGCCGCCCGCCGGGCCGCCGGGTCGAGATAGCGGTCGACCAGCGACCGGCTCAGCGCCAGCACGTCCTCAGCGATGATCACCTCGGTCTCGGTGGGCAGCGCCGCCCCGATCAGGTCGACCACCGCCTGCACCGGCCGTTCCCCGTCGGTGGCGGCGTCCAGCGCCTCGCCCCAGAGCAACGCCCGGGCCAGCGGGTCGGCCAGCCTGGGCAGCAGCAGCGACACGGCGTCGGCCGAGGCCGGGTCCAGGCGGATCTTGGCGAACGTCAGGTCGCCGTCGTTGGGCAGCAGGACCGCCGCCGCCGGTGCACCGACCAACCCGGTGAGCGGCGTACGCCCGTCGTCGGACTTCGGGTCGAGGTCGATCTCCTGCCGCTCGGTGGTGCCGTCGACGGCGTACCGGCCGACGCCGATGCGGTGCGGGCGCAGCACCGGGTGCGACGGCGGGGCGGTCTGCACCACGGCCGCCTCGGCGTACCGGCCGTCGGCGTCCAGCCGCACCTCGGAGCGCAGCGTGTTCACCTGCGCGGTACGCAGCCACGACTGCGCCCAGTCGGTGAGGTCCCGGCCGCTGGCGGCACTCAGGCTGTCGAGCAGGTCGGCCAGGGTGGCGTTGCCGAACCGGTGCCGGGCGAAGTGGTCGTTCAGACCGGCCAGGAACGCCTCGTCACCGAGCCAGGCGACCAGTTGCCGCAGCACGCTGGCGCCCTTGGCGTACGAGATGCCGTCGAAGTTGAGCAGCCCCTCGGCGGCGTCGGCCACCCGCTCGGGGGCGACGGGGTGGGTGGAGGGGCGCTGGTCGGCGGCGTACCCCCAGGCCTTGCGTTGCAGCGCGAACGTCGTCCACGCCTGGTCGAACCGGGTCGCTTCGGCGGTGACCCGGGTGCCCAGGTACTCGGCGAACGACTCGTTCAGCCACAGGTCGTCCCACCAACGCATGGTGACGAGATCGCCGAACCACATGTGCGCCATCTCGTGGGCGATCGTGGTGGCGCGCAGCTCGCGCTCGGAGTCGGTGACCGCCGAGCGGAACACGTAGTCGTCGCGGAAGGTCACCAGGCCCGGGTTCTCCATCGCCCCGGCGTTGAACTCCGGCACGAACGCCTGGTCGTACTTGCCGAACGGGTACCGCTCGGCGAAGAGCTGGTGGAACCGGTCCAGGCACTGCTTCGTGATGGTGAAGATCTCGTCGGCGTCGGCGTCGAGGTGCTCGGCCAGCGACCGGCGGCAGTACACCCCGAGCGGGATGCCGTCGTGGCTGTCCCGTCGGACGTGCCAGGGGCCGGCGATCAGCGTGAAGAAGTACGTGGCGATGGGCAGGGTGGGGACGAACTCCCAGCGCCCGGGGGCCGGGTTGGCGGCCAGCGCGCCGTTGGCCGCGACCGTCCAGTGCTCCGGTGCGGTGACCGTGAGCGTGACCGGCGCCTTCAGGTCGGGCTGGTCGAAGGCGGCGAAGATGCGTTGCACGTCGTCCAGGAAGGACATCGCGTACAGGTAGGTCTCGCCGTCGGCCGGGTCGACGAACCGGTGCAGCCCCTCACCGGTGTTCGTGTACGCCATCTCCGCCTCGACGGTCAGCGTGTTCTCTTCGGCCAGCCCGGTCAGGACGAGCCGGTTGTCGTCCAACGCGGCCGGATCGAGATCACGGTCGTTGAGGCGTACCGCCAGCAGGCTCGCGGGCTTCACCTCGGCGAAGGTCTCCCCGTCGGTGGCCCGGAACCGGATCGTGACCAGCGAGCGGAACCGCTCGTCGCCACCGGTGAGGTCGAGGTCCACGTGGTAGGAAACGACGGAGATCGACGCGCCACGCGCGGTCGACTCTGCACGGCTCAGGCTCGGCATCCGCTTATCCTGCCCGATGAGGCATCGAACGAGCTTCCCCATTTCCCTGTACTGGAGGACTGACGCAATGACAGCGCACCCCAAGGGTGACTTCGACCTCTCCCGGGCGGTCTGGCAGCGGGCCGAGGGCGACACCTCGGAGGCGGCGGTGGAGGTCGCCTTCGTCGACGACCTCATCGGTATGCGCAACTCCGCCGAGCCGGACGGTCCGGTGCTGGTGTTCACGCAGGCCGAGTGGGACGCCTTCGTCGCGGGCGCCCAGGACGGCGAGTTCGACCTGGACTGAGCCCACCGCCGGTCGCCCCGGTCGGCGGGTTCGTCCCGCCGTGCCGGACCGGGGCACACGGTGCGCAGGGCCCCACCAGAGTCGTCATTTCTCCGGAGTCGCCCCCGACGGCGGCGCACATGCGAGATCGTCGGAGCCGGGGAACCACCCCGCGACGGTCGCGGGCTCACGGAGGTGACGACGATGGCGCACAGGTCGCTGGAGAAGCCGACCCGGCGCAGAACCCGCGCCCAGCTCGCCGCCCTGGTCCTGGCGGTGGTCTTCCTCCTGATCGGGGTGCTCGGGTTCGTTCCCGGCATCACCACGAACTACGGCGAGTTGTCCTTCGCCGGCCACCACTCCGAGGCGAAGCTACTCGGCGTGTTCCAGGTCTCGGTCCTGCACAACCTGGTCCACCTCGCCTTCGGGGTGGCCGGTCTGGCGCTGGCCCGCAGCGTGGCCGGGGCACGTCTGTTCCTGATCGGCGGCGGCGCGGTGTACCTGGTGCTCTGGATCTACGGCCTGGTGGTCGTCGACCGGGCGGGTGCCAACTTCATCCCGGTCAACGGCGCGGACAACTGGCTGCACCTGGGCCTTGCCCTGGGGATGCTGGTCCTCGGTCTGCTGCTGTCGAACCGCGCGGGCACCGGCGGACGGCTGGACGACCCGCTCGACCGCCCCTGACCCGGGCACGACCACGCGGTCCGGCGGCGGGACCGCTCAGGCGGCGACCGGCAACCGCTTGGCCAGGTACGCGCCGACCGGCGCGTACCCGCAGGACCGGTAAAGCGCCCCGGCCACCGGCCCGTACGCGCCGACGGCCACCCGCAGCACCGCGCAGCCCTGCCGGAAGGCCACCTCCTCCAAGGCGACCAGCAGGTGCCGGGCGATGCCCTGCCGCCGGTACGCGGGCCGCACGTACAGTCCCGACAGCTCACCGAGGCCGTCGCCGAGGTCGTGGACGCCGCCGCAGGCCACCGCCCGCCCGTGCAGCACGGCCACCAGGTGTCCCCCGTCGTCACGCGGACCGCCGGTCGCACCGAGTTCGCGCCGCCACGCGGCGACGAGGGTGGCGACCTCCGGGTCGGTGGCGGGGCGGGACTGGATCAGCATCCCGCCACGCTAAGCCGTGGGGTTTTCGCCAAGGTTTCTGGCAGTTGTACCCGTTTCGCCGAGCAGCGTGCTATTCGGCGTCGTCCGGCGTCGGCGCCGCCTCCACCTCGTCCGCCGGCCGCTGCCGGCGGGCCTTGCGGGCCGCCAACCGCTCCGCCGCGCTGGCCCGGTTCGTCTTCTCCTCCAGCCGCTCGTCGCGGCCCCGGGAACCCGGCACGTAGTCGGCCCCGGCATAGAGGGTCGGCCGCCAGTCGAACTCCCGGTCCGCGATGCGTACCAGGTCGCCCGGCTGGGCACCGGCCTTCGCCAGCTTCTCCTCCACACCGAGCCGGGCCAGCCGGTCGGCGAGGTAGCCGACCGCCTCGTCGTTGTCGAAGTTCGTCTGGCGTACCCACCGCTCCGGGCGGCCACCGAGCACCGTGTAGGAGCCGTCGTCCTGCACCTCGACGGTGAACCCGGCGTCGTCGACCGCCCGGGGGCGGATCACGATCCGGGTCGGCTCGGCCGGCGGCACGGCGGCCCGCGCCTGCTCCACCAGCTCGGCCATCGCGTAGGTGAACTCCTTGAGACCTTCCCGGGTCGCCGCCGACACCTCGAAGATCCGCAGGCCGCGCGCCTCCAGGTCGGGCCGGACGATCTCGGCGAGGTCCCGGCCGTCGGGCACGTCGACCTTGTTCAGGGCCACCATGCGCGGCCGGTCGGCCAGACCGCCGTACTCGGCCAACTCCGCCTCGATGGTGTCGATGTCGGCCAACGGGTCCCGACCCGGCTCCAACGTCGCGGTGTCGATCACGTGCACCAGCACGGCACACCGCTCGACGTGCCGCAGGAACTCCAGCCCCAGGCCCTTGCCGGTGGCCGCGCCCGGGATCAGACCGGGCACGTCGGCGACGGTGAAGGTGTGGTTGTCGACCCGCACCACGCCCAGGTTCGGCACCAGCGTGGTGAACGGGTAGTCGGCGATCTTCGGCTTGGCGGCCGAGATCACCGAGATCAGCGACGACTTCCCGGCCGACGGGAAGCCCACCAGGCCGACGTCGGCGACGCTCTTGAGCTCCAGCACCACGTCCAGTTGCTCACCCGGCTCGCCCAACTCGGCGAATCCGGGTGCCTTCCGGCGGGCGTTGGCCAGCGAGGCGTTGCCCCGGCCACCCCGCCCGCCCCGGGCCACCTCGAAGGTGGTGCCGGCGCCGACCATGTCGGCCAGCACGGTGCCGTCGGCGGTCTGCACGACCGTGCCGTCCGGCACGGTGAGCACCAGGTCGCCGCCGTTGGCGCCGTCCCGGTTGGAGCCCGCACCGCCGCGACCGTTGGGCGCTTTGACGTGCGGGCGGAAGTGGAAGTCGAGCAGCGTGTGCACCTGCGGGTCGACCACCAGCGACACACTGCCGCCGTGGCCGCCGTTGCCGCCGTCGGGGCCACCGAACGGCTTGAACTTCTCCCGGTGGATCGACACACAGCCGTGCCCGCCGTCGCCGGCCTGCAGGTGCAGGACGACCCGGTCAACGAACGTCGTCACGCCGCAATCCTTCCAGCGGGGCGCGACCCCGCGTGAGAAATGACGAAGCGGGCCGGGACATCAGGTCCACGGCCCGCTTCGCCTCGAAGCTACTGCTGCGGCACGATGCTGACGGTCTTGCGACCGCGCTTGGTGCCGAACTGGACCGCACCGGCGGACAGCGCGAACAGCGTGTCGTCGCCACCACGGCCGACCAGGTCACCGGGGTGGAACTTGGTGCCACGCTGCCGGACGATGATCTCGCCCGCGCTGACGACCTGACCACCGAAGCGCTTCACGCCGAGCCGCTGGGCCGCGGAGTCACGGCCGTTACGCGAGCTGGACGCACCCTTTTTGTGAGCCATCTGAGGACGACCTACTTCCCGCTGGAGATGCCGGTCACCTTGACCTGGGTCAGCGGCTGGCGGTGACCCTGGCGCTTGTGGTAGCCGGTCTTGTTCTTGAACTTGTGGATCCGGATCTTCGGGCCCTTGGTGTGCGCGGCGATCTCGCCGGACACCTCGACCTCGGCGAGCTTGGCCGCATCGGTCACCAGGTCGTCACCGTCGACGAGGAGCACCGCGGCGAGCTTCACCGCGTCGCCGGGGGCACCGGCGAGCTTCTCGACCTCGATCACGTCGCCTTCGGCGACCTTGTACTGCTTGCCGCCGGTCTTGACGATCGCGTACATCGGAGGCGGACTCCCTGTCGTTGAGGCTGCTGGCGGTCGTCCCCGCGGCGGCTCGCCGGGTAGCAGAGGCACGGCGGCGCGGGCACACGGGAACTCGGCACACCAAAGTGCGCCGCAGGTTAGCGTACGCCATGGTCGGGGCCGGTCCCAAACCGGGCCACCCCCACCGGGCCGGGTCAGCGCTCGGCCATCGGCCGGTCACCGGCCGTGGCGTTATCGGCCGGGCCGCACCGGTACCACGATAACGCCGGAGCCCCGCCGGCGGATGTCACCGCGGGCGGGGCTCGTCGACGTCGGGGCGGCGGACCGGGTCCGGCTCACCGCCACGTGGTCAGGGTCGGGTACGGCGGCGCGCACCACCACGGCGGGAGCGACGGCGGCCGGTGCCACCCTCGGCACCCTCCTCCTCGTCGCTCTCGCCCAGCGCGTCCGGGTCGTCCGGAGCGGCCAGCCGGGCCGACTCGCCCTGCTGGCTGTCGGCCACGTCCGGGGCGGCCGGGGTGTCCGTCTCGTACCGGGACAGGTCGTAGCCCATCGTGTCGTGGTAGTCGGCGTCGGCTGTGGCGGTGGTGGTCTCCTCGGTGTCGGTGACCTCGACCACGGTCCGCTCGGCGGCGCCCTTCCGACCGCGACGCCGCGACGAGCCGCTGGTCTGCTCGGCGGCCGGCGCGACCGAGGCGACCGCCTTCACCTTCTCCGTGCCGCCGGAGCGCGGCTTCTCCGGCACCGGCTCGGTGTGGATCACCAGGCCCCGGCCCTTGCAGCAGTCGCAGGTCTCGCTGAACGCCTCCAGCAGACCGGCACCGATCCGCTTGCGGGTCATCTGCACCAGACCCAGCGAGGTGATCTCGGTGACCTGGTGCTTCGTACGGTCCCGGCCCAGGCATTCGGTCAACCGGCGCAGCACCAGCTCCCGGTTCGACTCCAGCACCATGTCGATGAAGTCGATCACCACGATGCCGCCGATGTCGCGCAACCGCAGTTGGCGGACGATCTCCTCGGCCGCCTCCAGGTTGTTGCGGGTGACCGTCTCCTCCAGGTTGCCGCCCGCGCCGGTGTACTTGCCGGTGTTGACGTCGACCACGGTCATCGCCTCGGTCCGGTCGATCACCAGGTGACCGCCGGAGGGGAGGAAGACCTTGCGGTCGAGCCCCTTGAGGATCTGCTCGTCGATGCGGTAGGCGGCGAACACGTCGGTGGTGCCCGCGTGCCGGCGCAGCCGGGCGACCAGGTCCGGCGAGACGTGCGACAGGTACGACTCGACCATGTCGTACGACTGGTCGCCCTCGATCACCAGCTCGCGGAAGTCCTCGTTGAACAGGTCTCGGACCACCCGGATGACCAGGTCCGGCTCCTCGTAGAGCAGCACCGGCGCACCGCCCTCGGTGGACTTGGCCTGGATGTCCTCCCACTGCGCCTGGAGCCGCTTGACGTCGCGGGCCAGCTCGTCCTCGCTGGCCCCTTCGGCGGCGGTCCGGACGATCACGCCCGCACCGTCCGGCACCAGCTTCTTGAGCGCGTCACGCAGCCGCTTGCGCTCGGTGTCCGGCAGCTTGCGGCTGATCCCGGAGGCGTTGCCGCCGGGCACGTACACCAGGTGCCGACCGGAGAGCGCGACGTGACTGGTCAGCCGCGCGCCCTTGTGCCCGATCGGGTCCTTGGTGACCTGCACCAGCACCGAGTCACCGGACTTGAGCGCCTGCTCGATCGAGCGGGCCCGCCCCTCCAGGCCGGTGGAGTCCCAGTTGACCTCGCCCGCGTACAGGACCGCGTTGCGGCCCCGGCCGATGTCGACGAACGCCGCCTCCATGCTCGGCAGCACGTTCTGCACCTTGCCGAGGTAGACGTTGCCGGCCATGGTCGCGGCGGAGTTGCGGGTCACGTAGTGCTCGACCAGCACACCGTCCTCCAGGACGGCGATCTGGGTGCGGTCGCCGCGCTGGCGTACCGCCATCACCCGGTCGACCGCCTCGCGGCGGGCCAGGAACTCCGACTCGCTCAGGATCGGCGGACGGGTCCGGCGCTGCTCGCGGCCGTCCCGGCGGCGCTGCCGCTTGGCCTCCAGCCGGGTCGAGCCGGAGACGCCCTGCACCTCGTCGACGGTGCGGCGCGGCTCCCGGATCTTCACCACGGTGGGTACGCCGTCGTCGGCACCGCCGTCGGTGTCGCCGGCCCCACGGCGGCGGCGACGACGCCGACGCCGGGTCATCCCGTCGCCGTCGCCCTCGTCGCCGCTCTCGTCCGACTCGGTCTCGGCCTCGTCCGCGTCGCTCTGGGCGGCCTCCTCGGCCTCGTTCTCCTCGGCGTCGTCGAGGTCCTCGGCGCCGCCCTTGCCCCGGCCCCGGCCCCGGCGGCCACGCCGACGGCGACGCCGTCCCGAGCCGTCCTCGTCCTCGTCGTCGGCGGCCTCCTCGGCCTCCGCGGCGGGCTCCTCCTCGACCTCGACCTCCACCTCGGCGGCGGGCTCCGGCTCGGGCTCCCGCCGACCCCGACGGCGACGCCGGGTCGGCTCGGCCGGTTCCTCGGTCGGCTCCTCAGCGGCGGCCGGTGCGGCAGCGGCCGCAGCGGCGGCGGCACTGGCGGCGCGGGCTGCGGTGACCTCCTCCGGCGCCATGAACAGCACCGTCGGCGCGGTGAGCGCGGCACGCCGGCGGCGGGACCGGGGCTCCGGTGCCGGCTCGGTCGCGGCCTCCTCCGCCGTGGCCTCCCCCTGCGGGGTCACCGGCTCGGCCGGGTCGGTCTCGGTGGACTCCACCGGCGCGGCGCCCTCGGTAGGCAGCGCGGCCGAGCCGAAGTCGGTACCGGCCGCAGGTGCCGGCTCCTCGGCCACCGTCTCCTCGGCGACGGCCGGGACCTCGGCCGTCGGCGGGGTCGCCTTCTTCCGACGGGTACGCGTCACCTTGACCGGTGGTACGACGTCCCCACCGGCCGCCTCGACCTCGGCTGCGGCCAGCGGCTCCTCAGCGGCCTTCGACGCGGTGGTGGCCTTGCGGCGTCGCCGGGGCGTCTTCGGCGCCTCGTCCAGGTCACCGGAGACCGGGGCGAAGACCTCCGCCTGCGGGGCCTCCGAGCTGCCCGGTGTCGGGGTGCTGGACGCCTCGATCGGGGCGTCGGTCTGCTCCGCCTGGGTGACCGGGGTGGCCCGGCGACGGGTGGCCCGCCTGCGGGGCGGTGCCTCGGCGGCGGACGGGCTGCCCAGGTCGGCCGCGCCGCTCACGGTGCCGGAGGTCTCCCCCGACGCGTCGGGGGCCGCCGGTGCGGCGCCCGCCGTGCCGGTGGTGCTGTCGTCAGCGGTCTCGCCGGCCGGGTTCGCACCGGTCCGTTCGCCGCCCTCGGGCTCGTTCTCGAGCATGGACGTTCTCCAGTTCTGGCTGCCCCGGGCGCGGGTGAGCGCTGCCACGCAGGGTCGCCGCAAAGGTGTTTCCCCGGGCGCACGGGCGTGCGCGACCGGCGAAGTCTGCCTGTCTGAGCACCGACCGTCGGTCAGCGCCCGCCGATGGTTGCCCCGTCGCGGTCCGCGTCCAGCGGATCCACGATCGCACCCTGCGCGGTCAGCGTGCCCTGAGCCAGCCGGGTCACCTTCGGGGCTACCGGCGGCTCCAGGCCGGCCACCACGCGGAAGCCGGAAAGGACGTCATCGGGCCGTACGGACGGGGTGACCTGCCGCACGACCAGTTCGAGTATCGCACACGGTACGGCCGGGGCCACGGAAGGCGTCGCCGACGAGGTGATCATATCGATCCGGGTGACGGCGACGCGGGCGTCGAAGGTCCGCCGCCCCTGCTTGGTCATCCGCTCCACCAGCACCTCGTCGGCGGCCAGGAACGCGGTCACCGCCTTGGCCAGGACCTCGGGGTCCACCTCCGGCAGTTCGATCCGCCAGTGGGACGCCTGGATCCGGTCGGCCAGACCGCTGCCGGTGGCCACCACCGCGTCGAGCACGTCGAGGCCGGGCGAGAGCGCCGTGTCCAGCGCCTCGCGCAACTGTGCCGGGTCCACCGGCTCGCGCAGGCCGATCTCCAGGTACTCCGCCTCGCTGGCGACGCCGGTCGGCGCGGCGCTGGCGTACGAGATCTTCGGGTGCGGGGTGAACCCCTGGGAGAAGGCCACCGGTACGCCGGCACGGCGCAGCGCCCGCTCGAACGCCCGGGCGAAGTCCCGGTGCGAGGTGAACCGCAGCGGGCCGCGCTTGGCGTACCGGATGCGGACGCGCTGGACGACCGGCGCCTGGCCGCCCTCGGGCTGAGGTTTCCTACTGATCGTCCTGCTCCTCGGTGTCGGGCCCCACCCGGGGCCCCGGGGTCACTGTTGCGCGCCGGTGGGCAGCTTCAGACCGTTGACCGGGGTCAACGGGAGCAGCTTCCGGCCGGTCGGGCCGATCTGGATCTCGGTGTCCATGGCCGGGCAGACGCCGCAGTCGAAGCAGGGCGTCCAGCGGCAGTCGTCCTGCTCGTACTCGCTGAGGGAGTCCTGCCAGTCCTGCCAGAGCCAGTCCTTGTCCAGGCCGGAGTCCAGGTGGTCCCAGGGCAGGACCTCCAGCTCCTCGCGCTCGCGGGTGGTGTACCAGTCGAGGTCCACCCCGAACCCGGGCAGCACCTCGGTGGCCGCCTCCACCCAGCGCTGGTACGAGAAGTGCTCGCTCCAGCCGTCGAACCGGCCGCCGTTCTCCCACACCCGGCGGATCACCGCGCCGACCCGGCGGTCACCCCGGGACAGCAGGCCCTCGATCAGCGAGGGCTCACCGTCGTGGTAGCGGAAGCCGATCGCCCGGCCCAACGAACGGTCCGCGTTGATCGCCTGCTTGAGCAGCTTGAGCCGGTGGTCGATGACCTCCGGGCGCTGCATGGACGCCCACTGGAACGGGGTGTGCGGCTTCGGCACGAACCCGCCGATGGAGACCGTGCAGCGGATGTCCTTCGAGCCGGTGGCGGCCCGACCGGCCCGGATGACCTCGTGGGCCATGTCGGCGATCTCGAGGACGTCCTCGTCGGTCTCGGTGGGCAGGCCGCACATGAAGTAGAGCTTCACCTGCCGCCAGCCGTTGGTGTACGCGGTGACCACGGTGCGGATGAGGTCGTCCTTCGACACCATCTTGTTGATCACCTTGCGGATCCGCTCCGACCCGCCCTCGGGGGCGAAGGTCAGACCGGTCCGACGGCCGTTGCGGGACAGCTCCTGGGCGAGATCGATGTTGAACGCGTCCACCCGGGTCGACGGCAGCGACAGCGACACGTTGGTGCCCTGGTACTGCTCGGCGAGGCCGGAGCACATGTCACCGATCTCGGAGTGGTCGGCGGAGGACAGCGACAGCAGGCCCACCTCGTGGAAACCGGAGAACTCCAGCCCCTGCTGCACCATCTGCCCGACCGTGGTGATGGACCGTTCCCGCACCGGACGGGTGATCATGCCCGCCTGGCAGAACCGGCAGCCCCGGGTGCAGCCCCGGAAGATCTCCACCGCGTACCGCTCGTGCACCGTCTCGGCGAGCGGGACCAGCGGCTTGCGCGGGTACGGCCAGGCGTCCAGATCCATCGTGGTGCGCTTGTGCACCCGGAACGGCACGTCCGCCCGGTTCGGCACGACCCGCTGGATCCGGCCGTCGGGCAGGTAGTCCACGTCGTAGAAGCGCGGCACGTAGACGCTCTCGGTGCGGGCCAGCCGCAGCAGCAGCTCGTCCCGGCCACCGGGCGAGCCCTCCGCCTTCCACTCCCGGACGATCGCGGTGATCTCCAGGACCGCCTCCTCGCCGTCACCGAGCACGGCGGCGTCGACGAAGTCGGCGATGGGCTCCGGGTTGAACGCGGCGTGCCCGCCGGCCACGATCACCGGGTCGGCGTCGGTGCGGTCGGCCGCGAGCAGCGGAATACCGGCCAGGTCGATCGCGGTGAGCAGGTTGGTGTAGCCCAGCTCGGTGGCGAACGAGACGCCGAACAGGTCGAAGTCACCGACCGGGCGGTGCGCGTCGACGGTGAACTGCGGCACCTCGTGGGTACGCATCAGCCGTTCCAGGTCCGGCCAGACCGCGTACGTCCGCTCGGCGAGCGTGTCGGGGAGCTCGTTGAGCACCTCGTAGAGAATCTGCACGCCCTGATTGGGCAGGCCCACCTCGTACGCGTCCGGATACATCAACGCCCAGCGCACGGTCGCGGAGTCCCAGTCCTTGACCACCGCACCCAGTTCGCCACCGACGTACTGGATGGGCTTGGTCACCTGGGGCAACAGCGGCTCCAGCCGGGGCCAGACGGAATTGGCCGCGACGGCACGCGGAGTGGTGGACGGGACGCTCATGATGCCCAAGGGTACGCGCCCGCCCACCGGCCACCACGCCACACCTGGCCGAGGAGTGCTCCACCGGAATCGGTCCTCGTCCGCACAGCATCTGCCGGATGTGGCTGTCGGCCGTCACCTGGTGGCCGGTGGTCACCGGCCACCGTCACCGGGCGTGGGCACGGACGTGGGTACCGGCCTGGTTCGGCCCCGGTGGCACCCCGGTACTAACCTCGGGTCGGCGTGAGAGGAGATTGCCGCGATGCCGGAGCCGCAGCCGGGAGCAGACCGGCCGGTCGACGGGAACCGTCCGGACACACACCGGAACGGGGAGTCAGCGGTCACCCAGGAGCAGACCCTCGACCCCGCACCGCCTGCCACCACCTCGGCGGCGGACGAGACCCAGCCGGTCGGCGACGCCGACCCGACCAGTCCCGCCGAACCGTCCCGCCCCACCCCACCAGCCGCACCGCTCGACCCGACCCGAGCCGAGGTCGCGCCCGATCAGACGCGGGTCGAGCCCGACCCGACCCGAGCCGAGGTCGCCCCCACCCGGGCCGGAACCGCGCCCGACCCGACCCGGCCGGTGGACGAGATCGACTCGACCCGGCCGGTGACCGAGGCCGACTCGACCCGGCCCGCCGACGAGGCCGACGGGCGGCACGACTCGACGCCGTCCGAGGACGACGCGCGTACCACCGTGGCACCGCCTCCCGAGGTCGGTCCGCAGGGCACCCGGATGATGCCCGAGGCGACGCCCGTGCCCGATGCGACGGCTGTGGAGGAGCCCGCGCCGCGCTGGAGCGGGTCGGCCGCCGTACCGCCGCCACCGCCGCGCCGTCGCGTCTGGGGCCAGTCCGCCGAGCCCACCCTGCTGCCGCCGGTGGCGCCGGCCGACGCGCCGGAGCACCAGACCCCGGTGGACCCGTGGGCCGGCGTCGACACCAGCGGCTGGCATCTGCCCTCGTCGGACATGCCCGCCCTGCCGCCTCCCACGTTGTCCTACCCCGCACCGCCGGCGACCCGGTCCTACACCCCCGTACCGCCGCCGGTCTCACCCGCGCCGCCAGCGCACCGGCCCGCCGCGTACCCACCGCCGGTGTCGTCCGCCCCACCGGCACACCAGCCGGCCGCGTACCCACCACCGGTCTCACCCGCGCCACCGGCACACCAGCCCGCTGCGTACCCGCCGCAGGCCGGCCGTCCCGCCCCGCCGGCACCCGCCGCGCCGATGCGGCCGCCGACGGCGCCGGGTCGTCCGCAGCCGGTCGCGCAGCCGCCGGTGCGACACGCTCCGCCACCGGCCCCACCGGTCGCTCCGCCGCCGGTGCGGGGCTGGCGGGGCCGCAAGGCCGGGCCTCCCGCGCCGCCGCCGGGCTGGCAGGCGCCCCCGGGGTACGCCCGTCGCCGCAAGCGCCGCCGCTGGCCGTGGGTGCTGCTGCTGACGATCGCCTGCTGCTGCGGCTGCCCGGCCTACTACGGGGTCCCGATGGCCAGCCAGTACCCGGCGAGCGCCTCGCTGCCGAGTCAGGTCGCCGACCTGGAGCTCCGCCAGGACGACCGCAGTACGCAGGCCGCCCGGCAGTTGGAGTCACAGGTGCGGCAGGCGCACCTGCTCGCCGACGGCACCTTCGCCGGTATCTATGCCACCAGCGCCGGCAAGCAGGTCACCGTCTTCGGCGGCACCGGCTTCCGCTTCGCCCCCTCGGCCGACGCCGACAGCGAGATCGAACGGCTCACCCAGCAGTACTCGCTCGGCGAGGCGCAGGTCGTGGAGACCGGCGTACGGGGACGGCACGAGCGGTGCGCCGTCGGCACCGTCGACGGCGTCGGGGTGGTGGTCTGCACCTCGGTCGACCACGGCAGCATCACCAGCGCGGTCTTCACCGGTCTCTCGGTGGACGACAGCGCGCAACTGCTCGCCACGATGCGGCGGCAGATCGTCTCGACGAACGGCGGCTGAGCGGGGGTCGCCTCGGTCCCTCGCTCAGCCCGCGGTCGGCTGACCCGGAGTCGACTCACCCGTGGCAGGACCGTTCGGCGTCGGCTCGCCCGGTGTCGGCGGCTTCGCGCGCGGCGGGGCGTAGCGCGGGACGTACTCCTGGCCGGTGAGCTTCTGGATCTCGGCCATCAGCTCGTCGGTCATCTCCCGTAGCGACGTGCGGTCCGCCGGGCGGCCGGTGAAGTCCAGCGGCTTGCCGAACCGTACGGTGATCTTCGTGCGCCCGGGTCGCGGCATCCGCGCGCCGATCGGCTGCACCTTGTCGGTGCCGATCATGCCCACCGGGATGATCGGGACACCGGCGGCCAGCGCCAGCCGGGCGGTGCCGGTGCGTCCCCGGTACAGCCGGCCGTCCGGCGAGCGGGTCCCCTCGGGATAGATGGCGACCAGGTCGCCGCCCTGGAGAGCGGGGATCGCCGCGTCGAAGGCGGTCAACGCCGCCCGCCCGCCGGCCCGCTCGACCGGGATGGCACCCAGGCCGTTGAGCACGAACCGGTGGAACGCGCCCTTCGCCCCGGTGCCCTTGTAGTAGTCCGACTTGGCCCAGAACGCCAGGTGCCGTGGCACCACCGTGCCGAGGAACAACTCGTCGGCCACGGACAGGTGGTTACCCGCGAAGATCGCGCCGCCGGACGCCGGGATGTGCTCCAGCCCCTCCACGTTCGGTTGGAAGGCCAGCCGCAGCGCCGGGGCCACGGTGTACCTGCCGATGGTGTAGAGCAGCGGCACTGGTCCTCCGGCGGATCGAGTGGGGTAGGGGCGGTGTCACCGTAGCGGACCGTCGCACGCCGACCTGCGCGAGGTGGTGCCGGTCCGCAGGCTGGATGAGATGTAAGGAAGGGTCCCCTACTAACGCCTGGTGTATAGAAGGGGACCCTTCCTAACGTCGACTCATCCTCACACGCGACGCACCGCGACAGTCACCTGCTCGCCCTCGCCGACCTCACCGGCGAAGCCGTCCAACTCGTCGGCGAAGTCGACGCTGTCCGCCAGCACCTCGCGGGCCACGAACTCGGCGTACCCGGACACCGCCGCGCGCACCTCCGCCGAGGCCGACACCGACACCACGATACGGTCCGAGACGTCCAGGTCGGCGTCGCGGCGGGCCTGCTGGACCACCCGTACGACGTCCCGGGCCAGCCCCTCGGCGGCCAGTTCGGGGGTGACCACGGTGTCCAGCACCACCACCCCCTCACCGCCGGGCAGCGGGGCGGAGTGCTCGGCGTCGGCCGCGACCAGCCGCAGCTCGTACTCGCCTTCGGCCAGGGTGACCCCGGCGGCGACCGGGGCGCCGTCGACCAACTCCCACTCCCCCGCCTTGACCGCCTTGATCACCTGCTGCACCTGCTTGCCGACCCGGGGACCGAGCGCCCGGGGCACCACGGTGAGCACCTGCTGGCAGTACGCCGACACCTCGTCGGTGAAGACGACCTCCTTCACGTTGACCTCGTCGGCGACCAGGTCGGCGAAGGGTCGTAGCTGCTCGGCCGCCGGGCTGGCCACGGTCAGCCTCGCCAGCGGCAGCCGGACCCGCAGGCCCTTGGCCTTGCGCAGCGACAGTGCCGCCGAGGCGACCGCCCGGGTGGCGTCCATCGCGGCCACCAGCTCGTGGTCGACCGGGAAGTCCTCGGCGCGCGGGAAGTCGGTCAGGTGCACCGACCGCTCGCCGGTCAGCCCGCGCCAGATCTCCTCGGCGGTCAGCGGCGCCAGCGGCGCCACCACCCGGCACAGCGTCTCCAGCACCGTCCAGAGCGTGTCGAACGCCTCGGTGTCACCCGCCCAGAACCGGTCCCGCGAACGACGCACGTACCAGTTGGTCAGCGCGTCCAGGTAGGACCGGACGGTGGCGCAGGCCCCCGAGATGTCGTACGCGTCCATCTGCGCGCCGACCGTGTCGACCAGCTCGTTGGTCTTGGCCAGCACGTACCGGTCGAGCAGGCTGCCGGCGTCGGTCGCCACCGCGTCGGTCTTGCGCCGCGCCTGGTACCCGTCCGCGTTGGCGTACAGCGAGAAGAAGTACCAGACGTTCCAGAGCGGCAGCAGCACCTGCCGCACGGCGTCCCGCACGCTCGACTCGGTGACCGGCATGTCCCCGCCCCGCAGCACCGGCGACGACATCAGCATCCAGCGCATCGCGTCCGACCCGTACGAGTCGAAGACGTGGTAGACGTCCGGATAGTTGCGCAGGCTCTTGGACATCTTGCGCCCGTCCGAGCCGAGCAGGATGCCGTGGCTGAGGCAGTTACGGAACGCCGGCCGGTCGAACAGCGCGGTGGCCAGCACGTGCATGGTGTAGAACCAGCCCCGGGTCTGCCCGATGTACTCGACGATGAAGTCACCCGGGTAGTGGTTCTCGAACCAGTCGCGGTTCTCGAACGGGTAGTGCACCTGGGCGAACGGCATCGAGCCGGACTCGAACCAGCAGTCCAGCACCTCCGGCACGCGGCGCATCATGGACCGGCCCGTCGGGTCGTCCGGGTTGGGGCGGACCAGCTCGTCCACCGCCGGCCGGTGCAGGTCGGTCAGGCGTACGCCGAAGTCCCGCTCGATCTCCTCCAGCGACCCGTACACGTCGACCCGGGGGTGGTTCGGGTCGTCCGAGCGCCACACCGGGATGGGCGAACCCCAGAACCGGTTGCGGCTGATGGACCAGTCCCGCGCGTTGGCCAGCCACTTGCCGAACGAGCCGTCCTTGATGTGTCCGGGCGTCCAGTTGATCTGCTGGTTCAGCTCGACCATGCGGTCCTTGAACGTCGTCACCGCGACGAACCACGACGACACCGCCTTGTAGACCAGCGGGGTGTCGCAGCGCCAGCAGTGCGGGTACGAGTGGGTGTAGGTGTCCTGCCGCAGCACCACCCCCCGTTCCTTGAGCTCCCGGATCACCGGCTTGTTGACGTCGAAGACCTGCTCGCCCTCGTACGGCGGGACCAGCCCGGTGAACCGGGTGTGGTCGTCGACGGTGACGATGGTCGGGATGCCGGCCGCGTTGCAGACGTTCTGGTCGTCCTCGCCGAAGGCCGGGGCGAGGTGCACGATCCCGGTACCGTCCTCGGTGGTCACGAACTCCGCGCCGAGCACCTGGTACGCCTGCGGCCCGGCCTGCTCGGTGAGGAAGTCGAACAGCGGGGTGTACCGCCGCCCGACCAGGTCGGCGCCGCGTACCGTGCCGACCTGCCGGTATTCCTCCAGCTCCTTCGCGTACGCGCCGAGACGCCCGGCGCCGACGACGTACCGTTCGCCGTCGCGTTCCAGCACCGCGTACTCGATGTCCGGCCCGACGGCCAGCGCCAGGTTCGATGGCAGCGTCCACGGCGTGGTGGTCCACACGCCCAGCCGGACCGGCCCCCGGAGCAGTTCCGGCGCGGACTCGTCGGCGGTCAGCGCGAACCACACGGTCAACGTGGGGTCGTGCCGGTCCCGGTAGACGTCGTCCATCCGGGTCTCGGTGTTCGACAGCGGCGTCTCACACCGCCAGCAGTACGCCAGCACCCGGAAGCCCTCGTAGATCAGACCCTTGTCGTGCAGGGTCTTGAAGGCCCACATGACGCTTTCCATGTAGTCCAGGTCGAGGGTCTTGTAGTCGTTGGCGAAGTCGACCCAGCGGGCCTGCCGGGTGACGTACCGCTCCCAGTCCTGGGTGAACTCCAGCACCGAGGTGCGGCACGCCTCGTTGAACCGGGCCACGCCCAGGTCGAGGATCTCCGCCTTGCTGGTGATGCCGAGCTGCTTCTCGGCCACCACCTCGGCGGGCAGGCCGTGGCAGTCCCAGCCGAAACGCCGCTCCACCCGCCGGCCGCGCATGGTCTGGTAACGCGGCACCACGTCCTTGACGTACCCGGTGAAGAGGTGGCCGTAGTGCGGCAGACCGTTGGCGAACGGCGGGCCGTCGTAGAAGACGTACTCGTTGTCGGCGGAGCCGCCGCCGGCGGCGGACGACTGCCGACCGGAGGCGGGACGCTGCTCGACGCTGGCCTCGAAGGTCTTGTCGGCCGTCCAGTGCTCCAGCACCCGGCGCTCGACCGCGGGCAGGTCCGGGCTGGCCGGGACGCCGGTGGCGGTCGGGTCGTGCAACGGATAGGCCATCGGGGGTCGCTCTCCTCGCTGACGCTCACTGTCGTGTGGGTCTGCGAGGACGAGCCGTCACCGGTACGCCGTCACCGGCGCCCCGGGCCGGGCCCGCGGTACCACCCCGCTTGGTGGTCGGAGTACGACCACCCGCTCGTTGGCCGGCTGTGACGGGCCGGACCCGTCCGGTTCTACTGAGCCGGGGCGACCCGGCCGTTCTTCCGGAGGCTCACCGGTGATAGCCGGATCATCGCCATACCCACCCATGATACCCACGCCGCCCGTCCCCCTCCTCCCGATAACCCCGCCCCGCCGAGCGTCACCGAGCGCATGACGGGCGTCACAGCGTCGACCTGTCACGCCCCGACACGCCCCGCCCGTCGTGGTGGTGTCGGAACGAGATACCGGGAGGGTTGTCATGCAGCGGATGAACGTGGCCAAGGTGGCGCCGGAGGCGTTCGGCGCCGTGATGGGGCTGGAGAAGTACGTCCGGGCGAACGTGGACCACACCGTGCTGGAGCTGGTGAAGCTGCGCGCGTCGATCCTGAACGGCTGCGCGTTCTGCGTCGACATGCACAGCCAGGAGGCGCTCGGCGCGGGTGAGTCGAGCCGGCGGCTGTTCGCGGTGGCCGCCTGGCGGGAGGCGCCCTTCTTCGACGAGCGGGAACGCGCCGCGCTGGCGTTGACCGACGCGGTCACCCGGCTCGGCGAGCACGGGGTGCCCGACGACGTGTGGGAGGACGCGGCGAAGGTCTGGCCGGAGAAGGCACTCGCCGATCTGGTCCTGGCGATTGCCACAATCAACGTGTGGAACCGGATCGCGGTGACCTTCCGCAACGATCTCCCGTCGGACGACTGAACCCGGCCGAGGCGGCGGAGGCGGCCGGTGCGCTCGACGCGCACCGGCCGATGCTGCTCGGCCTGGCGTACCGGTTGCTGGGCAGCCGGTACGACGCCGAGGACGTGCTCCAGGAGACCTACCTGCGCTGGGCCCGCGTCGACCGGAGCCGGGTCGCCGAGCCACGCCGCTACCTGTCCCGGGTGGTGACCCACCTGTCCATGGACCGGCTGCGGGCCCGGCAGGCCAACCGGGAGGCGTACGTCGGGCAGTGGCTGCCGGAGCCGGTACCGACGACACCGTCACCGTTCGGTCCGTTGGAGCGGGCCGAACTACGCGACTCGCTCTCCACCGCGCTACTGCACCTGCTGGAGCGGCTCACCCCGCCGGAGCGCGCGGTCTATGTCCTGCACACCGCGTTCGAGCTGCCGTACGCCGAGATCGCCGAGCTGCTCGACCGTTCCGCCGAGGACTGCCGGCAGTTGCACCACCGAGCCGCCGCCCGGATCGGGCGCGAGCAGCGCCGGTTCACCGCCGACCGGGCGGAGCAGGAGCGACTGTTGGAGGCGTTCGTCGCCGCCGCCGGTGAAGGCGACCTGCGGCGGCTGACCGAGCTGGTGGCCGCCGACGCGACCGCGTGGAGCGACGGCGGCGGTCGGGTGAGCGCCGCCCGCAACCCGATCACCGGCGCGGACCGGGTGGTCCGGTTCCTGCTCGGCGTCCGGGAGAAGGGCTGGCCGCTCACCGTGCACCGCACCGAACTCAACGGCCAGCCGGCCGCCGTGGTGGTCACCGCCGGCGGCGCCCGGTACGCGATCACGCTCGGCACGGCCGACGGTCGGATCACCGACATCTTCCTGGTCGCCAACCCGGACAAGTTGCCCTGGGCGAGGTAAGCCGGCCCGTCGCTGGGCCGGCCCGTCGCGGTCGTCAGCCCAGCTCGGGGAACCAGAGCGCCAGCTCGCGCTTGGCGCTGTCCGGGGAGTCGGAGGCGTGCACCAGGTTCTCCCGGTTGGACAGCGCGAGGTCGCCCCGGATGGTGCCGGCGGCGGCCTTGCGTCCGTCGGTGGCGCCGATCAGGCCCCGCACCACGTCGATCACCTGGTCGCCGGAGAGCACCAGCGCGACCAACGGACCGCTGGTCATGAACGTCTTCAGCGGCGGATAGAACGCCTTATCCACGTGCTCGGCGTAGTGCTCGTCGGCCAGCGCGGCGTCCATCGTCCGGGACGCCATCGCGTCGATTCGCAGCCCCTTACGCTCGAAGCGGGAGACGATCTCGCCGACCAGGCCGCGGCGGACCGCGTCGGGCTTGATCAGTACGAGCGTGCGCTCGTCCGGGCTGCTGCTGGACACGCTGGGTTCCTCCTGAGGGCGTAAGCCGGTCGGGCTCGGTACGGTCAGCCTAGCGACCCGGTCCCGGCCCCGGCGCGGTGGTCGGACCTTCCCCCGGCCCCCGATCCGGCCTAGCCTGGCCCTGACCACCCGGGAGGTCCACTGTGGCGAACGGCGGGAACCGACCCATCGCACCGGTACGCAAACTGATCGCGGCGGTGCTCGGCACCGTGGCCAGTTTCGTCGTGCTGTTCGGCCTGGGCATGACGAGCTGGGCCATCGTGGCGCTCGGTGTCGCCCTGCTGGTGCTGGCGATCGCGCTGGCCACCGTACGCGGCGGCGGGCGCACCTGGGTCGTCGGCGCCGGGCACGTGCACAGCGCCTCCGAACCACCCACCCAGTACGCCTTCGGCCGCTGCGAACTCCAGCTCGTGATCGACGCGCCCGGGCTCCCGCCCCGGTCCAAGAAGATCATCGAGCCTCGGGTGCCGGTGGCCAAGTGGCCGTCGCTGGGTCAGACGCTGCCGATCCGGGTGGCACTGGACGACCCGCGACACGTGCGGGTGCTCTGGGACGAGGTGCCCACCCACGCCGAGGCCGGCACCGCCGACCTGCCGCCCGAGTTCGCCGACGAGTTCACCGGGCAGGTCCCGCCGGACGAGGTGCTGATCGGGCAGCAGGCCCCGCCGTGGGCCGACCGGCCGCCGGAGGACGACTTCCACGACCCGCTGGGCGACCCGCTCGGCGCTCCGCTCCGGGACGACCCGATCGAGCCGGTCGAGCCCCGGGACCCGATCCGGGTCCGCCAGCGCCCCGGCGGACCGGTGGTGCTGGAGGGCACCGTGGTCGAGCAGAGCAGCGACAGCCCGTTGCCCCGGCGCGCCACGCCCGCGCCGCGCACCCCGGCCGAGGAGCGGTTCGCCGCGACCGCCACCGCCCCGGAGGAGACCGACCTCTTCGCCGACCTGCCGCTCGACGACCGCCCCGGCACCGCGCCGACCGTCGGGCGACCGGCCGCCCCGCCGCCCGCCCCGACGGGCCCCCTCGACCCGCTGGACCTGCCGCTGGACGACCCGTACCCGGTGACCGGCGAGCGCACCCGGTCGGCACCACGCGAGGACGAGCCGATCCACGCGGCGGCGGCGACCCCGCGCACCGCGTCCGCCTCAGGCACGGCAGCGACGCCGAGTACGCCGACCGACGAGGACACGGCGACCGACGCCGGGGACAGCGCCGGGGCCGACGATCTGCCGGTCGACGACCGGGAACTGGACGAGGCGATCTTCGGTTTCGACCCGGACGCCGCCGACCCGGCCGCCCCGATCAGCGGCGTGGGCATCACGTTGCTCGTCACCGAGCTGCCCCGATCGTTGGAGTTCTACCGGGACCGGCTCGGCTTCCGCGAGGTCGACCGGGGCAACGGCAACGCGGTCCTCGCCTCCGGAGCCACCCGGCTGGTGCTGCGCGAGGTGACCGGCGCCCAACCGATGAACCGGCGGCTGGTGCACGTCAACCTCGACGTCGACGACATCCAGTCGGCCTACGAGCGGATGCGTGACTCGGGCGTCCGCTTCACCTACGCGCCCCGGGTGGTCAACCGGGGCACCAAGCTGGAGGTGTGGGCGGCGGCGTTCCGCGACCCGGACGGGCACGGCATCGCACTGACCCAGTGGCGGGAGCGCGCCGAGGCGTGACCCGCCGGCCGGCACGGACGCCGGTCAGCCCAGGATCACCCGCCGGACGTGCAATGCGTACGCCCACACCAGCGCGAAGATGACGCCCAGCGCGAACAGCGCCCAGTGCAGCAGCCCGGACAGCAGCAGCAACCCCTGCAACACGGTGCCGGCCTGCCACGCCCAGGGCCGGCGCATCAGCCCGGCTAGCAGCGCCGCCAGCACGGCCAGCGTCACCACCGCCGCGAGGGCCGGACCTCCGAGGTCACCGCCGACCACCCGGATCGGCTGGATCGCCAGCAGCAGCACCAGCGCCTCCAGCGCGAGGGTGCCCGCGCCGAGTCCGCGTACCGCCCGCTGCGGATCACGCAGCCCGGACCGGCGCTGCCCCGGCGGGCCGTCACCGTCCGTCCCGGGCACGCCCTCGGGCTGCCCCGATCCGGCACCGCCACCGGTGATGGTCTCGGGGGTCTCGTCCGGGCGGGCCGGGCCCGTCGGCCCGCTCATCGCTTCAGCAGTCGGCGGGCGTCGGCCACGGTCACCACCGAGCCGGTGACCAGCACCCCGACCCCGGCCAGTTCACCCGGTACGTCCTCCTCGGCCAACGCCACCGCCGCCTCGATCGCGTCCGGCATCTCCTCGGCGACCTCGACCCGGTCCGGCCCGAACACCTCGGCGGCGAGCGCGGCCAACTCCTTGGCCGGCAACGCCCGGGGCGAGCTGTTGCTGGTCACGACCACCTGGTCGACCACCGGTTCCAGCAGTTCCAGCAGGCTGGCCGCGTCCTTGTCGGCCAGCGTGCCCACCACCGCGACGAGCTTGCTGAACGCGAACTCCTCCTGCAACGCGGTGACCGTGGCCGCCATCCCCTGCGGGTTGTGCGCGCCGTCCAACAGGATCGTCGGGGCGGTCCGCACCCGTTCCAGGCGGCCCGGCGAACTGGCCGTGGCGAAGCCCTCGCGGACCGCCTCCAGGTCCAGTTGCCGCCGCGCCCCGGCGCCGAGGAACGCCTCGACGGCGGCCAGCGCCAGCGCCGCGTTCTGCGCCTGGTGCGCGCCGTGCAGCGGGACGAACACCTCCTCGTACACCCCGCCCAGACCTTGCAGGGTCAGCACCTGCCCGCCGACGGCGACCGCCCGACGCAGCACGCCGAACTCGGAGCCCTCGCGGGCGACGGTCGCGCCCACCTCGGCGCAGCGTTGCAGGATCGGCCGGGCGGCCTCCTCCTCCTGCGCCGCGCAGATCACCGTGGCTCCCGGGTGGATGATGCCGGACTTGGCGACCGCGATGTCCTGGAGCGTGTCGCCGAGCCACTCGGTGTGGTCCAACCCGATCGGGGTGAGTACGCACACCCCGGCCTGGATCACGTTCGTGGCGTCCTCGGCACCGCCGAGACCCACCTCGACCACGGCGATGTCCACGGGCGCGTCGGCGAACGTGGCGAACGCCAACGCGGTGGTCATGTCGAAGTAGGTCAGCGGCTCCGCCGACCGGTCGTCCACCAGCTCGGCCAGCGGCTTGATTTCCTGATAGACCGAGGCGAACCGGGCCTCGTCCACCGGCTCGCCGTCCAGGCTGATCCGCTCCCGGACGGTCTCCAGGTGCGGGCTGGTGTACCGGCCGGTGTGCAGCCCGAACGCCCGCAGCAGCGAGTCGATCATCCGGGCCGTGGAGGTTTTGCCGTTGGTGCCGGTCAGGTGGATCGACGGGTACGCACGCTGCGGGCTGCCCAGCAGGTCGAGCAGGGACGAAATGCGGTCCAGCTCGAAGACCATCCGGGTGAAGCCGCGCCCGGCAAGCTCCGCCTCCGCCTGCGCGAACGCGGCGTGCGCGGCCCGGTCGCCACGGCCCCGGCCGCGCTCGGTGTTCTCGGTACGGTCGTCGCTCACGAGGGCAACGCCTCCAGTGCGGCGTCGATCCGGGCCAGGTCGGCCTCGGCGACGGCCAGTCGTTGACGGATCTTGGCGACGACCGGCTCGGGGGCCTTGCCGACGAACGCTGGATTGTCCAGCTTCGCCCGGGCCTGCCCGGCCTCCTTCTCCGCCGCCGCGCGGTCCTTGGTCAGCCGCGCGCGTTCGGCGGCCACGTCGATCGAGCCCCGGGTGTCCAGCGCGACGCTGACCTCCCCCGGCATGGCCAGCGTGGCGCTGGCCTGGAAGTCGTCGCCGGCCGCGTCCAGCCGGGCCAGGGACCGGATCAGCGGCTCGTGCGCCGCGACACCAGCGCCGGCCAGCCCGTCGAGCCGGGCGGCGACCCGCTGGGTCGGGCGCAGGCCCTGGTCCGAACGGAACCGACGGACCTCGGTGACCACCCGTTGCAGGGTGGCGACCTCCGCCTCGGCGGCGTCGTCGACGAGCGCCCGGTCGGCCGCCGGCCACGCCGCGGTGAGCAGCGTCTCGCCGCCGGTCAGCGCGGTCCACAGCTCGTCGGTGACGAACGGGATCACCGGGTGCAGCAGCCGCAGCAGGTGGTCCAGCACGTGACCGAGGACCCGACGGGTCACCTCGGCCGCCTCACCGCCGCCGGCGAGCACCGGCTTGCTCAGCTCGACGTACCAGTCGCAGACGTCGTCCCAGGCGAAGTGGTAGAGCAGGTCACAGACCTTGGCGAACTCGTACGCCTCGAACTGCTCGTCGACCTCGGCGGTGACGTGCGCCAACCGGGACAGGATCCACCGGTCGACGGTCGACAGCTTGTCGGCGGTCGGCATCGGCCCGCTGGCGTGCGCACCGTTGATCAAGGCGAACCGGGTGGCGTTCCAGAGCTTGTTGCAGAAGTTCCGCGAGCCCTGGCACCACTCCTCGCTGACCGGCACGTCCCCACCCGGGTTGGCGCCCCGGGCCAGCGTGAAGCGGGTCGCGTCGGCACCGTACCGGTCGATCCAGTCCAGTGGGTCGACGACGTTCCCGAACGACTTGGACATCTTCTTGCCGTGCTCGTCACGGACCATGCCGTGCAGGGCGATCACGTCGAACGGCTGCTTGCCGTCCATCGCGTACAGGCCGAACATCATCATCCGGGCAACCCAGAAGAAGAGGATGTCGTAACCGGTCACCAGCACGCTGGTCGGATAGAACTTGGCCAGGTCCGGGGTCTGCTCCGGCCAACCGAGCGTGGAGAACGGCCACAGGCCGCTGGAGAACCAGGTGTCCAGCACGTCCTCGTCCTGGTGCCAGCCCGCACCGGTCGGCGGCTCCTCGTCGGGTCCGACGCAGACCACCTCGCCGTCCGGGCCGTACCAGACCGGGATCCGGTGGCCCCACCAGAGCTGGCGGGAGATGCACCAGTCGTGCATGTTGTCGACCCAGGCGAAGTAGCGCTTGGCCAGCTCCGCCGGCTCGATCCGGACCCGCCCGTCGCGCACCGCGTCACCGGCCGCCTTGGCCAACGGCGAGGTGTTGACGAACCACTGCAACGACAGCCGGGGCTCCACCGTGGTGCGGCACCGGGAGCAGTGCCCGACGGCGTGCACGTACGGCCGCTTCTCGGCGACGATGCGGCCCTGCTCGCGCAGCGCCGCGACGATCGCCGGGCGGGCCTCGAACCGGTCCAGCCCCTGGAACGGGCCGGGCGCGGTGATCACACCCCGCTCGTCCATCACCGTCAGCGCGGGCAGGTCGTGCCGCTGCCCGATCTCGAAGTCGTTCGGGTCGTGCGCCGGGGTGACCTTCACCATGCCGGTGCCGAAGGACGGGTCGACGTGGGCGTCCCCGACGATCGGGATCCGCCGCCCGGTCAACGGCAGCTCGACCTCGGTGCCGATCAGATGCCGGTACCGCTCGTCGTCCGGGTGCACCGCCACCGCCGTGTCACCGAGCATCGTCTCGGCCCGGGTGGTGGCCACCACCACGTCGTCGCTGTACCGGATCGAGACCAGCTCGCCGTCGTCGTCGGAGTGCTCCACCTCGATGTCGGAAAGCGCAGTCAGGCAGCGCGGGCACCAGTTGATGATCCGGTTAGCCCGGTAGATCAGGCCGTCGTCGTACAGCTTCTTGAACATGGTCTGCACGGCGCGGGACAGGCCCTCGTCCATGGTGAAACGCTCGCGGTCCCAGTCCACCGAGTCACCGAGGCGGCGCATCTGGCCGAGGATGGCCCCGCCGGACTCCGCCTTCCACTGCCACACCCGCTCGACGAACTTCTCCCGGCCCAGGTCGTGGCGGGACAGGCCCTGCGCGGCGAGCTGCCGCTCGACCACGTTCTGGGTGGCGATGCCGGCGTGGTCCATGCCGGGCAGCCAGAGCGCCTCGAAACCCTGCATCCGCTTACGCCGCACCAGGGCGTCCTGCACGGTGTGGTCCAGCGCGTGGCCCATGTGCAGCGAGCCGGTCACGTTCGGCGGCGGGATGACGATGGTGAAGGGCTGCCGCTCGCTCTCCGCCGACGCCCGGAAGCGACCGTCGGCTACCCACTGCTCGTACCGTCGCTGCTCTACCTCGCCGGGCTGGTACTGGCCGGCTAGGGTCGGGGCATCGAGGCGTCGGGCATCCAGGTTCTCGGTCACCCTCGAAGTCTACGGAGCGCTTCGGCGGACCCGACGTGCGCCACCTGTGGTTCGCGTACGGTGTCGGCTATGTCCGACGCGCGCCGCAGCCTCCACCACCTCGACGACGGCACCCCGCTGGTCGACCTGACCGCCGAGCCCATCGAGCTGGACCAACCCGCGGCGGCGGCCGGCCCCGAACGGCGTGCCGTCCGGTCCCGGCGCTGGCGGATCACGGTGGCCCTGATCGCGGTCCTCGTGTTCGCGGGCGTCGGCACCCTGGGCTCCTGGGGCTGGCGGATCATGCAGCAGAAGGACGCCCGGATCAGCACTCCGGGTGAGGTCGCCGGCCTGCGCCAGGACACCAGCGACCGCGCGGTCAGCACCGCCGACTACCTGCGTAGCGGCCTCGCCGCCGACATCCGGCTGGACAGCAGCTTCGGCGCGGTCTACCAGGACCCGGCCGACAGCGCCCGCTCGGTGCTCCTCTTCGGCGGCACCACGCTGCTGTGGCAACCGGAGCGGGACCTGGAGAGCCTGTTCACGCTGATGGGCGACGAGACCGGCGCGATCGACGGCCTACGCACCGTCTCCCCGGGCCGGCTCGCCGGGGTAATGAAGTGCGGCAGCACCAGCGGCGAGGGCGGTGACTTCGCGGTCTGCGGCTGGGCCGACCACGGCAGCGTGGTGCTCGCCATGTTCCCGTCCCGCTCGATCGACGAGTCCGCCGGGCTGCTGCGACAGATCCGCGAGGCCGTGCAGACCCGGCACTGACGCCCGCCGTCGGGTCACCGCCCGCCGGCCCGCGCCACCGGCGTGGCGAGCGCCGCGAGCCCGACCAGGACGCACCCCGCACCGGCGAGCAGGCACACCAGGGGTACGCCGTACCCCTGCGCGCCCCACGTCACCACCGCCGCGCCGATCGGGCCGAGCGCGTAGTGGGTCGCCCAGAACACCGAGGTGACCCGGCCGAGCAGATGATTCGGCGTCACCTCCTGTCGCAGCGACAACGAGCAGATCGCACCGATCGCCACCCCGCCGAGGTACACCGCCGCCAGGGCCGCCACCGCCGGCACCGTACCCGCCGACCCGACCGCCGCGACGGCCACGCCCGCCACCACCATGCTGCCCGACCAGGTGGGCCCGAACCCGATCCGTCGGCGCAACGGCGCCACCACCAGCGAGCCGAGGACCGTGCCGAGCGCGGCGAGCCCCAACACCGCGCCGACGGTACGCTCCGACCCGCCCAGGTCGTGCCCGACGTGATAGATCAGCACGTCGTCGAGCCCGTAGGTGAGGAACAGGAACGCCGACAGCAGCAGCGTCAGGCTCCGCAGCACCGGATGCCGCCAGAGGAACCGGGCACCGTCCAGCAGCTCGCCCCGCAGCGCCGCCAGAGTCGTCGCGGTCCGTTCCCGCCGGGCCTGCCGCAGCCGTACGGCGGTCAGCCCGACCGCCGACACGGCGAAGCTCGCGGCGTTCACCGCCACCGCGGTGGTGTACCCGAAGCGCGCCGCCACCAGACCGGCCAGCAGCGGTCCCCCGATCCCGGCGACCGCGTAGCTCGCCGACAGCTTGCCGTTGGCCTCGGTGATCCGCCCGACGTCGACGAGCCCCGGCACCGCCGCCACGTACGCCACCCGGAACACCATCCCCACGGCGGCACTCGCCGGCAGCACGAGATAGAGCAGCCAGAGCTGCGGTCCCCACAGCCACGCCACCGGTACGGCCGTGAACAGCACCGCCCGTGCGAGGTCACCACAGATCAGCAGACGACGCCGGTCCACCCGGTCGGCCAACACCCCGGCGAACACGGCCGTGACCACCGACGCCACCCCCGCGACCGCAGTGAGCAGGCCCATCAGTGCCACCGACCCGGTGACCTGGAGCACCAGCAGCGGTACGGCCACCGACGCGAACCCGTCACCGACCACCGACACCGTCTGCGCCGCCCAGAACACGGTGAAATCCCGGCTACGCCACAGCCCCGACCTCGTTCTTCCGGAGTGCGCCGTCTCCTCGGATACCGGCATTGCTCCCGGCACTGGGCCCGGCATCGTCCGGTCGTGTGCTGGTGGCCCGGGGCGGTCGGTGGGCGCCGTCACTCGCGTGACGCTAGCGGCCGGCGGGCCGACGCGCTGTCCCGGTTCTGGCTGCCACGATCGGGCTTTAGCGGTCGGGCTACAGCGGTCGGCCCATAAATGCGTTTAGGGCCACCCCCAGTGGGGGTGGCCCTAAATCGAGAAGATGTCCGGCGGTGTCCTACTCTCCCACACCCTCCCGGGTGCAGTACCATCGGCGCTGGAGGGCTTAGCTTCCGGGTTCGGAATGTGACCGGGCGTTTCC
>NZ_JBVHKD010000020.1:0-88929 GCF_055559695.1 Micromonospora sp. NPDC023869
CCCTGCACTGGTCATACTGGCGGCGAACATCCCAAGCCCAAGCCCGACGATCCCACTACCAGCGCAGACAGGCGAAGTGACGTTGGAGTACTAGGCGACATGGCGCTGAACAACCGCTCGTGAGTGGAGCCTGGGTACGGCCAGCAGCGGTCTCCACTTGCTCCGACGCACATAGAGGCGAGGCATCCCACTTGACGACATCGGCATGCGGGAGCCTCACGCCTCATGACCGGTTACAAATCGGCGACAGCCTGCTCGATCTTCTTGGCCGCCGACGGCTTCACCTTTCCTGACACGCGCACCAGCACTCGGCCTTCGTCGGCCCGATAGTGGTACTCAGTACCCAGAACCGGCAGCGCCTTCAACGCGTCCTGGATGTATGTCGAGCGCCGGTCGACGTCGTCCTTCGTTGGAAAGACCTCTATCACAAGGCCGCGATCGACGGTGTATTTCTCGCCATCCTTGTCTCCGCTAGGGAGGTCAGCTGAGGCCCGGGACGTGTAGCCGTTGGGACGGCCGAGAAGGTCGTTGGGATCAGTGTCTTCATCCTGGACCGCCCCTCTGGTCAGGCCAACTCTTGCGCCGGTCAACCTGTCGAGAACGGCGCTCGCGTCCCACCGCGTGGCCGGGGCGGAAGCAGAGGCTGCAGGGGAAGTACTGGACCCGACTGCAGCGGGCGCGGTGGGTGTATTGGGCTGATTGTCGCCGCAGCCGGCGACGCTGAGCGCGACAAGGGCGAGAGCAAGGATCCTGGTCCGGTTATGCACGAAGCGATCATGCCGTTTGCTTCCGCAATTCCTGCAGAGCAGAAAGGTGTCGCATGGCCGACAGCGGCGGCAAGGTGCCTATTCGATCTGGCCTTAACGCGTGAAGCGGAATCATCGGCAGGTCCTGTGGGTGGTCGGCATCGTGCCGTGGACCAGGTACGACGTGGTCAGGTTCAGGGCGCAGGCGTTGCCGCCGAGCACGTAGACGCCGTGCCCGCTCTCGTTGGCGGTCACCAGCCGAGCACGCTGCCCGAACTTCTCGCGCAGCAGCTTGCCGCCCGCCAACGGGGTGACCGGGTCCTGTCGGTTCTGCAGGATCAGCACGTTGCGCGGTCCCTCGGTGCTGATCGCGACGGGCGGTTCGGACGGCTCGTGCGTCCAGTAGGCGCAGGGGGTGATGTTCGCACTGGCGGCACCGAACAGCGGGTACCGCTTGCGGTCCTCGGCCACGGCGCGGCGGTAGGTGTCCACGTCCTCGGCCCATCCGACGTCGTTGCAGGTCACGGCGAGGAACACGGTGAAGGCGTTGTCGTTCGGGCTCGGGGTTTCCGCCGCCGCCAGCTGCGGCGTCTCGAAGGGGTCGAGGTACGCCTGCCAGGTCCGGGCGAGGTTGCCGTACTGCATCTTTCCGTAGAGGTGGGCGAAGGTCAGGTAACGGAAGATGGGGCCGGTGAGCCCGTCGGGCGATGGCGTTCGATCGAGCCGCTCGGCGATGGCGAAGTAGGTCTTGCGTACCTGCTGCGGCGTCCGGCCGAGCCCGTAGGAGTCGTGCCGTGCCGCCGCCCACGTCGCGAAGTCGGAAAAGGTCTGCTCCATGCCGAGCGCGAACCGGCGCAGTCCGTCCCGGTCGAGGTGGGTGTCGCCGAGGTTGCTGTCCAGCACGATCCGGTCGGTGCTGGCCGGGAACATCGAGGCGTACGCCGCACCCAGCGCCGAGCCGTAGGACGCCCCGTAGAAGCTGGCCTTCGTCTCGTCGAGCGTGGCGCGGATCAGGTCCAGGTCGCGGGTCATGTTGGCGGTGGTCAGGTGTCGCAGCCGCCCGTCGGGGTCGTTCGCCGCACAGCGGGCGGCGACCTCTTCGGCGATCTCCGCCTGCCGGATGACGGCCGCGTCGTCGACCGCGTACGGGGGGATGTTCGCCCAGTAGTCGTCGGCGGCGGTGAAGTTGCAGCTCATCGACGCGGAATGCCCGACGCCTCGGGTGTCCATTCCGATCAGGTCGTAGGCGTCCATGACGCTGGCCGGCAGTCCCTGCCCGATGAGTAACCCCGGCTGGTCCAGGCCGGTGCCACCCGGCCCGCCCGGGTTGAACATCAGCACACCACGCCGCTTCTCCAGCTTCGTGCTCGCGATCCGCTACACCATGATCTCGATCTGGGTGCCGTCCGGGTCGCCGTAGTCGAGCGGGACCGGCACCGTCGTGCACTGCACCTGTGCCTGTACCGCCGGCGGCACCACCACGTCCGCCGGGCAGGCCGTCCACTGCAGTCCGTCCGCCGGTCTGCCGGTCCTCGACTCTCCGGCCCGACTCAGAGCCAGTCGTGTTCGCGGGCGTACCGGGCCGCTTCGTGGCGGGTCCGGGTCTGCGTCTTGCGCATCGCGTTGGAGAGGTAGTTGCGGACGGTTCCGGGCGCGAGGTGCAGTCGGACGGCGATGTCGGCGACCGAGTAGCCCTCGCCGGTGACCCGCAGCACGTCGGCCTCGCGTTCGGTGAGCGGGCAGTCCTCGGTGATGGCCAGTGCGGACACGTCCGGGTCGATCCAGCGTTTGCCCGCGTGCAGGGTGGCCACGACCGAGGTGATGTGGGCCGGTTCGGCGGACTTGCTGACGAAGCCCTGGACGCCGAGCCGCAGCGCCTTGCGCAGCACGCCGGGACGGGCGTGCCGGGTCAGCATGAGGACCACCTGGTCCGGTAGCGTGCGCCGGATCTCCGCGACCGCGCCGAGGCCGTCGACGCCGGGCATCTCCAGGTCGATGACGAGTACGTCCGGCCGGTGCCGCAGGGTGGCCTCGACGGCGGACTGGCCGTCGTGCGCCTCGGCCAGGACGGTGATGTCCCCTTCCAGGGGAAGCAGTGCGGCCAGGGCCGACCGCAGCAGCACCTCGTCGTCGGCGAGCACGATGGTGGTCATCGCTCGTCCCTGCCCACGGTCGAGGGGGTGCCGACGGGAACCGGCGGAAACGTCGCGGCGGTCCGGAACCGCCCTTGTCGCTGTTGCACGGTCAACTCGCCTCCGTCGTCCGCCACCCGCTTGCCGAGAACGGACAGTCCGCTGAGTTCGGCGGGTCCGTCCCCGGTCACGCCGTCGTTGACGATGGTGATGCCCGACGCGGAGAGGGTGATCTGGACCTGGGTCGCCTGCGCGTGCCGCAGGATGTTGGTGGTCGTCTCGCGCAACACCTGGCCGAGTAGCTCACCGACCCGGGAGTCGACCTCGCCCTCCCGGGTCACCCGGACTCGGATACTGGCGGCCTCGAAGAGGTTCTTCGCGTTCTCGATCTCCGCGGTGAGGTTGAGCCGCCGAGACGCGTGGGCGAGTTCCTTGGTCTGCGCGATGGTGTCGCTGACCAGCGCGTACGTCTCCCGCAGTTCCTTCTCCGCCCGTGCGGTGTCGCGGACCATCAGCTTCTGCGCCAACGCGATCTTCAGCTTGACCACATGCAGGGTGTGGCCCTGGATGTCGTGCAGGTCGCTGGCGAAGCGGAACCGTTCCCGCACGACCGCCAACTCCGCCTCGCGTTCCCGGGTCTGCTCGAGTTCCCGGATCAGGTCGTAGAACCGTTCCCCCACCACCGTCATCAGCGTCACGACGACGGTGAGGGCGGCCGGAACGAGGACGTAGGCGACCAGGACCTGGCGTACGTCGTCGCGCTCCACCAGGAGTCGTGTCGCACCGACGGCGGCGACGTAGGCCAGCAGCGCGACCGCCGCCAGCACGCGCCGTCTCACCTCGCGCAGGGCGAGGGAGCCCACGGCGCAGACCCCCCACCAGGCGTTCGGACTGCCGGTGACCAGCGCACCGACCGGCCACACCGCTGCCGCGACGATCAGGCAGGGCAGGGCGACCCGCGCGAGGTCGTCCGCGGTCCACCGCTCGAAGGCGACCAGGGCCGCCACCACCCCCGGGGCCAGGACGAGAGCGTGCCACCAGGTACGCGAGTCGAGGTACAGCAGGAGCAGCGCGGCGAGCACCACCGGCGGGAGGGAGGTGATGAGGTTGATCCGACGCAGCCGTCCCCGCGTCGACTCGGTGAAGCGCGCCGATCTTGCAGTCACCACCCCAGTATCCGGCAGTGACCGGTCCCGACCAGTGACACCACGTCACATCCGGTCATGACGTGATCGCACTGACGGGTGACGACGATCGACGCTGTCATGGAGGCATGTCCAGCACACCAGTCATCGACGTCGAACGACTCAACCTTACTTACGGCGACTTCCACGCCGTACGGGACCTCTCCTTCCAGGTCCGGCGCGGCGAACTGTACGCACTGCTCGGCACCAACGGGGCCGGGAAGACCTCGACCCTGGAGGTCGTCGAGGGGCACCGGAAGCCGACCTCCGGCACGGTGCGTGTCTTCGGGCACAGCCCGCAGGACCGCCGCGCGGTACGTCCCCGGATGGGCGTGATGCTCCAGGAGAGCGGATTCTCCCCGGACCTCACGGTTCGTGAGTCCGTCGGTCTGGTCGGCCGGCTCACCCGGCGCACGGACGATGTCGACCGGGTACTCGACCTGGTGGACCTCACCGGGCGGGCCGGCCGGCGGGTCTCGCAGCTCTCCGGCGGTGAGAAGCGGCGGCTCGACTTCGCCACCGCCGCCTACGGCACCCCCGAGCTGATGTTCCTGGACGAGCCGACGACCGGCCTGGACATCCAGTCCCGCGACGACGTCTGGGCGACAGTGGACCGGATGCGGGAGAACGGTGCGACCATCGTGCTCACCACGCACTACCTGGAGGAGGCGCAGCAGCGCGCCGACCGGATCGGGTTGATGCACCAGGGCCGTCTGCACCGCGAGGGCAGCGTCACGGAGCTGACCCGTACCCTGCCGGCGGTCATCCGCTTCACCCTGCCCACGGCGGTGCCGGCGCTGCCGCTGGCGGCGGTCGTCGACGCCGACGGCACGGTCGTGGCCGAGACCTTCGCCCTGCAGAAGGACCTGCACCTGCTGCTGCGGTGGGCCGAGGACCAGGCCGTGGAGCTGCGGGACCTCACGGCCGGACCGACCCGGCTCGACGACGTGTTCCGCGCCCTCGGTAACTGACCGCACCTTCGACAGGAGTGTCACCGTGTTGTCCATCGCGTCCAGCGAGCTGATCCAGATCTTCCGCAACCGGCTGGTCCTGATCACCAGCCTCATCGTCCCGGTCGCGGTCTGTGTGTTCTTCGTCCGCCAGCACGAGACCTTCGCCGCCATCGGCAGCCTCGGCTACATCGCGGCGATCGTGATGTTCACCGTGGCCGCGTTCGGGCTCTACGCCACCGCCGTCACCACCCTGGCCTCGCGGCGGCAGAACCTGTTCCTCAAGCGGTTGCGCTCCACCGCCGAGAGCGACACCGGCATCCTCGCCGGTCTGTTGCTTCCCGTCGTCGTCCTCGCCGTGGTGCAGGTGACCGCCATCCTCATCGCCCTGGCCGTCGTCGCCGGTCAGCCCTCCGACGTCCTCCTGCTCATGGTGGCGACCATCGCCACCCTCGCCATGATGGTCGGCTTGGCGCTGGCCACCGCAGGCCTGACGAACTCACCCGAGCACGCCCAGGTCACCACGCTTCCGGTCACGCTCGGCGTGATCGCCGCGGCAAGCTGGGTGGGCATCACCGGCACGGCGGACCTCGCCTGGCTCAAGCGGCTGCTGCCCGGCGGCGCGGCCACCGAGCTGACCATGAACGCGTGGAACGGCGGCGTCGCCGTGGCCGACTCCCTGCTCCTGCTGGCGCCCACGCTGGGATGGGTCGCCGTCGCCGTCGCCCTCGCCACCCGACTCTTCCGCTGGGAGCCCCGCCGATGACCGTCGACACCTGGAAGCCCTCGGACCCGCCGACCCTGGCCGAGGATCTTCTCCTGCTTCTCTTCCAGCCCCGGTCCGGCACCGTCGCCGGAGAGAACACCCTCTTCTACGTCCTCGCCGGAGCCGTCCTCGCCGACCTCGCGCTCGGCGGTCACCTGGCGACCACGGCGAAGGGCCTGATCGGCGGCGTCGCGGAGCACGAACCCTCCGACGACCTCCTGCGCTCGACCTGGGACTACGTCTCGGACAAGCCCCGCAGCGCGCAGACCGTCCTGGCGGCGATCGGCCCCGGCCTACGCCAGCCGGTGCTGGACCGACTCGTCCGACGTGGCGACATCCGCCAGGAAGCGCGCACCGTGCTCGGTCTGTTCCGCTCCACGACCCTGCGGGACGGCGGCACCGACCGGCGTGCACGCCTGCTGGCCGAGGTCCGGCAGGTCCTCGTGGAAGGTGCGGAGCCGTCGGTCCGGGTCGCGGCGCTCGCGGCACTGCTCTCCGCCAGTGGAACGCTTCCCCAGTTCGATCGTGAGATCCCGTGGACGTCGCCGGTGATCGAGCGCGCAAAGGACCTCGAACGGGGCGACTGGGGCGCCACCGCCGCAGCGGAGGCCGTGACCCGCACCGTGACGGCCGCCGTCGTCAACAGCGCCGTCGCGGCCATCACCGTGCTTCCCCGAAGCTGAGGCCCGACCACTCGCTGTGGACGCGTACCGCCGGTCAGCGGGGCTGGGTGGACAGGGCCGCGATCAGTGTCTGCGGTGCGACGGTGGCGGGCCGGTCGCTGACCTGTCCGTCGCCGAGTTCGACGACCCGCCACACACCGTCGGCGCGCAGCGCGAGGTCCACGGTGACGAAGGGTAGGCCGAGCCCGGCGATCAGCGGTGCGACCGGGGCCAGGTCGACCTCGGCCGTCGCGGCGGCGTCCGGGCTGTCGGGGTGCGGTCCGATCAGGACGCACTCGCCGTCGACCCACCAGGTGCGGACCTCGGCGGAGGTGAAGTGTTCGAAGCGCCGCAGCACGAATCCGCCCACGAAGTCGTCCTCGCGCAGCTCCAGGAACCGGCGCGCGACGCGCCACGCCGCCGCGCCGTCGGCGAGGTCGGGAATGTACGCGGCCTCGTCCCAGTGGTGCTTCATCGACTTGCTGTAGTCGCGCAGTACCGCCGGTCCCGCGCCCAGTGCGACACGGGCGCGGTCGAAGTCGGCACGCTCCGCGCCCGTGGTCCAGACCGAGCGCGGGGTGACCGGAGCGAGTGCGGCGTACCAGCCGGGCAGTTCGTGCGCCCGCCGGTACTGCGCAGCGTCGGTCCGCAGCACCACGCCGCGCTCGGCGAGCGCCTCGGCGAACATGGCGTACTGCTCGCTGCGCAGCATCCAGCCCCGGTACACGGCCGTGCCGGGGCCCTGGACCGGGGCGACCGCCCGGCGTGCGTCCCCGCCCCGGGCCACCGCGTCGTGGTCGACCACCGCCGCCGTGAATCCGAGGGCACGTGCCGCCTGCGCCTCCGCCGTGAAGTGGTCGTCGGGTTGGCGTGGGCGCATCGGATTCGCGGGGACCATCAGGATCACGGACACATCCTGCCCCACCGGAGCTACCGGCCCTCTCGGCCGACGATCCCAGGCGTTCGACCGGTGACCAGGGCGGCGATCGGCTAGGCAAAGCCGACACCGACACATCGATACGACCGTCGATATGATCGGCCGACGATCGACGCCTGCGGAGGTTCGGATGCGGATGGCACGGTTCTCGGCGGTGTGGCGCGGTGCCCGGTCACGGCTCGACCGCTGGCTGTCCATCGCCCGTCTCCTCCCACACGCGGGTGTGCCGACGCTGGGCGCGGCCCTCGCGGTGAACGTCCTGCTCGGTCTGCTGCCGATCGGGTTCATCGTGGCCACGAGCGTGATGGTGCAACGGCTCGCCGAGGCGATCGGCGGCGACGAGCAGGCGTGGAGCGCGACGGTGCTCGCGTTGGGTCTCGCCGCGCTGGCCTTCTTCCTCCAGCAGGTGCTCGCACCGGCGCAGACGGCGTTGGGGCACCTGGTGACGTGGCGGGTGGACGCGTGGTGCACGCGTCGCCTGATGACCTCGGCGTTGGTGGACGCGCCGATCTCGGCGTTGGAGGACGCGACGGAGCTGGATCGGCTGAGTCGGGCCCGGGAGGCGTTCGGCCGGACCATGCCGACCCCGGGTGACGCCGCCGCCGGTGCGCTGGCGTTGCTGCCCCGGTACGGGCAACTCGGCGGGGCGGTGGTGGTGCTCTGGGTGGCGTTGTCGCCGTGGGCGGCGGTCGTGGCCGGGGTGACGGCGCTCGTGGTGCGCTTCGGTCAGCGTGGGGCGCTGGGGCGGTTCGGGACGTTCCTCAAGGGTCTCTTCCCGACCTGGCGGCACGCGTCCTATGTGCGGTCGATGGCGGCGGGGGCGGCGTTCGCCAAGGAGATCCGGGTGTTCGGTCTGATCGGCTGGGTCCGGGAGCGGCACCGCTCGGAGTACCTGGACTACCTGCGGCAGTTCTGGGCGGGACGGCGGCGGATCAACCTGCGTCCCTTCCTCGGGTACGCGGCGGTCGGCCTCGTCGGGGCGACGGTCGTCTTCGTGCTGATCGCGCAGGCCGCCGCCGGTGGACGGCTGAGCGTGCTGGAACTGGGGCTGGCGGTGCAGGCGGCGCTGATCCCGATCCGCTTCGGGGTGCACTTCCCGGAGAGCGACGTGCCGACGCAGTACGGGCTCCAGTCGTACGAGGCGATGACCGACTTCGCGCAGTCGGCCCGGTCGCGGGCGGCGTTGGCGGCGCCGGTCACCGGTGAGACGGCGGCCGACCGCCCGGAGCGGGAGGTGCGGTTCGAGCAGGTGCGGTTCCGGTACGCCCCGCAGGGTGCGGAGGTCCTGCGGGGGTTGGATCTGACGTTGCCGGCGGGCCGGTCGACGGCGATCGTCGGGCTCAACGGCGCCGGCAAGACCACGCTGGTCAAGTTGCTGACCCGGTTGTACGACCCGGTGGCGGGCCGGATCACGGTGGACGGGCGGGATCTGCGCGAGTACGACGTGGCGCAGTGGCAGTCCCGGATCGCGGTGGTGTTCCAGGACTTCGTCCGGCTGGAGCTGAGCGCGGCGGAGAACGTCGACCTGGCGGCCGGTGCCGACCCGGACGACGAGTCGCCGCTGTGGGCGGCGCTGGATCGGGCGGGAGCGCGTGAGGTGGTCGAGGGGCTGGACGCCGGTCTGTGGACGACGCTGTCGAGCCGGTACGCCGGTGGGCAGGACCTCTCCGGTGGGCAGTGGCAGCGGGTGGCGTTGGCCAGGGCGATGCGCAAGGTCGCCGCGGGGGCGTCGATGATCGTGCTGGACGAGCCCACGAGCCAACTCGACGTCCGCGCCGAGGTGGACTTCTTCGACCGTTTCCTGGAGATCAGCCGGGGGTTGACGACGGTGGTCATCTCGCACCGGTTCTCGACGGTCCGTCGGGCCGACCACATCGTGGTGGTGGCCGACGGGGTGGTGCAGGAGCAGGGCACCCACGACGAGTTGGTGGCCGCCGGGGGCGGTTACGCCACGTTGTTCCGGCTGCAGGCCGACCGGTTCGCCGACGCGGAGGCGGGCCGATGAGCGGGTTGGGGCGGGCGGCCCGGTTCCTGGTGGTGCTGGCGCTGCGGACCGACCGGCGGCGGGCCGGGCTGGCCGCCGTCATGATCGCGGCGGGCTATCTGGCCTCGCCGATGGTGGCGGTGCTGCTCGGTCGGTTGGTCGACGCGGCGCTGGCGGCGCAGACGGACGTGGCGGTGACGCTGGCGGCGGCGGTGGCCGTGGTGCTGGTCGTCGAGCTGATGATGGCGCACTTCGCGCATCTTCAGTACTTCGAGCTCGCCGAGTTGATGGAGTTGAAGCTGCACGGCGAGCTGATTGAGCGGGCCAACGGCAGCGTGGACCTGGCTCAGCTCGACGACTCCCGGTTCGCCGACGAACTGCAGGTGGTGCGGGATGACATCTCGCCGATGCAGGTCCCGGTGGAGGGGCTGCTACAACTGGCGGGCGTGGTCGGTCAGCTCGTGGTCACCACCGTACTCCTGGGGTTGTTGAATCCCTGGTTGGCGCTGCTGCCGCTGGCGGCGGTGCCGCCGGTGCTGTTGGCGCGGCGGGCGCAGCGGCTGGTGGATCGGGCCAAGGACGAGACGGCGGAGGGGATCCGGCGCTCGCAGCACCTGTTGCAGGTGGCCACCTCGGCGTCGTCGGTGAAGGAGTTGCGGCTGTTCGGCACCGGTCCGGACCTGGTGCGTCGTCAGCAGGCCACGATGGCGGCGGTGACGTCGACGGTCTGGCGGGCGCAGGCGAGCGGGGCGGCGGTCCGTGCGGCCGGGCAGGCGTTCTTCGCGCTCAGCTACGGGGCGGCGCTCTGGCTGGTGGTCCGGGACGTCGCCGACGGTCGGGGCAGCGTCGGCGACGTGGTGTTGGCGGTGACGCTTGCGGTGCAGGTGAGTCTGCAGGTCGCCAACGGTCTGGGGCTGCTCGGCACGCTCCAGGGGTTCGGCACGACGGTACGCCGGCTGGAGTGGCTGCGGGCGGCCAGTGCGGTGCCGGACGGCGCGTCGGAGTCGACCGGGTCGGCGGCACCGACCCGGCTCGGCGAGGGCATCCGGTTCGAGGGGGTGGGTTTCCGTTATCCGGGGGCCACCCGGTCGGTGTTGCGGGACGTGACCTTCGAGTTGCCGGCGGGCAAGACCGTGGCGATCGTCGGTGAGAACGGTGCGGGCAAGAGCACGCTGGTGAAGCTGCTGTACGGCCTGTACCGGCCGACGCAGGGCCGGATCCTCGTCGACGGTGTGCCACTGGACGAGGTGGACGCCGCGCAGTGGCGGTCACGGACGTCGGCGATGTTCCAGGACTTCGCCCGGCTGGAGTTGACGCTGCGGGAGAACGTCGGGATCGGTGCGGTGCAGCGGATCGACGACGAGGAGGCGGTGCGTCGGGCAATCGACTCGTCGGGGGCGCAGCGCGTCGTCGACGCGGTGGAAGGTGGGCTGGACGGATACCTGGGCACCGGCTTCACCGACGGGCAGGAGCTGTCGGGTGGTCAGTGGCAGTCGTTGGGGCTGGCCCGGTCCCAGATGCGGACCGAGCCGCTCCTGTTGGCGTTGGACGAACCGGCGGCGGCGTTGGACGCCGCCGCCGAGCATGCGATCTTCGTCCGGTACGCCGAGTCGGCCCAGCGGGCACAGCGACGTGGCGGGATCACCGTCTTCGTCTCCCACCGCTTCTCCACCCTGCAGATGGTGGATCTGATCGTGGTGCTCCAGGACGGCACGGTGCGCGAGTCCGGGTCACACGCCGATCTGCTGGCCAGTGGTGGGCTGTACGCGGAGCTGTACCTGATGCAGGCGCGCGCGTACGGTCCGTCCGGTGAAGATCAGCCGCCGGTGGCGAGCTGACGGTCGATGAGCGCGGCGAGCCCGGCGACGCTCACGTTGTCCATCAGCTCGACGGCGGAGAGTTCGACGTCGAAGAGGTCCTCCGCCTGGGCGAGCATGTGGACCAGTTGCATGCTGTCGGCGCCCAGCGCGATGAGGTCCTGGCTCATCTCGTCGGGGGTGAATCCGAGGAGGGGTTCGACCACTTCGGTGACGAGTCGGCGTTCGGTGTCGGTCGGTGCGGCGGAGGGGCTCAGCTCAGTCATCTCGCTCTCCAGTCGGGGCCGCCCGCGATCGCGGGCGGAACCAGTATGGCCCGCCGTCGATGGACCGGAGGTGCCGTGTGGCACCGCGACGTCCGACGATATTGACAGTGGCCGAAGTGGCTTCATAGGCTACCTTCCGGCCATAAGCGGCATCGCCGGACAGGTGGTGCCGCCGCCCAGACCGGAGCGGGGGATCCCGGTATGGAGAGGAAGCCCGGCCACGATCTCGTGGTGACGGTGCGAGAGGCACGGCAGGCGCAGGCGGCGGCCACCTGGGCGCAGCGGGAGATCTGGGACGTCATCGACTGGTTGGGTGATCAGCCGCAGAGCTTCACGATGCGCGAGATGGTGCCGGTTCCGCCGGGTGTCACGCTCGCCGGGGTGCGGCGTGCGCTGGAGGAGGCCGTCGCGCGCGTCGACGTGCTCCGCACCCGGCTGGTCATGGGCGCAACGGGTCTGCGGCAGGAGGTCGACGGGTCCGGCACCCTGACGGTGCCGGTCTGGTCGGCGGCGCCCGACCGGGTGACAGCGGACGCCAAGGAGTTGGTCGCGGCGATGACCGCAGCGGTGTTCGACCTGGCCCGGCAGTGGCCGGTGCGGTTCGCCCTGGTCCTGGCCGACGAGACGCCCGCCGCGCTGGTGCTGAACGTCTCGCACGCGGCCGTCGACGCGAGCGGGTTGGCGCTGCTCAAGGCGGAGCTGCGCGACGCTCTGGCGGGTGTGCCGGTCGAGCCGGTCGAGTCGAGGTGGCAGCCGCTGGATCAGGCCGCGTACGAGGCGAGCGAGCCGGGACGCAGGCGCAGCCGGCGGGCGGTGCGGTTCCGCGAGGACCTGCTCGGCGAGGTGCCCGAGTCACTCGTGCCGCCGTCGTCCGAGCCGCCGCACACGCCGCGGATCGTGCAGGTCGACATCGAGTCGTCGGCCGTCGCGGTGGCCGCGGAGCTGCTCGCCGACCGGCAACGGGTGAGCACCAGCGCGGTCCTGCTCGCCGCCCAGGCAGCGGTGGTCTCCCAGCACACCGGCGTGGATCCGGTGTTCCTCACCCTGATCGTCGGTGGGCGGGTGGAACGTCGACTCCAGACGATGATCGGCCCGGTGGTGCAGAACGGTCTGTTCCGGGTCGACGTCGGGACGGGTTCGTTCGCCGATCTGGTCACCCGCTGCTACCGGCAGGCCCTGCTGACCTATCAGCACGGCAACCACGACACCGCCGAGCTGGCCGAGGCGCGGCAGCGGGTGGCGGCGCGCCGGGGGTTCGTGCCGCAGGTCGGCGTCTTCTTCAACGACGCCCGGGAGCAGCAGCGGTGGTCGGGGCTGCCGCAGGTGCGGTCCGATCCGCAGCAGCTGGCCGAGGATCTCGCCGCGCTGTGCCGCGACACCCGGATCACGTACGTGACCGGCTGGGACCAGCAGGACCTGACGGTGTTCCTCAGTGTCTCGGACGCGCCGGGTGCGGCCGCGTTGCAGCTGCGGGTGGACACCGCGTACGTGGGAGTCGAGGACGCCCGGCGGATGCTGGCCGGAATCGAGTCGCTGCTGGTCGCCGCAGCGGTCGGCGATCTCGACATGCGGCAGGCGGGTCAGGTCGTCGGCGTCCGGCCGGCGGCGGGCCGTTCCGGCTCCCACTGACCACGTCCGGCGGTACGGCAGGACCGGCGCGCCGGCGACTCAGCGTGTTCGTGAGGCGTCCGGACAACGGCGGTGTGCCGGCACTAGTGTGGTGGGCCGACACGGCTGGAGGGGAGTTCGGTGGCTGAGGTTGATGCCGGCGACTGGGTGGCGCGAGTGGCCGACGACGTGGTGGCGGAGTGGGAGCGCCGACCCGGGACACCGGTGCTCGTCTGTGCCTCGGGGATCAGTCCGTCCGGGCCGATCCACCTGGGTAACCTGCGCGAGATCATGGTCCAGCACTTCGTCGCCGACGAGTTGGGGCGGCGTGGGTTGCCGAGCAGGCATCTGCTCTCCTGGGACGACTACGACCGGCTGCGCAAGGTTCCGGCCGGGGTCGACCCCTCCTTCGCGGAGTACGTCGGCCGTCCGCTGACCGGGGTGCCGGACCCGTGCGGGGAGCACGAGAACTGGGCCGAGCACTTCAAGGCCCCGTTCCGGGCGGCGCTGCGTCAGCTCGGTGTGGTCGTCGACGAGATCTCGCAGACCGCCATGTACACCAGCGGCCGATACCGCGAGCAGGTCGTCACGGCCATGCGGGCTCGGGAGCTGATCGGCTCGGTGCTGGGCAGATACCGCACCAAGGTCGACCAGGGCGAGTCCGAGGAGGGGCTGACCGCCGACGACACCTACTACCCGTACAAGGTCTACTGCGCGGTCTGCCGGCGCGACGACACCACGATCGTGTCCTTCGACGACGAGACCACCCAGATCCGCTACACCTGCGCCTGCGGGCACTCCGACCAGGCCCGGCTGGACCGGCAGGATCCGGGGAAGCTGGTCTGGAAGGTCGACTGGCCGATGCGGTGGGCGTACGAGCAGGTCCTGTTCGAGGCGGCCGGAGTGGACCACTCCTCCCCCGGCTCCAGCTACACCGTCGGCGGCGAGGTGGTCGACCGGGTCTACGGCGGCAAGGCGCCGGTCTATCGGGGCTACTCGTTCGTCGGCACCAAGGGGGCGGCCAAGCTCAGCGGTTCCGCCGGTGCCGCCCCGACGCCGGACGACGCGTTGCGGATTCTGGAACCGGCCCTGGTGCGCTGGTTGTACGTGCGGCGTCGGCCGAACCAGTCCATCACGGTGGCCTTCGACCAGGAGGTGAGCCGGCTCTACGACGAGTGGGACGCCCTGGTGGGGCGGGTTCGGGCGGGCACCGCGTCGGAGGTCGACGCGGTGGTGCTGGACCGCTCGCTGCGTACGGCCGAGGTGGAGCTGCCGCAGACCGCGCGGCCGATGTCCTTCCGCACCCTGGCGTCGGTGTACGACATCACCGCCGGCACCGAGGAGCAGACGCTGCGGATCCTGCGGGACATGACGCCGCAGGATCCGGTGGGTTCGTTGGACGAGGTACGTCCCCGGCTCGACCGCGCGGCGGACTGGGTCGCCACGCACGTCGCGCCGGCGGAGCGTACGCAGGTGCGGACGGAGCCGGACCGGGAGCTGCTGGCCTCCCTCGACTCGGTGCAGCGTGAGGGGTTGCGGTTGCTAGCCGAGGGGCTGACGGAGAACTGGACGCTGGACGGGCTGACCACCCTGGTCTACGGGGTGCCGAAGCAGCAGCTCGGGCTTCCGCTGGACACCGCGCCCACTCCCGAGCTGCGGGCCGCCCAGCGGGCGTTCTTCAGTCTCGTGTATCAGCTCCTGGTGCACCGCGACACCGGCCCTCGGCTGCCGACCCTGTTGCTGACGCTCGGTGCCGACCAGGTCCGGGCGCTGCTCACCCCGCAGGAGGCCGACGCGACCGCCGGTCGGGGCTGAGCAGGGGTCGACCAGGGTCGATCGCGCTCATCCATGGGGATGGATTGCCCGGTGGGTCGGTGATGGGTTAAGAAGGCTGTCTGCCCTCGACACCCGACATCCGACAGGACGCCCATGGCCCTCATCGCCGTCGAAGACCTTCGTCGACTGGTACTCGCACTGCTCGGTCAGGCCGGCGCGCCGGACGACGTCGCGGAGGTCGTCGCCGATTCGCTGATCGGCGCCGACCTGGCCGGGCACGGCTCGCACGGTGTGCTCAAGCTGCCGTCGTACCTGCGGGACATCGCCCAGGGCCGGCTGAAGCCGACCGCGCGGCCCTTCGTCGTCGACGACGCGCCCGCGACCGCCGTGGTCGACGGCGCGGGCGGCTTCGGTCACCTGGCCGCCCGGTACGCCGTCGATCTGGTGGTGGAGAAGGCCGCCCACAGCGGACTGGCGGCGGTGGTGATGTCGCACGCGCACCACACCGGGCGGCTGGGCGGCTGGTCCGAGCGCATCGCCGACGCCGGCCTGATCGGCTTGTTGACCGGCGGAGAGGGTCAGGGTCCGTGGAAGGTCGCGCCGCACGGCGGGACGGACGGCGCCCTGGCCACCAACCCGGTCACCTGGGCCATCCCGCGCGCGGCGGGCCGACCTCCGGTGGTGTTGGACTTCGCCACCAGCATGGTCTCCATCGGGAAGCTGCAGATCGCGCGGGCCGCCGGAGCGCAGACCGTGCCTCCGGGGTGGCTGCTGGACGCGCAGGGCGCTCCGAGTGTCCGCCTGGAGGACTTCTTCACCGGCGGGCACCTGTTGCCGTTCGGGGGCCACAAGGGTTTCGCGCTCGCGGTGATCGCCGAACTGCTCGCCGTCGGGCTCAGCGACGGTGACCGGTTCGCCGGTGCCGAGCGGTCGAGTTGCCTGTTCGTGCTCGCCGTCGACCCGGCCCGGTTCGGACCACCGGAACGGTTGCACGACTTCGTCGAGGCGACGGTGCGGCGGCTCAAGGCCGTGCCGGCCGATCCGGACTCCGGCGAGGTGCTGGTGCCGGGCGAGCCGGAGCAGCGCGCCCGGGCGTCGGCCGACGGGGTGGTGCTGCCCGACGCCACGTGGCGGGACCTGTGCACGGTGGCCGCCGGTCTCGGCATCGAGGTGCCGGCGGCGGCCGACGCCTCGGGTGCGGGCGGGTCGGGTGCGGGCGCCTCGGGTGCGGGCGGGTCGGGTGCGGGCGGGTCGGGTGCGGGCGGGTCGGGTGCGGGCGGGTCGGAGTCGATCCCGACGGAGGGAACGGCGTGAACATCCTGGTGGCCGGGCGGCTCGGCCGGTACCCGGAGCGGATCATGACGTTGGCCGAGCGGGGGCACCGGTTGACGTACGTCACGATGCCGGCGCCGGTGCAGCGGCCCACGCCGGACGTGCTGCCGTCGAGTGTGCCGCAGTACCGGCTGCCGGCGGGGCCGGCCGGTGCGGAGTTGACCCGGATCGCGGCGGAGCACCGCGTGGACGTGGTCTACAGCCTGAAGAACGTCTGGGACGGGTCGTTGCAGTTGCTCGGCGAGTTGCTCGACGCCGGGGTGGGACCGGTGGTGCGGCACCACAAGGAGCACTTCTGCGAGTCGGCCGAGCTGGAGCGGCGGGCGTTGACCGAGACCGCCGGGCAGATCTACATCAACCAGGAGTCGCTGGACTACTTCCGTGGTGCGTACGGGGTCAGCGACGCATCGGCGCACCTGCTGGACCCGGACTACCTGCCGGCGAGGTACTTCACCGACGAGCTGACCGGCAAGCTGCACGCCCGCGACTCAGAGCCGCATCTGCTGGTGGCCGGTGGGGTGTCCAGCACCCGGGGCCGTACCGACATCCGCGAGCTGTGTGCGGCGTTGAGCCGCCGCCGGGTCCATGTGCACATCTACGGCGGCAAGTACATCGGCCCGAACGCCCAGTCGATCTGGAGTGTGGACAACGCGCACGCCCGCGCCGAGTACGCCCGGCTCGCCGAGAGCGGTTACGTGCATCTGCACGACCACATTCCGCCGGAGCGGTTCGTCGCCGAGTGGTCCCGGTACGACGCCGGGTTGATGCACGTGGTGGCGCAGGGCACTCACGAGGTGGGTTTCCAGCGGATGAACCGGCCGAACCGGCTGGTGCCGTACCTGGCCGCCGGGTTGCCGGTGGCGCAGCAGCGCGGCGGCCAGGAGGCCATGGAGCGCATCGTGCGGCAGGAGGGGATCGGTTTCCTGTTCGACGGGTACGACGACCTGGCCGACGTGCTGCACGACCGGGCGCGACTGGACCGGCTCGGTGCCGACGTGCTGGCCCGGCGGCGGGAGTACACCTTCGAGCGGCACGCCGACGCGCTGCTGGAGGTGCTGGCGGGCTACGCCGGACGACGCTGACCGGCGTGCCGGTCGCCGGTCGCCGGTGCCGGCTTGGGGTTAGGAAGGGTCCCCTGCTATGCACTAGGCGTTAGCAGGGGACCCCTCCTTACACGCCCAGGCGGGTGAGGCGGGCGCGGGTGTGGATCCAGCGCACGGTCGCGTCGCGCCGCCACCGGCGTACGGCGTTGCGGTCCTGCCGCAGCGATCGGTACTCGACGCCGGCGCGCAGGGCGCCCTCGCGCAGGCGCAGCAGGGCCGGATGGGGTGGTGCGGCGGGCCCGGCGACGTCGGCGGGGTAGCCCAGTTCGGCCATCACCGGCCCGGCGGCGGCCTCCACCATGCCGACCTCGGCGGGGTCCAGGCGGCTGCGCCAGGTGCCGACGCTGCTGGTGGTCACCGGTCGGCCGGCGTTGCGCCAGGACTCCGAGAGGCTGGCCAGGGCCCGGGCCGTCGGGGTGCGGTCGTGGGCGAACAGCGCGGGTTCCGGCGACTCCCCCAGCCAGGCGCAGAGCTGCGTGATCATGTCCTGGGGCTGCCGCACCAGGTCCTCGTAGCGCAGCAGGTGGACCGTGTCGGAGCCGTGGCGGGCCAGCGCGTCGGCGGCCGAGGTCTGCTGCCGGGCCCAGAGCTGCCCAGTGAGGTAGGGGTGGCAGTGCCCGAACACCGCGCGGCGAGCGGAGGCGGCCACGTCCCGGGGGTCGCGGACCAGCCAGACGAACCGGGCCGCCGGGTACTCGGCCAGCACGTCGGCCACGTGGTCGACCATGAAGGTGCTCTTGCAGCCCCAGCGGGCCTTCCCCTCCGCCTCGCGGTACTGCTCGTAGAGTTCGGCGACCACCCCGAAGAGGGTGGGACTCGCCCGGGCCACCGCCAGGTCGGGGTCGACGCGGTGCGGCCACGGGGAGATGTGCCGGTCGAGCAGGAGGCAGGCGTCGTGGACGAGCCGTCGCCGGTTGCCCTCGTCGGTGAGATCGCCGTAGCAGTCGGCCACCGGGGCCAGGTAGCGCATGAAGTGCGGCGGGTGCGGGACGGCGATGCGGGAGTGTGCGTTCAGCACCAGGCGGAGCAGGTTCGAGCCGGAGCGTTCGGTGCCGATGATGAGTACCGGGCTCCGGGTGCGCCCGCTCCGCCCGGTGCCGTCCGTGGTCACGCCGCGCCGGCGGTGACCAGCCCTCCGGTCACCTTCTTCGCACCGCAGGCCATCAGGCTGCTTCCGGCGGCGGCCACCTCCGGCGAGGCCACCTGGTCCAGGGTGTACCGCTCGGAGCCGGGCACCAGCGGCGCGCCCGCGGAGCTGGCCTGCGCCCGCCAGCCCGAGCCGGCGTACGAGGTGGAGCGGGTCAGCCCGTCGTCGGGGTTGGGGTGGAAGTGGGTGAAGTTCTCGGGCCAGTGCTGGAAGTCCATCACCGGGCCAGGCTGGTACGCGTCGTAGACGCGCTTGTAGGCGTCGCGGCAGGCCTGCTCGGACAGTCCGCTGACGTTGAGGAACTCGTCCTCGTGCAGGGCCTGCTCGATGGAGAGCCAGTTGACGTGGTCCAGTTCGCTGCGCATCAGGCCGGACTGGAGCGCCTGCTGGTAGACGGTGGTGCCGGGCATCGCGGAGAGGTACTTGACCCGGGTCACGTGGTTGTACGTCTCGGCGAACTCGACCATGTGGTTGAGCGACTCCTCGCTCTCGTTGGGCAGGCCGACGATGAGCAGGGCACCGAACCGTACGCCGCCGTCGAACGTGGTCCGCATGGCCCGGACGGTGATGTTCTCCGAGTTGCCCTTGCGGGCCTCGCGCAGCACCTCGGAGCCGAGGGACTCGACGCCGTAGAGGATGATGTCGGCGCCCGCGTCCCGCATCGCGTCGATCCTGGGCTTGTCCATGTCGGCGCACCGGGTCAGGCAGGTCCAGCGCAGGTCGTGGTCCTTGATGACGTCGCAGATCTCGATGGTCTGCCGGCGGTGGGAGCTGAACGTGAGGTCGACGAAGAAGCTGAACTCGATGCCGTAGCGGCTCTTGAGCCAGGCCAGGTCGGCGTCCATCTTCTCGGGTGACTTGGCGCGTACCTGGGGGGTGGTCCGGTAGCAGAAGGAGCAGTCCATCTTGCAGCCACGGCTGTAGGAGGAGATGATCTGCGGCTGGAGGCCCATCGGGCTCTGCGCCTGCGGCCACAGTTCCAGGCGCATCCGGGGCAGCGCGTCGAGGTCCATCATCTGTCCGCGCGGCGGGGTGCGCTTCACGACGCCTTCCGGGCTGCGATAGAGGATGCCGCGGATGGTCGGTAGGTCCTGTGCCCAGCGGCCGGCCGCGTAGCTCTCCATCAGGTCGAGGATGGTGATCTCGCCCTCGCTGATCACCGCGATGTCGCAGGCGGTGTGTTCCATGAACAGGTTGGGCACCGAGGTGACCAGCGAGCCCCCGCAGATGATGGGGATCTCGGGTGCGTTGTCCCGGACCATGGCCATCAGCTCGTTGCAGAACGGGAAGTTGTCCTCGAAGGTGCAGATGCCCAGGACGTCGGTCTGGCCGATGATCTGGTCGTAGGCGGCCTGGAGGGGGTTCGGGGTGTATCGGACGTCGACGATGCGCACCGGGTAGCCGGCGTTGTGCAGGACGGTGGAGATGTAGGAGGCCCCCTCGTAGGGGGACGTCAGGAAGAACTCCCAACCACGCGGCATGGTGAACGGTGACGGGCCGACGACCAGGGTGAACCGGGGCAGGGTGGGGTCGGTGGGTACCGGCGTCTTGTCCTGCTCCCGCATCTGTTCCTGGTAGCGGTGGTCGACGGAGTTCGTGGCGTTGGCGTACAGCTCGGGAGCGAGGGAAAGGACACGAGGCATGACTTGAGACCTTCCTGTCGTCGCCGCCGGGCCGTCCGGTCGGGACACCCGGCGATTGAGCACGATTATATCGAGCTTTGTCGATCTAGAGGCGTCTCGTCGTCTCCCGGGCCGGACTCACCGGCCACCGGATAGACGCTCGGATCGTCGAGGGGGACCTTCAGCCACGAGATCATCTGACGCACCTGGTGGTACGCGGCCAGCCGACGGGCGTCGTCGTCCGCGGCCTCCGCCTCGGCGATCGGCTTCCACAGTCGCCGCACCATGACCGGGCCGATCTCCAACAGCCCTTCACTGCCGCCGGTCGCCCAGCGGGCAAGCACGTAGCGGGCCAGGACACCGACCGGGATGCCCAGGTTGCGCGACATCCCGCGCAGGGTGACCAGCGGGTCGAGCATGCCGTACCGCATCACCTCGTCGCGGAAGTTGGCGTGCGGGTCGTCCTCCGGCCAGGTGGCGTGCCAGCGTTCCAGGCGGACGAGCGGCTCCTCGGCCGGTTCCCCGCCGACGTTGCGCTCCGACGCCGATGTGGTCATCTCGCCTCCCACGTCGCTGCTTGCGTGCTCAGTCCGCCTCGTGCAGGGCGCCCGTCAGTCCGCCCGGTGCAGGATGCCCGTCATACAGCCCAGTGCCCCGGCGGCACGGACGTGCTGGTCGACGCCGACCTCGGTCACGGTCACGCCGACGCCCTCCAGACGACGCCGGATGCCCGGCGCGCCGGTCGGCATCAGGACCCGCCGGGGACCCAGCGCCACCAGGTTCATCCCCCGTCGCCGCAGCAGCTCGTCGTCCGGCGCGAACTCCACCAGCCGCACGTCCCGGGAGCGCAGCAGCGCCCGCAGCTCGTCGGTCGCGGCGGCGGCGTGCACCGCCGCCAACCGCTCGTCGAGAAAGGTCACCGCGCCGAGGAGGTGCTGGACACCCGGACCGAGGCGGACGGTGACCACCTGCACGCCCTGGGCCGACAGCACACGGCGGAGACACTCCGCCCCGGCAGCGCTCGTCCGGAACCCCACTCCGACCATCACCGTGCCGCGGTCCAGCCACAGCGCGTCCGCGCCCTCCAACGTGGCGGTGCCCGTTACGGTGACCAGCACCGGGTATCCGGCGGTGGCGAGCGCGGCGGCGGCGTACCGCTCCTCGCCGGCCCGTTGCGCGGCGGCCATACGGCCCACCACCACGCCCGCCGGGGTGGCGACGAACAGGTCACGGGTGAAGACGAAGTTCGGTGGCGTGTCCGCCGCCGTGCGGGCCAGCACCACCTCGACGCCCGCGTCCGCGAACGCCGCGGCGACCGCCTCGGTCTCCGCGCGCATGGCACCGAGGTCCACCCGCGCGGTCATGAGTGCGGCGGCCGGATCGGTGATCCGCGCCAGGCTCTCCGGCGGCCAGCCGAGCAGCACCGCCCGCAGCGGCGCGGACTCCGACCGGTAGCCGCAGCGGGCCCAGAGCCGGCCGTCCGCCACCTCCTGTTCGTGGCTGGTCGGCCGGGGCGACCAGCCGGCACCGCCGAGGGTGCTGGGGCGCGGCGGCGCGGTGGTCTCAGATCCAGGATTCGTCGTCGTCATATCCGAGCTCCTCGGCCAGTCGCCGCTCCGGTCCCCCGATCGCGGCGCGCACCAGCTCCGCCCGCCGCCGCCACCGGCCGGGCTGCGGCGGCGCGGTGGCGACCACCGGGTCCCGCAGTCCGTCGGCCGCGATCGCGCGGAGCGGCCCGTCCATCGGCACCCCGAGCCAGTCGGTGATCCGGGTCAGCACGCCCGCCCGGCTCTGCGGTGTGCGCACCAGGTCCTCGAACCGCACCCGCAGGTAGGGCAGTCGCAGCGCGGCGGCGTCGTCGAGGATCGCCCGGTGGCAGGAGCGCCACTGCAGGGCGCAGACGTCCGGCAGGGGCGCCCGCGTGTAGTCCTGCCAGCCCTGCGGCAGGTCGAACTTCCACCACCAGCGGTCCTCCGGCCGGTCCCGCCCGTAGCCGGTGATGTTCAGCGGCCGGTCCATCCGGTGCGCGTGGAAGCCGTGATAGAGCCAGCCGTCGTACAGGCCGTTGATGGATCCGGCCGGGTTGCGGGTCAGGTGCAGCACGCGCATCCGGGCGTTCGGGAACAGTGCGCGGAGGAAGCCCAGGCGGTAGGCGTTGCTCGGGGTCTTGATCACCAGTGGGCGGGTGGCGAGGTCGTGTGCGGTGGCGTAGCGCCAACCGACGGTGAGCACGAAGGGCGGCTCCTCCACCAGCAGTTCGCCGGGCGCACCCCGGACGTCCTGCCGCCACGGCGGTCCGGCGAGATGCGGTGGCATGTCGTAGTAGCCGGTGCGGACGGGCACGCCGCGCACGGCGAGGGCGGCGTGCAGCCGGGCGTGGAACCGGGCCGCGTGCGACAGGCGGGCGGGATCGAAGTCGGGCTGCGACCGGAGCTCCGCCAGCACCCGGCGGGCCGTGTCGAGCCAGTCGGCCAGGTCGATCTCCAGGGTCGGCCACTGGATGGTGAACCGCCAGGCCGCGTCCAGGAGGAACTGTTCCGGCGAGACCGTCGGGTCCGGTCGGCCGACGTCCAGCGACAGCTCCTCGTCGAAGACCCGGCGCCGGGCGGGCGGCAGGGCGGCCAGGTGCGCGGCGTCGAGCTGATCGGAGCCGGTCCCGCTGGCCGGCGGCACCAGGCCGGCCAGCCGCAGGTACGGGTTGAACTCCGCGCGCAGGTGCAGCAGCGCGGGCGTGCGGCGCAGCATCTCGGCGAGCATGCTGGAGCCACTGCGCGAGCTGGAGGCCAGCACCACCAGGTCCCGCACCCGGCCGGTGAAGTCCCGCACCACGGGGCGCCGCAGTCGGCGCAGCTCGGTCAGCCGGTCCGCCAGGTGGGCGTTACCGGCGAGCCCGGGCGCGGTGCCGGTCAACACACCGGTTTCCGTACCGAATACACGCACCAGCGCCACTGGTCGCGTACCGATCCGTCGGCGGCGACCTCGAACGGGTGCACCGCGCGCACCTGGGCCGGGGCGTTGTAGAACAGGCGGTAGATCTCCTGGCGAGCCGCGGGGGTCGTCTCGTGGGTGTCGATCCACTTGTCGATCGACTCCCAGAGCAGGTACTCCTCCATCGCCAGGTCGGTGAAGCCGGCGCCCAGCAGGAGCCGCCGGAAGTCCGGCTCACGGAACATCTGGAACAGCAACGGCTGCTTCTTCTTGAAGATCCGGAACATCCAGTACGCGTCCTCGTCGGCGTACGGGACGATCTGGCCGACGATGAACTGCCCGCCCGGTTTGAGGACCCGGAAGACCTCCGACACCGGCTTCTCCGGGTTCGGCAGCAGGTGCAGGACCTCGCGGTTGACGACGAGGTCGAAGCTGGCGTCCGGGAAGGGCAGGTCGTAGACGGTGCCCTGGTGGACCTTGTCGAGCCGGGTGGAGGCGAGCGCCACCATCTCCGGGGTGATGTCCAGGCCGATCATCTCGCCGACGCGGCCCCGGAAGGCGTTGCCGACCACTCCGCTGCCGCAGCAGACGTCCAGCATCCGGGCGTCCGGGGCGACGTCGCACAGCGCCGCGTGCTGGGCCAGCAGGCCCTCGTCGGTGAGCCAGGAGCAGGAGTCGTGCCAGTTGCGGGAGCGGATGCCGAACTGGCGCTGGTAGACGGCGTAGTCGACCTCGATGCGGCGGCGCCGGACCTGTGCGGTGCGGCTGGCCAGCCGGGCGGCGAGCCGGGCGCGGGCGGAGTCGAGCGTCCGTTTGACCAACCGCTGCCCCAGGTCGTCGTCGAGCGCCAACTGTCGGGTCAGCTCGGCCGACACGGCGGCGCGGACGAAGCCGGCGACCTCGCTGCTCTGCAACCGCTTCTTGGTCTGTCCGTCGAAGCGGGGGCTGCGCATCCGGACCGCCACGACCGCGGCCAGCCCTTCCAGGATGTCGACCGTGGTGATCCGTTCTCCCGCGGTCGGGTCGAGCAGGCCACGGCTGGTCGCGTACTCGTTGATCACCTCGGCCAGCGCGGCGCGCAACCCGTCCACGTGGGTGCCGTGGTGGTCGGTCCGGACGGTGTTGACGAAGCTCTGGATGTCCTCGGTGTAGCCCTCGGTCCAGCAGAAGGCGGCGTCGAGCGCCAGGTCGTCGGTCTCGTGCCGGACGGCCAGCGGGTCCGGGTGCACCCACACCGCGTCGCGGTGCCGGTGCCGCAGGAACCCACCCACCCCGGACTGGTAGCTGAGCCGGACGTCCTCCCCGGTGCGCTCGTCGCGCAGCCGCAGGGTCAGCGCCGGGTGCAGGAAGGCGACCTCCTCCAGCCGGCTGCGGATCAGGGCGGCGGAGAACTGCGCGGTCTCCAGGACCGTCTCGTCGGGGAGGAAACGGATCCGGGTGCCGGTGCGGTCCGATGCGCCGACCCGCGCGAGGTCGCCGATCGGCGCGCCTCGCGCGTAGGTCTGCCGGTGGTGGGTGCCGTCGCGCCAGACGTCCAGCTCCAGCCGCTCGGACAGGGCGTTGACGCAGGAGAGGCCGACGCCGTGCAACCCGGCCGAGGTGCGGTAGGAACCGGCCTCGAACTTGCCGCCGGAGTGCAGGGTGGTCAGCAGCACCTCGGCCGCCGGGCGCTGGTGCTCCGGGTGCGGGTCGACGGGGATGCCCCGGCCGTCGTCGCCGACCGAGCAGGAGCCGTCGCGGTGCAGGACGACCTCGACGTCGCGGCAGTGTCCCGCCTCCGCCTCGTCGACCGCGTTGTCGACCAGCTCGCTGACCAGGTGGTGCCAGCCGGCCACCCCGACCGAGCCGATGTACATCGACGGGTGTCGGCGTACTCCGTCGAGGCCGGAGAGGACCCTGATCGTGCTGGCGTCGTACCTGGTGTCGGCGGGTGCCGGGGACTGCGTCGGGGCGGCCTGCGTGGACTCCATCGGCTGGCTCACTTCCTGATCGGCGGTCTGCGGGCCGGTGGTCATCCGGCGACCGGCTCGCCGAGCGGCCCGGCCGGTACGCCGCGCAGCGCCTCGTGGGCGGCGCTCAGCTTGGCCAGGTGCGCGTGCTTGAGGGCGCGCAGGGTTTCCAGCCAGCTCGCGACATCGGCCAGTCCCTCCTCGTGCGCCTGCTGGACCAGCGCGGGGTAGCGGGCGGTCGCGGCCTCCATCTCGCTGCTCAGCGCCGCGGCGAGGTTGAGGTCGGTGTCGCCCAGCGGCCGCCCGGTGGCCGGGTCTGCCACGGCCTGCAGGAAGTCGAGATGCCCGTGTGCCACGCAGGCCGCGCTCTCGGCGAGTTCGGTGAACAGCCGGGCGGAGTCGAGCGAGCCCTCGATCTCGGACACCTGGGCGAAATACTGGAAACGCAGGACGGTCGATGCTTCCGCGATGAACGCCGCGCGGATCGCGTCGAACAATTCCTCGGTGAGCGCACTCATTATGCCGTTCCACTCCCCCGAATGATTCTGAGCATTTGCCGTCCGGAGCGGAAAACGCCGGAGTCGGTATCGGGATTCAATTGGCCGAAAGGGTGCGGGAGCGGTGCCCCCCGAATCGCCGTCTAACGTTGACCAGGCACATCACTGCCCGGCTCACCAGGCCCGGTGGTCAGAACTATAGACGCGTCGACCATCACCCGTCTAGAGTCCAACGTCAATGTCAGTGAGCCTTCGGCAGGGCCGCTCGGAAGCCTTGCGGGGGTTCCTCATCGCCGCCGCGCGCTACCGCACAGCGGTCCCGTGCCGGCGCGGCCGGTCCCGAATTGTGGAAACGACAGGGGGAGCAGTGACAATTAGCGATCAGGACGTCGTCGACCACTTCACCGCACGGGCGCAGGGCTACGACCGCTCCAGCGCCTGGTGCACGGACACCGAACTCGGCCGCCTGGTTCTCGACCTGACCACGCCCGGGCCGGAGCACGAGGTGCTCGACGTGGCCTGCGGCACCGGACTGGTCTCCCGGCTGTTCAGCGGCCGGGTGGCGCGACTCGTCGGCGTCGACGTGACCGCGGCCATGGCGGAGCAGGCCCGGCCGTCGCTGGACGACCTCGTCCTCGCCCCCGCCGAGGACCTGCCCTTCCCCGACGACTCCTTCGACATCACGGTCTGCCGGCAGGGCATCCAGTTCATGGAACTGCCGGCCGCGGTCGCCGAGATGACCCGGGTGACCCGGCCCGGCGGCCGGGTCGTCCTGATCAACCTCTGCGCCTACGGCACCGCCGACCGTGACGAGTACTTCGAGATCCTGCGGTTGCGCAACCCGGTACGTCGACACTTCTTCCTGCCGGGCGACCTCGCGGACCTGCTGCGCGAGGCGGGCTGCGTGGAGGTGGAGACCCGCAGGTACGTCTCGGTCGAGGACGTCGACGTCTGGTCGGACAACGGCGCCATCGACGAGGACTCCAGGGAGGCGATCCGCCAGGTGTACCGGTCCATGTCGCCGGAGTTCCGTCGGCTGCACGCGGTGGAGCAGACCGACGGGCGGATCATCGACCGGATGCTCTTCGAGATCGCGGCGGGTCGCCCCGCCGGGGACTGACGTGAGGGCCGTCCACGGCCGACGATGGGCGCCTCTGCCCCGTCGGCCGGGGACCACGTGCGCTCAGTCCACCACCGGTGAGACGGCGGGCGGCGCGACCGTCGGGGACACCAACGGGACGGGGTGGAACTCGTCCGGGTCGGCCGTCAGGTCGTACCAGTCGACGGCGCCGCCCTCCACGGGCTGCCAGATCGTCTTGCTGCGGCCGTCGGTGCGGACCGACGCCAGCGCCCGCAACTCGCGGTACTCGCTGGCCTCGCGCTTCTCCTGCGGGAAGTAGGTCTCCGAGTACGCGGGCCGGGAGGTGCCGGCCAGGTCCCGGAAGAACGACACCATGGACTCGCCGTCGGTAGGGGTCGCCGGCAGTCCCAGCAGGTCCAGCACGGTGGGCATGATGTCGACCAGCCGCACCTGCTCGTGGAACTCCCGGCCGGTCGGCACCCCCGGCCCGGAGAAGATCATCGGCACGTGCTGGGTGGCGTCGTGCAGCAGGCAGCCGTGCCCCTCCTCGTACGGGTGCCCCCGCTCCCCCGCGTGGTCGTTGGAGTACCAGCCACCGAGGTCCTCGCCGTGGTCGGAGAAGCAGACGACGAGCATCGAGTCGATGTCGTGCCCGGCGGCGGCCAACCGGTCGAGCAGCACACCGAGGTAGTGGTCGCTGTAGGCGACCTCGCCCTCGTAGGGGTTGTCGACGGCCACGCCGACGTCCTCCGGCGGCTCGTACGGCCAGTGCGCGTCGAAGAAGTGGGCGAACAGGAAGAACGGGCTGTTCTGTTCGGCCAGCCAGTCGCCGGCCCGCTCGGCGACCATCGGCGCTCGCTTGAGGGCCAGCCCGCGCAGCTTCACGTCGCCCACCGCGAGGGGGTCCCGCCCGTCGGGCAGCAACGGGATCTCGTCGTCGTAGAAGTCGAAGCCGCGGTCGATGCCGTACCACTTGTTGAGACCGGGGCAGGAGACCACGGCACCGGTCCGGTAGCCGACCTCGCGCAGCCGCTCGGCCAGTGTGGGCACGTCGGCGCGGAGTTGCTCACGGAACAGGTGACGGATGCCGTGGTTCGGTGGTTGCAGCCCGGTGAAGACCGTGGCATGGCTGACCGGAGTCAGCGGACAGGACGACACGGCCTGACGGAACGTGACACCCCTGCGGCGGAGCCCCTCCACGCCGGGGAACTTCCCGGAATACGCGACGTCGGCGCGGACGGTGTCGAGCGAGACGAAAAGGACACTGGGCCGGTCCACGAGAACCCCCTCGCTGGCTACGGGCAGTCGGGAGATCGTACCTGATCGATACGTTCATTGACGACCACGGAAGTGGTCCACCGTTGACACGTTGACGGTGATCATCGATGGAGCTATGTTCGTCGCCATCGGCTTAGGGGGGCGTAATGCGGTCGTGCATCCTGATGTGGAAATACCCGCAGATGGTGGTCCTCACGGCCGTCACTGCCGCCCTGTACGCGACGGCGTACATCGCGTTGTCGCCGTTCAGCATCGATCTGGTGCCGGGCGTCCTCAGCTTCTCGATCCGCACCATCTTCCCGATGGTTTTCGGAATCCTGTTCGGTCCGGCCGGGGCATGGGGCCTCGGCATCGGAAACATTGTCGGTGACCTGTTCACGGGCAGTCTCGCACTCGGCTCGGTATTCGGTTTCCTGTCGAACGCCCTGCTCGGATACCTCGGTTTCACCCTCTGGTCCCGCTTCGGTCCCCGTCCGGCGCAGCTCGACGCCGACACCGAGGACGCACCGGCCGGCGACCGGGTCCGCCCAGTGCTGACCTACCTGGCCATCGGTGTCGTCGCGGCGGCGGCGAGCGCGGTCGTGCTGGCCTGGGGCCTCGACCTGCTCGGTTTCGTGCCGTTCCGGGTGGTCGCGGTCACCCTGGCGGCGAACTTCGTGATCGGCAACTGGGTCGGCGGCCTGCTGTACCTGCTCCTGCACCGGCGGGTACGGGCGATGGGCGTGACCTGGGACGAGATCATGGATCTGGACCAGCCACCGGGCCGAGGGCCGCGCGCGCTGCTGGGCACGGCGCTCGTCGCGGTCGGCGGCATCGCGGGTTGGCTCGTCGGCCTCCAGCTCGGCGGTTCCGACCTGCTCACCCCGGTCGTCGGCGTCGCCTTCGTGGCGGTGCTCCTCGGCGCGGCCCTCCTCTGACGGGACGATGTCCTCCTCGTTGACCGCGAAGCAACTGGGCTTCACCTATCGGCGGTCCTCCACCCCGGCACTGACCGGGGTGGACCTGCGCCTGCCACCTGAGCAGTTCACCGCGCTGCTGGGCGCGGCCGGCGCCGGGAAGTCCACCCTCGCCATGGCGCTGACCGGCCTGATCCCGCGCAGTGTCCGGGGACGCCGGGAGGGCACGGTGCACCTCGACGGCCGGGATCTCACCGAGCTGACCGCCGCCGAGGTGGCGCAGCACATCGGCATCGTCTTCCAGGACTTCGAGAGTCAGCTCTTCGCCACCAGCGTCGTCCTGGAACTCGCCTTCGGGCTGGAGAACCTCGCGGTCGAGACCACCGAGATGCGCCAGCGGGTCGAGGACTACCTGCGCCTGCTTCGGCTGACCGAGCTGCGCGACCGGGAGCCGGCCACCCTCTCCGGCGGCCAGAAGCAACGGCTGGCACTGGCCGCTGCCCTGGCCCTCGAACCGGAGATCCTGATCCTGGACGAGCCGACCACCGACCTCGACGCGGCCAGCCGCATCGAGGTGATCCGCGCGGCGCGCTGGTGGGGTGGACGGCCGCGCACCCTCGTGCTGGTGGAACACGACACCGAGGCGGTGCTGGGCCCGCCCGGCGGCCCCGGTGCGGACCGGGTGGTGCTGCTGGAGGCGGGCCGGGTGGCGGTGGACGGCCCCGCCGACACCGTCCTGCGGGACCCCGCGCTCCTGCGCCGGCACGGGGTCCGGCCACCACAGGTCGCCGACGTGTGCGACCGGCTCGGGCTGCCCGAGATCGCCCTCACCGTGGCCGAGGCGGTGCCGCTGATCGGCTCACTGCGTTCCTCGGCGGGGCCCGCCCGGGCGCGCGCGGTGCCCGGACCGGCCGTGGTCAGCGCGCGGCACCTCGACCACGAGTATCCCGACGGTAGGACGCTGGCCCTGCGCGACGTGTCGGTGGAGATCCACGAGGGACAGTTCACCGCCATCATGGGGCGCAACGGGTCCGGCAAGACGACCTTGGCCAAGGTGCTCAGCGGGTTGCTCGTGCCCGATGCGGGGCAGGTCGACGTGCTGGGCAGGGATCTGCGGGGGCTGCCCCGGGCCGAGGTGGCCCGCCAGGTGGGTTACGTCTTCCAGAACCCCGACCACCAGCTCTTCTCGGCGACCGTGGCGGACGAGATCGCCTTCGGTCCGCGCAACTTCGGCCTTCCGGACGACGAGGTACGCGACCGGGTGGACGCCGCGATGGCCGACGTCGGCCTGACCGAACTGCGCCGGACCGATCCGTTCCTGTTACGCAAGGGCGACCGGCAGCGCCTGGCCGTGGCGGCGGTGCTGGCCATGGGGCCTCGGGTGATCGTGCTGGACGAGCCGACCACCGGCCTCGACGAACGGCAGCAGCAGTCGGTCATGCGGTTGCTGCGCCGCCTCAATCGGGCCGACCTGACGGTGGTCATGGTCACCCATCACGCCAACCTCGTCGCCGAGTACGCCGACCGACTCGTGGTGATGACCGACGGGCGCATCGTCCTCGACGGGCCGCCCGAGGTGGTGTTCCGGCGTCGCGACGTGCTCGCCGCCGCGTCGGTGCTGCCGCCGCCCGTGGTGGACCTCGCCGACGAGCTGCGGGTGGACGCGCTCACGGTCGACGAACTCGCCGCCGCCGTCCGAGTGGGCGGGTGAGACGTGTACCAGAGCCTCTATCTCCACCGGTCGTCACCGGTGCACGCCCTCGATCCACGGGCCAAGCTGCTGGGCCTGCTCGCCCTGGCCGGGCTGCCGTTCGCCTTCAACGATCCCCGCTACGTGGCGGTGGTCGGGTTGCTCGTGCTGGGGCTCTCCGCCGTCGCCGGGTGCCTGGGCAACCTGCGCCGCTTCCGCAACGTGTACCTGCTGGTGTTCGTGGTGAACGTCGTCCTGTGGCAGTTCACCATCGACGGCACCACCACGCTCTTCACGCTGGGTCCGGTCACCGTCACCCGGGAGGCGCTGCTGTACGGCATCGCCGCGGCGCTGCGCTTCGTCGTCGTGCTGATGGTCGGGACCCTCTTCGTCTCCTGCACCAGCACCGAGGACGTCACCGTCGGGCTGGTGCACCTGCGGCTGCCGTACACCGTGGCGTTCGTGGTCTCCACCACGCTGCGCCTGGTGCCGGCGTTCGTCACCGCGACCGGCACGGTGATCGAGGCGCAGACGGCGCGGGGCTTCGTGGCGGACAGCCGCAATCCGGTACGCCGGGTCCGCCAGCTCCTGCCCGTGGTGGTGCCGTTGATCGTCTATGCGCTGCGACACGGGTCGATGATGTCGCTGGCGATGGAGGCCCGGGGGTTCACCGTGCGGGGCAGCCGGACCAGCTACCGCACTCCGGTGATGACCGCTCGGGACGTCGCCGTGCTGGGCGGGCTGGCGATCATCCTGGTCGGTGCGATACACCTTCGACTGTCCGGTTACGGCGTGGTGCTGCCCGGACGGCTGTGACGCCGGGGCGGGACCGTGGTGCCGCCGTGCCGGCCGGGAGGGAACACGATGACGCCTCGCCTGATCGCCACCGACGTGGACGGGACCCTGCTGCGCCCGGACGAGACGGTCTCCGCCCGCACCGGTCGTACGCTCGCCGCCGTGGCCCGCTCGGGCACGCCGTTGGCCCTGGTCACCGGCCGTCCGCCGCGCTGGCTGCGTCCGGTGCTGGCCCAGACGGCGCACCGTGGGCCGGTGGTCTGCGCGAACGGGGCGATGCTCTACGACGTACCGACGCAGCGGGTGTTGCGGTCGTACCCGATGGAGGTGGAGTGCCTGCGGGCGGTCGCCGAGAACATCCGGCGCATCCTGCCGGACGCGGCGTTCGCGGCCGAGTACGGTGACGCGTTCGTCCACGAGCCCGGGTACCGGCCCCGGTGGGACATCGATCTGCCCGAGGTGAGCATCGTCGACCTGACCGTGGTGCTCGCCCGCCCGGCGGTGAAGCTCCTGGTGCGGCACGCCGAACTCGGGGCGGACGCGATGTTCGCGCTGGTACGGCCGGCGGTCGGGGACCTCGCGGTGGTGACTCACGGATCGGGTGACGCCCGGATGGAGATCTCCGCGGTGGGTGTCACCAAGGCCACCGCGCTGGCCGCTCTCGCCGAGGAACTCGGCATCGACCGGTCCGAGGTGATCGCCTTCGGTGACATGCCGAACGACCTGCCGATGATGGAGTGGGCGGGGCGGTCGTACGCGGTCGCGAACGCGCATCCCGACGTGCGGGCGGTCGCCGACGAGGTGGTCGGGTCCAACAGCGAGGACGGTGTGGCCGGTGTGCTGGAGCGGTGGTGGCCGGCCGATCCGCCGCCGCAGACGGTCAGTGGTCCGCGGTCCCGGTCCGCCGCCGTAGCCGCGCCAACTCGGCGGGACTGAAGCCGGAGAGCCGGCGGGCCTCGGCGTTGATCGGGTGTTTGTACGGTGCCCCGGCGTCGTTGGCCTCCAGGAGCCGGTACACCCGCTCCTCGGCCTCCTGGACAGCCTCTTCGCTACCCAGCAGGTGGCGCAACCAGCGGTTGCCGTTGGCCACGTGGGTCACCTCGTCGGCGGTGATGTACTCGAACACCATCGCGATGTGGTCCTCGCCGTCGGCCTTGAGCCGGCGGTGCACGTTCTCCGCGCTGTCCAGCGCCGCGCCCTCACCGATCCGCTGTTCGATGATGAGCCGTTCCGCGAGGTCGCGGCCGAGAGCGAACTTGTCCCACACCTCGTACTGCACCGGCTGGTCGCCGGGGCTCAGCCCGCACTCGTGGGCGCGCTGCATGAACAGCTCGAAGTGGCGGGCCTCGTCCCGGATCTGCTTGGCGAGGTCGTAGCGCAGGCCCCACGGCGCCTCGGGGTGGTGGGCCAGGACCGCCGCGCACACCTCGGTCGCGCACAGTTCGATGCGGTACGCCATGTCGTAGAGGATCGTGCCGTAGCGGCCCGGTCCGTCCGGGGGCACCGCCCGACCCTCGCGCAGGTCGGGTTCGCGTCCGGGCCGTGTCGGGATCACCGCAAGGGGCGGGCAGGGGGTGTCCGCGACGGGTCCGGTCGGCAGCCGGGACAGGACGTCCTGCCGCAGGGTGGGCTCGTAGGGCAGCACGTCGATGCGGTGCAGCACGTCGGTGAGGCAGGCGACGGTGGGCTCGTCGGCGGCGCTCAGTAGTCGGGAGCGGTGCGCGAACACCTGGTCCCGCAGGTCGGGGTAGCAGACACCCACCAGTGCCGTCCGTTGCCGCTCCGGGTCGGGTATCCGGGTCAGGCGGTTGAGCAGGCGTATCCGTGCGGTGTCCGGGGTGACGCCGTCGGAGGTGCTGGTGCGCAGGGTGACGATCCGCTCGTCGATAAGCTGCGCGCTCTGGGCCAACGCCCAGATCTCCCGGGACAGCGCCAGTTTCTGCGCGGTGGCGGGAATCCGGACCAGGACGCTCGCGGCGAGCCCCATGGTCTGCTCCATGGCGTCCCGAATGGTCGCCAGCGCCCGCCGGTTCTGGGTGAGGTCGAGTCCCTGTGGCACGAACTCCGGATCCAAGCGGGAACCTCCCCGAGCGTCCGATCCTGCCGGGCCGGCCGTGGCGGCTACGCGACGCCGTGGGCCGTCCGCATCCCTCTGAGGGCGGATCCTACAGCGCTTCGCGGGGGCCGAGGCAAGAGCAAGATATCCACGGCGGTAACTGTCGTGTCGACTTCGGACTTCGTCTACCATCGATCTTTGTCGCGGCGTTTCGGGAGAGGATGTGACGAGGTGCTCACCGATGAGGAGCGCTTTCTGTTCGACCTGCGGGGCTTCGTGGTCCTCCGCGAGGTGCTCGGTCCGGAGCAACTGGGCGAGGTCAATCGGATCATCGACGGCCAGGAGCTTCCGCCGCCCGGTGACACGTTCGCCGACCAGATCTTCTCCGGCTTCCTGAGTTGGGGGCCGGCCTTCACCGACCTGCTCGACCACGAGCGGGTCTTCCCGATCGTGACCACGCTGCTGCACCGGCCCCGACTGGACCGCTACTACGGCATCCGGATGCGGGCCGGCACCACCGGCCTGCCCCTGCACGGCGGGGCGCTCGAGGCCGACGGCCAGTCGGAGTTCTACCACTTCCACCACGGCCGGATGGCCAACGGTGTGATCACGGTCAGCTGGGCGCTCACCGACATGCTGGCCGGCCAGGGCGGCTTCGTGTGCATCCCGGGCAGTCACAAGAGCAACCACCCGCTGCCGAAGTCCTGGGACTACCGGGCCGAGGCGGTGCACCACGTGCCGATGGCCGCCGGTGACGTGCTGGTCTTCAACGGGGCGATGGCGCACGGCACCCATCCCTGGCACGCCGATCACGAACGTCGGTCGGTGATGTTCAAGTACGCGCCGGGGCATCTCGCGTGGAGCAAGGTCTACCTGGATTGGGCGGCCGAGTTGCGGCAGTCCCTGAGTCCCCGTCAGCAGGCGCTGCTGGAGCCGCCGTACTGCTTGCCGCACCACGAGGACCCCACCGACCGCTTCGTGCGCTGACCCTCCGCTGCCGGCGCGCCCGTCGCCTACCCGACGGGCGCACCACCGTCGAGAGGAACGCGATGACCGCACTGCTGCTGTCAGGGCTCGGCCCGGCCTTCATGAACGAGGGGGTGCTGCGCGGCACGCTGTTCGACCCGGACAGCGTGGACCGCCTCCGCACCGACTACTACCCCGACCTGACCCTGGCCGACCTGGGGTTCGAGCGCGACGGCCGCCGTCATCCGTTGCTGCGTCCGGCGCACGGGCGGGGGTCCAGCTCGCTGCGGATCGACGGGCTCGACGGGATCACCGCCGCGCCCGTGCCGCACCTGACCACGGCCACCTTGGAGTCTATCCTCGACGCCGCCGCCACGGACTACGAGGCGTTCGACCTGTCCGGGGTGTGGCGGGGCGACCGGGAGCCGGTCACCCCGTCGTCCCGGGTGCACGTGGTGCTCCTGTCCACCACCTTCATCTGGGACCAGCGCTCGATGTCCCGGGCGATCCGGTGGGCAGCGGACCGTTACCCCGCCGTGCCGATCGTGCTGGGCGGCCAGTACAGCAACCTCAAGTACCTGAAGATCATGGCGGCCCACCCGGAGGTCACCTGCGTGGTGCGCGGCGACGCGGAGGAGGCGTTGCCGCTGCTGCTGCGGGCCGTCGCGGGCGGCGGCGACTGGCGCGACGTGCCGAACCTGGTGGTACGCACCGACGACGGTCGCATCGCGCACACCGACTTCCGGTACGTGGACATCGAGGCCCACCCCTCGCCCACCATGCGGGGGCGCCGCCCGATCGTGCCGTACGAGTCGATGCGCGGGTGTCCCTTCAGCTGCAAGTTCTGCTCGTTCCCGGCCGCCTCGCCGAAGTGGCGGTACAAGTCGGCGAAGAAGATCGCCACCGACTGGGCCGGGTATGCCGAGGTCAACGGAGCCCGGCACATCAGGGCGTCCGACTCCACCTTCACGGTGCCACCGACCCGACTGCGGGAACTGTTCGACCTGCTGCCGGAGGTGGGCATCGGGTGGGAGGCGTTCGCCCGGGCCAACGCCATCCGGGACGCGGAGACGGTCGACCGGCTGCTCGCCGCGCATTGCCGGTGGTTGTCGATCGGCTTCGAGTCGATGAGCGACCGGACGCTGATGCTGATGAAGAAGCAGGTGACCGCCACCGCCAACCGCCGCGCGTTCCAGTTGCTGTCCCGCAGCGACCTGGGTTACCGCTGCTCGTTCATCCTCGGCTATCCCGGGGAGACGCCGGACGACTTCGGCGAGACGGCCACGTTCCTGCGGGACGAGTACGCCGGTCACTTCACGCTGAGCATCTTCTCGCTCCAGGACGAGACGATGCCGGTCTGGGAGGACGCCGAGCAGCTCGGCATCGAGGTCGACGACCCGGAGGCGCCGGACTACTCCTGGCGGCACAACGGCATGGACATCCACCAGGCGCGGCAGTTGTGGCGGCAGACGCTGGAGCAGGTGCGGTGGGGCAGCGACACGGCGGTCCACCTGCTCTGGCAGAAGGACTACGAGACGCCGCTGATCCCCTGGCGTGACGCCCGGACCAACTTCCGGCTGGAGAAGCTGGTGGAGCGCCTGGCCATGCTGCCCACGGCCGAGCCGGACCCGCGTCGGGCCCGGCCGAGGATCGTGGGGATCCTCGACGAGTTGGCGCGGGAGGGGGTGTCGGCGCACCCGGCCCCGGTGGCGCGCCCGGCCGGGTGAACCGGTCGCGGTGCGCGCCCGCCGGGACCGGTCAGATCGCGTACCCGAGTGACCGGAGCTGGGCGCGGATGTCGACGGTGGCGGGCACCGGCTCGGGGGTGCTCCGGGCCAGCGTGTAGGCGTCCAGTAATGCTCGCAGGTCGCGGTCGTCGGCGGTGGGATCGACGTGTGGCACCAGGTCGTCGTCGAACCGTTCGACCCAGGCCGTCTGGACCTCGTCGATGCCCGCGTAGGACTTGCGGTACCTGCGGGGAACCCGAACGAGACGGTGCCGACCCTGATAGGCGGCCTGCCCGACCAGGACGTGGCGCAGTGGGCCCTGCGCCTCGCCGGCCCGCTGCCGTTCCTGGAAGGCGATGAACTCGCCGAGGTCGGAGGTGTACGCCTCGGCGAGGGCCTCCGCGTCGGGAGGCGGGCCTCCGGTCCCCCGGGCCGCGTCGGCCAGGCTTCGCCCGTCCAGGGCGTCGTCCGGGTCCGGGCGCAGACCGGCGAGGTCGAGCACGGTGGGCACGATGTCGACGGTGCGGATCCGGTCCCGGTGCAGGCCGGCGGCGACGCCGTCACCGACCAGGACGACGGGCACCCGCAGCACCGCCTCCGCCATCGAGTTGAAGTGCCCGTTGGTGTGCTCGTCGAACTCCTCGCCGTGGTCGCTGAAGACGACCAGCAGCATGCGCCGGCCGGCGGCGGCGACCCGACGGGTGAGCCGGTCGAGGAAGGGTTCCAGCCGGGTGGTCAGGAAGTGCGCGACGCCGTCCAGGTACAGCCGCATCAGCAGGTCGTACGCGCCGGTCTCGTAGAGGTGGCCGGCGGCCCGCTTGTAGCGGAACAGCAGCTCGGCGTCCTCCGGGTCGCGGTGGCTCTCCACGAGCCGGTCGACGAACGCCGGCTTCTCCGCCGGCAGCATCGCCTCCAGTTCGTCGACCTTGTCGCGGAAGGCCTGGCCGCCGAAGCGGAGGTTGTGGAAGCCGTAGGGGATGTGCACGCCGCCGAAGTGGGCCAGCGCGACGCAGCCCTCGGAGGCGGCGACAGCGTCGACGAAGGCGTCGTCGTCCTCGTCGAGATAGACGTCGACGTCCGGGGTGAAGCCGAGTTCGGGGCCGAGGATGATCGGGAAGTCGACCTTCATGATGGTCTGTTTGCCGGCCCGCCTGCCGTGGGTGAAGATCGACGGTGCCCGCAGCCGGCCGTTGTAGAACTCGTGCAGGCCGTTGTGCAGGGGGTAGCGGCCGGTGAGCAGCGCGCCGTGCGCGGCGGCGGTGTAGGGGGCCGCGGTGATCGTGTTCGGGAAGAACGCGCCCCGGCCGACGAGGTCGTCGAGGACGGCGGTGGGTGGCGCCGGCAGGTCCGGAAAGCGTCGCCGCCAGAGGTTCAGCGGGTTGGCGGCGATCGCGTCGCCGCGCAGTGTGTCGATCGAGACGAAGACGATGTGGTCGTACGGCTGCTCGCCCACGGTGCTCCGATCCTTCGGTCCGGCGTGCCGGGACTGGTCGACGGCATCGATAGATTCCACTATTATCATGCCGATGATCTCGATCTACAACGGTCGACGACACCGGTGGCGAGGACCCCGATGCGCGTCCTGGTGACCGGAGCGGCCGGCTTCATCGGCAGCCATCTGGTGGAACGCCTGCTCGCCCGTGGCGACGAGGTTCGCGGCATCGACTGCCTCACCTCCGGCTACCCACCCGCGACGAAGCTGGCCAACCTGGCCGCCGTCCGGCACCATCCCCGTTTCGACCTGGAGACCGTCGACCTCGCCGGTACGCCGGCCGCTCCCCTGCTGGACGGGGTGGACGTGGTCTTCCACCTGGCCGGTCAGCCCGGTGTGCGGACCTCCTGGGGCAACGGGTTCGGCGACTACGTGACGCACAACGTGCTCGTCACCCAGCGGGTGCTGGAAGCCGCCGCCGCGACCGACCCGGCCCCCCGCGTCGTGATGGCCTCCAGTTCCTCGGTGTACGGCGAGGGGCACCGATGGCCGACGCCGGAGGACGCACCGGCACGGCCGGTCAGCCCGTACGGCGTCACCAAGCTCGCCGCGGAACACCTGTGCCGGGTCTACGCCGACCTGCGCCGGGTCCCCACCGTGGTGCTGCGGTACTTCACCGTCTACGGGCCCCGGCAACGGCCGGACATGGCGTTGCACCGGATGTTCGACGCCCTGGCCACCGGCCGGGAGTTCCCGGTCTACGGCAGCGGCGGGCAACTACGCGACTTCACCTACGTCGACGACGTGGTGGCCGCGACGCTGGCCGCCGGGACGCGTCCGGTGCCGCCCGGCAGCGTGCTGAACGTGGCCGGCGGGTCGGCACGGTCCCTGACCGACCTGATCGCGCTCGTCGAGGAGGTGACCGGCCGCTCCGTGCCGGTGCGCGACGGCGGGGCGCCCCCGGGCGACGTGTCCCGCACCGGCGGGTGCATCGACCGGGCGCGGGAACTGTTGGGCTGGGCGCCCCGGGTCGGGCTGCGCGACGGGGTGCGGGCCCAGGCGGAATGGCACCTGCGTGCCGACTGAGCCGACCGGCGTCATCGCCGACCTGCACGGGCACTCCCGGCTCTCGGACGGCTGGAACCGTCCCGCCGAACTGGTCACCGTGCAGGCCCGCGCCGGTGTCGAGTTGGTGTCGCTGACCGACCACGACACGCTGACCGGCACCGCCGCCGCAGCGGCCCGGGCCGCCGAGCTCGGTCTGTCCTACGTGGTCGGTGTGGAGATCACGGCGGCTCCGGTGCGGCACGACAACCATCTGTTGGCGCACGGCGTACGCGCTGACGACCCCGACCTGGCCGCGTTGCTGGCCACCAACCGGCGGATCTGGCGACGGGACGCGCTGGCCGCCCGCGCGGCGCTGCGCGAGGCCGGGTTGACGGTGCCGGACAGCGCCGCGTACGACGACGGCGACGCCCTCGTCATGCCGCACAGTGTGGCGCGGGACGTGATCCGGACCGGCCGGGCGACCCACCCGCAGGTCTGGCAGGTCATCAACGACGCGCTGGCCCGACAGCCTCCCGAGGCGTACGCGGGAATGCCGGAGCCGGTGGAGATCGCCGAGGTGGTGCACCACGCGGGCGGACTGCTGGTGTGGGCGCACCCGGGACGGTCCCGCAGCCCGGAGCGGATGCGGGCGGTGCTGCCGCTGCTCGACGCGATCGAGGTGCACACCCCCCGGCACGACAGCCACGCCACCGCCGAGTGGGCCGCGCTCTGCGCCGAGACCGGCATTCCGTCCTGCACCGGGCGGGACCACCACGGCTATCCGAGGTACCAGCCGCCGCCGGTGCCGTTGGACGCGCGCTACATGGAACGGTTGGCGGACCGGATCGTCCGGCCGGACGGTCCGGTCCCGCCGGCCCGGTCAGCCGTTGGTGTCGACGGTCGAGCCGACCAGGGTGGAGCGGCGTAGCTTGCCGGTGTCGGTGTGCGGGATCGTCTCCCGGAACTCGTAGGTCAGCGGCATCTTCGCGGTGGAGAGCAGAAGCTGGCAGTGCCGCCGCAGGTCCGCCTTCGCCGGTGGCGCGTCAGCGACCGCCGGGACCACCACCGCGTGGACGGCCTGCCCGAGTACGGCGTGCGGGCGGGCGGCGACGGCCACGTCCGCGACCCCGGGGTGTTGGCGTAGCACCTCCTCCACCTCGGCCGGATACACCTTCACCCCGCCGACGTTGATCATCTCGGCGCGTCGGCCGACGATGTGCAGGTAGCCCTCCTCGTCGAGGAAGCCGGCGTCACCGAGGCTCATGAAGCCGTCGCGCTCCGGCAGGGCCGGCCCGTCGCCGAGGTAGCTGGGCTGCCGGGTGAAGCGGGAGCGTAGGAAGACCTCCCCCACCTCGCCCGCCGCCGCGACGCCGCCGTCCTCGCGGTACACCCGCACCTCGCAGTCCACCGGTCGTCCGACGCTGCCCGGGTGCCGCAACCACTCGTCGCCCCGGATCCACAACGCGCCGATGCGCTCCTGGCTGGAGTAGCCCTCGTAGAGGGTCTCCGGCGGGAACACCTCCATCCAGGCGCGCTTGAGCTCCGGCGGGGCACCTGCCGAACTCTGGTGCACGGTGGTCACCGAGGAGACGTCGACTTCGCGCAGGGCCGGTACGGCCAGCAGCCGACGCATTAGGCTGGGCACGATGATGAAGTAGTTGACCCGGTACCGCTCGATGAGTTCGGGGATCCGGGCCGGCACCACCTGCGGCACCAGCACCACGGTGTGGCCGAGCGCCAAGCCGTGGTAGAGCTTTGTGAACCCCGCGTGGTGCAGCGGGATCATGGCGAGCTGGACCTGCCCGACGTCCAGGCCCACCGCCCGGTCGCCGGCCGACGGGAAGTTCTCGGCGGCGTACACCCAGTCGGGTCGGCGCAGGATGATCCGGGGGCGTCCGGTGCTGCCGCCGGTGGCGTGTGCGGAACGTGGGGTGCCGGCGGGGAACGCCGCGCAGTCGACCTGCGGTGCCGTCCACAGCTCCGCCGCCGGCACGGTGGTCACCGCGTCGTGCGGTGCGGTGGCCACGACGACGGCCGGGTGGGCGGTGTCGAGCAGGACGGCGAACTCCCGTTCGGTCGACTCGGGGTCCAGCGGCAGCACGGTGGCGCTCAGCTTCCAGGCGGCGAGGGTGGCCACCACATGGTCCAGGCCCATCGGCAGGCGTACCGCGACGAGCACGCCGGGGCCCACTCCGGCGGCTGCCAGTCGACCGGCCGCCGCGTCGCTGGTCCGGTCCAGCTCACCCCAGGTCAGCGAGCGGGTCCCGACGGCGTCCGGCACGGTGACCGCCGTCCGCTCGGGATGCCGGGCGGCCAGTTCCCTGATCCGGTCGCCGATGCGGATCGTCGGGGCCGTCGTTGACAGCTTCTCGGAATGGATCATAAGGTCAATCATATCGAGAACTGTCTTTCGCAAAGACCTCCGAGCCCGGTCCGAGCCGAACCGTCCACGGCCCTGCTGCCGGTCCGCCTCGATGTCAGGGAGTCCTGAATGCGGGTGCAGGAAGCGATCGCCGCCTCGGTCCACCGGCTCGGGGTTCGGCACGTCTTCGGCCTGATGGGCCGGGGCAACATGGGATTCCTGCTCGACCTGGTGCACCGGCACGGGATCGGCTACATCGGCGCGCGGCACGAGACGAACGCGGTCACCATGGCCGACGCGTACGCGCGCAGCACCGGTCGGCTCGGTGTCGCGACGGTCAGTGTCGGTCCGGCGTTCAGCAACGCGCTGACCGGGATCCTGGAGAGCGCGCGGGGCCAGACGCCGCTGTTGCTGTTCGCCGGGGACACCGTCACCACGCACGGGGACTACGGGCAGTTCCTGGCTCAGGCGCCGCTGCTCGACGCGGTCGGGGTCGCCCACCGTCGGCTCGACGCGCCGCACCGGATCGGCCCGGAGATCGCCGAGGCGGCCCGGCGTGCCGTGCACGAGCGTCGGCCGGTGGTGTTGACGGTGCCGCTGGACGTGCAACGCGAGCCGGTCGAGACGTTGGTCGAGCCGGTCGGGCCGCCCGAGCCGGCACCGCACCCGCTCCCGGACGCCGCCGCCCTGGACGCTGCGGTCGAGGTGATCCGGCGTAGCCGTCGACCGGTGCTGGTCGCGGGCCGTGGCGCGCTCGCGCCGCAGGCCCGGGCCGCGCTGATCGAGCTGGCCGAACGGGCCGGCGCGGTGCTCGGCACGACCCTGCACGCCGACGGGCTGTTCGCCGGTGAGCCGTGGAACGTCGGGTTGCTCGGCGCACACGGCACCGCGTACGCCGCCGAGTTGAGTGCGACGGCGGACACGATCATCGCCTTCGGTACCGGACTGGACCGGTACACCACCCGGGGCGGGCACCTGTTCCCGCAGGTGCGGGAGATCGTGCACTGCGAGCTGGATCCCCGGCGTAGCGCCTCGGCGCCGGTCACCGTCCGACTGACCGGGGACACCACGGCCACCGCCCGTTCGCTCGCCGCCGAGTTGCGGCGGAGCGGACACCGGGCCACCGGGTTCCGGACCGGCCCGTGGGACCCTCCGCCGCCGTCCCCGGCACCCGCGACCGGCGTGCCCGCACCCGGCTTCGTCGACCTCACCGAGTTGCTGTCCACGCTGGACGCCTGGCTGCCGGCGCACCGCTCGGTGGTGCAGGAGAGCAGCCACGCGGCTGGGAACGCGGTGGGTCACCTGCGGGTGGCCGCGCCCCGGGCACGGGTCAGCACGTTCGACTTCGAGTCGATCGGATTGGGTCTGGCGACCGCCGTCGGCACCGCCGTGGGCCGTCCCGACGCCCCCACGGTCGCCGCCGTCGGTGACGGCGGCGCGCTGATGGCCCTCGGCGAGCTGGAGACGGCGGTCCGCCACCGGTTGCCGATCCTGCTGCTGGTGCTCAACGACAGCGCCTACGGCGCGGAGGCGCGGGAGTTGGAGATGCGCGGCCTGCCCATCACCGACGCGCTCTTCCCGACCACCGACTTCGCCGCCGTCGGCCGGGCGTTGGGGGCGGCCGGGACGGTGGTCCGGGACGTCTCCGACCTGGTGGCGATCCGGGACTGGATCGCCCGCCCGGAGGGGCCGTACGTCCTGGACTGCCGGCTCGACCCGACCCTGGTCTCCGGCTGGTTCCAGCTCGCCATCGCCTCGCCCGACGGTTACCTGCGCAAGCCCCGGTGGCAGCCATGACGAGACGACGGCCGGCACCGGTCGGGCAGGAGGGACGAGACACGTGATCGTCATCATCGGAGCCGGACCGGCCGGTCTGTCGGCGGCCTATCACCTCGGCGACGAGGAGTACACCGTCCTGGAGTCGGAGGAGGAGCCGGGTGGCCTCTGTCGCTCCTTCGACCTGGGGGGCGCCACCTTCGACCTCGGTGGGCACGCCTTCTTCACCAAGCACGACTACGTCCGGGAACTCGTCGAGCAGCTCTGCGAGCCGGGGGTGTTCGCGCAGCCCCGCGAGGCGTGGGTGCACAGCCACGACACCTTCGTCCGGTACCCCTTCCAGAGCCACCTGCACGGGCTGCCGTCGGAGGTGGTGGAGGAGTGCCTGGTGGGCCTCTACGAGGCCGCAGGTCGGCAACCGCTCGCCGCGCCACCGGCGAACCTACGGGAGTGGATCGAGCTGACCTTCGGGCCCGGTATCGCGGCCCGCTTCCTGTTGCCCTACAACGAGAAGCTGTGGGCCTTTCCGCTGACGGACATCGCGCCGGGCTGGACCAGCAACCGGGTGGTCACTCCGGACGTGGCGGCGATCGTCGGCGGGGCGCTGCGCCCGGACCGTTTCTCCGACTTCCCGAACGCCGTCGTGCGGTATCCCGCCACCGGCGGCTTCGCCAACCTCTACCAGGGCTTCCTGCGTACGGTCGGCGACCGGATCCGGCGGCACAGCGTCGTCGAGGTCCGCCCCGGGGAGTCGATGGTCCGGGTCGAGGGTGACGCCACGATCGGCTACGACCACCTCGTCTCCACCATGCCGCTGGACGAGTTGGTGCGGCGTACCGACGGTCTCGACGACTGCTGCCGGAACGCCGCGAACGAACTGCGCCACAACAGCCTCCATCTGGTGAACCTGGTCTTCGACCGGCCGGCCATGACCGAGATGCAGCGGGTGTACTGCGCCGATCCCGACATCCCGTTCCACAAGCTGGTGCTCAACTCGAACTCCAACCCCGAGCTGCGCGCACGCCCGTGCTTCGGCATCCAGGCCGAGGTGAGCTTCTCCGCGCACAAACGGGTCGACCCGGAGGGCCTGCCGGAGCGGGTGCTGTCCGCGCTACGGCGAATCGGCATCGCCGGAGCCGACGACCAGGTCAGCGCCGCGAGTGTGGTCACCGTGCCTCGGGCGTACCCGGTGCAGACGTCGGCGACCGTCGAGGCGCGCGCGCACCTGCTGGAGGAGTTCCAGCGGCGTCGGATCCACTGTGCGGGCCGGTTCGGCGAGTGGCTCTATATCAACTCGGACGACGCGGTGCTGCGCGGCCGGGCCCGGGCCGAGGAGATCCTGGCGCACCGGGCCGGCAGCTCAGTCGACTGACTCCGCCGGGGGCAGCCCCAGCACCGCGGTCATCCACGGCAGCGCGACCTGGAGTTGGCGCAGCTGGAACTCGCGGACCAGCGGCAGCTTCGGCAGGAACGGCAGACCGGCCCGGCTGGCGAAGAAGCCGGTGACCAGGGTGACCACCCTCGGGTCGGGATCGGTGAGCACCTCTGCGGGCTGCGGCCCGCCCTCCAGGGTGAGACTGGGCAGCCAGAACGCGAGGTCGAACTGCGGATTGCCGAGGGCGGCATGATTCCAGTCGAACAGCACCGGTTGGCTGCCGCGAAAACAGAGGTTGTCACTGCGGACGTCGAGGTGGGTGACCGAGTCGCCGTCCATGCCGGCGAAGTCGGCGGCGTCGAGAATGGTGGGCAGGCACTTGTCCAGCCACTGCGGGGAACAGACCCGCAACGCCAGGAACTGCGCCGGGTCGCGGGCGATCTCGGGCCAGCCGCCCTGGCCGTACTGGGTGTGCGAGGCGGGGATTAGACCGTCGATGGCGGGGCGCGCCGCCAGGTCGCGCAGCGTGTCCCGGACCGCCCGGAGCTGCTCGGGTGACCAGGGCGGCGGCCAGGTCGAGTCGGAGAGATCCTCCAGCACGAGTACGGGCAGCTCACCGTCGTCGTACCAGCCGAGCAGCTCCGGCATGAACGGCGCGTGCAACTGCTGGTAGACGGCGTGCTCGCGGCGCAACCAGATCGCGCCTGGCTCGTCGTCGGCGTGTTTGACAAAGACGGAGCGGCCGTCGTCGAGCCGGGCGAGCCACCGCCGGTTGTTGGAATATCCACGCCGGACACGGACCGCGTCCACCACCCGTTGCCCGATCGCGTGGGCGATCCGTTCCGCCTCGTCGATCGCGATCACCGAGTCCGCCTGCATCGAGTCACGATAACAGAGGGCGTGATCAACCAATTCACGCCGGTCACCCATGACCGGGAACGACGATCAATGGGTATTGCTCGCTCGACGGCCACCCCATATCGTCTGGCAATGCTGACTCGACCGGGCCGATCCGCTGTCACGACGGATGTTCACGGCCGGGTCGACGCGCGGTGATCAGGGCGGAAGGGCTCTCCAAGACGTTCCGGCGGTACGAGCGCGAGCCGGGCGTGCTGGGCAGCCTGCGGACCCTGTTCAGCCGGCGTCACACCACGGTGACGGCGGTGGACGAGGTCTCCTTCGAGGTGGCGGCCGGGACCCGGGTGGCGTACCTCGGGGCGAACGGCGCCGGCAAGTCCACCACGGTCAAGCTGCTGACCGGCGTGACGACCCCGACCAGCGGGCGGTGCACGGTCGACGGGATCGAGCCGTACCGCGAGCGGGTCCGCAACAGCGGCAACATCGGTGTCGTGTTCGGCCATCGCAGCCAACTGTGGTGGGACCTGTCGGTGCCGGACTCCTTCCGGATCCTCAAGCACATCTACGACATCGACGAGGCCGTCTACCGGCGCAACCTCTCGCTGTTCCGGGACGTGCTCGACATCGACGCGCTGGGCAACACCCCGATCAGGGAGCTCAGCCTCGGGCAGCGGATGCGCGCCGAGATCGCCGCCAGCCTGCTGCACACCCCCGCCGTGGTCTTCTGGGACGAACCCACGATCGGTCTGGATCTGGTGCTCAAGGAGGCCGTCCGGGCCCTGGCCAACCAGATCAACCGGGAACACGGCACGACGATCTTCCTCACCAGCCACGACATCAGTGACATCTCCGCCATCTGCGACCAGGTGCTGGTGGTCGACCAGGGCCGGATCGTGCACCAGGGCACGCTCGCGGCGCTGCTGCGGACGGCCCGCCACCGGGCGGTGCACTTCGACCACCGGGGAGACGAGTCGCCCGAACAGGTGGCGGCCCAGATCGAGGAGGCACTGACCGGCACCACCGTCACCGTCGACGACCAACGGCGGGTGACGATCGACTTCCCCGTCGACCGGCTCACCGCCCGGGAGGTGCTCACCTGGGTGCTGCACCGCTTCGACGTGACCGACTGTTTCGCGCCGGAGCCGGACCTGCAGACGGTGCTGCGGGAGATCTACGGTGGTCGTCAGCCGGCGGAGCACGGCTGAATGACGGTCGGTGTCCGCTCTCCCCGACTTCGCCGCTACCTGCCGTTCGCGGTCAGCGGTCTGCAGGCGACCCTGCAGTACCGCGCGAGCTTCTTCGTCAGCCTGGCCACCACGGCGACCAGTACGGCGGTGGTGGTCTTCCTGTGGCGGGCGGTCTATGCGGCCAGCCCCGACGCGGGTCCCGGCGGTTTCGGGATCGAGGGCATCACCACCTATCTGATCGCCGCCCAGGTGCTCGGCGTGCTGCACGCCAACCAGGTCGACAGCGAGATCGGGCAGGACATCCTGCGCGGCGACATCGCCGTCGCGCTGATCCGCCCGGTCAGCTACCCGGTGATGCGGATCTTCACCGCCCTGCCGGTGCTGATCACGAATCTGCTGATGGTGGGCCTGCCCACGCTGCTGATCTTTGCGGTGCTCTTCCCCCTGCAGTCCCCGGCCCCGGTGGACCTGCTGCTGTTCCTGGCGGCGGTGCCGTCCTCGGCGGTCATCGCGTTCAGCCTCAACATGCTGGTCGGGCTCTGCGGCATCGTCACCACCAACATCTGGGGCATCCGCATCGTCAAGGAGAGCGTCGTGGTGTTCTTCGCCGGTCAGCTCGTACCACTCGACCTGATGCCGGCGCCGCTGGCCGCCGTCGCCTCGGTCCTGCCCTTCCAGTCCATGGTGTACGCGCCGGTCCGCCTGCTCACCGGCCGGTACGACGGCGCGCCCGACGCGGCGGTCATCCTGGCCGGGCAGGTGGGCTGGGCGGTGCTGCTCGCCGGCGCGTGCGCGGTGCTGTGGCGGGTGTTCGTCCGACGCGTACAGGTGCTCGGCGGATGACCCGCCCCGGTCGTACGCCGCTGCGCTACGCGCGGCTGACCTGGTTCCTCGGCGGCGTCAGCCTCCGGCGACTCGTCGCGTACCGCACCGACTTCCTGCTCGGCGGCGTCGGTTTCCTGCTCCGGGTCGGCGTCCAGGTCCTGCTGATCGGCAGCATCTTCCAGTTGGTGCCCACGGTCGGCGGTTGGTCCCTGGACAGGGTGCTGTTCCTGCTCGGCTTCGCGCTGCTGCCGCGCGGGCTGGACCGGCTCTTCACCGACTACCTGTGGGTGGTCGCCTGGCAGTTGATCCGCAGCGGCGACTTCTACCGGCACCTCATCCGGCCGGTGAACCCGCTGTTCAGCGTCCTGTCGGAGCGCTTCTTCTGGCCCGACGCGCTCGGTGAGCTGCTGGTCGGGTTCGCGCTGCTCGGGTACGCAGGTCGGCGGCTGGGGCTGGACGTCGACGCCGAGATGGTCCTGGTCGGTGCCGGTCTGGTCGTCTGCGGCACGCTGATCTACACCGGGATCAAGCTCGTCTTCGCCTCGATCGCCTTCTGGACGATCACCAGCCAACCCGCGATGCACGCCGCCAACCAGCTCTCCGAGTTCGCCGCGTTCCCGCTGGAGATCTACCCGGGCGTGCTACGGCACGTGTTGACGTGGGTGCTGCCGTTCGCGTTCACCGCGTACATCCCGGTGGAGTTCCTGCTCGGCGGCGACGGCCGGTTGGTGTGGCTCACCCCGCTGGTGGCGGCGGGCGCGCTGGGCGTCGGCTACGGCATCTGGAGCATGGGCATCCGCCGGTACGAGATGACCGGTAGCTGAGAGGAGAGGCATCGGCATGAGAAGACAGCTACCGCTCGGTGAGCCGCTGGCGCGGGGCTACCAGTTCTATGCCTTCCCGTTGGCGATCCTGGCCACCGAGGCACGGGCCCGGGACTGGATCCTGAGCAACTACATCCACGTCGCCTTCGACCCGAAGGCGCCGGACTCACCGGTGCCGTTCGGCTTCTATCTCTATGACCACGCGATCAGTCCGTGGCTGGAGGTGGTCCGGACCAGCCGCGAGTGGGTCGCCTGCGTCGGCGCGGACATTGTCGCGCTCTGCCGCGACTCCATCGGCGCCGGCTACTACCCCTATCTCAACCTGGACGAGCACCACCTGCCCGGCCGGGCGCCCTACCAGCAGTGGCACCAGACCCACGACGTGCTGCTCAGCGGCGTCGACGACGAGGAGGGCACCTTCACCATCTACGGCTACACGGCCAACGGGTCGCTGCGGACCACCACGGTCGGGCAGGACGACGTCGCCCGCGCGTACGCGAGCCTGGACGAGGTGGAGAACGACTGCTTCCAGGTCTACTTCTACCGGTTACGACCGGACGCCAGCTATCGGATGCGGCTGCACGTGGTGGGCGGCGCGTTCGAGGAGTACCTGTCCGGTGCCAATCCGAGCCGCCGCGTCGACATGCTCCAGGAGGAGTGGGACCGGGCGTACGGTGTCGACTCCTACGCGCCGATCCGTGGATATCTGCGCGACTACCTCACCGGCGACGCCGCGTACGACATCCGGTACCTGCACGTGTTGTGGGAGCACAAGCGGCTGATGACGGAGCGGTTCGTCCGCCTGGCCGAACTCGCCCCGGCACTGGCCCCGCTGGTGGACGACTGCCGTGCGATGCAGACCGACGCGGTGGCGTTGCGCAACGGGATGCTGTGGCACGAGCAGAAGGGACGGTCCTCCCGGTTCGACGAGGAGGCCATGCCGCGCCTGGAGCGGATCTTCGACACCGAGGTGCGGGTGCTGCGGCAGGCCGTCGAGGAGATCCGGCGTCATCCGACGCAGGAGCCGGACACGGATCACCGGCACAGCCGCGAGGGCATGCCGGCGGGAGCGAGAGGGGGTGACGGAGCGTGAGCACGGACGCGGTGTGCACGGTGGTCCTACGGATGCCGGCGCTGCGGCCGGACGACCACCTCCGGTTGCGGATCGTCGGCGGCGACACGCAGGACTTCCGGTACGACGAGCCGTCCGGCGAATGGACGACCACGCTCGATCCGGCGGCGCATCCCGACGGCCTCGACGGCTTCGTCGTCCTCGACGGCGACCCCCAGCTCGACGGGCCGCTGCACCTGACCGCCGCCGACCTGGCCGCCCCGACCTGCCGCCTCGACGGGCGGGTCCACTTCGCACGGCACCACGACATCCTCGTCGGCGAGACGCACGTCGCCCGGCACTTCTTCCCCGGCGACCCGGACTCCGACCAGCGCTACGACGTCATCGTCGTCGGCTCCGGCGCGGGCGGCGGCACCCTGGCGTACCAACTCGCCGAGACGCCGTGGCGGGGCGGCCGACCACCGCGCGTCCTGCTGCTGGAGGCCGGCAGCTATCTGTTCGGTACGCACACCGGCAACCTGGCCCGGTACCAACCGGTCGGTCCCGACGTGTACCCCAACATCTTCCACCACTGGGGTGCCTTCGGGCGACGGCGCTGGCGGGCCGCCGACGCCGAGAGCGCCAGGGCGCGGATCGCACAGGGCTTCAACCTCGGCGGCCGGACCCTCTTCTGGGGAGCCTCGGCGCCCCGGATGCACCGCTGGGAGTTCCGCGACTGGCCGGAGACGGTCCGCGACGAGCTGTGCGACGTCTGGTACGACCGCGCGGAGCAACTGACCCGTGTCACTCCCCTGGTCCCGTCGTCGTACCAGACGATGGTCAAGGCGAGGCTGCGGGAGTTGCCCGCGTTGGCCGAGTTCCGGCACTTCGATCCGCCGATGGCGATCGAGTACTGCGGCCCGGTTCCCGGGGCGGTGCCGGCGGGTATCTGGTCGGCGGCCGAGCTGCTGCTCAGCCGGGCCATGCAGGACGATCGCTTCGGCAACCTGCGGGTCCACCTGAACCACGAGGTGGTCGGGATCGAGCGGGCGTCGGGCGAGGTCACCGGTGTGGTCGCGTACGACCACCTGGCCGGCCGGGACCGCACCTACCGACTGGCCGACGACGGCGTGGTGGTGCTGGCCGCCGGCACGGTCGGCTCTGCCGCCGTCGCGCAGTCGTCCGGCCTCGCCGAGGACAATCCGCTGGTCGGGCGCGGCATCACCGACCACCCGATCCACGTGATCAAGTTCTGGGTGCGGCAGGGCGGCGACTGGTACAGCCGGTTCGACTCCAGCAAGACCGTCTCCCGGCACCTCACCGACGTCACCGACACCGACCCCGCGCATCCGTACAGCGTCACGCTGGACCTGGGCGCGAACCTCAACCAGTTCCGCTTCGTCAACGCCCTGGAGTTCACCGGCGCGAACCTGGCCACCGTCGACGGGAAGATGCCGGGCGAGCTGGTGTTCATGGTCGAGGCGCCGCTGGTCGAGCAGAACGCCGTCACCCGGACCGAGACCCGGCCGGACGGCGTGAAGCCCGCCGCGCTGCCCACCATCCGCATCCATCCCAGTCCGCGCGCCCACCAGGTCCAGGACGCCCTCGACACGATCACCGCCGATGTCGTGTCCGCCTTCGGAGGCGAGGTGTACGAGCAGCTCTGGGCTCCGCTCGGCGGCGTGTCGCACGAGGTCGGCACCATGCGGATGGGTCGCGGCACACCGGGCCGGGAGCGGCCGGGGGTGGTCGACGAGGACCTGCGCGTCGTCGGCCACCGCAACCTCTATGTCTGCGACCTGTCCGTCTTCCCCAACTCACCGGCGGCCAACCCGACGCTGACGTTGGCGGCGCTGGCCATGCGCCTCGCCGCCCACCTCAGCACCTGACGACTCACCGCCCCCGGGGCGTGTTGATCACCTCGCGTAGCCCGTGCAGGAGTCGGTCGACGTGCTCGGCGGTCGTGCCGATGCCGATGCTGGCCCGGATCGCATACCCGTCGGTGGGGCGGCCGAGCCGCGCGGCGGCGTCGGCCAGCAGCTTCCGGCTGAGCGGGTGGGCGCAGAACAAGCCGTCGCGTACGCCGATCCCGTGCTCGGCGGAGAGCCGGTGGGTGATGTCGGCTGCCTGCCGGTCGGCGACGGTGAAGCTGACGATGCCGACCCGGTTGTGGTCGGCGTCGAACGTGCGCAGCTCCGCCACCTGCGGCAGGGCGCCGAGCCCGTCGCGCAACCGGGTCAACAGCTCCTGCTCGTGGCGGGCGAGAACGTCCGGCGCGGCGGCGGAGATCGTGGCGCATGCGGCGGCGAGCGCCACCGCGCCTAGCAGGTTCGGTGTGCCGGCCTCGTGGCGCGCCGGGCCGGTCTGCCACTGCACCTCGGCGGGCTCGTCGCCGACGTGCCTGGTGGCTCCGCCACCGGACAGGTACGGGTCGGCGGCGTCGAGCCAGTCGGCGCGGCCGGCCAGGACTCCCGCGCCGAACGGCGCGTACAGCTTGTGCCCGGACAGCGCCAGGTAGTCGATGTCGGCGTCGGCCATGGAGACCGCGCGGTGCGGGGCCAACTGGGCGGCGTCGACGACGATCCGCGCGCCGTGCCGATGCGCGATCTCCGCGATCTCGGCTATCGGCCAGACTTCTCCGGTGACGTTGGACGCGCCGGTGACCGCCACCAGCACCGGCCCCGCGCTGCCCAGGTCGGCCAGTGCACGGGTCAGCCCGGACGTCACCTCGGGCAGGTCGGTGGGCACCGGCAGTCGGTGCACGTTCGGCCAGGCCAGGAGGTTCGCGTGATGTTCGCCGGCCCAGGTCACCACGGTGGTGTGCGCTGGTAGGGCCCGGGCGAGCAGGTTCATCGCATCGGTGGTGTTCCGGGTGAAGATCACGTGGTCGTCCGGCCGGATGTCGAGGAAGTCCGCAACGGTCTGACGGGACTGCTCGTATGCCAGCGTGCATCGGCGCGAGGCGGTGCCGGCGCCCCGGTGCACGCTGGCGTACCAGGGCAGCAGCTCGGTGACCGCGGCGGCGACCGCGGCGAGACAGGGTGCGGTGGCGGCGTAGTCGAGGTTGGCGTACGCGACGGTGGTGCCGTCGGAGAGGCGGACGGGAAGGTCGTCGCCGAGCACGGCAGGAGCGATCGTGGGCACACTGGTCCTTCGTGACGGTGGACCCGTGCGGGTCCGCGCTTGCCTCTCCGGCGATCGCCGGCGGCCTGGTCCTCACCCGGAGGCACCCCACCGCGGATGTACGAGGGTTGCCGGTCAGCAGGCCGGGGCCTTGACGCTGACACTCATGACCGCTGCCGATGCTGCCACACCGGCGAGCGTCTCCGCCAGAGCGCTTCGCGCACCCGGCACGTCCCTGTTCGTACGACACCGGATGGTCCCATGAGTCGTCCCTCCCGGCGCGGTGTGGCAGGTGTGCGGGAGGGAGGGGATAGCCTGCCTGCGGTGTCCGGCGACCGCGCGTGACCGGAGGAGTCGATGCTTCGATGACGGCAGAGCGGCCGATGCCGACCCAGGAGGACGTGCTCGGGTACTTCGACAGGCTGTCGAACTGGGGTCGGTGGGGCGACGACGACGAGCTCGGCACGCTCAACCACATCACCGACGACGTCCGGTTGGCGGCGGCGCGGGCCGTACGCCACGGCCGGAGCGTGTCGTGCGCGTGGGAGGTCGCCGTGCCGGGAGAGATGGAGCGGTCGACGACGGCGTGCCCGTGCGCCGCCGACATGCCGGGTGCCGAGAACATGCCGCCCGCCTTCCACGCCGACCGACGCTGGGGCTTCTCGGCCGAGCGGCTCAGCCTCTCGTTCCACGGCAACACCGTCACCCACCTCGACTCGCCGTGTCACATCTTCTGGGACGGCGTGATGTACAACGGGCGGTCGCACGCGTTGGTGGACGCCGCCACGGGTTCGGCGTGGGCGGCCGTCACGGCGGCGGCGAACGGGATCGTCACCCGTGGTGTCCTGCTCGACGTGGCGAGGGCCCGGGACGTGCCGTGGTGGGAGCCGGGGCAGGCCGTGTTCCCCGAGGATCTCGAGGAGGCCGAGCGCCGGCAGGGCGTACGGGTGGGGTCCGGCGACGCGGTGCTGTTGCGGACCGGCCGTGGCCGGGTCCGCCACGAGGGCGGTACGGCCGGCGGTGTCACCCAGGCCGGCTGGCACGCGTCCTGCCTGCCGTGGCTGCACGAGCGCCAGGTCGCACTGATCGGCGCGGACACTCCGCAGGATGTCCAGCCGTCGGGATACGACGACGTCTTGATGCCGGTGCACGCCGTGAGCCTCGTGGCGATGGGTCTGTGGCTGCTCGACAACTGCGACCTGGAAGCGTGCGCGACGACCGCCACCGACCTCGGTCAGTGGGACTTCCAGCTCGCCGTCGCGCCGATCCGCCTGGCCGGGACGTCCGGCAGCCCGGTCAACCCGATCGCCACGTTCTGACCAGTACGCCGTCGGCGGCGCGCTGATCCCAGCGCGCCGCCGACAGGGGACGGGTGTCGCGAACAGGCTCGGTCGGTCAGCGCGTGGTGGCGCGGGCCGCTCTGTCGATCAGATCGGCCACCGCACGCGGCTGCGAGACCGTGACCGCGTGGGAGGCCGTGATCTCGACGGTGTGCGACCCGGCCCGCTCGGCCATGAAGCGCATCGAGTCGGCGGGGATGGCCAGGTCCTGCGTGGTCACCATGAACCAGGACCGGATGGACTTCCACGCCGTCCTGGTGGCCGTGTCGTCCAGCGCGGCACTGGTGATCGGCCGCTGGGTGACGGCCATCAGATCGGTGACGTTCCGTGGGACGTCGGCTGCGAACACCCGCCGGAACTGCTCCTGCCTGATGTAGAGGTCGGTGCCCGTACCAGCGCCCGGGATCGACACCGGCACGGAGTCCAGGGCCGGGCCCAGTTGCCCGCCCGGGAACTTCGCGGCCAGGGCCGAGGTGCTCTCCCCCTGCTCCGGGGCGAAACTCGCGATGTAGACCAGTGCGGTGACGTCGGTGTCGCCGTCGGCGGCCTCGCTCATCACCGATCCGCCGTAGGAGTGACCGGCCAGCACGATCGGGCCTCGCACGCTGTCCAGCACACTGCGCAGGTGTTCCGCGTCGGCGTGCAGGCCGCGCAGCGGATTGGCGGCCGCGACCACCGGATAGCCGTCCCGTTTGAGGTGCGTGATGACGCCGTTCCAGCTCGACGAGTCGGCGAACGCGCCGTGCACCAGCACCACCGTGGGCTTGGTCCAGGGGCGGTGCCCCGCCACCGCCTGCGCGGAACCGGCGACCAGCGCGGCCACCGCCACTCCTGCGGCGACGGCCGTCCAGGGGGCCACGCGCCTCGACAGGAAGGGAAGGTTGATCTTCATGGGTGGAACCTTTCGATCGGATGCGGCCCGCAGGCCGGGTGTCGGGTCTGGACGAGATGTCAGACGGCAGCCGCGGCGCGGAGGATGACGTCGGCCACCGCCTGCGGCTGCGACGCCGGAAGCGCGTGCGAGGCGCCGGCCACCTCCACGGCCTCCCGGGCGTTGGCGCGCTCGGCCATGAAGCGGAACACCTCGATCGGGATGGCGAGGTCCCGCTCCGGGGAGACGAACCAGGACGGGATCGTCTTCCAGGCCGGCTCGCCGGACCCCTCATTGAGGGCGGTGGTGTTGAACGGCCGCTGGGTGGCGGCGTCCAGGGCGGCCTGCTCCGCCGTGAGGTCCGCGCCGAAGTGCTCGTGGTAGCTCTCCGGGCGGACGTAGACGTCGGCGGTGCCGTCGCGCAGAGGCACCTGGTAGAGGTGCTCGCCGAGGGTGGCGCCCGGGAACTTGCCGGTCAGGTCGGGCACGTTCTCGCCCTTGTCCGGAGCCAGCGCGGCCACGTAGACGAGGGCCTTGACGTTGTCGTTGCCGGTCGCGGCGTTCGAGGCGACGGCGCCGCCGTAGGAGTGGCCGACCAGCACGATCGGGCCCTCGATCGTGGCCAGCAGGTCGGACACCGCGGCGGCGTCCCCGGAGAGGCTGCGCAGCGGATTCGCGGCCGCGATGGTGCGGTGTCCCGCAGCCTGCAGGCGACTAATCACGCCGTTCCAGCTGGCGGACTCGGCGAAGGCACCGTGGATCAGGACGATGGTGGGCTTCATCAGGTGTCTCCTCGACGTGGACGGTGGCGGCTTCTACGGCGGCCGCTGACGAATCCACGATCGGCTTCCGGGCCGCTCGCCGAATCAGTCATCCGCCTGCCGTAGACGTCGGCGCGGCGCGGAAGAGACGCAGGATGACGTGCCTTTCGCCGGGATTGTCCGCTCTCGATGGTTGCTTCCGACCGGCGCGGCCCACCCACGCGCGCCCGACGGTCGGCGGCGGCGCACGGCTCGGTTAGGTCATTCGACGGATGCCCGGCACGCTTCCCCGCCGGCCGCTGTTCCCCCACGTCGCCGCGCGGCGTCCGGTCGGGCTACGTGTCTCGCCGCACGAAGTTCACGCAGGTGACCATCATTTTCTGTCTACATAGTCATCGACTCATACCATTGCCGACTCCCGTGAGCCCGCGAAAAGCTGACCGTGGCGCACCCACACCACGCCACACGGACCTCGATCCAGGGAGGCATCACCATGGGCCGAAGAATTCGTACCGTCGCGGGCCTGACCGTGGCCGGCATCGCCGCCACGGTCGGTCTGCACGCTCAGCCCGCGCAGGCCGCCGTCGACGTACCGCCCTCGGGCCTGAGCATCTTCGAGGGCACGTTCGCCACGCTGCTGCTGCACGTCGCCGAGCCCGACGGCACCTGCCTGGCCATGCCGCCGACCGCGGCGTCGCTCACCGGAGAACGTATCGTCGAACAGGTCAGCGCGTTCAGCGGGCCCAACTGCACCGGCCTCCAGTGGAACCTCGGCACGTTCCGGACCTTCACCCCCGGCAAGTACCAGTCCTTCCGGGCGTACTCGTTCTGACCGCTTGCCGAGGCGCTGCGCGACCGGTACTCATCGCGCGGCCGGAGCTGTGAGGAGGGGTCCCCTGCTATTCACCAGGCGTTAGCAGGGGACCCCTCCTTACCTCAGCTCAGCTTCGCCAGACGGCGCCGGATCGCGGCCTCCTGTTGCCGGTCCGAGTCGTTGGCCAGGCTCAGCGCCGCCAGCCATGCCACCCGGGCGGCGGGCCAGTCGTCCATCGCGTAGGCGGTGTCCCCCAGGCCCAGCTTCGCCTTGACCATGAGCACGCGGCCGCCGACGGTCGTGGCCAGTTCGTCGGCTGCGGTGAAGTCCGCCAGGGACTCGGCATACCGCCGCTCGCGCAGATACAGGTTCGCGCGCCGGAGGTGGCATTGGCTTCGGCGGACACCGTGGGAGAGTTGCTCGCTCATGGCCAGGGCCCGGCCGATGGTCTCGAAACTCTTCGCGCGTGCCCCGATTTCGTACTGCGTGTCGGCGAGACGGGACAGCACATCCACCTGGGCTACCTGCTCGCCGAGCGATTCGGCGATCCGTAGCGCCTGGTGGAGACAGGAGACCGACCGGTCGTGGTCACCGACCGCGAAGCTCACCTCGCCGAGGTTGCGCAGTGTCAACGATTCCCGGGACGCGTCACCCAGGTCGACGAAGATCACGAGAGCACGTTCGAGCAGGGTCAGGGCGGCGGCGCTGTCACCGAGGGAGAAGCGCGCGCCGGCCAGGCTGCGCAGCATGTTCGCCGTACCGGCCGAGTCACCGGCGGCTTCCGCCGCGTCCAGGCACTCGCGGACCACGGTCGCCCACTCCTGCCACCACCCGTCGCGCTGATAGAAGCCCTGCACCGTGAGCTCCAACTGCCAGGCGTCGTACACCCGGCCGGTCTGGTTGGCCTGCCGCATCACGGCTTTGAGTACCTCGCGTTCGGCGGCGAACCACTCGGAGGCCTCCCTGCCGTCGGTCGGGTTCTCGTCGACCACCCCGTCGTGCGCGGCGGGCAGATCCGCGTCGATCTCCCGATTGAGGTGGAGATTGGCCGCGTGGGCGGCACGTCGGTAGTAGCGGAGCAGCCGGTCCGTCGCCGCCTCGCGCTCCACGTCGGAGTCGGCCTCGGCCAGCAGCTCCCGCGCGTACGCGGCGATCAGGTCGTGGGCACCGTACCGGCCGGTCCGGCGTTCCGTGACGAGCCTGCTCCGCAGCAGTTCCTCGACCACGTCGCGGGCATCCGGCACGGCCAGGCCGGCGAGGCTCGCCGCGGCGGACAGTGTGATGTCCGGGCCGGGATGCAGGGCCAGCAGACGGAAGAGACGAGCCGCCGACGGAGTGAGGCCACGATAGGACCAGGAGAAGATGGCCCGCAGGTCGCTGTCGGGATCGTCGAGGCCGAACCCGTCGAGGCCACCCTGGGCGTCGCGCAGCTCACGCGCGACGGCCGACAACCGCTGTCCGGGGCGGGCCAGGGTCCGGGCGGCCACCACGGCCAGTGCCAGCGGAAGCCCCGCGCAGCGCTCGACGATCTCGTCCAGTGCCTGCCGGTCCGCCAGGGCACGCGCCGCCCCGACGCGCGAGACCACGAGCTCGCGCGCTTCGTCGTCCGGCAGGACGTCGAGCCCGAGCACGTGCGCCCCGTGTGTCGCGGCGAGACCGGACAGGCAGTACCGGCTGGTGACCAGGACGAGGCTTCCCGGAGCACCGGGCAGCAGGGGCCGGACCTGGTCGGCGTCGCGGACGTTGTCCAGGACGATCAGCACCCGGCGCTCCGCCAGGACGCTGCGGTAGAGCCCGGACCGGGCCAGGTCGCTGGACGGGATATCCGGGCCGCGGACGCCCAGCGCGTGCAGGAACGCCTGCAGCACCTCTCCCGGGGGCAACGCGGCGTCCCGGTCCAGGCCCCTGAGGTCGGCGTAGAGCTGGCCGTCCGGGAACTCGTCGGTCAACCGGTAGGCGAGGTGGGTCGCCAGGCTGGTCTTGCCGACGCCGGGGATGCCCTCGATGACCACGATGCGCAGGGCACCGGCGGCGGCCCGGCCGTGGATGAGCGCCAACGTCCGGCGCAGGCTCTCCCGGCGGCCCGTGAAGTGGGGCAGTTCCGGTGGCAGTTGGGCCGGGCTGACGAAGAAGCCGTCCGCCGACGGGCTCTCGTCGGACGGCGAATCCTGCGACAGGTCGGCGGCACCGTGCCGCAGGACCGTCCGGTACGCCTCCTGGAGCTCCCGACCCGGATCGATCCCGAGATCGTCGGAGAGCCGGTTGCGGAGTTCCTGGTAGACAGTGATTGCTTCGGCCTGCTGCCCGACCTCGGACAACGTGAGGAGCAACCGGGCCTGCACGGCTTCGTCCAGCGGGCGCTGCGCGGCGACGCGCCGCAGCATCGGCAACACCAGTCGGGCCGTGCCGGTACGCAGTGCCAGATCGGTGGCCTCGCCCACCACGTCCGCGTACTCGTTGTCCACCGCCTCGAAGTCGGCGACGGGACGGCTGAGCAGGTCCGGTGCGCCGCCGCACGGCCCGCGCGACAGGTGCAGTGCCGCCACGTAGGTCGTCACCGCCTGTGCGGGGTCGTCGGCCGCCCGTGCCAGTCGTACCAGGTCACGGAAGTGCAGCAGGTCCAGCCCGTCCGCGTCGACCGTCATCCGGTAGCCGGCCGCGTCACCGGCGATCCAGCGTCCGGGTGCGCGGGGACGCAGGCCGGGCTCGAACAGCCGCCGGAGGGTGCCCAGGTGCAGGTGCACGATGTTGACCGCGCTACGGGGTGGTCGCTGATCCCACAGCAGCGTGACGAAGTCCGTGATGCCGACCGGCCGTCCGGCCCGCGCCAGGAGCAGCGCCAGGATCAGCCGCTGCTGGCGTGAGCCCGGATCGACCTCGCGATCGCCGCGCCAGACCCGCACCGGCCCCAGCACGGCGAAGCGTACGAGCGGACCGTCGTTCGGAGTTCCGGAACCCATCAGCATCGCGAGCGGTCGATGATCACGACTCTCAGCTTAAGGGCCTCGTGACACCGGGTCTTCGTCTGTCGGCGACGCGACTGAACCCTGACCGCCCGCAGTCGTAGTGCCCGGTGTGACGTCATCGCATGAGCTGTTGTTTGGACGCGAGGTGGAGCTGGCGTGCATCGGCCGTTTCCTGCAATCGGTGCGACGCGACGGGGATGTCCGGTTGGTTCGCGGCGAGCCCGGTGTCGGCAAGTCGGCGTTGTTGGACGCGGCGGCGGACCTGGGCGAGGCGGCCGGCTTGCAGGTGTTGCGGGCGTCCGGCTCGGAGTTCGAGGCGGACGTCAGCTACTCCTCGCTCAACCAACTACTGCTGCCGCTGTACGCCGAGATTCGGCGACTGCCCCCGGCGCTGCGCGACGCGCTCACCGTCGCGCTCGGTTTCGGCTCCGGCCCGACGCCTGCGGCGCTACTGGTCTGCAATGCCGCCCGGTCCCTGCTCACCACCGTCGCCAAGAAGGCGCCCGTCCTGCTGATCGTGGACGACGTGCAGTGGGTCGACCGGTCCAGCGCCGTCGCGCTCGGCTTCATCGCCCGACGGGTGGCGAGGTCACCGGTCGGCGTGATCGCCGCCTTCCGGACCGGCACCGAGAGCTTCCTCGACCGCCGTGGCCTCACCGAGGTCACCGTCGAGCCGCTGAGCACCGAAGCCTCCACCCGGCTGGTGGACTCGCACTTCCCCACCATGACGCCGCGTTCCCGGCGACGCCTGCTCGACCTCGCCCGAGGCAACCCGCTGGCCCTGGTCGAACTGCCGGCGACCCTGGCCGGTCCGGCGCAGCCTTCGACGATCACGGACGTGGTGCCGCTCAGCGACCGGCTCCAGGCCGGCTTCGCCCACCGCATCGCCGGTCTGCCCGAGCCCAGCCGGTTGTTGCTGCTGCTCGCCACGTTCGAGGGCAGCGGTGACGTCCGCACCCTGCGGGGCATGACCGACCTGACCCATCTGGCACCGGCCGAGCGACACCAGTTGGTACGGGTCGACGACGCGACCGGGCGGATCACCTTCCGGCATCCCCTCATCCAGTCCGCGATCGTGGCGTCGTCCACGCACGAGGAGCGGCGCCGGGCTCATCTGGCCATCGCCGAGGCGTTGCCGGACGATCCGGAACGTCGGAGCTGGCATCTGGCCGCAGCCGCCGCCGGTCCGGACGAGGCAGTGGCGGCAGAACTGGAGCGGGCCTCCCATCGCGTCATGCAGCGGGGCGACTCGCTGGCCGCCATCGCCGCCCTGATGCGTGCGGCGGAGTTGAGCGCCACTCCGCAGAGCACCGCACGACGACTGGCGCAGGCGGCGTACATCGGCGCGGAGGCCGGCGGCTCGGGTGACGCGACCAGCCTGCTCGCCCGATCGCGGGAGATGAGCGGCGGCTCGGCCGGTGCGCTGCACGCCGCCGGCGCTGCGGCCCTGCTGATGATCAACGGTGACGGCGACGTGCACACCGCACACCGTCTGCTCGCCGGCGCGATCGAGACGGGCGAGCACGGCTGGCGGGCGGACGATGCGGCGCTCGACGAGGCGATGCACACGCTGCTGTTGCTGTCCTGGTACGCCGGCAGTCCCGACCACTGGGCCGTCTTCCATCGGCTGCTGGGGATGTTCAGGCCGGGTCCGTCCGACATCCTCTCGGTGCTGAGCAGGACCTTCCCCGATCCGGTACGCACCGGGGCCGCGGCGTTGCCGGACCTGGAAACGCTGATCGCGTCGTTGCCCGAGGAGGAGGATCTGACCCGGGCCATGCGGATCGGCACCGCCTCGGTCTATCTTGACCGGTTGGGCGAGAACCGCGAGTATTCGTGGCGGCTCGTGCGGCAGGGACGCGACGGCGGGGCGCCACGGCGGCAGTTGGCCGCCATGATGCATCTCTGCCTGGACGGCTTCCTCACCGGCCGGTGGGACGAGACGGAGGCGTTGGCCGTCGAGGCGCAGCAGGTCTGCGGCGACAGCGGTCTGGTGTTCCTGACGTGGTACTTCCTGTACAACCGGGCCATCGTCGCGGCCGGCCGGGGCCGGTCCGGCGAAGCCTTCGAGCTGGCCGACGAAATCACCCACTGGGCGCTGCCGCGCGGGGTCGCGGGAGCGGCGGCCATCGCCCATCACCCGCGTACGCTGGCCGCCGCCGCACAGGGCGACTTCGAGTCCGCGTACCGGCACGCCGCCGCCTCCAGTCCTCCCGGTGTCCTCGCCCGGTACGTGCCGAACTGCACCTATCTGATGTTCGACCTGGTGGAGGCCGCCGTCCGCACCGGGCGCATGACGGAGGCCCGGGCACACGCCGACGCCATGCGCGAGGCGGACGTGGCCGCCCTGTCGAGCCGCATGACGCTGTTGCAGCACGGCGTCGACGCGCTCGTGCTCGACAGCGACGACGCCGGTGCCCGGCTCGCGCAGACCCTTGACGACCCGGCCTCCGAGCGCTGGTTGTTCGAGGCGTCGCGGATCCGGCTCGCCTACGCCGAGAAGCTGCGCCGCCATCGGGATCCGTCGGCCGCCCGCACCCATCTCCTCGCCGCCCGCGACGGTTTCGCCGCCATGGGCGCCGAGCCGTGGCTCGCCCGCACCACGGCCGAGCTGCGCGCCACCGGCTACCGGCCGGTCGTCGCGGAGCAGTCGACAGTCGGTCTCGCCGGTCTCACCAGTCAGGAGCTGGAGATCGCCGGACTGGCTGCCGGCGGCCTGACCAACAAGCAGATCGCCGAGCGCCTCTATATCTCCCATCGCACGGTCGGCGCCCACCTCTATCGCATTTTCCCGAAGCTTGGCATAACGGCGCGAGCGGGACTGCGCGACGCCCTTTCCGCGCAATTACCCGAGCAGCAAAGAGGATGATCGAATGACAATACAGTAGAAATTAACAGGCCACTCGTAGGCTTCTCCGGACGCGCTGGGAACGGACGGGGAATTCGATGTCGACAGTCACCGCGACCGAGGATCTCATGCGGGAACTACACCGCGACAACGGTGGCGTGCTGCTGCACTACCTGCGGAGGCTGACACCACCGGGGTCCCCCTGCACCGCCGAGGACCTGCTACAGGAGACGATGCTGCGGGCTTGGCGCAGCCTCGACCAGATGCCCCCGGGTCCCGAGCCGCAACGGCGCTGGCTGTTCACCGTCGCCCGGCGTCTCGCGATCGACGCGTACCGCAGACGGCAGAGACGGCCCGTCGAGGTCGGCCTTGCCGAGGCGGACCTCGCGCACCCGGTCAACGCGGCGGCGGAGACGGCGATCGCGTCGCTCACGCTGCGGCGCGCCGTCGGTGAACTCGGCGCGACCCACCGGTCCGTCCTGTTGGAACTGTACGTGCATGGGCATTCCATCGACGAGGCCGCCGCCGCGCTCGGCATTCCGGCCGGGACCGTGAAGTCGCGCGCCCATTACGCCGTACGATATCTGCGCGATTCACTGATGAACGCCTGAACGCCCGCGGCCTCGGGAAGTGCCGGTGCAGGGTCGCCGAGCCCACACCGGCGGTTCGGGCGATCTCCTCCAAACGCGTACGCGCCGTCCCGGGCGACCGCCCCACTGGCCGCCGTGACGATCAGCGCGCGGTTGCGTTGTCCTCGGCCTGCCCACCACGGACTTCCGCACCTGGGCCCGCCGTGCCCTCGCCTGACCGCTCGGGTGCCGGGCCGGCTGCGGGACGGCCGGCCCGGCAAGCCCGACGAGGTCACCCACCCGGGTCGAGGTCAGGACGGTCGTCGGGCCACCGCCTGGATCTCGATGAGCAGGTGCGGGTGGGGCAACTGGTGCACGGCGACGGTGGTGCGGGTCGGGCCGGTCTCGTCGAAGTACTCGGCGTAGACCTCGTTGTAGCCGCCGAAGTCGTTCATGTTGACCAGGTAGGTGGTGATCTGGACGAGGTCGTCGAGGTCGGCGCCGACCGAGCGCAGGATGTCGCGGACGTTGTCGATGACCGCCCGGGTCTGCGCGCGGATGTCGAGGTCGGTGACGCCCATCGGGTCCGCTGCGGCGCCGACGATCGTGTTGTCCGGCCGGCGGCTGGACGTACCCGAGACGAAGATCAGGTCGCCGGCGACCTTGACGTGCGGGAACCGGCCGCGCGGCGTGGCCATGCCGGGCACCACACCGTCGGGCCGACTGTCGCGTCGGGCGCCGTTCTCGTTGTGTGGGGTCACGACGCGACCCGCAGGGACGCGGTGCCGAGCTTGTCGACGGTCACCCGGACGTGTGATCCGGCCCGCAGCGGTACGGCGGCGGTGGCCGCACCGGCGAGCAGGATCGCGCCGTCGGCCAGGTCCACACCGCTGGCGGCGGCGAGCCGGACCGCTTCGGCGATCGCCCGGCGGGGGTCGCCGAGGATCGCGGCCGTGGATCCGATCTGGACGGAGCGTCCGTCCACCTCCAGCAGTACGCCGAGGTTGTCGATCCCGTCCGGCAGCGGTTGCCAGGCGCCGAGGACGAAGCCGCTCGCGGAGGTGTTGTCGGCGATGACCTCGGGCAGGGTGAAGCGGAAGTCGACGTACCGGGAGTCGATCACCTCGAGGGCCGGCGCGACCGCCGTGATCGCACCGCCGTGGACCAGGAAGGCGACCTCCGGTTCGACCTTGGGGTGGATGTGGGCGGACAGTCGGAGCGTGCCGCCGTCGGGGATGTGCATGGCGTCGGTGAGCCGACCCCAGATGACCTCGTCGACGCCCATCTGTGCCATCTTGGCCCGGCTGGTCAGCCCGAGCTTCAGTCCCACGGGACGTTCGCCGCGCGAGAGCCGGTGGTCGACCACGGCCTGCTGCACCCGGTAGGCGGTGGGCACGTCCAGCGCGGTGTCGGTGCCGAGCTGCGGGATGGCGGTACGGCTGGTCGCCGCGGCGTCGAGGCGTCGGGCGAGGTGGTCGGTGGTGCTCATCGGTTTCCTCCGGTCGCGGTGGTCCGGTCGGTGGCGGCGACCAGGTCGAGGGCGACGTCGACGATCATGTCCTCCTGTCCGCCGACCATGCGGCGACGGCCCAGTTCGACGAGGATCGAGCGGACGTCGATCCCGTAGCGCTGCGAGGCCCGCTCGGCATGACGCAGGAAGCTGGAGTAGACCCCCGCGTAGCCCAGGCTCAGCGTTTCCCGGTCGACCCGGACCGGCCGGTCCTGCAACGGCCGGACCAGGTCGTCGGCGGCGTCCATCAGCGCGAACACGTCGCAGCCGTGGTCCCAGCCGTGGAGTTCGGCGACGGCCGCGAACACCTCCAGGGGTGCGTTGCCGGCGCCGGCGCCGTGCCCGGCCAGGGAGGCGTCGACCCGGGTGGTGCCGTGCTCCACGGCGGCGACGCTGTTGGCCACGCCGAGGGACAGGTTGTGGTGCGCGTGGATGCCGATCTGCGTGGCCGGATCGAGGACCTGGCGGTACGCGTCGACGCGCTCGGCGACGTCACGGGTCAGCAGCCGGCCGCCGGAGTCGGTGACGTAGACGCAGTGCGCGCCGTAGGACTCCATCAGCTTCGCCTGGGCCGCCAGCGCCACCGGGTCGTTCATGTGCGCCATCATCAGGAACCCGGACACGTCCATGCCGTTGTCGCGGGCCCATCCGATGTGTTGGGCGGAGATGTCCGCCTCAGTGCAGTGCGTGGCGATCCGCACGCTGGTCACGCCCAGGTCGCGGGCGGCCTTGAGGTCGGCGATGGTGCCGATGCCGGGCAGCAGGAGGGTGGTCAGTCTCGCGGTGGTGACCGCCTCGGCCGCCGCGGCGATCCAGTCCGCGTCGGATGCGGCGCCGTGCCCGTAGTTGACGCTCGAACCGGCCAGTCCGTCGCCGTGGGCGACCTCGATCGCCGCGACCCCGGCCGCGTCGAGGGCGGCGGCGATCGCGCGGACCTGGTCGACGGTGAACTGGTGCCGTACGGCGTGCATGCCGTCGCGCAGTGTCACGTCCTGGAGATAGAGCCTGGTCATGCCGGCACCTCCCGGTCGGCGCGGGGTGCGACCATTCGTTCCGCCGTGCGGAGTGCGGCGGAGGTCATGATGTCGAGGTTGCCGGCGTACGCGGGCAGGTAGTGCCCGGCGCCGGAGACCTCCAGGAACACCGACACCTGTACGCCGGTGAACCGGGTGCCCAGCGCGGGCACATACGTGTCGACGTGGTCGAACTGCACGCGTTGTTTCAGCCGGTAGCCGGGCACGTAACCGGCGACGGTGGCGACCATGGTCTCGATCGACGCCGCGACGGCGGCCCGGTCGACGTCCCGGTCGGGGCAGAGGCAGTAGACGGTGTCGCGCATCATCATCGGGGGTTCCGCCGGGTTCAGCACGATGATCGCCTTGCCGCGACGGGCACCGCCGACGACCTCGATCGCCCGTGCCGTGGTCTCGGTGAACTCGTCGATGTTGGCCCGGGTGCCGGGGCCCGCCGACCGGGAGGCGATCGACGCGACGATCTCCGCGTAGTGCACGGGCGTCACCTGGCCGACGGCGGCGACGATCGGGACGGTCGCCTGCCCGCCGCAGGTCACCATGTTCACGTTGGGCTCGTCGAGGTGCTCGTCGAGGTTGACCGGCGGCACCACGTACGGGCCGACGGCGGCCGGGGTCAGGTCCACCACCAGCCGGCCGTGCTCGCGCAGCAGCGCGGCGTGACGGCGGTGCGATCCGGCCGACGTGGCGTCGAACACGACCCCGACGTCGGCGAACTCCGGCATCGTCAGCAGCCCGTCGATCCCGTCGGCCGTGGTGGCCACGCCGAGCCGGCGGGCTCTGGCGAGGCCGTCGGAGGCCGGGTCGACGCCGACCATCGCCGTCATCCGCAGCGACTCCGACAGGCGGAGAACCTTGATCATCAGGTCGGTGCCGATGTTCCCCGGCCCGATCACGGCCACCCCGGTCATGCCGTCTCCGCCGGGCTGAAGCAGGCCCGGACCGAGCCCAGGCCGGAGATCCGCGCCTCGTACGTCGCGCCGACGGTGACCGGCACCATCGGTCCGAGTGCGCCGGACAGGACGATGTCCCCGGCGGCCAGCGGAGTACCCGCGCCGGCCAGGGTCTGCGCGAGCCAGGCCACCGCGTGGACGGGGTTGCCGAGGCAGGCGGCGCCCGCCCCGACCGAGACCGGTTCGCCGGCCTGTTCGAGCACCATCCCGGCCAGTCGGAGGTCGACGTCCGCCAGCGTGCGGGGCTGGTTGCCGAGCACGAAGAGTCCGGAGGAGGCGTTGTCGGCGACAGTGTCCACGATGGAGATGTCCCAACCGGTGATCCGGGAGTCGACGATCTCGATCGCGGGCAGGACATGGTCGGTGGCCCGGATGACGTCGGCGGGTGTCACCTGCGTGAACGGCAGGTCGGTGCCGAGCACGAAGGCGACCTCGGCCTCCACCCGGGGTTGCAGCAGCCGACCGACGTCGATCTCGGTGCTGTCCGGGACCGCCATGTCGGCGAAGAGCACCCCGAAGTCGGGCTGGTAGACGCCGAATGCCTGCTGGACGGCGGCCGACGTCAGGCCGATCTTCGCGCCGACCCGGCGGCGGCCCGCCGCCTCCCACTGCGCGACCTGTGCCTGCTGCACCTGGTACGCGGCGTCGACGTCGCCGACCGGGATCAGGTCGCCGCGCAGCGGCGCGACGGGGGTACGCGTCTCGTAGGCGGTCCGCAGCAGTCGGGCGGACCGGGCGACATCACTCATGACAGATCCACACAGACGTTTGTCAGTTCGGAGTAGAAGTTCAGGGAGTGGACGCCGCCCTCCCGGCCGACACCGGAGGCCTTGGCCCCACCGAACGGGGTGCGCAGGTCCCGCAGGAACCACGTGTTGACCCATACGATGCCGGTCTCCAGGCGTGTGCCGGACCGGTGGGCGCGGCCCACGTCCCGGGTCCAGACGGTGGCGGCCAGGCCGTAGTCGCTGTCGTTGGCCAGGTCGAACGCCTCGTCCTCGTCGTCGAACGGCGCCACGTGGCAGACCGGGCCGAAGACCTCCTCCCGGTTGACGCGGGCGTCGGGCCCCAGGCCGGTCAGGACGGTCGGCCGGACGTAGGCGCCGCCGTCGCGGGCGTCGGCGAAGGTCGGTATGTCGCCGCCGGCGAGCACGGTGGCGCCCTCGGTGCGGGCCAGGTCGTAGTAGCCCAGGACCTTGTCCTGGTGGGCGTGGGAGATCAACGGCATGTTCGCCGTCGCCTCGTCGGCGGGCCAGCCGAAGGTCAGCTCGTCGGCGCGTGCGGCCAGCCGGGTCACGAACTCGTCGAAGACCGGTCGCTGCACGAGCAGTCGTTCGGTGCAGAGACACACCTGACCGCCGTTGGTGAACGAGGAACGCACCGAGCCCTCGATCGCGGCGTCGAGGTCGGCGTCGGCGAAGACCAGGCCGGCGTTCTTGCCGCCCAGTTCGAACGAGACCGCCTTCACGCCGTCGGCCGCCGCCCGCATGATCGTCTGTCCGGTGGCCGACTCTCCGGTGAAGGTGATCGCGTCGACGTCCGGATGCTGGGTCAGGAACTCCCCCGCCGAGTCGGGTCCGAAGCCGTGCACCACGTTGAAGACGCCGTCGGGCACTCCGGCCGCCGCCATCACCTCGGCCAGCAGCGTCGCCGACGACGGTGTCTCCTCGGAGGGTTTGACCACCACCGTGTTGCCGCAGGCGAGGGCCGGTGCGACCTTCCAGGTCAGCAGCAGCAGGGGCAGGTTCCAGGGCACGATCACGGCGACCACGCCGACCGGTTTGCGCACGGCGTAGTTCAGGGCTCGACCGCCGGTGGGGGTCAGGGTCGTGAAGGACTCCGTCGGGGCGGTCGACACGATCTCGGCGAACGCGCGGAAGTTCGCCGCGCCACGAGGGATGTCCAGGGTGCGGGCCTGTGAGATGGACTTGCCGGTGTCGCCGACCTCCGCCGCCACCAGGTCGTCGAAGCGGCGTTCCAGTTCGTCGGCGACCCGGTAGAGCACCGCGGCCCGCTCCCGCTCCCCCATCCGTCCCCAGGGTCCGCGCAACGCCGAGCGTGCGGCGGCCACGGCGGCGTCCACCGTGGATCGGTCCGCCTCGGCGACGTGGCGGATGGTCTCACCGGTGACCGGGGAGACCTTGGCGAAGTGCCGGCCGGACGTGTCGAACACGCCGTCGACGAAGTTCGGCAGGACGGTCGGCTCGCCGGCCGGTCGGCCGGCGAGCAGACTCGGGGACCAGAGCCCGTCGGTCATCACAGGCGTGCCTTTCGGTCAGGACGTGGTGGGCGCGGGGTCGGGGGTTTCGGCGGTCCCGGACTCGGCGACCAGGGCGACCACGGCGGCGTCGACGGTGGACTCACCGGTGACCGAGGCGGCTGCCTCGTCGGTGACGACCAGCACGGTGGTGCCAACGCCGACGTTGAGCGGGTCGACGGCGACCAGCTCGGGGCCGTCGGGCCGGACCCGGACCCGGACGAGGCGTCGGCCCTGGAGTGAGGGCAGGATGCGGTCCGCCCACACCTTGCCGACGACCTCGCCGAGCACCATCAGGCTTCTCCGCGCAGGCCGGCCATGACCTCGCGGATCCGGGCGGTCTCCGGGTTGTCGAGCAGCGCCGCCGTGGTCGGGTGCGGTTTCGGGTAGACCTGCGAGCTGCGCAGGTCGCCGTGGGCGCGGATGGCGGCCTCGCCGGCGGCGACCGCCTGACGTACGGCGGCGAGGGTGCCGCGTACGGCGACGGCGAGGTAGCCGCTGGTGACCCGTTCGACGCCGACGCAGCGTACGTCGGCGGTCTTGATCATGGCTTCGATGCCCGCGGAGAGGGCGACGACGCCGCGGGTCTCGACGATGCCGATGGCGATGTCGGAGGACATGTCTGGATCTCCTTACCGGCTGTCAGTTGCCGACGAGTTGGGGGTCGGCCGCCAGCGCGCTGACGGCGTCGCAGGGGCTGGCGAAGACGATCGAGCGCACCGAACGGCTCTTGGCGCGGGCGGTCTCCTCACCGATGTCGACGGCCTCCTCGACGGTGGCGAGGTCACCGCGGACGGCGACGGCGATGATGCCGCCGCCGAGCCGGACGACCTTGGTCACCTCGACCTCGGTGGCCTTCACCATCGCGTCGACGGCGTCGAAGATGGGGGTGAAGCCTTCGGCTTCGACGAAGCCCACGGCTGTGTTCCGCATGCTGTCTCCTCTAGTGGTGGTCGGGCAGGTTCCAGGACAGGACGGCGCCGCCGGTGCCCCAGATGGGGCCGTAGGCGTGCAGGTGTGCCGGGCCGGTGCTCGCCCCGGTGCCCGCGGCGAAGGCCAGGGCCCGGAACTGGCTGTCGGCCTGGGCCTGTCGGGCGAACTCCTCGCGTACGGTGAGGGCTTCGTCGATCTTGCCGGCGGTGAGCAGGTCGAGGATCCGGGTGTTCCACTGCTCGTGGGCGGGTGCGCCGATGCGGTCCTGGTCGGGCTCGATCCACTGTTGGATGAGCCCGGAGGACATCCCGGTCACCACGACGACGGCGGCGCGCAGTCCGGCGTCGCGGGCGGCGGTGGCACCGGCGCGTCCCACGGTGGCGAGGGTGTCGGCGTCGGCGTAGAGGTTGCAGGAGACCTGTGCCCAGCGCAGTTTCCGCTCGGGGTCGAGCAGTGCGGAGGTGACGATGGTGCCGGTGTCGATCGGGAATCCGTCGTAGCGGGTCCGTCGGGCCTGGAGTCCGTCGGACTGGACCCGGCCGGCCCAGCGTTCGGTGAAGTCGACGTCGAAGCGGAGGTCGTAGTCGAGCAGGCCGTAGTCGTAGGCGTACCAGTTCTCGTCGACGTGCTGGCCGCGCGGGTTGGGGTCGCACTGGAACTGGTGGCCCAGGACGGTGAACCACTGGGTGGACAGCAGCAGCACCACGTCGGGTTCGAGTCGCCGCAGCCGGGCGCCCACGTCGCGGGCGGCGTCGGCCAGTGCCGACCAGCTCGGTGCGGCGTGTCCGGCGAGCAGGTGCGGCATGCCGGGCAGCAGCGCGCCGGCGACGACTCCGGTCCGGTCAGCCATGGTGACCCCCCTCGGGTACCCATTCGACGACCGCGTTGCCGGTGCCGATGATCGTGCCGTAGCCGAGGACGTCGCCCGCCACCTTGGGCCAGCCCATCGCGGCGAGCATCCAGGTGAGGCTGCCGGCCTTGGTCTCGCTGGCGGTGGCCTCGATGTGTTCGGGGATGAGTTCGCGCAGCGGTGCGGTCGGTCCGCGGCGGATCGCTTCGAGCAGCTTCATGTCCCAGCGGTACTGGTGGTTGTTGTAGGGGTGCTCCCGTTCCATGTCCTCGGGCAACTCCGGTTCCTCGTGCCAGTGCAGGTGCGACAGCGAGTTGGAGGCGAGCAGGACGGCGCGGCGGCCGGTGGCTTCGACGGCCCGTCGGGTGGCTTCGCCGAGGACCTCCATCTCCTCCAGAGAGGCGTCGGAGTAGAAGTACGGGTTGTTGTTGGCCGAGAGGGAGACCACGGGGATGTCCCAGGCCGGGTTCGCCAGGTGCAGGGCGCCGATGGTGGCGTAGTCCACGCGGACGCGCGGGTCGTGCAGGGTGCGGGTGACCAGGCCGAGTCCGCTGGCCTCGTCGGCGATGGCCTCGCCGAGTTCAACGTCGGTGCGGAAGTCGTAGTGGTAGCGGAACAGGTGCGGGAAGATCGGTTCGACGGAGGTGCCGCGCGGGTTCGGTACGCAGTTGACGTGGTGACCGACCATCGTGATCCAGTGCGGGGCGTGCACGATCAGCACGTCCGGCTTGTGGACCTCGCGGATGCGTGTGCGCAGGCGCTCGTACGCCCAGCGCAGCGTCTCCCAGCCACCGGTGGATCGTGGTTCGTTCTGTGGCGGGTTCTCGGCATAGATCAGGTGGGGTGGGTGCGGGCTGAGGCAGCCGGCGACGATGCCGCATCGCCGTGCCGTGGTGGTCGGTGGCGGGGTGCGTCCGGCGGTGGTGGCACCGCCCCGGGCCGGTGTTACCGGCACCCGGAAGACCTTGCTCATGAGCGTCCTTCCCCGCGTAGTACCCGCACGTGGGAGCGGTCGTGTGGGGCGGTGCCGAGGATCTGCAGCCCGTCGTCATCGAGGGCGAGTTCGTCGGCGGCCAGTGCGGTGTCGTGTCGGATCCAGGCCCGCAGCGGCGCGGGATGTCCGCCGTGGACCTCGACGAGGGTGTCCTCGGCCAGGCCGCTGTCGGGGGCGACGTAGGCCAGGCGTCGCCGGCCGCGCTGGCCGGTGTAGGCCGGCTGGGTGGTGACGGTGGTCCGCAGCCAGCGTCGCTGGTCGCGGAGCCGTTGCCGGGTGGCGGCGGTCGCGGTGGGGTCGACCCGGCCGTCGGCGTCGAGTTCGACGCCGTAACGCTGTCGCGCCTCGGCGGCGGTCAGGTACTCCTGGGTGACGTCGTCGGCGACGTGCTCGGGCAGCCGGTCCAGCGGGTCACCCCAGCCTCCGCCGCCGGCGGACTCCATCACCAGCAGGTCCCCGGTGCGCATCGGGAAGCCGGCGACCTTGCCGGGGGTGGCGAAGTCGACGCGTTCGCCGTCGGCCCGTCGGATGTGGGTCACGGTGGGCGCGCCGGGGCCGCCGTGCCGCAGGCCGTAGGGCGGGACGGTGGTGCGGTCGGTCTGCACCGAGTACGCGCCACCGCTGGCCAGCAGACGGGTCTCGCGGCGGCTGCCGAGTCCGCCTCGGCGTGCGCCGTCGCCGCTGGAGCCGGTGCGCAGCTCGCAGGCCTCGACGAGGATCGGGATCTCGGTCTCCAGTCGTTCGACGGACTGGATGGTGGAGATGTCGCCGAGGTCGACGGGGTTCATGGCGCTGGGGCCGTCGGATTCGAGGAATCCGCCGTTGCCGCCGGCCGGGTAGTCGTAGTAGAGGTATGGCCGGCCGGTGTGTTCGTCGACGCCACCGATGAGGTTCTGGAAGGTGGTGCCGAACTGGTCGGCGGCGATGAGGTCGGGTGCCACCTGGCTGAGTGCGGCCATCACGGCCGAGATGACGCGTTTGCGGACCTCGCTGTGGGCGTTGGCCGGGGCCGGGTAGCTGACGTGCACGACGGTGCCCGGCTCGGTGTGGACCCGCAGGGGTCGGAAGGCGCCGTGGTTGACCAGGCCACCGGGGTCGAGGGCGGACTTGACGGCGATGAAGACACCGGCGACGGTCATCGCCCGCGAGGAGTTGACCACGGCGGCGACCTGGGTCGACGAGCCACGGAAGTCGGCCTCGATCTCGTCGCCGTCGACGGTGAGCGCGCAGCGCACGATGGCGGCGTCGTAGTGTCCGTCGGTGTAGAGGTCGAGGTAGTCCTCGTAGCGGTAGGTGCCGTCGGGCAGCGCCTGGATCATGGTGCGCAGGCGGTGCTCGGTGCGGTCCATGTTGGCGGCGACCGACTCCAGGATCAGGTCGGTGCCGTGCCGGGCGACGAGTTCGCGCAGGCGGCGTTCGGCGGTGTGGCAGGCGGCGATGCTGGATTCGAGGTCGCCACGGCGCTCCTCGGCCATCCGGACGTTGGCGAAGACGATGTCGAACGCGGCCCGGTTGGGTCGTCCCTGCTCGATGAGCCTGATCGGGGGGATCCGCAGCCCTTCCTGGAGGATCTCGGTGGCCTGGCCGGAGACGCTGCCCGGGGTCATGCCGCCGATGTCGGCCCAGTGCATGCGGACGCAGGGGAAGAGGAAGAGTTCTCCGTCGACGAAGACCGGGCTGATCAGGGTGACGTCGTTGAGGTGGCTGCCGCCTCGGTAGGGGTCGTTGACGATGTACAGGTCACCGGGGCGCATCTGGTCGGCGAAGTCGGCGAAGATCTCGGCGACCGAGGCCGGCATGGCGATGACGTGGCCGGGCATGTCCCGGCCCTGGGCGACCATCTGTCCCTCGGGGTCGAACAGGGCGCAGGAGAAGTCCTGCGCGTCGGCGATCACCGGCGAGTGCGCGGTGCGGAAGATCGTTTGTCGCATCTCCCGGACGATCGAGATGAGACCTTCGGTGACGACTTCCAGGTCGATCGGGTTCACAGTCATGCGGATGCCTCACTGGTTCCGGCTCGATCCCGATGGTGGGAGAACGGACCATCTGGGGTGGGCCACCGTGGGTGGGCCATCTGGGGTGGACCATAACGCGCTGGACCATATTGTGGTCCTAGGGTTATATTATGAAACCTAGCAACCGAGAAGGTGGGAAGCAAGATGTCGTACGCCACTGAGACCAGCCCGGACGACGCGCCGACGCCCCGCGAGTCCGGCACACAGGCGCTCGACCGCGCCCTCAGCGTGCTGCTCGCCTTCCGTGGCAACGACGCCGAACGCAAGGTCAGCGACGTCAGCCGCGAGCTCGGCCTACACAAGTCGACCGCCAGCCGACTGTTCCGCGCGCTGGCCGACGCCGGCTTCCTGCACCGCAATGAGGACAACGGCAATTACCGGCTCGGAGTCACCGTCTTCGAACTCGGCGCGCGCTACCTCGCCGGCCTGGACCTGCACACCCTCGCCCGTCCCCTGGTGCACCGGCTGGCCGAGGAGGAGGGCGAGAGCGTCAACCTGTCGGTCCTGGAGGACCTCGACGCGATCTCCATCCACGTCGTGCAGGGCACCCGCAACCTGCAGCTCGTCTCCCGGCTGGGCCGACGCATCCCGCTGTGGTGCAGCGCCGCCGGTAAGGCGCTGCTCATCGACCAGGACGACGCCGCGCTGCGCGACACGCTGGCCGACGCACCCTTCACCGCGCTGACCGCGAACACGATCACCGACCTGGAGACGTTCGTGTCCCGGATGGCGACCGTCCGCGAGCAGGGCTGGGCGCTCAACGACCAGGAGAGCGAGGAGGGACTGCGGGTCGTGGCCGCGCCGGTGCGCGACCGCCACGGCCGGGTCACCGGCGCCATCAGCGTCTCCGGCCCGATCTTCCGCCTCGACGAGGCCCGGGTGACGCAGCTGGCCGAGGCGGCCCGCCGCACCGCCGACGAGCTGTCCCGGCAACTCGGGTACGGCTTCGGCGACGTCTGGGGCGACTGACCCGGTCAAAACTTCTCCTGCACGACGTCCGGGCGGACCCGTACGTGCAGCAGGGCCGGCCCGGCCAACGGCAGCACCTCGTCGAAGGCCGCCCGCGCACCCGCCTCGTCGGAGACCGTCCACGCCGGCACCCCGAGTGCACGGGCCACGGCCGCGAGGTCCCGCTCGGGGAAACGGGCCAGCGCGGGGTCGACCCCGCGCGGGGCGAGTTTGCGGACCTCCGCGCCGTACGCGGCGTCGTCGAGGAGCACCAGCAGCACCGGTGCACCGACCCGGGCCAGGGTATCCAGCTCCCCGAGGCCGGTGAGCAGGCTGCCGTCGCCCTCGAACGCGACCACCGGCCGGTCGGGGCGGCCCACGGCGGCGCCCACCGCGAACGGCAGTCCGACGCCGATGCTGCCGAACTCCCACGGGGCGAGGAAGGACCGGTCGGTGGCGGCCGAGTCCAGCAGCAGGTTGGGCCAGCCGCCGAAGTGACCGACGCCGACCACCGTGGTCCGCTCACGCGGCAGGCGTTCGGCGCAGATCCGGATGAACGCCCGGGGATCGATCCGGCCCGGCCGGGACTCGATGTCCAGGCCCGCGAACGGATCGGCGGCCGCCAGGTCGGCGGCCAGGTCCGTGCTGCGCCAGTGCGGTCGGCGTACCGGCGTCAGCACCGCCGACACCGCCTGCGCCGTCTCCCCCGCGTCGCCCAGCACCCCGGCCGTCACCGGCCAGCGGGCCCCGATCGCGGCCGGGTCGACGTCCACCGCGACCAGCACCGCGTCCGGGAAGAGCGCACCGTGGTCGGCGGTCCACCGGTTGAGCCCGGCCCCGAACGTGACCACCAGGTCCGCCTCGGCCAGGGTCCGCCGGGTCAGCGGCCGGGACAGCCCACCGGCCACCCCGAGGTCGTACGGGTGCCCCCGGAACAGACCGGCGGCCATCAGCGTGGTGGCGAGCAGGGCTCCGCTGCGGTCGGCGAGGTCCCGGATAGCGGCCGCCGCCGGTTCGGCGCCCCGGCCGGCGAGCAGCACCGGGCGGTGCGCCGTACGGATCCGGTGGGCGAGCGCGTCGACGTCGGCGGGGTCCGGTGCGAGTGGTCGTGGCGCGCGGGGCACCGTCGGCGCCGGGGCGGGCGGGTGCTGCGGGACCTGCTCGTCGGCCAGGTCGATCGGCACGTTCAGCACCACCGGGCCGGTCAGCTCGCGGGCGGCCCGGAACGCCAGCCCGACGTCGCGCATCGCGGTGCCGGCGGTGTGCACCGGGACGAACGTGCCCGCCGTGGCCAGCGCGTACGGCTGCTGGTCGAAGTGCTGCACGTGCAGCGGGTCGCCGGGCGGAGTGTCGCCGGCGATCAGGACCAGCGGGGTACGGGCCTGCCGCGCGATGGTCAGCGCCGCCCCGGCGACCGCCAGTCCCGGCCCCTGGGTGACGGTGGCGACGCCGCAGCGGCCGGTGGTGCGGGCGTACCCGTCGGCCATCATCACGGCGGCGTTCTCGTTGCGGGCCGCGACGAACCGGACGCCGTGTCGCTCGACCAGGTCGGCGACCAGGTACATGTTGGCGTCGCCGAGCAGACCGAAGACGGTGTCGACGCCGTGGGCCACGACGGCGTCGGCGATCGCCTCGAACACCCTCACCGCGCGTCCCCGTCGAGGTAGCCGCCGGGCGGGCGCAATGCCACGCTCAGCGCGCCGAGGAAGGAGTCGTTGGCCGCCGCGTCGAAGCGGGGACCGGCCAGCCGGGCGGCACGCTTGGTCATCGTGCGGCCGACCACCGAGGTGGCCAGCAGCCGGTCGGTGATCGCGTCCACGGCGGCGGGCAGGTCGTCGGCGGCGACCACCCGGGTGACCAGGCGCAGGTCGAGCAGTTCGGCGGGTTCGACCCGCTCGCCGAGCAGCAGCCAACGCTTGGCCAGGTCGGCGCCGACCAGGTCGGCGAGGATCGCCATGCCGCTCCAGGTCAGCGGGATGCCGTAGGTCACCTCGGGGAAGGTGAAGAACGTGCTGTCGGCGGCCACCCGCAGGTCGCTGGCGAGCCCGAGGACGGCGCCCGAGCCGATGGCCGGGCCGTTGAAGGCGGCGACCGTGGTCTGGTCCAGCCGGTACCAGCGTTCGACGAGGTCGGCGGTGCGCCGCTGGACGTGCATGGTGGTCTCGGGGTCGAGGTCGGCCAGCTCGCGCAGGTCGGTGCCGGCGCAGAACGCGGTGCCCTCGCCGGTGAGCACCACCACCTCCACCGTGCGGTCGCGTCCGAGGTCGTGCAGCACGTCCTCGAAGCGGGCGAGCATGTCGAGGTCGAAGCTGTTGCGCCGCAGCGGCCGGTGCAGGGTGACCCGGGCCAACCGGCCGGAGCGGTGCAGCAGGACGGACTGATCAGTGGTCATGGTGACTCCGAGGTCAGGAGGGCGCGGTCGACGAGCGCGGCGGCGTGGCCGACGTACGACAGCGGGTCGAGCAGCCCGGCCAGTTCCGGACCGGGCAGGGCGGCGGCCACCTGCGGGTCGGCGCGCAGCACGTCGACGAACGGCCGGTTCTGCTCCAGGCTGTCGCGGACGATCCGCATCACCAGGTGGTGGGCCTGCTCCCGGCCGAGCGGTTCGGCGAGGCGGAGCATGATCGCCTCGGAGAGCACCAGCCCACCGGTGAGGTCGAGGTTGGCGCGCATCCGGTCCGGATCGACGCCGAGGTCGCCGAAGACCTCGACCAGCCGTTCCAGGGCACCGCCGATGAGGATGAAGCACTCCGGCAGCAGTTTCCACAGCGTCATGCCGACGCCCATGTCGCGGTCGTCCTGCGCCACCATGGTCTGCATCGCCAGCGGCACCTGGGCCCGCAGCGTACCGGCGGCGGCGATCACCGCCTCGCAGCGGATCGGGTTGCGTTTGTGCGGCATGGTGCTGCTGCCGACCTGGGTGGCGCGCTGCGGTTCGTGGGCCTCGCCGACCTCGGTACGCCCGAGGAAGTAGACCTCGCGGGCCAGTTTCTCGGCGCTGGAGGCGACCAGCCCGAGGACCATCAGGCACTCGGCGAACCGGTCCGAGGTGGCGTGCCACGGGGTGTCGGCGACGCCGAGACCGAGTTCGTCGGCCACGGCCCGTTCCAGGGCGAACGCCTGTGGACCGTAGCCGGCCATCGTGCCGGCGGCGCCGCCCATGCTGGTCACCAGCAGGCGTTCGCGCATCTGGACCAGGCGGGTGCGGTGCCGTTGCAGTTCGCTCTGCCATACCGCGCAGCGCAGGCCGAACGTGGTCGGCAGCGCCTGCTGGCCGTGGGTCCGGGCGGCCATCGGGGTGGCCCGGTGTCGCAGGGCCAGCCGGCGCAGGATGCGGACCAGTTCGTCGACCTGGCGGGAGACGATGTCCAGGCCGGCCCGGGCGCGCAGCACGAACCCGGTGTCCATCACGTCCTGGGTGGTGGCGCCGAGGTGGACGTAGCGGCCGGCGTCGCCCTGGCAGGCGGCGGTCAGCGCCCGCACCAGCGGCACGAGCGGGTGCACGGTGTCGGCGGCGTCGGCGGCGAGCACCGCGGTGTCCAGCCGGTCGAGCCGGGCCGCGTCGGTGATCGCCTGGGCGGCGGCCGACGGGATGACGCCGAGGCCGGCCTGCGCACGGGCCAGGGCCGCTTCGACGTCGAGCCAGGACTGCATGAGTTGGCGGTCGTTGAAGACGCCACGCATCTCGGCGTTGCCGAAGAAGCTGGTGACGGTCAACGAGTCCAGGAAACACGAGCCGAGCTGCATCAGCGTTGCTCCTCACCGGTGAGCAGGCCGAGCGCGGCGCGCCGGTCGACCTTGCCGGACGGCAGTAACGGCAGGTCCGGCACCGTACGGATCAGCGTCGGCACCTTGTGTCGGGCCAGTCGGGCGGCGGCCGCCCCGGTGAGCCGATCGGGGTCGGGTGTGGTGCCCGGGGCGGCGACGACGAGGGCGGCGACCTCTTCGCCCCAGCGCGGTGACGGCAGGCCGAGTACGCACACCTGCGCCACGGCCGCGTCGTCGAGCAGGGCCGCCTCCACCTCGGCCGGGCTGATGTTCTCGCCGCCTCGGATGATCAGTTCCTTGACCCGGCCGGTGAGGGTGAGGATCCGGTCGGTGTCGAGCGCGCCCAGGTCGCCGGTACGCAGCCAGCCGTCGGAGGTGATCGCGGCCTGGGTGGCGGTCGGGTCGTCGACGTACCCGGCGGTCACCGACTCGCCACGGACCAGCAGCTCACCGGCGTGGCCGGGGGGTAGTTCGGTGCGGGTGCCGGGGGTGACGACGACGGCGTCCAGGTCCGCGACGATCCGTCCGACGGTGTCGCCGGGGCTGCCGCAACTCCCGTCGCCGGGGTCGACGCTGATCGTCGGGCCGGCCTCGGTCTGCCCGTAGATCACGGCGATGCGCTCCAGGCCGAGTACCCGCCGGGTGCGGGCGAGCAGCGCCGGGGCGCACGGCGCGCCACCGAGGAAGCCGACCCGCAGTGAGGAGAGGTCGAAGCGGTCCGGTACGGCCTCGACGGCGTCGGCGAGCATGGTGGCCATCGTCGGGACGGCCTGGAGCACGGTGCACCGGTGCCGGGCGATCTGGGTGAGCACCGGTTCGGTGCGGAAGCGGCTCACCGACACCCACAGTGCCCCGGTGACCAGGGCCAGCACGGCGCCGCTGCTGAGCCCGGCCGCGTGGGCCAGGGGCAGCGGTGAGGCGATCCGGTCGGTGGCGCCGAGTCCGGCGGCGTCGGCCGTCCACCGCGCGTTGGCGATCAGGTTGCGGGCGCTGAGCGCGACCATCTTCGGCGGGCCGGTCGAGCCGGAGGTGAACTGGATGTTCAGGGTGGCGTCCGGGTGGCCGGCGGGGACGGGCACGGTGCCGTCGCCGATCCCGGCCAGGTTGTGGCCGAGGACGTGCCAGCCGTACGGGCGGGCGGACGCCGGCAGCGCGGCGAGCGCCTGGGCGGCGGTGGCGGCGCCGTCGCGGTCGCGGATGTGGCGGGCGACGAAGAGTCGGCGGGGACGGCTGCGGGCCAGTGCCGTGGTCAACTCCGGGGTGCTCAGCCCGGGATGCAGGGTCACCAGGGCGGCGCCCCGCCATGCCGCGGCGGCCAGCAGGACCAGCCAGTCGAGGCTGTTCTCGGCCCACACGGCGATCCGGTCGCCCCGGCCGACGTCGAGCGCGGCCAGGGTGGCCGCCCGTCGGCCGGCGAGGTCGGCGAACTCCCCCGCCGACACCGGCCGGTCCAGGTCGAAGGCGTACAGGGGGCGGTCCGGGTGCTGGGCGGCGTGCTCCAGGACGGTGGCGTCGAGGGCGTGGATCACCGGATCACTCCTTGACGAGCAGCAGGTTTCCGTGGTCGTCGACGGTCGCGGTCCACCCGGCGCCGACCACGGTCGTGCTGCCGCTCTCCCGGATGACGGCCGGACCGGACACCGTGCGGCCGGGAGCCAGGTCGGTGCGGCGGTGGACGGTGGCGTCGACCCAGCCCTGCGCGCCGTAGACGCGGGTCGGCTCGGGCTGCGGGGTGGTGCCGGCCGGAGGTGCGAACCGGACGGCGGGTCGGGGACCGTAGGCGGTCAGCCGGCAGTTGACGATCTCGGCCGGGTGGCCGGAGCGGGCATAGGCGTACCGGTCGGCGTAGGCGGCGTGGAAGGCCGCAACCAGGTCCTCGACGGTGGCCGGAACGTCCTCGACGGGGACGGCGAGGTCGAACGACTGGCCCCGGAACCGCATGCCCACCGACAGACCGAAGGTGACCTGGTCGGGCTCGACGCCGTCCTCGGCCTTGAGCTGGGCCCGTGCGGTGTCGCGCAGGTCGGCCACCACGGCGCGGACGGCGTGCAGTCCGCTCTCGTCGGCCGGCACCAGCACGGTGCGGACGTAGTCGTGCCGGGCCTGGGCGGTGACGAAGCCGAGGGCAGAGAAATTGCCCGGTACCGGTGGCACGAGGACCCGGCGGATGCCCAGGTCGTCGGCGAGCACGGTGGCGTGCATGGGGCCGGCGCCGCCGAAGGGCATCAGCACGAAGTCCCGGGGATCGTGGCCGCAGGCGACCGAGATCTCCTTGATCGCGCTGGTCATCTTGGCGGTGGCGATGGTGAGGATGCCGTGTGCCAGTTCCAGGTCGTCGAGGCCGAACTCGGTGGCCAGGCGGTGCATGGCCGTGCGGGCGGCGGCGACGTCGAGGCGTACCTCGCCACCGAGGCTCTCCTCGGCGTCGAGGTGGCCGACGAGCAGGTGGGCGTCGGTGGTCGTCGGCTCGGTGCCGCCCCGGCCGTAGGCGGCCGGGCCGGGGGTGGAACCGGCGCTGCGGGGGCCGATGCGCAGTTCGCCGCCGAGGTCGCGCCAGGCGATCGAGCCGCCGCCGGCACCGATCGTGTTGATCTCGACCTGAAAGGTGCGGTTCGGGTAGCCGGCGATCGTCCCGTCGTTGGTCATCAACGGGGTGCCGTTCTTGATCAGGCAGACATCGGTGCTGGTGCCGCCGATGTCGCAGGTGATCACGTTCGGGTAGCCGGCCAGGCCGGCGACGTGGACGCTGGCGGCGACGCCGCCGGCCGGGCCGGAGAGGGCCAGGTTGATCGGCAGCCGGCCGGCCTCCTCGGTGGACACCACGCCGCCGCTGCTGGTCATGATCGACAGCGGGTGGGCGTAACCGCCGGTGGCGAGGGTGTCGCCGAGCCCGCGCAGGTAGTCGGAGACGGTGGAGCGGACGCTGGCGTTGAGCACGGTGGTGGCGAAGCGCTCGTACTCGCCCTGTTCCGGCACCACGTCCGAGGAGATGGTGCAGACCAGGTCGGGATAGCGTTCGGCGAGGCGGGCGGCGGCGGCCCGCTCGTGGGCCGGGTTGCGGTAGGAGTGCAGCAGGCAGACGGCCACGGCCTTCGGTCCGGCGGCGGCCACCCGGTCCAGCACGCTGTCGAGGGCGGCGGTGTCCAGTGGCCGCACGACGCTGCCGTCGGCGCCGATGCGCTCGGGCAGGACGTGCCGCAGGCGACGGGGGGTCAGCGGGGGACGTCCCGCCTCCTTGACGCTGTAGAGCTGCGGCCGGTGCCCGAGTCCCATCTCCAGGACGTCGCGGAAGCCCTCGGTGGCGACCACGCTGACCGGCTCGCCGGAGCCTTCCAGCAGCGCGTTGGTGACCCGGGTGGTGCCGTGGACGAAGCGGTCGACCTCGTCGAGGCGTACGCCGAGCTTGGCCAGTCCCTCGAAGATGGCCGCGGCCGGGTCGTCGGGCGTGGACAGGGTCTTGGCCTCGGCGAGCCGGGCGGTGGCCGGCTCGTACACGATGACGTCGGTGAAGGTGCCACCGATGTCGACGCCGATGCACAGCATGGCGAGCCTTTCGATAGTGGTGGGCGCGCGGGCTCCGGCGGCCGGCAGCGGCGCGCCGTCAGGTCCGGGCGGGTCAGAACGTGACGCCGTAGCGGCGCAGGGTCCTGCTGGTGACGGCCCGCAGGATCCAGTCGAAGAGGTAGCCGAGCAGGCCGAGGGTGATGATGCCGACGAAGACCCACTCGGTCTTGGCGTAGTTGCGGGCGGTCCAGATGAGCGATCCGAGGCCGCTCTGTGCCGCGACGATCTCGGCGGAGACGATCGTCAGGAAGGAGTTGCCCATGGCCAGCCGGGCGCCGGTCACCACGTGGGGCACGGTCGACGGCAGCACCACCGAGGCCAGGGTGCGTACCGCGTTGGCGCCGAGCGCGCGGGCGGCGCGCAGTCGGAGTTCGTCGACGGACAGGACGCCGGCCAGGGTGTTGAGCGCGACGATGAAAACGGTGGTGTAGAAGATCAGCGCGATCTTCGACGCCTCGCCCGGTCCGAGCCAGATGATCGCCAGGGTGACGAAGGCGATCGGCGGGACGAACCGGAAGAACTGGATGTACGGGTCCAGCATCAACCGCAGCCACGGTACGCAGCCCATCAGCAGTCCGACCGGTACGCCGATGACGACGCCGAGCGCCCAGCCGGTGAGGATCCGGGTCGACGAGGCGCTGATCGAGCTGGCCAGCGTGCCGTCCTGGATGAGTTCGACCGCACCGCGCCAGGTGAGCAGCGGTGAGGGCAGGAAGAAGGCGGTGTAGTTGCGGCTGACCAGGTCCCAGATGACGACGCCGAGCAGCACCGACAGGGCCGACAGGCCGATCCGGGTCAGCCGGGGTCGGCTGGTGCGTCGGCGGGCCGGGCCGGTCGTGTCGCGGCTGGTCTTCTCCGGCACCGCGCGCAGGTCCACGCTCATCGTCGTGCCTTCCTGTCGGCGCCGTCGGGTGTCGGGCGCTGCCGACCGTCGTGTCCGTCGTCGAGGCCCTGGGCCTGCAGGGTGCGGGCCACCTCGGCGCCGATGTCCTCGCGGAGTTCGCGGAAGAGTGCGGCGCTGGCCGGATCGGTCAGGTCGCGGGGTCGGGGCAGGTCGCACGGGTACACGTTCTTGATGGCCGCCGAAGGGCCGGCGGTCATGGTGACGATCCGGTCGCCGAGCAGGATCGCCTCGCCGATGTCGTGCGTGACGAACACGATGGTGGCTCCGGTCTCCCGCCAGATCCGGTCGAGTTCGACCTGCATGACCAGTCGGGTCTGGGCGTCCAGGGCGCCGAAGGGTTCGTCCATCAGCACGACCGACGGTTCGTTGGCCAGCACCCGGGCCAGTTGGGCGCGTTGGCGCATACCGCCGGAGAGCTGGCCGGGGAACCGGTCGGCGCTGTGGCTGAGCCCGACCATCGCCAGGTAACGGTCGACGTCGGCGGCCCGCTGGGCCTTGGCGACGCCGCGCATCCGCGGACCGAAGTCCACGTTCTGTCGGACCGTCAACCACGGGAAGAGCGCTTCGGCGCTCTGGAACACCACTCCCCGGGAGACGTCGGGGCCGGTGACCCGCGCACCCGCGCAGGTCACCTCCCCACCGACGGGTGTGACGAAGCCGGCGATCGCGTTGAGCAGTGTCGACTTGCCGCAGCCGCTGGGGCCGAGCAGGCAGACGAACTCCCCTGCGGCGATGTCCAGGTTCGCCTGGCGGACCGCAACGAAGTCGCCGAACCGGATGTCGACGTCGCTCACGGACACCGGGGAGCCGGTACGGTTCACGCCACTCCCCTGATCATGACGGTCGCCGGGTCGGCCTTCTGGCTGACGATGTTGCTGTCCTGCTGGAACTGGGCGATCTCGTTGTAGCGCTGGATGTCCTCGTCGGTGAAGTCACGGACCTGGCACTGCACGCCTTCGAGGAGGGTCTGTGCCTCGGCGGCGGGCACCTTGATCGCGGTCTCGGTGACGGTGCCGGCCTTGGCGGGGTCGGCGGTGAGCTGCTCGCAGGCCTGGGCGATGGTGTCGACGACCTTCTTGGCCGTCTCCTTGTTGCCCTCGTACCAGGCGCCGTCGACGCCGATCACGAGGTTGTAGACGTACCCGATCTCGCCGCTGGTCAGCAGTACGGTGCCGCCGTTGGCGACGCCCCGCGAGGGCCACGGCTCCCACATGATGTAGCCGTCGACGTCGCCGCGTTGCAGCAGTGCCGGCATCTCGGCGGGTGAGGCGTTGACGAACTCGACCGAGTCGCGGGCGATGTTGCGGCTGTCGAGGACCTTGTTGGTGGCGTACTCGTTAACGGTGCCGGGGACGACGCCGTACTTCTTGATGCCGGCGACGTCGGTGATGCCGGAGCGGGCGACGAGCTTGATGAAGCTGGGCGACTGCGAGAAGACCGCGAGTCCCTTGATGTCGCCTCGGGTCGCGCGGTTGAGCAGGCTGGATTCGGTGCTGGCGGTGACCTGGCCCTGCTTGGCCAGGATCGCGTCGAGCCCGCCGGTCCCCTCCTGGTACTGGGTGACGGTCACGTCGAGCCCGGCCTGGTCGAAGAGGTTCTCCTGGTCGGCGAGATAGATCGGGGAGTACGCCGGGTCGACGCCGACGCCGAAGTTGACGGCGGGGGTGGGGCCGGCGCTGTCGCCGCCGGACTCGCCGGAGGACTGGTTCTCGGAACACGCCGCCATGGCGACGGTCATCAGCAGGGCGGCGGCCGCGGCCGTTACGCGCATTCTCATGGCTACCCCAGACTTCAGCGGCTCATATTGTGGTCTCGGTTGCTTAATATGGGACGCTACTGTGAGGCGCTTTACAACGTCAAGAGGTGCGAGCGACAGCCTCTCAACACAGACAGTAGCCAAAGCCCCCTGGACGTCCCGTCGCGCTCACCGGGCACCGAGGAGATAGCGACCATGGAGTACCTGAACAACCCACTTGGTGCGACGAATCCGAAATCTCAGGCAAGAGCGCCACACGAGAAGCTCGTCACGCACCGTGTCGGCCGCTTGATCGTGAAGCGGCTTCTCTCCCGGTCGTGTGGCCCCTGCCCCGGTGGCGCGCAGCGGTAGCCTGGAGGGGCAGCCGTCTTCCGAGACAGCCGCACGGCGGTGGGGCCCGCCGTACCCGAACCGTGCCGTTCCCGGCCACCAACGGTCCCTACCTGATGACCCTCGTGCACGCCCACACCCGGGCGTGGAGACCGACCAGGTAGGAGCCCGTGTCCGTGCCGCGTGACCACCACCGCGATCCCGCCGCTCCCGGCACGCCGCGCGCACCGGTCGATCCCGACGTCGACGTCCCCCCGTGGCCGCCCGGCACCGGCCGAGTACCGCGACAGTTCGAGATCCTCGCCGTGATCGCGGCCGGCGGTGTGCTCGGCGCCTGCGCCCGCTACGGCGCCGTCGTGCTGTCTCCGACCGCGCCCGGCGCGTTTCCGTGGACGACGTTCTGGATCAACATCACCGGCTGCGCGGTGATGGGTGCGCTCATGGTCCTGATCACCGAATGGCGCACCGCGCATCCACTGGTGCGGCCCTTCCTCGGCACGGGCGTGCTCGGCGGCTACACCACGTTCTCCACCTACGCGCTGGACGCCCAGCACCTGATCGACGGCGGACGGGCCGGCATCGCGGTGCTCTACCTCGCCGTCACCCTCCTGGCCGCGCTGGCTGCCGTGTCGGGTGCGGCGGCGCTCACCCGGCTGCTCGTCCCGACCCTCCCCACCCGAGACGGAGACGCCGGATGAACTGGCTGATGGTCATCGTCGGCGCCCTCGTCGGCGCACCGCTGCGCTACCTGATCGACCGCACCGTCCAGACCCGGCTCGGCACCGCCTTCCCGTGGGGCACCCTCACCGTCAACCTCCTCGCCTGCGTCGGCCTCGGCGTCCTCACCGGCGTCGGCACCGCGATCGCCGTGCCCCCTGCCGTGCAGCACCTGATCGGTCCCGGACTGTGCGCGACGCTGAGCACCTACTCGACCTTCTCCGTCGAGACGGTCCGTCTGACCGAGACCGGCGCGCCGCTGCGCGCCATCGCCAACGCCGTCGGCAGTGTCCTGGCGGGGCTGGCCGCGCTCGCACTCAGCAGCCACCTCGCGGTCGCGTTTCTCGCCTGAGCCCGGCGGCTCCTAGACTCTCCGACGTGGAACGCCTGGACGACGTCACGACACGTAGGGTCCGCCTGGTCGACGTGCTGTCGCAGGCCCGCGACCATGCCGATGGCGGCGCCCCCGTGCTGCTGGGGATCGACGGCCCGAGCGCGAGCGGCAAGAGCACCGTGGCGAAGAGGCTGGCAGCGCTCGGTGACGCAGTCCTGGTCGAGGTGGACGAGTTCTGGACCTGGGGGGACGACCCCGCGTGGTGGGACTACTTCGTCGACCACGTCCTGGTGCCCCTCGCCAGCGGTCGGAACGCCCACTTCCGCGCCCGGAACTGGGCCACCGACACCGCAGGAGTCGCCACCGGCGAGTGGGTGACGACCGCCGCCGGCGCCCTGGTCATCGTGGAGGGCGTCACGTCCACCCGGCGCGCGGTGGCGGACCGCTACGCGTACCGGATCTGGGTGGACGCCCCCGAAGCATCGCGGCTGCGGCGCGGCATCGCGCGCGACGGTGAACAGCACCGCGATGCGTGGCTCGACTGGCTCGCGGTCGAACGTGACTTCTTCGCGGCAGACCAGACCGACACCCGAGCACACCTGCACGTCCACGGCGAGCCGACGGTGCCCTGCGACGACGTCGACGAGGTCGTCGTGCGACGACGGCCGCAGCCGTGAGACCGGGCAGCGCCTACTCCCGCCAGCCGGTCAGCTCGACCCCCTTGGCCAGGTCCACCCGGAAGCCCAGCGCGATCTCGCCACTCTCGCCCGGCGCGAGCGCCAGCCGCCAGGTCACCTCGCCCAGCTCCGTCCGCTCGACCGGCGGCGGTACGACGGTCGTCTCGCGTACCACCACCGCGTCGTCCCGCGAGACCGGAAGCTGATCACGCACCTCGACGGTCGCCGGGCGGGACGTGTGGTTGTCGACGGTGATCCGGTACTCCACCTCGCGGCGCCGGGTCGACCCGAGCGTGGCCTTGGTCTCGGCGCGTCGGTGCAGCGTGCGCTCCACCCGCATCCGGTCGTCCACCCCGAGCGCCACCTCGGTCTCCTCACCCGGCGCCCACATCGGCAGCCGGGTGGAGGCGACGAAGTCGGCGTCGTGGAACACCGCGGCCGGGCCGGCGAGCAGCGCGTGCTCCGACGTGTTGCGGATCGTGGCCCGCAGGTGGGCCTCCGCGGCGCGGACCGGGGCGGTGACATGGTCCAGCCGAGCCGGCAGGTCCAGCACGGCGATGGTGGCCCGGTGGGTGCTGCCGTCGGCGGGCACCGCCACCGGCCGGGCCGGTCGGTAGGTGGCCGCAATGGTCCCCTGCTCGACCTCGGCGACGCTCTCCCGCAGCCTCTGCGGGACCGGCGGCGCGGCACGGGGCGAGCTGGCGGCCGGCGCAGCGCCGAACGCCGGCATCCCGGCCACCATGTCCGGCGCCATGCGCGGTAGTGGCGGCCGGAGCCGGTCCAGATACCAGGGCGACAGGTCCGGTACGCCGGTCGTCGCCGCCGGCCGGGCGGTGGAGAGGCGAAGGTCGCACTCCGGCCAGTCCTCACCGGTGCTCTGGCTGACCATCCCGAACCATGTCACGGTCATCGTCTCGTCGACCAGCCGCAGATCGTAGGAGGGTTGCCACCGGGCGCCCTCCACCAGGTAGGTCAGCTCCAGCTCGACGTCGGTGTCGTCGGCCTCGACCGCCACGATCACCTCGGCGGCCAGCCGGTCCGGCTGTTGCTTGCCCTGCAGGGCGTCGAGATCGCGCCCGACCGCCGCCGACTCCTCCCGCAGCTCGGTGCGTCGACGGGTCAGCCCCCGTCGCCGGGCCCGCGAGTCGGCGAGCTGAGCGGCCACCGAATCGGTGAAGGCGGCCACGTCGCCGGGCGCGGCGTCACCGGCGGCCAGCGCGCGGGCGTACGTGCCACCGGCCCGCTCGGCCAACCGGGTGAGGAACTGTCCACGCTGCTCCTCGATGCCGTCCGCGTCGTCGACCTCGGCCAACTCGTCGGTCACCTCGCGACGGCGCTGCTCCAGGGCGACCACCTGCGCGTCGGTGCTGCGGGCCTGTCGCCACGTGGTCACGTCCACGCCGAGGACGGTGGCCGCGCCCCGACCGCCGACCCGGACCGAGTCGCGCCGCAGGCCGAGCGGGAGCGGCGCGACGCGTACGCGGTGCTGACCGGCCGGCAACCGGAGACCGCCACGACGGGTGACCCGGGCCCGGTCGGGATAGACGGTGACGCCGACGACGGGGGCATCGATCTCCGCAGTGTCCACGGCGGCGAGGGTAGTCGACCCCTGTGACCGTTCCTTTCGGCACTGGTGACCCGCGTCGTGGCGGTGCCGACCGGTCACCGAAACACTTCCGCCACCTTTCCGAAACTACCGGTTGAAAACCCTGGAACATTCTGCCAGCCTGATAGGCACCGATCTATGAGATCGCTAACATTGATCTTCCTCACCAGGGAGGTGTCTCGCACCGTCACCAGGCCCGACCATCCGGGTGACACGTCCACACCGGAGTCCTTCGCCCACGACCACGTCCCGGCGGGCGACGGACTCGATCACCGCCACCCTTCACCTGCCGATCAGACAGCCGAACACGACTCACCACCGCACGGGTGCCGGTCGTGTGTCCTGGCCTCGATCGGCGGACCCGGCATTGCGGGGCGCTCTGGCGAGCGCACCCGATCAGTGACAGATACGTCCTATCCCATCAGTGGAGGATCAGCATGATCTCCCGGACCCGTCCCCCCAGGCGTCGACTCAGAGCGCTCTACGTTCCCGGAGCCGCCGCGCTGGTCGCCGTCTTCGTCGCATCGCTGCTGCCCACACTCGCCCACGCCGCCGAGACCACCCTCGCGGCGGCGGCGAACCAGTCCGGCCGGTACTTCGGTGCGGCGGTGGCGGCGAACAAGCTCAGCGACGGCGCGTACACGACGATCCTGAACCGCGAGTTCAACAGCGTCACGCCCGAGAACGAAATGAAGATCGACGCGACCGAGCCGCAGCAGGGCAACTTCACGTTCACCAACGCGGATCGGATCGTCAACCACGCTCTCAACCGGGGCTGGAAGGTGCGTGGCCACACGCTGGCCTGGCACTCGCAGCAGCCCGGCTGGATGCAGAACATGTCCGGCACCCAGCTGCGTAACGCGATGCTGAACCACGTCACGCGGGTCGCGACCTACTACCGGGGCAAGATCCATTCCTGGGACGTGGTGAACGAGGCGTTCGCCGACGGCGACAGCGGTGCCCGGCGCGACTCGAACCTGCAGCGCACCGGCAACGACTGGATCGAGGCGGCCTTCCGTGCCGCCCGGACGGCGGACCCGGGCGCGAAGCTCTGCTACAACGACTACAACACCGACAACTGGAACTGGGCCAAGACCCAGGCCGTCTACCGGATGGTCCAGGACTTCAAGAACCGGGGCGTACCGATCGACTGCGTCGGGTTCCAGTCGCACTTCAACGCCCAGTCGGCGTACAACAGCAACTACCGCACCACGCTGTCCAGCTTCGCGGCGCTCGGCGTCGAGGTGCAGATCACCGAGCTGGACATCGAGGGCTCCGGCACCTCGCAGGCCAACACCTACCGCAGTGTGGTCAACGACTGTCTCGCGGTCCCCCGCTGCACCGGCATCACGGTGTGGGGCATCCGGGACACCGACTCGTGGCGTTCCGGCGGCACCCCGCTGCTCTTCGACGGCAGCGGCAACAAGAAGGCCGCGTACACGGCCACCCTGGACGCGCTGAACAGCGCCGGTCCCGGAACCACCCCCACGCCCACCACGCCGGGGCCCACCAACCCTCCGTCCGGTTCCGCCAGCGAGATCGTGGGTTCGCAGTCCGGCCGGTGCGTCGACGTCCCCAACTCCTCGCGGGACAACGGCACCCGTGTCCAGCTCTACGACTGCAACAAGCAGACCAACCAGGCCTGGACCTACGACAGCACCACCAAGCAACTCCGCGTCTACGGCGACATGTGCCTCGACGCCGCCGGCACCGCCAACAGCGCCGCCGTCCAGATCTACGCCTGCCACACCCAGACCAACCAGCAATGGAACATCAACACCAACGGCACCATCAGCGGCGTCCAATCCGGCCGCTGCCTCGACGCCTGGAACACCACCAACGGCGCACAGATCCAGCT
>NZ_JBVHKD010000021.1:0-30721 GCF_055559695.1 Micromonospora sp. NPDC023869
TGGGCGTATTACCGTCTGGTGCCGTCTGCCATCGCTGCGGTCGCTGACCTGTTGACCCCGCCCCGCAAACGCGCAACGAAGAAGACCCGCTGACCCCGTCCCCGATCGTCGTTCGGGCCCACCACAGCCCGGTCGCTTCTCGTGGGACGGGCCTTAGGCGGTCCGGCGGAACGTGGCGTCGGCGCGACCCGTGGCGTTGCTGATCGGGTCGATGCGCAGCAGGTAGTTGCTGTGCCTGATGTAACGGTCGGGGTAGTTGTAGGACTGGAATGACGACCACGACGGATCCGCCAGTCCGGCTGTCTGACGGAAGGTGGCGTCCTGCCGGAACGTCGTCGAGCCGTTGTTCGGATCCAACCTGAGGACGTTGTCGGTGTGCCGCAGGTAGTGGCCGGGGAAGTTCACCGACTCGAACGACACGTACCCGGCTGCGGTGTTCGCCAGTCCGGGCACCACCCGGAACTGCCCGTCCAACGCCGGGCTGACGGTCGGATCGATCCGGACGCCGTAGTCCTGGTGCCGGACGTAACGGTTCTGGAAGTTGAACGACTGCAACCGCGCAACGGGTATCGGGCTCGCGTTGTCGAGCTCGCCCGACGGGCCGGCCAACACCGTCGAGGTCGAGACCGGTACGCCCAGGTGGGGTGTGCCATCCGGGTTCCAGGAGATCCGCTGCGCCCGACTGGTTCGGGTGGTGCCGCATCCTTGCGAGGCCGAGGAGTTGGCGTGGTAGACGATCCAGTCCTCGGTGCCGTCGGGCGACGTGAAGAATGAGTGGTGGGCGGGACCGTACACCCCGTTGGCGTCGTTGCGCTGGAAGAGCGGGTTGGCCAGCTTGGTCCACGAACCGCGGCTCAGCGGGTCGGCACCGGTCAGCTCCAGCGCCCCGATCTTGTAGTCGGGTGTGCCGCAGTAGCTGGCCGAGTAGGTGAGGAACGTGCGCCCGCCGCGTTGCAGCAGGTAGGGGCCCTCGTTGACGGGATTGCCCTGGCGCTCCCACGAGTAGGTGGGGTCGGAGATCAGCGTACCCAGCGCCGTAGGCGTCCACGGGTTGGTCAGGCGGCTGATGTACAGGCTCTGCAGGCCACCGTTGTCGAACCCACTGTTGTTGGTGAACGCGGAGAACACGAAGTAGTTCGACCCGTTGACCGTCATGACGCTGCCGTCGATCGACCAGCCGTTGTTCGGCATCAGGTTGAGCTGGCCCCGATAGGTGTAGGGGCCCATCGGATCGGTTCCCGCGCTCTCCAGCACATGCTGACGCTGCCCACCGCAGCACGCACTCGGGCCGGCCGAGTAGTACAGGTACCAGCGCTGCCCGTTCGGGCCGTTGAGCAGGTGCATGCTGGGTGCCCACATGTTCGACGTCGCGTTCGGCTGCGACATGGTGAAGACACGGGTCTCCGGCGCGGTCCGCAGGCCGCCGAGAGTCGACGCCTTGCGGATGTAGATGTTCCCGGTCCAGGTGGTGGCCGTGTAGTAGTAGTTGCCGTTGTGGTAGCCGAGCCACGGGTCGGCACTGTTGGGTGTGCCGACGACGGGGTTCTGGAAGGACGCGCCGGGAGCGGCGCTGCTCGGGGTGGAGACGGCGACCGCGCTCACGCTGAGCACGACAGCCGTCACCACCGCGGTGACCAGGGATTGCGCACGTATGCGCATAACGCGGTCCTTTCGATGGTCGCACGCTCGCGCGGCGACGCTCAGGTGGGTGGGCCCGACCACGACCGGACCGGTGGTGATCGCACGGAGGCGGCACCGGGGCCGCCAGGCCGTACCACGGATCGCGGTCACGTGGAGACCGCCGTCAGACAGCGGTGCGCGACCACTGCTGATTGGTGCCGGTGTTGCACGGATACTGTTTGAGGCTCGCCCCGTTCGCGGTCGACGCGGACGGCACGTCCACGCACTTGTTGCTGTGTCGGGCCCGGAGCTGGAAGTAACTGCCGTTGGCGACCATCTGGAACTGCTGGTTGGTGCCGGTGCCGCAGGTGTACTGGACCAGTTCGGCACCGTCGGCGGTGGAAGCGCTCACCACGTCGAGGCACTTCCCGCTGTGTCGGCTGACGATGCGCCAGTAGCCGCCGCCGGCATCCTCGAACCGCCACTGCTGCCAGGCACTGCCGCCGTAGGTGTACTGGCCGACACGCGCACCGTTGTCGGTGTTCGGCGTTTGGACGTCCATGGCCTTGCCGCTGTGGCGGACATCGACGCGATAGAACGTTCCCGTCGACGGAGGCGTCGTGGGGCCGCCGCCGACGGTGTCACCCCAGGCGTACCGGATCCGGTCGGCGCCGGAGGTGTTGCGGACGTTCAGGGTGAGGTCGGTGCCGCTGCCGCTGAGGGAGAACATCGAGTACCAGTCGTATCCGATGGTGCCGGGCTTGCCGCCGAGGGCCGGCCAGTAGGTGCCGCCCATCTGGTTGTCCCGCATGACCTGCGCCATCGCGCGGATGTGGCGCACGAAGTTGTCGGTGCTGTTCGCGTCGCCGTAGTTGAGGCCGTTGTCCATGGGCGCGCCGAACTCCGTCGCGACCGCGCGGGAGGCACAGGTGCCGAGGCGGGTCTGGATGTGGCTTCGGAAGGCGTCGTAGGTCATCGCGCCGTAGAAGAAGGCGTAGTGGTGGAAGGAGAGCAGGGTGGCGTTGAAGCGACTGTCGTTGCAGACGTCCCGCAGGTCCTGGCTGTAGCCGGTGCCACCGATGAGCACCCGGCCGGGGGTTGCCGAGTAGTGGTAGCTGAGCCAGTTGGCGGCGACGTTGCGCCACTCCGTCGAGCTGTACCCGTGCGGCTCGTTCATGGGCTCGAAGTACACGTTCGGGTTCGCGCCGTAGGTGTTGGTCACGGTCGACCACATCGCGTTCCACGCGGTGAGGTTCGTGATCCTGCCGCCGGAGGCGGCGCCGTCCTCCCAGTAGGCGAGGATGACCTTGAATCCGCGCTCGGTCGCGGCGTCGATGGCGCCCCGGTAGGCATTCCACCACGTCGTGCCCACCGTGTGGGTGTTGAGCGGCAGCCGGACGGTGTTGACCCCCATGGTGGCGGCCATGTCGTCATAGAGGGCGTTGGCCTTGGCGCGCACCGTCGAGTTGCTGTCGGACGAGCTCAGTCCGTGTAGGACGAGCGGGCCGGTGCTGAAGTTGTCTCCCAGCACGGCCCAGTTCATGCCGCGGAACTGGAGGGTGGCGGCAGTGGCCGGCGACGAGATGGCGACGACGCCACCCAGCGCGGTCAGTGCGGCCACCAGAGCGACCAGCAGCCGGCGCGACGACCGGGTGCTGCGTGACGGCCCTGAGGCAGGACCGTCAATCGATGTGATCCGGTTCATCGGATTTCCAATCACTGGACTAGGGGCCTGCGGCTCGGACATCAGGCTGATGTCGTATCGGTTACATCGGGAACGGAGAGAACATCGAGACACCAGAACCCGAACCCGAACCGACACGGTCAGGAACGTCCAGGCTCGAACACGGGGCTCACGCATCGGCGCGGCGAGTCACGGGGGAGTCGGACACCTCACCGGCACGCAGCTGAGGGCCGCGCCAGTCGCCGGGCACGGCTGCGCTGCCCGGCGTCCACATCCGGGGCAGCGGTACCCGCGACCAGTCGATATCCGAGCCGAGATAGAAACCCGGGTACGAAGGCTGGTTGTACGTCGTCTGCTGCCGGGCCACCTCGGCGCGGTACTGCGGATCATGCATGAGCGTGTACAGCTTGCGATCGGTCACCTCGGTGCTCAGGTAGATCCGCAACGCCGAACTGTCCACGGTCCGGACGAGCAGCTCCTCCCGCCAGTCACCGAACACGTCGGCGACGAGACCCGGGTTCCCCTTCGTGGAGTTGTTGGTGCGCGTGTCCTGCGCGGTGAGCAGAGTGCCGCGCCGCCAGTCCTCGATGCTCGGGGTGATGTCGATCGACCCGCTGACGATCTGAGTGGTCATGTCGGCGGCCCACTTGATGCTCTGGTTCGTGCCGGGCACCCGGTCACCGAGCCGCGCCCCGTCCGCGCCGCGCAGCCCGAGACCTTCGATCGCCCCGGCGGGCTGCGAGCACCAGGTCTCCAGGCCCGGATGCTCGGGGACGACGTCACCGATCATGCCCCGACCGGTGTCGACGCCGGTGTAGCCCCCGTAGATCAGCTCGCCGGTGGCGGCGTCGCGCAGGGTGAAGCCGTACGGGGCCCACCGTCCGCCCTCGTGCACCTGGTACGTCTCCAGCCCTGGACGGTCCGGGTCGATGTCGGTCACGTGCATCGCGTCACCGTGGCCGATGCGGGCCGACGCACCCGGGTCGGCGCTCTCCAGCGGCAGGGTGCCGTACGAGCTGTACCGCAGTGATCCGTCATGGTCGATGGTGGCGCCGCCGTAGACGATCTCGTGCCTGCCGTCGCCGTCCACGTCGGCCGCGCTCAGCGAGTGCTGACCCTGGGTGGTGATCGTGCCGAACTGCGGGTCGGTGCCGTCCCGACCGTGCGGGCTATCGTTGAACGGGTTCGTCATCGGTGTCCAGCCACTGTCGACGTACCAGTTCTGAGTCAACCGGACGCCGTCCCAGCGGTAGGCCACGAGTGTCGAGCGCGTGTAGTAGCCGCGGGCGAAGACCGCCGAGGGACGCCGCCCGTCCAGGTACGCCACTGCGGCGAGGAACCGGTCGACCCGGTTCCCCGGCTCGATGCGCGCCATCGCGTAGTCGCCCCACATCAGGCCGTCGTCATGCCGTCCGGGCTTGTAGTGGACGGTCTGCAGGTCCCGTCCGGTGGCACCGTCGAAGACGGTGAGGTACTCGGGGCCGTGCAGGATGAAGCCCTCGAACGCCCGCAGGTTGTTGCGGCTGTTGCGGCTGGGGGCGTAGACGTCCATGAAGTGGTCCGTCAGGGCCTGCGCGTCCTGCTGGGACAGGGGGTAGGCGTAGCGCGGCGCGATACCGAACGCCTGCTCCAGGGTGGCGGGCCAGCGCCCGGCGACCACCTCGGGATGACGGTGCCAGTGCCGGAACATCCGCACCATGTGCGCGTGGTAGTCGGTGGCGCTGAGGCGGTAGTCGTCGGTGTGCGAGACGCCCGCTCCGACGTCCTTCTTCGGAAGCCTGATGTGCCGCTCGGAGAGGACGGCACCCCTCTTGCCGTACCTGGTGATCTTGGTTCCCGGTGCGGTCTTGAACATCATCTCCGAGCGGCCGTCACCGTCGAAGTCGTAGACCAGGAACTGGGTGTAGTGCGCGCCCGCGCGGATGTTGACGCCGAGATCGACGCGGTACAGCAGGGTGCCGTCCAGCCGGTACGCGTCGATGAAGACGTTGCCGGTGTAGCCGACCTGCGATACGTCCTTGGCGTTCGACGGATCCCACTTGACGATGTACTCGTACTCGCCGTCACCGTCGAGGTCACCGACGCTGACATCGCCCGCCGAGTAGGTGTAACTCTCCCCGGCCGGGGTGACGCCGTCCGCCGGTCTGTGCAGGGGGAGGTCGTGGAAGGCCTCGGGCCAGGCGGTCACCGTCGCGCTCCGGTCGGTCTCGTGCCTGCCGACGACCGCCGCCACGCGGTACCGGGCCGAGGGGGTGCCGTCCCGGTCCAGGTAGTTGGTGCTGTCGGTGACCGTGGCGATGCGCCTGCCGTCGCGGTACACGTGGAAGTCTCTTCCGGTCAGGCCGGTATCGGTCGATCCGGTGACCTCGTGTCCGAGCAGGCGCCAGCTGAGGAACACACCGTCGTCGGTGGTCGCGGCCACCAGCCCACGGTCGAGGTGCTCCAGTTGGACGACGTTGACGTGAGCGGTGTGGCCGGGCGCGGCGGACGCCGGCGGGGCTGCCCCGGGCACGGTGGTGGCACTGGCGGCCGCGAACAGTCCGACCGTGGTCGCGGCGAGCCGGCGACGGAATCTGTCGTGAGTCATGTCGTCTCCTGGGTCGATGCCGGTCTGGCCGGGCGCGGAGCGTGGCCGATGCCGCCGACCCTGCTCCCTCATCGGCGGGTCGCCCGTAGGCGGGACGGTGCCGTGGCGGCGCTCGACCGCCACCGCGGCCATGAGCACACAGCCGAGCATCGGCACCACGAGCGGCAGTAGCTGCCAGGTGACGACCACGAGGACGCCGAGGGCCATGACGATGAGCAGAGATCCGCCCGGATCGCCCCGGACGGCGAGGCGGGCGGCCCGCCGTACCAGAGAGGGCCACCGCACCTCCGGCGACCAGGCGGCCGCGGCGCGCAGGACGACCACCGACAGCGCCGCGGCCACGACGACGCAGGTGGCGGCGACGACGCCGCCACCGGGCACGCCGGCGCGGAGCAGGAGCACGTCGGTGGCGAGGACCGCATAACCGGCGGCCACGCCGAGTGACAACGGGAGACTCCCCGGGTACGCCGCGCCGAGTCGCACGAAGAACGTCCGGATCGCTGTGCTCTCCCCGTCCACGTGCGCGCGAATGTGCGCGCAGCCGGCCGCCAGCGCCGGCAGCAGCGTGACGACCGGAAGGATCGACAACGCGACCAGCAGACCGGCCGTCAGGCACTCCCCGAAGAGCACGAAGCGCCTCATCCCTTGAGGCCCGACGTGGAGACGCCCTCGACCAGGAAGCGCTGGAAGAACAGGAAGAACAGGATCACGGGCACCAGCGCGAGTATCGACATCGCCATGAGCGCACCGAAGTCGGAGCCGGCGGTCTCGTCGATGAACAGCTGCAACGCCAACGGCAGCGGGTACTTCTCCGGCGTGCTCAGGTAGATCAGGGGGCCGAAGAAGTCGTTCCACGTCCAGATGAACGTGAAGATCGCGGTGGTGATGATGGCGGGGCGCGACAACGGCAGCACGATGTTCCAGAAGATGCCCCAGTGGCCTGCGCCGTCGATCTTCGCGGAGTCGTCCAACTCGTGCGGGATCGCCCGCATGAACTGCACCATGAGGAACACGAAGAACGCCTCGGTGGCGAGGAACTTGCCCAACAGCAGCGGTGCGTACGTGTCGACGAGGTCGAGCCTCTGGAACACCACGTACTGCGGGATGATGAGCACGTGGAACGGCAGCAGCAATGTCGAGATCATGACGACGAACATGAGGCCACGACCACGGAAACGCAGCCGGGCGAACGCGTACGCCGCCATGGCTGAGGTCGCCACCGTGCCGACGACGGACAGCACCGCCAGGACCGTCGAGTTCCAGAAGAAGCGGGCCACGCTGATCCCGGCGATGCCGTCGAGTGCGCGGTCGTAGTTGACCGTCGTGACACGGGTGGGCAGCAGCTGAAGGCTGCCGATGATGTCCTCGGTGGGCTTGAAGGTCGCCGCCAGCACCCACGCGATCGGGTACAGCACGACGGCGAGCAACGCGATGGCGCCGACGTGCCACGCCACAGTGGACAGCTTCGGTCTCATTGCCGGTCCCCCGAGTAGTACACCCAGCTTTGGGCGGTGCGGAAGAGGAAGAGCGTCACCAACCCGACGCCGGCCAGCAGCATCCACGCCATGGCCGAGGCGTAACCCATGCGGTAGTCGCCGAAGCCACGGTCGAAGAGGTAGACGGTGTAGAACAAGGTGGTCCCGGCCGGTTGGCCGTTGGGTCCGCCGACGATGTACGCGGACGTGAACACCTGGAAGGCGTTGATCGTCTCCAGCAGCAGGTTGAAGAAGATCACCGGAGAGATCATCGGCAGCGTGATGGACCGGAACCGCCGCCACGCTCCGGCGCCGTCCACCTCGGCCGCCTCGTGCAACTCCCGGGGCACCTGCTTGAGCCCGGCCAGGAAGATCACCATCGGGGCACCGAGCTGCCATGCCGCCAGCAGGACGAGCATGAGCAGGGAGAAGTCGGGATTGCCGGCCCAACCGCCGACGCTGACGCCGACCGTCTGCAGCAACCGGTCGACCACGGCATCGTCGCTGAACATCGCCTTCCAGACGATCGCCAGACTGACGCTGGCACCGATCAGCGAGGGGCCGTAGAACGCGGCGCGGTAGAAGGACCGCCCCCGCCGATCGTTGTTCAGCAGCATGGCCACGGCAAGCGCGCAGGCCAGCTTGATCGGTACGGCGAGCACCACGTACAACGCGGTGACCCGCACCGACGTGAGCCAGCGTTTGTCCCCGAACATCCGCCGGTAGTTGTCGAGACCGATCCACTGCGGGCGGTTGAACAGGTCGTAGTCGGTGAACGACAGGTACAGCGAGGCCAGCATCGGGCCGAGAGTGAGCAGCAGGATGCCAATGATCCACGGCGAGAGGAAGAGATAGCCTGCCACCCCGTCGCCGGACCGTCGGGCACTCCGACGACGACCCGGCATTCCCGCGCTGTCGACCCCGGCATCCGCAGCCGGCGTGACCGTTGTCATCGTCAGGGCTCGAGGGTCTCTTCGGACTCGGCGAAGAACTGGTCGACCGCCTGGTCGACGGTGATCCGGCCGTACTGGAGTTCCTCGGCGATCCGGATGAACGCCTGCTCCAGGGTGCCGGCACCCTTCGGCGGCGCGGGTGGTGCCTTGGTCAACTGGTCCTTGAGCCCCTCCTCGTACGCGGCGACGGCTGCCAGCGGCCCTTCGAGCTGGGCGGCGGCGCGCTGCGCGTTGGTGGCCGGCAGCCCCCGGTTGGCGCCGAAGATCCTGCCCACCTCCGGGTCGTTGATCATGAAGGAGATGAACCGGGCCGCCGCCTCCGGATGCTTGGACTTCGTCGAGGCGCTGAGCAGCATGGCGGGCTTGAGATACTGCCCCGAGTTGCCCGGAACGTCCGACGGGACCGGCCCCAGCTTGAGCTGCTCCTTCGTGCCGGCGGCGTACCGGGCCATGAAGTTGTCCCAGCTCAGGTCGCTGGCTATCAGGTCGAGCTCCAGCGCGTGCTGTGGCTTGATCTGGACGCCCTTCTCCACCGGCAGCACGACCTTGGCGTCGGCGAGCGCCTTGCCCTCGGTGAGGAACTTCGCCAGCCGGGCCTTGTCGAAACCGAGCCGGCCGTCCTCGGTGTACAGCAGCCCGCCTTCCTGGCGCAGTTGCAGCTCCAGGTTGTAGTAGCTGCCGATGTAGTTGCCCCCGCCGTACACCTTGCCGTCGGTGGCCTGGGTGATCCTGGCGAGTGCGGCCCGGTAGTCGTTCCAGGTCCAACCGAGTCTCGGCTCCGGAGCACCGGAGCGTGCGAACACCGCGGGGTTGTAGATGTATCCCCAGGTGTTGCCGCCCACCGGCACGCCGTACAGCCCGTCGCCGACCTCGCCGGCGCCCTTGAGTCCGTCGAGGAGATCGTCGAGTTCGAGCGTGTCGCCCTCCTGCTTCTTGAGGTCGTAGAGCGCGTTGCGGTCGGCGTACTCGCGCAGGTACGAGAAGTCCATCTGGAGCACGTCGGGCGGGTTGTTGCCGGCCGTCTCCGTCGCGATCTTCTGCCAGTACGCCTCGTACTCCTGGAAGCTTGGCGTGATCTTGATGTTCGGGTTCCGGGTCTGGAAGAGGTCGATCGCCTGCTGCATCAGCCCGGCGCGGTCGGCGTTGCCCCACCACGAGTACCGCAACGTGATGGAGTCCGATCCGGCGTCGTCGCCCCCGCAGCCCACCGTGCCCAGCGCGAGAGCCGCGACAGCAGCGGCGGCTATGAATCGTTTCAAAACGTGCATCGGATCCTCCATGCGCGGTGTGCGGTGGCAACCGTCCCACGCGACGTGGTGGCTCGTGCGGTGCTGATCGTCGGAGCGTCGGTGCGAACCTGAAGCGACATCACTCCCGGACGGTGGTTCGCACCAGCCAGTTTCTCGATCGAACATACGGCTGTCAATCGATCTCAGTTGATTTGTGGTCGGGGCTCTGCCGGCACGCCGCTCAGAGGGTGGGCGTGACGGGTTGGATGGTGCCGTCGGCACGGAACCGCAGTGGGCCGATGGCGACCTCGCGGTTGGTCCCGCACCACCGGATGAGCGCGGGGATCGAGGCACGGCCCGCGCACCCGAGTATCCGCAGAGCCAAGGGAGGCACCTTCCACATCGCCTCCAGCACGAACCTCACCTCCTGGACGCATGTGGCCAGCGTCAACTCCGGGATCGCCAACACCAGGTTCACCTGGGCCCCGAGTTCTACGTCGAGAACGGCACGGTACGGATCATCGCGAGCGTCGCAGCCACCACGTGCGCAAACTACTTCCGCCCGTACGTCTACACCGCCCGCGAGACGGCGCTGACCTCATGGAGCGGCCCCGCCCAGATGTGGGGTCTGGGCACCAACTACATCGACACCTTAGGTCGGCTGCTCCGGATGCCGGCACGGCACCGCCCTTGCACTGTGACCCGCTGCTCAGGGCCCGGTCACCGCGCCGTCCGGCGTCGTCCGTCGTCGCCGGGGTCGCACGGCGCCCGGTAGTCGGCTCTGGTCCGGACACCACTGCCCGGACCAGACGCGACGTCACCGCGGCACGGGATCCTCAGCCGGCACCCGCATGACCGTCACCCCGCGCAGCTGCAGCACAGGCGTGCCGCCGGACCCGGCCTGGTCCCTGTCGAACTCCCCGCCGACGACGCCTACCGGCGCAAAGGACTCCGGTGCGGTGACGTCGACGAGCGGATCCGTTCTGCTGATCAGGAACCGGAAGGGCCCGCGTACCGTCAGCTCGACCCGACCGCGAAGGTCCTCGGGCAGTTCACTGCGCACGCCGGCCGGCTCCGCGAGCGCGGCCAGCACGGTCGCCAGGCCAGCCGACCCGAGCCGGGTCGACACGTATGCGGCCGAGCCGTCCCCGACCACCCGACGGGTCAGGGCCGGGTGCCCGGCCAGGTCTCCGCCCGTGTAGCGGGCCAGGACCTCGGTCGCGGAGTCGGTCAGCTCGATCCGCTCGGTCCACAACGTGCCGGTGGTGCCGTTGTCGAGCGCGACGCTCTGGTCGTCGGCCAACGGGGCGAACTCCTGGACCCGGATGCCGAGCAGGTCCCGGATCGCACCGGGGTAACCGCCGAGCCAGACGTGGTTGTTCTCGTCCACGGTGCCGGAGAAGTAGGTGGTGACCAGATGGCCCCCGGCCGCGACGTAGGCCCGGAGCCGGTCGGCCAGAGGCCGTGGGACGACGTGCAGGATGGGGGCGACGAGCAGGTCGTAGTCCTCCAGCGGCGCGGTCAGGGGCACCACGTCGGCGCGGAGACCGAGGTCGAGGAAGGCGGTGTACCAGTCCAGCGCCTCCTGTCGGTAGCGGAGGCGGTCAGTCGGGCTGGAGTCGAGCTCGGCGACCCACCAGGACTCCCAGTCGAAGACGATGGCGGCCCGGGCGCGGCCTCGCGTCGTGCCGGCCACCGGCGCCAGGGTACGCAGGGCCGCGCCGAGGCCGGTGACGGCGCGGAACACGTCGCTGTCCTCACCGGCGTGCGGCACCATGGCGGAGTGGTACTTCTCGGCACCGGCCGCCGACTGCCGCCACTGGAAGAAGCAGACCGCGTCCGCACCGTGGGCGACGTGCGTCAGCGAGTCGCGGATCATCTGCCCCGGCCGCTTGGGCAGATTGACCGGTCGCCAGTTGACGGCGCTGGTGGAGTGCTCCATCAGAAACCAGGGCCGCCCCCCGGCCAGGTTGGCGGTCAGGTTGGCGGAGAACGACAGCTCGTCGTACCCCTGGGGGCCGGGGGCGAGGTAGTGGTCGTTGGCGACGAAGTCGACCTCACCGGCCCAGTCGGCGTAGTCCATCCCGTTGCTGTCCCCGGTCACCATGAAGTTGGTGGTCACCGGGATGTCCGGGGTCAGCTCGACCAGCAGGTCACGCTCGGCGCGCAAATGATCCTTGAGAGCGTCGGAGGAGAAGCGTCGGAAGTCCAGTTGCTGGGTGGGATTCGGGTACGTGGGGGCCAGCCGGGGCGGCAGGATCTGTGCCCAGTCGCTGTAGTGCTGTGACCAGAACGCCGTGGCCCACGCCTGGTTCAGCGCGTCCAGCGAGCCGTAGCGGGTGCGCAGCCAGGTGCGGAAGGCGGACGCGGCGTCGTCGGAGTAGTCGTGGACGTTGTGGCACCCCAGTTCGTTGGAGACGTGCCACGCGGTCAGCGCGGGGTGTGGACCGTAGCGTTGCGCGAGTTCGCGTGTCAGACGCAGCGCGTGACGCCGGAAGACGGGTGAGGTCGGCCGCCAGTGCTGCCGGCCGCCGGGCCAGAGCCGGTGGCCGTCGTGATCGACCGGCAGCACCTCCGGATACCGGGTGGTCAGCCAGGGCGGCGGAGACGCGGTGGCGGTGGCGAGGTCCACCGCGATGCCGTTCTCGTGCATCAGGTCCATGACCTCGTCGAGCCAGGCGAAGTCCCACTCGTCCTCGCCGGGCTGGATCCGGGCCCAGGAGAAGATCGCCAGCGAGACGATGTTCACCCCGGCGGTCCGCATCGCCCGTGCGTCCTCACGCCACACCTGGCGCGGCCACTGCTCCGGGTTGTAGTCGGCACCGTACCCCAGGCGGGCCCGGTCCGGCTCCGACGGCCAGCGTAGCCATCGGTGATCACGGTGTTCTCCCACGACGAACTCCCTACGAAGGCGGCGATGTGTACCTCAGGCGGACGGCGCGGTGGTAACCGGAGCGTGAATCCCTGTTCTCTGCCGTACCTGACCGAGACGTCCTGCCAGGCCCGCAGTCCGTCCTGAGGTGTGGCGCTGCCCAGGTACGCCCTGCCGGCGGTGTCCCCGTAGACACTGTTGGCGTAGACCTGGAACAGCAGATAGGACCAGCTGGGAGCGACCTGCGTCGCGGACTCGGCGAGGATCTGGTCTAGGCCAGGGAGAACCGCACTGCCGTCCACGACACCGGCGGCAGCACGATCTCGGCACTGCCGGCGTCGATCGAGACCTGTTCGGTGGGCCGCAGCGTGATCCGGTCCTGGTTGGCGGCGGTGTTGGTGGCGCGCAGGTCGTCGTCGGCGAGGGTCGACGCCTCGACGCGCGACACCGCACCCTCGAAACGGCTCAGGTCGACCGCGAAGCGCACCGGTCGGGTGTCGTCACGATTCACGACGAAGACCGCCACTTCTCCCGCCCGCGTGTCGTACGTGGCGACCGCGTCGACCACCGCCGCCTCACCGTGGCGTGCCGTCACATAGGTCGGACCGTCGACAGCCGCACGCAGGACGTCACCCCGGGCCAGGGCAGCCGTGCGGGCGAACGGATGGAAGATGGTCTGCCGCCAGGCGGGCCCACCGGGCTCGGTCCGGATCGGAGCGATGACGTTCACCAGTTGGGCCTGACAGGCGGCGGTGACCCGGTCACTGTGCCGGAGCAGGGAGATGAGCAGACTGCCGACGACGACGGCGTCGGCGACGTTGTACTCGTCCTCGATGACCCGTGGCGCGACCCGCCACTCGTCCGCTGGCGGCTGGTTCTGGAAGCGGGAGAGGTACCAGACGTTCCACTCGTCGAAGGACACCTGGATCTTCTTCTTGCTCCGCAGTCGGGCACCGATGCTGTCGGCGGTGGCGACGACGCTGTCGATGAAGTGGTCCATGTCCGTCGCGCTTGCCAGGAAGGAGCCGAGGTCGCCGTCGTGTTCCTCGTAGTAGGCATGGCAGGAGACGTAGTCCACCAGGTCGTAGGTGTGTTCCAGGACGGTGGCCTCCCAGGCTCCGAAGGTCGGCATGCCGGAGCTGGAACTGCCACAGGCGACGAGCTCCAGGCCCGGTTCCGCCGCGCGCAGACCCCGCGCGGTGGCGGCGGCGAGCCGACCGTACGCGTCGGCGTCCTTGTGCCCCAGCTGCCACGGCCCGTCGAGTTCGTTGCCGAGGCAGAACATCCGGATCCCGTGGGGCTCCTCGGCGCCGTTGGCCCGGCGCAGGTCCGACAGGTGGGTGCCGGCCGGATGGTTGAGGTACTCGTGAACGTCGAGGGACTCCTGTACGCCCCGGGTACCCAGGTTCAGCGCGTACATGATCTCGACGTCGGCCTTGGCCGCCCACCGCGCGAACTCGTCGATGCCGATCTCGTTGGTCTCTATGCTGTGCCAGGCGAGGTCACGACGCCGTGGACGCTGGTCCCTCGGGCCGACTCCGTCCTCCCAGCGGTACCCGGAGACGAAGTTGCCACCCGGGTAGCGGACCGTCGTCACACCGAGTTCGCGGGTCAGGTCCAGGACGTCGGTGCGGAAGCCGTCGACGTCGGCGGACGGATGACCGGGCTCGTAGAGGCCGGTGTAGACGCAGCGCCCCATGTGCTCCACGAACGTGCCGAAGGTGCGCCGGTTGACCGGGGCCACCACAGCCGTGGGATCAAGCGTGATGCGCGCGATGTGCACAGCCGTTCTCCTGTCTCTGGTCGGTGGAGGTGCGTCGACGGCCCCGGCAGGTCGGACCGACCGATCACGGGGGAGCACCCCTGGTCGGCTCCCGCGCCAGTGCCGTCGACGCGGCGGGATCGCCGCGATCAACGGGCTGGTCGCGACCAGCCGGCCGCTGCCCGCAAACTCGTGCCGCACACCACCAGCGGCAGAGCTGTACACGCCGCCGGCGGCGTGCGTCCGGCACGGGAACTCCTGGCTGTGCGGCGCTGCGAACAGCATGCCCGGCGCATCGATTGACGGCAATAGCCCGATGTCGTCGACGGGTACGCCGATGCCAGCGACCACACCCGCGCCCGCGTCACGCGGGCAGTGGCCCGTTGCGCCAGCGGTCGCGGCGGCCCGGATCCTCGTAGCGGGCGGTGCGTGGGTCGAGGCTCAGGTCGCTGGCCCGGTGAGGACGACGACCTTGCCTTTGGCGCGGCGGGTCTCGACGCGGGCGAATGCCTCCACTGCCTCGTCGAAGCGGTAGGCGCTGTCGATTCTCACCTGCAGGATGCCGCCCTCGACCACGATGAGACCGGCTCAGCGTCGATGGTACGCCGCAGCTAGCCGAACGAAGCCTTCATCCAACGTCACCTGCGGTGACCAGCGCAGTGCCTCGCGGGTCCGGCGTTGGTCGAACCAGTGTGCGGTGGACAACTGCTCGGCCAGAAACCGGGTCATGGGCGGTTCGTCGGTCTGCCGAAGCGCCGACCACAGCCACTCCACTGCGGCGCCGCCGGCCTTCGCTGCGACCACCGGTACCCGAAGTCTCGGTGGCGTCGTCCCGGCGGCGACGCAGATACGCTCGACGAGTTCGTGTACCGTCCGAGGCTCGCCGTTGGTGACGACAAAGGCCTGCCCGTGTACGTCCGCCTCGGGCACCCGGTCGAGCGCAGCGACGAGGGCGTCGACGGCGTTGTCCACGTACGTCGTGTCGATCAGGGCGGTCCCCTGGCCGACCAGTGCCAGCCGGCCGGCCTGGGCCCGCTCGACGATGCGGCCCACCAACTGGGTGTCACCCGGTCCCCAGACCAGGTGGGGGCGGATCGCCACCACGGCGAAGTCGGGCGAGTCGGCGGCCAGTGCGAGCGACTCCGCCGAGGCCTTGCTGCGGGCGTAGTTTCCCCGGGCCCGCTCGGGGTCGGCTGCGCCGGCTCCGGCGCCGACCAGGCCGGTGCCATGGTGAGCGACCGACGGCGAGGACACGTGCACGAATCGCGTCACGCCGGCTGCCCGGGCGGCGGCGAGCACGGTGGCCGTACCGCCGATGTTGATGTGCTCGAATTGTCGCCACGGGCCGGTCATCGACACTTTCGCGGCCAGGTGGACCACGGCGTCGACCCCCTCTGTGGCCGCCCGGACGGCTTCCGGATCGGTGATGTCGCCGCGGCGCTCGTCGACCCCGACCAGGCCGCTGGGTCGACGCTGCAGGACGCGGACCTCGTCGCCACGCCTACGCAACGCGGTGGCAGTGGCGCCGCCGAGCATGCCGCTGGCACCGGTGACCAGGATTCTCACAGTCCGCTGACCCTCCCGCCGGCGAGCACTCGTTCCGCCCAGTCCCGTAGCCGCGTACGGTCGATCTTCGAGTTGTGGCGTATGTCGGTGGGCAGGGACGGGACCACCAACACGGCCGCGACCGGTGGCACGGTCGCGGCACGTACCGCGTCGGCCAGGTCTCGGCTGGCCAGTCGGGCATGGCGGGTCCCGGGCAGGGTCTCGGCGATCACCACGACCTTCGCCACACCGGGCGGTCCCACACCGACCACGGCGGCTCGCGCGATCTGCGGCACCGATTCGACCTGCTGCTCGACGCCGACCGGGGCGAGCACGCCGTCGGAGGTGAGCAGGATATGGGCCAGTCGACCCTGCACCCAGAGCCGGCCTTCGGGGTCCAGGTAGCCCACGTCGCCCGTGCGGTGCCATCCGGGAGTGCGGGAGCTGTCCCGCTCGGTCAGCCAGAGCCCGTCGTACCGATCCTTCACATGCCCGGCCCTGACCAGGATCTCGCCGGTCAGCCCAGGAGCGCAACCGGCGTGCTCGGAAGGCGTACCGCTCGAGTCCAGGGCCGCGATCGCCACCTGAACACCCGGCAACGGCCGGCCGACGCAGACACCGTCACCCGGCTCGGCCTCGACGATCTCGTCGAGGGTGATGTCGGTGACCGGAAGGACCTCGGTCATCCCGTAGGGCGTGTGCGGCTGCGCCTTGGGCATCAAGGCTCGCGTCTGGGTCAGCAGCGCGGCGGGCACCGGCGCGCCCGCGCTCAGCAGCAACGTCACGTCCTCCAAGGCGGTGCGCTGGCGATCGTCCACCCCGTTGCCGGTGTCGACCACGTTGCGGAGCGCGGCCGGTGAGGCGAACACCGCCGAGGCGTCCACTGCGGCCACCGCCTCGGCGAGAGCGGCGGCGGTCAACGTCCGTGGGGCGGTGACCCGCATGTCCGGGATCGCCGACGGGGCGCCGAGAGCCGGTCCGAAGAGTGCGAACGGCGCGAAGGCCGCCACGATTCCGGCGTCGGCGTTCATCCCGAGGCCGAACAGCGCGTCCCGCATCGCGGCGAGCTGGCGGTGGGTGTAGACCACACCCTTCGCCGGCCCGGTGGAACCGGACGTGAACAGCACGGCCGCGTCGTCGTCCGGGTCTGGCGGGGCCGGAAGGTCCCGGACGTCGGCGCCGAGGCGGGCCAGCTTGCCCAGGGTGAGCGCGCCCAGCACGGCGGCGCCAGGTCCGGCCCCGAGTGGCCTTCCGGGCCAGCGCAGGGCGCGGGCGAGAGCGAGTCCGGGGCCGATGGCGACGAGGTGCGAGGGGTCGGCGCTGCGGAGCGCTCGGCTCATGCCGCCCAGTCCCAGCCCGGGATCGGCTACCACGATCACCGCACCGATGCGAAGGCACGCGTAGACGGCGGCGGTCAGATCGGCGCCGGGCGGTACGAGCAGTGCCACCCGATCGCCGCGACGCACGCCGGAGGCCGACAACCCGGCCCCGATCTCCTGAATGCGTCGCCACAGCAACGACCAGCTGATCTGCCGACCCTTGTTCGCCAGCTCCACCAGAGCGACCGACCGGTCCTCGGCACGCTCCGCCAACGCCGCCCACAGCGGACGCCACGGCGCCGCCGGTTCCGGCGGCGCGATCGGCTCGGCGGGCCGGCGGTCCAGGTCGACCAGCCACTGGGCGACCGCACCGGCGACATCAGCGTCCTCGGCGAGCAGGTGACCCGCGCCTTCGAACCGGTGCACCTGTGCATGCGGCAGCCGGTTGCGCAGGTCGCGCAGGTGCACCTCGCCGAAGACCGGGTCGCGCGGCCCCCACAGCAGCAGTGCCGGTATCCCCGCCAACGTGTGCAGACGCTGCGAGACCTCTTGCAGCGCCTGCCAGCTCGGGTGTTCGGGACCGAGCGGGATGTCCGCGACGAAGCCGCCGATCGCCGCCCGTCGGTCCTCACCACGGTACGGAGCGAGATAGCCCTCGCGGACAGGCTTCGGCAGCCACGGGTTCGCCAATGCGAGGGTGGCCTGCAGGAACGTCTGCGTCCGCACGGTCACCGTCGGCAACACACCGGGTAGTCGGGCCAGGCGGATCAGTGCGGGCGCCGGCGACCCACTCGGCTGGTGCACCGCAGTGTTGGTCAGCACGACACCACGGAGCTGATCGCGGTGACGCAGCGCCCAACCCAAGGAGATGGACCCGCCCCAGTCGTGCCCGACTGTGACGACCGGCCCGGTGATGCCGAGCGCGTCGGTGACCGTGGTGAGGTCGTCGATTCGCTGCGCCAGCCCGCGTACGGTGCCAGTCCGCTCCGAGAACCCCATGTCCAGATGGTCCACGGCGACCACCCGCCACGGCGGAGCGTCAGCCCGTTGGAACCGGGCCAGCAGGTGCCGCCACAGGTACGACCAGGTGGGATTGCCGTGCACGCACAGCAGCGTTCCCACGGGTTGGATCGCGCTGTCCGAGTCCGTAGCGGCGGTGTCCAGGACATGCCAGGTGCGTTGCACGCCCTGACTGTCCGTCGCCGTGACCCACCGGGACCACGCACTGTCCAGACCGGGCAACCCCAGCGGTGGCCCCTCCTGCCGGCTGCTCACCACACGACCTCCAGCGCGCACGTGTTCAGGCCGGAACCGACCCCCATGCACAACACCCGGTCCCCGGATTGGAGCGATCCAGCCTGCTGGGCCAGGGTCATCGGTAGCGACGCCGGGCCCACGTTTCCCCACAGCGGGAACGTCGCCGGGACCCTCCGATGGTCGAGGCCAAGCCGCTCGGCGACGCCCCGCGTGTGCGCCGCCGACACCTGATGCATGACGTAGAGGTCCATGTCCTGCCAACCCCACGACTCGGCATGCGCCCAGGTCGCCTCCGCGAGGTCCACACCCGCGTCGAGTAGGCCCTTCGCATCGGTGCGCATCCGCGTGTTGTCCCCGACGCACAACTGGTGATGTTGGGTGGCCGCCCTGCTCACACCGCCGATCAGCCGGTGTTCCTGTGGATGGCTGCCGGCGGCGGCCAACACCATCGCGGCCGCGCCGGAACCGAGGGTCAACGTGGCGAACTGCTCCCGGACGTCGTCGCGGGTGGAGTCGGACCTCCGTAACCGCTCGATGGTCACCTGTTGGGCCTCGCGGGAACTTTCGCCCGCCACGACCAGCGCGTACCGGATCTGCCCGGCGTCGATCATGTTGGCAGCGACCTGGATCCCGTTGACGAAGCCGAGGCAGGCGTTGGCGATGTCGAAGTTCAAGGCCGACGGCGGCAGGTCCAGAGCGTGATGGATCTCGACCGCCGTCGAGGGCTCCAGATGCGCGCGGGACACCGACGTGTTGATCAACAGGCCGACGTCACGCGCGTCGACACCCGCTTCCGACAAGGCCTTGGCCCCGGCCGTCGCCGCCGCCTCGGCGAACCCGAAGCCCTCCGGCCACCAGCGCCGCTCCTGGACCCCGGCGATCCGCTGGAGCATCCCTGGGCGCAGTCTCAGCCGCCGGAAGGTCTCGCTCAGCTGCTCATCGAACTCATCAGAGGTGACGATGACCGGCGCCTCCAAAGCCGTAACCGACAGTATCGCCGTGTTTGCGTAGCGATACTCAGCGTTGCCATGCGTCATCCAGCCTCCGCCCGTCGCCCACCCTGAGGGCTCGAAGTTATCCACTCGGCCCCCCACGCACCAACGGTCAGTCGGCATCGCGGCGAACGTCACTCACCCGCGCGCGCCGTCGACATGGCGCGGTCCGCCGGTTCGCCCGCGAGTGGCGAGTTGGGCCGGTCTTGCCATCGGTGTCTCCGGCGATCTTGCTTTGCAGGTTTCAGCGACCGGAAGCGCTCGCTCCATGGCTGGTCGTGGTCGTCGAGACGCTTGGTCGACGAAAACGCGATGACGTGACCCTGACTGTGGGTTGTTTGCCGGACACCGGCGGACTTTATTGACGCCTATGGTGATGACAGCTCCTTGAAGGAGTTGAATGTTCGTCTCGCAGAAGGGAAGAGGCATGTCCCGAATTGTTGTTCGTGCGCTGGGTGCTTTAGGTGCCGCCGCGCTTGTCGCAACATTGGGCGCACTGGTCTTTACCGCGCCCGCTCAGGCGGTATCCCGCAACGGATCCTGCGAAACCGGCGAATTCTGTTACTACTACAACAGTGCACAGGCCGGGTCGACTTCTGACCACATTGGATCACTCGCTGACTATGGCAGCGCTCAGCCGAGCTGCTACGAGTTCAAAAGCGCCGGCAGCGGCCAAGGATTGTGTATCAAGAACCAGGCCGCGTCCGTCTGGAACCGTACCAGTGCTACGGTGCGTGTCTACTACAACAGCAACTACGACGGCTCGTACGCACATCAGGACTTCGCGCCCGGTGTGAAGTCAAACCTGAACTCCACGTTGAAGAACAACAACGCATCTCACCAGCTGATCTCGACTTCGACCTATCCAGCCCGAGATGACTATCCCTACCGGGGGCAGTCGGGCACCGATCCCTGGAACTTCTACAAGGGGCAGTGCACCAGCTTCGCGGCCTGGGCCTTGCGTGACCGGGTTGGTGTTGCCTTCCACAACCAGTACAAGGGTCAGAAGCGGTGGGGGCACGCCAAGGAGTGGGTCGGCGCCGCGCAAGGTGCCGGAGTGCCGGTCCACAGCAGCCCGAGGGCCGGCGACATTGCGGTCCGTCTCGGTGGTACCTACGGACACGTCGCTTTCGTCACTCGGGTCAACTCGAACGGAACCTTCGAAGTCGACGAATACAACTACCTGGTTGCCGAACGGTACAGCCACCGTACCGTCTCGGTGGGAACGGCCAACAACCAGTTCTCCAAGTTCATCCGGTTCAAGTGACCAGCGCGTAGACGGCCGAAGTGTAGGAAGTGCGGCCCGGGGTGATATCACCCCGGGCCGCACTTCTTGTGTGGGTCGTCGCCGACAAAGGCTAAGCGCCGTTACTGAACGGCTCGCTGCTACGAATCTGGGTCCATCATCTCGTCGAGTTCGACGAGGGTGATCAGGCCGTCGTGTAGGGCACGGGCAACCAGTTCACTTTTCGTCCGGGCGGCCCGACCTACATTGGCGTACTTCACCCGCACCCGCTCGATGTGTGTGTCCACCGTTTTCACACTGATGTTGAGTTTCGCGGCAACGAGGTCCTTGGATGACGATGCGAACCAGGCGCGCAGCACCTCCGACTCGCGTAGGGAAAGCCGGGGACGGCTGGGATCGTCGTCGGCGGCCAGCACCCCGCCGAGCGACGGTGGCGTGTACGCCCGGCCGTCTGCGGCCGCGTGGATGGCCGGTACCAGGTGCTCCGGCCCTTCGGTCTTGGCCAGGTACGCCAGCGCGCCGAGGTTGATGCACTTCAGCACGGTGGCGGTGTCGGCGTGCTGGGAGTAGACGACGACCCGGCGGCCGTTGTCGACGAGCCGCCGTAGCTCGCCGAAGGCCGGGTTCTTCGGCACCAGTTCCAGGTCGAAGACCACCACGTCGGCGCGGCCGCCTGGACCGGTCCAGACGTTCGCCATCTGGGCCTGCGCGTCGATCACGTCGATCGGCGGGATGGCCCGCTCGCACCAGTACCTGACACCTGCGGCGATTGCGGTGTGGTCGTCAACGATCACCGCAGTGATGCGTTCGCCTGCCATTGCACCTCCACCCACAGCCTCTCCCCGGTCTGAAATGTGTCGAGCCGGACGCCCGGTGCGGCCGGACGCGGCAGGTCCGGCGACTCGCAGTCGGCGAGCACGTTGATGCAGACGAGGTCGGGGCCACCTATTACGGTGACCCGGGCCCACGAGGTCGCCGTGGCGAGTGCGATCAGGGGCGCCTCGGTGAGGTCGCGTCGGACTGGTAGCGGCAGGTCCGGGCAGTGCCCGCGCACGTCCAGCTCGACCAGCACGCCCTTGCGGTCGGCGATGTCCGCGCAGTGCCGTAGCTCATGCAACAGTCGGTTGGGTACGACGTCGACCTCGGCGAACAGGCGCCGCATCCGGGCCGCCTCGATCGCGCAGTCGTGCCGCACCTGCGGACCGGCCGGGTCGAGCCGTCCGCTCGCCAACCCCTCAAGTAGCGGCATCGTGCTCAGGTGCAGGTCGGTGAAGCGCTGCTGTCGGCGTCGGTGTGACTCGGCCGCAGCCGCCTCCTCGACGGCGACCTGCTCGGCCTCCCATCTCGCGGCTGCCGCCGAGCGGGCGATCCCGCGGAGCGCCGCAGCCGACACCGCTATGCAGAGTGGATACCCGATGACGCCGACCGATCCGGTGGCGAAGCGGAGCACCACAGTGCGGTCCACGTCGGAGAAGAGAAGCATGTTCGACAGCGCGACGCACCAGTGCGTGCCGAGGAACGCCACCTTTATCCGAAGCGGTTGACTCAGCAGCACCACAAGCCCAACCCAGTTCGCCGCGCCGAAGACCCAGTCACCGGCGAAGGCGGTATGGCCGTACGGAAGGGCCGAGTAGGAGAGTGCGGACGAGAAGATCACCACACTGACCGCCAGCCAGCGCCACGTCTTCGGCCAGAACTTCCTCCGAACGACCAGCACGGCCTCGACGCCGAGCACGCCGACGAGCATCACGAACGCAGGCACCTGCAACCAGTCCGGTTCGTACAGCCCCCAGTCGCTGAGCATGTTGGTGAGACTGGCGAGCAGCAGTCCGCCCGCCGCCATGACGAGGAAGCCCACGCGCAGACGCGACATCAGCTGAGTGCGGGTGGCCAGCTCGATCGCAACCTGCGGATCGTCACTCACTATGCCACTCCAGTGACACCGTCGTACCGACGCCAGGGCGAGAGTCGACCCGCGCGGCGCCGCCGACAGCGGCGAGCCGGCCCCGCACACAGTCACGAAGGCCGCGGCGCGTCGCCGGTACCCGCTCGGGGGTGAATCCGCAGCCGTCGTCGACCACATCCACCCTCAGCCGCTGGGAGTCTCCGGTCAGCCGCACCTGAAGTTGTTGTGCGGCGGCGTGCCGCACCACGTTGTTCATCGCCTCGCGGGCCGCGTCGGCTATCGCCCGCCCGGTCCGATAGGGCACCGGTAGGCGCTGAGGGGCGGCGAACCGTACCCGTAGCTGGGTAACTGCCTCCGCCTCGGCTCGGAGCAACTGCACCAAGTCGGCCTCGGCGGGAACCGGCTCCCCGTACGCATGCAGCATGTCGAGGTCGCGCCGTGCCCGGGGCATCAGCCACGCATCGCACGCTTGCACCTGGCCGTTCGCCACCATCAGTAGGGTGGTAGCCGCCGTATCGTGGAGCGCATTGACCATCTCACGCTCGTCGGCGCGGACCGCAGCGGCGACGCGCTGGGCCTTGCGGATCCGCTCAGCGGCAAGCGCCAGCCGGTCCGCGGTCCGCGCGCCGCGCATTACGAGCGTCCACGCCGTCCGGGAGAGCGCCGCGATAGCGAGCACCCAGATAGCCGCATTCACCACGTCAGACGCCGGATCATTGATCATTACGACGGCGAGCAGCGTGCCGGCGGCCACCGCAGTCGCCACCATGCCGTACACCAACGGTGTGTAGCACTGGTACGCCAGACAGGTGAAACTCACCAGGAGGCGGATCCACCCGACATTGTTATCCGCAGCGGCGTCGGTCCAGAAGATGCTCAGAGAGACGAGGACCATCACCGCCACGTCGACCGCGGTCGCCCAGAGGCCGGTCCGGTGCAACAGCCACCATACGTACACCGCGCTCCACGCTCCGACCAGCGCGACGGTCGGCACGACGTACTCGCCAGTCGTACGGGCCACGCCGATCACGGCGACCAGGCCAAGAATCACGATCCGGACAGTGGCCGCGAAACGCCGCCCGTACCGGGACAGCAACGCCACGGACTCGCCGCCCGTGCTGGACACGCAGCATCACCGTCCCTTTACCCACCGGAGTTGGGGCAGCACTTTAGCGCCTCCAGTCATCCAGGCGTGACGAAGTGTCGGGGTGTTTACCGACAAGGCCTGAATGTGCCGAGGTTCTGGCGACGTCGGGCGTGGACCGGGTGGCTCGTACGACGTGATGCAGGGCATCCGCACCACCGGCTCGCCGAGGTCACCGGCGCCTACCCAACAAGCAGGCCGACCCGCTGGTCGTCCGAACGAGCTACGCCATGACTGGCCACTTCCGACGGCACGATCCGAAAGGCCGCTGCCGCGATTGATCTCGGACGGCGCGCTCTTGTCGGCACCCCGGCCCCACCCTGGTCGCGATGACCCCGATGGTCCGCGAACTGGTGCACCACCCGGGCCGGCCCGGGCCTGCCGAGGGCGCCGCGCTGCGTGCCTGGTCTGTGCTGTTCGACGTGCTCACCCCGGTCGGCGGTCGTACGGGCCTGCAGCTCACGATGCCTCGCAACGATCGGGCGCTGGCCGTCGCACACGGCCTGCTCACCACCCCGGCCGACCTCCGTACGCTCGACGAGTGGGCGGAGAGCCTCTACACCAGCGCCAAGACGGTACAGCGGGCGTTCGTCGCCGAGGCCGGCATGAGTTTCACCGACTGGCGCACCCAGTCCCGCCTGTACGCGTCGCTGCGCCGTACCTCGCCACGCTCCGAACATGTCAGAAGCTGCTGACCAGCTTCACGAACGCTTCGTCGATCGTGGCGGGATCGGTGGCGTCGTAGGCCTTGCCCGACGACGCTTTGGCGATCTTGTCCAGGGTGACGAAGTCCGACTCCCGGTCGAAGGCGATGCAGAACACCTTCACCGGACGCTGCGGGTCCAGGACGACCTCGTCGAGCAGGCGGGTGAGGTCGTTGTCCTTGGTGTACTCGTTCTTGCCGTCGGTCAGCACGACGATCGCGTTGATCCGCTGTGGGTCGTACCGGTCCAGCAGCTCCCGGTGAGCGGCCCGGACCGTCGCGTAGAGCGCGGTGCCGCCCTCGACATGTAGGCCGTCAATCTTGCGGGTGATCCGCTTCTGATCGAACGCGCCGAGAGGAACCTCCTCACGGTAGGGGCTCTTCGGCCGCTTCGACGTCTCCGAGGAGAAGGACCAGAGCCCCACCCGGTCCTCGGAGTTGAGCAACGCGAGGCCCTTGCCCGCTGCCGCCGAGGCGACCTGGAAACGGGTACGGGTGCCGACCATCGCCTGCATCGATCCTGACGTGTCCAGGGCGATCAGGATGTTGGCCTTCTTACGGAGGGTGCGCCAGCCGTCCAGCATCGCACCGACCACCTGAGGGTCCGGGGGCTCGAAGTAGTTCAGCCCGCCGGCCGGCTCGTCGCCGACGCTGGCGAGCAGCTCCGGCGAGGCGCGGCGTTCGTGGTCCCGGAAACCGAGGCGGGTGAAGCTCTCCTGCTGGGCGTCCTCGGTCAGGAAGGCCTGGAAGTCGGCCGCTGCCGCGCGCTGCCGCTCATCGGCGGAGGGCAGCACCACGAACGGGTGGTCCAGGTTGAACGTGCCCTCCTTGGGGTGGACGGCGACCAGCGGGACGTTCGGCCGGCGGCCCCGCTCCTGCCCCTCCTGCCGGGGGCTCAACGCACCCGTGTTGTAGAGGTCCACCAGTTCCTCCTGCAGGACGATGGCACTCATGTCGTCCGTACGGCCCGCCAGGTCCGCCTCGGCGAGGCTGCGCAGCAGGTCCATCGAGTCGTCGCTGTAGTGCGCCACGTTGGCTTCGATCCGGCGGACGAACTGCGTGACCGCGGGGTCGGCCAGGTCGGACCGGGTGAGGTCGCTGGATCGTTGCACCGCCGCGTAGTAGGTGGCGATGGTCGCCGCCAGCCCGGAGGTGGACAGGTTCGGGTTGTCCTTGCCGAAGGTGAACCGGCCCCATTCCGGCTTGCCGAAGCCCGCCCACCCGTCCCGCCCAGACAGGCCCAGGATCTCTCCCCAGCCCAGCGGCCCGCGCTGGCGTACCAGGTCGGCCTTGGGCTGCGGCATCGCGATCACCAGCGGGCTGTTGGCGATCGACGGGTAGCGGTCCGGCGTCTGCGGCGCTCGCCCGGCGGCCTGGTCGAGCAGCCGCAACTGGCCGGTCCACAGGCTCGACGTCGGCAGCCAGACCTGTGGCTGTGGCGGGAGTTTTTCGTCAGCCCATCCGGTGGCCAGCGCCTCGGTGGCCTTGCCCGAGTTCAACGGGCTGACGTGCACCTGGGCGCAGCCGCCGCCGTCGATCGACCGGGTGCTGCTGTTGTAGCGCTCGGCCAGGTCGACCAGCAGCTCCGCCTTCTCCGTGGAGGAGTTGACCTGGAGGGTGATGGCGCAGTCGGTGCGGGGCCCCTCGCTGCCTGCTTCGCGCTGTTGGACGAACACGAACGCTCCGACGATGACCACCAGCCCGGCGGTGACGGCGGCGGTGTAGGGCAACCACTGCCGTGTACGCGTAGCGGGTGGGGTCATCGGGACGTCCTCCTCGGCAGACGGCTGGTGGCAGTCAACCTATCGATCCGGCGCCAGCCGGCGCCCCAGACCTCCACCGTACCGAGTCATCCGTGGTCGGACCGTCCCCCGACCGCCGTCGCGACGAGTAGCCGAACCAGGTAGACCACGACGAAGGTGACCGCCCCGACTGCGGCGGCCGGGCCGATCGCGCTCGACGCGACGTAGCCGCCGGCGGCGCCCACCGAACCGAGGAAGAGTGCGGTCGAAAGGCCCCAGGCGTCCAGGGACTCACGCCGCAGTCGCCGCAGCGCGCCGTCGGGCTCGGCGCCGACGGCGGGCTCCGTCACGGGCACGTGTTCCGGCCGCGTCGGCCGGGCCTGGGTCGGCACCGTCGGCTGGGCCGGAGTCCGCGACGTCGTCGAGTGCGGCTGCGGTGCCGTCGGCGTGAGCTGGGGGAGCAGGTGGTTCGGTGTCGGCGCGCCCGCTGTCTCGTTGCCGACTTCGAGCAGGTTCTCCCGATGTAGCGGCTTGGTGAGCGTGGCGTCCTGTCGGAGCAGCCGTACCAGTACACGTTCGGCACCCGGCCGATCCGCCGGATCCTTGGCCAGGCACTGCCGAATGAGTTCGTCCAGTGCGGCAGGCAACACGGGCAGCTCGGGTGGATCGTGCAGCACCCGGTGCATCACGGCGAAGAGCGAGTCATTGCCGAACGGCGGCTGACCGCCGGCAGCGAAGGCGATCGTGGCCGCCCAGGCGAAGACGTCGCACGGTGGACCGACCGCCTCGTTACGGAACCGCTCGGGCGCCATGTAGGCGGTGGTCCCCATGACTCGACTGGACGCCGTCTCGGTGACTCCCAACGCGCGTGCAATGCCGAAGTCGATCACCCGAGGGCCGTCCTTGCCGAGTACGACATTGTCCGGCTTCAGATCGCAGTGCACCACGCCGGCACCATGGATCGCGGCGAGTGCGGTGACAGTGCCGACCGCGAGACGGTGTAGGGAGTTGCCGGTCACCGGGCCGTGCTCGCGGACGTGTCGGTGCAGGGTCGGACCCTCGATGAATTCACTGACCACATAGGGCTGCTCGCCATCCACCTCGGCGAAGAGCACCTGCGCGGTGCAGAACGGAGCGACCCGGCGTGCGGCGGCGATCTCCTTCACGAACTGCGACCGGGCCCGTGGATCACTCAGATCGGTGTTGATCATCTTGACCGCGACCCGGTCACCAGCGTCGTCCTCGCCGAGATAGACGACCCCCTGTCCACCCGCGCCCAGTCGGCCGATCAGCCGATACCTGCCGGCGGTGACCGGATCGTGCGTCCACAGTTTCGCCAATCCTGGCACCGGCGTGCCGGCCAGTTCTGACATCCCGACTCCATCAGCGTCGTGCCCGGCCACCTGCGGCGCAGGACACGGCCATCGTGCCATGTCCGCCGCTGGTGACCGAGAACTCCGAGCACGGGCTGGGGTCGAAGAACGCCCATCCGCAGGGGACGGGACGCTCGCGTCGTCGGCGCCGGTGCGGCTACTCGGCGCGACCAGCGACGCTCGTGCACGCTCATGCCGCATCGAGCGTGTGGAAGCCGGTACGCCCGTCGCCGTTGGTAGCCGAGCCTAGGGCCCAGAACGCGACGCCGCCGAGCCACGCATCGGCGGTGCCTTCCCTGTCTGCGATACGACGCGCCAAGATCAGGATCAGGCGACGCCGAACAGCAGGGCGGCAGCGATGGTCTCGATCCAGAAATACCACCAGATCGGATAGAACGCTGTGGCCTTGTCGGTGATCCGGGAGAACAACCGGCCGAGGGCCATTCCGGCAAGGGCCGCTGCGACGGTGATGACCGCGCCGGTCCGGATATCGCCGATGTCGAGCGCCGCCGCAGCCAGTACGGCGGCGATCGCCAGGCCGAACCCGCCGTAGACCGCACGGATCTCGGACCGGCCTTCTGCTGAATCGATGACGATGCGGAAGGGACGGGCAAGTGCCGCAGGCGCGGCGAGCGCGTAGACGCCCATGCCGAAGAAGAACGTCCCGACGATGATGATGACCGTTGTCGTCATTCGCGCCCTCGAACCGCTGGCGTCGTGCGGCGCCCGCAGGGGCCGGACGCGAGCAGGGCCGTCCCCGCCGACAGGACGAGCAACGCGACGGCGTCGACCTGCGCCACCCGGACTACCTGCTGGTTCAGCGATGGGGTGGTCAGCACGAGAAGCAGGAAGGTGCCGAAGCTGGCCGCGTTGATGGCCACCGCGGCGGGGCGCAGGTGCGGGCGGAACGCTGAAACGATCACGGTGACGCCGACCAGGGCGAGCAGGATCGCCCGATGCCGCATGAGCGTCTCCAGGTCCGCGCCCGTGACGTCCACGCCGTAGGCCGAACGGGCCCAGGCCGGCGACACGGCACCAGCGCCGGGCAGCACGTTGAGCAATCCGGCCGCCACAAGGAGCCCTTGCCCCAGTCGCCGCCTGATTCGTCCTGGTGGGCGCAGCACGCGTGTTGGTCGTTCCTCTGCGGTTATGAGCACACGTGCGATCATCGGCTTCGTGGCCGATGTCCCGCTTCCAGAAACGTGTCGTGCCGAGCAGGCGAGAATTTGGATCTGGCTCGGACAGGCGGCCTATCTGGGGCCCTCACTGAGGCTGAAGGCGCACTCCGGTTCCGTGCACTGCTTCGCGTTGGGCGTCGACGGACCGTTCACGCTACAAGCCGACGACATCGGTGAACGGCGTACCCGCAGCGCCCTCATTCCGGCGCGAACACGACACCGGGTCATCGCGGACGACGGCCGGATGCTGTTCTTCTACCTCGACCCTGGCTCGGGCCTGGCGGAGGGTGTTCGCGCTCGGATGACCGAACGCACCTCCTCGGTCGGGCTCGACTATCAGCACGAGTCGTCGCTGATCAGTCACGTACAGGAGACCTCATTCCCCGATCCGGCCCGACTGCGGGAATTCGTCGACCCTCCGAACCCTGGCGCGATGGACGAGCGGATTCGCACCGCGATCGGCATCATGCGTGCTCACCCTGACCAGAAGATGAGCGCGGCGCAGCTCGCTGCCGAGGTGCACCTGTCGACGTCACGGTTTCTGCACCTGTTCTCGGCGAACGCCCACACCAGCTTCCGCCGGTACCGGTTGTGGGCGCGGATGCTGCACGTCGCGCTCGCGGCCGGCGAAGGTATGGACCTGACCCGGGCGTCCATCGAGGCCGGGTTCGCCTCGCCGGGGCACTTCAGCGACAGCTTCCACGCCATGTTCGGACTGACCGCGAGCAGGCTACTTTCCGAACACACTCGGCTGGTCGTGCTCGACACGCGATGACATTCACCTGGTGTCCGTACGCCAGTTGAAGAAATATGACACAAGGTGTCAGGTTTTGCGTGGAGCATAGATTCATCGGTCGGCGCCGGTGATGGGCGCGGACCAGGGCACCGATAGATACGGAGAGACAGGGACCTCCATGCGCGAAACCCCAGAAGATCTCGAAAAGCTCCAAGCCCTCCTTGACGCCTCCCTCGCCGGCTCCACCTCCCACCTCCGATCGATCATCAACACCGCACGCACACTGAACGCGGAGCAGCTCACCCAGGTCCTCACCGGCATGTGCACCCTTGCTCTGTCGAGCGTGACGGCGAAGGGCGAGCCGCGGATCAGCGGTGTGGACGGGCACTTCCTGCGAGGCAAGTGGTACTTCGGTACGGCGCGCGACGCCGCCAAGGCGCGCCACCTCGCGGCGCGACCCGCCGCCAGCGCCGCACATATGCGCGGTGAGGACCTCGGCGTCTTCACGCACGGCACGGTGGAGATCCTCAATCCCCGCAACGGCGACCAGGCCACGGACTGGCCGGACGTGCTCGCGTACTTGAAGGACTTCTACGGCGACGACTCCTTCGACTGGGACAACGACGTGGTCTACTACCGGCTGCATCCGCACTGGATGACCGTCTATGCCCCGGACATCGCAAAGCTCACCGTGGCGTCCCAGCATTGATCCACGTAACGGGCGAACCGATACGCCTCCAAGACCCGCTTCGTCGGAGGTCTCGTGACCGCCTCGCCACGGGCGAACCGTTCAAGCCGGTGGGCGACGTGTCCACGTCGGACAGGCCGATAGCATCCGCGACGCCCTGGACGAGCTACAGCTCGTCGGGAAAGAGAGCGTCAGAGGATGCGTGACAGCGGTACCTGTAGGAGTAGATCTCGCCGGCACACGCATCGGCGCTCCCAGCACGAGCCCCATGAATTGTGCTGACCTTCGACCATGCCTACGTGGCAGCTCTGCGTCCCATGAATCTGATCTTTCCCGGGCTCCCAAGAGGGCCGCCATCCGTGTCTGCCGCGCAGTGCACGGCGTGGGGCCACCTACCCCTGAGGGCCAACCACGTCGTTGAGGCGGGGCGGATCGAATGCCAAGGTCAACGAGCTGTGGTAGGCGAAGGAACTGCGCTGGGTTCGCGAACGTGCTGCCCGCGGGCCAACTTCCGGTATCCATCCAAGGCAATGGCCGAGAAGTGGACCCAGCACCCGGTCGGCACATCCGGGCCGTCGATGACACCCCAACCTGCTTCGGCGTCGAAGGTGCGTAGGGAGTTGCCCCCTGGTCCTGGACACTTGAGCCTTGGATCGTGATGGTCCGGGGAGATCAGGAGTCCCTGACAGATGGTGATGAAGCACTACCCC
>NZ_JBVHKD010000022.1:0-28205 GCF_055559695.1 Micromonospora sp. NPDC023869
CCGGTCGAGCGGATGATGCGCGACGCCAAGATCACCCAGATCTACGAGGGCACCAACCAGGTCCAGCGCATCGTGATGGCCCGCCAACTGCTCAACGGCTGAATCTCGTGACGGCCCGGTAGCCGCTCGGCGGCTCCGGGCCGGGTCGGGTCAGACCAGCCCGTCGAGCACCATCGCGCTGAACTGGCGCGCCACGTCGTCGACACTGAGCTTGCCGCCGACGTTGAGCCACTGGTAGGCCCAGGCGCACATCCCGACGAGCCCGAAGGTGACGATCCGGGAGTCGACGTCGGCACGGAACACACCGCGTGCGACGCCGTCCTGGATCATGCCGGCGAAGGCCGACTCCAACCGGTCGCGCTTGCGGGTCACCTCGGCGAACAGGTCACCGGTGAGGTAGCGCCGCTCCTGGTAGAAGATGGTGACGTGGGCGCGGTACTCGGCCACGCTGGTCAGGCTGAGCCGGATCAGCTCCGCGACCCGCACCTTCGGGTCGTCGCTGCCGCTCTCGATCCGCTCGATCGCGGCGAGCTGCGCCTCCAGGTACTCCTCCTGGATGTGCCGCAGCAGGTCGTCCTTGCTCTCGAAGTGGTGATAGAAGGCGCCCTTGGTGAGCCGCGCCTGGTCGGCGATCTCCTGTACCGACGTGCGGTCGAAGCCCCGGCGCTCGAACAGTTCGAGGGCGCTCGTGATCAGGGATCGACGGGTGTTCTCCGGGTCGTAGCCGTCGGGCCAACGCTGCCGACGTCGGGTCGTCGCCGGCCGGCTGGACGTCGCACGAGCCATCTGTGGCCTCCGCCTTCGGTACCCCGTCAATGTCCCGTCATCCTACCGCCCGGTCGGAAGGTTGTGGGGGCACGCGCCCGGCGATTCATCCGGGTGACTACGAATCGGCCGCCGGCGGCTACCAGACGGGTCGCAGGGGCGGGAGGTCGTCACCGGCGATGTCGCGGATCACCCGGGCGAGTTCCTGACGCAGCGCGGTCAGCCCCTCGTCGTCCAGGCTGACGGCCAGCCGGGACTCGATCTCGGTCAGGGTGCGCCCCGCGGTACGCATGTGCTCGCGGCCCTTGTCGGTGAGGACGACGAGCTTGCGGCGACCACCGAGCGGGTACGGGCGGCGCTCGACGTAACCGGCACCTTCGAGGTAGTCGACGATCTGCCCGGCCGCCTGCTTGGTCACACCGAGTTGCCCGGCCAGCTCCGTGCTCGTGGCACCCGACCCCTGCAACAACTGGAAGACGAATCCGTGGATGGGACGAAGGTCGTCGTAGCCGATCGCGTCGAGTTCGGTGACGAACTCGGTGAGGACGAGTTGGAACGCCATGCCCAACAGGAAGGTCAGCGGAGTTCGCTCGATCGGGTCGGGGTCAGCCATGCAAAGAAGCTTGACACAGCCCGCAGGGAGGACTTTACTGACGCCACTCATGTAAAGCTAGTTTACTCGGAGGTCGCCGATGAACGTCATCAGTGAGACGCAAGCCCGCACGACCACCACCCCCGCCGGCCGGATGTTCGGTCTCGCCGGCCCGAGCCAGGGCAGCGCGGAGGTGAGCACCTGGCGGGTCGAGGTGGGCGAGGACGCGGCCACGCCGGTGCACGGCATCGACGCCGAACAGGTGTGGATGCCGATCTCCGGCACCTTCGAGGTCACCGTGGGCGACGAGACCAAGCTCGTCAAGGCCGGCCAGGCGCTCGTCCTTCCGGGCGGTGTCATGCGTCAGCTCAAGACCGTCGGTGGCCCCGCCCAGGCGCTGGTCGCGATGAAGGTGGGCGGCAAGGCCATGCTGCCGGACAGCGACGACAAGGTGCCGCTGCCCTGGGCGCAGTGACCCACCCCGGAGCGTCGACTCCACGGCCGCACGGAGGCAGCGGACCGGGTTCCGGTCAGCGTGTCGAGTCCGCCTGCGGCTCCAACAGCCCGGCGCGTTGTGCCAGCATCGCCGCCTGCACGCGGTTGTCACAGCCGAGCTTGGCGAACACCCGGTAGACGTGCGTCTTGACGGTGCCCTCGGAGACGAACAGTCGCTGGCTGATCTCGGCGTTTGACAGCCCCTGGGCCAGCAGGACCAGGACCTCGCGTTCCCGGCTGCTGAGCATGCCCACCTTGACCAGGTCCTCCTCGGGACGGACGGTCGCGGCGGGCAGCCGGTCGAGCACCTGACGGGTGATCTTCGGGGACAGGTAGGCGTTGCCGGTCGCGGCGGCGCGGATCGCGTACGCGAGTTCCTCGGCGGCCGACTCCTTGAGCAGGAAACCGGCCGCACCGGCGGCCAGCGCCTGCGCCACGTACTCGTCCTGACCGAAGGTCGTCAGCATCACCACCTGGACGGCGGGCGCCAGGTGCCGGATCTCCCGGAGCGCGGCCAGGCCGTCGAGGACCGGCATCTGGATGTCCAGCAGCGCCACGTCCGGCCGCTGCCGCACGGCCTGTTCGACGGCGGCCCGCCCGTCACCGACCTGTGCGACCAGGTCGATGTCGGCGGCCGGATGCAGGATGGTCTGGATCGCGGTACGGATCAGCGAGTCGTCGTCGGCCAGCAGGACCCGCAGGGGGACGGTCATCGCCTCGACCTCCGCCGTCGTCGTGGGGTCATGACGGCTGCTCCTGGAAGGTCTGCTTGTCGACGAGCACCCCGTCGCGGAAGCAGAACCGGTACAGGGTCTGGCCGAGTTCGGCGTCGGTGTCGTGCCGGTCCAGGATAGACGCCTGGTAGTCGACGCAGACGGCCCCGGGTACGTCCCGACCGCCGACCGCTCCGGTCACCGCCGCCTCGGGATCCGGCAGCCGTTCGCGTACCTCGGCCTCCGGCTGGCCGACCCGGACCGCGTCGTAGGTGTCGCGGTCGACGATGACAAGCGCCGTCATCACCCAGATCCCGGCGGCGCAGAGCACCAGGCAACCGGCGACGGACAGCGCGGTCGCGGCGAGGACGAGCCGGGAACGACGGCGGTCGCGGTCCATCAGCGCCGTGAAGTCGGCCTCCGGTTCGGCGGCGGGCGGCGGCCGGTGCTCGGCCGTGGGTGCGGCGCGTTCGTCGCCCGGGTACGGCAACGTGGCCGCCAACCGGAACCCGCCGTCCGGGGTCGACCCGTGATAGAGCATGCCGCCCGCGACCCGGACGCGTTCGGTCAGCCCGAGCAGCCCCTGCCCAGAGGTGGCCCGCACCACCCGCTGCCCCACGGTATTGGTCACGCCGGCCACCAGCGCGTCCGGCTCGTACCGCAGCGACAGCACGATCGCGCCGCCCTGGGCGTGGCGCAGCGCGTTGGTCAGTCCCTCCTGGATCACCCGGTACGCGGCGTGCTCGGTCAGCGCCGCCAGCGGTCGCGGCTCCCCCTCGCGGGCGATCTCCACCTCGGCACCGGAGGCACGTGCCCGCGCGGCCAACTCGTCCAGGCCGGTCAGCGGACGTACCGCGGACTGGCTGTCGTCCTGCCCCAGGATGCCCAGGATCTGCCGCAGCTCGGTCATCGCCGCCGAGGACGTCTGGCGGACCAGATCGGCGGCCTCGGATCGCCCGTCGTCGTCGGCGGTTCTCAGCATCCCGGCGTACAGCGAGATCAGCGTGAGCTTGTGTCCCAGCGAGTCGTGCAGGTCCCGCGCGATGCGGGCCCGCTCCCGCGTCTGCGCCTGACGCGCCACCTCGCTCTGCTGGCTGTGCAGTTGCACGTTACGGTGGTGCATGGCGGCCAGTAGCACCCGCCGCCGACGGACCAACCGCGCGACCCCGGCCGGCAGCGCCGCCGACAGCACGAACAACGCCGAGTAGGCCACCACCAGTTCCACGTCCAGCGGATCCGTCCAACCGACGGATCCCACGTAGCAGGCCCAGGCCAGGGACAGCCCGGCCGCGACCTGCCACCACCGGGCGACCCGGTAGCCGAGCGACGCGCTCAGCACCACCAGCAGCAGGCTGCTCTGCCCACCGGTGCCCAGACCGACCAGGGCCGCGGCGACGTAGGCCGGCAGCGGGTTGGTCAACCGCAGCACCATCAGGATCGGCGTGGTCACCCCGACCAGCCACGGCATCAGCGGGTACCAGTCGGCGGTGGCCGCCGGGAACGTCGCCGCCACGGTCACCAGCAGCACCAGGCTGATCTCGTAGACCCACCGCCACACCCCGGTCAGGCCGGCCCGCTCCCGCCACCGGGCCACCCCCCGCCACGTGTGACTGCCCACGGTCATCGGGTCGAACCTCGCCCTCGGCTCTCGTCGTGGGCGATCCGGTCGACCGCCTGGTACGCCTCCAGCAGCCCGGCCCCGGTCCGCCTGCGGTAGATCCTGACCGACGCCACCCAACCGGCTCGATCGAGGGTGTCCCGAATCTCCGCGTGCAGCGCCGTGAGTTCCGGCGTGCCACGATCGGTCATCCTCGACGCCCGCCGACGCAGAACCTGTGCGACGACGAGCATCACCACGCCGACCACACCGATGCACAGAGCCACGATCGCTGTCATGCTCCACAGTGTTGCGACAGCCGGTCCGGGTCGGCGTCTGGCGGACGACGGAAACAGGCCTCACACTTTCGTTGACCCGCACCCGGTACGAGAAACCGCCCGGGTGCTGCACACCCGGGCGGTGACTTACTCTCGGTGTCGCGTTCATTCCGGAATGGTGATGCCCCGCTTCTCCTTCAACACCCCGTCGACGAAGCAGAATCGCCACAGCTCCGGGCCGGGATCGCCCACCGGCGCCACGGTGAAATAGGCGCACGAGGCGTCGACCGGGATGCCCTGCCGTCCCGGGTCGTCGGGATAGAGGTCCTTGTCGCGCATCCCGCTCAGCGGCTCGGGCAGCGCGGCGCGGACGTCCGATTCGGCCGTTCCCACCTGCTGTGCGTCGAACTGCTCCCGCGTGACGCCGGCCCCGAGCACCTCCTTGCCCAGCGCGATCGCCTGGTAGACGGTCCACCCGATGCCACCGCACAGGACGACGATGACGGCGGCGATGATGAGGCCGACTTTTCGCATGACAGTTCCTCCGTCGTGATGGGGAGGTCCAGCTTCTCGAGAATCGGTCGCCGAATCGTCAGTGCTTCGTCGGATCCGCGAAGCAGCGCGGTACGACGAAAGTGCGACCTTCCTCCATTCGCGACCAGCTCACAGGTATCGGACGCCGGTCAGCCCAGCGGCCGCCGCCCACATCCGCCGCCCGTTGTCCGGGTCCTGTGCCGGTGCGCTCGCCCGTACCTCGGTGACCGGCCCCCGAATCTCCTGGAGACCGCGCGGCCCGAAGAACTGCCCACCACGTACGCCGATCGCGGTGGCCGCGTAGAGCTGTGGTCTGGCGCCGGCCTCGACTCGGCTGATCAGCAGCGCGCTGAGCCGCCCGACGGCGCGGAGGAACACGGTGCGGTCGGCCAGCGCACGCGGGGTGAGATTGGTGGCGGTCATCCCGGGGTGGGCGAGCACGCTGATCACCGGTGATCCGGTGGCCCGCAGACGGCGGTCCAGCTCCAGGCCGAGGATGGTGGCGACCAGCTTGGACCTCGAGTACGCCGTCGGGCCGTGGTAGGACTTCTCGGAGTTCAGGTCGGCCAGGTCCAGGCCACGGCGCCGGTGCACGATCGACGAGACGGTGACCACCCGAGGCTGCCGTCCGGCGGTCAACCGGTCGAGCAGGAGGCCGGTCAGCGCGTACGGGCCGAGCGCGTTCGTCCCCATCTGCATGTCGAATCCGTCCGCCGTGAGGGCGGGACGGGGCCCGGTCAGTGCCACCCCGGCGTTGTTGACCAGCAGATCGAGCGGGCCGGTCAGGGCGGTGGCGAAGGCGCGGACGGAGTCGAGTGAGGCCAGGTCCAACCGCCGCACCTCGACGTCGGCCCCCGGAACCCGGCGTCGGATGTCGGCGGCGGTCTGCTCACCGGCCGCGACGTCGCGCACCGCGAGCACCACCGAGGCCCCGTGGCGGGCCAGTTCCAGGGCGGTGACCCGCCCCACACCCGAGTTCGCCCCGGTCACCACCGCTCGGCGTCCCTGCTGGTCGGGAATCTGTGCTTCGGTCCAGTTCGACATGTCCGTCGACGCTAGGAGGCCGTGCGGCCCGTCGGAGAGACCTCGCCAACCTGGGACCGAGGGACCTACCCTGCGGTCGCACCGGCCCGGCAGACTCGGGTGGTGACCACCACGGCCTACACCCGCGAGTTGGCGGACTTCCTGCGCAACCGCCGGTCCCGGCTACGTCCGGAGGACCTCGGTCTGACGCCCGGGCCGCGCCGCCGGGTCACGGGCCTGCGCCGCGAGGAGCTGGCTCTGCTCGCCGGGGTGAGCACCGACTACTACCAGCGCCTGGAGCAGGGACGGGACGTGCACCCCTCCGACGACGTGCTGACCGGCATCGCCCGTGCCCTCGCTCTCAACGCCGAGGAGACCCGCCACCTGCACGCCCTCGCGCGTCGGGCGCAGCGGCCGCCGACACCCCGTCGGCGCACCCGGGAGACGGTCCCGGAGAGCATCCATCGGCTGCTGCACAGCCTGCACACCCCGGCCGTGGTGATCAGCCGTCACCTGGACCTGCTCGCCTGGAACAGGATGGCCACCGCGCTCTATCCGGGGATCGGCCCGGGCAACGTGCTGATCGACATGTTCACCCACGCCGAGGCGCGGGACCGGTGCGCCGGGTGGCGCGAGACGGTGCTGGACTACCTCGGCTTCCTGCGGGCGGCGGTGGCCGCCGATCCGGAGCACCCGCGCGCACAGGAGATCGTCGGCACGTTGACCATCCGCAGCGAGGAGTTCGGCCGGCTCTGGGCCCGTCACGACGTCCGCGAGTCGGTCCACGGCAGCAAGGTCTTCGCACATCCCCAGGTCGGCGAGTTGCGCCTGGACTGGGACGCCTACACGCCGCCGGGGCGCAGGGGGCCGATCCTGATCGCCTACACCGCCGCCCCGGGCAGTGCCGCCGCCGAGCGGCTGTCGCTGCTCGCCGCGTACGCCGGGTGAGGCTGGCCGGTCCCTACCGGCCAATCCGGACGAACTGGACACGCATCGACTTCCGGAAATGAAATTTGGGCCGTCGACGGGCCCCGCCCGAAAGCCCCGCTGAGCTGCGATTGTGGGCGACTCGGACCAACCGCATCCAGTCCGTCCACATCGATCATTCATCGACCATCGTTGATAATCGGAAACATCGGTGTAATGCTGGGCCTTGGAAGCGCTCCCATGTCGATCCGATCGCCGAACGGAGGACGTAACGTGCGTTCACACAAGCCCGACCAGTCCGGCTCGCGAGTCCGGTCCGCTGCCCGCCAGCCGCTTCGGGCGCTCGTACTGCTGCTCGCCATGATGGCCGGGATGATCCCCTGGGTCGGTGCCGCGCAGGCCCACGGCACCATCATCAACCCGGCGTCCCGGGCGTACCAGTGCTGGCAAACCTGGGGCAGCAACCACACGAACCCGGCCATGCAGCAGCAGGACCCCATGTGCTGGCAGGCGTTCCAATCCAACCCGGACACCATGTGGAACTGGATGAGCGCGCTGCGGGACGGGCTGGGCGGCAACTTCCAGGCTCGCACTCCCGACGGGCAGCTGTGCAGCAACGGTCTGTCCCGGAACAACAGCCTGAACCAGCCCGGGGCGTGGAAGAGGACCAACGTCAGCAACAACTTCACGGTCCAGCTGTACGACCAGGCGAGCCACGGCGCCGACTACTTCCGGGTGTACGTCAGCAAGAACGGGTTCAACCCCGCCACCCAGACCCTCGGCTGGGGGAACCTGGACTTCATCACGCAGACCGGGCGCTACGCCCCGGCTCAGAACATCAGCTTCAACGTCTCGACGTCCGGATACACCGGACACCACATCGTGTTCGTCATCTGGCAGGCATCCCACCTCGACCAGGCGTACATGTGGTGCAGCGACGTGAACTTCGGCTGATCCGGTAACACCGCCCACTGCGGCATCGACTCCGGCTCGGGACCTGTCCCGGGCCGGAGCCGCCGCGTTCGCGCTACTTCATCGCGGCGATCTGGATCAGGTTGCCGCAGGTGTCGTCGAGCACGGCGGTGACCACCGGGCCCAGGTCGGTCGCCTCCTGAACGAACCGCACCCCCAGCCCCTTGAGGCGCTCGACCTCGGCGTGGACGTCCTCGACGGCGAACTGGGTGTACGGGATGCCGTCGGCGACCAACGCCTCCTTGAAGGGTCGGGCCGCCGGGTGGCCCTCCGGCTCCAGCAGCAGCTCCACGCCGTCCGGGTCGGCCGCGGACACCACGGTGAGCCAGCGCGCCTCACCGGCCGGCACGTCGGTCTTTTTCACGAAGCCCAGCTTCTCGGTGTAGAAGGCGAGCGCCTTCGCCTGGTCGTCGACCACCACGCTGGTGATGTTGATGCGAAGCACGGTTGCTTCCTCTCAGTCGGTGGGCCACCGCTCGGCGATCGCGCGCAGCGGGCCGGTGTCGATGTGGTGGAACTTGTACCGGCCCTGTCGCCGGACGTGCACCAGCCCGGCCTGTTCGAGCACCGCGAGGTGTTGCGAGATGGCCTGACGTGACGAGGTCAGACCGTGCTTCATGGTCAGCCGGCCGCAGATCTCGAACAGGGTCTGGCCATCCCGGTCGACCAACTCGTCCAGGATGATGCGTCGCGTCGCGTCACCCAGGGCCTTGAACAGATCCGGTTCCGCGTCCACCCGCACATTTATAGGCAAGCAGCGACTTGCCTGTCAAGTCCGCCACGCTCCGTCGGGCTCAGCCGATCGAGTGGGCGTGCCGGGCGGTCCGCTCGGCCAGCCACAGCCAGCGGCGCTGCACGTCACCGCTGGTGGCGGCGACCATCGACAGGGCGTCGCCGCCCACCTTGCGCAACGCCTCCGCCTCGGCCGCCGGGTCGTCCAGCAGTGCCGCGCCGTCGCGGAACGCCTCCGCCTCGGCCGACCCGCCGAACCGGGGCGTGACCTCGTCACGCCAGAAGTCGTCCCAGGTCAGCGTCGGATTCCAGGAGAACCGGGCGTACGCCAGGTAGCTGATCTCGTTGGTCGGGTGGTACGCGGACGCCTCGGCGAAGATGGTCAACCCGCGCATGCCGGCGGCGGCGGTCCGGGTGGCCATGTCGGTGTACATCTCCGGCACCCACGAGTGCCGCTGCCGGTTCCACTGCGACCCCGCGTGCGTGCGCAGCACGTTGGTGCGGTGCGGCAGTGCCGCCACGTGCTCGGCGGTCAGCCGGTCCCGGTTGTCATACCAGAAGCCCCGGTTGACGCAGTACTGGTACGCCACGTCGTCGGGCAGGTCGGCCAGCGGCCTCTGCGCGTCGAGGTCGAAGATGTTGTCCCAGTACACCTCGACCAGGTGGCGCAGCGGCACCCCGGCCGGGCCGGGTCGGCGGGCGGTGTCCAGCAGGGTCGGGTACACCGACCGCATCGCCTCGTACGACCAAGAGGTGCGCTCGCCACCGGTGCGGTCGACGCACCGCGCGCAGGCGCAGCTGCCGTAGTCGCCGGTCTCGAAGTTGATCCCGCCGACCGGCAGGGTGTCCAGCAGCCAGTCGATGGCGTCGCGGTGCCAGGCCAGGTTCTCCGGCTGCGACGGGCAGGCGGCCATCATGTACTCGCTGGCCGGGAAGTGCAGGTCGCCGAACTCGTCGATGTCGAAGCCGACCTTCTTCGGCAGTTCGGCCGCCAGATCGGGGCGCTGCCGCAGCCAGGTGGCGAGGTTGTAGCGGTGCCGTCCGTCGAAGTAGATGCCGCCGTAGGCGTTGATGCCCACCCCGGCGATGATGCGTACGCCCCGGGCGTTGGCGTACTCGCACAGGTCGCGGGCCGCCTCGACGCCGCCGTGGGCGTCGCGCAGCAGCCCGTAGACCACGATCCCGCCGATGCGTTCGGCGCTGCAGAAGTCCACCAGCCGCCGGTAGTCGGCCCCGAAGGCGTCGGCGCCCTTGGCGTACGGGTTGAGCGCACCGATCTCCTGCTGGCCGAGCTGGCGCAGGTCCCAGTTGGTGGAGTGGTCCCAGGTCCACAGCGTCCGCAGCGGCAGCCCTGGTGCGCTCTGGTGCGACCCGACCGGCAGACCGGCCGGGGTGGCCCGGGCCAGCAGGTCCCGGACGGCGTAGACCAGGCCGGCGAAGGGATCGCCGACGACGCGGATCTCCCCGGTGGCCGGCACCTCGACCCGGAAGCCGCCCTCGGGCAGCGCCGGGTCGGGGACGAACCGTACCGGCTCCGGCCCCTCCCCCAGCGTCTCGACCAGCAGGGTGGCCGCGAACGGCGCGTGCTCGGCGCCGTGCACCCGGACGCCGGAAATCTGGCGGTACGACATCATGACCTCCCGAGGGACTGCGGAGTGGCGGCCAGGTAGTCGACGACGTCGAGAGCCGTCCACACCCGGTGTCGCCAGTACGGATCGTGTTCGACGAGGGCGCGGGCGGCCGCCGCGTCGGGTGCCCGGAGCACGAGGACGGAGGCGCTCAGGTCGGCGCGGGCCCCGGCGAGCAGGGCGGTGCCGTCGGCGAGCAGTCCGCGTACGTGGGCCAGGTGGGCCGTGCGGTGCGGCTCGCGTCGGTGGACCGCGTCGGCGGCGAAGGTGGCGGTGACCAGGAAGGTCGGTTCGAAGATCACTCGTTCGCCCCGATCGCCCCGACCAGGCGTTGCAGGGCCACCCGGTAGACGCTCTGCGGCCGGCCGGCTCCGGTGCTGACGTGCACGCCGACCTCCTCGGCGAAGCCGGCCGCGCGCAGTGACTTGAGCAGCCGGCGGGCCGAGCGGGTCTCCACCCCGTACGCGTCGGCCAGACCCCGCGCGGTCACCTGGTTGGGATCCATCTGGTGCAGCGCCTCCAGCAGCCGTCGGGTGGACAGCGGCCCGAGGCGCAGCTGCTCGGAGACCCGCAGCACGCCGGGGGCGGTCTCGCGCAGCCGCTGCTTGACCGCGCTCTCCCGGGTGGAGTAGATCTCCCCGTCCGGGAAGACCACGTGCGTCTCGCCACCGCGCCCCAGGGCGAGCGCCTGGCGGGCGTTGGCCTCGGCGGCGGCGATGGTGGTGCCGGCGCCGAAGCCGACGGTGTGGTCCCCGTCGACGCCGCGCAGGCTGAGCAGGGAGGCGTGCCCGGCCCGGTGCCGGGCGATGGCGCTCTCCACGGTGCCCCGGGTGGTGGTGATGACCAGCGTCCGGTCGTCGATGGTGTTGAGTCGCCCGCGCATCCGCTCGGCGTGCTCCAGCAGTGCCTCGCGCAGCCGCAGGCGCTGCCGTTCCGCCTGGTACGGGTCCTGCGGGCGGCTCGCCGACTCGGCCACCTCGATCATCATCACCGCGATCTGGGTGGCCCGGGACTGGCGTACCTCGGCGGCGAGCCAAGCCCGGCGCAGCGCGTCGCGGACCGAGGCCCGGGTGTGCTCGACGCGCCAGACCGGCACCCCGCGCTCGCGCAGTTCCCGGTGCACCGCGCCGAGGCAGGTCAGGCACGCCTCGACGGCGCCGGACTCGTACCGCTCGCGGTGGTAGGCGGTGATCTCGGCCAGCCCGGAGAAGAGCAGGCCCGACGAGTCGGCGATCGGCAGGATGTCGGTGGGCGGGGTCAGTTCGATGTCGTGGTACGTCTCCCGGACGGTGTCCGCCTCGATGGTGTCCACACTGACCCGGGGCAGTCGCCCGCCGCCGGCCAGCAGCATCCGGGACAGCGTGCGGTACAGGTCGATCCCGGCGTGTCGGATGTAGTCGATCTCGGCACGCAGCCCACCGGCCGCTGCGGCGAAGGCGTACGGGATGCGCCCGGTGAACAGCAGCACCTGGCACAGGTCGTCCAGCTCACGGGCCAGGTGCGGTGCCTGCTCCGGGTCGGTGTACGCGCGGGTGGTCACCTCCTCCGCGCGGCCCTCCCCGGCCGCCACCTCCTGCACGAGCCGGATCGAGTCCTCCGGGCCGATGATCCCGATCACGCTGCCGCCTCCACGTCGTCGCCTCGCCGTCGCCTCGGGCTGCTCAGCCGGTGTAGACGGTGCCGGCGATGCCGGCGCTGGCCGGTGCCGCCAACAGCGTCAGCACCGACGCCACGTCCTCGGGACGGCCCAGGGCCGCCTCGATCCGGGAGACCTGGGCACCGTCCGTGCCGTTGGCCCGTGCCTCGTCCAGCGACCGCCGCATCAGCGGTGTGTCGATGTCGCCGGGACAGAGGGTGTGCACCCGGATCCCGCGTGGACCGAGGTGCCGGGCCAGCGTCAGTGCCAGGCCGTGCAGTCCTCCCTTGCTCGCGCCGTAGGGTACCGAGCCGGATCCGGTCAGCACGCCCGCCTTGGAACCGACCAGGACGAGCACCCCGTGGCCGTCGGCAAGGTGTCGCACGGCGTGCTTGGCGACCAGGAACGGCCCGGTGAGGTTGACCTCGATCACCCGCTGCCACAGCTCCAGCGGCAGATCGGTGACGTCGGTGCCCTGCCCGCGCATGATCCCGGCGACGTGCAGCACCGCGTCGATGCCGCCGAGGTCGTCGGCGACCGCGTCGAACACCGAGGCGACCTGCGCCTCCCGGGTCACGTCCACGACGTGCGCCACGGCGGTCGCCCCGGCGGCGCGGGCCTGCGCGGCGGCACCGGCGGCGCCGGCGGCGTCGGCGTCGAGCACCGCGACGGCCGCGCCGGCCGTGGCGGCCGCCCGGACCGTGGCGAGCCCGATGCCGGAGGCACCGCCGACGACCACCACCCGGCGGCCGGTGAGCAGGCCGGTCGCCGGGGCGACGCCGGTCACCGGCGGACCGTCGCGCGGACCGCCTCGGCCACGTGCTCCGCCTCGGGCACCACGGCCTTCTGCAGCGCCGGGGCGGCCGGCATCGGCACGTCCGGGGCGGCCACCCGGGCCACCGGGGCCTTCAGGTCGGCGAAGCACTCGGACGCGGCCCGGGCGGCGATCTCCGCACCGAACCCGCCGGTCAGGTTCGCCTCGTGGGCGACGACCAGACGGCCGGTGCGCGCGACCGACGCGCCGACGGTGTCGAAGTCCAGCGGGTTGAGCCACCGCAGGTCGATCACCTCGGTCTCGATCCCCTCGGCGGCGAGTTGGTCGGCGGCGGCGAGGGCCGCCGGGACCATCCGGGACCAGGCCACCACGGTGGCGTCCCGGCCGTCGCGGACCACGCGGGCGCCGCCGATCGGCTCGACCGGCGCGTCGGTGCGGACCGGGCCCCGGGTCGGGTAGAGCATCCGGGCCTCCGCGACCACCACCGGGTCGTCGCTGGTCACCGCGGTGCGCAGCATCTGGTACGCGTCGTCCGGAGTGGACGGCAGCGCCACCCGCAGGCCGGGGGTGTGCGCGAAGTACGCCTCCACCGAGTGCGAGTGCTGGGCACAGGCCCCCGGGGAGTACCCCTGCTGCATCCGGATCACCAGCGGGGCCTTCCACCGGCCGGCACTGGAGTAGCGGATGGTGGCGATCTGGTTGACGATCTGGTCCATCGCCACGAAGGAGAAGTCGGCGTACATGATCTCGGCGATCGGCCGCAGGCCGGTCATGGCCGCGCCGAGCGCCATGCCCAGGAAGCCGGTCTCGGAGATCGGGGTGTCGAAGATCCGGTCGCTGCCGAACCGCTTGTGCAGTCCCTTGGTGGCACCGAACGGGCCGCCGGGCAGGGCGACGTCCTCACCGAAGTAGACGGTGTCGGACCGGCTCTCCAGTGACCAGGCCAGCGCCGCGTTCACGGCCTGGATGTACCGCAGCGACTCAGACATAGACGTACTCCTTGACGGTCGCCGGGTCGGGGAACGGCACCTCGCGGGCGGCGGCGACGGCGGCCTCCACCTCGGCGGCCACCTCCGCGTCGATGGCGTCGAGCCGGGCGGTCAGCTCGGCGTCGGCGGCGGCCCGGATCCGGACCAGCGGCTCGCGTTCGCGGGCGGCGGCGATCTCGCCGGCCGGTCGGTAGTGCTGCACGTCGCCGCTGTAGTGGCCGACCAGGCGCTCGGTCATGGCCTCCACGATGGACGGGCCGGAGCCCTCCCGGGCGCGGGTGACCGCCTCGGTGACGGCCTCGGCGACCGCGTCCGGGTCGTTGCCGTCGACGACCCGGCCGGGGATCCCGTACCCGGCGGCGCGCTCGGCGAGCTGTCGGATGCGGACCATGTCCTCGATGCGGGACATCTCCGAATAGACGTTGTTCTCCACCACCAGGACCAGCGGCAGGTCGAGCACGGCGGCGAGGTTGATCGCCTCGTGTACGTTGCCCTGGTTCATCGCGCCGTCACCGATGCTGACCACCGAGACCGCGCCGCTGCCGGTGCGCTGCGCGGTGAGCGCGGCACCGGTGGCGATCGGCACTCCGGCGCCGACGATGGAGTTCTCCCCCATGAACCAGCGTCCGGGGTCGGAGAGGTACGGCGAGGCGGCCCGGCCGCCGTTGACCGCCGAGTCACGACCCATCATCTCGGCGAACAGCCCGGTCATGTCCACGCCCCGGGCCAGCGCCCAGCCGTGCCCCCGGTAGGTCGCGGTCACGTGGTCACCGTCGCGCAGCGCGCGGGCGGCACCGACCGGGATCGCCTCCTGACCGTTGCACAGGTGGATCGAGCCCGGGATCTCACCGTCGTCCTTGAGGGCGGCCAGCCGCTCCTCGAACCGGCGGATCCGGGCCATCGCCCGGTAGTCGTCCGGCAGACCCATCACACCCCCATAGATGAATTAGAGCCCTATTCCGGCTCGTTCGGATTGGAGCCTAGACCAGGGACATCATGCTATGGAAGAGTGCATGAGCAAGTTTGTGGCCGTTATAGGGCTCTAATTTGGGGGCAGCATGGAGATCACCGCCGTCGAGTCGGTGGTGCGGGGCGACGCGCACTTCGTCGCGGTGCACACCTCGACCGGGCTGGTCGGCGTCGGACAGTCCGCCTGCTGGGGGTATCCGGGAGCGGTCCACGCGGTCGTGGAGGCGTTCCGCCCGCACCTGCTCGGCGCCGACCCGAGCCGGATCGAGCACCACTGGCACCACCTGTACCGGATGGGGCCGTTCCGGGGATCGGTGCTCACCGCCGCCGTCTCCGCGATCGACCTGGCACTGTGGGACCTGCTCGGCAAGCGACTCGGCGTACCGGTCTGGCAGTTGCTCGGCGGTCGGGTCCGGGACCGGATCCGGCTGCACCTGCTGCTGCCCGGCACCGGCGCGCAGGACCTCGCCGCACAGGCCACGGCGGCGGTCGCCGACGGGTTCACCGCGGTGAAGTTCGACCCGCTGCCGGCGGACTACGGCGACCTGTCGCTGGCCCGGCTGGTCACCGACACCGCGGCCACCACCGCCGCCGTCCGCGACGCGGTCGGACCCGACGTCGACCTGCTCATCGAACTGCACCGCAAGCTCACCCCGTTGCAGGCCGAGGCGGTCGTCCCGGCGGTCGGTCGGCTGCACCCGCTGATGGTCGAGGACGCGATCCAGATCGACAGCGTCAGCAGCCAGGCCGAGCTGAGCCGCCGCGCGCTCGGGGTGCCGATGGCCAACGGCGAGCGGCTGCACACCATCTGGGAGTTCAAGGAGTTGCTGGCGCAGGGCGGGGCCCAGTACGTCCGGCCCGACCTCGGCCTGGCCGGCGGCATCAGCCACGCCCGCAAGATCGCGGCGCTGGCCGAGTCGTACCACGCGGCGGTGGTCAGCCACAACTGCCTCGGGCCGCTGCTCACCATGGCCTCGGTGCACCTGGACACGGCGATCCCGAACTTCGTGACGCAGGAGTACTCCCCGCTCGACGACCTTCTGGCCGACGGTCCGGCCCGGGCCTGCGTCCGTCGCGAGGGCGGGTTCCTGCCGATCCCCGAGGAGCCCGGTCTCGGCGTCACCCTGGACCTCACCGACGAGACCCCGCTGGACCTGACCGGCCGCCCGCTCACCCGCATCCCCCACCGCGCAGACGGCTCCATCGCGTACGCCGTCTAGATGTAAGGAGGGGTCCCCTGCTAACGCCTCGTGCATAGCAGGGGACCCCTCCTTACATCCGACGGCCGGGGTGCTCGAAGACGGGGTAGGCCCACAGCGGCTCGCCGTCGGCGTCGGCGATCTCGGCGAACAGGTGCGACAACGACGCTGTCCAGCGCGCCTGCACCTCGGAGGCGCCGGTGACCCGGCCGGCGTGGTCGAAGCCCCACCGGGTCCGCAGGACGCAGATCAGCAGCAGACCGTGCCGGTAGATGTGGTAGTCGTACACGCCCGCCTCGTCGAGCAGGGCGGCCATCTCCGGCCACAGCTCGACGTGCCGGCGCTCGTACTCGGCCTCCGCCCCGGGACGCAGGCGGTACAGGTGGCACACCTGCACTCCCGGCCCGCGGGCCGGTCCCGCCCCCGATCCGGTGCCGGGGTCGGGGACGGGACCGGGGTGACCCGCGCTCGGACATTGAGGAGTATCCGGGTCGGGTCGGTCGGTCGGCGTGCTCACTTGCCGGAGCCGGCGAGCGCACCGGAGACGAGTTGGCGCTGGAACACCAGATAGATGACGAGCACCGGGAGCAGGGCCACGATCAGGCCGGCGCTGACCAGCGGCACCGACACGTCGTACTGGCCGCTGAGCAGGGAGACGCCGACCATCAGCGTCTTGGAGTCCGAGCCGCCCATGATGACCAGTGGCAGCAGCAGGTCGTTCCACATCCAGACGAAGTTGAAGATGGCCAGCGCCGCCAGTGCGGGGGTGGCGATCGGGGCGAGCAGCCGGAACAGGATGGTGAAGTGTCCGGCCCCGTCGACCCGGGCCGCCTCGATCAGCTCGTCGGGCACCTGCTGGAAGTAGCCGGCGAGCTGGTAGGTGCCCAGCGGCAGACCGAAGGCCGCGTACGCCAGGATCAGGCCCTGGTACTCCCCGGACATGCCCAGGTCCAGCACGGTCTGGTAGAGCGGGTAGATGATCGCCTGGCTGGGGATGGTCAGGGTGATGATGATGAACAGGAAGACCAGTTTGCCGCCCCGGAAACGCAGCTTGGTCACCGTGTACGCAATCAGCATCGCGGCCAGCACCGACAACACCAGGCCACCGACCGTGGTGATGATGGAGTTGAGCAGCAGTCGGGGCATGTTCATCCGCTTGAACGCCTCGACGTAGTTCTCGAAGGTGATCCCGGCGGGCAACCCGAGCGGGTCCTGGGCGAACCCGGTCTGCGTCTTGAGCGAGCTGACCACGGTGAACAGCAGCGGGTAGAGCGCCGCCACCGCGACCACCACCAACGCAAAGACCAACAGGTAGCGCCCGATCTGGGCGGAGTGTCGCCGGTTCATCGCGGCTTCCGGGTCCCCTCTTTGAACATGTGCCGCACGCTGAAAATCGACAACACGGCGACGAAGACGAACAGGGCGATGCCGATGGCCGAGCCGTACCCCCGGTCGAGGAACTGGAAGGTGGTGAGGAAGACCAGGTACTCGGGGAGCATGGTGGCGTTGCCGGGTCCGCCCTGGGTCAACGCGTAGATCAGCGGGAACAGCCAGATCAGCACGCCGGAGGCGCAGAGCACGCTCCAGTACGCCACGGTGGGACGCAGCATCGGCACCACGACCGAGAAGAGTCGCCGCCAGAAGTTGGCCCCGTCGAGGTACGCGGCCTCCAGCACCTCCTCGGGGATGGTGGCGAGGCCGGCCAGGTAGGTCATCACGCCGAGGCCGAAGAAGCTCCACAGCGCCACCGCGACGAGCGAGAAGAGCGCGCTGTTCTGCCCGTTGAGCCATTCGATGGCCAGCGGTTCCAGCCCGACGGCGCGCAGCAGGGCGTTGATCGGTCCGTCCGGGCTGAGGATCTGCCGGAACATGATGCCGACCACGATGGGCGCGATGGTGTACGGGACGAAGTAGACGGCCCGGAAGAACTTCCAGCCCGGTGCCCGTTGGTGGATCAGCACCGCCAGCACCAGCGGCAGCACGATCCAGACCGGCAGGGTGGCCACCACCAGCAGGGCGTTGCGGAAGCTGGCCAGCACCACCGGGTCGTCGAACATCCGGGTGTAGTTGTCCCAGCCGGCGAACGAGCTGTCGCCGAACCCGCTGGAGGATTCGAAGCTGGTGATGACGCCCCGGATCAGCGGCACCAGTTTGAAGGTGACCGCCAGGGCCATCCCCGGCAGCACCAGCAGGGCGCCGAGCCACCATTCCCGGGCGTGCCGAGGTCGCCGGTTGCGGCGTACCGGCGGGGGTGGGTTCGTCGCGACGGCCGAATCGGCGGCCGACGCGGTGGAGATGCTCATCGGGCTGTCCTCCCCGGAGGCTGGCGGGTGGGGTGGCGCCCGGCCACCCCACCCGGTGCGACTAGTTGCCCTGCTTCTTCGTCGGGCTGCGCTCCAGCGCCTGCTGCATCTGGTCGGCCCACTTGTCGACGGTGAGCTGACCGAGGGTGATCTGCTGCCAGCCTCGGGCCAGTGCGTCGGCCTCCGGGCCGGAGAGCATGACACCGGCGTGCAGGGTCGGCTCGGCCACGAACTCCTGGATCTTCTTGAAGGCCGGCGACGAGGGCAGCAACGCGGGGTCGACGTTCTTGTTCAGCGGCTGACCCTTGGCGTGCTTCACCCACAGCTCGCCGTTCTCCTTGCCGGCCAGCCAGGTGATGAACTCCAGGCCGGCTTCCTTCTTCTCGCTCCACTGGGTCACGCCGTAGACGGCGCCCTCGATGCCGGAGAACTTCTCGGCCAGCGGCGCGGACGGGTTGATCACCGGCCACCGGGTGACGCCGAGCTTGTCGTCGCCGAGGGCCTTGCCGAACGCCTCCCAGTTCACCGCGTCGGAGATGATGGTGCCGGCGAAGGCGGCGTCACCGCGCTGGAAGATGTCCGCGCCGTCGGGCAGCATCGTGATCGACGGGGCGTTCTTGTTCGTCCAGCCCTTGGTGGTGATCTCGGCGAGCTTCTCCAGGACCTGGACGAGCTTCGGGTCCTTCCAGGACAGCGTGCCGGTGAGCAGGCCGCGGATGTCGTCCTCGGTGAGGTAGTTGCGGGCGATCTCCGGGAAGTCCCAGTACGCCGGGAAGGTGCCGGACAGGCCCAGGGCCAGGCAGGTCTTGCCGGAGTTCTTGATCGCCTCGCAGGCGGCGCCGAACTCGTCCCAGGTGGCCGGCGGGTTCTCCGGGTCCAGCCCGGCGCCGCGCAGCACGTCCTTGTTGAAGTACAGGACGTTGCCCTGGTAGGAGAAGGGCACGCCGAAGCAGGCCTTGCTGGTGTCGAAGCCCTCGCAGGCGCCGCTGTAGGTGACCAGGTCCTTGTTGATCTCGGCGGCCCGGTCGCCCAGCGGCACGTACGCGCCCCGCCGGTCGAACAGCTCCAGCCCGGCGTTGTTGGCCATCACGTCCGGCCCGGACTGCGAGGTGATGTACGGCCCCTGCACCTCCGGGTACTTGTCGAACGGGACCGACTGCAGGTCCAGCTTGATGTTCTGGTGGCTGGCCTCGAAGGTCGTCTTCACCTGCTGCCAGTACTCGGAGCCGCCCGGCTCCCAGGTGAGCACCTTGAGCGTGACCGGGCCGTCGGCGGCGTCGCCACCGCCCCCGCATCCGGCCAGCATCGCGGCGGTGGCCACACCGGCGGCGAGGACGCCGGTCAATCTACGACGAAACATCGGCGCAAGCTCCTGTCAGGAGAGGGGTTCGGGGGAGGAGATCCGACGGGGTTCGCCACCGGCGGCGGCGCTGTCGGCCATGGCCGTGGCGACCTGCACCACGTGCAGTCCGTCGGCGAGCGGGACGACCGCCGACGACTCGGTGCCGGTCACCTGACCGACGAAGTGGCGCAGTTCGGCGGCGAGCGCGCCGCCGCCGTCGGCCGGCGAGAGCAGCCAGTCCGGCGCCTCGGTCTGCTCGGCCTGGACGAGCAGCGTGGGGTGGCCGAGGTCGACGTGGGCGACCCCGTCGGTGCCGTACACCTCGACCAGGTCCGAGGTGTGGTTGGGCGTGGTGTCAGGCAGGAGGTAGCTGTTGCGGATCGACGACACGACGTCGTTGGCGTGCCGAAGCTCCGCCCACACCAGGACCGGCGAGGCCGGTCCCGGTCGGGTCCGGGCGGTCGCGCGGACCTCGACCACCGGCGACTGGGCGTACCAGATGGCCAGGTCGACGTCGTGCACGGCGGTGAGCAGGGCCGGGTGCTCGTCGGGGAAGATCCGGCTGAGCGCGCGCGGCCGGTCCCGGCGGGAGGAGACGGCCAGCACCTGGCCGAGTCGGCCGGCGCGGACCGCGTCGTACAGCGCCCGGTGCGGGGCGCTGTGGCGCAGGATGTGTCCGGGCTGGCAGAGGACCCGGTGGGTACGGGCCGCCGCGACGATCGCGGCGGCGTCGGCGACCGTGGCCGCGAGCGGCTTCTCGACCAGGACCGGCACCCCGGCGGCGAGCAGCGCGACCGCGACCGCCCGGTGGGCGGGTCCGGGCACGCAGACCGAGGCGGCCTGTGGGGCGCCGGCGGTGAGCAGGTCCTCGACGGTGCCGAAGGTGCGGGCGACGCCGTGCGCGACGGCGGCCCGGTCGCGCACGGCGGGGTCCGGGTCGACCAGCGCGGTCACGGGTACGCCGAGCGACCGGTACGCGGCGACGTGCCGCAGCCCGAACGCTCCCGCGCCGACGACGGCGACCTCCGGCGCGGCGGTCATGCCGCGCCTCCACCACACGGTGTGTCCTGGACGGGCGTCGGGGCAACGCACCTGACGACGCGGTTCATGCCGTCACCGCCGCCACGGTCGCGTCCGGCCCGGCGGGCGCCAGTACGCTCGCCGCAGCGCTGCCGTTCGGGCCTGCGGTGAGTCGGCCGTCCAGCACCGCTCGGGTGAGCCGTTCGAAGGCGGTCACGCCGACGTCGAGGCACCGCTCGTCGACGTCGAACGAGCCGGAGTGCAGGGGCGCGCCCCCGCGCTCGCCGGTGACGCCGAGTTTGACGTACAGGCTGGGGCCGAGCGCGCCGAGCAGCGCGAAGTCGTCGGTGGTCAGCGGCGGCACCGCGATCTCCGTCACCTGCATCAGGCCGGGCAGCTCGGTGTGGGCGAGCGCGACGAGTTCGGCCGCGTTGCGCACCGGCGGCATCTCGTTGGCCCAGGTGAAGCGGACGCCGAGGTCGAGCGCGGCGGCCTGCTGGCGGGCGACCCGCTCGATGACCGTCTTGAGCCGGTCGCGGACGCCCTCGTCGAGGGTGCGCAGGGTGCCGGTGGCCTCCGCGTACCCGGCGACCTGGCTCTGGCTGGCACCGCCGGAGATGGTGCCGATGTTGAAGGCCACCAGTTCGTCGGCGTTGCGCGACCGGGCCACGGCGGCGTGCAGCATGTTCACCATGCCGCTGAGCCCGAGGATGGCGTCGCGGCCCAACGCCGGGGTGGCGGCGTGCGCGGCCCGGCCGAGGACCTCGACGCGGAACGCGTCCTTGGCCGCCATGGCGGTGGTGCGGTCCACGCCGAGGGTGCCGACCGGCAGGTCGGGCCAGCAGTGCAGTCCGAGTACGGCGTCGAAGCGCCGGCCGCGCAGCGCCTCGTCGACGAGGACGGCGGCGGCGCCGGAGGTCTCGCCGAACGGGATCTCCTCGGCCGGTTGGAACAGCACGGTCACCGAGCCCCGGGCCGGCGGATCGGCGGCGAGCCGGGCGGCGGCGCCGTAGGCGACGGTCATGTGCACGTCGTGTCCGCAGGCGTGACAGACCCCGGCCGCCGTGGACGCGTACGGCTCGGTCTTGGCGTCCTGCACGGGATAGGCATCCATATCGGCCCGAAGAAGGACCGACGGTCCCGGGAGGTGACCATCGAGTTCGAGTAGCAGCCCGGTGCCGGCGATACCGGTCCGCAACCGCCCGAACGGCTGAAGCTTCTCGGCCAACACCTCAGCCGTGCGGTGTTCAGTAAACCGCAGCTCGGGGTAACGATGGAGCTGACGCCTCAGCCGTACCAGCTCATCAACCCCGTCGTGTCCCCGCGCCACTCGGCCCACCCCTCGCTCACGACCTGCAATCCGGACCTAATTGAGACAAGAACTTAAGTCAGGGGGGTGGCCGCGTCAATAACCGGCCAGAATTTGGGTTATCGTCCGTGACCATGGACCGCGCTGACGCCCATCTGCACCTGTTCGCCGACGGCTACCCGGGCCGGTACGGACGCTCCCCGGCGGGCGGCCAGGAGATCGCCGTATATCAGGACATCCGCCGCGTGCACGGCATCCATCGGGCCCTCGTGGTCGGGTACGAGGGCGAGCCGCGCTTCGCCGGGAACAACGACTACCTGGCGGGACTGGCCGCCCGGCATCCCTGGATCGCGCCGGTCGCCTACGTTCCACCAGGTGGACCGGCGGACGGGCAGGTGGCCCGCTGGCGGGCGGCCGGGTTCGTCGGGGTGGCCGTGTATCTGACGGACGCCGAGGCGGCCGACCGTTTCACCGACTGGATGGCCGGCTCCGCCGCCGACCTCATCACGGCCGGAGCGGTGCTCAGCCTCAACGCGACCCCGACCGCCACCCGCCGACTCGGCACCGCGCTCGCCGCCCTCGACGGATGCCCGGTGCTGTTCAGCCACCTCGGGCTGCCCGGCAGCCGACCCGTGCCGCCGACCCCGCAACAGGCCGCCGAGGCCCTCGCACCGCTGCTCGACCTCGCCCGGCTGCCGCACGTCGGGGTGAAGGTCTCCGGCCTGTACGCGGTCAGCGAGCCGCCGCACGCCTGGCCGCACGCGGCGGCCCGGCCACACGTCGAGTTGCTCCTGGAGCGTTTCGGCAGCCGGCGACTGTACTGGGGCTCGGACTTCCCGCCCAGCCTGGACCACGTGTCGTTCGCGCAGACGCTGGAGCCGGTCGGGCTGGACGACCTCTCCCCCACCGAGCGGGCGGACGTCTTCGGCGCCAACCTGCGCCGCATCCTCGACCGGGCGGCCGCCACGGGAGACGACGTGTCAGCGGCCGAGCCGTCCTGAGGTCGCGCCGGGGCGCAGCAGCACACCAGCCGGTAGTTCTACCGGGTGTCGCACCGGCGAGCCGGGGGCGGCCCGCCGGTGCCGACGCTCAGATCACCGACGCGTACCACTGGGCGCCGGTGACGCGGATCCGCTGGGACTGCTTGCGGTTCCACTCCACCCGCAGGCCGTGCTCGCGCAGCACCGGGAAGACGAGGTCGTCCAGGAGGCGTTCCAGGTCGGCCTGGTAGCCAGCCTGCTGCTCGGCCTCGGAGAGGGCGGCGTAGGCGGCCTCGTCGAAGTCCACCGGCGGATAGGCGCCGTAGCCGAGCCAGACCTGGCCGTCCTCGCTGTCGACAAGCGACTCGGTGTCCTGCTGGTGATACCAGAGGTAGCCGTGCCAGTGCCGGGAGTCGTCCCGCTCGTCGTGGATCTCGCCCGCCGCGCAGGTGCCGCAGCAGCTGAAGTTCTCCCTGGCCAGCACTCCGCGCCGGTTGAGTTCGGCGAAGGCGCGGGTGAGGTTGCCGCTCACCTCGCCCCAGCCGCGTTGCTGCTCCCGCCGCGCCGCCATCGCCGTCTCGTACGCCGCGCGTAACTCCTCGTCGGTGGCGCCGTGACGCTGCCCGTCCTGGTCGAAGAAGTCCACGAACTCGTCGGCGTCGGTGTCACCGCGCACGATCCAGGCCCAGATCTCGGCCTCGATCTCGTCGCGCCCCGGCACCCCGATCCGCTCGGTCAGGAACCGTACGCCCGCCGGACGCTCGTTGTAGATCCATTCGGTCACGGCGAGGATCGTCACACGCCCCTCCGACAACCCGCGCCGGCTGCCGTGCTCAGGCGGGGACCGTCGCGGGGCCCATCTGGAAGTCCGGGTCGATCTGCGTGGTGAGGTCCACGCCGGTACGGTCGTTGGCCCAGGCCACCGCATTGCGCCGGTGGAACTCGTGGGCCCAGCGGGTGAACGTCGCCCGGTCCTGGACGGTGGCGTCGACGACCTCGGCAAGCCGGCCCAGCGCGGCCCGGTTCTCCGCCTCCACCTCGTCCAGCGGTCCGAGGACGCCACGTTCGGCCCGACGCACGTACGCCGAGCGTCCCACCCAGGTCAGCAGGTCGTCGCCGACGTGCTCGCGGAGGAAATCCACGTCGGCGGCGTCCTCGACCTTGTTGCCGATCACGGACAGGGCCACCCCGTAGTCCCGCGCATAGCCGGCGTACTGCTGGTAGACACCGACCCCGCGTACGGTCGGCTCACAGACCAGCACGGTGCGGTCGAAGCGGGTGAACAGCCCCGAGGCGAACGAGTCGGCACCGGCGGTCATGTCCACCACCACGTACTCACCGGGGCCGTCGAGCATGTGGTTGAGCAGCAGTTCCACCGCACCGACCTTGGAGTGGTAGCAGGCCACCCCCAGGTCCTCGGCGGTGAACTCGCCGGTCACCGCCAGCCGCACCGCGCCGACGGGCGTCACGCAGGTCGCGTAGATCGGGTTCTCCTCGTCCACCCGGAGCAGACGCGACCCTCGGCCCGGCGGGGTGGTCTTCACCATCTCGGCGGCGGAGCCGATGCGGGGGTTGTCGCCCCGCAGGTACTCCTTGATCGCCGCCAGGTGGGCGCCGAGCGGCACCGGCGTGGCGGCGTGCTCCGGCCCGCCGAGGGCGACCGCGAGGTGCTGGTTGATGTCGGCGTCAATCGCCAGCACCGGCCGGCCGGTGGCGGCGAGGTGGCGGGCGTAGAGCGCGGTGAGCGTCGTCTTCCCACTGCCACCCTTGCCGACGAACGCTACCTTCACCGCGACCACCCCTTGATGCCAACGGAAACCGTTTCCATGAGCGCGATCGTAACGGGTGGTGCGTCACTCACCGCGGACAACCCGCTGATTGCGTCAGAAACAGGTCAGCGAATGGCCGGCTCGGTCACGGCGCGCTACCGCCGACAGCTCACGCCGCCTCCGGCTCGGTCTGCGCGGCGGGCAGGTCGAGGACGTCCACGGCGAGCCGGTGGATGGTGTCGAGCGTGGCGTCCCGGCCACCGGCGGCCTCCACCATGAACAGCAGATGCCGCACGCCCGGCAGGGCTGTCGCCCGGGCCACCATCTCCCGGCAGCGACGGGGCGAGCCGACCGGGTGGATGCCGATCAGATGGTCCACATAGCGCTCCGGGTCACGACGCCCGCCCGCCGCACCGTCCAGGCGGACGTACTCCCGGGTGCCGGCCAGCAGCGCGGGGAGACCGGCGCGGACCGCCCGCGCCCCCGCGTCGTCGGTCGCCGCCACCTGGGCGAGATGGGCGCTGGCGTGGTGGATGCCGGCGGGATCGTGCCCGTGCGCGGTGGCCACCCGCGCGTGGCGGGCCACCAGTTCCGCCTTCTCAGCCAGGTCGGCGTGCAGGCCGAGCAGGAGCGGAAGGCCGTACCGGGCGGCGAGGTCGACCGTGCCCGGGGTGGTCGCGGCCACCCAGAGCGGCACCCGGCTACGAGGTCGCGGCACCACCGGCACCGGCCGGAACGGGAAGCGCGCGTTGCCGGCCACGGTCGGCTCCCCGGAGAGCCACCGCAGCAGCAGCTCCACCGAGTCGCCGAAGCCGTGCCGGAACCGGTCCAGACCGGTGCCGAAGACCTCCAGGTCGACCCAGGGACCACCCCGGCCCACCCCCAGCCGGAACCGGCCGCCGGAGAGCTCGTGCAGCAGCACCGCCTCCTCCCCGAGCGCCACCGGATGCCGGTTGGACAGCACGCAGGCGGCGGTGCCGACCGCGATGCGCCGGGTGGCGCCGAGCAGATGCGCGGCGAAGGCGACCGCAGAGGGACAGACGCCGTAGGGGATGAAGTGGTGCTCGGCCATCCACACTCCGTCGAAGCCGGCGGCCTCCGCCGCGCGGCCGTACCGATGGGCGTCGGTGAGCGCCTCGGCATGGGTGTCACCGGGCCGCTGCCCGGCGAGCAGGAACAGGTGCGCGTGTACGGCCCGTTCCGCTCGCCGGGTGCGGAGCAACTCAGCAGTCACGCAGTTCGGGCGACTGGTTGAGCAACTGGCCCCGGGTGGAGACGAACCGGCGGTAGGTGTCCGAGTCGACCGCCGACGGCCGGAAGGCCGCGACCCGGTGGCAGTTCTGGAAGGCCAGCTTGACGCCGAAGTGACGCTCCAGGCTGGACCGGATGGCGTCGCTGGCCAGTGCCCGCAGCAACTGCCCCCGCTCCGCCTCGCTGGGCGGCGGGAGCACGTTGTCGGCGAACTCCTCGCCGGAGGTGGCCAGGTCCGCCGCCACCCGGCTGACGGTCTGCCAGGCGTACGGCAACGACTCCCGTACGCAGGCCACGAACTCCTCGTCGCCGACGGGACCGGACTCGGCGGCCCGCAACAGGTCGGGCGGCACGGTGAGAGACATGCTCCTCCTCAGTTAACGATCACGGTTTTCGCTTTCGTTAGTGTGAGCACACCATGTCGGTGACCGCCCGTCAATGCCCGAACACGGAAAGCCACCATGGAGTCCGGCGGGCCACCTCGGTCAGCCCCCGGAGAGGATCCGCGCTACCGGGCCGCGCAGTCGGCGCAGACACCCACGATCTCGAGCGTGTGGTTGAGGTCGGTGAACCCGTGCTGGGCCGCGACACCTTCGGCCCACTCCTCCACCGCCGGGCCGACGACCTCCACTGTGCGGCCGCATTCGCGACAGACGAGGTGATGGTGGTGGGTCCGGCTGCACCGGCGGTACAACTGCTCACCGGAGGGCAGGCGCACCGTGTCGACCTCGCCCGCGTCCACCAACGCCTGGAGGGTGCGGTAGACGGTGGTCAGGCCGACCGACGCCTTCTGGTCCCGCAACTGGGCGTGCAAGCCCTGGGCGCTGCGGAACTCGGTCAACTCGTCGAGCAGCCCGACGACCTCGGCCCGTTGCCTGGTGTTGCGGGCAGCGCCCGGAATCGATTTGATCGCCATCGCCACTCCCCTTCGTCCGGGCCTCGGGCCGGCGTGGCACCCTCGCGGCCCACCCGCGGCCGGGCCGGCGACGCGAGGCACATCGGCTCGCCGCCGGGCCATTATGATAGCCACCGTTGCGCCGACCTCCGGCCACTGCGCGTCGCAGCGGTGTCCGCCACCGAGGCGGGCGTGTGCGCAGGAGGCGAGCAGACGGTGGGCACCGACATCGACGGCGGCGTCGAGGTCCGGCCGGGAGGCGCGGGTTCGCCATGGTCGTTGGCCGATGTGCTCACCGACGACCTACCTCGTGACTACGACGCCTTCGGCCTGCTGTTCGGGGTACGCAACTACGCCGGCTTCACGCCGGTAGCACCCGGCCGCGGTCTGCCGGAGGACGCCAGCCCGGAGTTGCGTCGACTCCGCACCGTCGAGCCGGTCCACGACTGCACCCGGGTGACGTGGGCAGAGGTGGCCCGGATCGACTGGACGGCGAGTGCGCCCCGGGTGGACGACCGGATTCACGAGTACCGGCCGACGAGCGCCGGAGAGGTCCTGGTCGGCAAGGCGAGCCATCACGGGCGCGCCTGGCACGCGGTGGCCGGCGAACACGCCGACCCGCGCGGCAGCAGCTACCCCGAGGGCACCCAGTGGCGCACCTCCGACCGGATCTGGCGGGTGGAACGCCTGCGCACCGGCGACGTGCTGCGCCGCAACCCGCAGCTGCGCGCGCTGCTGGCCGGCATGCGGGGGCTCGCCGAGCGACACGGCGACGACCACGTACGACTCGTCGTCTGGTTCGACAGCTGACACGGCGGGTCGGCTCTCCGAGATCGTGATGACGGGAACTCCGGAGGCTCATACCGCCGACCCGCACGGCGCGCCCGTCCACCCCTGATCGTCGGCACGACAGCTCCGGCGCGGTTTTCGGGTCGGGAACGTTACGACTTGACGAACGGCATGTTATCGCTCACAGTCGATGCCTAAGGACGGCGCCTGCGGCTTACCGGGCGAGCCCGCTACGCCGGATCTGGGATCGGGCGCGCCCAGGGATAGCGGCGATCATGTTAGCGCTGCCATACCGCGATCGCGTTCGACCCGTGCGTCACGGTGCGCCCGACTCCGGGCGGACCGTTCATCTGTTGGTCATTGAAGGAGGATCATGTCTGCCTTCGGTAGATCTCCATCGATCGCACCGCCGTCGCGGCGGCGTCGGTGGTTGCCGCGGGTCATCGCTGCCGGCGTGGCAGCGGTGATGGTCAGTGGTGCCGCTGCTGCGGTGCTGGCGACGCCCGCCGCTGCGGCCACGGTCGACACCAACGCCTGGTACGTGTTGGTGAACCGCAACAGCGGCAAGGCGCTGGACGTGTACAACCTGGCCACGAGCGACGGTGCGCGGATCACCCAGTGGACCCGGAACAACGGCAATCAGCAGCAGTGGCAGTTCGTCGACTCCGGCGGTGGCTACTACCGGTTGAAGTCCCGGCACTCGGGCAAGGTGCTGGACGTCTA
>NZ_JBVHKD010000023.1:0-3442 GCF_055559695.1 Micromonospora sp. NPDC023869
CCGGCGGTGTCCTACTCTCCCACACCCTCCCGGGTGCAGTACCATCGGCGCTGGAGGGCTTAGCTTCCGGGTTCGGAATGTGACCGGGCGTTTCCCCTCCGCCATGACCGCCGTAACCTTATCAACATGTCAAACACAATCCTGCACCAACACTACTCGTGTTGGGGTGTGTTTGTTTGTTGTGAGTTACACAGTGGACGCGTAGCAACTTTGATAGTCAAGTCCTCGGCCTATTAGTACCGGTCAACTGAACCCGTTACCGGGCTTACATTTCCGGCCTATCAACCCAGTCGTCTAGCTGGGGGCCTTACCCCACCAAAGGTGGGTGGGATACCTCATCTTGAAGCGAGCTTCCCGCTTAGATGCTTTCAGCGGTTATCCCTTCCGAACGTAGCTAACCAGCCGTGCCCCTGGCGGGACAACTGGCACACCAGAGGTTCGTCCGTCCCGGTCCTCTCGTACTAGGGACAGCCCTTCTCAAGTATCCTACGCGCACGGCGGATAGGGACCGAACTGTCTCACGACGTTCTAAACCCAGCTCGCGTACCGCTTTAATGGGCGAACAGCCCAACCCTTGGGACCTGCTACAGCCCCAGGATGCGACGAGCCGACATCGAGGTGCCAAACCATCCCGTCGATATGGACTCTTGGGGAAGATCAGCCTGTTATCCCCGGGGTACCTTTTATCCGTTGAGCGACACCGCTTCCACACGCAAGTGCCGGATCACTAGTCCCGACTTTCGTCCCTGCTCGACCCGTCAGTCTCACAGTCAAGCTCCCTTGTGTACTTGCACTCAACACCTGATTGCCAACCAGGCTGAGGGAACCTTTGGGCGCCTCCGTTACCTTTTAGGAGGCAACCGCCCCAGTTAAACTACCCACCAGACACTGTCCCTGAACCGGATAACGGTCCGAAGTTAGATACCCGAATCAACCAGAGTGGTATTTCAAGATTGCCTCCCCCCATACTGGCGTATGAGGTTCACCGGCTCCCACCTATCCTACACAAGCTAACTCAGATACCAATGTCAAGCTATAGTAAAGGTCCCGGGGTCTTTCCGTCCTGCCGCGCGTAACGAGCATCTTTACTCGTACTGCAATTTCGCCGGGCCTGTGGTTGAGACAGTGGGGAAGTCGTTACGCCATTCGTGCAGGTCGGAACTTACCCGACAAGGAATTTCGCTACCTTAGGATGGTTATAGTTACCACCGCCGTTTACTGGCGCTTAAGTTCTCCGCTTCGCCCCGAAGAGCTAACAGGTCCCCTTAACGTTCCAGCACCGGGCAGGCGTCAGTCCATATACATCGAATTACTTCTTCGCATGGACCTGTGTTTTTAGTAAACAGTCGCTTCCCCCTGCTCTCTGCGGCCATACAACGCTCCACCCGCGCGGGGCTTCACGTCTCCGGCCCCCCTTCTCCCTAAGTTACGGGGGCAATTTGCCGAGTTCCTTAACCACAGTTCGCCCGATCGCCTCGGTATTCTCTACCTGACCACCTGTGTCGGTTTGGGGTACGGGCCGCTAAGAACTCGCTAGAGGCTTTTCTCGGCAGCATAGGATCACTGACTTCACCTGAATCGGCTCGGCATCACGTCTCAGCCCCATGACGTGCGGATTTGCCTACACGTCGGCCTACACGCTTACCCCGGCACAACCACCGGCCGGGCTCAGCTACCTTCCTGCGTCACCCCATCGCTTGACTACTACCCGCCAGGTTCCCACGCTCCCCACCCTCAACCCGAAGGTCTCAGATGGTTTGGGTGGTTAGCACAACGAGGTTCGTCAGGGACGCTCTTTCGCGGGTACGGGAATATCAACCCGTTGTCCATCGACTACGCCTCTCGGCCTCGCCTTAGGTCCCGACTCACCCAGGGCGGATTAACCTGGCCCTGGAACCCTTGGTCATCCGGCGGAAGGGTTTCTCACCCTTCTTTCGCTACTCATGCCTGCATTCTCACTCGTGCCGCGTCCACAACTCGATCACTCGGCTGCTTCACCCCCGGCACGACGCTCCCCTACCCATCCACACACCTGCACACAAGCCCGAAGACTCGCGCGAAGTACACATGTGAATGCCACAGCTTCGGCGGTGTACTTGAGCCCCGCTACATTGTCGGCGCGGAACCACTTGACCAGTGAGCTATTACGCACTCTTTAAAGGGTGGCTGCTTCTAAGCCAACCTCCTGGTTGTCTATGCGACCCCACATCCTTTTCCACTTAGCACACGCTTAGGGGCCTTAGCTGGTGATCTGGGCTGTTTCCCTCTCGACTACGAAGCTTATCCCCCGCAGTCTCACTGCCGCGCTCTCACTTACCGGCATTCGGAGTTTGGCTGATTTCGGTAAGCTTGTGGGCCCCCTAGACCATCCAGTGCTCTACCTCCGGCAAGAAACACGCGACGCTGCACCTAAATGCATTTCGGGGAGAACCAGCTATCACGGAGTTTGATTGGCCTTTCACCCCTAACCACAGGTCATCCCCCAACTTTTCAACGTTGGTGGGTTCGGCCCTCCACACGGTCTTACCCGCGCTTCAGCCTGCCCATGGCTAGATCACTCCGCTTCGGGTCTAGAACATGCGACTCAAACGCCCTCTTCAGACTCGCTTTCGCTACGGCTCCCCCACACGGGTTAACCTCGCCACATGCCACTAACTCGCAGGCTCATTCTTCAAAAGGCACGCCGTCACCCCTCAAGGCTCCGACGGATTGTAGGCGAACGGTTTCAGGTACTATTTCACTCCCCTCCCGGGGTACTTTTCACCATTCCCTCACGGTACTCGTCCGCTATCGGTCACCAGGAAGTATTCAGGCTTACCAGGTGGTCCTGGCAGATTCACGGCAGATTTCAGGAGTCCGCCGCTACTCGGGAACATCCATAGAAGACCAGCTGCTTTCACCTACCGGACTTTCACCGTCTACGGTCGGCCATTCCAGACCATTCGACTAACAACTGATTTTGTAACTTCTTCGGTGAGTGTCAGCCCACCACACAGAGTCCCACAACCCCGACCACGCAACCCCTGACAGGTATCACACGCAACCGGTTTAGCCTAAATCCGCTTTCGCTCGCCACTACTCACGGAATCACTAAATTGTTTTCTCTTCCTACGGGTACTGAGATGTTTCACTTCCCCGCGTTCCCTCCACACACCCTATGAGTTCAGGTGCAGGTGACATCACATGACTGATGCCGGGTTACCCCATTCGGACACCCTGGGATCACAGCTCGGTTGACAGCTCCCCCAGGCCTATCGCGGCCTCCCACGTCCTTCATCGGCTCCTGGTGCCAAGGCATTCACCGTTCGCCCTTGACAACTTGACCACAAAGATGCTCGCGTCCACTGTGCAATTCTCAACAAACAACCAACCCACAACCCACAGCCCCACACCAGCAACACCACCCCCACCAGGGGCACCATCCGGTATGCGAGACCAGGTC
>NZ_JBVHKD010000024.1:0-3141 GCF_055559695.1 Micromonospora sp. NPDC023869
TAACCGCCGACCCCCGCACCACACCCAAAACCCGATGCCCCCGACGCCGCGCATCCGACAACCGCTCCACCAACAACACCCCCACCCCCTCGGACATGCCGAACCCGTCGGCGTCCTCGGAGAAGGGCTTGCAGCGGCCGTCCGTGGAGAGTCCACGCTGGCGGGAGAAGCCGACCAGCCCGTTCGGCGAGGACATGATGGAGGCGGCGCCGGCCAGGGCGAGATCGCACTCGCCCCGTCGCAGGGACTGCACGGCCAGGTGCAACGCGACCAACGACGACGAACACGCGGTGTCCACCGTCACCGCCGGGCCCTCCAGACCGAGTTCGTACGCGATGCGGCCGGACATCACGCTGGCCGCCCTGCCGATGATCAGATAGCCCTCGTCGGCGTCGCCGCCGCCCCGGGTCCCGTAGTCCTGACCGTGGGTACCGATGAAGGCGCCGACCGGGGCGCCGCGTACGGAGGTGGGGTCGATACCCGCCCGCTCGAACACCTCCCAACACACCTCCAACAACAACCGCTGCTGCGGATCCATCGCCAACGCCTCACGCGGCGAAATCCCAAAGAACCCCGCATCAAAACCCGCAACATCCTCCAAGAACCCACCACGACGCACATAAGACCGCCCCACCGCACCCGGATCAGGATCAAACAAACCCTCCACATCCCAACCCCGATCCACCGGAAAATCAGAAACCACCTCACCCCCACCAACCACCACCTCCCACAACCCCTCCGGCGACACCACCCCACCCGGAAAACGACACGCCATCCCCACAATCGCAATCGGCTCATCCACCACCCCACCACCCGACGACACCTCCACCAACCGCTCCGGCACACCGGCGATCTCGGCGCTGAGATGATCGGCGAGCGACTGCGGAGTCGGGTAGTTGAAGACCAGCGCGGCAGGCAGTCGAAGGCCCGTCGCCTCCGCGAGCCGGTTTCGCAGTTCCACCGAGGTGAGCGAGTCCATACCGATGTCCTTGAAGGCCCGATGCGCATCGACCGCCCCGGCACCGGCGTGTCCGAGCACTCCGGCGGTGTTGGTGCGGACGAGATCGAGCAGAGCGACCGCCCGTTCCGCGCCCGTCATCCGGGTGAACCGGCGCGCAGGAGAGAACTCGGCTTCGGTGGTGGCGGCGACCGCGCGCCGCACGGGTGCGGGCACCAGCCCGCGTAGCAGCGCCGGGATCTCCCGGGCGGCACGCACGGCGGCCAGGTCGAGGCTGATCGGAACCAGCGCCGGCTGGTCCGCGACGAGCGCGGCGTCGAACAGCGCGAGGCCGTCGGCGGCGGAGAGGGCGCGGGTACCGCCACGGGCGAATCGGGCGCGGTCGGCCTCGCCGAGCCGGCCGCCCATCCCGGCCTCCTCGTCCCAGAGGCCCCAGGCCAGCGACACGGCAGGCAGGCCGAGCTGCCGGCGGTATGCGGCGAGCCCGTCGAGGAAGGCGTTACCCGCCGCGTAGTTGCCCTGCCCGGCACCGCCGAAGGTGCCGGAGACGGAGGAGTAGAGGACGAAGGCGGCGAGACCCAGCTCTGCGGTCAGCTCGTGCAGGTGCCATCCGGCGTCGGCCTTCGGACGCAACGCGGCGTGCCACTTCCCCGGCGTGAGGTCCTGCACGAGCCCGTCGTCGAGGGCACCGGCGACGTGCACGACTCCCACCAGCCGGTCGGCCAGTTCGGTGACGAGTCCCGCCATGACGGGCCGGTCCGCGACGTCGGCGGCGATCCCACGCACCCGCACACCTCGGCCGGCGATCTCCGCCAGCCGCGCGTCGGGCACTCCGGAACGGGCCACCAGCACCAGTTCGGCCACGCCGTGCGCGTCGATCAGGTGATCGGTGAGGAGCCGGCCGAGCCCACCGGTCGCACCGGTCACCAGGACCGTGCCACCGGCCAGCGGAGACGGGTCGGTCGGCGCCGGGGCAGGAACGGCCATGAGTCGGGGAGCGCGCAGACGCCCGTCGTGGACCGCGACATGCGGCTCGTCCTCCGGCGCGGCGATTCCGAGCAGGAGACCGGCCTCGTCGTCGTCCGGCAGTTCCAGCAGCCGGATACGTCCGGGGTTCTCCGACTGCGCGGTCCGCACCAGTCCGCGTACGGCGTGGTGGGCGAGGTCGTCGACGTCGATCGCGACGACCAGAGCGCTGTCCGCCCACCGCGCGTCGCCCAGCCAGTCCTGAATCCCGGCGAGCACGGCCAGCCCGACCTCGTGCACGCTCTCGGGCACGGTCAGCCCCTCGGTGGCGCGCGGGGCACGGAGCAGTACGACAGGTGGCACGTCACCGGTGCGGGCGTCCTCGTAGCGGGCCCACTCAGGGGTCGGGTCGCCCGACGACACCTCGATCCAGGTGACCTCGTAGAGTCCGCCGGTGCTGGCGACAGCGGCCAGCCTACCGAGGTCCACGGGACGGACGACGAGCTGATCCACGTCCAGAACGGGCTGCCCGGTGGCGTCGGCGGCGGTGATCGAGACCGTGTCGGCGCCGGTGGCGGTGACCCGGACGCGGAGCACGCGGGCACCGGCGGCATGCACACGGACGCCCGCCCAGGAGAACGCGAGCCGCGGTGTGTCGGGGTCCGGGAAGAAGCCCGAGTCGGCCAGCGGATGCAGGGCGGCGTCGAGCAGCACGGGGTGCAGCACGTACTGCTCGGTGTCGAGACCGGCGGCGGCCTCGGGCAGGCGCAGTTCGGCGTAGACCGTGCCGGGGGTTCGCCAGGCCGCCTCCACCGCGTGGAAGGCCGGCCCGTACGCCACGGTCAGCCGCTCGTAGAGGCCGGCGACCTCGAGCGGTTCGGCGCCCGGCGGGGGCCAGGCGGTGAGGTCGGCCGTCGAGGCGGGTCGGGCCCGGTCGGTGAGTACGCCGGTGGCGTGCCGGGTCCAGCGGTGGTCTGGGCCTGGGCGGCTGTACACCTCGACCTGCCGGTCCGCGGTCACCCGTACCTGCAGGTCCACTGCGGCGCCGGCGGCGAGGGTGAGCGGCGTGGAGATCACCAGTTCCTCGATCTCCGGCGTGCCGAGCCGGCCACCGACGTCGGCCAGCATGTCGATGAGGGCGGTGCCGGGTAGGAGGGTGGTGTCGTTGACGCGGTGGTCGGTGAGCCAGGGGTGGGTGGTGGTGGAGAGTCGGCCGG
>NZ_JBVHKD010000025.1:0-2098 GCF_055559695.1 Micromonospora sp. NPDC023869
GTCCGAGGGGGTGGGGGTGTTGTTGGTGGAGCGGTTGTCGGATGCGCGGCGTCGGGGGCATCGGGTTTTGGGTGTGGTGCGGGGGTCGGCGGTTAATCAGGATGGTGCGTCGAATGGTTTGACGGCGCCGAATGGTCCGTCGCAGGAGCGGGTGGTGCGGCAGGCGTTGGTGGCGGCTGGTGTGGGTGCGTGTGATGTGGATGTGGTGGAGGCGCATGGGACGGGCACGACGTTGGGTGATCCGATCGAGGCGAGTGCGTTGTTGTCGGTTTATGGTCGGGATCGGGGTGGGGTCGGTCCGTTGTGGTTGGGGTCGGTGAAATCGAATCTTGGTCACACGCAGGCTGCTGCTGGTGTTGCGGGTGTGATGAAGATGGTGCTCGCGTTTGAGCATGAGTTGTTGCCGCGGAGTCTGCATGCGCAGAATCCGTCGTCGCATGTGGATTGGTCTGCGGGTGGGGTGCGGTTGTTGGACGTGGACCGGGCGTGGCCGGTCGGTGATCGTGTTCGTCGTGCGGGGGTGTCGTCGTTCGGGGTCAGTGGCACTAATGCGCATGTGATCGTGGAGGAGCCGCCGCGGGAGGTGGCTGCTGCGGTGGTGGTGCCGGAGGGCGTGGTGGTGCCGTTGGTGTTGTCGGCGCGTGATGACGGGGCGTTGCGGGAGGTGGCGTCGCGGTTGGTGGAGGTGGTGCGTTCGGGTGGGTCGTTGCTGGAGGTGGGGTGGTCGTTGGCGGCGGGTCGGGCGGCGTTGGAGCGGCGGGTGGTGGTGGTTGCCGGGTCGGTGCAGGAGGCGGTGGCCGGGTTGGAGGAGGTCGCCTCGGGTCAGGTGGTGCCGGCCGGCGGCGGCGGTGGTGGTGGTGGGGTGGGTAGGTCGGTGTTCGTGTTCCCGGGTCAGGGGGCGCAGTGGGCGGGGATGGGGGTGGAGTTGGCGGCGGTCTCGCCGGTGTTCCGGGAGCGGTTGGCCGAGTGTGCGGTGGCGTTGTCGGAGTTCGTGGACTGGTCGTTGTGGGAGGTGTTGGAGGGCGTCGCGGGTGCGCCGCCGCTGGATCGGGTGGATGTGGTCCAGCCGGTGTCGTTCGCGGTGATGGTGTCGTTGGCGGCGGTGTGGGAGTCGTTGGGTGTGGTCCCGGACGCGGTGGTGGGGCATTCGCAGGGGGAGATCGCGGCGGCGTGTGTGGCGGGGGTGTTGTCGCTGCGTGACGCGGCGCGGTTGGTGGTGCTGCGGTCCCGGTTGATCGGGCAGCGGCTGGCCGGTGGTGGTGCGATGGCGTCGTTGGGGGTGTCGGCCTCGGAGGTGCCGCTGACCGGTGGTCTGCAGATCGCGGCGGTGAACGCGGCGCGTTCGGTCGTGGTGGCCGGGCCGCCCGAGGCGGTGGACGCCGTTCTGGACTGGGCGCAACGCACCGGTGTGCGGGGCCGGCGGATCGCGGTGGACTACGCTTCCCACTCCGATCAGGTGGACACCATCCGGGAGCAGTTGACCGAGGCGCTTGCCGGACTGCAGACCCGTCCGCCGCGGGTCGCCTGGTTCTCCACCGTGGACGTGGACTGGGTCACCAGCGCACCGGGCGTGGACTACTGGTTCCGGAACCTGCGTCAGAGCGTTCGTTTCACCGACGCCATCCACGCGCTGGCCGCGTCCGGTCACACCACCTTCGTGGAGGTGTCCTCACACCCGGTGCTGACCTCGCACATCGAAACCGTCCTCGACGAGTTCCCCGGCGGCACCGTCGTCGGTTCCCTGCACCGCGACCAGCCCGACATGCGTCAGATCCTGACCGGCAGCGGCCGGATCTGGGCCACCGGCACGACCGTGCGATGGACCGCCGTGTTCCCCACCGGCGTGAACACCATCGACCTGCCCACCTACCCCTTCCAACACCAACGCTACTGGCTCACCCACACCACCACCGGCGACCTCACCAGCACCGGCCTCACCAGCATCGAACACCCCCTACTCACCGCACGCCTCGACCTCGCCGACACCGACACCACCATCCTCACCGGCCGACTCTCCACCACCACCCACCCCTGGCTCACCGACCACCGCGTCAACGACACCACCCTCCTACCCGGCACCGCCCTCATCGACATGCTG
>NZ_JBVHKD010000026.1:0-1954 GCF_055559695.1 Micromonospora sp. NPDC023869
GTCACAGTCTTCACAGTTGCCACGCCATGCATCGTTGCAGGAAAACCCATCAATCCGCTGGTGAACGAGGGCAGGATCACCCAAAGATCATGTGGGAGTCCACCGCTTCTGCCGTGTCTCGGCATGATGATCTACGTACCACCGGACGCGTCCAGCACGGCGTCACGATCGCCGAATCCGGCGACTTGCGCGACCGGCCACCTGGGCTTCACCCCTCTGACCGGCATCACCACGCGGGACTGGCTGTTGCCGACCAGGCCGGAGCCGTGGAGATCGGTACGCCCGTCAGGCCGCGATGGATGGCCCAGCGGATCAAGTTGCCTATTCCCGGTCGCCTCGCAGAAATGGCTCGGACGCATCAGGAAGACTGGCAGGCATGGCTGATCTGGGCGACCCGAAGGCTGCGCTGCACCACTACCTCCAGGCGACTCGCGATAACCTGATCTGGAAGCTCGACGGGCTGAGCGAACGCGAGGCCAGACTGCCCCGCACCGCGACCGGCAATAACCTGCTGGGAGTCCTCAAGCACTGCCTCAATGTCGAAGCCGGCTACTTCGGGCCTGCCTTCGGGCGTGAGTTCCCGATGCCTGAGGAACTGGTACCCATGCAGGCGTTCGAGGAAGACCCGCAGGCAGACTGGTATGCGCGGGAGGGCGAGACGAAGAATGGGCTGATCAACCTGTATCGCCGCGTCGGGGTGTTCGCGGATCAGACGATCGAACAGCTACCCCTCGACGCGCCAGGGCATGTGCCGTGGTGGCGCCCAGGCGAACAGGACGTGACGCTGCACAGAATCATCATCCACGTGACCACCGACCTCGCCCGTCACGCCGGGCACGCCGACATCATGCGCGAGCAGCACGACAGGGCGATCGGCTTGCGGCGGGAGAACTCTGGCGTCCCCCACGACTACGACTGGGCGGCGTACGTCACCAAGCTGACGAAGCTCGCTGACCGGTTCGGTTAGCCACCCCGGTCCCATCGATACAGACACAGTAGCCAGTATCCGCTGATCGGCGGTTCCGGCCGGCGTAGCGACAGGCGCCACCTGACGCTACGCGGCGCGCGTATTGCGGAAGATCAGTGCACCTGATCATGGGTCGAGGAGGACACAGGGCTTGTGTCATGACTGCCCTGTGCCAGCGTTCAGCAGGCGTTCCTTCCCAGGCGTCCGAACTCGTCGAGGGAGACGGTCTTCTGTACCTCTCTGTTGGTCTCGATAGTGGTGATCAAGACCGATCCTGGTTTCAGGTCGGCCAGTTCAGGAAGCCGGAAGCTCACGTCGTGGGAGGTGAAGCTGTTGTTCCTGGTGAGTACGCGCATTCGGAAGCCTGTGCCCAGGGCAGGGCCCGGCGAAGGCGGGAAGCCCGTCAGCTCAACGGTGGCCGGTGAGGTCGCGTCGCGCTGCTGCACGTCGTACCGCCACTCCGGCCAGTTGGACGACGGAGTCGGTGCGTCAGACGGGGACGGCGAGGCCAGATCGTCTGCGATACGGAGAACCACGACGTCCGGCGGCTGGTCCGCGCACCAGGCCAGCGCCGCGAGCGGCCGGCCGTCAGCATCCGCGGTCAGTCCGGTGACGGCTTTGATCGCGGGTGTGCAGGACGTCAATCCTGCCAGTACCAATAGAGCGGCGCTCAACGACGCGGTGGTCCGCCGCGCCGTCGCCAGCGGGTGAACGGCCATGCTCCGACCATCGCAGCGTTACGTCGATCTACGACCACGGTCTCGTCTCAGATCGATGACGGCCCCCGGCCGGAGCGGCGCGCCCGCTCGGTGGCAGATGCGGACGCGGACTTGGCAGACCATGTCGGCGGGTGTCGTGCAGACTGGGCCAATGGTGAGTGTGGGTTCAGTACGGGGCTTGACCCCTGACCCTGGACACGGGGTTTATGCGGCCGGGGCCAGCGTAGCTGGCGCTGGCCGGGTGCTCTTCTCGTAAGTGATCGGTGCT
>NZ_JBVHKD010000027.1:0-1534 GCF_055559695.1 Micromonospora sp. NPDC023869
GGTTGTCCTCACAAACCATCGATGATCAACGCGGTGGCCGTCCTCATGCCCACGCCACGCCCAACGCCGAAGCCAAGTGACGTTGGAGTACTAGGCGGGTCAGCCGATTGGACGCCGGGGCGGAACGTCGGAGTGAACAGCGGTGCCTCTTCACCTGATCTGGAACGACGTGACAAGTGCTCACATTGACTCTCCTTTGTCGACAATGAAGGAGTGTCGTGGCGTCCGACGTCAGTCGATCCGACTACGAACCCACTGTGCCGATTGACTATGTTCCCGGGGTCCGAGGCCATGTGATCCTTGCCAACGGCGCCGATAGTGATGGTAGCGAAGCGCTGGCATTCTGGCAGTTGAGCGCCACCGGCCGTGCCGGTGGCGCCTGGATCCTGCAACTCGACGAGATCGAGCGTGATTCCGGTCGACTGGTCGCGGTCATGCGATTGTTGGAGGGGAGATGCTTGGTCGACGGTCAGGTCAACTCAACGCATAGCATTCTGGACAAGATCGGCCACCTCCTGCCGGCCTCCACTACGTCCCGTCTGAAGCGCCACATCCTGACGGTCCCCGATCTGCTTGACGAGATCAGTGACCAGCGGAGCCGGTACAGCGAGGCCGTCGAGCGGCATCGCGCAATGACGAATGCGAAGATCACCTCGCTTGCGTGGCCGACCAGGATGCCAGCCTGGGAGGAACTCGCGCAACGTGCGGCTGCGCAATCGGTAGCTGCTTCACCGGCTGCGGCGGCCTGTCTAGCGCTGGCCTCGGCGGTCGCGATGACGGCGCAGCTGTGGGATGACACCGAGCAGACACGTTACCGCCGCGGCTACCTGCGTGCGTTGGGTGAGCCGCTACCGCTGCCCCCTCGGTGGCTGTCGCGATTGCGTGCAGCCGTAACCGACAGCACAGCGGCATTGACGGCGTAGGGGAGGAACCATGTACGCAGTCATTGACCTGGAGACCACCGGCACCCGGACAAGTTGGCATGACCGGGTCGCCGAGATCGCAGTGGTGCACCTTGATGAGTACGGGCAGGTCATCGGGGAATGGTGCAGTCTCGTCAACCCCGAGCGGGACCTCGGCCCGCAGCATGTTCACGGCATCACCGCTGCCGAAGCTCGGCGAGCTCCCCGGTTCAATCAACTCGCCGGACAGGTCGCTGCGTTGTTGCGCGGTCGTGTTCTTGTCGCGCACAACCTGTTCTTCGACGCGTCGTTCCTGCAGGCCGAGTACAAACGGATAGGGGTCCATGTGCCCATCGATCCCGCCGACGGCCTGTGCACTATGGGGTTGGCCTCGCACTTTCTGCCGTCGGCCGGACGTAGCCTGCGTGACTGTTGTCGAGCAGCCGGTCTGCCGCCGCACCGAGCACACTCCGCGTTGCATGATGCGCGGGCAGCCGCCCAGCTACTCGCTCTGTACCTCTCATCAGCAGGAGGTGCGGTTGCGTCCAGGGAAGTGGTGTACGACTTGCCCGTGATGGGCGTGTTGCGTAGATGAGAGACGGCCACCGCGCGATCCTTCGAGACGGCTAAAT
>NZ_JBVHKD010000028.1:0-1367 GCF_055559695.1 Micromonospora sp. NPDC023869
TACTCCAACGTCACTTGGCTTCGGCGTTGGGCGTGGCGTGGGCATGAGGACGGCCACCGCGTTGATCATCGATGGTTTGTGAGGACAACCGAAGATCGCGCGATGGCCGTGGGCCACAGCTTAAACCCCGCCAGGTGGCGGGTCATCCTCGACGAGGCGGAGACGCGTGTCGCTGATCGGTTCGTGCGGGCGGAGCCGCGCCGGACGGCCGGGCAGTTCGTGGAAGGGCTGCTGTCGGGCGTGGAACGCAAGACCTGCTGGTCGCTTGCGGAGCGGGCGGGTCACGCCGATCCGCAGGCGATGCAGCGGCTGCTGCGTACGGCGGTGTGGGACGCCGACGCCGTCCGCGATGACGTGCGTTCCTGGCTGGTGGAGCAGTTCGGCCACCCCGACGCTGTCCTGGCCTGCGACGAGACCGGGTTCCTGAAGAAGGGCGTGTGCTCGGTCGGGGTGCAGCGGCAGTACACCGGCACCGCCGGTCGTGTCGAGAACAGCCAGGTCGGGGTGTTCCTGGCCTACATCACCCCGCACGGGCGGGCGCTGATCGACCGCCGGCTCTACCTACCCGAGACGACGTGGTGCGAGCGGCCTGAACGTCTGGCCGACGCCGGCGTGCCGGACGACGTCGGGTTCGCGACGAAGCCGGCACTGGCCCGGCAGATGATCGCCGACGCGTTGGACGCCGGCGTCCCCTTCAGGTGGGTGACCGGCGACGAGGTCTACGGCGCCGACCCCGGCCTACGCGCCGACCTCGAAGACCGTGGCGTCGGCTACGTCCTGGCGGTCGGTTGCGACCGGCGCGTGGCCGTCAACGATGGCCGCACCCTCATCCGCGTTGACGACCTCGCCGAGCGAATCCCCACCCGCCAGTGGCAGCAGCACAGCTGCGGGCCAGGGGCGAAAGGACCCCGCGACTACCTGTGGGCGTGGATCACCACCGCCACCAACCCCGGCGAGTATCGGTGGCTGCTCATCCGCCGCAGCCGCACCACCGGCGAGCTGGCCTTCTACCTCTGCTGGGCGCCTCGCCCGGCGCCGCTGCACACCCTCGTCACCGTCGCCGGCTCCCGCTGGAGCATCGAGGAACTGTTCCAGACCGGCAAAGGCCAGGTCGGCCTGGACCACTACCAGGTCCGCGGCTGGACCGGCTGGCACCGGTTCATCACCCTGGCCATGCTCGCCCTGGCCGTCCTGACCATCCTCGCCACCCAGCAGCCCGACCCCGAGCCGGAGATCATCACGTTGACCGTCGCCGAGATCCGCCGACTCCTCAACGCCTTCGTCCTCACCATGGCACTACCACCGGAGCACACCCTGCACTGGTCATACTGGCGGCGAACATCCCAAGCCCAAGCCCGACGATCCCA
>NZ_JBVHKD010000029.1:0-1349 GCF_055559695.1 Micromonospora sp. NPDC023869
CGCGCGATCCTTCGAGACGGCTAAATCCAACGAAGGAGAGTGATGCGCGATGGCCGCATCTGAGAGTGTGAACCCTGTTGACCTGCTGTGCGAGCAGATCGCGGGCGCGTCGCCGGATGTGTTGCAGGCGATGGTGAAGACGTTCGCGCAGGCGGTGATGTCCGCCGAGGCGGACGCGATCTGCGGCGCCGGCTGGGGGCAGCGCAGCGATGAGCGGGTGAACTCCCGCAACGGTTACCGGCAGCGGGAGTGGGACACCCGGGCCGGGACGATCGACTTGGCGATCCCGAAGCTGCGCCACGGCAGCTACTTTCCGGACTGGTTGCTGACGCACCGGCGGCGGGCGGAGCAGGCCCTGGTGTCGGTCGTGGCGACGTCGTATCTGCTCGGGGTGTCGACCCGGCGGGTGGAGAAACTCGTCGAGCAGCTCGGGATCCGGCAGCTGTCGAAGTCGCAGGTGTCGGAGATGGCCGCCCATTTGGACGCCCAGGTCGAGGCGTTCCGCAACCGGCCCCTCGACTCGGGGCATTACACGTTCGTGTGGATGGACGCGCTGACGATGAAGGTCCGCGAAGCGGGCCGGACCGTCAACGTCCACGCCCTGATCGCCGTTGGGGTCAACGCCGACGGCCAACGCGAGGTGTTGGGCCTGGACGTCGCCTCGGATGAGGACGGTGCCGGATGGCTGGCGTTCCTACGGTCGCTGACCGCCCGTGGCCTGACCGGCGTCCGGTTGGTCATCTCCGACGCCCACGCCGGACTCGTGGCCGCCATCGGCGCTGCCCTGCCCGGGGCATCGTGGCAGCGGTGCAGGACCCATTACCTGCGCAACCTGCTGACGAAGGTACCGAAGTCGGCGCAGCCGTGGATCGCGACCCTGGTCCGCACGATCTTCGACCAGCCCGACGCCGACGCCGTCCGGGCCCAGTTCCAGCGGGTCGTGGCCACGATCGAGGCAAAGTTCCCGGCCGCGGCCGAGCACCTCGACGCCGCCCGCGACGACCTGCTTGCCTTCACCGGGTTCCCGCGAGAGATCTGGCGCCAGATCTGGTCCAACAACCCACAGGAACGCCTGAACAAGGAAATCCGCCGCCGCACCGACGTGGTCGGGATCTTCCCGAACCGCCCAGCGATCATCCGCCTCGTCGGCGCGGTCCTGGCCGAGCAGACCGACGAGTGGACCGAAGGACGCCGCTACATGGGCCTGGAACTCCTCGCCAAAGCCCGCATGGTCACGATCAACACCGACCAACACCACACCGATCAGACCGACCCCACCCCGATCGCCGCATAACATCAAACCGGATCCCGCGATGGCCGTCTCTTACACCACTCGCGCGGACGCGACC
>NZ_JBVHKD010000030.1:0-1054 GCF_055559695.1 Micromonospora sp. NPDC023869
GATGTAAGGAAGGGTCCCCTGCTATCGCCTGGTGCATAGCAGGGGACCCTTTCTAACGTGCGGTGCTTGCGGGTGTCGCGGTGCTTGCGGGCGTCGCGGTGCTTGCGGGCGTCGCGGTGCCGGTTGGTGGTGTGGTGACGGCCGGCTGCCTGGGTGGGGTGCCGGCCGTCGTGGTGTGGTGTTGGTGGGTCAGTTGTTCCAGTGTTCGGTGACGAGGTCGGCGGCTTGCTGTTCCCACTGGGCGTAGTGGTCGGGGTATGCCGACACCTGCACGGTCTGGGCGGCGACGGTCAGGGGCATGTCCTGCCAGCCGTCGACCTGGTTGAGGCCCTTGAGGAAGGCGAGGGTGGAGTATTCGGGGTCGGTGATCTGTGCGACGGTGCCCCAGCCCGAGGAGGGGCGTTGTTGGAACAGGCCTTGGGAGTCGTGGTCGTTGCGGGCGCCGAGGTGGCCGAGGTTCTTGAGCTTGGATTCCTGGAATGCGGTGCCGATGGCGATGACGGCGGCGCGTTCGTTCATGTCGGCCTTCTTGGTGGCGGCGATGATGGCCTTGGCGTTGGCGGTCTGCTCGTCGTTGAGGTCGATGTGGGACTGGGTGCCCTGGACGCCGTGGGGGATGAGTGTGGTGGTGTCGGGCTTGTCGGTCTGGATGGCGGCGGTGATGGGGTTGGTCGGTGTGGTGTCGGTGGTGGTGTGGTTGAGGGGTCCGGCGGCGAGGCCGCCTGCGACGGTGAGTCCGGCGATGGCCAGGACGCTGTTGCGCAGGATGGTGTTCATGGGGGTAGCTCCATTCGGGGGTGGGGCGCCGCGGGGGATGCGGTGCCGACGCCGTCTGGCGCTGGGGTGGTTTTCGGGGGAGGGTGGCCCGGGTTGGCGGGGTGTGGTGGCCGCTCGCGGGTGCCGGGTCCAGGTGTAACGACCGGTGGGGGCGGGTCGTTCCCGGTGGGGGCCGGGGCTCGCGCGGGTTGCGGCGGCGGGCGGGCGCTTGAGGCGGCCGGTCTTCGTTACAACGACGTCCGGCCGCCGAGAATTCCACCACCAAGCAGTGAATAGC